>BAXE01000070.1 GCA_001310415.1 Enterovibrio sp. JCM 19048 | reverse complement strand
TCCTGCAGAGCTTTGTTTGGTTCTGGGCAGAGTCGAGCTCTTTAACGCTCTTGCTCTTCCCCAGGACCGGTTTTGCTTTTCCTAGGTCCTAGTCCCGCTCTTTAATCTCTTTTAAAGTTTTTTCGCCCACGCGTTTGCGGCTTCGTCTAACAGTGACCAGGCAAAATCGAATGCTTCTCGGCTTTGCTTGTATGGGTCGGGAATGTCTTTTTGTCCGATCCAGTGGCCGAATAACATGGTTTTACCTCTTGCAGCCGGGGCAATGTCGCATACCGCGTCGATATGTCCTTTCTCCATTACCAGGATCAGGTCATATTCACTTGCCATAGATGCAGTCAGTTGCGTCGAAGCATGGCCGTCAAGGCTGATGCCGTGCTCTGCTGCCACCATTGCCGCTGTGTTATCGGCAGGTTTTCCCGTAAGTTTACTTTTTTCTACAGCAATGCCGGCTGAATCAACTTGTTTGCCCGGCAGCAAACTTTTTAGCAAGTATTCGCCCGATGGAGAGCGGCAGATATTGCCGACACAGACGACTAAGATTTTTTGAAACATAGAATTCAAAGCCAATTATGGGTCCTGGGTCCTGGGTCCTGGGTCCTGGGTCCTGGGTCCTGGGTCCTGGGTCCTGGGTCCTGGGTCCTGG
>BAXE01000069.1 GCA_001310415.1 Enterovibrio sp. JCM 19048 | reverse complement strand
GAACAGCTGGTCAGCAGGCGCTGATTCACCGAAGGTGGTCATGCCGATGATGCGGCCGTCAAAGCCAACATACTTGTACCAGAAGTCTGCAATGCCCGCTTCGATAGCGATACGTGCTGTCACGTCTGATGGCAGAACCGCTTCACGGTAGGCTGCATCTTGCTTGTCGAAGGTGTCAGTCGATGGGATAGACACCACGCGAACCGCTTTACCTTCTGCAGACAGTTGTGCTGCTGCTTCTACCGCCAGCTCAACTTCTGAACCGGTGGCGATCAGGATAAGCTCTGGCTTGCCTGCGCAATCTTTCAGGATGTAACCACCCTTGGCGATGTCAGCCACTTGCTCAGCAGTACGTTCTTGCTGTGCCAGGTTTTGACGCGAGAAGATCAGCGACGTTGGGCCGTCTTTGCGCTCAATCGCCAGTTTCCATGCAACTGCAGATTCAACTTGGTCACATGGACGCCATGTGCTCATGTTTGGTGTCAGGCGCAGAGATGCGATTTGCTCAACTGGCTGGTGAGTTGGGCCATCTTCACCCAGACCGATAGAGTCGTGAGTGTAAACCTGGATGTTCTGCACTTTCATCAGCGCAGCCATACGCATGGCGTTACGCGCGTATTCCATGAACATCAGGAAGGTTGCACCGTA
>BAXE01000068.1 GCA_001310415.1 Enterovibrio sp. JCM 19048 | reverse complement strand
AAGAAGCTTTGCTTCTCACCGTCAGGGCTGCGAATTCTACGCTGCCAGGCGATGAAGTCAAGAAGAAATTTTGAGATTTTTTCAGCGTTGCTTTCGCAACCTTCAAAACGTCTTGTTGACTTGCCTCAAGCGGACATTTTTCCGTTGAAGCGGGCGGCCATTTTACTGATTCGAAACAGCGCGTCAAGCGTTTATTTCGATTCGATTTTCAAGGCCTTTCACCGTACCGATTCGGTGGCTGATTCCGCTTGGGAAGCCGCTCTCCGTGTCGGTGAGGCGGCATTATAGGGAGGTTCAAAATCTTGGCAAGGGCTTTTTTGAGGTTTTTTGTATAAATCAGCTCATTTGGTCACTCTTCACCCTAAAGCCTTATTTCTGCACATTTTACCCACACGAAGCACACAAATAACTGTGCATAACTGCCATCTAAATACTCACCTGACCAGTTCCCCTCTCCTACTAAAAATGTTTTTGGTAATACGAGACCTCCACAATGAAGTGATCTCTCAGCTGGCTGTCGAAAGAGAGATAGAGATAGAGATAGAGATAGAGATAGAGATAGAGATAGAGATAGAGATAGAGATAGAGATAGAGATAGAGATAGAGATAGAGATAGAGATAGAGATAGAGATAGAGATAGAGATAGAGATAGAGATAGAGATAGAGATAGAGA
>BAXE01000067.1 GCA_001310415.1 Enterovibrio sp. JCM 19048 | reverse complement strand
TTGCCATCGACCGTGAGATGGTCATCGACCTTAATGTGCTGAAAACGCTCATTGTCGACCGTCAGGTGGGCATCATGCTTGATGTGGTCTTTGCGGTCGTTTTGCACCAGCAGGTTCATGTCCTTCTGGGCATGGAGATAGATTTCCTCTTTCCCGCTCTGGTCTTCAAACCGCAGCTCGTTAAAGCCCTCGCCCTGATGGGATTCAGTGCGAAGCACCGTGCGGGTTTTGTTTTCCGGCAACGGGTAGGGCGGTACATTGGTGGCGTGATAGGTTCTGCCTGTCACAATCGGCTGGTCCGGGTCGCTTCCAGGAAGGAGACAATCACCTCATGACCAATGCGGGGAATGGCCATCATGCCATACTGACCGCCGGCCCAGCCTGAGAGACCCGCACCCAACAGCTTGACGCATCATCACTGTTGCCATAGCGGTCCCACGGAAACTGGACCTTCACCCGCCCGTGTTCATCACAGAAGATTTCCTCGCCCTCCGGGCCGGTCACTATCGCCATTTGCGGCCCTTGCACCACAGGGCGGGGCTGGGGTTTGGGCCGCCACGGCCTGTGCGCCGGAATGACGGAAAAGGTATTTTGGAAGGTGGTCATGCCTGCGCCGCCCGCCTCTTCGAGTGCTTGCGGCTGCGTACCTTCAAGGTGGGTAGACACCACCACCCAGTCACGGTTCGTGCCTTCATCGGCATGCTCGGTGAGGTCAAACAACAAACCGGGTTGAATCTGAGGGACATTGCTTTGCGCGGTGGCAGTGATGGCATCACTGCGCAGGTGCTCTAACCGGTATTGGGTGAAAGGCTTGCCGGCCGCATCACTTTTAAAACGGCCGGGATAATCAAAGTGCTCATAGTCACTGCGCTGAAAGTCCATCTCGTGACCGGCCTGGTCCTGCAAAAAGGCGTAGGCTGGCTTTTTAAAACTGTAATCCTTGAGCTGGACTGACGAAGGCCTTGCCTGCACCGAATAGTGCCACTGGCGGACAAAAGGCTCAGAAGCCATCCCGCCGCTGTTGACGTTATAGGGAATGACCAGCCCGGAATGGGACAGGGTCTGGGTATCGTCCGAGAACAACACCGTGTGCTTTCCCTGTCCGTGGA
>BAXE01000066.1 GCA_001310415.1 Enterovibrio sp. JCM 19048 | reverse complement strand
AGATTGCTGACTAACCCCGCTTTTTCAAGCGGGGTTTTCTTTTGTTAGCGGCCGAAGGCGCGATCGCGCTATTTTTCCATATTTTTAGGTTCAAGCAGCTTTTAGCCCATAGAGACTAAATTGCGTCACTACCCGGGTTATTTGCCGTGTATTGAGCCCAATTTTGCGAAGATAAGCCTCCAGCAGGGCTATCTTCTTGATGTTTTGCGCTGCTGCCGCCAACCAGCATTGGATTTGTACTTTCAGCAGGCCGCGGAACCTCGCATAGCGATGGCCATGATGTTGTTTGGCATCTGCGAAGCTTCGCTCCACTGTCTCTGCCCGTCGTCGGTACACTTTCTTGCCCCACGCTGTCAGCCTCAGGGCATTGGCATTCTCAACTGATTTCTCGAACAGATGCCGGGTTATCACCCGTTTGTGGTTTTTGCTTCTGGTGCAATCATCGCGCAGCGGACAAGTTTTGCATGTCTGCGGGTTTGAGTGATATTCACGATAAGCTTGTCGGTTGGTGGTTTTATAGACCAGCTCCTGTCCCATAGGGCAGAGATAGCGGTCAGTCTCTTTGTCGTAACTAAAGTGCTTTTTCTTAATGGCATTCTTCGTACGGTGAGGCCGGCGGTATCCCATCACCGGCAGCATTTGGCGTTGCTCCAGTTCATGACAGATAGTCGCGGTGAAGTAACCTGCATCAAGCCCGGCGGCGATGGGCGAGAGCTTAAAGCGTTCTAATGTGACATCCAGACGGGCGATATACGGTTGGGCGTCATTCACATTGCCAGGCGTGACATGCGTGTCGAGGATGATGCCGTGTTTGCCATCGACGGTGCGGTGGTCAAGGTAGAAGAAGCCTGTGGCTTTTGGTCCCGTGTCATGAACCCGCTTTCTGGGTCTGTGGTGCTGACTTTGGTGTTTCTCTCTATGTGCGTCTCTTTCGGCTTAAGCGGGCGTTTCCCTTCTGCTGCACGGTCAGACTCCACCGCCTCATCCAGTAGCTCGGCATAAGCATTGGCGTTTTGCTTGGCCAGTTCGTTGGTGTACTTACGCTTGTTGGCATTAGCTTTCAGGTGAGTGCTGTCGGTAAATAAGACGCGCCCATCGACCATGCCTTTGTTCATCGCTTGCTCGACGATGCGGATGAAGATGCGCTCGAACACATCGGTATCGTTGAAGCGACGGCGGCGGTTCTGGCTCAAAGTAGACGCATCAATCACCTTTTCAGTGAGTGACATCCGAAGGAACCAACGGTAAGCGACGTTGACCTCGATGTCTTTGACGAGCTGACGTTCACTTTTGACGCCGAATAGAAAGCCAAGAAGCAGGATTTTGAACAGGCGAACGGGGTCTATCGCAGGACGGCCATTGTTGTGGCAGTATAGATGGGCCACTTCGTCGCGGATGAATTCAAAGTCGATGGCGGCATCTATTTTACGAACGAGATGGTTTTTAGGGACCAACTGTTCGAGTGTCACCATCTCGAGTTCATATTGCTGAGGGCCAGGGTCTTTAAGCATGTCATCCAATCCGTGATTGATTTGCTTACCCCTTATTAGATCAAAGCCCCAGCCAAATGGCTAGGGCTTTGTCAGCAGTCTG
>BAXE01000065.1 GCA_001310415.1 Enterovibrio sp. JCM 19048 | reverse complement strand
CAGTATTCGTTGAGCCAAAATTCTAATTGAAGAGTTTGATCATGGCTCAGATTGAACGCTGGCGGCAGGCCTAACACATGCAAGTCGAGCGGCAGCACAGGGGAACTTGTTCCCTGGGTGGCGAGCGGCGGACGGGTGAGTAATGGCTGGGAACCTGCCTGATGTGGGGGATAACAGTTGGAAACGACTGCTAATACCGCATGATGTCTACGGACCAAAGAGGAGGACCTTCGGGCTTCTCGCGTCAGGATGGGCCCAGTTGGGATTAGCTAGTTGGTGAGGTAATGGCTCACCAAGCGACGATCCCTAGCTGGTTTGAGAGGATGATCAGCACACTGGAACTGAGACACGGTCCAGACTCCTACGGGAGGCAGCAGTGGGGAATATTGCACAATGGGCGCAAGCCTGATGCAGCCATGCCGCGTGTGTGAAGAAGGCCTCGGGTTGTAAAGCACTTTCAGCAGTGAGGAAGGTAGCGTAGTTAATACCTGCGTTGCTTGACGTTAGCTGCAGAAGAAGCACCGGCTAACTCCGTGCCAGCAGCCGCGGTAATACGGAGGGTGCGAGCGTTAATCGGAATTACTGGGCGTAAAGCGCATGCAGGCGGTCTGTTAAGCAAGATGTGAAAGCCCCGGGCTTAACCTGGGAACTGCATTTTGAACTGGCAGGCTAGAGTCTTGTAGAGGGGGTAGAATTTCAGGTGTAGCGGTGAAATGCGTAGAGATCTGAAGGAATACCGGTGGCGAAGGCGGCCCCCTGGACAAAGACTGACGCTCAGATGCGAAAGCGTGGGGAGCAAACAGGATTAGATACCCTGGTAGTCCACGCTGTAAACGATGTCTACTTGGAGGTTGTGGCCTTGAGCCGTGGCTTTCGGAGCTAACGCGTTAAGTAGACCGCCTGGGGAGTACGGTCGCAAGATTAAAACTCAAATGAATTGACGGGGGCCCGCACAAGCGGTGGAGCATGTGGTTTAATTCGATGCAACGCGAAGAACCTTACCTACTCTTGACATCCAGAGAAGCCGGAAGAGATTCTGGTGTGCCTTCGGGAACTCTGAGACAGGTGCTGCATGGCTGTCGTCAGCTCGTGTTGTGAAATGTTGGGTTAAGTCCCGCAACGAGCGCAACCCTTATCCTTGTTTGCCAGCACGTAATGGTGGGAACTCCAGGGAGACTGCCGGTGATAAACCGGAGGAAGGTGGGGACGACGTCAAGTCATCATGGCCCTTACGAGTAGGGCTACACACGTGCTACAATGGCATATACAGAGGGCAGCGAGACCGCGAGGTGGAGCGAATCCCAGAAAGTATGTCGTAGTCCGGATTGGAGTCTGCAACTCGACTCCATGAAGTCGGAATCGCTAGTAATCGTGGATCAGAATGCCACGGTGAATACGTTCCCGGGCCTTGTACACACCGCCCGTCACACCATGGGAGTGGGCTGCACCAGAAGTAGATAGCTTAACCTTCGGGAGGGCGTTTACCACGGTGTGGTTCATGACTGGGGTGAAGTCGTAACAAGGTAGCCCTAGGGGAACCTGGGGCTGGATCACCTCCTTAACGATACTATTAATGCTAGTGTCCACACAGATTG
>BAXE01000064.1 GCA_001310415.1 Enterovibrio sp. JCM 19048 | reverse complement strand
TGTAAAAAGGTTTGATTTGGCAATAAAAAAAGCACCAACTTGTGGTGCTTTTCGAAAAACGGTTTCGGGAATCAACCCAGTGTGCTGAGCGCTTCCATCGATGGCGCGTAGAAGTAGGCACCGGTCACTGGCGTTGTAAAACGCAGCAACATGTCGGTTTTGCCGTCACGCTCACCAAACATGCTTTCCAGCATGGTTTTGTGCACGTGCTGGGTGTGGCAGTACGCGATAAACAGCAGGCCGTGATCGCCGGATACGGAACCATACGGCAGGCTGTGGCGCACCATTTTCAGCCCCTTACCATCTTCTTTGATATCAACGCGGCCAACGTGAGACGTTGCCGGTACATCTTCAAGCTCAATCGAATCTGGCTTGGTACGGCCAATCACTTTCTCTTGCTGCTTGATGGTCAGAGGTTCCCAAGCTGCCAGTTTGTGCACGTAGCGCTGCATCATCACCACACTGCCGCCAGCACACTCGCCTTCAGCAATAATGGCGACCTGACGGCGCGCTTCTTCGCCTTCCGGGTTCTCTGTACCATCGATAAAGCCGGTCATATCGCGAGAATCGAGGTAACGGTAACCGTAAGTTTCATCAACCACTTCCACCTCTTCCGCGATCGGCGACAGGAACTTGCGCAGCAGGAAGAAGTTAAGATCATGACGGCTGGAATGGGCATGGATCAGGATGTCACACTCGGTCGCAGGTGCATGGGTATCACCTTCGCCAAGCGGTCGGAATGGGGAGAAATCGTCTGGTGTCTGGATATCGTTCGCCACACAGAATGCCGGAGCGAACGAAACGGCTGCTTTCAGTGAAGCGCCAGGTTGATTGGCATTAATCTCTTCGACCAGCGTGTGCAAATCACGGCATTGTTTCAGGACTGCTTTTGCGTCGCCGGTGACTTTAAGTACGGTATAGAGCGCGAACTGCCCCGCGTCTGCCACGATTGCCGGTTGGGAAACCGCCATTTTTACCTCCGAGTAAAGTGCTAACTATCTATGTTTTGCGTCAAGCTAGCATATTCCCGGATGAATTCAGAGACTTTGTCTCAGATCGGTAAAGTAATCAGTGTTTGTTTAAACCGAGGTGATTTCCACCTTGAGTGATGCGGTTTCATCCAACAGGGCGTTGGTTTGATTCACCGATGCCGGTGTATTGAGACCCGCACTGACAACCGGCGCCATAATGGTACGCCATTCGCCGTTCTGCCCCTGTTCTTGAACCAGCAGGGAAATCTTCACTTCGTCGGCGGTCACTTCCAGTAGCTCAGCTTTGCCCACCAGGGCGCCACTCATATCCCCGTTGTCAAACAGGATGGTCTCTTCACCAGGAACCAATGAAACAGAGGTCTGGGCGCGGTGTTGTTTACCTGAGCGCTCCATTTCGAAATTTACATCGACCTGCCAGTCAGCCATTGCCAGCGGGCTTAGCATGGCGCTGAAAAGCACCAGCCCTTTCTTCCACTCATTCATTTTTTTCTTCTCTTGTAATCGGTGCTTCAAACAAAAACTGAGTGCGGCGGCTTCTAAATAAATACAACACGAGCCAAATCGCCATCAGTAACATGCCAGCACTGCCCCAATGGAAGCTCCAGTGCTGAATCATCAAATGTTGTGCCTGCAACGCAAGGTCACACAGTAATGACACCATAAGAATCGCTTTGCCCCATCGCCACACTGCGGAGAAGAACCCCGGGTAGCGGTGCAGATTTCCTGCCATCAGCATCAATGCGACGGCGGGTGTTCCCAATCCCAGGCCAAGATATAACCCTTCGTGGCTTGGATAGAAAATGGATAACAGGGTTTGTCCCTGCTCGCGGCTTACGCCTGCGACAACAAACACTATCCAGGCGCGGGCGAGGAAAAAACAGCTCAACCAGAACATCAGGTTGGGTTTGGCATTGCCGTGTTTGTCGTAGTAATCAGGGGATGTGTACAAGAGCGAATTCATTGGTGTCGTTATCTTCCAGGGTTAGCACATAGTTAATGATGTTCATAACCCTCCTTGGCACTTTGTCAGCAATCCTGCCGGTCACAAAGTCTCAGCACAGAAATTTGCGGAGTGACCCAACAAATTTCCGTACAGAGTATTTTATAAATTCAAGGCGGCTCACAATCAGCCAGTGTTACCGCGGTACCACTGATGCTGACCATCAACATACCACCATTGGGCCGACCACTTCATAATCAAGGTCAATGCCGACAATCGCGTTGCCGCCCACGGCTCTGGCCTGCTCTTTGAGTTCATCGAATGCAATTTCTCGCGCTTTGGCCAGCTCTGCTTCATAAGACCCGGAACGTCCGCCAACAATGTCACGGATACTGGCAAAAATATCTTTGAAGATGTTTGCGCAAGGATCGCCTCGCCGACAACCACGCCGTGGTATTGTCGTATCTCGCGTCCCTGAACCGTGGGTGTAGTGGTCAGAATCATCAGTCACTCTCCTTTTAATCAGTGCCACAGCTTTGACAGGAATCTCAGTTTTTGGTTTCGTGACAGGCTGTTATCATCGTTATATACCCAAACAACCTGAAGATGCAGGATTCAGCGAGATTGACTGGCGTTGTGATCGCGGCGTTCCTTTGTAGGTGTAGTCACCTCCATCAAAAGGAACAACAAAGAGCACGGCGTCAGTCAACTCGCCCGAAGGGAGGCCAGCAATGCGCCCACTTCTTCGTTAAATTCCACGGAAATAGAACGACTATTCCA
>BAXE01000063.1 GCA_001310415.1 Enterovibrio sp. JCM 19048 | reverse complement strand
GAGTCCGTCAAAACCCCTTGGG
The DNA here is from genome assembly GCA_001310415.1 of Enterovibrio sp. JCM 19048. Classification (GTDB taxonomy): domain Bacteria; phylum Pseudomonadota; class Gammaproteobacteria; order Enterobacterales; family Vibrionaceae; genus Enterovibrio; species Enterovibrio paralichthyis. The sequence continues at coordinate 2,917 of BAXE01000063.1, read as the reverse complement.
TGTTGTATGGTTAAGCCTCACGGGCAATTAGTACAGGTTAGCTCAACGCCTCACAGCGCTTACACACCCTGCCTATCTACGTCGTAGTCTCCAACAACCCTTTAGAGAGCTTATAGCTCTAGGGATGACTCATCTTGAGGCTCGCTTCCCGCTTAGATGCTTTCAGCGGTTATCGATTCCGAACTTAGCTACCGGGCAATGCCACTGGCGTGACAACCCGAACACCAGAGGTTCGTCCACTCCGGTCCTCTCGTACTAGGAGCAGCCCCTCTCAATCATCCAACGCCCACGGCAGATAGGGACCGAACTGTCTCACGACGTTCTAAACCCAGCTCGCGTACCACTTTAAATGGCGAACAGCCATACCCTTGGGACCGACTTCAGCCCCAGGATGTGATGAGCCGACATCGAGGTGCCAAACACCGCCGTCGATATGAACTCTTGGGCGGTATCAGCCTGTTATCCCCGGAGTACCTTTTATCCGTTGAGCGATGGCCCTTCCATTCAGAACCACCGGATCACTATGACCTGCTTTCGCACCTGCTCGAACCGTCATTCTCGCAGTCAAGCGGCTTATGCCATTGCACTAACCTCACGATGTCCGACCGTGATTAGCCCACCTTCGTGCTCCTCCGTTACTCTTTGGGAGGAGACCGCCCCAGTCAAACTACCCACCAGGCACTGTCCTCACCCCGGATAACGGGGCTAAGTTAGAACATCAAACATACAAGGGTGGTATTTCAAGGACGGCTCCAACGCAACTGGCGTCACGTCTTCAAAGCCTCCCACCTATCCTACACATGTAGCTCAATGTTCAGTGCCAAGCTGTAGTAAAGGTTCACGGGGTCTTTCCGTCTAGCCGCGGGTACACAGCATCTTCACTGCGATTTCAATTTCACTGAGTCTCGGGTGGAGACAGCGTGGCCATCATTACGCCATTCGTGCAGGTCGGAACTTACCCGACAAGGAATTTCGCTACCTTAGGACCGTTATAGTTACGGCCGCCGTTTACTGGGGCTTCGATCAAGAGCTTCGGTTTAACCCTAACCCCATCAATTAACCTTCCAGCACCGGGCAGGCGTCACACCGTATACGTCATCTTTCGATTTTGCACAGTGCTATGTTTTTAATAAACAGTTGCAGCCACCTGGTATCTGCGACTGCCCATAGCTCCATCCGCAAGGGACTTCACCGCGGGCAGCGTACCTTCTCCCGAAGTTACGGTACCATTTTGCCTAGTTCCTTCACCCGAGTTCTCTCAAGCGCCTTGGTATTCTCTACCCGACCACCTGTGTCGGTTTGGGGTACGGTTCCTGATAACCTGAAGCTTAGAGGCTTTTCCCGGAAGCATGGCATCAATGACTTCATCACCGTAGTGACTCGACATCGTGTCTCAGTGTATAGCGTCCCGGATTTGCCTAAGACACCCACCTACGCACTTGAACCTCGACAACCGTCGCGAGGCCCACCTAGCCTTCTCCGTCCCCCCATCGCAGTTATCAGCAGTACGGGAATATTAACCCGTTTCCCATCGACTACGCCTTTCGGCCTCGCCTTAGGGGCCGACTTACCCTGCCCCGATTAACGTTGGACAGGAACCCTTGGTCTTCCGGCGAGGAGGTTTTTCACCCCCTTTGTCGTTACTCATGTCAGCATTCGCACTTCTGATACCTCCAGCAGCCCTTACAGACCACCTTCAACGGCTTACAGAACGCTCCCCTACCCAATACGATAAATCGCACTGCCGCAGCTTCGGTGTATCGCTTAGCCCCGTTACATCTTCCGCGCAGGCCGACTCGACCAGTGAGCTATTACGCTTTCTTTAAATGATGGCTGCTTCTAAGCCAACATCCTGCTGTCTGAGCCTTCCCACATCGTTTCCCACTTAGCGATAACTTTGGGACCTTAGCTGGCGGTCTGGGTTGTTTCCCTCTTCACGACGGACGTTAGCACCCGCCGTGTGTCTCCCGGATAGTACTTACTGGTATTCGGAGTTTGCAAAGGGTTGGTAAGTCGGGATGACCCCCTAGCCTTAACAGTGCTCTACCCCCAGTAGTATTCGTCCGAGGCGCTACCTAAATAGCTTTCGGGGAGAACCAGCTATCTCCGAGTTTGATTGGCCTTTCACCCCTAGCCACAAGTCATCCGCTAATTTTTCAACATTAGTCGGTTCGGTCCTCCAATTGATGTTACTCAATCTTCAACCTGCCCATGGCTAGATCACTCGGTTTCGGGTCTACGTCATGCAACTCATTCGCCCAGTTAAGACTCGGTTTCCCTACGGCTCCCCTATGCGGTTAACCTTGCTACATAACGTAAGTCGCTGACCCATTATACAAAAGGTACGCAGTCACCCCACAAGGAGGCTCCCACTGCTTGTACGTACACGGTTTCAGGTTCTATTTCACTCCCCTCACAGGGGTTCTTTTCGCCTTTCCCTCACGGTACTGGTTCACTATCGGTCAGTCAGGAGTATTTAGCCTTGGAGGATGGTCCCCCCATCTTCAGACAAGATAACACGTGTCCCGTCCTACTCGTTTTCACGTTAAACAAGCCGTCGTGTACGGGGCTATCACCCTGTATCGCGCCACTTTCCAGAGGCTTCCACTAACTCATAAAACGCTTAAGGCTAATCCGGGGTCGCTCGCCGCTACTGCCGGAATCTCAATTGATTTCTTTTCCTTCGGGTACTTAGATGTTTCAGTTCCCCGAGTTCGCCTCCACACACCTATGTATTCAGTGTGGGATACTGGCTTATGCCAGTGGGTTTCCCCATTCGGAAATCCCAGATTCAAATGGCTGTTACTGCCTTATCTGGCTTATCGCAAGTTACTACGTCCTTCATCGCCTCTGACTGCCAAGCATCCACCGTGTACGCTTAGTCACTTAACCATACAACCCCAAGAGGTTTCGTATG
>BAXE01000062.1 GCA_001310415.1 Enterovibrio sp. JCM 19048 | reverse complement strand
CCTGAAATTCACCGCTCCGCGCTGATGTCGCAAGCCTGGGCGGCCCCCTTAACTCTTGCAGGGGGAGCCACTTTTGAAATCCTAGTCTTCGGACTGGGATTTTTTACCTGGATTTCACCGCTCCGCGCTTTTGAGCCATAGTGACAGATAAGGCGTGGTAGCTGAACGCCCTCTTCAAACGTGCCTTTCCCTAGCGCCATACAACCAGCGTTCAAAATCGAGAACTGTTGCGAGCAGTTAACCGAACTGTAAATCGCTGTATTTAACGGCTCAAAGTTTGTCCATTATTTCGGTTTTGGTGAAAAACCCTTCCCACAATCTGTTGTTATAGCCGCGTCAAAGGCCGATAATACAAAGATCTCTTTAAAAAATTCGAAGATTGGCATGACTGAGTATTTACTGCTTCTCGTCGGCACCGTTTTGGTCAATAACTTTGTTCTGGTGAAGTTTCTTGGCCTTTGTCCGTTTATGGGAGTTTCCAAAAAGCTGGAGACCGCAATCGGTATGGGCTTGGCGACCACATTTGTCCTGACACTGGCTTCAGTGAGTGCGTACCTTGTAGAAACGTACATTTTGGCACCACTAGGCTGGAATACCTCCGCACATTGGCGTTTATCCTCGTTATCGCAGTGGTCGTGCAATTCACTGAAATGGTAGTGCACAAAACCAGCCCAACGCTTTACAGGCTGCTGGGAATATTCCTGCCACTTATCACGACAAACTGTGCTGTTTTGGGTGTCGCGCTGCTTAACATCAATGAGCGTCACAACTTTATCGAATCCATAATTTATGGCTTTGGTGCAGCGGCCGGTTTTGCGCTGGTTCTGGTTTTGTTTGCAGCGATGCGTGAACGCATAGCTGCCGCAGATGTCCCACAACCGTTTCGTGGTGCGTCTATAGCAATGATCACGGCAGGTTTAATGTCTCTTGCATTCATGGGCTTTACTGGGTTGGTGAAACTGTAATGACAGGTATTCTGATCGCGGTATTAGCTATTGCCGCCCTCGCTGCCATTTTTGGTGTTTTACTCGGTTTTGCCTCTATTCGATTTAAGGTCGAAGCTGACCCAATTGTCGATCAAATCGATGCTATTTTGCCGCAAACCCAGTGCGGTCAGTGCGGCTACCCAGTTGTCGTCCTTATGCAGAAGCGATTGCCAATGGCGACGCTATCAACAAGTGCCCGCCTGGCGGCCAGCCAACCATTGAAAAGCTAGCAGATCTGATGGGCGTAGAAGCCACCGAGTCTGCCCATGACGAAGAAAAAAGCCTGAAGAAAGTCGCTTTCATCCGTGAGAACGATTGTATTGGTTGCACCAAATGCATCCAGGCTTGTCCGGTTGATGCCATTGTTGGCAGCACCAAAGCAATTCACACCGTTATTAAAGAAGAATGTACTGGCTGTGACCTCTGCGTCGCACCTTGTCCGACTGACTGTATTGAAATGATCCCAGTTCAAACCACGCCTGAAACCTGGAAATGGCAACTAAACCAAATCCCGGTGGTTCAACTCCCTGCTGAAGAAGTGAAGGGAGAAAAACAAGCATGAACAGCTTAATAGAACAAATTCGCCAAGGCCGTGTCTGGGATTTTCATGGCGGGATCCATCCGCCAGAAAACAAACGCCAGTCCAGCGAAACCAATATCCTGCCAGCAGAGATTCCGGCAGAGATCGTATTACCGACCAAACAGCACATCGGTACAGCAGGACAAATCCTAGTGAGTGTTGGCGATAAAGTGCTGAAAGGCCAACCGCTGACCAAATCGGACTTTCTGCAAAGCTGCCCGATTCACGCGCCGACATCTGGTGAAGTGATCGCCATTGAGCCTCGCACCATCGCCCATGCGTCGGGATTGACTGATACCTGCATCGTGATCCGCCCGGATTTCGAGGACAAGTGGGGCGAGAAAAAGCCGCTGGCTAACTACCGGGAAATGAGTGACGAAGCCGTCATCGACCATGTTCGCCTGATGGGCATAGCAGGTATGGGAGGCGCCGGTTTCCCAACAGCACGTAAGCTTCAAACCGGTCATGCCCGTACTGAAATTCTCATCATCAATGGTGCGGAATGTGAGCCTTACATTACCGCGGATGACCGTTTGATGCAGGAATACGCTGCCGACATCATTCAAGGTGTCGAGGTGCTCAACCATATCGTCAGCCCCAAGCTGACCGTTATTGCGCTTGAGGACAACAAACCGGAAGCCATTGCCGCGCTGAAACTGGCTCTGGGCTCGCGCAGCGATATTCTGGTTCAGGTCGTGCCGACCAAATATCCGTCTGGCGGTGAGAAACAGCTGATCAAACTTATCACCGGTAAAGAAGTGCCAGCCAAAGCGATTCCGGTCGCCATTGGTGTGATGATGCAAAACGTCGGCACTGTGTTCGCAATAAAGCGCGCAGTGATTGATGGCGAGCCTTTGATTGAGCGTGTAGTCACCCTGACCGGCACAACCATCAAATCCCAGTGCAACCGTTGGGCATTGTTGGGCACACCGGTTCGTTTCCTGTTAGAAAAACACGGTTATCAGCCAGATAAAAAACTCGAGCGCGTGATCATTGGCGGCCCTATGATGGGCTTTACCATTCCCCACACCAATGTACCGGTCACCAAGGTCACCAACTGTGTACTGGTGCCTAGCCGCCGAGAGATCGCCCCTTCAGACGGAGAAATGGCATGTATCCGTTGTAGTGCCTGTGCAGAAGCCTGCCCTGCATCACTGCTGCCTCAACAGCTTCAGTGGTATGCCAAAGACAGCGACTACGACAAGTGCGAAGAATACAACCTGTTTGACTGCATCGAATGTGGTGCCTGTGCCTATGTGTGCCCAAGTGAAATCCCGCTGGTGCAGTATTACCGTCAGGCTAAGTCCGAAATCCGCGCCCGTGATGCAGAGCAACAGGCCGCCGAACGTGCTAAAGAGCGCTTTGAAGCCAAAAAAGCCCGCCTTGAGCGTGACAAGAAACAGCGTGAAGAACGCCATAAGCAGGCGGCAGAAAACCGGCGTAAAGCGATGGAAAAATCCGGCGATGGCGACGCCATTGCCGCAGCCATTGCCCGCGTGAAAGCAAAATCAGATCAGGGCAGCGGCGTTACAGCAATGAAACCTGCTGTCGCAGCTGCAATCGCTAAAGCGAAAGCCAAGCAGGCTGAAGCTGCCGCTCAAGGTCAGGCAGAGCCGGACAACAGCGAAATGGCAAAACTGCGCGAAGAGCGCAAGCGCCAAGCCCGTGAGCGGAAAGCGCAAAAAGCGGCAGACGCATCTGAAGCGCCGGCTAACACCGATGACAAGAAAGACGCCGTTGCCGCTGCCGTCGCCCGCGCCAAGGCACGCAAAGCTGCACAACACGCAGAGACTGAAGCCCCTATAGAGCACCGGCTACGGCGGAAGATCCGAAGAAAGCTGCTGTTGCCGCTGCCGTCGCCCGTGCCAAGGCACGCAAAGCTGCACAACACGCTGAGACTGAGGCCCCTTT
>BAXE01000061.1 GCA_001310415.1 Enterovibrio sp. JCM 19048 | reverse complement strand
AACAGGCTTAACGCCCTGTTTTCTTATCAGCTGAATCGCTGTGCCAGCATCTTCTTGTTGTAGGCTGCCACCGACCTCTTGAAATCTGTCATCTCGCTGCGTGGTACCGAGGTCGCCATAGGAATTTTGGCTTTCATCGGGTTGACTGCCCTGCCGCGGATCAGCAGTTCATAGTGAATATGCGGACCGGTTACCCGCCCACTTTGTCCGGAAAGCGCAATTTTCTGACCACGGCTGACTCGCTGCCCTTTGCGTACCAGGATCTTACTGTTGTGCAGATAGCGGGTACGGTACTGATTCCCGTGGTCAATCACGATGTATTTACCCGCATATGGATGGTTTTTCACCATCACGACAACACCGTCACCGGTTGAGACCACTGGGGTGCCAGTGCGCACCGCAAAGTCTGTACCGTTGTGCGGTGAAACACGGCCTGTTACCGGGTGTTTGCGCTTAGGATTAAAGTTGGAACTGATACGCTCTTTGCCAATGGTTGGATAGCGCTGGAATGCGCGTTGCAGACTGTCGCCATTCTGATCGTAGTAGTTGCCATCACTGTGCAGGTACGCCGTTATAGGCGCGCCCCGACGCTCAAGGCGAATCGCTTTGATCTCGCGCTGTCCACTCGGCACACCATCAACAAACTGCTCTGCCCGCACGACTTCAAACTTGTCTCCGGCACGCAAGTCACGGGTGAAGTTGATTTTGTCTTTGAGCAGCGTGGTGATCACATCCACATCGTTGTAGCTCAACCCCGCCCGGCGCTGATACAGAAAAGCTGCCTTCGATATCACCGGCAGCGACCGTTTCCAGCCACTCACCCGGGATCTCTATATCTGCAAATTCGTACGTACCGTCATCCAACAAGGTGTATTGCACTTTCTGCGCAATGTTGAATTCCAGCTCAAGCTTTTCAACATGCTTTCCATTGGTATCAACCAAAACCGCAGAATATCGTCGGGCTTCAGGGTATCAATACGCAGGTGGTTGAGGTCAGTTTCCATCAGCTTGAGTAAGTCGCTGTATGGCAGGCCAAGCTTCATGAAGATTTCGCTCAGGCTGTCACCGCTTTGAATGGTGTATTCATACTCGGGAAGATCGACGCTTCTAAAGTGACCGTTGGGTCTGCCACTATTGAGGGGATCACTGATTCTGGAAGTTTGAGAGGGACTATCCGTATCGGCTCTTTTTGCAGCGTGTTTACCATTACAGCCACGGTGACGAGCGATAAGCTCATTATGCCAAGCAGCGATTTAGGCAATTTGCTAAACGTCTTGGTTTTCTTTTCGTACATCAATCCACATCTCAAGGTCGCATGGCGCAAGAAACTGCCGCGCCTTTCTAACAATAAAATTATTCGGTTTTCAGTGGTGCCAAACTTAAATTTCGCGAACCGTTGTAAAAGACAACATTTTCTACGATTGGTTTCCTGAATGGAACTGGCTATGTTAACAAGATCACAGTAAAATCGCCGCTCCTCCACATCATCTTTGTGATGTGGCCTGACTTACACTCAGACAAAAGAAGCTAAGAACATGTTTGTACCAGAACTTCTCTCGCCTGCGGGCAGCCTTAAAAACATGCGTTATGCGTTCGCTTACGGTGCGGATGCGGTATACGCCGGCCAGCCACGTTACAGCCTTCGTGTTCGTAACAACGAATTCAACCACGAGAACCTGCAAATCGGTATTGATGAAGCACATGCTTTAGGCAAAAAGTTCTACGTGGTGTGCAATATTCAGCCGCACAACTCGAAGCTGAAAACTTTCATCCGTGACCTGAAACCTGTCGTAGACATGGGCCCTGATGCCTGATCATGTCTGACCCAGGCCTTATCATGATGGTACGTGAAGCCTTCCCTCACATGCCAATTCACCTGTCAGTACAGGCGAATGCGGTGAACTGGGCGACTGTGAAGTTCTGGCAAACCCAAGGCGTTGAGCGCGTGATCCTGTCCCGTGAACTGTCGCTGGAAGAAATCGAAGAAATCCGCACAGAAGTGCCTGATATGGAGCTGGAAGTATTCGTGCACGGTGCGCTGTGTATGGCGTACTCTGGCCGCTGCCTGCTGTCTGGCTACATCAACAAACGTGACCCAAACCAGGCACTTGCACCAACGCTTGCCGCTGGGACTACAAAGTCCATGAAGCAAAAGAAGACGATGCAGGCCAGATCGTTCAGGTTCAGGAAGTCACGCCAACCTTGGGCGAAGGTGCACCGACTGACGAAGTCGTGCTGCTGGAAGAAGGCCGCCGTCCGGGTGAGCTGATGGCTGCGTTCGAAGACGAGCACGGCACTTACATCATGAACTCGAAAGATCTGCGTGCAATCCAACACGTAGACCGCCTTACCAAAATGGGCGTTCACTCGCTGAAAATCGAAGGCCGTACCAAGTCTTTCTACTACTGTGCACGTACTGCGCAGGTTTACCGTCAAGCAATTGATGATGCAGTAGCTGGCAAGCCATTTGATGAAACCCTGATGAGCACCCTGGAAAGCCTGGCGCACCGCGGTTACACCGAAGGCTTCCTGCGTCGTCACACACACAGCGAATACCAGAACTATGACTACGGCTACTCAGTTTCTGACAGCCAACAGTTCGTGGGTGAGTTTACCGGCAAACGCCGCGATGGTATGGCGGAAGTGGAAGTGAAGAACAAGTTTGTTTTGGGCGACTCCATGGAGCTGATGACACCAAACGGAAACGTTGTCTTCACGCTGGATACCATGGAAAACCGCAAAGGCGAAGCCATTGACGATGCCAAAGGCAATGGTCACTTTGTTTACATTCCAGTACCGGAAGACATGGATCTGGAATTCGCCTTGCTGATGCGTAACCTGGTTGATGGTGCCAACACCCGCAACCCAAACGCACCACAAGCGGTGAGTGCATAATTTATGGCTCTGTTGATCACCGAGAAGTGCATTAACTGCGACATGTGTGATCCTGAATGTCCGAATGAGGCGATTTCATTTGGCGCAGAGATCTACGAAATTGATCCGAACAAATGCACGGAATGCGTGGGTCACTATGAAAAACCAACCTGTCAGTCGGTGTGTCCTATCACCAACTGCATCATCATCGATCCTGACAACAAGGAAACCGACGATGAGCTGATGGAGAAATTCGTCAAGTTGCAGGGCTTGGTTTAACCAAAAGCTATTTAACGAGTAAAGCGCCGATTGGCGCTTTTCTTTTATCTGTTTCTAACGACTTGTCAGTACGACCTCACATTGCGCGGGCTTTATCTTTACGTTCTTCTTGGTCGCTTTAACCGCCTTCTCTTTTTTGTCCTCAGGCTTTGGCCGCCAGCTAATCAGCTCTGCCCCACAGCCATCCCCTGGTGGAGGCGCTTTCTGCGAAACACAGTTGACGCTCCCTTCCGGACACGCCAGACGCACATGCATATGATAGTGATGCCCCCACCAAGGACGCACTTTCCTGAGCCAACTTCTGTCTTCCCATTCCATCCCGCATAAGGTCTCCTTGATCACTGGATGGACAAAAATACGCGCAACTTCAGGTTCTGATGCCGCTACCTGAAACAATATCGCATGATCTTTCATCCAGTTATCTCTGCGTAGCGAGTAGTTTTTCAGGTCGACCATACTGATTGCTGTCGGGCTTTCTATCGCGTCACCAGTTAGCGTTTCAGGAGCGAAACTTAACCAGATATCGGCATCCAAGCCGGTTTGATGACTGGAATGACCGCGGGTAAAGTTCCCACCGCGGGGCATGGCAATATCAGCAATCATCAAGTCATCCAGACCAAAGGCTTTGGTTTTCTGCGCTAACTTGGTGAGAAAGACAATCATATTCGGATGTCCATAATACCGGTTACGCGATGGGCGGATCACCTGATAGCCTTCACCTTTAAGCGGCATCCCTTCACCGCCACTTAAACAGCCATTGGCATAACTGCCAATAGATTGTCCGCTGCCATCAAAAGGCGCTTCCACTTCCTCCCACGGGTTAGCGTCCGCAGGTGACATTGCCATCCAGAAGCCGAGCAGGAACATACAGATAAAGAGGATCATCAGAAGGTTCTTTTTCATCGCCTTAACACCGAAAGAAGACCTTTTAGATCGTAGCAGGTAGTGACATACAGTTTAGAAAGAAAAGTGGTTTTGGGAGCAGGTGTAAAATCTACAGACGATAAAAAGCCCCGCTATTGCTAGCGAGGCTTCTTAAGAAGTGGCGGAGCGGATGGGACTCAATGCACACGGCTAGTGCCGCGACCAAAAGTGCGCAGCACTTTTCAGGGGAGCAGATAGCAAAAAACCTCAGCCTTACGTCCGAGACGCGCAGTCTGAGGTTTCTTATTGCTGAATAGTTTCACTTTATCGCAGACGAAAGAAAGCCCTGCTATTGCTAGCAGGGCTTCTTAATAAGTGGCGGAGCGGACGGGACTCGAACCCGCGACCCCCGGCGTGACAGGCCGGTATTCTAACCAACTGAACTACCGCTCCACTCAAATTAACGTTCGTTCACAACGTTAACTTAAATTGGG
>BAXE01000060.1 GCA_001310415.1 Enterovibrio sp. JCM 19048 | reverse complement strand
CGGGCAAGTTTTGGCTAAAGAATCTTTTTTGAAAAAGGAAGGATAAGAATTTGTGGCAATAGGTATTTTCTTATCTATCTAAAGCAAAAGCGCCAGCGAAATGATCCGCCAGCGCTTTAACTATTTAGGCAATTTCTTTGGGCTATATGGATATTTCACCCGAATATCCCCCACGTCTAGTAGGGTGCGGCCTTGGCCGTAATCAATGCGATCCAGTATCTCGTTGTAGTGGTTAAGCTCATCGCTCGGTTTCGCCCATTGGGATTCTGGAATGGGTTTACTCCATGCAACCACTTCCTCAAAGGTTTCGGCGTTTTGTTTCATTTTTTTGGTTTCATGGTTGATGCGCCAGATCCCAAGCCAGGTGCCGTTAATAGCCCACCAGAAATGGCGCCAGAAACCGAACTCTTGCTCATCAATGTCATAAGCTTCACAGTGTTGTTGCTTCAGCCCTTTGTAGGTCAAGGGCGAGGGCTCGCCAATGTATTCAGGGCCGTCTTCCATATAGGTGCGGATCATCTCCCACAAGCTGGCGGCGTGTACTTTGGAGATAGCACCCGTTTGCAGAGTCCCCCAGAAGTAACCGTGCTTTTCATCGCTGTTGATACCAATTAGCAGGGAAGCGGTGGTGAATACACCTCCGGTTGTCATGGCGCTGCTCTGGCCAATCATGGCACAGACACTTTCCCAAGGGAAAAAACGGTATTCGGTGCATTTTTTCTCTTTATTCCAGCGGGAAAACATCACTTCACGGCGCTGACGATTAAAACGGACAGGCAGGGTTTGTGTCAGCATTTTTCGGGCGTGGACATGTACTCTGTATAGTAGGAGCCATATTCCTAGCAAGGGTAGAAAAAAACCCCCAATGCCTCCAAACGCCTGTATGGGGTCTAATACATCGACCCATATGCCATTGATTTTTTCCTCTCGATAAAAGGCATCAATAAACCCAATTACGCCCCCAAAGCTCCAAAGCAGATAGATTGGAACCCCGAGGCTCATCAAAAACAGCATAAACATTTGCTGAGTCTGGAAAATCATGCCGCCTGCACCACCCACTTCAATATAACTGTCGGTTTTTTCGATCAAAACATCATGGGACTCCAGGGGCGCTATATTGGTGTGCACAGGAACCGGGCTCAGAACCAAACTGCTGCCAAAGGTTTTGTCGGTCAGTTGTCCGGCAAAAAGGGGAAAGTGTGCGAAATCATCGAAATTCCTCTTTGTTTCGGATAGGAAGCAATGCCGATTCCAAGGCTTTCTTGTGGGTCAATTGACTGTCGTCTTCTTCTAACAGCTCGACAAGATAGAGGTTGCCGTTTCCGTCAACTTGCTCAAGATTTTCAGGTTTTTGCAGGTTAATTGTAAATCGGGCGCCAGATTGCTCTTCAAACAATACAGTCCCAAATTTTGAGGTGACTTCGACCAACAGCTCAAGATATTCGAGACTTTGGTGGCGTTGACTGTCCTGTGGAAAAGCAAATTCATAGACAGTGTTCATGCCATCGTCATTGACTCGTGGTTTTGCAAGTAAATCAGATTGAGTGATATCTATTGTTCTGTCTGAACCTTTACGTTTTACAAAACCGGCGAGTTTGACCTGATTTGGTTTTGCCTGCGGAACAATGAGGCGGAGCACAGAAACATAGTGATAGGTTTCATAAACCTCCCTTTGGCTGGTGCTGTATTTATGGTGTTGACTTTGCCTAGCCTCGACAAATACCTGTGGCGCTTGTGTAAGTTCGAGCCACTTTGTTAACTGGGTGAGGCTATTCCAGTTTTGGTTGCCTTCCCGCCACCAAGTGTTGTCATTCCCCCAGCTTGAACGACTGACCCAGAGCATCAATGGGCTGGATTGGGTGTAGTTATAAATCAGCTCTCCGGCAAATATCAGTGCACTGGCGGCGAGCATCCAAGGGTTCGCTGCTAATGCAGCGCCAAAGGTACGTACACCCGCAGTTGCCCAAGTAATTTCACCCGCTAGAACTGCCATCGAGCTCTAGTGCCTGCACTTGCAATGCGCCATGACTGCCAGCCCTGCATACCATCACCCATCAAGGCAAGGCTTGCACCTGCCAAAGCACTCATATCACCTTTCTGCCAACTCTTTACAATACGCTCTCCTTGGACGATACCATTAAGCGCTGACGACACAAAAAGCGCTCCAGAGGCGGCGGCTGATCCTAGGGCAACCACTTTTCCCACCAGATTCTGACTGGCGGAAGTGCTGGCTTTGAAATGCTGGAGCAATGTTGTAGCACGAAGGATCTCAGTGGAAATGGAAAGAGCAGATGAAACCATGCTGAGAAAGTTGGAAGTATTGTCAAACCAATCAAAAACATCCCAGGATGACTTCCTCCCCAACTCTTTCGCGGTCTCTCCCCAGTTCCAGGCTTCAACAATAAACATGACGAACGCAAGAGAGCCAGCGCCGATATCACCTTTTAGGCTGAACCTAGAACTGTCTGGCGCACCATAAAGAAGTTCATTAGCCAAGATTTCTTGCTTCAACGTCTTTATTTTTTTCACATCATTGATTGCGCTGTCTTTGACCGTGATTGAAATTTGTGTGGGCAGGTGAGCCACATCACCACTGATTGGGGCGGCGTGGGCCTGAAGGCGATTAAGCTTGCGCTCTGCCATTTCACGTACTTCGTGCATCGCTTGTCTGTGGAGCGCACGTTGGGCATCTTTTTCTGCTTCTGTTAAGCCTTTTAGCTGCTCTACCTGATTGAGCTGTTTTTGGCTGATTTCAAGGTTTTCCCTCAGGGTAAGCAGTTCATCAAGCAAGAGGTTGACCTGTTTAGCACCTTCTGCATTACCCATATTGAGTGAGATATCTGCATTCTTTCGGTGCCCCAGTAATAGCAGAGCAAATCCAGGGGAGAGACGTTGTGTCAGCTGGTCTGCCTTTATCTGAAGATCCAGCGCTTGTTCAATCAAGCTGTTGATATCCACCAAAGATAAGTTGGCCAATTGAAGGCCAAACAAACTGAATTCACTTCTGGTGCTACCGGGGAGATCGTCGACCAACGTGAAGTTCTGACCTTCCATAAAGGCTAACAAATCTTCCAGTGGTTTCATTCCATCGGCGGCCGACATAGCACTGTCTGACGTTCCCAGTAAGTTGACAATTTCATCTTTTCCAGTTTCGTCTTTAAAGGTAGCGATGTTCTCTTCTTTACTGAAAAATAACTGTGTGTTTTGTTCACCGATTTCTTCAAAGAAAAAGCGTCTGTATTCGGGGAGGTTCTTTTGTTGATAAGCGAGGTTATGTACCAGTGGTTTTCGATCTTGAGTCGAGCTAAGAGTGCTTCTTTGTTCTCTTTGTCAAATACAGGCATGGCGAGATAAGCAGGTCTAAGCATTGCCAACCTATCATCATCTAGTGCTTCCAACTGCTTTTGCCACTCGACAATTTTTTCATGGGCTGGTTTGAACCAAGTCTCCATTTCATCTTCTTTGATTCTATCCAGAATACCGCGATGACCCATGCCACCTTCAAGCAGAGAAAGTTGTTGTTCTCTGACCTGCTTAAACAGTTTCTCTAGTTGCTTTCCGGAAACGCCAATTTTATTGGCCAACGCTTGGTTCAAGGTTAGTTGCTGTGCGTACTGACGTTCAGCCTCAGAGGTAAGTGATTCGCCGCGATAATAGTATCCCGATTTAGAAGCTTCTTTCTGAATCCGCTCATTTCTCACGGTTTCATAGGACTGAGTATAGGCGTTGTATCTTTCATCTACTTCTCGGAAATGCTGGTTAATATATGCGTTTAGTGTGTTGTCTTTGCTGTGCTTTAAAAAATGTTTTTCCTGTAATGTCATCAGCATTTTTATTTGTGATGCGGCGAAATATTTTGCGCTGTTCTCATCTGAACCAAACCACGCTTGTTGCTGATTAGCGATAGATATGAAGGCTCCAGAAAGCTCATTCATTAGCCCAATGGGATCTTCCAGCAGTAATATGGCACAGTCATTTTTATATTCACTTAGCGTGTTGGCTAAAATGGTGTTGATGTTGAAAGCTTTGGGCTTTTCGGTTTCCCAGCACCACTGCTGAGCGTCTGGATGAGTGCTTTTTTCAGCATCGCAATCTGCAAGATACTGCTCGAGTTGACTCGGAGGTATTAAGTGACGAGAGCCATTGTCCGCCTTGTATGAGTCAAGATTGCATTGTTGCATCATTTTTTTCGAAGAGACGAGTCGTTTAGGAGCTGACCTTGAAGTTTTGGAGATATGGGAAGGCGACTGAATAATACCTCGATACTGCCAGTTCTTTTTACAAGTAAACCAGTATCAGATTCCGAATACACAAACTCTTGGCTGTTGTGTGTTTCGTTAATCGACTTTTGCTCGAGCTTTGTCACTTTACTGTCTTTGCTGACAGAGAATGCGTAAATGATATCTTTTCTGGCGCTATGAATGACATATACAAACCCATCACTAAAGAGCGGTCTAATGCCAACGGGTCTAAATTTAATGTTGGATTCGAACTGACTTTTTATCGATTTATGATCAGGTTGCGACTCGACAAGTGCATATCTGATGGGTAGCAATTGAATCTTTTCATCTTTTAATGGACACACGCCAGTCGGGTTCTGGGCATCTTTAGTATCTCCACATTGCGCGTCGAGATTCGCTGAGGTCACAGTGCTTGCTCCTGAGTATTTTTTGCATCGCATATTGCTCTGCCAGAGATGATGCTTTTTGAATGCGTTGAGAGGGCGTTTCCAAAGAGGGGACATTAATAAGCGCTTGAATTTCTGCGTGGCGCGTATCATCCAATGCATTGATGCCTAGAAAGCCGAAAACATTGAAATAGAGCAGTAGATCGCGCTCTGATGAAAACCCCTTGTTGTAGGCATTTTTTGCTTCTTGTTGAAGCCATGCTGGTTCAACATTTGGAAGGCTTTCGCTAAACCACTTTGTGAGATGATTTTCTATTTTTTCGAGTGTGTTTTGCCAACTTATTTGTCCGAGTTTTTTCCATTGCTCATCATTTAAAATAATTGTCGACCCGCTTGGGTTATGCAGATCTTGGGGATTTTCATCGTAATACCAGCCTGAGCGTGTCGGTATCCACACTTGTCCGATTGTTTTCCAGATATCCGGATTCTTATCTTGGAACAGAATCTTAGCCGCTTCTCCATGCGCCATTTTGAAAAAGACGTTGCTACCGTAAGGGCTCTGTACCTGAATCAAGCTGCGAAATGAATCTGCAATAGTTTCAATATCTGCTTGTGATGAGAAAAAATACCCTTGGTTAATGCTAGCGTTAGAAATAAACCAATCGTAGATTGATTTATTCGCCCTGATGACACAAGGCGTCACTTCTTTTAGTTGACGCCAAGGCTCATTGAGGTAGATAGGAAGGTATAGGGGGTTTCCCTCAATCTCATAGAGTAATTTTTCGAGATCATTTATCTGAGAGCCATCCAGAATAAGATAAAGATCTTCCCCATGTTTGGGTTTAATTTTTGGTAAAGGCTTGGGTATAGATCGGGCAGACATGACTTATTCTTTTGCCTCAGGTTCTTCACAGACCTCACATACAGGATCGCTCGATTTAAGTGCGGCTATTTGTCTAGACTTAAGCAATGGAGATATGACGCCAGTTTCTCCGGATTTAAGCAAAGGGGACATCGCTTCTTGCGTCGCAGTAGCTTTATTTAACTCAATCTCTTCAGGTGCCTGCTCTACATCCACCGCCAAAGGCAGTGTTGGCATTTCTCCACCAAAACCCGAGCCTGAACCCGCGCTTCCACCGGAATTTATATTGATGGTAGAGCCGACAATATGTACACCCGCTGGGTCGATTTTCACGAAGTTTCCGCCAACTTTTAGGGTGACTTCGGTATATGCCTCGAGGATGGATTTATGCCCACTCTTTAAATGGATTTCACTACCTGCCTCATTGAGTAATGCCTCAGCAATTTTGGTGTGGAAGGAGCCATCGGTGACAAGGGTTTTGTCCCCTTTGATGTGGGACATAGAG
>BAXE01000059.1 GCA_001310415.1 Enterovibrio sp. JCM 19048 | reverse complement strand
TAAGGCTTTCATCACGCCGATTTAGATTCGATTTCCAAACTTGGAAGCCGCTCTCCGTGTCGGTGAAGCGGCATTATAGGGAGAGAAAAACAGCTGGCAACCACTTTTTGCGAAAAACATCACAAAAATCGGCTGCTCGTCTACTAATCGAGCAGATTGGTGAATTTAGAAACGGTTGCGGGTAATTCAATGCTTCTGTTCTCGCCATTTCGGTCTATCCAGCTGACTTCAACCCCTATGACTTTCGCATACACCTCTGCCGCAGCACCACCTGCTACCGGACTATCAACCGCTTTTACGTTGTTCATAGTCACAGTGAAAGGACTACCAGCCGGAAGCGTCAATATACACGTATTGATATCGTCCAGTGTTTTTCCGGCGCAGCTTGAGTCCAAGGTGTTCAGTGCTTGAAGTGCAGAAATTTGGTTTTCTGCAACGCGCTTTGCTTCTACTGCCATCATTGCATTACTTTTCTCTACTTCTATATAGCTATAGAGCTTCAGCGTCCCAACTCCAGCGAGCACCACGACAACGATAGAGATCAATACTTCTACCAATGAAAAACCGCGATTAGAAATCATGGATACTGCCTTTTAGTACTCTGGGAGGCGTTGGAAAATTAGGGTCTTCATCTACACTCGCGTCATACCCTGGTTTAAAACGCCCCAAAGACCTTTGATGTGCCATTTTCAACATCTACGATGTAACTACCCCTGGTTTCAAAAGAACCAAAAAATAGAAAAGGCAGGTACTTCCAGTTATCCGGATTCATTCCCAAATTTTCCGGCTCGTTAAATAGATCGCACATCAGCTTCATTGGTCCGTTGGTGCAAGAAACATTGGTTTCTGGTTTGCCGTCACTACCGAGTACTGGATTTCCTTCTTCGTCCGTTACTATTTCGACATCCAGCCAAGAGTCGAGGAAGTTCTCTCTCTCATAATTAAACTGGAAAATAGAGCCGTTAAAGTTAGCAAGTGAACCGTTGTATGCAATCACGCCATCTTTAACCACTATTGAAACAGGGTTACTACTATCACTCACTACACCAGTTAAATCACAGTCACCATCCACCCAAAGCGTCACTAACTCACCATTTG
Organism: Enterovibrio sp. JCM 19048; assembly: GCA_001310415.1. GTDB lineage: Bacteria > Pseudomonadota > Gammaproteobacteria > Enterobacterales > Vibrionaceae > Enterovibrio > Enterovibrio paralichthyis. The sequence continues at coordinate 5,489 of BAXE01000059.1, read as the reverse complement.
GGAGTTTTTTGTCGTCGATGACCTCTTTGCGTTTTTCATTGATCAGTGTGCCACATTTACCTGCATTGTCGACGATGACAGTGGAATCCCCATCCGTCTCAGTCGTTTTCGTACTTATTGAACCATCAAACTTAGCTTTAACACTTGCCCAATCACTTTTTTCTGTCTGAAATTTGTCTTTAAACAGCGTCAAGTTTGGTTGTTGATACAAAATGTCTGCCTCAAAGTTATTGGTCACTTTTTTATTGGCAGCAACAGTGGTGCTATAGCTTCTTTGCACTTCTCCAGATTGGTCGCCAGCAGTTGCGATTCAAATTTAGCAGTTGATTTTCCAGTATCTATTGTGACATCACCGCCTGCAATGATTGCCATACACTCATAGATTTCAGTTTGGCCTTCTTTGCCAACATGCTCGCCTTTTGCCGGAATCCAAGAGTTGCCGCCCTCTATTACTAAACTCCCTGCCGTTTTGAAAGCGGATGCGGTTCCCCCGCCACTGGCAATCATCGCACCGTAATTGGCAAAACCTGAGGATGACGTCAGTGACCAAGGACTATCTGTTCCAACAAGAGCGAATTGGCTAGATGTTTTACCCCCACATTTGTCGGTGATGGTTGATAGAAAACTGCCATCGTTTAATTGAACAGCCGTTGGCTCATACTGTGAAATCGTTGCTATGGCGCAATCAAGCCCTGCTTTCGCACGCGCTCTTTGCTCAGCATCAATCATCAGGTTCTGTGTCTTTTTAATTTCACCAAAACCTGAATTTGCAACCGACACTGCAAACAATCCAACCATCAACAACACACCGCTCACCGTTGCCAGTGTTGCCATTCCTTTATTGTTATTCATTTGCACTACCCATCCACATTAGGTACGGAGACAGTAAAAGACACTGAGTCTGAGATTGAGCTATCTGATTTAAGAGAGGCGACAATCTCCACTTCAATGTGCTGGAGTCTGTTTGCACTGCCGACTACGTTGTGATTGGAACGTTGGAACGTTAGGTTATCTATTTTTAAGCGGTCAAATGTCATATCGCGCCAATAACCACTGTCACACGTCCAGTTTGTCAGGTCATTCCAGTTTTCATACATTTCAATGACTGGGTCGTCATTTGCATCCTTACCCAGTCGGTATCCCATGGCATCGTCTTTGTCTAAAGAGCTCGGGCCTGAACGTTTATCGTGGTTATATGCAAATCGTATGCAGGTACCTTCTGCCTCTTTAATCGCACTGTCGTCTATCAATATTGATGAGAACTCACCCGGGCCCCTGCAACTATAAATGGGTTTATCGTTGAGCAGTCATAACAAAAGCCAGCTCGTGAAATGTCATTTTTTAACCTGTCCGACAACAGGTTTAACTGAGAACGCAAGAAGTCGCGCTGCAGGTGCGACGTTCCCATATTTGTATTCACTGAAAACAGTGCAATAGATGCAGCAAGAACAACTAAACTGACGGTTAACCCAACCATCATCTCAACCAGGGTATATCCCCTGAGAAGCGTTCTGTTCATCATGAACAGGCCTCCCAGCCGGTAACCGTCGTATTACTGCACCCTTTGATACCAGAGTATCTACGAATCAAAACCCCTGACTCTTTTCCGGCGTCAGTCCCGAAAGCAAGTTTCACTGTTTTATCGAGTGAAGGGAGCCCCGTTTTTGGCGAGAAGTAAAACAACCGCTCTGCAGTCGCACTTGATGGCTCTTGAATAGTGACTTTACCGCTATTTTCAATGACGAATTTTTGTAAGCCTTCATTCAGCGCACAGTTAAACTCAGCAACATTGGATTTATGACTCAACCCGATGCAACCATCACTATCCGCATCTGCCGGAACATAGTGGACATAAATATTACTGTGCTGTTTCATTGATTCTGACTGGCCTACTTCTAGGATGGTAAGCAATTGTGTCGCCTTACTCTCGACCATGGCCGTTTTATTAGCATTAACGAAGGAAGGAACAGCAACCGCTGTGACGACAGCCAGCACTGATACCGTTGTTATCATTTCAATTAAGCTAAATCCGCGCTGTAGATTCCAATATCTCACACCAATTTCCTCAGGCGTTCTCTCTACCTTGTCTCCATACTACCAACAGATATAACGTAGTTCGCTGTAATTAAAATGGATTTCCCGCATAGTGAACCAAAAAATGACGCTGAGAAATAAGACATTACATAAGGGTATGACGTTGATCGAAATCTTGATTGTCATTGCAATCATAGGTGCCCTAACTGCCATCGCCGCTCCGGCAGTCGGGATGTATTTGATCAAGTCAGAGAGAAACCGGGTTCAGATGGATTTGTATCAGTTACAGGTGCATACCGAACAGTATTTCACCGAGAATAGTTGGACGTATCCGAGCGATACAACATTGGTCTGTGCTAAATGCCAGGTCTCTGAAGAGTACGATTTTTCGATAGATACATCAGGTTCAGGCAACAACGCTTACATCATTAAGGCCAAGCCAAAATCTACGTCTATTCAGGACAATGATTCAGAATGCCATACCATGGCTATCAATAGCGCATCAGAGCAACTGAACTTTAACAGTGATGGTTCAGCAATCCGTGATAATACTAAATGCTGGATATAAAAAAGCCGCTACTGTAGTAGCGGCTTTCAATTCAAATCATTGCTGAACTATCAGTGTTCACGCGTTGCACGGAAGCTCACGTCTGGGTGACGTTCTTGTGTCAAGCTCAAGTTAACCATGGTCGGCGCGATATAAGTCAGGTTATCACCGCCATCCAATGCCAGGTTAGACTGATTCTTACGCTGGAACTCATCCAGCTTTTTCGCATCAGAACATTCAACCCAGCGGCTGTTGCAACGTTCACAGGCTCATAAATCGCTTCAACGTTGTATTCAGATTTCAGACGGGCAACAACCACATCAAACTGCAGTACACCTACCGCACCAACAATCAGATCGTTAGAGATCATCGGACGGAACACCTGAACTGCACCTTCTTCAGACAGCTGAACCAGACCTTTCAGCAGTTGCTTCTGTTTCAGCGGGTCGCGCAGGCGAATGCGACGGAACAGTTCAGGCGCAAAGTTTGGAATGCCTGAGAACTTCAGATCTTCACCTTGGGTAAAGGTGTCACCAATCTGGATAGTGCCGTGGTTATGCAAACCAATAATGTCGCCCGCGTACGCTTCAGCTGCACGTGAACGGTCACCCGCCATAAAGGTTACTGCATCGGAAATAGACACAGTTTTACCGGTGCGCACATGCTTCATCTTCATACCCTGGCTGTACTTGCCAGAAACGATACGCATAAAAGCAATACGGTCACGGTGTTTAGGATCCATGTTCGCCTGAATTTTGAAGACAAAACCCGTGAACTTCTCTTCGCCTGCTTCAACAGCACGCTCATGGGATTGACGAGGCAATGGTGCTGGCGCCCAGTCAGTCAGGCCATCGAGCATATGGTCAACACCAAAGTTACCCAACGCTGTACCGAAGAACACTGGTGTCAGCTCACCTTTCAGGAACATTTCCTGATCAAATTCATGTGAAGCACCCAGCACCAATTCCAACTCCTCTCGAAGTTGCATTGCCAAGACTTCACCAACTTCTGCATCCAACTCAGGGTTATCAATGCCCTTGATAATACGGGAGTCCTGGATAGTGTGACCCTGGCCTGTTTGGTACAAAATGGTTTCGTCACGATGAATGTGATAAACACCCTTGAACTCTTTACCACAACCAATTGGCCATGAAACAGGCGCACAAGCGATATTCAATTCGCTCTCGACCTCATCCAGCAACTCCATTGGGTCGCGGATATCACGGTCGAGTTTGTTCATGAACGTTACGATTGGCGTATCACGCAAGCGGGTAACTTCCATCAACTTACGGGTACGATCCTCAACACCTTTCGCTGCATCGATAACCATCAGACAGGAGTCTACGGCAGTCAGCGTGCGATAAGTATCTTCGGAGAAGTCTTCGTGTCCTGGGGTATCCAGTAGGTTTACGAGACATTCATTGTAAGGAAACTGCATAACAGACGTGGTAACCGAAATACCACGTTCTTTTTCCATTTCCATCCAGTCAGACTTCGCATGCTGGTTGGAGCCACGACCTTTTACTGTACCGGCAGTTTGGATAGCGCGTCCGAATAACAATACCTTTTCAGTAATGGTTGTTTTACCGGCATCCGGGTGCGAGATAATCGCAAACGTACGGCGTTTGCTGACTTCCTGCATAAATGGAGAGTTTGTCATGCTTAAGTTAATCCAGGGGTTGAACGCGACATATCACTTCGAAAGAAGCCATCGCGAAGCTTGAATTCAAATCGGTGGGTATTTTGTACGATATTGGCGATAGACTCAATCTTGGCGTGCTCAACCGCAAAAATGTTAACAATTTGCAATGTCTATTTTTCAAGCCACCATTTGCCGTATTTTGTACGGTGACCATATTTTGACTCAAAGCCCTACTCAAAAGCCTATTAATTGATCACAGTTCAATTCTTGCTGACTACTTGCACAGTTTTCATAAAGTTATTTGGAAAGGGTTCCATTTCAATTTTTCCGTAGCTCGTCACTTTTTTGGCGACATTTTTTAACACCAATGTTCGAATTTGATGACGATGCACAGTAATATAGATGAGACCTATGTGTCATTTATGATAGTTGCGCATTTTTTTACTTTTCTGCAGGAAGAGATTCATGGATTCGATCATCACCAAACAAACAGCAAAAGTAATTTCTGTTAACGGGAACGCCTATGTTCTCGTGAATGGAAAAAGTATCTCTCTTGCTGATATGGCAGAAATCAACGCTGGTACTAAGATATTCCTCCCCGAAGGTGCCACAGCCATCTTAACGCTTGAAGATGGCAACATACTGCCAATTGGACAGAATGCAGAATCCAATGAATCTAACATACCCGACACAACAGCGGATGAAATTGCGGCGCTGCAGGACTTAATTGCCCAAGGCATAGACCCAACAGAAGATCTTGAAGCACCGGCAGCAGGCGGAACACCAGCCTCGGGTGCCGGCTCATGGAGTGCAGTTGCTATCAGCCGCGATGGCGCAGAAACAATCGCGCAAGCGGGATTTGATACAGACGCAGCTATATTTAACTCCGACAACACGAGCGTATTCAGAGAAGAAAATACCGGCAGTTCGCTTTTAGAAGATAATACTGCGGACAATGACAGTGACGGATTCACTGTTACTATATCTAGCATCACACAAGACACAGGACTTGATGGTGACTTCATCACCAAAGACAACACTCTCATTATATCGGGAACAGTAGATCTAGGTGACAATAATGTTCTTACAGTCTCTATTGATGGGACTATCTATGATGTGGGTGATGGAAAACTCTACGTTGATGAGCAAGGCAACTGGACTCTAGACTTAACAGAGTCCAAACTCTCCGACGGAGAGTATATTGTTACAGCCGTTGTCACTGATACTATTGGAAACACTGCTACTGCAGAGCAGTCTATCCAAATT
>BAXE01000058.1 GCA_001310415.1 Enterovibrio sp. JCM 19048 | reverse complement strand
CCAATTTCATCCTAATGAAGCAGTTAACGTAAGACTTCACTTGGATAACAATTTTGCTGATATAGCTCAGTTGGTAGAGCGCACCCTTGGTAAGGGTGAGGTCCCCAGTTCGAATCTGGGTATCAGCACCAGATTTTAAAAATTTGTCTGGCGGCCATAGCGCGATGGTACCACCTGATCCCATGCCGAACTCAGTAGTGAAACGTTGCAGCGCCGATGGTAGTGTGGGGTCTCCCCATGTGAGAGTAGGACACTGCCAGACACCTCTTCAAACCCGTAGCGGAAACGCTGCGGGTTTTTTCGTTTATCCACTCTTTAACCTATCTCACATTTGTTCTTGAACACAGCTTCTCCTTGGTATAGGGTTAATGGAATTCTAGACGTCTATACATCTTAAGAAGGGAGTGCTTTAAGATGCCAATTAAAATTCCTGATTTGTTACCGGCGGCCAGTACATTACGTCAGGAAAACATCTTTGTGATGTCGGAAACCCGTGCAGAAAGCCAGAATATCCGTCCACTTAAGGTGCTTCTCCTTAACCTGATGCCCAAAAAGATTGAGACAGAAACTCAATTTATGCGTTTGTTATCCAACAGTCCTTTGCAAGTGGATGTGGAGCTGTTGCGCATCGATGACCGTCCGAGCAAGAACACCCCCACCGAGCATCTCGACACCTTTTATCGCCAATTTCAGGGCATTCGCAACCGCAACTTTGACGGACTGATAGTTACCGGTGCGCCATTGGGACTGGTGCAGTTTGAGGATGTCATTTACTGGGATCACTTACAGGACATTATGAATTGGGCCAAAGAGCATGTGACGTCGACGCTCTACGTGTGTTGGGCTGCCCAGGCCGGGTTGAAGCTGTTGTATGATTTACCGAAGAAGACGCGGAAGGAAAAGCTGTCTGGGGTCTACCGGCATAAAGTTAACAAGGAATTAGGCCATAACCCGATTTTGCGCGGATTCGATGATTCTTTCCTGGCGCCACATTCCCGTTATGCGGATTTTTCACCTCAGTATCTGGCTGATCACACTGATCTTGATATCCTTGCGACTTCAGATATAGCGGGGACGTATCTTGCCGCAACCAAAGACAAGCGGAATGTTTTTGTTACCGGACACCCGGAATATGATTCGCATACCTTACATCAGGAGTACGTGCGTGATGTGGGAGAAGGGATGGAGCCTGCTGTGCCGATGAACTACTATCCTGATGATGACCCGACCCAAGAGCCGTACGTGAGCTGGCGGAGCACGGCCACCTTCTGTTCGCTAATTGGCTTAACTATTGTGTTTACCAGCAAACGCCATACGATTTGGATCACTTTTCCGAGTCGGCATTCACGAAAGACGACTAATAAAAAAGCCTGCATCTGCAGGCTTTTTATCATTTAAATCCAGCGGTTACTTGTTATTCCTGAGGAGCTTGTACCTGTTTTTCCGCTTCTTTGTAGCTTTGAGGCTTAATTTCCATATCCCTTTCAGCCACCTTGGATTTTTCGATCATTTTAGTGATGGTAGAGCCTGAACAAGGATCGAGAAGACGACTACGGCATAGGTCATTACCAGAATGATTTCCCGCACATCGATATTTTTCTCCGGCACGATCATATAGCCAGCCGGCACGGCCATTGCCATCGCGATTGCCAGACCGCCACGTAATCCACCCCAAGTGAGGATGCGAACTGAGTACGGGTTGTATTCGCGATAGCGGTTAAAGCCGATATAGCATAGGCGCACACTGAGATAGCGGGCAAGCAGCACTGCTGGTATCGCAAATACCATGATGATCCAGTCTTCTTTGTGGAAAGAAAATGTCAGCATGCTAAGGCCGATCAGCAGGAAGAGCACGCCGTTCAGGAATTCATCGACCAACTCCCAAAAGTGGTCAAGGTGGTCTTCACTTTCCTTTGAAAAGCCAATATAGCGTGTCCAGTTACCAATCATGATACCTGCAACTACCATCGCCAGAGGGCCAGATACCCCAATCAGGCTGGCGAACACATAGCCGGCTGTCGGGATACCCAATGTTAGCAACAACTCCATCGAGTGGTCATCGGTGTTACTGATAAGGTAATGGAACAACAAACCTAGAATGAAGCCATATATGATGCCGCCGACGGCTTCATGGAAAAACAGTTCAGCCACGCTCAAAACAGTCGGTTCTTCAGTGCCGAATGCGACAGTAAAGAGGGTAATAAAAATCACCAGGCCGAAACCGTCGTTGAACAGTGACTCGCCTCAATCTGGGTCGAAATCCGTTTAGGGGCATTGAGCTTCTTAACGATTGCTAATACGGCAATCGGGTCGGTAGGCGAGATCAGCGCGCCAAAGAGCATGCAGTAAATCAACGCAAAGGGGATACCGATAAGCTGAAAGAACAGCCATGTGATGCCGCCGATAAAAATGGTGGAGACGATCGTCGCGCCCATTGCCAGAATGGCAATTTCCCATTTTTGATCTTCAAGATGAGGCAATTTGACGCCCAAAGCGCCCGCAAACAGCAAAAAAGCCTAAAACCCCTTTAAGCAGGAAGTCATCAAAGTGGACTTCGTTTAGGGTTGTCGCGGCAAATTCTTTGAGATGAAACCAGTTGTTATGACCGGATATAACAATGATAAGCGAGAGGATAAGTGCACCGGCAGTGATGGCAATGGTGGTTTGCATTTGCCCTATCTTGCTGTTGATAAAGGCAATAAGCATCGCTGCCGCGGCGAGAAAGCAAAGTGTTGTATAGACGGTCATCGATGACCCCGTTTTAGTCTGTGAGTTAATCTTGGGAAATATGTAAGAAAATATAAATCCAAGCGAAGAATAAAACTACAACAAATCTGAGTCATCACGGAGGTCATGGGGCCATATGTGCAGTATTGGACGTCTAGATTTCCATTTGGTGTGTGATACTATGCTTCAATACCCGATCGTTGAGTGCTTTGGAAGCGGAATATCCGAGGCCGGGAAAGGAAAATTGAAGAAGGATCTGTGGTTGTGAGCAGTAAGGAAAAACTCGAAAAACTCTTGGCAGAGCGCATTCTGATCATCGATGGTGGCATGGGCACCATGATCCAGAGCTACAAGCTTGAAGAGAAGGACTACCGTGGTGAGCGCTTTGCGACTGGCCAAGCGATTTAAAAGGCAATAATGATCTATTGGTGCTGACGCAGCCAGAGACGATCAAAACGATCCACGCAGAGTATCTGGAAGCCGGTGCCGATATTCTCGAGACCAATACCTTCAATGCCACCACCATTGCCATGGCTGATTACGACATGGAAAGCCTGAGCGAAGAGATAAACTTCTCAGCCGCCAAGCTGGCGCGTGAAGTGGCTGATGAGTGGACGGCAAAAGATCCGGCGAAACCGCGCTTTGTTGCCGGTGTGCTTGGTCCGACCAACCGCACTTGCTCGATTTCCCCTGATGTGAATGACCCAGGCTACCGCAACGTCAGCTTTGATGAGCTGGTGACCGCCTATTCCGAGTCGACACGTGCCCTGATCAAAGGCGGCGCGGATCTGATCCTGATTGAAACTATCTTTGATACCTTGAACGCCAAAGCCTGTGCTTTTGCTGTGGATTCGGTATTTGAAGAGCTTGGCTTCTCACTGCCAGTAATGATTTCCGGCACCATTACTGACGCCTCAGGCCGTACTTTGTCTGGCCAGACAACGGAAGCCTTCTACAACTCGCTTCGTCATGTAAACCCCATCTCTTTTGGCCTTAACTGCGCACTGGGCCAGATGAGCTGCGCCCGTATGTCGAAGAGCTGTCTCGCATCTCTGAAAGCTATGTGTCGGCGCACCCAAATGCCGGTCTTCCCAATGCGTTTGGTGAATACGATCTTTCCCCGGAGGAGATGGCAGAACATGTCAAAGAGTGGGCGCAAAGTGGCTTTTTGAACCTGATTGGCGGCTGTTGTGGTACTACGCCTGAGCACATCCGTCACATGTATGAAGTGACGAAAAGCATTACGCCGCGTCGGTTGCCGGATATCGCCATTGCCTGCCGTTTATCTGGCCTTGAGCCACTGACCATCGAAAAAGATACCCTGTTTGTGAACGTCGGTGAGCGCACCAACGTTACCGGCTCTGCGCGCTTCAAGCGCCTTATCAAAGAAGAACAGTACGACGAAGCACTGGAAGTAGCGCGTCAGCAGGTAGAAAACGGTGCCCAGATCATCGATATCAACATGGATGAAGGCATGCTGGATGCCGAAGCGTGCATGGTACGTTTTCTCAACCTGTGTGCTTCAGAGCCCGAGATTTCCAAAGTGCCATCATGGTCGACTCGTCCAAATGGGAAGTGATCGAAGCTGGCCTTAAATGCATTCAGGGCAAGGGGATTGTTAACTCCATCTCGCTTAAAGAAGGCAAAGAGAAGTTCGTTGAGCAGGCCAAGCTTATTCGCCGTTATGGTGCGGCGGTGATTGTGATGGCGTTTGATGAAGTCGGACAGGCAGATACCCGAGAGCGCAAGCTGGAAATTTGTACCAACGCTTACCGCATTCTGGTCGATGAAGTGGGCTTCCCGCCGGAAGACATTATTTTTGACCCCAACATCTTTGCCGTTGCGACCGGCATTGATGAGCATAACAACTATGCCGTCGACTTCATTGATGCGGTAGCAGACATCAAGCGCGACCTGCCTTATGCGATGATCTCCGGTGGTGTGTCGAACGTTTCCTTCTCGTTCCGCGGCAATAACTACGTGCGTGAAGCTATCCACGCAGTTTTCCTCTACCACTGTTTCAAGAACGGCATGGACATGGGCATCGTCAATGCAGGTCAGCTGGAGATATACGACAACGTGCCAGAGAAGCTGCGCGAAGCGGTGGAAGATGTGGTGCTGAACCGTCGTGACGATGCGACAGAGCGTCTGCTGGAAATTGCCGAAGCTTACCGCGAAAACGCCGTGGGTAAGGAAGAGGACGCTTCAGCGCTGGAATGGCGCAGCTGGCCAGTAGAAAAACGCCTTGAGCATGCGCTGGTCAAAGGCATTACCGAGTTCATCGTTGAAGATACAGAAGAAGCCCGCGTTAATGCTTCCAAACCGCTTGAAGTCATCGAAGGGCCGCTAATGGATGGCATGAACGTGGTTGGTGATCTGTTTGGTGAAGGCAAAATGTTCCTGCCACAGGTAGTGAAATCTGCCCGTGTGATGAAGCAGGCCGTGGCGCACCTTGAGCCTTTTATCAACGCCGAAAAACAGGCGGGCTCCACCAACGGTAAGATCCTGCTGGCAACGGTAAAAGGCGATGTGCACGATATTGGTAAGAACATTGTTGGCGTTGTACTGCAATGTAATAACTACGAAATCATTGACCTTGGTGTGATGGTACCTTGCGAGAAGATCCTTAAAGTCGCCAAGGAAGAGAACGTTGACATCATCGGCTTGTCGGGGCTGATCACCCCTTCGCTGGATGAGATGGTGCATGTTGCGAAAGAGATGGAGCGTCTTGGCTTTGACTTGCCGTTGTTGATCGGCGGTGCCACCACCTCCAAAGCTCACACCGCAGTGAAAATCGAGCAGAATTACAACCAGCCGGTGGTGTACGTGAATAACGCTTCCCGAGCAGTCGGGGTTTGTTCGTCCCTGTTGTCTGAAACCCTTAAGCCGGCGTTTGTTGAAAAGCTGCAGGCAGATTATGAAATTGTGCGTGAGCAGCATGCACGTAAACGCCCACGTACCAAGCCGGTGACCCTTGAGCAGGCACGTGCCAATAAGGTGGCAATTGACTGGGATGCTTACACGCCGCCAGCACCTGCCAAACCGGGTGTGCATGTATTCGAAGACTTTGATGTCGCTACTCTGCGCAACTACATCGATTGGACGCCATTTTTTATGACTTGGTCACTGGTTGGCAAATACCCGGCGATCCTTGAGCATGAAGAGGTTGGTGAGGAAGCCAAGCGTTTGTTCAAGGATGCCAACGACCTCTTAGACCGCGTTGAGCGTGAGGGTCTGATGAAAGCCAGCGGCATATGCGCTCTGTACCCGGCAGCCAGCATTGGTGATGACATTGAAGTCTATACCGATGAGTCCCGTACCCAGGTTGCGAAAGTGCTCCACAACCTGCGTCAGCAAACTGAGAAGCCAAAAGGCTTTAACTACTGTTTGTCTGACTACATCGCGCCGAAAGAGAGCGGTAAGAAAGACTGGATTGGTGCGTTTGCTGTCACCGGAGGGATTGGAGAGCGTGAACTGGCGGATGCGTACAAGGCGCAGGGTGACGATTACAACGCCATTATGATCCAGGCGGTGGCTGACCGTTTGGCGGAAGCTTTTGCCGAGTATCTGCATGAGCGGGTACGCAAGGAAATCTGGGGCTATGCAGCGGATGAAAGTCTGTCGAACGATGAATTGATCCGTGAAAAGTATCAGGGTATCCGTCCGGCGCCGGGCTATCCTGCCTGTCCTGAACATACTGAGAAAGGCTGCTTATGGGAGCTTCTCAACGTAGAGGAAACCATTGGTATGTCACTGACCACCAGTTATGCGATGTGGCCGGGTGCTTCGGTATCTGGCTGGTATTTCTCCCATCCAGAATCGCGCTACTTTGCGGTAGCGCAGATCCAGGAAGATCAGCGTGACAGTTATGCCGATCGTAAAGGCTGGGATCTGATCGAAGCAGAGAAATGGCTGGGGCCAAATCTTAACGGCTAACTGGCAGAAACTGAAAGGGCGCTCAGAGCGCCCTC
>BAXE01000057.1 GCA_001310415.1 Enterovibrio sp. JCM 19048 | reverse complement strand
CCAATTTAGAAAAAGCCCTGACCATTCGGTCAGGGCTTTTTGGCATCTGCGTTATTCATACTTAGATCCATCCCGGAATTTAATTTCTGACTGAGCTGCTCCCCCAAACAAGTCAGCTTGCTCTTGGCAATATGCATTTGGCGGGGGTGTTGTTTTCTACATATAAAAAACCACGCGATAAGGCGGTGGTGTTTGTGTGGAATTCAATGTTTCCTGTTAAGCATTGAACTGTTCTAGCTTTTCAATAACATGAATCCCTGCTTCCAGCATTTCAGCACAAGCAGATTTTGTAGTGTCCTCTGCAATGCCCCGGCTCGCTTCCAAGTTAACCCAAACATCAAAGCCACCTTGCTGTTTAAGTTGCATGGCTGTCGTTTTGACACAGTAGTCTGTAGCGAGCCCGCCGACCAGTACTGTGTTGACCCCTTTGGCTTTCAGCCATTCAATCAATCCGGTACTCAGCTTTTCTTGAATGTCGTGGAAACAAGCGCCATAAGGGTGCAAATCGGGCTCTACCCCTTTCCAGATAACATGGTCGTAATCTGTTATAGAAGGCAGATCTGGCACTGTTTCAAAGCCTTCCGTCCCAGGAACTGCATGTGAAACCCATGTAAGGTCGGCATTGGGGTAACCCAGTGGCGTTAACATCTTCTCGTGACTGTCGACCACCCAACGGCGTTGGCTGGATGTGCGTCTTTGGTTAGTACACGAAATGACGCTAAGGCAGCCTGTGCATTAAGCGCAGGACCGATTTTGTCGCCACCGCTAACCGGCAACTCGCCAGGACAGATTGGGGTGAAGGTTTTTTGTGGGTCGACATCGATAGATGCAATCACGTCCGTCTCCTTACAGGATCTGATTGAGCAGGTGATCTGCTTTCACACGTTTAATGCGCTTAAGCAGTTTTTTCACTGGTGCCGGATATACGTCCAGCTTTTCAATCTGCTTATAACTGCCAATCTGCTGAGTGTGCTCAAGGATCTTATCAATCTCTTTCTGGGCTTGGACTTCCAGCAGGCGATGTTTGTCATGGAGCAGGATGGCATTCTCTAAATCCAGCTTCCATGCACGTGGGTTGAGGTTGTTCCCCGTGAGTAGCATGTAGCTACGATCTACAAATGCCTTTCAAATGAAAACTGTTGTCGTCATGCTTCCAGAGATAAATCTTGAGCTGGCGTTTTGCAATCGCGGCTTCATTACGACGTGCAAAGTTGCGCAGGTTCATCTCATACAGATAAGGCAAACCTGAGATCGTCTTGAAGGGCTCTTCAGGTGGAATGTAAAAGTCATTAGCCGTCTTATCGCCGACGATAATCGACACCTGAACACCGCGTCTCAGAGCGCGGCGGATCTCGCGTGTCACACTGCGTGGCGGGTTGAAATAAGGGGTGCAGATTGTCAGTTCATCTTTGGCGCTGGCGATAAGACGACAAATCTGGGTATTGAGGAAATTCTTACGCTTTCCTAGACCTACCATCGGCGTCAGGCCAATCTGGTCGTCGTTGATATGCTGCGAGATAAATTGATAGCTGGCGTTTTGTAGGCGCGTTCGTAAATCGCGGATCGCCGGTTTCAGCACCTTTGTATCAGGGCGGTTAGGTTGTGCCAGACAGGTTACGGCCTCACTGGCAACCAAAGTGCTGCCAATAAACTGCGCCATACAGTCTGCTAGTGCTTTGCTATTGATGACATGGTAGCGGTCATAGCGGTAGCGGTCATGCTGAGCCAGATAGACATCGTTCAGGCTGGCACCGCTGTAAATAACTGTATCGTCAAAAACGAAGCCTTTGAGGTGTAGAACACCAAACACTTCACGGTTCCTGACAGGCACGCCCAGCACATCAATTTTGTGGGTGAATTTTTCTGCATATTCGCGGTATAACGCGGCATTGCCATCGGATTTTACCGCACCGATAAGGCCACGCTGAGCGCGGTGCCAATCAACCAATACCTTGATGTCCAGCGTTGGATTCTTCTGCTTGGCATCGTAGAGCGCATCTAGAATGGTACGGCCTGCCTCATCGTCTTGTAGGTAAAGCGCGACAAGATAAATACGGTATTTCGCATGTGCAATTTCATGCAGCAGGCGCTCTCTAAAAGATGCCGCCTCGAGCAGCGTTTCTAGCTGTTCTGGGCGATGCGCAATTTTGGGGAGCTGGTCGATCAACTGCTTATTGGCAGTAGCTGAATCCATTATTGCCTCATTGTCTTCGACACTATGGTCGTGTTAACGCAAATTAAACCCTGTATTGTACCAGAATTTGCGCAATTTCCAGCGATCTTGCTGTGCCGGATATCCCGAATTAACACTGTTCCCGGGAAGCAAACATCATGGGAACCAAATCTTTCCCGCTATTGCAGTAGCTGATGTAGCGACCTTTAGTGATGCTGGCAACGCCTGCACGTCAATGACATCAAATCCTGCCTGTTGATACAAAGGAACGAGATGCCTGAATGCCAGACAATAACAGGGAGCCAGGTCAATCTGCTCCTGTACGGCTGCCAGTAGTGCGGCACCGAGCTTTTGTCTGCGCAGTTCCGGGGCAATAAGCATTCCGGTAAGTAGCTGAAATCTATCCGTATCGAACTGGCGGAACCTGACCGCACCACACAGGCCTTTTTCACCTTCTGCTGTCCATATCACCTCATCTTTGCGTGGAGCGCCGGATGGGTAATGGGTTTTATAAAAGCGGGCAACAAGGGGAAATCTCAATGGGTTTAGGCGCTCGAATCGGTATGGCGTCATAGGTATCAAATCACTGTGAATTCAAGGTGGATGGGGTAGTATACACGGCAACGACATTTGCAAAACGAAACGCGAGCTCATGAAGATCCTCTCCAATACATCGCTCAAACCCTATCACACCTTTGGTATTGATGTTTCTGCCAACACGATCATTGAAGCCTATTCAGCGAGCGACTTTAAGCAGATCTGGCAAGACTATGCGTCCGTGCCAAAACTCATTGTCGGTGAAGGCAGTAATCTGCTTTTTTGTGAAGACTTTGCCGGTGTGGTGGTATTGAACCGCATTAAGGGAATAGAGGTAGAGGAAACGGCAAGCCATTGGCATCTTCATGTTGCGGGCGGCGAGAACTGGCATGAACTGGTTCGCTGGACAGTAGAGCACGGGATGGCAGGCCTGGAAAATCTTGCGCTTATCCCAGGCCTTGTTGGCTCTGCACCGATTCAGAATATCGGTGCTTATGGCGTGGAAGTGAATGAGCGCTGTGACTATGTCGATGTATTGATGCTTGAAACTGGTAAGGTTGTTCGCATGGAGGCGGGGGAGTGTGAGTTTGGTTACCGTGACTCGATTTTCAAACGGGAGCTCAAAGAGAAAGCCATCATTGTAGCGGTTGGTCTGAATTTGCCTAAAGTCTGGGTGCCAGTGACCGGTTACGGTGCCTTGGCTGATCTCAATGCCCTTAGTGAACTTACTGCTAAAGACGTTTTTGAGAAAGTGTGCGAGATCCGCCAAGAGAAACTGCCCGATCCGGCGCTAGTCGGCAATGCAGGAAGTTTTTCAAAAACCCGGTCGTGAAAAAATCAGTCGCTGAAAAAATAGAAGCTTCATTTGGCGAATGTCCTTCATATGCAATCAATGACGATGAAGTGAAACTGGCGGCGGGTTGGCTTATCGACCAATCTGGACTGAAAGGGTACCGTGTTGGCGGTGCTGCAGTGCACGAGAAACAGGCGTTGGTGTTGGTGAATCTAGGTGGTGCAACTGCTGCTGATGTCGTGACGTTGGCCCAGCATGTGGTTGATACGGTTTACAGACGATATGGCGTCAAGCTTGAGCATGAAGTGCGCTTTATGGCGAAAGATGCAGAAACATCCCTGGAGGCACTATGCCAGCATTAGACAACACACCACGTCTGGCATTGATCAAATATCTCGCTGACGGGCAATTTCACTCCGGGGAAAAACTGGGGGAATCACTCGGCATGAGTCGAGCGGCAATCAGTAAGCATGTCAAAGTTCTACAGCAATGGGGTGTGGATGTGTTCCGTGTCCAGGGGAAGGGATACTGTCTACCTGCACCGCTGGATTTACTGGATGAGCAAGCACTGAAGGAAAAGTTGCAGGTACCGGCGTTTACCCTGATGCCGGTGATTGATTCCACCAACCAATACCTTCTCGACCGTGTGGGTCAGCTTAATTCTGGGGCTGCGTGTCTGGCAGAGTATCAACAGGCGGGGCGTGGCCGTCGCGGACGGGTATGGAAATCCCCGTATGGTTCCAATCTGTATCTTTCACTCTACTGGCGTCTTGACGCTGGCATGGCTGCAGCGATGGGATTGAGCCTGGTCGTAGGGGTTTCCATGGCGGAAACGCTTCAAAAGCTGGGAGCTCCGGCGTGCGGGTGAAATGGCCGAACGACCTTTATTGGCAAGACAGAAAGCTGGCCGGTATTTTGGTGGAAATGACCGGACAGGCCGGGGATGCAGCGCATCTTGTGATCGGTATGGGGCTGAATATCGCCATGCCCGAAACACAGGAAGTGGATCAGCGCTGGGCGAATCTCAAGGATGCATGTCCTTCAATGCCAGACAAAAACACGTTAGCAGCTGCACTAATTAACGGCGTCATAGAGGCGCTGAAACAGTATGAAGAAACCGGGATGACGGGATTTGTCGAACGCTGGAAGCGGTTTGATAATTTCTACGGGCGTCCGGTGAAGCTGCTATTGGGAGAGCGTGTGGTCATGGGTATCGCACGAGGGATCAACGAGCAAGGGGCATTACTGTTAGAAACCGAGGCAGGTATTACGCCGTACCTCGGTGGCGAGATCAGTCTTAGGGCTGCAGACTAAGGGCTATTTTCGAACCTTAACAGTCTGTACTGCGTGGTTGTTGCCTTTTTGCAAGATTAACCTGCACGCTCACGGGTGGGGAGAATATTCTCCACCAGGTTCTTTCCGTTGATCTCTTCCCATATTCCGGCCGCTGTATTTCGGGCCTCTTGCTCAGAGAGCAGAGTATAGTGGTGGAAATAGGACGACGGATTCTGGAAGGCGCCGCGACGGAATGCCATAAATCGTTCTATATACCAAGTTTTCAACAATTCACCCTCGGCATCGACATAGATAGAGAAGTCGAGGAAGTCAGAAATAAACACACGGTGAGGATCGTGCGGATAATCCATTCCGCTTTGTAACACATTCAAACCTTCAACGATAAGAATGTCAGGTTGCTCGACCTCTTTGACCTCATCAGTGATGTCATACACCAAGTGTGAGTATACGGGGGCTTCGACCCGCGGCTTGCCGGATTTCACGTCTGAGACAAACTCAACCAAGCGGCGGATGTCGTAAGACTCTGGGAACCCTTTTTTCTTCATCAGATTACGCTTGTTCAGCACCTCATTGGGATGAAGAAACCCGTCGGTTGTGATGAGTTCGACTTTTGGGTGCTCAGGCCAGCGTTCCAGCAGGGCTTTCAGTAGACGCGCTGTGGTGCTTTTCCCAACCGCAACGCTGCCAGCAATACCAATCACATAGGCACATTGCCATTTTTTTCACCCAGAAAGTGTTCCAGTACCTGGGTACGTCCTTTGCGGGCTTTTACGTATAGGTTCAGCAGACGCGACAGTGGCAGATAGATATCCTGAACCTCATCCATAGTCAGATGCTCGTTGATACCGCGCAGCTTTTCGAGATCAGCCTCGTCAAGCGTCATGGGTACAGCGTCGCGCAATTCCGACCATTTCTTACGATCGAAAGAGAGATAAGGCGTTAATAAATCACTCATGCTGTCGATGAATCTGTTGCAGATAAGGAAAGCGACAATACCTTATCGACACGCATTGTGGAAGCATGACACTCAGGTAACGTCACGGCATCTTGATAAAAAAAGGGGAAATTGGCGAATTATTGCGCCATGAGAACTGATTTGGTGGAATTTTTTAAATTACCTATTGCAACGCCAAAAATCATTGCATAGAATGCGCAGCACTTGTCGCCGGCTTAGCTCAGTTGGTAGAGCAACTGACTTGTAATCAGTAGGTCGCCAGTTCGATTCCGGCAGCCGGCACCATAAAGACAAAACAAGACAATTTGGTGGGATTCCCGAGTGGCCAAAGGGATCAGACTGTAAATCTGACGGCTCAGCCTTCGAAGGTTCGAATCCTTCTCCCACCACCATATTTCAAATTGTTTGAATAGCTCTACGAGAAACTGAAAGCGGGCATCGTATAATGCTATTACCTCAGCCTTCCAAGCTGATGATGCGGGTTCGATTCCCGCTGCCCGCTCCAATCTTATAGTGCTGATATAGCTCAGTTGGTAGAGCGCACCCTTGGTAAGGGTGAGGTCCCCAGTTCAAATCTGGTATCAGCACCATCTCTCTTCAAAGTTACTTCAAGCCGTTTGTCATATACTCAACAATCCATTTGTTGTATGCGTGGTCGTTAAGCCACCAAAATACCGTGCTTAGAGGGACTGTCATGTCTAAAGAAAAATTTGAACGTACGAAACCGCACGTTAACGTTGGTACTATCGGCCACGTTGACCACGGTAAAACCACTCTGACTGCAGCTATCTGTACTGTACTGGCGAAAACCTACGGCGGTGCAGCGCGTGACTTCGCATCTATCGATAACGCGCCAGAAGAGCGTGAGCGTGGTATCACCATCTCTACTTCACACGTAGAGTACGATACTCCTTCACGTCACTACGCACACGTAGACTGTCCAGGACACGCTGACTATGTTAAAAACATGATCACCGGTGCTGCACAGATGGACGGCGGGATCCTGGTTGTTGCGGCAACTGACGGTCCTATGCCACAAACTCGTGAGCACATCCTGCTGGGTCGCCAGGTTGGTATCCCTTACATCATCGTATTCATGAACAAATGTGACATGGTTGATGATGAAGAGCTGCTGGAACTGGTTGAGATGGAAGTTCGTGAACTGCTGTCTGAATACGATTTCCCAGGCGACGACTGCCCAGTAATTCAAGGTTCTGCACTGGGTGCACTGAACGGTGAAGCACAGTGGGAAGCGAAAGTAATCGAACTGGCTGAAGCACTGGATTCTTACATCCCAGAGCCAGAGCGTGCGATCGACCGTCCGTTCATCCTGCCAATCGAAGACGTATTCTCAATCCAAGGCCGTGGTACTGTTGTAACTGGTCGTGTTGAGCAAGGTATCGTTCGCGTAGGTGACGAAGTAGAAATCGTTGGTATCAAAGAAACCATC
>BAXE01000056.1 GCA_001310415.1 Enterovibrio sp. JCM 19048 | reverse complement strand
ATTGACGAAAGGAATCGACATGACCCAACCCTTCTCTATCGCCATTCATGGCAGTGCCGGTACCATTGAACGCAGCCTGATGACCCCAGAACTGGAATTGGCCTATCGCAAGGCTCTGGCCGAATCGGTATTGGCAGGTTATCGCGTACTGGAGCAGGGCGGCTCGGCCGTAGATGCGACAGTGGCGGCGGTGACCGTGATGGAAGACAGCCCATTATTTAATGCCGGAAAAGGCTCAGTGCTGACTTATGAAGAGGCCGTGGAAATGGATGCCTGTGTCATGGAAGGAAATGCGCTGAATGCAGGGGCAGTGACCCTGATCCGTCACATTAAAAACCCTATCCAATTGGCGCGGGATGTCATGCAGAAAAGCCCGCACGCCATGCTTGCTGGTGAAGGGGCTGAAAGGTTTGCCTTCAAAGAATGCGGCTATGCCTACACCGAGCAGGACTACTTTTTACAGACCGCCGCTACCAAGAACTTAAAGCAATGAAGAAAAGCGGCGGTGTGGCCTTGTCGGAAGCCCGTTATCCGGATGAGAAAAAACACGGCACAGTGGGGGCAGTGGCACTGGATAAACACGGGAACCTGGCGGCGGCAACCAGTACCGGCGGTCTGACCAACAAGCGTTGGGGGCGGGTAGGGGATACACCGATTATTGGCGGCGGCACCTACGCCCGCAATGGCAATGTGGCTGTGTCTGCTACTGGTATGGGCGAATTTTTAATGCGCTGCACGGTGGCCGGAGATATTGCCGGACGCATGCAATATGGCCATGACTCAATCGAACAAGCTTGCCGTGATGTGATTCATGGCGATTTCCTGAACCTCGGCGGAGAAGGTGGCGTGATTGCCATTGATGCCAAAGGGAAGGTGAATTTCGAGCTTAACTGCCCGGGCATGTACCGCGCGACAGTCAACGAAAGCGGGGAAGCACTGGTGGCTATTTTTGCGGATGAGGCGTTTCGGGTAGAGAATGGAAACTAGGATCTAGATCCTGGGGGAGTTGCTTTGCTCTTCCCCCGTACCAAGAACCCGCTGTTCCCAGCTTCCCGCAATCAATAGTGCGGTGGCGGTGTTTCTTCAGACATGCTGGCAATGTTTGCCGGCTCCATCGCTTTGAGTTTGGTGACCAGAAACGCGATTTGGGTGTTCATTCTGTCGATGGTTCGTTGTTGCTGGGTGATCGCATCATTGAGCTCTTCGATGGTGTGTTCCTGAAAAGCCTGTTTGATCTCCAAATCGTCAATTTGATTCTGAAGACGCTGCTCTGTCTCTGTCATTGCTAACTTCTCTAGTTTTCCGCTATCCACGCCTGGGCAATCCCGGCAGAAGTGCCGGAAATAATGCGCCCGGTGGGGTCAATGGCGACATCATACACCACCGCGCTGGGCGGGCGGGTATTTTGTTGTTCTTCAGCCAGCCAGCGACCAATATTGCTGCCGGTTTCAGAATCCCAGTATTCAACCCGCCGGCGGTGTGCCGGTTACCAACTTGCTGCCGTCATCCGAGAAACGGGCAGAAGAAAAATTGGAATGGCGGTGGAACATTCTGAGTTCACTTTGCGGCTTGCCAGTGGCCAGATCCCATATTATTGCGGAATCATCACCATCAGCTGAAAACGCATATTTGCCGTTGCGGTGCAATTCGACACGGGTGATACGGTGTTCGTGGGGGAACTCATTGAGGATCTGGCCGCTTTCCGTGCTCCAGAAATAGGCGTTATGATCATTTCCGCCTGACAAGGCAAATTTACCGTTGGGAGAGAGAGAGACGCTGTTAACTTTCTCTTTATGGGCAAGGAACTCCAGCCGGCGTCCGGTGCCTAAGTCGACAAACAGGGCTTTGCCGTTCGACAAACCAAGCAGGACTTTCTGGCCGTTATTGCTGATGTCCAAATCTCGGATGATGCCATCGGAGATGGACCATAATCCTTCCGACGTGCCCCATGCCAAATCCCACACCGCAAAGTTTTGTGACGTGGCGGTAATGGCATAACGGTTGTTATCGGAGATTTGACTCGCAATGACCGTGTTTTTGTCCGGATCCTGATCACCCAGTTCTGCGAGTTGTTTGTTGTGCATCAAATCCCACAACAGGATACCCTGTTTGGTGGAAGCGATGAGTGCAAAACGGCCATCGCGACTGAGACTGAAACTGGTGACACCGTCTGGCTGCAGCGTCCAGCGCTGCGCTTCACGCGTAGAATGGAAGCATCCAGAAAGTGCTAACAGTGTCAGAATTAAGCAAATTGAGCCGACGAATTGTCGCATTACACTTGTGTTCCTTATCTGAGCCCCCTATAACGTCGAGTATATTGATCGTTTCGCTTTCGCATCGTTATCGCGTAAGCGAATACAAGAAATGTGGGTTTTATACCAACGGAGTCACTAATGAAATCAGTTTTTAAAATGTCGCTGCTGGCTGCTGCTGTTGCACTGACCGCAGTCGGTTGTCAGGAAGACGCGAAAGAAGAAACCGCTAAAGTTGAAGCACCGGTTGTGGTTCAAGAGACGGTTTCATTTGCTTCTGAAGACGACAAAGCGGCATATGCCATTGGTGCATCGCTGGCGCAGTACCTGAAAGCGAACTTGGAGCAACAGGCTGAACTGGGTTTGGCACTGAGCAACGATCTGGTACTGCAGGGTGTGCAGGACGCATTTGCGGGCAACACCAAACTGAGCGATGAAGAAGCGCAAATGGCGCTGCAAGCACTGGATCAGCGCGTTGCGGCAATTGCACAACAAAAAGCACAGGAAAAATCTCAAGCGGCAGTAAAAGCCGGTGAAGATTTCCGTGCACAGTTTGCCAAAACAGAAGGCGTGACGACCACGGATTCTGGCCTGATGTATCAGGTAGAGAAAATGGGTGACGGTCCTAAGCTTCTGCAGAAGACACAGTGGTTGTTCACTATAAAGGTACATTGACTGACGGTACCCAGTTTGACAGCTCTTACGATCGTAACCAGCCGGCAACCTTCCCGCTGAACCGCGTGATCCCAGGCTGGACTGAAGGTGTTCAGCTGATGCCTGTGGGTTCGAAGTTCAAATTCGTTATTCCACCTGAGTTGGCTTATGGCGCTCAGGACACGCCGGCTATCCCTGCCAACTCTACGCTGGTCTTTGACGTAGAATTGTTGGAAGTGAAAGGCCAGGACGCCGCGAAATAATCGCCCGCCCTGTTGCTGAAACAGCAAAACGCTTTAAAGCCCCGGTTTAAAACCGGGGCTTTTTATTTTGTGCCATAAGCGCGGGCTGGATAACAAATCCGGCGCAATATTTGCTGCGTATATCTGCAAACTGGGGGCGATTCAGTATACACTTATCGCCAGATTTTAAAGTTTGCAGCTTTCGTTTATCGAATACGGTAAACGATATCCAACAAAGGAAGAGTAGCCTGTGGTATCGACAGACAGCTTTGGTGCCGATGTGATCGTCGAGAGTGACTATATCGAAAGCAACCCGTTTACCGAGCAAGATCGCGTTATCCTCAAATCCTATGAAGCAGTGGTGGATGGCCTTGCAGCCCTGATTGGTCAGCACTGTGAAATCGTGTTGCATGCGCTGGAAGATTTGAACCGCTCCGCCATCAAGATTGCCAATGGTGAAAACACCGGTCGCCAGGTGGGCTCGCCTATCACGGATTTGGCGTTGCGTATGTTGCGTGATATCGAAGGTTCAGAGCGGAATTTTTCCCGTGCTTACTTCACCCGTGCGAAAGGAAACACCCTGATGAAATCCATCACGGTGGCTATCCGTAACGGCGACAACCGCATCATTGGCCTGCTGTGTATCAACATCAACTTGGACGCTCCTTTTTCACAGGTACTGCAAGCCTTTATGCCAACCGAAGAAGCGCGCCAGGCGGTGTCTTCTGTCAACTTCGCCAGCGATGTCGATGAGCTGGTAGACCAGACGGTTGAACGCACCATTGAAGAAATCAACGCAGACAAGTCAGTATCTAACAACACCAAAAACCGCCAGATCGTCATGGAGCTGTTTGATAAAGGCATTTTCGATATCAAAGATGCCATCAACCGGGTGGCCGATCGTCTCAATATCTCCAAGCACACGGTTTATCTTTACATCCGTCAACGCAAAGGCGAGGACGGTGAAAAATGAGCCTGAGCTATGTGCTGGTGGTGAGCGGGCCGGTTTATGGTCGCCAATCTTCACTGACAGCTTACCGCTTTGCCAAGGCACTGCTTGAGAAAGGACACACGTTAACACGTGTGTTTTTCTATCAGGACGGTGTGTCCAATGCCTCGTCCCTGACGGTGCCCGCCAATGACGAATTTGATTTGGCAAAAGCTTGGCAAGCGCTGGCAAAAGAATCTGGCGCTGACCTCGAAACCTGTGTAGCCGCTGCGCTTCGCCGGGGACAGTTGAGCGAAGAGGAAGCCAAGCAACATGGCCTTACTTCTTCAAACATGGCTTCAGGCTTTACGCAAGCAGGACTTGGCAGTTTGTCAGAGGCATTGCTGACCGCCGATCGCGTTATCCAGTTTTAGGTGAATCATGAAAAAGTTGGGTTTTGTTTTTTCCAGCGCGCCTCATGGCTCAGCCGCTGGGCGTGAAGGATTGGATGCCGTACTGGCAACTTCTAATTACAGTGAAGATTTGGTGCTGTTTTTTGTTGGTGATGGCGTGATGCAACTGTTGGCTGGCCAATCGCCAGATACCGTGCTGTGCCGCGACTACATATCCACCTTCAAAATGCTGTCACTGTGTGATGTTGAAGAGGTGTATGTTTGTGCTGAGTCTTTGGCTGAAAGAGGCTTGTCCGAACAACCACTTATCATCAGCGCAGAGAAGGTGTCAGCGGCTGAAATTGCCACGACACTGGGTCGTTGCAGCAAGGTTTTACAGTTTTAGATTTAGGGGTTTAGCATGCTTCATACCGTTAGTTCTTCCCCTTATGCGTCAGCTTCGCTGGCGAATTGTCTGCGCTATTCAGAGCCCCACAGCGAGATCCTTTTACTGGAAGATGCCGTTGTCGCTGGCATTTCTGGTGGACAGTGGCACGAAAAACTCATTTCGTCAGGACGCCGTATTTACGTATTAAAAGAAGATGCGGTTGCGCGGGGGATCCTCGAAAATATCACCTCTCCATTCGAACTGATTGATATATCAGGATTTGTTGATCTTACTGCCCGGCATGTCACGCAAATGACATGGTGATTCGGGTCGCCATCAACTAGCGTAAGGTACTGGGGTGACAGTGGTTATAAAACGATCTGCGGAAAGATCGTTGTATAAATCTTGACACCCCAATTGACGACATCTAAAATTTCGCGTCCCTACTTCTGTGGGGCATAGATTTTTCACACTTATATACGTAAGTAATATCAGGAGCTATTTAATGGCAACTATTAACCAGCTGGTACGCAAACCACGCATCAAGCAAGTTGCAAAAAGCAACGTGCCTGCGCTGGAAGCGTGTCCGCAAAAACGTGGTGTTTGTACTCGTGTGTACACCACTACTCCTAAAAAACCTAACTCGGCACTGCGTAAAGTTTGTCGTGTTCGCCTGACCAACGGTTTTGAAGTTACTTCTTACATCGGTGGTGAAGGTCACAACCTGCAAGAGCACTCAGTTGTTCTGATCCGCGGTGGTCGTGTTAAAGACCTTCCAGGTGTGCGTTACCACACCGTTCGTGGTGCACTTGACTGTGCAGGCGTTAACGACCGTAAACAAGGTCGTTCTAAGTACGGTGTGAAGCGTCCTAAGTCTTAATGGAATCCGTTAAGTAAGGCCAAACACTAATTAATTTGTAATTTTGAAAAAACTGAAAAAGTTTTGGATAAAACCTGAAGAAGACAACGGAGAATTTCCATGCCACGTCGTCGCGTAATTGGTCAGCGTAAAATCCTGCCGGATCCTAAGTTCGGATCAGAGCTGCTGGCAAAATTTGTAAACATCGTAATGGTTGACGGTAAAAAGTCGACTGCAGAAAAAATCGTTTATGGTGCACTGGACATCATGGCAGAGCGTTCTGGTAAAGATCACCTGTCTGTGTTCGAGCAAGCTCTTGAAAACGTACGCCCAGCGGTAGAAGTTAAATCTCGCCGTGTAGGTGGTTCAACTTACCAAGTGCCAGTAGAAGTACGTCCTGTACGTCGTAACGCTCTGGCGATGCGTTGGTTGGTTGAAGCTGCGCGTAAGCGTGGTGAAAAATCTATGGCTCAGCGTCTGGCTAACGAAATGCTGGATGCATCTGAGAACAAAGGTACTGCTGTTAAGAAACGTGAAGACGTTCACCGTATGGCAGAAGCGAACAAAGCATTCGCTCATTACCGCTGGTAATACCTTTTTGGGCGCGACTTCGGTCGCGCCTAAACCACACTCTAAGGATTCCCTTAGTAAGAGGATACTACTGTGGCTCGTAAAACCCCTATTGAGCGCTACCGTAACATCGGTATCTGCGCCCACGTAGACGCAGGCAAAACAACAACAACAGAACGTATCCTGTTTTATACCGGTCTTTCCCATAAAATTGGTGAAGTGCACGATGGTGCGGCAACCATGGACTGGATGGAGCAGGAGCAAGAGCGTGGTATCACTATCACCTCCGCTGCGACTACAACTTTCTGGCGCGGTATGGATGCACAATTCACTGAGCACCGCATCAACATCATCGACACCCCAGGACACGTTGACTTCACTATCGAAGTAGAGCGTTCACTGCGCGTACTTGATGGTGCCGTAGTTGTATTCTGTGGTTCGTCAGGCGTTGAACCTCAGTCTGAGACTGTGTGGCGTCAAGCTGACAAATATGAAGTTCCACGTATGGTTTTCGTCAATAAGATGGACCGTGCGGGCGCAGATTTCCTGCGTGTGGTAGAGCAGATTAAAGCTCGACTGGGCGCAAACCCAGTGCCAATTCATCTGAATATCGGCGCTGAAGAAAACTTCCGTGGCGTTATCGACCTTATCAAAATGAAGGCGATTAACTGGAACGACGCGGATCAGGGCATGAGCTTCACTTACGAAGACATCCCGGCTGACATGCAAGACCTGGCAGACGAGTGGCACCAGAATCTGGTGGAGTCCGCTGCTGAAGCAAACGAAGAGCTGATGGACAAGTACCTTGAAGAAGGTGAACTGACTGAAGCCGAAATCAAGCAAGGTCTGCGTGAGCGTACACTGAACAACGAAATCGTACTGGCAACCTGTGGTTCTGCATTTAAGAACAAAGGTGTTCAGGCGGTTCTGGATGCCGTGATTGAATTCCTTCCTTCTCCTGTTGACGTTAAAGCGATCAAGGGCGAAGACGAAGATGGTAACGAGATCGAACGTCACTCTGATGACAACGAACCGTTCGCAGCACTGGCATTTAAAATTGCAACAGACCCATTCGTGGGTACCCTGACCTTCCTGCGTGTTTACTCAGGTGTGGTTAACTCTGGCGACACTGTGTACAACTCAGTGAAGCAAAAGCGTGAGCGCTTTGGCCGTATCGTACAGATGCATGCTAACAAGCGTGAAGAAATCAAAGAAATCCGCGCCGGTGACATCGCAGCCGCTATCGGTCTGAAAGATGTAACAACGGGCGACACGCTTTGTGCACAAGAATCTAAAGTGATCCTTGAGCGCATGGATTTCCCAGAGCCTGTTATTCAGATCGCGGTTGAACCACGTTCGAAAGCAGACCAGGAAAAAATGGGTATCGCGCTGGGTAAACTGGCAGCAGAAGATCCATCATTCCGCGTTGAAACTGATGACGAGTCAGGCCAAACCCTGATCTCGGGTATGGGTGAACTTCACCTGGATATCATCGTTGACCGTATGCGTCGCGAATTCAGCGTAGAATGTAACGTAGGTAAGCCACAGGTGGCATACCGCGAAACTATCCGTGGTAAGGCTGAAGTCGAAGGTAAATTCGTCAAGCAGTCTGGCGGTCGCGGTCAGTACGGCCATGTTTGGCTGAAACTGGAGCCATCTGAGCCTGGCGAAGGCTTTGTCTTCGTTGATGAAATCGTTGGCGGCACGGTACCGAAAGAATACATCGGTGCAGTGGGTAAAGGCGTTGAAGAGCAAATGAGTAGCGGTGTACTTGCCGGTTACCCAGTGCTTGACGTTAAAGCTACACTGTTCGATGGTTCGTACCACGATGTTGACTCCAACGAAATGGCGTTTAAGATCGCTGCATCGATGGCATTCAAGAAGGGTGCACTTGAAGCGCAACCTGTGATTCTTGAGCCAATGATGAAAGTGGAAGTTACCACTCCAGAAGACTGGATGGGTGACGTAGTGGGTGACCTGAACCGTCGCCGTGGTTTGATTGGTGGTATGGACGAAGGTCCTGCTGGCTTGAAGATCATTCGCGCACAGGTACCGCTGTCTGAGATGTTTGGTTACGCAACTGACTTGCGTTCAGCGACTCAGGGCCGCGCATCTTACTCTATGGAATTCAGTGAATATGCTGAAGTTCCTAAGAACATCGCTGAATCAATCATCGCAGAGCGTTGTTGATCGGCGATATTAATGCTGGCATTATCTGCCCGCGTTAATAAAAACTTCTGATCGCACTCACGACGGTGGGTGCGGCTCACAACTAGGAAGGAACACGATCGTGTCTAAAGAAAAATTTGAACGTACGAAACCGCACGTTAACGTTGGTACTATCGGCCACGTTGACCACGGTAAAACTACTCTGACTGCAGCTATCTGTACTGTACTGGCGAAAACTTACGGCGGTGCAGCGCGTGACTTCGCATCTATCGATAACGCGCCAGAAGAGCGCGAGCGTGGTATCACCATCTCTACTTCACACGTAGAGTACGATACTCCTACTCGCCACTACGCGCACGTAGACTGCCCAGGACACGCTGACTATGTTAAAAACATGATCACCGGTGCTGCTCAAATGGACGGTGGTATCCTGGTTGTTGCGGCAACTGATGGTCCTATGCCACAAACTCGTGAGCACATCCTGCTGGGTCGCCAGGTTGGTATCCCTTACATCATCGTATTCATGAACAAATGTGACATGGTTGATGATGAAGAGCTGCTGGAACTGGTTGAGATGGAAGTTCGTGAACTGCTGTCTGAATACGATTTCCCAGGCGACGACTGCCCAGTAATTCAAGGTTCTGCACTGGGTGCACTGAACGGCGAAGCACAGTGGGAAGCGAAAGTAATCGAACTGGCTGAAGCACTGGATTCTTACATCCCAGAGCCAGAGCGTGCTATCGACAAGCCATTCATCCTGCCAATCGAAGACGTATTCTCAATCCAAGGCCGTGGTACTGTTGTAACTGGTCGTGTTGAGCAAGGTATCGTTCGCGTAGGTGACGAAGTAGAAATCGTTGGTATCAAAGATACTACT
>BAXE01000055.1 GCA_001310415.1 Enterovibrio sp. JCM 19048 | reverse complement strand
ACCTAAAACGCTTATGGCTAGAACAAAATTTAACCACCAAAGGTCAACAGACCCTAGGAGGCGCTAATTCAGATCAGGCAATGGGTTAGTTGCTGGCGGTGTGTTGTTCGGCTTCTACCGCGATATCAATTTGTTCTTCAAAGCCTTTGAGACGTTTATAGATAGACATCAGTTCGACAATGGTTGACCACGAGTTCACCAAAAACTGGAAAGACTCTTCCACTTTGCCAAATGCTCGGATGATCTGCTGGAGAACACCGAGTGTGACTGCGCCGGAAATGATGGTCGGCCCCAGTGCGATATAAGGCACGATAACGGTTCCCTGCAGATAGGACCATTTCGCAATATCGAAATAAAGGTAATGGCGATACAGGTTGAAATAGTTACGCCTCACATTCAAAAACAGCTCTTTCAGGGTTTCAGGCTGTGCACGATCTTCATAGTCCTCGCCATACACCAGTTCTTTGCGGTAGGCCGCCTCAACTTTCTGGTTTTTAAACTCCAGCCCCGGCAGTTTTATACCGACAACAGCGAGCAAAACAGTACCAAACAGCGCGGACAACACCGCCAGATAAACCAGTGCCCTGTCTACTTCGCCAATCCAGGGAAGTTCGGTAACGTGCTCACTCAACCCCCACAATATCGGCAGGAAGGCAAACAGTGTCATGACAGAACGCATAAACGAAACGCCAAGGGCTTCCACAATCCGCGCAAAACGCATTGTGTCTTCCTGAATACGCTGGGATGCCCCTTCCACATGACGGATATGGTGCCAGTGAGAAACGTAATAATCGTTCATTGCTGTCCGCCAGCGGAACACGTAGTGGCGGATAAAGAACTCCAGGATAACCGCAACAACGATGTATATCGTGGCGATTTTCAGGAAGGTAAAACATGACGAGAGAAATTCATCGCGTGCGACCGAGTTAGGCTCAGACAGCGCTGTTTGGATTAGGTTGTAGAAAGAACCGAACCACTCGTTGATTTGAACATCCAGTTCAACCTTGTACCAAGTAACATACAGGATCAGCGCAGAACCTAAGATTGACCAATGGAACCATCGTTTATCGAGAAAAAACGATTTAAACATAAAAACACATCCTTAAACCTCTGTGTCACTCTTTGAGTCTTAAAGACACAAAGAGTTTCTCCCCACCAATCACAAACATGGTGATTGATTAATTTGCATACAAACCGCGAATTCAAACAGAATCCATCATCAGGAAGAAAAGTGCGAAAAAAGTGTGCCCTGATAATGCCTCTGCGTGATCCACCGCTTGGGCATAATTAGAGTCTAGTCACAATCGAAGGAATAACGAAGATATAACAATATGAAATTATTGATATTTATCTCAGACCGGACGATTTATTAGATCTTCATCACAATGTTTTGGAGTAAGCCACGTCCAGTTCCATCAAACTGGTTACTGAACAATCACTTTAGGGATTTCCTGTATTTCGTCGGTTTCCAGTTGTTGGCGAAAGCGTTTGAAGGGGACTGGATCGCCAAAGTAGGTTCCCTGAAGCATTTCTACCCCGGCGTTTATTAAGTAGTCCGCTTGCACTTTGGTTTCTATACCCTCGGCAACGACGTGCAATTTTGACTCCCGAGCAAAGGCCAGAATGGAGTCCAGAATCGTGTTTTTAAAGTCTTCCATGCCAATCCCATCCACAAACATCCGGTCAATCTTGATGGTGTCGATATTCAGCACATGAAGATAAGAAAATGCCCCATAGCCAGTCCCACAGTCATCCAACTTAATCGAAATGCCATGCTCGGTGAGAATTTCAATGCACTCCGCAGCTTTGTTCAGGTCACCAAACTTGGTTCTTTCCGTGATCTCCAAGCAAGAAGCCGAGGATCCAGCCGGTAGTCCGTGATCAGGTTGAGGATTTTGTCTGCGGTATCTGGCTTTTCCAGATAGCTCGGTGACACATTCACACTGACGAAAAAGCTGGGTGGCAGCGAAAGCTGCTGAATATGATGCAGGACATTTTCGATAAGCTGGTCAGTAATTTTATCGATAGAGCCATTCTGTTCCGCCAACGGAATAAAGGTGTCAGGCGGTATGTATTCGCCATGACTGGCACGCCAACGCACCAGCACTTCAGCGCCCACAATCCGGTATCCATTTCCTTCCGGTTTCACAATAGGCTGGTAAAAAGGTTTCAGGGCATTGGATTCAATGGCTTCGTTTAAAAGCCCGGTCAACCCTTTCCTTTCTGTATCATTAAGCTCTACCCCTACCGCAATCAAGATCCCACACAGCAGAATCACGCCGGAAAAAAGCAGCACCAGGTCACCGACCAGATACTCGACACCATCTTCGTTGATGTAAAGGTCAACGCCGAGGCTGTTGCCAAGGTCACCGCTGAATATACGGCGGTAAGGCTCATCATTATGCTGGTAGAGGGCAATTTCACGGCCGTTGAGTTCGACCACCATGTACAGGCATTTATCACAGTTGGAGAGAAAGTTGCTCGGTTGCTGGAAGATAAACCGCAACACGCCTGCTTCTGTCTTCAGGCGCATTTCCTCGAACTGGTTGTCGGTTAGGATTAACGAAACCGCGTTGAATTGCAGCTCATTTTCTGGGGCGAAATCCAGTAACCCACGTCCCGCTTGCTCCTGATTGTAGATGGAGCAGGAACGGCCATCGTTCAGATACATATCGACGTAATCGATGAAAAGGTTTTCCGATTTGGCCTGACTCATCAATTCAACGTCGCTACTATCGCATTGGTACGACATAACTTTGGAAAGCGCACTCAACTGTTCAAAGCTTTGTCGGTAAAGCTCTGAATACAGGTTGGAAAGGACCGCTACGTCATCTCTGATCTTCTGTTTCACCAACCAATTGGAAACGGCAAATTGCGAGAAATAGGCCAATACGGCGGAAAAGATAACAATTATTAGCGCTTTAAAGTGTTTCTTGAGCCAATCCACTACGGCTCCTGTTAAATCCCCGAACATTGCATTAAATAATAGGACACTTAACCCAATGAAACGTGTAAATAATCGAGACGAATAGGATATTTGGCTATCTACAAAGTCCCAGTACTTACATTGATGTCACGGTGATGAGCGGCAATAACGGGAGTTAAATGCAAATTTGTGCTTATCCGCTCATCAGGATTTCTCTCTTTGCCATACGGCATACTTCAATGTGTTAGAGTGTTGCCACGCCCAACCCAAAAACCACACAAATTATGCCGACGCAAACTGACACACCAAATGTTGTTCTCACTATTGCTGGCTCAGACAGCTCTGCCGGTGCCGGCATCCAGGCGGATCTAAAAACCATTGCAGCAAACGGCGGATATGCTTGTAGCGTGATCACAGCGGTGACTGCACAGAACACCCGAGGTGTGGCAGAATCGTATCCCTTACCCCCAGATTTGGTAAGGGCACAGATTGAGGCTATTTTCTCAGACTTCGACGTTGCGGCAGTGAAAATCGGCATGCTTGGCACTGTTGGGATTGCAAAAGCTGTGATTGCAGCCCTAAAAAACCATCATGCACGAAATATCGTGTGCGACCCTGTCATGTTATCGACTAGCGGCAAAACCCTTTTGGAGCCGGAAGCAGTGGCACTCTGTCGTGACGAACTATTCCCCATCTGTACACTAATCACCCCTAACTTGCCGGAGTTTTCTGCTCTAACGGGGTTTGGAATGCCGGTGACCGACTCATTGCTGGCCGAATCACGCGAAACCCTGGGAAGCCAATGGTTACTGGTTAAGGGCGGGCATGCGAAAATCGCTGACTCTGTGTCTGACTGGCTGGTCGGGGAAAATAACGAGATTTCCCAGTTCAACGCACAACGCATTGAAACCCGTAATTCACACGGTACAGGCTGCACCCTCTCTTCTGCCATCGCCACAAATCTTGCGAAGGGGCTTCCAATGCCTGACGCCGTGAGACTCTCCAAAACCTACCTCACCGAGTGTCTGGCTGCAGGCGCACATTGGCAGTTGGGCAACGGTCATGGACCATGAATCACTTCCCGGTTTCTGTTTCTGATTCATAGGCTTTTCATTTTTATTAAAATTCCGGCTCTCCACGTTGCGATCTGGGGGTTATGGCATAGACTTTTTAGAGACATGTGACTCAAATTTAAGGTTTACCGTTGTCGTTAATGCTCCGCAAAATCAACAGAATGCCAATACCCAGACCAACGCGCCCCGATTTGCCTCCCTGGCGGCGATCACCTTGGTGTGTGCTGTCATTCTGATCTCAACTTTTACCCTTTACCGGAGCGCCCTATCCCGACAGGTTGAGTTGCAAGACCAAATGCTGAACGTGGAGATAAACCGCGTTCAAAGAGCTATTGAAGTCAACTTGCAAAAAGAAGCCTACTTTATCGTCTGGCTTGCCAACAATATTCAGAACAAAGGCGAAATTAATGAGCGCGTCTGGCGCGAAGCGACATCCGGGCTCGACCGTACTTTCCCTTTCTTTAATGGTGTCTACTGGCAGGATCTTGACCACAACATAGCCTGGCGCTCTCCTGCGACCTTTGCGCCGGAACTCAGCTCGGTGAACTGGCAAATTGCCCCAGCTGTGAGTTTTTCCAATATGCCGGTTCTCTCCAAGCTCTCCACTTCTGATATTTACACCACCATTAATGGTGCTTTGGCAATTGAAATGCTTCACCCTGTGCAATTTCAGGATAAGGTCGCAGGGTATCTGGGAGCGAGTTACAACATCCAGCAAATGATCGAGGCAATCGCCAGTGAATTTCTGGGTAAAGAGCAGAATTTGGTATTGAGCGATGGCACCAACACCTTTTTCGGCACCCTGCCCGATATTCATGGCGCATTAATCAATACGGTGGATGTTGTTGCCTTGAATGGGCAATGGCAACTCACTATCTGGCAAAAGCCCGATTTTGAGCAAAATTACTTTTCCTTGCCCATGCTGATCTTTCTGGCTGGGATTGTGGTGACAACCTTGGTGGCCATTTCACTTTATCTGCTTGAAGTGAACATCACGGGGCGCCGCGCGGAATCAAGCACAGTTTCCAAACTCAAAAAGGAAATCATCCAGCGCCGGGAAGCGGAATCCCAGCTTCAGTTCACGGCAAACCATGACCCGCAGACACACCTGCCGAACCGCTTTGCACTGGAAATCTACGTAGACCGCATCCTTCACACCGATCAGGATATTGTAGTGATGTGCGTGTCTCTGGATAAGCTTCAGGAAATCAATGATATGTACGGTCACGTGGTGGCGGACGAGTTGATCCTGGAGTCCGCCAAGCGATTCAAAACCGTCTTGCCACCCCACGCCATTCTGGCCCGCACCAGCCATGATCAGTTTATGGTCGCCTGCGCCGGCACTTCGCAGTTGGAAGCTGAAATGCAAGCCAACCAACTGCGCATGTGTCTGGAAGAAGAGTTTTATATCGAAGACAACGATATCCTCACCTCCTGCGCCATCGGTATTGCTTACCGCTACAGCAAAGATCTGCAGGCTGAAGTGCTGCTCCGCCATGCCGATACCGCGGCTAACAAAGCAAAGGCATTGGCAACCGCAAAGT
This sequence comes from Enterovibrio sp. JCM 19048, assembly GCA_001310415.1. Lineage (GTDB taxonomy): Bacteria > Pseudomonadota > Gammaproteobacteria > Enterobacterales > Vibrionaceae > Enterovibrio > Enterovibrio paralichthyis. The sequence goes on along the minus strand of BAXE01000055.1, from coordinate 3,798 downwards.
GGTGGCATACAACCAAACCATGCAGGACCAACTCAACCACAAGAAAGAGCTTGAACGGGCGATCCGTAAAGCCATCAATAATGACGAACTGTCGCTCTATTACCAACCACAGGTTGATTTGCGCACGGGCCAGATTGTCGGTGTAGAAGCCTTGGTACGTTGGGAAGCAAAAAACGGCGCTGCTATCAGCACTGACATCATCATTAAAACGGCAGAAGAAACCGGTTTGATGCAGCGGCTCGGGCACTGGGTGGTCGATACGGCACTCAAGCACTTTTCACACATGCTGGATGAACGTTGTGCGCCGAAATGCATCGCAATCAATGTCTCCGGTCACGAGTTTCAGGATGGCTACCTTGCAGACTATGTTATCCGCTCAGTAACGCGTTATGACATTCCCCCTTCCCGCGTGCAGATTGAACTGACCGAACAGGTGTTTATTGAGAACCTCGAGCGGAATCAACACATCCTGAATCGGTTAACCACCTCTGGTATCAGCCTGGCTATCGACGATTTTGGAACCGGTTATTCTTCGCTGGCTTACCTGAAGCACTTCCCGGTCAACACAGTGAAAATCGACCGTGGATTTATTAAAGACTTGCCACAATCAAAAGATGATTTGGTGATTTGTCAGGCGGTGGTTAGCATGGCTAACCTGCTTCAGTTAAAAGTGGTGGCAGAAGGTGTGGAAACCATAGATCAACAGGAACTGCTGAGAAACATCGGCTGTAACTTCGCCCAAGGGCACTACTACTATGCGCCCATGACCGCAGAACAACTGATGCTTGAGCTTAAAAAACAAAGAGCCGGGCGTCTCTACCCGGCATCTTAAACGTTTTGCTGATTGCGATAGACCAGAAAGCCAGACGCAAAATGCAAAGCATTCTGGTTACACTGTGGCAGTCTTCCAGGTTTCAGGAAGCACAGAGATCACTTTCTCACCCACCGAGAACCAGATCTGTCCATCTTCAATGGTTGCCTGAATGTTCATCGTACGGCTTAGTGCAGACGCCGCTGCGTCCAAAATCTCATCCGGGATATTAATCACAGTCAGGTTTTTAAACGGGTGCAGCTTGTTTAACAGCTGTGACTTCCATACGGCCGCAGCGTGATCGTCATACGTAAACAGCACAACTTCTTTTGCCTGAGTACACGCTTTCTTGAGGCGTTTTTCATCCGGCAGGCCAAGCTCCACCCAAAGTTCGATTTCATCGCTGTAGTTTTTAATCCACAGCTCTGGCTCTGAGTCTACACATAGGCCTTTTGTGAATTGCAAACGCTCATCTGCATACATGGTCCATGCTAACAGGCGCAGCATAAGACGCTTCTCAGTTTCAGATGGGTGCTGTGCCAGCGTTACTGAATGGTCGAGGTAAACACCTCTCGACATATCGGCAACGTTAATGGTGGCTTTATACACCGTTGCTTTAAGTGCATGGTAGTTCCTAATATTCTAATTATCGTTTAACAAGACCGTGATACGGTCACTGTCATTGCAAAGACGCTCTTTGTCCCGCTTTGTCAGCCGCTTGATTTTCCACTCCAACGACATCGCTTGTTGCTTCGATGCCGCCTGAAAACTCCAAGCAAGCGTCAGTGGCTGTTTTCCCCTCAAGTACTTAGCAGTTTTTGTGCCATTGTCTTGATGTTCCGAAAAACGGCGAGCCACATCCGTGGTGACACCGCAGTAAAGGGCGTCATCACGGGTGCGGATTAAATACACATACCAAGGCTGGATCGTATCCGGCACTTCACCGGATGGATGGGATGTCATGGGGTGTTGTTCAACCTGTTGTTCGATCAGGCGTTTACCAGTTCTTTTAGCTCTGCAACTTCTTTTTCAAGTTCTTCAACACGTGCAGCCAGTGAGGAATCCGCCACGTCGTAAGACTCTGCAGCTGGCGCTGTCATTTCAGGCTGCTCTGTGCCAAACAGATGTGCATAACGGCTTTCACGCTTTCCTGGCTCGCGCGGCAATTGAACAACGTGACCTTTTTCTACCAGTGCCGCCAATACAGATTCAACCTGCTTCATGTCAGCAAACTCACACAGTCGGTTTGTACGTGTACGTAACTCACCCGGCGTTTGAGGGCCACGAAGTAACATCACACAAATCACGCCCTTTTCCTGCTCGGAAAACTGCAGGGAACCAAATTCAGTGTTGCAGAAACGGTGCTGGTATTTGGTTACACGGCTACCAAAACCTTCCAGCGCGCTGACCAGACGTTTCGATTTTAATGATTCGATTGCGTCGAGCACTTCAGCTTCAGACAGAGAATAGACCGGCTCACGATTACTCTTTTGGTTGGCCGCTGTCGTCAGACTGTTCAGAGTGAGCGGATAAAGATCGGGTGTCGTTACTTCTTTTTCGAGTAGACAGCCAATCACACGTGCTTCATAAGGGGTTAGTTCAATCGCCATGATATTACCTCAGAAAGATCCCGTAGCGCGGGTTATAACAACCAACGTCAGTAACGGCAACCACTCAAACGCTTTATTGCAGGAATGATAGCGGTAACTGTCCGATTTTTCGCCGTTTTATCGAACACAGCACCGCAAACCTGTCGCAGCGATGTGATTTTAGCTCAATCGGGAACATTTTCTGTCACGCCCTAACGACAAATTCGGCTAAGATCCGCCGCAAAGAAAAATTTTAGTCGTAATAAATTGCTGCACATCTGCAGAAGATTTAGTAAGGAGTTAAACATGGGCCTGTTTGGGAAACGTCAAGCAACCAACACTTCACTTTCACTGGTTGCTAAACAGTGCCGCATTGTCGGTGAGTTTGATTTAGAAGGCGATATCCAGTTCGATGGCCAAGGCGAAGGCTCCATTCTAAATGCACGTAATGTTGTGATCTCTTCAACGGGTCATTTCAAAGGCGACATTCATGCAGAACATGTCACCATCAATGGTTTGGTTGAAGGCACCTGCATTGCTAAAGAAGTCAATATCCTTAGCAACGGTAAGATGAAAGGCATGGTTCAGAGTGAACAGCTGACCATTGAGAAAGGCGGTTGCCTGATGGGTGAAAACAAGCTCAAAGAAGAACCCGCGCTCAAAGTTATCAATGAAGAAAAAGCACAAACCGCTAAACCTGCGCAGGATTCAAAGAAGGCTCACGCCACTGCATAAGCAAATTGTTGATGTAATCATCAGCAATCGCGCATCAGGATCGCTTTCAATGGTTGACTTCGCGGCATAGCCAGATACGATGCGGATTTTGAGCCAAGCCTTACGCCTTATGGCGAATATCAACGCTTGGTGTGACCTATCAGGAATAAGAAGATGTCTGAACAAGCAACTCAAGCACCAGAAGCTGTAAATCTGGAAGACCTTTCCGCAGAGCTTCAACAAGTAATCAAATACGAGCAGGTTCCTGTTGAACTGTACGCAATGCTGGCATCTGTTCACGAGGCATCAGAAAGCACTGTTCGCGAATTTTGGGACACCATGCCTAAGAGCGCACAAAACATTCTTGATAACTTTGAGCAGTTCCACGCGCTGGTTAGCCTGAGCCAAAGCTACGCAGGTCTGGATTTCATGCAAGAAACCCAAGACATGAAATTTGAAGACATGGACGAAGAGCAGACCCAAGAGTACAAAGCCGTACTGCTGGACAAACTGCTGCACAACTGCGTGAAAGACCTGGCTAAGCAAATGAAGCAAGCGCGTCTGAAGCCAGCGATGAAGCGTGAATTCCGCGATATCTTCGCAAAGTAATCAAGCTAGATTATTTTGGACAAAAAAAGAGGTGACGTTGTCACCTCTTTTTTATATCTAATTTCAAACTGTTAG
>BAXE01000054.1 GCA_001310415.1 Enterovibrio sp. JCM 19048 | reverse complement strand
CTCCGTATCCCCCTCAAGGGTAATGTCGACTTTTGAGCGATAAGCCAAACCTAAACGGTTTTTCTCATTGATTTGCCAAAGTGCACCGACATTCCAGCCAAACCCCCAGCCATTCCCGGACATGTTGGCAACGGTGTCGGTGGGTTGGGTAATGCCAACGGCTGCCAGCGTCGCACTGTTTGCGCCATAGACGGCAGCACCCGCATGTCGGTTCAGGGATGCATCGGCATAAACGGCATTCAAGCCAGCCCCCAAGCTCAAGGCATCTGTTACCTGATAAGCGTAATTAACATTGAGGTCTAGCGTTAACAGTTCAGTTTTACCCGCGATAGCACCCGCTGCAGAGTTGGTTGGATACTCTGTCGAAAGACCAAAATTGGAAAATGCAGACAGACCGATTGCGGATTTTTCGTTCAAAGGACGGATGTAATCAAAATAGGGAACAACGGCATCGGGTGCGACGTCTTTATGGTCGTAAGAAACGGTCGCCGGTAATAGTTGTGCTGGTGTTGAGCCAACTTTGTTCACCTTTGCATTCACATCCGGCTGGATAAACGACAAACCACCGGAAAGCTGTGCAGAGTCAAACATGGTCATCGCTGCAGGGTTGCGGGCAGCGACAGATGCATTGTCGGCAATGGCTGCTTCGCCCGCAAAAGCTCGGCCAAGGCCACTTGCGGAATGTTCACTGATTTGAAAGCCTGCACCTTGCGCCTGGAAGGCGGCCAGTGCAATGGCGGTGGAAAGTAGGGAGCGTTGGGTTACACGTTTCATCTAAATTGCCTCTCTGTCACTGCCTGTTTTTGTTTTAATCTTCGTTGTTGTTGGCACCCAATGTAAGTAGATGCATAAAACGAAATAATCTTAGACAGTATATGTAGCAATTATTGAAATGTAGGTTTTTTGTTATCAATAGTTTGCGCGAGATCTGATCGCTGTTGCACAGCATTTCAGCGCATTTTTCATACTTTTGTTTTAAACGCAGGCGGTTAGGAGAGAGTTAAGCGGACGGAATACCTGTATTTCTAAGTGATTCCGCCCGTTTTTAAAGGCATGCAGAGAAGTTAACTTTCCGCTTCTTGTTCGGATTCTTGTGCCGGTTCAATTACCGGCCAGCCGCCCATTTTCTTCCATCTGTTAACAATTTCACAAAATAGTTCAGCAGTACGCTCTGTGTCATAAAGTGCTGAGTGTGCTTCGCGGTTATCGAAGGCAATGCCAGCGGTTTTACACGCTTTTGCCAACACGGTTTGCCCCAATGCCAGGCCACTCAGTGCTGCTGTGTCAAAGGTCGCAAACGGATGGAATGGATTGCGTTTCAGGCTAGCACGCTCGGATGCCGCCATGACAAAGCTGTGGTCGAAGTTGGCATTGTGCGCGACCATGATTGAACGTTGGCAACCCGCGGCTTTTTGTTCTTTACGGATAAGCTTGAAGATTTCTTTCAGTGCGTGCTCTTCATCAACGGCACCGCGCAGTGGACTGAACGGGTCACGAATGCCATTAAACTCCAACGCTTCCTTCACCAGGTTGGCACCTTCAAAAGGCGTTACGTGAAAATGCAGGGTTTTGTCTGGCGACAGCCAACCTTCCTCATCCATCTTTAACGTTACCGCGCATATCTCCAGCAGGGCATCGGTTTTGGGGTTAAAACTGCAGTTTCGACATCGACAACAACAGGAAAGTAGCCACGAAATCGTGCTTTTAATTCATTCAGGTGAGTTTCTTGGGTCATGTTTTGGGTAACGTATAAAAATCAGGCGTGCATTATGTCAGAAGTGGGGGGCTTTTTCATTTTCTGATTTGGCGGTGGGCGATTAAAATAAAGCTAAAGAAATGGTCTGAAAGACCGATACGGTAAGCATCACCTTCCACTCCAGATACAGGAAACAGTCTTGTTATGAACAAAGTCTCCGCCTCCATGCTGTCACTGTGTATTGCTGCGAGTCTGGCTCCTTTGTCGGCCAACGCCGGTAAACACTATGGCGCCAAGCCAACCGAGTCGGTGTGGAAGGTGACGGTGGATACGCCGATTGAGTGCCGGATCGAGCATATGATCCCAAACTACGGTTTGGCCACGTTTACTTCCCGCGCAAGCAAAAAAATCAATCTGGATTTTGAGCTCGAAATGCGCCGCCCAATGGGGAAGACCGAAAACGTGGCGCTGGTTTCTATGCCTCCACGATGGATGGCGGGCGAACCTGCGGAGTATCTGGACAGGTTACGTTTTTCAAGCAGTTTGACGGCTATGTTGATGGTCAAACGGCGTGGAGTATGTTGTCTGAGCTGGAAAATGGCCGCTACCCAACCTTCAGCTTCAAAGAGTGGCAGAGCAAAGGGAAGCGGGTGGATATCGCACTGTCTTCAGTGTCATTTCAGCAGCCCTACAATGAATTCAGCAGTTGTGTCGCCAGATTGCTGCCGTATTCGTTTGAAGATATCGCCTTTACGGTGCTGCACTACGATGAAAACGGTGATGAGCTGAACAAAGCATCGATGGCGAGACTGGCACAAATCGCGGAGTTTGTCCGTTACAGCCCAGACGTTGATTTGGTGCTGATGGCGACATACACCGATGGACGCGGCGCCAAAGCGGCTAACCAACGCATGTCGGAAATTCGCGCAGAGAAGCTTGAAGAGTACTTCACATCACTCGGCTTGCCGAAAGACCGAATTCAGGTCGAAGCTTACGGTGAGCGCCGTCCAATCGCAGAAAATGAAAGCCCAATCGGGCGGAACAAAAACCGCCGAGTGGTCATTTCACTTGGGCGGACCATTATCTGACAGGTTTAAAAGAGAAGCCCCGCATGCAGCGGGGCGTTTTTTATGCGATGGCTTTTTTCCCGCTGGTTTTCTGGGGTGAGAGAATAGCCAGCAGCATTGCTTCATCCACCTCGTCCTGCTGCTCTTTCGGCAAATAGATGTCGGCGTAGTGTTTATAGATTTTCTTGTCGATAAACAATCGGAAAAGCTGCTCGTCGACATGTCTGTCTTTGGCCATGAAAGCGAGGATCTTCAATGCTTCACTCAGGGTTTTGGCCTTCTTGTAAGGCCGATCACAGGCAGTCAGAGCTTCAAAAATATCAGCCACGGCCATAATTTTGGCGTCCAGAGAGAGTTCGTTTTCATCCAGCCCGTAGGGATAGCCTTTACCGTCCAGCTTCTCGTGGTGCCCACCTGCTATTTCGGGGACATGACTAAGATGCGGTGGATACGGTAGCTTTCTCAGCATATTGATGGTTTGGATAATATGGTCATTGATAATAAACCGTTCTTCCTCTGTCAGCGTTCCCCGTTGGATTGACAGATTGTGGATTTCACCGCGGTTGTACTGCAGTTCAGGAACAGGAATATTAAATTCCCAGTCATTGAACGCTTTAAGTTGTTGTGGCAGCCAAGGGACTTTTTGATCAACGGTATCGGCTAGAATATGCTCCTTACAGGGTAGCGTCAGGTGCCCACGTGCAGTGCGTCTGGCCTCTTCTTCCCACGACAGTCCTTGAAGGTCATCGATAGTTCTCACCCAGGTGCGGGTGGCAATGTTGTGAAGTTTCTGAATATTGGCTTCGTCCATGAACTCACTGCCGACGTTGCATTTGGCGACAAATGCAAATTCCCTGTCTAGGGTTTGATGTTCATCAGCAAGCCATTTGTCTAGGGTCGCCGTGTCCTCTCCGTTGAACCTCCGCTTCCAGTATGTAATCTCAGCATCGCGCTTAAGTACTTCAAAACGGGTTCTCACTTCATGGATACGGTTGTAAATGGTTTCCAGTTTGGTGGCTTTATCGACGACGAATTCGGGTGTCGTGACTTTTCCGCAATCATGCAGCCAAGCAGCAAAATACAGTGCCTCCCGGGCTTTATCATCCAGTTCATAGTCAGGGAAGCGCTGCTTGTCCTTGTTGGCGGCTTCAGCAATCATAAAGGTGAGATCAGGGACGCGTTGGCAATGACCGCCAGTGTAGGGTGATTTGGTATCTATCGCAGAGGCCATCATCTCAATGAAAGATTTGAACAGTTGTTTTTGGGCAACCACCCTGTCCCAGTTCTCTTTGATGATGGAGGCAAAGCAAGGAACTGTTGGATAAACGGCAGTTTTTCATCCTGATTACTTTCAGGCTCGCTGTTGAAGCCAATAAGCACATACCCGACACACTCTTTATCGCGGTTGTGTAGAGGAACCAGCCAGACAAGTTTCAATGAGTCTGAGACTAAACCTTCCTGCACATCACTGTCCGTTGGCTGAAAGCTGTAAAATTCCTGTCCAGCTCCTGAATCTTCGCCTTTTAAATGCGTCAGTAAGCGTGGAAGATCGATTCTCGGCGAGTTGTTATCCAGTGGATATTGGGCGGTGAGCGACAGGGTCTCTCTGTCTTCTGCTGCGTTTGTCCATAGTAAGACACAGTCGGCTTCAGCGGCTTGTTGGCAGTGAAGGACGATGTCTGACAACAGGGAGTCAAAATTTGAGCTGTTGGATACCCGGTGCAGCGTTGATAGAAAACGCTGTATGGTTTCTGACATGGTGTCGATAGACTCAGCCAGCTCCCTGACTTCAACAATGTCTGAATTTGGCGATTTAACGCTGGAAAAGTCGAGTCGCCTGATTTTTTCCGTTTCACTGACAAGGCGTTTCAGGGGATTAGCGATGCGCCTGGAAGCCATCAATACCATGATGATACCAGCGCACAACCCAAGAATACTGATAAGGATTTGTTTGTTCCTGGCGGCCAGAGCGCTTTGAATAAGCATTGCTTCGGGCACTGCCTTTGCGAGCCATAAACCCTGCTCTCCACCATAAGTAATGCGTACCAGGCTGAGTGACCAGTCTTCGTCTCCGTGCTCGACTGAAAAATGTCCTTCTGACCAGTTGCTCTGCATAAAGAGGTTGTTCAGTGGAGAGTTGGACAAGGCTTCCAGATACATCCGTTGACTGACGCCTGAATTAATATCCGGCAGGAATCCCGTGTGGGCAAAAATACGCCGGTGATCATCCATTAGCATCAATTGAGCCTGTCCTGATTCAACCTGGGCGCGTAAAAACCTGTTCAGTGAGTCCAGGGTGATATCCACTGCCAGCACCCCTTTTTTATCTGGTAGCTGTCTGGACAGAGTCACTCCCATTCGTTGAATGAAGAGATAAAAGTAGGGGTCGGTGATGTGGATACTGCTATCCCCGGGGGCGACTTTGTACCAGGGGCGGGTTGTAGGTCGATAGGATATGGTGTTTTTGTCTGTGCGGATCAGCTGGAGTTGCTCGTCGAAATAGGTTCGCGTCTGGTTTCCGTCTGCACGGTTGATATCCACCATGATATGGCTGTTTTCGGGCGTCGAAAACTGCGTTTTCATAAACTCTGGTTTGGTGGAGCGAATAAAGGCAGAGCTTTCGTCCGGATAGCAACGTAGATAGACAGTGCTGCAGGATTTCGCTCTAAAATTGAATTTACTGTTGATAGCCATTCGATGTCATTGGCGGCATTTAGGTTTTGACTAAATTTGGAGACGGCCAGTGCATCCATAGCGGTGATAAAAGGCGCGGTGAGGCGTTCAAACGCGAGTTTGATTTGGGTAGCGTTCCTTTCTGTTCGTTCTGCTGATAGTTGTTGGTTCAGTGCCTTAGAGTTTTGATAGCTAAGCACAATTAATAAAGCGGAAAGCAGGGATACCACGACAAAGAAGATCCCCGCGATGTGAATTTGAAGAGTGTATCGCCGACCAAACACCATAAATGATATCTTAATTATTAGACACTGAATTAAGCGTATCTAATGATTTGAAGTTACGAGGTGTTTCGTCAGATCATTTGAAATATCTCACGATATTTATGAATCGCGGTGAATGCAGGGGAAAAAGAAACCGCGCCAGTTGGCGCGGTTTGAAAGGAACTTAGTTGCCGAGGCCAGCAGACGCGCTCTTGTTCTGGATAAGCTCGATTTTGTAGCCATCCGGGTCTTCAACAAACGCGATTTCAGTGGTGCCGCCTTTAACTGGGCCTGGCTCGCGGGTGATATTGGCACCGGCTGCACGCAGCGCGTCACAGGTTGCATAGATGTCGTCCACACCGATAGCAATGTGGCCAAATGCGGTACCCATATCGTAGGTGTCCGTTCCCCAGTTGTAGGTCAGCTCGATAACCGCGCCTTGTGACTCATCACCGTAACCGACAAAAGCCAGAGTGTATTCATACTGTGCGTTTTCGCTTTTACGCAGCAGTTGCATGCCCATTACGTCGGTGTAGAAGGCAATTGAACGATCCAAATCGCCAACGCGGAGCATAGTATGCAAAATACGGCCGTTGCTCATGACATTCTCCTTAAATGTATTTTTGCGCCCAGTGTATACCTAAACGACCTGAAGATGCAGGATTCAGCGAGCATCTTCAGGTCGTTTAGATATAACAGTTAACGATAAGCGCGAAGAGTATTACTCGTCTGGATAGACTTTATCCTTGAATTCACATAAATCTTCAATGATGCAGCTGCCGCAGCGCGGCTTACGTGCGACGCAGGTATAACGTCCGTGCAGGATAAGCCAGTGGTGGACATCGAGTTTGAACTCTTTTGGCACCACTTTCAGCAGCTTTTGTTCAACTTCATCCACGTTTTTGCCCACCGCGAACTTGGTACGGTTGGATACGCGGAAGATATGCGTGTCGACAGCAATGGTTGGCCAGCCAAAGGCGGTATTGAGTACCACATTGGCTGTTTTTCTGCCCACGCCTGGCAACGCTTCCAGTGCTTCGCGATTTTCAGGCACTTCACCGCCATGCTGGTCAATCAGGATTTTGCAGGTCTTGATGACATTCTCGGCCTTTGAATTAAATAGGCCGATGGTTTTGATGTATTCCTTGACCCCATCCACACCCAAATCAAGCAGCGCCTGTGGGGTGTTGGCGACAGGTAGAGCTTGTCTGTCGCCTTGTTCACGCTTACGTCCGTCGCCTGTGCTGACAGCAACACGGCAATCAGCAATTCGAATGGCGAGCTCCAATTCAGCTCGGTCTGGGGGTGTGGGTTTTCTGCCCGGAGTCGCTCCAGTATCTGAACGCGTTTTTCGTTGTTCATTGTCCATCCATTGAAATTTAATCGGTTGAGGTCACGCGCACGCGCTCAATAACCACTTTTTCCTTCGGCTGTTTCTTCGCTTGTCTGGCGTCAATGGCGTTCTTAGCTGCAATCAGGAAACCAACAGCTAAGAAGGCACCCGGTGGCAACATAGCCAACAGAAACGGGCTGTCAAAATGGAATATTTCAATACGCAGTCCCGCTGCCCAGTCGCCCAATAGACGGTCTGCGCCGTCAAACAGGGTGCCGTTACCCAGAATTTCACGGATAGAACCCAGCACAACCAGTGCGCAGGTCATGCCCAAACCCATCCAGAATCCGTCCAGTGCAGAAGGTAATGGTGTGTTTTTAGAGGCAAACGCTTCTGCGCGGCCGATGATGATACAGTTGGTCACGATCAGCGGAATGAAGATACCCAGAGACTGGTAAAGGCCAAAAGCATAGGCGTTCATCAGCAGCTGAACACAGGTGACCAGAGACGCGATAATCATAACGAAAATCGGAATGCGGACGTCTTTCGGAACCCATTCACGCACCAGGGAGACGGTCACGTTCGAGCCGACCAGTACCAGTAAGGTTGCCAGACCCAGGCCCAGGGCGTTGGTGACAGTGGCAGACACGGCCAACAGGGGGCACAAGCCCAACAGTTGAACCAGTGCTGGGTTGTTGGCCCACAGGCCATTTTTCATCAGTTCTTTGTTTTGGCTCATGACTCACCTCCACAGTTCTTTGGCTGGCGAACAATGGTCTCTTTGTTCTGCATGGCGTACCACGCTGCTTTGCGTGCGGCGTTTACCACGGCACGTGGCGTGATGGTTGCGCCGGTGAACTGGTCAAATTGACCGCCGTCTTTGTAAACCGCCCAGCGTTTGTCGTCTTTGCTCTCCAGCGTTTTACCGCTGAAAGAGAGTACCCAGTCAGACACATTTAAATCGATTTTGTCACCCAGCCCCGGTGTTTCATTGTGGCTCAACACTCGCACACCAAGCACGGTATTGTTGGTATCAACACCGACCAGTACTTTGATTACGCCGTTGTAGCCATCCGGTGCAATGGCTTCAACCGCCATGGCAGTTGGTTTTCCATCTTTTGTAGCAATGTAAACTGGCATAGGCTCTGGCGTGCCTAAGCTCGGGCTGGTAACCAGTGTACAGCTGGTCGCCATTTCGTTGTCGTGCAGGGATTCAGGAACCACCTGGTTCAAGACTTTCAGCAGTTGAATACGCTGCTGTTCGGCAATGGTTTCTTTGGTCAGGCTGTCAGTAATGGCAACCAGACCGGTTGAAAGCAATGCCGCCAGTGCCAGAATGGCACCATTTTTTCTCATCGCGCGGATCATTGGCTTTCCTTCTTGTGGCCATAAACAGTTGGTTGGTGAAATGGTCAATCAAAGGGACACACATGTTGGCGATAAGCACGGCAAACGCCACACCATCTGGGAAGCCACCCAGAGAACGGATAAGGTAAACCAGCGCTCCAATCATAGCCCCAAACACCAATCGGCCTTTGGGCGTGGTTGATGCAGATACCGGATCGGTGGCAATGAAAAATGCACCCAGCATGGTCGCGCCTGAGAACAGCTGCATCAGCGGCGACGCGACGCCGTCTGGACTGATGGCATAACCTACAAGGCTGAAGAGCAAAAGGGTCGCCAGCATGGAAACCGGAATGTGCCACTGGATCACGCGCATTTTGAGCATGGCCAGGCCACCGGCAAGAAACGCGACGTTTACCCAGCCCCAGCCTAACCCGGCAAAGCTGCCAAATACGGGCAGCTCAACGGCTTCAGAGACAGTTTTACCCGCCAGCAGAGAGGTTTTGATAGTGTCCAGTGGGGTTGCCATTGTACTGCCATCGATGGCGATGCGAAGTTGGTTGACACTGAAACCATCGACGGTCAGGCCAGTAAATACGGCTGAGATGGCATCCAACAGACCCACAGGCTGTGTCATCAATGCTTTCGGTGGCATCCAGGTTGTCATTTGAACCGGGAATGATATCAGCAAGACAACATAGGCAATCATGCTGGGTTGAACGGGTTTTGTCCCAGACCGCCATAAAGATGCTTGGCAATGATGATGGCAAACAATGCACCAATCACCGCTATCCACCACGGAGAAAACGGCGGGATAGCGATACCAATCAGGATACCGGTCAGCAGCGCTGAATGGTCTTTTAGGTAGCGCTTGACCGGGCGACCGCGCAGGCTGACAACGGCTGCTTCTGCAAGCACAGCCGTTAATGCTGCAAGCGCGATCTGGACGAGCACGCCCCAACCGAAGAAATAGCAAAGGGCAGCAATACCTGGCACGCAACACAGGATGACGGTCATCATGATAGTGCTGGTGCTTTTCTTGCTGTGGCTGTGTGGGCTACTGGCGATAAAAAGGCCACGGTTAGTCTTCCTCACTATTGTTCTTTGCTTGCGCGGCTTTGCGTGCCTTGGCACGGGCAATCGCAGCGGCAACAGCAGCTTTCTTTGGGTCTTCTTCTGCTGGTGGTGGTTCAACGGCTTGCGGCTCGTCTTGTGCTTCAGCTTGTTGCGCGGCTTTACGCGCCTTGGCGCGGGCGACGGCAGCAGCAACGGCAGCTTTCTTCGGATCTTCCTCCGCAGCCGGTGTCTCAACAGGCGCTTCGGCCTCGGCTTGTTGCGCGGCTTTACGTGCCTTGGCACGGGCGACGGC
>BAXE01000053.1 GCA_001310415.1 Enterovibrio sp. JCM 19048 | reverse complement strand
AGACAGGCATTGCCTTTGTTTTATTATTACTTCTCATACTCGATACATTATCGGGCTTCGCTACGCCTTTTTGCGCTCCCGCCGGTTTCTAGGACGAACACTGTTTTATGGATTTAGTCATTATTGCTGTCGCATTTTTCAGCGGCTTTCTGATGCTTCGCTGTCAAATGCCTCCCCTTGTCGGTTTTCTTATCGCCGGCTTTGCGCTCCATGCGGCAGGCTATACCAGTACACCACTGATCCAGTCTCTGGCCGATCTGGGGGTGACACTGTTGCTGTTCACGATTGGCCTTAAGCTGGACGTAAAGTCGCTGCTGAATAAAGAGATCTGGTTTGGCGCGACATTGCACAATGTCATGACGACTGCCCTATTTACACTTTGCCTGCTCGCTTTTAAAGCGATTGGACTGTCGGCTTTTTCCCAGCTCAATATCAACGATCTTGCATTGATTGCCTTTGCCCTTTCTTTCTCCAGCACCGTTTTTGCGATCAAAGCACTGCAAGAAAAGGGCGAAATGAATGCCACTTATGGCACGCTGGCTATCGGCGTTCTCATTATGCAGGATATTTTTGCGGTCATTTTCCTTACTATTGCTTCAGGTAAAGTGCCCGGCATCGAGGCATTACTGCTCTTCGCCCTGCCATTGGCACGTCCACTGCTGTTTAAATTGCTTGATCGTGCGGGTCACGGCGAAGTTCTGGTGCTATATGCCGTGTTTTTGGCCTTGGTTGCCGGTGCTGGCCTGTTTGATGCAGTAGCATGAAGCCAGATCTGGGCGCGTTAATCCTCGGCATGCTGATGTCTGCCCATCCCCGCGCCTCCGAAATGGCAAAATCGTTGTTCAACCTCAAAGAGCTTTTCCTCGTCTGTTTCTTCCTTAACATTGGGTTGTCGGAACAACCGACAATGCAGGGTCTGCTGATCGCCCTTATGCTTCTGCTCTTGCTACCCCTTAAAGGATTGCTCTATTACCTTATTTTCAGTGGCTTCAAGTTCCGTGTCCGCACTTCGCTGTTCGCGACCCTGTCGCTGTTCAACTACAGTGAATTTGGCTTAATCGTTGGCGGTATTGCCTACCAAATGGGGATCATGCCAGGCAGTGTATTGGTGGCGATCGCTATTGCCGTTTCACTCTCGTTTGTTTTGGCTGCACCACTGAACACTTTCAGCCATAAAATTTATGCCTTCGCATCACCTTATCTCCATGATCCGAATCCAGACCGCATCCACCACAACGACCAACTTATCAGTCTGGGAAGTGCGAAAGTGGTTATTCTGGGGATGGGCCGTATTGGCAGCGGAGCCTACGATGAACTGGAAGCGGATTATCCTTCCTGCGTGTTGGGCATCGAGGCTCGTGACGATTCTGTTGAACTTCACCGCAGCGAAGGACGCAGGGTCATTCAGGGTGATGCAACGGATCCGGACTTCTGGTCCCGGGTCACGTCGTCAAAGCAACTGGAGTTGATCTTGCTAGCCATGCCTAACAGCCAGGCAAATACGATAGCCATGCTTCAAATTAACCAGCTGAACTTTAAAGGAAAAGTTGCCGCCATCGCTAAATACCCGGATGAACTGGAGCAGTTAAAATCGCTGGGTGTTGATGAAGCCTACAATATCTACTCTGAGGCAGGTGCTGGTTTCGCACGCCACGTAAAAGAGCAACTCCGCTAGCCCCCTCTCCTGCCAAAAAATGCGCCGCCAACCATCATATGCGGCGCATATTTGACCACAAACCAACTTTCATTCATTAAATCGCCGATTATATTAAATAATATTTACACACCAGGCGGCTTTGTTATTTTTTTTCTCGCATCAGGTTGCATTTTTTACTCAAGTTGGCAAATTGAACACAACAGCGATTAAAAAGCCCTCTTTTGGGGCAACAGCAGGAAGTAAAGAGAGGGATTTATGTGTTCTGTTTTCGGTATTTTGGATATTAAATCTGATGCGGGTGCACTGCGTGCCAGCGCACTAGAAATGTCAAAAAATTGCGCCACCGCGGCCCAGACTGGTCGGGTATTTATTCATCTGAACGCGCCATTTTAGCGCATGAGCGTCTGGCGATTGTTGGTCTCAACAGCGGCGCGCAGCCCCTGTACAGCCCAGATGGTAAGCTGGTGCTGGCGGTAAACGGCGAGATTTACAACCACAAAGAAATCCGCGCGCGCTACGAAGGCAAGTACGAATTCCAAACCGATTCAGATTGTGAAGTCATTCTGGCTTTGTATCAGGAGATGGGCGCAGATCTTTTGGAAGAGCTTAACGGCATTTTCGCTTTCGCCCTTTACGATGAAGAAAAAGATGAATACCTGATTGGTCGCGACCACATCGGTATTATTCCCCTGTATCAAGGCTACGACGAGCACGGAAACTACTATGTTGCATCAGAAATGAAAGCGCTGGTGCCTGTGTGCAAGACTATCAGTGAGTTCCCTCCAGGCTGCTACTACCGCTCCCAGGATGATGAGCCACAGCGTTACTACGTGCGTGACTGGAACGAATATGCTGCTGTTGAAAACAATGCATCAAGCAAAGAAGAGTTAACCGCTGCGCTTGAAGCTGCTGTAAAACGCCAACTGATGACTGACGTACCTTATGGCGTTCTACTCTCCGGCGGGCTGGATTCTTCAATCACGTCTGCGGTAGCCAAACGCTTTGCTGCGCTGCGTGTAGAAGATGACGACAAATCTGCTGCGTGGTGGCCACAGCTTCACTCCTTTGCCATTGGTCTTGAGGGCGCGCCGGATCTGAAAGCGGCACGTGAAGTGCTGATAAGATTGGTACAGTTCACCACGAAATGACCTATACCATTCAAGAAGGTCTGGATGCGATTCGTGATGTTATCTACCACATCGAGACTTATGACGTGACAACCATCCGCGCTTCTACGCCTATGTACCTTATGGGCCGTAAGATAAAAGCGATGGGCATCAAGATGGTTCTGTCTGGCGAAGGTGCAGACGAAATCTTTGGCGGCTACCTTTACTTCCACAAGGCACCAAACGCAAAAGAATTCCACGAAGAAACCGTGCGTAAGCTGCTTGCTCTGAACATGTTTGACTGCGCCCGCGCTAACAAGTCCCTGGCTGCATGGGGTGTAGAAGGCCGCGTTCCTTTCCTTGATAAAGAATTTATCGATGTAGCCATGCGCCTGAACCCGAAAGACAAGATGTGTGGCAACGGCAAAATGGAAAAACACATCCTGCGTGAATGTTTTGAGCACTACCTGCCAGACTCTATCGCGTGGCGTCAGAAGGAGCAGTTCTCTGACGGCGTAGGCTACGGTTGGATTGACACCCTCAAAGCGGTCGCAGAAGAAAAAGTGACGGATCAGCAGATGGAATCGGCGAAGTTCCGCTTCCCATACAACACACCACAAACAAAAGAGGCGTACGTTTACCGCGAGATCTTCGAAGAGCTGTTCCCACTGCCATCTGCAGCAGAATGTGTACCAGGGGGCCCTTCTATCGCGTGCTCAAGCGCCAAAGCCATCGAATGGGACGAGAGCTTTAAAAACGCCGCCGACCCATCCGGCCGCGCTGTGGCAGCAGTCCACAACGAAGCTTACGCAAAAGCGTAACCTTCCAAACCTATACCTACAAAAAATCCGCCCAAGTGGCGGATTTTTTGCTTTTCGTCAATCACAACTTAGTTGGTGCTTAGGCAAGGCGATAAAGTGATTTCTGCTCGGGAGCTTAGTCCGCTAAGTGACCGAGAGAAATCATGAAATCAACGCCGCATAAGTGCCAAATAAGGCAGTGATTTAACGTTCCCAGTATGCCTCTTCCAAACTATCTTCCTTCTCTGGAAGACCACGAGAAAGACGCGGTGAATGCTGCGCCAGCACTTCATAGCTTACGCGGTTTGCGTACTTACAAACCTGAGAGAATGAGCTGTAAGTCAGGAACTGGTAGCTGTGCTTGCTTGAATTTGGCACGTTGTCGCGGTGGTAACGGTTTGCCGACATATCATGCAGGACAGCAGACAGTGCGCCATCACCGGCACCGTTGGTGTTCTTGATACGCTCTGGGCCGCCCATATAAGGGGCAATGTGCGAGTAAACTTTAATTGGGTTCTGGCACTCAGATTTCATCATCGGGCGGCTGAACTCATAACGGTTGAACTCGGCAATTGAGCCTGGCAGCAACGGCAGCGTGGTTTCACGCTTGGCATCATCTTCAGTGAAACCTGCCATGTAGAGACCTACTGGGCCGGCAGTACACAGAACCATGTCTACCCACTCCAGCGCTTTGTCAGCGGCGAGCAGCGGATCAGACTCACCGGTCAGGGCTTCGGCTTCTTCTTCGTTCATCGCAACGACAGAAACGTGCTCTGACAGGAAATCACGCCACCACTGAGGGTTGTTCTGAATCACGTACTTGGTGCCCATGGTCATCACAACCGGCACATCGTGTTTCTTCGCGTACTCAATCGCCTTCATGGTTGCTTCAGGCATTGGGTCGCCTTCTTTGCAACGAACCAGGTACGCAGTCAGTACCAACGCAGATGCATTTTTGAAAATATGCTCTGGGATAGAATCCGGGTGAAGCTGGTTCATCAGACCTTCGCTGATAGCGAAAGTACGTTCACCTTCTTCACTGATCAACGCGTAGCAACGGCCAATCGGACCTTGAACAGCTTGCAGATAGTTCAAATCCATACGACTGGATGTGTTACACAGGTAACGGTAGGAATAGCTGCCGATAGTGATATCGCGGCTCATCACACCCAACAGGATCGATTTGTCATCGGCCAGTGTTGAGTAGTTGTGCAGCGTGTTACCGATAGTGCCACCTGCAAACTCATGGCTGATCATGTTGTTCTCTTTCAGCTCTTGATACAGCGCTTCGGCACGCTTGTCATCAATCACCAGAGAGTGGCCTTTGCTCAGTTCGTATTTAGCCACGAACTCGTCGCTTACTTTCGCTTCAATATCAACCAGCGTTTGGTCAATACCAATTACATGGGGGCGTTTGAGTTTGCGTTGTTCGCTTGCTTGTACCAGCAGCGGGTCGCGCGCATGGACAGGGAAGTAATGCTTAGACTTGCGTTGGCCCGGAAATTTCATGATTCGATGCGTCGTGGTTGTGGCGAAAATGCGAATTCTATCACACAATTTTCGAGGTGGAATATCCCGGATAAAATATACCCAGACACTGATCGCGCCTGGGTACACTATTCGTCGATATTTTAAAGCGTTACCAGCCCTGGATGTTTCTTTCAACCAATCCTTTCATCATCGCAATGTGCATGGTGAATCATTCAAGCAAGGTATGTAATTGAAGGCCTCACCACCGGCATCAAGGAAGGTTTCCAGACATTGTTCAGAGATCTCTTCCAGTGTTTCGAGGCAATCCACCGAAAACGCTGGCGAAATAACATCCAGCCGTTTAACGCCTTCTCCCGGCAGTTTTTCCAACGTTTTGTCCGTATAGGGCTGTAGCCACTCTTCGCGGCCGAAGCGGGACTGGAACGTGGTTTTCAATGGTACCTCGCCGCCCAGGCGCGCAGCGAGCTTTTCGGTCGTCGCTACACAATGCGTTGGATAAGGGTCGCCGTTGTCAGCGTAACGCTTCGGAATGCCATGGTATGAACACAGTAACATGTCCGGTTTGCCATTTTGTGCCCAGTGCGCTTCCACTGATTGCGCCAGTGCTCTATGTAGGCATTTTCGTCATAGTAGGAATTAATAAAGCGCAGCTCTGGCAACGATGGATCCTGCTTTACGGACTTCGCCAATTTATCAAAAACAGCGGCCGTCGTGGTGCCCGAATATTGCGGGTACAAAGGCAACACCAGGATCTTTTCGCAACCACGCGCCTTGAGCGCTTCCAGGCCGCTTTTTATGCTGGGTTCGCCGTATGTCATACCCAACTCAACTGGCAGGCCGGTCGCTTGCTCCAGCGCGGCTTTCTGGCGCAGGGAATACACCATCAATGGCGAGCCTTCTTCCATCCATATGGTTTGGTATAACTTGGCCACCTTTGGCGATCTCACTGGCAGGATCACCCCGTGCAGTAAGGGGCACCAAAGCCAACGCGACATGTCTACGACACGCTGATCATGTAAAACTCACTGAGAAAGGCTTTCACTGCCTGTGCGGTTGGTGCTTTTGGCGTACCTAGGTTTGCCAGTAACACCCCTGTCTTGTTGTTTTTGTTTTCCATTTCGTCCTGATTCACCAGTTAGTTACGGGACTAAGAATATCATGATCCCTGCTCCAAGATTACTCATGCCGGGGAATTTAGGATCAAAAAAGGCAATCAAAAGATTGCCTTTTTGTATGAGTGAGTAGGGACTACTAACCCAGCGCTTTCTCGATTTCTGCGCTCACTTCAGACACCAGCTTGGTACCGTCAAATTTCAGGTACTTGGTGTTGCCAGCTTCCGCTTCTTTTGAGTAGTAAGCGATAAGCGGCGCTGTTTGCTCGTGGTATACACCCAGACGCGCGCGAACGGTTTCTTCTTTGTCGTCATCACGAACAACCAGATCTTCACCGGTTACGTCGTCTTTACCTTCCACTTTAGGTGGGTTGTAAACAACGTGGTAAGTACGGCCAGATGCCAGGTGTGCACGGCGACCGCTCATACGCTCAACGATCACTGCGTCTGGCACGTCAAACTCAAGAACGTAATCAACCACAACACCGATTTCTTTCAGGCCATCAGCCTGTGGAATCGTACGTGGGAAACCATCCAGCAGGAAGCCTTTCGCACAGTCTTCTTGCGCAATGCGCTCTTTAACCAGACCCAAAATGATGTCGTCAGAAACGAGTTGGCCTGCGTCGATAACTGCTTTCGCCTGTTTGCCCAGCTCTGTGCCGGCTTTGATTGCTGCACGCAGCATGTCACCTGTGGAAATTTGTGGAATACCATATTTTTCCATGATGAACTGCGCTTGAGTTCCTTTACCTGCACCTGGTGCGCCCAGAAGAATGATGCGCATAGTTATCCCCTTTCTTTACTTGGAGTTTCGCAAAAACCTGAAACATACACGGATATTGATACCTAAACAACCTCACAGCCGACGTTTTCAACACAATTGACGAGGAAAACCCACCGCATTACCCGGGCACTTCCTGTGCCTCAGCGTGTCTTCAGGTGGCACCATTTCACGGCGTTTCGGCGCGAACTCATTTAGGTATGAAAAAACAAGCCCAGCACAATAGCCGGGCTTGATAACAGTTAAATCGGTTATGAATGTCGACGCAATTAGCTTTAGTCAGAAGCTGATTGACCGCACTCAAGAACTGGGATGGGTCATCCATTGCACCGCGCTCCGCCAGCATTGCCTGACCCAGCAGCATTTCTACCCAGCGGCCAAAGATCTGCTCGTCGGCTTCGTCCGCCATCTGCTTAACGAGAGCATGCTCGGGGTTAAGCTCGAAGATGTACTTCACTTCCGGCGCTTGTTGACCTGCTGCTGCCAGCAGTTTCGCCATCTGGTTCCCATGTCGAACTGGTCGGTAACCACAACGGCGGGTGTACCAGAAAGCTTGAAGGTCGTGCGGACATCTTTTACACGGTCGCCAAGATACGTCTTGGTGCGCTCAACCACAGACTCAAAGGCCTTCTCAGTTTCTTCGCGCTTTTCTTTTTCTGCGTCATCTTCAAATTTGCTTAAGTCCAGGTCTGCTTTGGTGATCGCCTGGAATTGCTTGCCATCAAAGTCTGACAGGTATCCCATCAGCCATTCATCGATGCGATCGTACATCAGGATAACTTCGATGCCTTTTGCCTTGAACTGTTCAAGATGCGGCTGTTCTTCGCTGCCTGGTATGAATCGCTGTCAGGTAGTAGATCTTATCCTGCTCTTCTTTCATGCGTGACACATAATCGGCCAGCGACACAGTTTGTTCGCTGCTGTCCTTATGTGTTGAAGCAAAACGCAGAAGACCGGCAATTTTCTCGCGGTTTGAAAAATCTTCCGCCGGGCCTTCTTTCATGACCAGACCAAACTCTTTCCAGAACGACTGGTATTTTTCAGCATCATTGCCGGCCATACGCTCAAGCATCGTCAGTACACGTTTGGTACAGGCATTGCGCAGGTTTTGCGTCACTTTGTTGTCTTGCAGAATTTCACGCGACACGTTCAGCGGCAGATCGTTGGAGTCAATCAGACCACGGACAAAACGCAGGTAGCTCGGCATGAACTGCGATGCATCATCCATGATAAACACACGCTGAACATACAGTTTCAGACCATGTTTATGGTCACGGTTGAACAGATCCCACGGTGCTTTCGATGGAATATAAAGCAGACTGGTGTAGTCATTTTTACCTTCTACGCGGTTGTGGCTCCACTGCAGCGGTTCAGCGAAGTCATGCGAAAGGTGTTTGTAGAATTCTTGATATTCTTCATCAGAGATATCTGACTTAGAGCGAGTCCAAAGCGCTTGGGCTTTGTTGACCTTCTCCCACTTGCCTTCACCGGTTTCTTTGCCTTCATCGTCTCGCTCGGTTTCCCACATTTCAACGGGAATACCGATGTGATCAGAGTATTTACCAATCACATCACGAAGGCGCCATTCGTCGAGGAACTCTTTGTCATCTTCACGCAGATGAAGGGTGATTGATGTACCACGGCTGGCTTTTTCAATGCTTTCAATGGTGTACTCACCTTCGCCTGCTGACTCCCAACGTACAGCCTCAGAAGCATCAGCCCCGGCAGCGCGAGTCGACACGGTCACTTTATCTGCCACGATGAAGGCAGAATAGAAGCCAACACCAAACTGGCCAATCAGTTGGCTGTCTTTGGTCTGGTCATCTGACAATTGTTTGAAGAAATCTGCGGTACCGGATTTTGCAATCGTACCCAGGTTTTCAATCACCTCATCGCGTGTCATACCAATACCATTGTCATCAATGGTCAAGGTACCGGCTTCCTTGTCAACGCTGAGGCGAACACGCAATTCGCCATCACTCTCGTAAAGTGCCGCATCAGACAGGGCTTTGAAGCGCAGCTTGTCCGCCGCATCGGATGCGTTTGAGATCAATTCACGTAAAAAGATCTCTTTGTTGGAATAGAGTGAGTGGATCATCAGGTGCAGCAGTTGCTTCACTTCAGATTGGAAACCACGCGTTTCCTTACTTTGTAACGTTGCTTGATCGCTCATTTTAACCCCAAACAAATGGTTTTCGGTTTAGTCTCATTTCTTAAATAGGGGCGGCAAAATCCATTTCAAGTCCAGTCAGCGATTTTTTGATTTCTTGAGCTATTTTTCACACTTCAGGTATAATCGTCTCAATTTTTAGCTCTTTCAGGCGCTTTTTACGGCGAAAGTGCGATTTATAACAACATCGACACAACAAAACGCCAACAGCTCTGATTCCGCCATTGAATTGCCCACGTTTTTAGCAGGTTGATATATCGAATGATCAATAAATCGAACCGTTATCTGTTGGGAGAACGTTTTGTTTTCTCTCCCAGCGACAGCTCACTGGTCGATCTTTATGAAAATGACGAACTTATTCGGTTGGGCAGCAACGAGTGCCGCGTCCTTATGGTTTTGATCGAAGAACCCCACGCGATCGTGACCCGCAACCGTATCCACGACTTCGTTTGGCGCAAGCAAGGGTTCGAGGTGGACGACTCCAGCCTGACACAGTCGATTTCTACCCTAAGAAAAAGCCTGAAAGACTCCACAAAAACACCAATGTTTGTCAAAACAGTGCCAAAGCGCGGTTATCAGGTTATTTGTTCGGTGGAGGTCTACAACGATCAGGTTGTTGATATTCCAGCAGTGCCCGCCCCTGTGGAAGAAACGTTTTACCCGAACAAGAGACAGAGGCGTTCGAGACTGCCCCTTCAGAAAATCAACCTGTAGAGACAACATCATCGCTGCCCACTGCGGAAATTGAAGAAGCAACGCCAGCGCCTGCACAAACTTCAGATCCGGTGCCGGCCCGAAAAGCAAAGATGCCACTGAATTCCTGGTTTGCACTGATATTGGCAATGATCGTACCTGTAGCCTTTTTTATTGCTTCAACGCCAAAGTCTGAGGCGTTTCGCCAGATCCTGACCGTTCAGGATGTCCCGGTTTCTATTCCTGTTACCAACGTGCGCATTAAACAGTGGAAACCCATGGTTCAGCGCTGCGTTGAAAAATACATCAACTTTTATGGCCAGGACCGTGAATTGGAAGAAGTGATTGTCACAGGCGGGCAGGATAACGAAATCTCGCTCAACTATATCCACAGTGCCAAGGATGCAGACGACAACCTAACTTATGTTTTGCTGACGAGCCATGAGGAGAGCGACTCTATATGCCGCTAATGAACACGACCCCACGCCGTCGCGATCAACTTAAACGTGTTGGTCCTTTCATCCTGTTGCTGCTGTCACTGATGGGCAGTGCCTGGTATTTCCTCGGCGAAGATATCCGTACCGCGAACCATTTGATTTCGAAGGCTTGGAAATCCCGCACCATCAATCATATTGAAGAGTCTGCGTACCGCGATGTGACCGGCCTGACCGCGACCGAGCAGCAGGTAAACATGGTTTTTCTGCCGGATAACACCTACTCGCGCGACACACAGATTGTGCTCAAGAATGAGCAGGAAAACATTCAAGTTGTCATGTCGATTTCTGAGTCAGGCGACTGGGAAGTCAGCGGCGGCTACCTGAAGCTTAAGCTGGGAGACATCAAGGATGTGACAACCGGAGACACCACGGAATTTTCCACGGAGGATTTGACACTGGTACGTACGTTTTATCGACTGGGCGCAGAAAAAGTGCGTCGCATTGATATCTTAAATGATGGATCGTTACTGCTAACCAGTCTTAACCATGGCTCTATGGTGCTCTATAGCAAAACCCACTCATAAAAAAGGCCGCGCATGCGGCCT
>BAXE01000052.1 GCA_001310415.1 Enterovibrio sp. JCM 19048 | reverse complement strand
ATCGATCATCCGACGATCAATCGGATCATTTCAAATTTTTGGAGCGACACACGAGGTTCGAACTCGTGACCTCAACCTTGGCAAGGTTGCGCTCTACCAGCTGAGCTAGTGTCGCTTTATCAAAGACATTTGTCTCTGTCAGGGCTGCGAATTATACGAAGAAAAATCGCGGATGCAATACTCTAAATCCAGAAAATTTGATTTTTCTTCGTATCGATTAATTTAGCGTCAGATCGTAAAGATCTTGCTGCGATAGAAACGAAGTTCTTCAATAGATTCGCGAATATCGTCAAGCGCCAGGTGAGTACCTTGTTTTTTCACGCCAGACAAAAGATCCGGCTGCCAGCGACGTACCAATCTTTGATAGTGCTGACATCGACAGTGCGGTAATGGAAAAAGCGTTCCAAATCAGGCATGTGCTGATAAAGAAAGCGGCGATCCTGTCCGACACTGTTGCCACAGATTGGCGATACACCGGCAGGTACCCAGTTTTGCAGGAATGCGATAGTTTGCTTGATCGCATCTTCTTCAGTCACGGTACTTGCTTTGACACGATCCACCAGCACTGCGCGTGTGTGTATTGGTGCACCATTCGTCCATTTTCGCCAGTTCATCATCCGACTGGTGAATAGCAAGAACAGGCCCTTCAGCTAACACATTAAGTTCAGCATCTGTAACAACGGTTGCGATCTCAATGACTTTGTGGATTTCAGGGTCCAAGCCGGTCATCTCAAGATCAATCCAGATTAAATTCTTATCGCTGAAAGACATCCAAATTGCCTATTTTACAAGTAAACCATGTATCATACTTAGCCTGACTTGAAAGCCAACTAAACTAGCGACATTTCTCGTGGCAAAAAAGAAAAAGCTCACAAAAGGCCAATTGCGCCGAGTACGGACAAACCAAAGAAAACGCATCGACCGCCAGCAGGATGAAGTCCAGTGGGATGAATCCCTGCTGGAAGCTGCCCGTGAAGGGGTTGTGATCACCCGCTTTGGACAACACGCCGATATTGAAGATCGTCAAACCGGCATCATTCACCGTTGTAACCTTCGCCGCTCCATTGAGAGCCTGGTGACCGGTGATACCGTGGTATGGCGTCCGGGCGTGGAAACACTGCAGGGCATCGCGGGTGTGGTTGAAGCTGTCCACGAACGCCACTCAGTACTTACCCGTCCCGATTACTACGACGGAGTCAAACCGGTCGCGGCAAATATTGATCAAGTAGTGATCGTTTCCGCGATATTACCCGAATTGTCTACCAACATTATAGACCGTTACCTCATCGCTACCGAACAGGTCGGCTTCAAACCACTTATCGTGATCAATAAAATCGATCTGGTTGATAGTGAAGGTGTTGAAATCATTAAAAATACCCTCTCTGTTTACCAGAGTATCGGTTACGACGTTTTGATGGTGAGCCAGAAAACAGGTGAAGGTATTGATGAACTTAAAGCCCGTCTTGCCGATGTCACCAGCATTTTTGTTGGCCAGTCCGGTGTGGGCAAATCAAGCCTGGTCAATGCGCTGTTGCCTGAGGTGAATGCCGACACCGGCGAAGTGTCTGAAAACTCCGGGCTTGGCCAGCACACCACAACCACTGCGCGCCTTTACCACTTCCCTGACGGCGGCGATCTGATCGATAGCCCTGGGGTACGTGAGTTCGGTCTGTGGCATTTAGAGCCAGAGCAAGTTACCCAAGGTTTTAAAGAGTTCCGCGAATTCCTGGGTGGTTGCAAATTCCGAGACTGCAAACATAAAGATGATCCGGGCTGTTTGCTGCGTGAAGCAGTGGAGCAAGGCAAGATCAGTGTTGAACGCTTTGACAGCTACCACAAGATCATCGACAGCATGTCTGAGCAGAAGGCCAACCGCCAATTCTCTCGCGGCAAAAACGAATAACCCTCCCCAGAACACCAGTGCCCTTGTTAAACAGGCGCTGGTGAGTCGCTTGTTTATTTTGTAAACTGAGCCGCTTTTTAGAATTCCCGCCCATGATTGACGGGCAAACGACGAGTTAGGAAAAAAACCGTGTCTAACGATTTGAAAATTGGTCTGCAATACTGCATGCCAAAACATCTGCTTACCCGTCTGGTAGGTAAACTGGCCGCAGCAAAGGCTGGCTTTCTCACCACCGCCGTGATCAAATGGTTTATCCGCCAATACAAGGTGGAAATGAGCGAAGCGAAAAATCCGGATCCAGCAAGCTACCCGACCTTCAACGACTTCTTCGTGCGTGAGCTGAAAGACGGTGCCCGCCCTTTAAATGATGAAGTGAACGTGATCAGCCACCCTGCCGACGCCTGTGTCAGCCAGGCTGGGCCGATTGAAAAAGGCCGCCTTATCCAAGCCAAAGGCCACACGTTTGATGCCTGTGAACTGCTGGGCGGCGATGCCAAACTGGCAGAAGAGTTCGCTGACGGTGATTTCGCAACACTTTACCTGTCGCCACGCGATACCACCGTGTGCACATGCCGTGTGACGGCACTCTGCGCCAGATGATTTACGTACCGGGCGATCTGTTCTCCGTAAACCCACTGACAGCAGAAAACGTGCCTAACCTGTTTGCGCGTAATGAACGTGTCGTGTGTATTTTTGATACCGCGTTTGGCCCAATGGCGCACATCCTGGTGGGTGCGACCATCGTCGGCAGCATCGAAACCGTATGGAGTGGCACAGTGACCCCTCCTACCGGCCAGAGCATCCGCCGCTGGGATTACCCGGCAGAAGGCGATCAGGCTATCTTCTTGAAAAAAGGCGAAGAGATGGGCCGCTTCAAGCTGGGGTCAACCGTGATCAACCTGTTCCCGAAAGGCGCAATTACGTTTGATGAGGCGATCATTCCAGGCAAACCAACCCGCATGGGTGAAGCCTACGCGCGCCAGAACAGCGCAGAAATCGCAGCCGAATAATTAAACTGTGATCCATGACGAAAAGGGCAGCATTGCCCTTTTTTGTGCCCAAAGTTTATTCAAACACAGAGTAATTTCCTGCCGGCTCCGTATCCTTGAGTGCGTACAGCACATCTCAAGCTGATGAAAACAAAGCGATTGAGTGTGCTCCTTTTGTTCACTGCGGATGGAACCTCAGATATGCCGAAGTTGTCTCGTGCTGATGTTTTAAAGTTTGTTGTGGCGTTTGGTATTCCCCTAGGCGTGTTGATGATGCCAATAGATTGGATCCCTCTCGATGATCTGACTGTTGTCCAACACCGCCTGCTCGCCATCTTCCTGCTGGCTGCCCTGCTTTGGGTATTAGAGCCTGTGCCTGTTTTTGCTACCTCTATCCTGATCATCGCCCTCGAGCTCATTATGATCTCGGATAAGGGTCTGACGGTTTTCCGCGATGCATCCCCGGGGCATGATATCGGCGCGCTGATCAAATACACCGATATTTTCAGCGCATTTTCTTCCCCTATCATCATCCTGTTTATGGGCGGCTTTGCCCTTGCTATCGCCGCCTCAAAATATGAGCTGGACAACAACCTCGCCCGCGTCCTGCTTAAACCCTTTGGCACCAAACCCAGCCATATCATGCTGGGGCTGATGCTTATCACCGCTGTGTTCTCGATGTTTATGTCTAACACCGCGACGACAGTGATGATGCTGGCGCTGCTAGCCCCTATTGTGGCGACCGTCCCGAAGGGTGATACCGGCGTAAAAGCGCTGGTACTTTGCATCCCAATCGCCGCTAACACCGGCGGTATCGCAACACCTATCGGTACACCACCCAACGCCATCGCTCTGCAGTACCTGACAGGGGAAAATGCCATCAGCTTCCTCGAATGGATGACCATGGGCTTACCCTTTGTGGTGGTGCAACTAACCTTTGCCTGGTGGTTGTTGCAAAAACTGTTTCCCGCCAGCCAGAGCGAAATGACGCTCAGGCTTGATGGCACTTTCCAGAAAAGCTGGCGCGCCTACACGGTTTACGCCACTTTTGCAGCCACCATCTGCTGTGGATGACCACCAGCCTGCACGGCATGAATACCTATGTGGTGTCTATCATTCCTCTGGCCGTCTTTACACTGACCGGCATCATGGGCAAAGAAGAGCTAAAACTCATTAACTGGGACGTGCTCTGGCTGGTTGCCGGTGGTATCGCGATTGGCCTGGCGCTGGACAAAACTGGCCTGGCCGCAGCGCTCGCCCATGCGGTGGATTATGATGCCTTATCGCCGCTTGCCGTTGTGCTGACTCTGTCGCTAATCTGCTGGTTGATGGCAAACTTTATGTCCAATACCGCCACCGCTAACCTTTTGATGCCTATTGCCGCAGCGGTGGCTACTTCCATGGAAAGTCTGGCCTCCGTCGGCGGTATTCAGGGCCTGTTGGTTGTGGTCGCCTTCTCGGCCTCGCTGGGCATGATTTTGCCCGTCTCTACCCCACCTAACAGTCTTGCCTATTCAACCGGCCTGATTGAAAGTCGGGATATGGCCAAAGCCGGTGTGATTGTTGGCGTCGTCGGCCTTGCTATCGTCTATATCGCCCTGCTCATCCTGAATTGATCCTGCTATTTGCGGGGAAAGTGCATTGAGCGCTTTTCCCGCAATTCGTCAGCAGATAAACTCGCGCTCCTTTCCTGCTAATTCTTTTTGAGGGTGCCATCTTGGGTTACGAATGGCTTGCGCTTGCTGCTGCCTTTTTGTGGGGTATTTCCAGTCTGATCTCGGTGACGCCGGCGCGTCACCTCGGCAGTTTTGCTACAGCCGTTGGCGTATGGCGTGTGTCTCGGTGATGTTGTCAGTGCTGGCACTGTTGACCGGCGGCTGGGCAACCATCTCTTCCGATATCCTGTGGCCAATGGCACTGTCCGGCCTGATCGGTATCTTCATTGGCGATACAGCCCTGTTCGGGTGTATGAACCGAATTGGCCCGCGACGCTCAGGCCTGCTTTACTCCTGTCATGCGGTGTTTTCAGCCCTGCTGGGCATGTGGCTGTTTGGGGAAACACTGGAAGGCTGGCGCTTGCTCGGGGCTATTCTGGTTTTTTCCGGCGTCATGATTGCGGTGTTTTTCCGCCAAAGCGGCAATGCCCATACATGGGAGGAAACCAAGGGCAATATCTGGATTGCCGTCGGCCTTGGCTTAATGGCTGCGCTTTGCCAGTCACTCGGTGGTGTCATCGCAAAACCAGTACTGACCCAGAATGTAGACCCTATCGCCGCCTCTGCCATCCGCATGATTGCGGCGTTCCTTGCCCACGGCGCGCTGGTATTGCTGCAGGTGCGTGTCGCTCAGCCGGTCAACCCGATCAACTGGCGTATTTTCGGCATGGTGGTGGTCAACGGTTTCCTCGCCATGGCGGTGGGCATGACGCTGATCATGTACGCACTGAAGTGGGGCGAAGTGGGTATGGTTGCGCTACTGTCCTCGATGACCCCGGTGATGATCCTGCCGCTGATCTGGCTCTTCACCAAAGTGCGTCCGGCACCGAGCGCTTGGTTGGGTGCCGCGGTTGCGGTTTCCGGCGCGGCACTCATCGTGTCTCAGGGATAGAAAAAACGCCGCTGATGCGGCGTTTTTTATGGGCTTTCCCGGTCAGGCTCGGCCAACCGGGAAGGCAATCACTTCATCAATATGTACTTTGCCCAAGGCAAGCATGATCAGACGATCAATACCCAGTGCAACGCCCGCACAATCCGGCAGACCGTGACGGATAGCCTCAATCAGGTGATGGTCGATGGGTTGAGAGCTAAGACCCATCCTTTCACGTTTACGGTTATCTTCCTCGAAACGCGCCAGCTGCTCCTCGGCGTTATCCAGCTCATAAAAACCGTTCGCTAGCTCAATCCCCTTGAAATACACCTCAAAGCGCGCAGCAACACGCGGATCGTCTTCACACACCCGTGCCAACGCCGCCTGAGATGCTGGGAAGTTATAGACAAACGCAGGCACATTCTGGCCAATCTTCGCCTCGACACCCACGCTAAAAAGCAGTTGTAACAGGGTGTCGCGGTCATCTTCGATATCCGCGATATCTGACAACCCCAATGGCGCAGCAGCAGACTTCAACTCAGCCATTGAGCCTTCCAGCGGACACACGCCAAGTACCTTGATAAAGGCGTCCTGATAGGTCATCCGCTCTGCCACGCCAGCCTTTAGGATAAGCTGCAGCAACGCATCCATTTCATCCATTAACGCGTGGTGGTCAAAGCCCGGACGGTACCACTCCAACATGGTGAATTCCGGATTGTGGTTTCGCCCCGCCTCTTCATTGCGAAACGCTTTGTTGATTTGGTAAATCGCGCCACTGCCCGCAGCTAGCAGGCGTTTCATGTGGAACTCTGGACTGGTCATCAGGTACAGGGGAATACCCTGCGCAAAACCTGGGCCGACAAACTCGGTTTTAAATGTGTGAAGATGAATATCCGTCACCGTTGCCTGGCTCATCGACGGTGTATCCACTTCCAACACCTCGCGATCAGCAAAAAACTGACGGATTTGTCCCATCAGCGCGGCTCGTGCGCGCAAAGTTTGTATCTTTGCAGTAGGGCACCAATCTGCATTCATGGCGGAAACTCTTTCGGTTAAATCTGGCGGCATTTTATCTGCCACATCACAGAATAGAAACCCGCGTTTTCCGTGCTTACTGAAGCACACCTCTTCTCAATGACACAGATGTATGCTTTTTTTCTTTTTCGCCGCCAATGGGGAAAATGAACAATAAAAGTTCAAGTATTCCAATGAAAAGCATTCTCGTTTTCATAAAAATACCTTTTGGAAATAATTAGTTAAATGCAAACAAAGAAAAGCAGGTTTTACGTGTTAGAAACATGAAAAAACACCCATTAACCTGCCATTAACATCGTAATTTCTTGCAGTCTAACGACCCAGATCACAAAAATACTGCTTAGCCCTCAAGTCAGCCACGAAGTCGGAAGAAATACCCTGCCAAGTCAAATTTTGCCGCATTTAACTTTACTAAGATGGGGGCAGTTTTTGAGTTCGATGCAAGGTTGCATCTTTTTAATTTTTAACAATCCTCCGGAGGATAGCTGTGAAAACCATTACCACAGATATCGCTGTTATTGGCGCTGGCGGTGCAGGCCTACGTACTGCCATTGCTGCGGCTGAAGCAAACCCTGAACTGGAAATCTCACTGGTTTCCAAGGTTTACCCGATGCGTTCACACACTGTGGCCGCAGAAGGTGGCTCTGCAGCCGTTATCAAGGATGAGGATAGTCTCGACAACCACTTCAACGATACCGTTGGCGGTGGCGACTGGCTATGTGAACAGGACGTTGTTGAATACTTCGTGGAAAACTCGACCCGCGAAATGATCCAGCTGGAACAATGGGGCTGCCCATGGAGCCGTAAGGAAAACGGTGAAGTGAACGTGCGCCGTTTTGGCGGTATGAAAGTGGAACGCACCTGGTTTGCGGCTGACAAAACTGGCTTCCACATGCTGCACACTCTGTTCCAGACGTCGATCAAGTACCCACAAATCAAGCGTCTTGACGAGTACTTCGTGGTAGATCTGCTGGTTGTCGATAATGAAGTTCAGGGCCTGATTGCTATCCACATGGCTGAAGGTGAACTTGTCTGCATCAAAGCAAAATCTGTGGTGCTGGCAACCGGCGGTGCAGGCCGCGTGTACAACTGCAACACCAACGGTGGCATCGTAACCGGCGATGGTATGGCAATGGCATTCCGCCACGGCGTAGCACTGCGCGACATGGAGTTCGTTCAGTACCACCCAACCGGCCTGCCAGGCACCGGCATCCTGATGACCGAAGGTTGTCGTGGTGAAGGCGGTATCATCGTTAACAAGAACGGCTACCGTTACCTGCAAGATTACGGCATGGGACCGGAAACCCCGGTTGGCCAGCCAAAGAATAAATACATGGAACTGGGCCCGCGTGACAAAGTGTCGCAGGCGTTCTGGCACGAGCAGCAAAAAGGCAACACCATCAAGCACCCACTGGGTGATGTGGTTCACCTTGACCTTCGCCACCTGGGTGAAGAGTACCTTAACGAGCGTCTGCCGTTTATCTGTGAACTGGCGAAAGCGTACGTTAACGTTGACCCAGCGAAAGAGCCAATTCCAATCCGCCCAACCGTGCACTACACCATGGGTGGTATCGAAACCGATTCCCGCACCGAAACCAGCATCAAGGGTCTGTTCGCTGTCGGCGAATGTTCTTCTGTAGGTCTGCATGGCGCAAACCGTCTGGGTTCTAACTCTCTGGCTGAGCTGGTTGTCTTCGGCCGCGTGGCGGGTGAAGGCGCAGCAGAACGTGCGGCAGAGTTCACTGGCTGGAATGACGATGAAATTGCTCGTCAAATCAAAGCGGTTGAAGATCGCATCGCCACACTGATGAACCAGCAAGGCGATGAAAACTGGCAGATATCCGCACTGAAATGGGTCACTCCATGGAAGCGGGTTGTGGTATCTACCGCCGTGAAGATCTGATGGAAGAGACCATTGCTAAACTGGCTGAGCTGAAAGCACGTTACAAAAACATCAGCATCAAAGACAAAGGCAAAGTGTTCAACACGGATCTGCTGTATGCCATTGAAGTGGGTTACGGTCTGGAAGTGGCAGAAGCGATGGCGCATTCCGCTATCCTGCGCCGTGAATCACGTGGTGCTCACCAACGTCTGGATGAAGGCTGTACCGAGCGTGACGATCAGAACTTCCTGAAACACTCTCTGGCGTTCTATAACCCAGAAGGTGCACCAACCATTAAATACAGTGACGTGAAAATCACCAAGTCTCAGCCGAAAGCACGACTGTACGGTGCTGCTGCGGAAGAAGCAGAAGCTGCGGCGAAAAAAGCAGAGAAGGAGCAGGCATAATGTCAGCAAACCGCATTCAGAAAGTCAGCGTTCTCCGCTACGACCCGTCGAAAGACAGCGAACCGCACCTGCAAACGTTCAGCGTACCGTTTGATGAAACCATGTCGGTACTGGACGCACTGGGCTACATCAAAGACCATCTGGACAAAGATCTGTCTTACCGCTGGTCTTGCCGTATGGCGATTTGTGGTTCTTGCGGCATCATGGTTAACAAGGTGCCGAAGCTGGCATGTAAAGCCTTCCTGCGTGACTACCCAGACGGCGTAACCATTGAGCCACTGGCAAACTTCCCGATTGAGAAAGACCTGATTGTCGATATGACGCCGTTCATCGAGCGTTTGGAAGCAATCAAGCCATACATCATCGGCAACGACCGTAAACCGGAAGATGGCCCTAACAACCAGACTCCAGAGCAAATGGCGCGCTACAAACAGTTCGCTGGCTGCATCAACTGTGGTCTTTGCTATGCTGCCTGTCCGCAGTTTGGCCTGAACCCAGAGTTCATCGGCCCTGCGGCACTGACACTGGCACACCGCTACAACCTCGACAGCCGCGACAATGGCGCGGAAGAGCGTATGAAGCTGATCAACGGTGAAAACGGCGCTTGGGGCTGTACCTTCGTAGGTTACTGCTCAGAAGTGTGTCCGAAGCACGTTGACCCGGCAGCGGCGGTTAACCAAGGTAAGATTGCGTCATCTCAGGATTTCGTGATTGCCATGCTCAAACCTGATGGTTCGAAGAAAGTGGAGGCTTAAGGATGTCTAACCGTAAACCTTACGTTCGTGAAATGAAACGTACCTGGTGGAAAGACCATCCTTTCTACCGCATGTATATGCTGCGCGAAGCCACCGTGCTGCCACTGATTTTCTTCACCCTGTGTCTGACCTTTGGTCTGGGCAGCTTGGTGGTCGGTGAAGCAGCTTGGAATGGCTGGCTGAGCTTTATGGCAAACCCTGTGGTTATTGCCATCAACATCGTGGCATTGGCAGGCAGCCTGTTCCATGCACAGACTTTCTTCAGCATGATGCCGCAAGTGATGCCTATCCGCATCAGTGGCAAACTGCTGGATAAGAAAATCATTGTGTTGGCGCAGTGGGCAGCAGTGGCTGCGATTTCTGCAGTAATTCTGTTTCTGGTTTAACCCCGACATCTGAGGAGAGATAACGTGTCGATTTAAATCCAAAACGTTCTGACGAACCGGTATGGTGGGGTCTGTTTGGTGCTGGCGGTTCTTGGTTTGCGATGATCACCCCGGTCACCATTTTGGTTCTGGGCATCATGGCGCCAATGGGTATGCTGGATGCAGACGCACTGAGCTATGAACGTGTAACCGGTTTTGTTACCAGCTTCATCGGTGCCCTGTTCACTATCGGTACCCTGTCGCTGCCAATGTGGCACGCTATGCACCGCCTGCACCACGGCATGCATGACCTGAAATTCCACACAGGCACCGCAGGTAAAGTGGCATGCTACGCAGCAGCCTTCCTGGTGAGCGCCCTGTCTGTGATCTTCATTTTCATGATTTAGTCGCAGCAACCTTGAAAAAGCACCTTCGGGTGCTTTTTTATTGCCTGTAAAACGCAAAAAGCGCCCCGAAGGACGCTTTTCAGCACAAGGCGTATGAATTACTTCACACGGCTTACGTATTCACCAGAACGGGTGTCAACTTTGATCACTTCGCCAATCTGGATGAACAGAGGTACACGCACAACTGCACCAGTAACAAGAGTTGCTGGCTTACCACCGGTACCTGCGGTATCACCTTTCAGGCCTGGGTCAGTTTCAGTCACTTCCAGCTCAACGAAGTTTGGTGGAGTCACTGCAATTGGGTTTCCGTTCCACAGGGTCAGAGTACAACGATCGTTCTCTTTCAGCCATTTGATGTTGTCGCTAACAGCTTTGCTGTCTGCAGCGATTTGCTCAAAGGTTTCTGCGTTCATGAAGTGCCAGAATTCACCGTCTGTATACAGGTAATCCAGCTCTACATCGATAACATCTGCAGCTTCAACAGAGTCACCAGACTTGAAAGTCTTCTCCAGCACTTTGCCAGAAAGCAGTTTGCGGATCTTCACGCGGTTGAACGCTTGGCCTTTACCCGGCTTAACGAACTCGTTTTCGATAATGACACAAGGCTCGTTATCGAGCATAATTTTCATTCCGCCGCGGAATTCATTGGTGCTAAAAGACGCCATGTCTATCCTCTTAACATCTTCGAAGTTGTCATAAATGCCGGACATAATAACCCGAAACGCGTCTCCTGTTGAGCAAAACTGGCTCAAAGAAATGGCAAATGCGGTTTCAGATCCCCAAAAGCTTCTGCAACAGCTTGATATCGAACCTTCGGCATGGACGTCCGGCTTTTCTGCACGTGAGCTGTTTGCACAGCGTGTGCCGCAAAGTTTCATCGACAGGATGGAAAAGGGTAACGCGAACGATCCCCTCCTGCGCCAGGTGCTGCCTGTCAGCGCAGAGTTTGATGAGGTCGAGGGTTTCTCTACCGATCCGCTCGAAGAGCAGGAAAACGACATTCCAGGCCTGCTGCACAAATACAAAAACCGCGTACTGATGATCGTTAAAGGTGGCTGTGCGATTAACTGCCGCTACTGCTTCCGTCGTCACTTCCCGTATGCAGACAATAAAGGTGGTAAAAACGTCTGGCGCGAAGCGGTGACTTACTTACAGACGCATCCAGAGATAGACGAAGTCATTCTGTCAGGTGGTGACCCTCTCATGGCCAAAGATCATGAGCTGGAATGGCTGATTGAGGCTATTGAATCCGTCCCGCATATCAAGCGTCTACGTATTCATACTCGACTGCCAGTCGTGATCCCATCGCGGGTGACGTTAGCACTTACTCACATGTTGAGTAGAACGCGGCTTAATGTGGTGATGGTGACCCACATCAACCATGCTAACGAAATTGACGATAGCCTGAAAACGGCTATGGCGCTGCTCAAGCAAGCTGGTGTGACACTGCTCAATCAGGGCGTACTGCTCCGTGGTGTAAATGATTCCATCGATGCGTTGAAAAACCTCAGCAATGCACTCTTCGACGCAGGTATTCTTCCTTACTACCTGCACGTACTGGATAAGGTAAAAGGCGCAGCACATTTCCTTGTTAATGACGACGAGGCAAAAGTGCTGATGTCTGGACTTATTAAAGAAGTCTCAGGCTATCTAGTGCCGCGCCTAACCCGTGAGATCGGTGGTCGAGACAGTAAAACCCCCCTAGATCTACATTTAGAGTAAGTGGTTACCAACTAAAAACCATTTGCTTAGCAATCAGTTACAGGCAATGATGAAAAATCCCCCTGGCATAACCAAGGAGTGACCATGCCTGTAACTGTTCGTCCCGCAGAATCCCGTGATATTCCCGCTATTCAACAAATCTATTCCTGTCCCAATGCGCAGGCTGGCACATTACAACTGCCTCTCCCTTCGTTGGCTCTATGGGAAAAACGACTCAGCAACCTGCCGGATGACGTTTACTGCCTGGTTGCCGAAGAAGACGGCAAGGTTGTCGGCCAACTTGGTTTTGAAACCAATCGTCGTGCACGTAGACGCCATGTCGGCGAATTCGGTATGGCGGTGCATGATGACCATGTCGGGAAAGGCGTAGGCAGAAAGCTTATCGCCACAATGTTGGATATCGCCGATAACTGGCTAAACCTGAGGCGTATCGAGCTTAATGTGTATTGCGACAACGAAGCAGCTATCGCGCTGTATCACAAGTTTGGGTTTGAAGTGGAAGGAAGGCTCGTTGAGTACGCCTTCAGAAATGGTCAATACGTGGATGCATTCCAGATGGCTCGCTTTCATCCCAGTCAGAACAAAGAGCGTTAATGGCAAAGACCCAGCGATCGCTGGGTCTTCGTTTATTCAGCCAGTTAAAGCTGGTGCAAATCGACAAGCGGCCCCAGATCAGTAAGCTCCACTTCAGAGCGATCTTTTATCCATTCAGCGATAGCTTGCCTATCTGCTTCTGTCGACGAGCCGTATCTCAGTGCAGATCCAAAAACCAGCTCAATATTGCTCATCCCACCACCACCAACCAGCAAATGCCTGGACTCAGCAAAATCAGCCAGTGACTCAATAAAGCTATCCAGCTCGTTGTCATTGTCCGTATTGAGTTTCAATGAAATTACGAATCCAAACACAGCAAACTCATCCAGATACAGCTTCTTTCTCAATCGCTTTGAACGTTGTGTTGGCATGGCATTTATTCCTGTCCAAGAATACGTGCTGACAGTTTAGAAGGCAGTGAGCAACTTGTGGGTGTCATGAATTGAGTTTCGGGAATAAATTCAGTATGAACCACACAGATGCAAAAAAGCCTGACCGATTGGTCAGGGCTTTTTCTAAATTGG
>BAXE01000051.1 GCA_001310415.1 Enterovibrio sp. JCM 19048 | reverse complement strand
TAAACGATTAATTTTTAACGAGCCCACATTTTAGACACCCGGCTGTACTACATTGATGTCTAAACTACTATAAATCTTTCTGCTCCAAGAAATGATTTATCCCATTGTTTTAAATCTATTTTTTATTTGGATGTTGTAAATAAAATGAAAAAAATCATTACATCTTTGCTTGCAGCAGCGGTGCTCGCCGGTTGTGCGACTGGCTCTACACCTGAAGCCAAAAAAGGCTAATGCGCGCAAAGACACTCAAGAAGCGCTCCAAACCATTTACTCAGAGCACCCGGGGTCCCGGGCTGCTGTTCAAAAAAGCCTTGCTTACCTGGTCTGTACAGGCAGTGATACCTACCTGTTTGCGGCCTCGTCCGGTGGTGGTGTATGTACCTACCACAAAGGTGGCAAAATCACTTACTACCGCTTTGCTACCCTTGGGGCTGGACTTGGCATTGGTCTTAAGAAAGTCGCTTTCGTTTACGCCTTCAATAACAGGAATGCAATGAAGCGCTTTGAGGATTCTGGCTGGGATGCAGGTGCGAAAGCCGATGCAACAGCTAAGGCGAACGATCAGGGCGATCAAGCTAGCGCCAACACCTCTTTTGATGCGGACGGTGTAAAAGTCTATCAATCTGCGATCTGGGGCGCTGCCGCACAGGCAACAGTGCAGGGTTACAAGTTCTGGAAGACAGATTTTACCGACGACTTTATGTCTAACCCTGAATAATGGCTGTTTAGCCAGATGAAGTTAAAGATTGCCGGATGAGGATACTTGCCCGGCATTTTTCTTTTTAGTGAAGAGAGTTTGTCGCGAATGTTTTTGGCTGTAGAAAAAAGCAAAAAGGCCTTACCAGCATTGCTGATAAGGCTGATTTAATGGTGCCCCGGGCCGGACTTGAACCGGCACAACGCGAACGTCGAGGGATTTTAAATCCCTTGTGTCTACCAATTTCACCACCAGGGCACGCAATTCTTTAATTGCGACGGCAACACCATCACTTTTTTAATTTTTAGCGATACACGAGGTTCCTAATCTTCAAGCTTAGGCGTGACCTCAACCTTGGTAAGGTTCCTTGCGTATCACACTTCCGATAATTCGAAAGCTAAAATTTGGAGCGACACACGAGGTTCGAACTCGTGACCTCAACCTTGGCAAGGTTGCGCTCTACCAGCTGAGCTAGTGTCGCATTGGTTGCGGGAGCCAGATTTGAACTGACGACCTTCGGGTTATGAGCCCGACGAGCTACCAGGCTGCTCCATCCCGCGTCCGTATTTCACCGTTCTAGTACGATGACAACTATTCCCATTTCTCAAACTTCTTAAAAGAAATTTGGAGCGACACACGAGGTTCGAACTCGTGACCTCAACCTTGGCAAGGTTGCGCTCTACCAGCTGAGCTAGTGTCGCATCATGGAGGCGCGTCCCGGAGTCGAACCGAGGTCCACGGATTTGCAATCCGCTGCATAGCCACTCTGCCAACGCGCCTTCGTTTGTCTCGCTTCGGTAAGTTGCCTTCCTCTGCGGTACGGGTTGGCATTCTACATAAGTTTTTATGGCTGTCACGCACTAATTGCGACGATTCGGTTCGTTTGCTTCTTTATCGAGCAAAGATGATAAATATCAGCCACATTGATCAAAGTTTTAGCAAAAAAACCTGGAAATAATTCTCACACCCTACACACACAAAGGGCTACACGCAGATACAAAAAAGCCAGTGACTGGTCACTGGCTTTCGAATTTTCGAGTTTGTTGCGATTAAATCGCTTCTACGTCGAAGTCTACCTCTGGGTTAACGTCTGCTTCGTAATCCACGCCATCAACACCAAAACCGAACAGCTTGAGGAACTCTTCTTTGTATTCCACGTAGTCTGTCAGCTCTTTCAGGTTTTCAGAGGTGATTTGAGGCCATAGGTCACGGCAGTGTTGTTGAATATCATCACGCAGTTCCCAGTCATCCAGACGCAGACGGTTTTTGTCATCTACTTCTGCTGCTGTGCCGTCTGCTTTGTACAGACGTTGGCTGAACATGCGGTAGATTTGCTCCATACAACCTTCGTGTACGCCTTCTTCACGCATTTTCTTGAATACCATTGCGATGTACAAAGGCATCACAGGAATCGCAGAAGACGCTTGGGTAACCACACTCTTCAGTACAGCAACGTTCGCGCTGCCGCCGGTAGCTGACAGTTTCTCGTTCAGTGCCGCAGCTGCGCGGTCCAAGTCCATCTTGGCACGACCCAGTGCGCCGTCCCAGTAAATTGGCCAAGTCAGTTCAGTACCGATGTAGCTGTACGCCACGGTTTTGCAACCGTCAGCCAGTACGCCTGCATCAGACAGTGCTTTGATCCACAGTTCCCAATCTTCACCGCCCATGACGGTTACGGTGTCTTTGATTTCTTGTTCTGTTGCTGGCTCTACCGTTGCTTCGATGATTTCATCTTTATTGGTATCAACCGCTGTTGAACGGTAAACCTCGCCAATAGGTTCAGTGAAGAACGCACCACTTCACCGGTTTTTGGCAGTTTACGTACTGGTGACGCCAGTGAGTAAACCACCATATCGATCTGACCTAAGTCTGCTTTGATCAACTCGATGGCTTTCTTTTTCGCTTCGTCTGAGAATGCGTCGCCATTCAGGCTTTTAGAATACAGACCTTCTTCCTTGGCGAATTTGTCGAATGCGGCAGAGTTGTACCAACCTGCTGTGCCTGGCTTCTTCTCTGTGCCTGGCTTTTCAAAAAACACACCGATGGTCGCTGCACCGCCGCCAAACGCAGCAGCAATGCGCGATGACAGGCCATAGCCACTTGAAGAACCTACAACCAGTACACGTTTTGGTGCATTTGCGATTGGGCCTGGGCCTTGGTGTATTCGATTTGCTCTTTTACGTTGGCTTCACATCCCTTTGGATGTGTTGTCGTACAGATAAATCCGCGAATTTTCGGTTTGATGATCATATTCAACCTTCCTTTCAAAGTTGGGCTTAGGATAAATACTTCATTTTGTTTTGGCACTTATTTTTGTCGCAAAACCCCACTTTCGGGCAGTGGTTGGAGGTGTTAGCAAGAAAAAACGCCGCAGTTGCGGCGTTTTTGAGAACATATCGTCGATTATGCAGCCTTTTCCTTTTTTACGGCTGTGGGGCACTTTTTCAGCTTCGCCTTTAAACCATTCCGGCTTGAAGTTATCCACTTCAATCGCCTCGTAGCGCAGGGCATCAGCATGTTTAATCTTGTCGACCTCTTCCTGAGTAAGGATGTTTTGTTCAAGCGCTGAATTCAGGCGCTCTTCCAAGGTACCTTTACGCGGGACTTTCTTCTCTTTTGCTGCCGCAGCGAGTTTCTTCTCCAGCGGCTTAACATCCTGCATGGCATCGAAAGCACGCTCCATAATGGCAATCGGATCGCTTTCTTTGTTGCCCACGTAGCAAAG
The DNA here is from genome assembly GCA_001310415.1 of Enterovibrio sp. JCM 19048. Lineage (GTDB taxonomy): Bacteria > Pseudomonadota > Gammaproteobacteria > Enterobacterales > Vibrionaceae > Enterovibrio > Enterovibrio paralichthyis. Next base: position 10,456 of record BAXE01000051.1, on the reverse strand, counting down.
GTGTGTCAGACGCTCACGGTGCGCCCCTGGGGTCATCAGCAAGTCTGCAATCTTAGTCGCCAACTTGTCTGACGGCGCTTTGTAGTGCATACCCAGTGGGAACAAAATTGCACGCAGCGAGAATCCAACACCTTTTTGTGGGAAGTTGTTAAACGCACCATCAAACGCCACTGCGCATTTGTTCAGGCAGTATTGCAGTGAGTAGTGAACCATTGGCAGGTCAGTTTGCTGGCGACCTTCATCTTCAAAGCGTTTGAGCACGGCTGATGCCAGATACAAATGGCTTAGCACATCACCCAAACGGCAGAAAGCATTTCACGGCGTTTCAGTTCGCCGCCCAGAGTCAGCATGGCAACATCCGCAGTCACTGCCAGCGCACGACTCATACGCGAAAGTTGACGATAGTAATCTGCCGTTTCACCGGACACCGGCGCGCTGTTCAGGCGCGAACGGGTGAAAGCGTTGGTGAAAGACATCAGGACATTCTTCGTCGCAAAGCCGATATGTTTGATGAGCAGAGAATCAAACGCTTCCGCGCCTTTGGATTCATCTTTCTCTGCCGCCGCTTCCATCTCTTTCAATACATAAGGGTGACAACGTGTCGCACCCTGACCGAAAATCATCAGGTTACGGGTCAGGATATTTGCACCCTCTACGGTGATCGCCACCGGCATACCAAAGTAGTGGTGGCTACATAGTTCAGAGGCCCCAACTGGATAGCACGGCCCGCGTGGATATCCATCGAATCATTAAGGATGGTGCGTGCCAGCTCTGTCATGTGGTACTTGGCAATGGCGGTCACGATCCCCGGTTTTTCTTTCATATCCAGCGAGGTGGTTGTCAGTGTACGCGCCGCTTCAAGCATATAGGTGTAACCACCGATGCGACCCATGGCTTCTGCCACACCTTCAAATTTGCCGATATTCATACCGAATTGTTTACGGACATAAGCATAGGCACCTGTCGTACGTGCCGTTAAGTGCCCCACTGCCGTGCCAAGCGCCGGCAGAGAAATACCGCGGCCTGCTGACAGACATTCCACCAGCATGCGCCAACCACGGCCAACATATTCCTGTCCACCGATGACCCACTCCATGGGAATGAACACGTCTTCGCCTCGGGTTGGGCCATTCATAAAGGAGAGCCCAAGTGGATTATGACGCTCACCAATTTCGACACCTTTATGGTCAGCTGGGATCAAGGCGCAGGTAATGCCCAATTGCTCTTTATCCCCAATGAGACCCTCAGGATCATGAAGTTTGAACGCCAGCCCCAGCACGGTGGCAACCGGCGCGAGCGTAATGTAGCGCTTGTTCCAGGTCAGACGGATGCCCAGAACCTCTTTGCCTTCATGCTCGCCCATACAGACAATACCTTTATCAGGAATTGAACCTGCATCAGAGCCTGCCTCTGGGCCAGTCAGTGCAAAGCAAGGCACCTCATCACCATTCGCCAGACGTGGCAGCCAATAGTTTTTTTGGTCTTCTGTACCGTAGTGGGTCAGCAGCTCGCCCGGCCCAGTGAGTTCGGTACCATCACCGTCACCGCCGCACTTAGGCTGCGGGTTGCAATGCGAGAAACGATGGTAGAGTTGGCATAGGCAGAAAACGCCAAGCCACCAAATTCTTTCGGAATAATGAGGGAGAAGAATTTTTCCTTCTTCATGTATTCCCACACTTCCGGGGGAAGGTCTTTATGTTCCTGAACAATCTCAAAGTCGTTCAGCATTCCCAGCAAGGTTTCCAGCTGGTTTTCCATAAATGCTTTTTCTTCGTCAGTTAAACGCGGCTTCGGATATTGCAGCAATTTGCGCCAGTCAGGATTTCCCGCAAAGAGTTCGCCATCCCACCACACACTGCCCGCTTCCATTGCTTCGCGTTCAGTCACAGACAAAGGGGGAAGGACTTTCTTGAAAAACTTAAAAGCGGGGTCGCTGAGGTAGCGTCTTCTTAGTGATGGTTGAGCACTCATGATTCAGATCCTTTTATTCGTAACACGTTAATTTTGTTTTTATAGTTTTTATCCTGCACTGCGCGGAATATTGCGCGGCACAAGTGACAGTTCTTGGCCGATCGGTGCATCCACACCCGCGGCCAGATAGGGGATTAACCTGTCGATGATGTCTTCTATAGAAACATCATGACAAAATCGTTTTCAGCTATTTCGCTGAGCGCCACATTAGAGGCCATGGTGAAAATCACTGCGCCCAAAGTGAAATGCAGCCGCCAGAACACATGTTCAGGTTTCAAGGCGGGGTTGGCTTTAGTCACTGCGCGAGTAAACAGAGAAAGTACACTGTCGTAACGGGTGGTGATGAACCAGCGCAAGTGCCTTGTACATCGGTATATCCGCGGCCGATCAATTGCATGAATGTAGACGCGCCATGTCGACGGAAGCTATCCAGCCCTAACAGAGGCTTCTTGGTGCAGGCAAACACTTCTTCCATTGAAATGTCGTCTTTTACCAAAAGTGCCTTCAGCTCTTGCTCCAGTTGGGGCATGAACAATTCCAGATACCGCGCCAGAACCGCCCGCACCAGCGATTTCTTATCACCGAAGTGATAGTTCACTGATGCCAGATTCACCCCTGCTTTGCTGGTGATGGTACGTAGTGAGGTGTCCTTAAAGCCATGTTCTGCAAAGAGTTGCTCTGCGGCATCAAGGATTTTCCCCTTGGTTTCGCCTTTTCCTGCCATTTTCATTCACCCGTATTAAACACCTGTTTAACTTTACATCCCGATAGCATTGATAACAACTAAAAAACATTTATCGTCATCACAGAAAAAAGATGTGCTTTCAGTTGTGCTTTTAACCCTTTGTAAAGCATGGTTTTTTAAGAAAACCAGGTAAAAAAGTGCTCAAGATTGAGAAAAAAAGTACAGTTCGGGGGAACCAAGTGAATATCGGCAGGTCACAATTAATGCCACTGCTTTTTCTTAGAAGTTTTTTCTTCTGAAGCCCGAACTCAACGTGAGTACGGGCTTTTTTCGTTCTGGCGGGTAATGAATAAGAATGGGTAAAGAGAAAAGAAGAGTTCGAAAACTTTTTTAAATATTTTTTGAACTAACTAAAATAGCCTCAGTCAGAGTAACTGTAGATAGCGGATAAGTGCCTTAATATGTAATGCTGGCCGCCACACATGTCTTCTGACTTATCCCTAGATGCTGCTGCTTTTTCTTACTCCTGCTTAAAACTTTTTGCTTTAAGATCGCCCGCTCCCATGGATGCGGGCTTTTTTTTTATTTCAATGTTCTCGGGAATATGAATATCAGCCTTGCAATGGCATCAGGTATGGCGATGGATACCTCAATTCAATGCCAAGCACTTTCAATGAAAAATCCGAACAAATCCGTTTACCCTCTCCCCCCTCAGCAACAAATTGTGGTTCTGGCAACCCCAGTTCGGCGGCAGCCCATTGGTAATAATCTTCGCGGGTTGGGTGCGCCGAGGCTGATAGATGAAGTATCTCTCCACCTAGCTGATTCCCAATGATGGCCTCCATGGCAGAGATACAATCATCACGGTGAATAAGGTTGACTGGGTCTTTACCATTAGCGATGCCCTCCCGGCCAGCCAGAAATTTTGCTGGATGGCGTGAACCACCAACCAGACCCGAAAAGCGCACTATCACACCATTCTCGGGAAACTGCGTTTGCACGTAGGTTTCCAGCTCTCGGTGTGCGCGGCCTGATGCAGTGTCTGGATGGCATTCCGTACTTTCGATCACGTTTCCTTTCACTTCCCCATAGACAGAGGTGGTGCTGACGAAAATAAACTGCTTAACATTCCCCGCTTTGGCGGCATCAATCATCGCTTTCATTGCGGTGACAAAACCATCGCCTTCAAGTGTCTTTCTACCGGGCGGAATATTGGCGATAAACACATCGGCGTCAAAGAGCGTTTTTGGAGCCTGGGCAGAAGCCGTATTGAAAATATCAAAGACAACCCCCTCAATCCCTTTGTTTTTCAGTAACGCAACGCCTTCCTCAGTACGTTTGCTACCCGTGACAGCGTACCCTTTTAACAGGAGGTGTTCAGCCAATGGCAAACCCAGCCAACCACAGCCGCATACCGATACTGTTTTATATGGTTTCGACATCGAAAGTTCCCTGTAAGCAAATTTCAGCAACCCCAAATATTCATTCGAGACGTGCCACAAGAACGGAATGCAACCCGCATTTGGTGAAAAAAAACTCCGCCATTGTGTAATTAAGCAACTAAAAGCGTGAATGAATACAAATTTTTTAACGGCAATTCTTGGTTAAAATGTCTTTCGACAGGTTCAGCCGTTAGACTCGACTATAACATTGTTGGACTTCGAAATATTTCATCCATATACGTCACCTTACGCCGCCCTGATAACTGGATAGCGAATACTGACAACTTAGACAGCGGAAGCGACGCGGTAATCTGAATGAACACCCTAGAAAAAATACAAAAAAATATTGAAAACTTTAGTAAGTCAGAACGAAAAGTTGCAGAAGTGATCATTGCATCACCACAGACAGCTATTCATTCCAGCATTGCAACGCTGGCTAAAATGGCTGACGTGAGTGAGCCAACAGTCAACCGTTTCTGTCGCCGACTGGATACTAAAGGTTTCCCTGATTTTAAACTTCACCTTGCCCAGAGCCTTGCGAATGGTACGCCTTACGTTAACCGTAACGTAGAAGAGCACGACAGTGCCGACGCGTATACCTCAAAGATTTTTGAGTCGACCATGGCGTGTCTGGATGTGGCAAAAACAGCATTGACCCACACCAAATCAACCGCGCAGTCGATTTGCTGACCCAAGCCAAGAAAATCTCGTTTTTTGGTCTGGTGCATCTGCTTCTGTTGCCCACGATGCACAAAATAAATTCTTCCGCTTCAACATTCCTATCGTCTGTTTCAATGACATCGTGATGCAGCGAATGAGCTGTATTAACTGTTCAGACGGTGACGTGGTGGTGGTTATTTCACACACCGGCCGCACCAAGTCTCTGGTTGATGTTGCAACACTGGCGAGAGAAAACGGCGCAACGGTAATCGGCATCACCGAGAAAGGCTCTCCACTGGATAAAGTCTGCTCGCTGACCATTACTCTAGACGTACCGGAAGACACTGACATTTACATGCCAATGGCAAGCCGCGTAGTCAGATGACTGTCATCGACGTGCTGGCAACCGGATTTACACTGCGCCGTGGTCCAGGATTCCGTGAAAACCTCAAGCGCGTCAAAGAGGCCATTAAGGACTCCCGCTTCAACAAAGAATCGCTGACGTAAGCAGATTGCATCAATAAAGGTAGACACAATGTCTGCCCTTTTTATTTCGTCGCAGGTTGGCTCAACTACACTTTAACTACTGATACACAAAGCCAAGCCGCTTCGCCTTCATTCGATTGTTCTTCAAAGCAAGCATTTATTTCAGGAGAAATTCATGACCGCTCCACTTCGCCGAACAAAAATCGTCACCACATTAGGCCCCGCAACCGACAAAGAAGGGGTACTGGAAAAAATCATCATCGCCGGTGCCAACGTTGTGCGGATGAACTTTTCTCATGGCACAGCCGAAGACCATATTGAACGCGCGAATAAAGTCCGCGCTATCGCCGCTAAACTCGGCCAACACGTGGGTATTCTTGGTGACCTGCAGGGCCCGAAAATCCGCGTTTCCACCTTTGCCGATGGGAAAGTCCAACTGGCCGTTGGTGACCGCTTTATTCTCGATGCCGATTTACCCGCTGGAAAAGGCGATAAAGAGCGCGTCGGTATTGATTACAAAAACCTGCCAAATGATGTCGTCCCTGAAGATATCCTTCTGCTGGATGATGGCCGTGTGCAGTTAAAAGTGCTGTCAGTTGACGGTGCTTGCATTCACACCGAAGTCACCGTGGGTGGCCCGCTTTCAAACAACAAAGGCATCAACAAAAAGGGCGGCGGATTATCAGCCCCAGCCTGACAGAAAAAGATAAGCAGGACATCCTCACCGCAGCGAAAATCAAGGTCGACTATCTGGCCATCTCTTTCCCGCGTAACGGGGATGACATGCGTTTCGCACGCTCTCTGGCAAGGGATGCCGGCCTGGAAACCCGTCTGGTTGCCAAGGTTGAGCGTGCGGAAACTGTTGCGACCGATGAGAACATTGATGACATTATCGAAGCGTCTGACGCTGTGATGGTGGCGCGTGGTGATCTGGGCGTGGAAATTGGCGATCCGGAACTGGTGGGTGTGCAGAAAAAGCTGATCCGCCGCGCCCGCTCTTTGAACCGCTGTGTGATCACCGCCACCCAGATGATGGAGTCGATGATCAAAGCCCCGATGCTACCCGCGCAGAGGTTATGGACGTCGCGAACGCCGTATTGGATGGAACCGACGCCGTCATGCTGTCGGCAGAAACAGCTGCCGGTGACTACCCGATTGAAACCGTGAAGGCGATGGCGGAAGTGTGTGTTGGTGCCGAGAAGATGCCGTCAATCAACGTATCAAATCACCGACTGAACAAAGAGTTCGAGTTGATCGAAGAAACTATCTCTATGGCATCCATGTACGCGGCGAACCATATGCCGAAGGTTAAAGCCATGGTAGCGCTGACAGAATCAGGCAAAACGGCTTTGATGATGTCTCGTATCAGTTCGGGCAAACCGATTTTCGCCATGTCGCGCCATGAATCCACACTGTCACGCGCAGCGCTGTATCGCGGTGTTACACCGGTTTACTTTGATGCGGATACAGGCGCTGGCCCGGACATCGCCCATCAGGCGATTGAACTGTTGAAAGAGAAAGGCTTGTTGAAACCTTGGGATGTGGTCATTTTCACCCAGGGCGATGTGATGGGTTATGTTGGCGCAACCAATACCATGCGTATGATCACTGTGACCTAAACTTGCTCCCATTTATACGTTTAAAAGCCCGCGAATGCGGGCTTTTTCGTTTATTCAGTCAGCGCTTCAACCAGCCATTTTCCGCCGATTCACTGAGTAGTTCGGTGACTTTTTGCCACAGAATGGCTGAGCCTTTCTCGATTTTTCTGTTCACTGTCAGTGCCTGCTCAAGTGAAACACCGTGCTCTTGCCAGCTTTGGCCATCATTGTGATAGTTGAGCAGCATGGGGAGTCTATCCAACGCTTTCCCGAACCGTGCTTCTGCACTCTCCCCTGCTTCAAATTCCATCCAAAGCGACAGCAATGCCTCGCCCTGCTCTTTGGGTAACATCCCAAACAACCGTTGTGCCGCTTTAAGCTCCTTTTCTTCCTGCTGTTTGACCGCTTCCAGATCGTAAACAAAGGTATCGCCAGCATCGATTTCCACCACATCATGGATTAACAGCATTTTCACGACCTTGGCGATGTCTACCGGTTCATCGGCATGCTCAGCAAGCAACATTGCCATTAAGGCGACCTGCCAACTGTGTTCGGCAGAATTTTCCAGACGGCCACCATCACACTTGATCCGCGAACGGCGTAAGACGGCTTTCAGTTTGTCGATTTCGATAATCAGCGCCAGTTGTTGTTCAAGACGCTCTCGCTGGCCAGTACTATTCATTAATTGCGGCTACCCAGTCTTGGTTGATGACGGAGGTCAGAATGTGGTCTTCCCATTTACCGTTGATCAGGAGATAGTCTTTGGCTTCCCCTTCTTTTTGGAAACCCACTGCCTGTAATACAGCTTCACTGCGCTTATTACGCGGCATGTATGATGCTGTCACACGGTGCATATTGAGATTGTCAAACAACCACTGGTTAGTTGCCTTCAAAGCTCGGCGCATGATCCCGCGCCCTTGCGCGTTTTCCGCCAGAGAGTAGCCTACGTTACAGGCATGAAAAGGAAACTGCATAATGCTGTTGTACGTGATCACGCCGCAGATTTCCTCACTCTCTTTTTCAAAGATAAGGAAGTAGTAAGCCAAACCATGTTTTTGCAGCTCAGAAAGCTGGACAACCCGACGGTCCCACCCTTCTTGGGTAAAAAAAGAATCAGCCTCAATGGCTCCCAGGGCGTTAAAAACGTCCGGTTTACTTGAAAATAGCGAACCACCGACGCGACATCTGTCTTCTGTACAGCTCTGATGACAAGATCATCAACGATCAATCTTGGGAAAGGTTTATAATTTCGACTGACAACTTGCCCCCTGTCTAACTGTGTCGTGATTATGTACTACGATAGCTTTGATTCCCCGCTGGGAAGATACACCTGCTTGCCGATGAGTCTGGGTTACGCCAGTTAACCCTTTGCCTTCATCATCCTTTTGAGCAATGTCGCGATTGGCAGCACTCTCCCTCCTTCCTCGCCCCCTATAAGCAACAGGTTCTCGAGTTTTTAGAAGGAGAACGAACTGACTTTGACATACCGCTTGCGCCCGAAGGCACCGAATTCCAACACAAAGTATGGCAAGCCCTCCGGGACGTCCTACGGGGAAACCTGCTCTTACAGTGATATAGCTGAAGCCATTGGTAACCCGCAAGCCTGTCGTGCCGTCGGCATGGCCAACAATGTGAATCCGATCCCCCTTATCATCCCTGCCACCGTGTTATCGGACGGGATGGTGCATTGGTCGGTTACCGCTATGGCCTGGAGATAAAGCAAAAACTGCTCGATATGGAAAAAGAAACGGCGCACTGAAGCGCCGTTTTACTATTTCTTGCCAATGCTGTATTCGCGCAGTTTATTCGCCACTGCCGTGTGCGACACACTCAGGCGTTTGGCCAATTTCCGTGTCGACGGATAGCTGCGATACAGGTTCGCCAGAATACCTGACTCATAACGCTTCATGATGTCGTCCAATGAGCCGTCCAGCGAGTCCTCTGTCAAAAATGCCGTCTGCTCTGTTTCCGGAAGCTGGATATCCGCTTTGGTCAGGCGTCCGTCTTCAATCTGGGTCATGGCACGGAACAGCACATTGCGAAGCTGGCGCACGTTCCCCGGCAGGAATACTGGTTCAGTAAATCCAACACCCCGGCTTCAAGCACCGGATGTTCTTGTCCCAACTCAGCAGCAAACTGGTTCAGGAACAGCTCTGCCAAAGGCTGAACATCAGACGGACGCTCGCGAAGTGGCGGTACCGTCAGCGACAACACATTCAGGCGATAGAAAAGATCTTCACGGAATTGTCCCGCAGTCACACGCTCGGAAATGTTTTTCTGCGTTGAGCAGATAACACGGACATCGACTTTGATTTCCTTCTCTTCGCCAACCCGGCGGAAGGTGCCATCTTGCATAAAGCGCAACAGTTTGATTTGCAGATGCTGGCTCATTTCCCCAACTTCATAGAGGAAAACCGTACCACCGTCGGCCTGTTCCAACTGCCCTTTTTTGCCTTCATGATCCGAACCCGGTGCACAACCGAACAGTTCGGTTTCTGCGGCATCGTCCGGCATGGATACACAGTTCACCAGTAGAAACGGTTTTTCTGCGCGGTGTGAGCGTTGGTGACACGCTTTTGCCAGCATTTCCTTGCCGGTACCTGTCTCACCCTGAATAAGTAGTGGTGCATCCAGCAAAGCAAACTTCTTGGCCTGGTTGACCAGGGTGCGGAACTTACTGGACTGTCCCACCAGATGCTCAAATCCATGCTCGCCCGGCGTGCGGTAAAGCGTGGTGGGCAAATGGCTCATGGACACCTGTTTGAGCTGAATTACTGCACTGGCCAATACATCCCGCTGCTCGCTGTCTGTGACGTAAACCGGCATCACTTCCATCAGGTAATCCATACCGGACATCACAACCTGACGACACAGTTGGCTGGCGTTATCACGCTCAAGCCAGTGGCTGAAGTTAAATTCGGGAAATAGATTATTTGCTGTTTCGCCAAGCACTGCGGACTCTTCGCAGCCCAGCAAACGGAAGGCGGCCTTATTGGCCATATCGACTTTACCGCTGAGGTTCACGGAAAAAACCGGATCGCTCAGGGTTTCGAGCAGTGCCCGCAGTTCACGGTGTTCGCGCTCTGCAGGCAGGAACTGAATTTTGCGGACATCGGTGACGCCGCTAATCAAACGAATTTCAGACATTAGCTGCCTGAACTCATCAAATTCAATTTCCGGGCAGTTCAGGTAAATAATACCGACCTGGTCGATTTCTATCCCGCGCAAATCAATATTGCGGCGCGCCAGAATATCCAGCAGTTCCCTGGTCAATCCCAGCCTGTCTTCACAAAAGACCTGTAGTCTCACGGTGTAATCCTGCTAACAAAGGGCTGACGAACTCCATTTTCTCCCATCAGCCGGTTGGAATGAATGCACACGCTGCAACGATTTTTTGCCGCGTGCTCCTGCACCCCACGCCATATTCCTTGGCGTACATTAAAGTGTCAGGAATAGTTGACAGTGATCGAAGTGTGCGCCCGTTGTAAGTGCGAGTCAAGCGACAGAACGTAAAACGTGAGAGACAAAAACAAACCTGAAATCCCACACAAACAGGATCTTGTATTTCATCGATACCGTGCTGCAGAAAAAGAAACAGCGCCATCAGGCGCTGC
>BAXE01000050.1 GCA_001310415.1 Enterovibrio sp. JCM 19048 | reverse complement strand
CCTTTGGTGATCAACGCATTGGTTGCCACCGGGCGGGGATATTGGTGCTGTGGTACTGCAAGCAGGGTTGGTGCTGTTGAGTACCCTGGTTTACCTGCCGTTTGTCCGCTTACTGGACTCCCACGCAAAAACGCGCGATTTGTACATCCCGTCTCTGGATACCACGTTTACGCGCAGGGAAGAGGAAGCGTATATCCTGACGGTTGACCCAGTCACAGAATCGCTGCAGAAAGTCCGTGAGATCCAAGGCATGCAGAGTCAGCTGGAAGAGTTTGCGACCCGCGAGTTTTATCTTGAGTACCAGCCGCAGGTTTCCAGTTACACCGGTCAGGTAGTGGGTGTAGAAGCTTGATTCGTTTGCGTGATAACGCTGGCAATGTTGAAGGGCCAGGACAGTTCCTGTCTGTTTTCGAGCAGGCGAACCTGATGACGGATATCGATCTCTGGGTTGTGCGACAGTCAGTTATCCAAAGCCAGAAATGGATGGATCTGACCTTCTATATGCCAATCAGTGTCAATATCAGTAGCCACACCCTGACAGACAAGGTGGCGCTAGAAGAGATCCTGAAACAGATTTCCAAAGTGCCGGGACTTATCCATTTCGAGATCACTGAAGAGTCTCTGATCGATAACCAGGCGATGGTGGAAGAATCCATTTCACGATTGCACCAGGCTGGATCTACGGTTCATATTGATGACTTCGGCACAGGCTACAGCTCACTGAGTTACCTGAACCGCTTCGATATCGATACCCTGAAAATTGATCGCAGCTTCGTTATGGCGCTCGACAGTGAACGTGGCAAGCAGGTGTTTTACAGCCTGACCGGTATTGCCAAGCAACTGGGCATGAACATTGTCGTTGAAGGTGTGGAAACCAAAGAGCAATTCGAAATTGTCTCTCGTGAACCAGACGTTGTGGTTCAGGGGTGGTATTTCAGCCGCTCGGTCTCGGCGGAGGAAGTTCGGCGTTACAGTGTACAACGCGCCGCGGTATGCAATACCTCATCGTTTGACGTTGAAGAAATAGCTAGAAAGAGTTGGCATGAGAGAGTAAGGGAGCTTTGGGCTCCCTTACTTTTTACTGGCGAATGCCTTTTCCAATGCGCTTAACAGCCGTTCTCCCTGACTGCCGGTTTGCTGCAGAAACTGCGCCTTAATGGGCTGTACCAGTTTCCGAAACGCATTCTTCTGGTGGTTACTCAACCTTATCAAAATCACATCGGGTTTTGTCTCCTGAATCATCTTCAGGCGGCTTTTGTTTAAGTCACTTTGCCGTTTGAAAATGAAGTTAGACATCTCTTTAATCGTGTCGTTGAGCACCTGTTTGTTTTCGTTGCTCAAGGTCAGATACCAGGGTTGGTTGGCGATAACACTGGTGACGAATTTACTTTGACCTGCCCATATCAGGTAGTCGGTCACTTCATAAAACTTCATCTCCTCAATAGCAAAGATGGGATTACTTTGTCCGTCGACAATGTGTGCCTGTAGGGCGCCATAAACCTGCGAATAAGGAAGAGGAATAGTTTCAGCGCCATATTGCTGGAAGGTTTCAACCACCAAGGGCGAATTCATCACCCGCATGCGAAAATCATCGAAATCACCAGGGCGGCGGATAGCTTTGTTGGTCGTCCATACCATATCGCCCTCCAGATAGAGGGTAAGCAGGCGCATGTTCTGGTCGATGAGTGCGTTGCCAATTTCTGTATATATCGCCGGGTTTTCACTCAGGACAGATTGGTTGTGCGCGTCGTTGGCAGAGAAAAGATAGGGGATATTGAATACCTGCATTTGGGGGATCAGACTGCCGATAATGCCAACTGATGCATGGGTTAGTTGCAAGGTTCCAATAGAGGTGAGAGTGGTGAGATCTTCAGACTCGCCCAACATGCCATACGAGTAGATATCCACCAAAACCCGCCCCTGCGTTTTTTCCTCAATACGTTTTTTGAATTCCTGTGCGTAGATGTCCTGCACTGAGCCTTCTATCTCTTCCAGACCGAAACGCCACACTTCGGTTTTGGCATTTTCTGCGTGCGCGACAAATGGCAGATAGAACGCAGATAGCAGGTAAATCACAGCGATGAGGAAGTTTTTTGCGGCATTGAATGCTCATCCTTGTTTAAGCGGCTTAGGAGTTAACGCTTCTTTAACTATATGCACGTAACCGAAAGTCGCTTGCCTTGTCAGGTGCTCTGTGTGCATTGGTTGTTTGATTAAGTTAATAATCCATCCCGACCAAGGTGTGGCGTTGCCGCATTGAGACTTGGAGCAAATAGCTTTCTGGTGCCCACAAATTGCAGAAATTAAAGAAAAAGTGACAACGAACGACGTTTTTCAGTGAAAGAAAAATGTTGCGCATTGTGTTTGCGCATTGGGTGTAAAACCGGACAAAAAGTGCCGCTGGACAGTGGAGCATAAACGTCTGATCTTCGATGATGGTGACGGGATATTTCATAAAAAGAATTAAGTTCACATCCCTAACCAGGGGCTTCTGGCTTAGAGCGGGTCAATGCACGAACGCTGGTTTCAAAGCTGCAAGTCTCAGATGTGTTTGAATATCGAATAAGGAAATGACTATGCACAAACGTATTACGCTGACAGCAGTAGCGCTCAGCGTCGCGGCGGCTTTTCCCGCTTGGGCTGTAGATTGTAACGGGCTTCCGGATTGGGAAAGTTCGGCGGTTTACACTGGCGGAAGTAAGGTGGTTCATCAAGGTGAGGCTTACAAAGCGAACTGGTGGACAAGCGGCAATAACCCGGCTGAGTTTTCGGGCCAGTGGCAGGAATGGACGCCGCTGGGACAGTGTGACCAGCCAGGCGGAAACGTTCCTCCAACCCTGGATTTGACCTCTCCGTTGAACAATGCCCAGCTCACCGTGGGTGACAAGGTGGTGCTGGCTGCGACGGCGTCGGATTCAGATGGCTCCGTACGTGATGTGGAATTTTTTGCTAATAATGCCAGCCTGGGTTCTGTTTCCAGTGCACCGTATACGCTGAACTGGACGGCGACAGAAGGCAGTTCACGATCAAAGCGCGCGTTACAGATAACGAAGGCGCTACTTCCGAGACATCGGTTTCCGTTAACGTTCTTCCTCCCGATTTCGGTGTACCACCCACAGTTAGCCTGACCAACCCTACCAAAGACTCCCAAATCAAAGCCGGTGAAATTGTTAACCTGAGCGCGTCAGCAGCAGATGCTGATGGCCCGGTAGCCAGCGTGGAATTTTTCGTTGATGACATCTCTGTCGGCAGCGCAACCTCAGCGCCTTTTGTGGTTGACTGGACGGCAACTGAAGGCACCCATACCTTTGATGCCAAAGCCACAGATGAAGATGGTTTGGTGACCTGGGCTGGGAAAGTAACGCTCAATGTTGCCGGTGATGTCGTGGGTGGCGGCTGTGCTGGGGTTCCTGTCTATACAGCGGGTACCAAGTATGCGGCAGGAGACATTGTCCAGAACGGAAACTACAAGTACCAGTGTGATGTTGCAGGCTGGTGTTCGTCTGATTCTGCATGGGCTTACGAGCCACAATTTGGTCTTTACTGGCAGGATGCCTGGACTGAGCAAGGGATATGCGCCATCGTCCCGACAGTGACTTTCACTTCTCCGGCTGACAACGCCACTGTGCTGGCAGGACAAACCGTCTCTGTTGCTGTTGACGCATCTGACGCAGACGGCAGCGTTACCAATGTCGAGTTCTTCGTTGGGGCGACCAGCCTCGGTGTGGATAACGCAGCGCCTTATGCTGTCGATTGGTTGGCGACAGGTGCAGGCGATGTGAGCCTGAGCGCGTCGCGACGGATAACGAAGGAAATACCGGTAATGCAAGCGTACGTGTCAGTGTGAGTGATACGCCGGTTGTGGCGAGCCTGACATCGCCGTCAGCGGGCGCTTCCTATTCACTCGGCAGCAAAGTTGATTTTGCAGCCGAAGCGAGCGCATTGAACGGCAACATCGACCGGGTAGAGTTCCTGGTTAACGGTTCAGTGGTGGCGACGGATACCACTGCGCCATACACAGGTAGCTGGACGCCGGGTGCGGCGGGTGAATACGGTATCTCAGCAGTGGCTGTCGATGATACTGGCGCGATGTTCACTGCTCCGGGTGTTTCAATCCGTGTCTTTGAAGCATCGGCCAAAAAGCACAAACTGATTGGTTACTGGCACAACTTTGTGAACGGTGCCGGTTGCCCGCTGAACCTCAGCGAGATGTCTAAAGCGTGGGATATCATTGATATCGCGTTTGCAGAAAATGACCGCAGCAGTAATGGTACGGTTCATTTCAACCTGTACAGCGGCGATATCTACAGCAGTTGTGCTGCGCTTGACCCTGTGAAGTTCAAGCAGGATATGGCTGCGCTTCAGGCTGAAGGTAAAGTGTTTGTGCTGTCACTCGGTGGCGCAGAGGGTACCATCACCCTGAATACTGACGCTGATGAAGCCAACTTTGTTGCCAGCCTGACTGAGATCATCAAAGAGTGGGGCTTCGACGGTCTGGATATCGACCTGGAAAGCGGTTCAAACCTTGTTCACGGTTCACAAATTCAGGCGCGTCTGCCTCGTGCATTGAAGCAGATCGAGAAGAACATGGGCGGAAACATGTACCTGACCATGGCGCCGGAACATCCTTATGTTCACGGTGGTATGGTGGCTTATAGTGGTATCTGGGGCGCTATATTCCACTGATTGATGAACTGCGCGACACGCTGGATCTGCTTCATGTACAGCTTTACAACAACGGTGGCCTGCCTAACCCTTATCTTTCCGGTGCGGCACCGGAAGGCTCTGTAGACATGATGGTGGCTCAGTCCAAGATGTTGATTGAAGGTTTTGATCTTGCCAACGGTACGCGTTTTGCGCCGCTGCGTGATGATCAGGTTGCAATTGGCCTGCCTTCGGGTCCATCGTCAGCCAACTCAGGTCAGGCGCCGACTCGCAACATCCTGGATGCGTTGGATTGTTTAACCAAGGGAACCCAATGTGGCACGGTGAAACCTGCGTTCAATTACCCTAACTACGGTGGTGTAATGACGTGGTCAATCAACTGGGATAAACACGACGGCTATAACTTCTCAGGCCCAGTCGGAGACAAATTGAGTGCAATGAACGCTGGACGCTAGTTACCAGCAGGTTTAACCTCTATACCGGAAACCAAGCGGGAGCATGTTCTCCCGCTTTTTTTATTAAAAATTACAACGATTACCAATATTTGAAACAACTGATTCGGAGGGGTCTCTTTACACTCTGATCGAACAGTTTTACTCGCGAGTTGCCGAAATTGAAAAATTCTTCAAACAAGGCTCTACAAGGCTTTCTTACTTATTCTCCCATCTTCCTTCTGCTGAAAAGTGGTTACACTTTACGACCATTTGCTGGGTGCTTTTACAGCTTTTAACCTCGTCGGGCATGCACGTGAAGGGTGACACAACCGCAGCCGGATTGACCTGGATTGATTACACCACATGTACGGGGGATTGGGGTTACTGATGTTCGCGACAGTGTTTTTCGTCGTGGTATTGAGCAGGCGTAAAGTGACGGACCTCTACCCGTGGCTTAGCGGAAACTTTGGCAGGATTATTGAAGACATCAAAGTATTGCGGACATTTAAATTGCCGGAAGCAAGACCGGCAGGGTTAGCTGCAACCATCGAAGGTCTTGGGCTGCTGGCGTTGCTGCTGGCAGCCGTTACCGGGACACTTTGGATGATTTCCTTCCTGAGCAACAACACTTCAGATCCGGATTTTCTGGCGATTCACAAGACTGCAGTCGGTGCTATTGAAGCTATGTGTGGGGACACGGTCTGTTTGCCTTGTTGCATCTGCTAACGTGGTGGCGACGCTAGTCTTTGATTAGCCCGCGTGGTAGTGAAGTTCATAGACTTTCTTGCCGTCAAACACGATCCACTCATAGCCTTTAAAATGCTCGACATCGCCAAGGTTGGTATCGTGGTAAGTCCCCCACGGTGTTTCGTTCACGGAGTCACCCAAAAAGTGACCGGTTTGGTATAGGTTTGCCAAACTCGCCATTACAGCATTGCCTGCCATCTCCGCGTTATAGGTGGCAGGCTGATGATCCTTCCATAGTAATTCATTGCCCAAACGGGTTTGCCTTCAAAATAAACGACTTCCTGACCAAGGAAATCGGTGCCACCAAAGTAGCTGTCGAGATAAGAAAACGGGCCTTCTTCAAAACGGATATCGTGGGAGCAGCCCTGCTGGATTCACATTTTGGCGCGCGGGCGACATAGGAATTGGCCTTGGCTTTGACGATGAAGTCATACAGAGAATGCGCTGTAAACATGTCGGTTCCTGACTGAAAGAGAGATGCAGAATTATAGCTGTACAAATAAACAGCATTTGCGTATTGCGTCTCAAACATGAGAGCAAAAACTATGTCTGTGTCTATAATTTCGTCAGGTAGGCAAGAGAGGCAATGTAAATGGATAACTGGAAAGAGCAGGAAGTTGCAGAGTTTGCACTGGCTGTGATCTCAAAGCGAACCATAGGGAATACGGGCGCGGAGTACGAAAAATCGGGCAGTGGTAAAGACTGGCAGGATTGCCTGACCTTGAGTTTTGATGGTTTCAACAATGCGAGAATATTGTCGTTGGGCAATGTATGGCGTGATGTGCTGGAAAACAAGAAAACCGAATTTACCTGTGAGGTGCTGGCGCAGGAAACGATCGTAAAACTGGGCGAAACCATTCGATTGGAAACACCCTATGAAGTTGAAATAAAGGTCAGCTACCAGTAATCCTCCTGCTATTTCTTCTGTGTAGGCAGGATTTCGATAACAGCGGCTATCGATCTTATTTCACTGGATAGCCGTATTTTCTGACATTCAGGCAGGTCTGATCGAGGTTTGCCAGATTGATGAAGACCAGCGATATCAGCTGAACACATGATGTCCATGCAGGCTTTCAGCTGCTCATCCCGCCAATTCCACCATTGCATCTCCAGCAGCATTTTGATTTCCTGCTCACTGAAGCGGAACTTAATGTGTTTAGCAGGGTTGGAACCGACCACCTCATAGGGCGCAACGTCTTTAGTGACCACAGCCCGGCTGGCAATAACCGCACCATCACCGATCTTAACCCCAGCCATGATCATGCTTCAGAGCCTATCCAGACATCATTCCCAATCACGGTATCACCCGCGCGTTTGAACCCATCTTTGGCGTCGGCAAAGTGTTCATTGTCTTGATAGAAAAACGGGAAGGTACTGATCCAGTCATTTCTGTGTCCTTGGTTTCCGGCCATCATAAAAACAGCACCGGAGCCAATAGAACAGAAACTGCCGATAATGAGTTTGTCGACATCATCCCTTGTCGGCATGAGGTAACGGGCGCAGTCATCGAAGCTGTGACCGTGGTAGTAACCGGAGTAATAGCTGTGTCGTCCGACAACAATATTTGGATTGGTGATTTGTTCAGAAATGGGCTTGCCAACAAAAGGCGATTCAAAGTAGTTCATGGATTAGTTGCTTGACCATTGCATGGTGAGTTCTGGGTGGCCTGTGTGTTCATCTTCTTGCTCGCTGACAACCTCAAAACCTTGTGACAGGTAGAAGCCAACGCTGTCGGGGTTTTCTTTATAGACGGAAAGCGTAATTTCACGGCGTTTAGATTTGGCGTCGTCTAACAGCACTTTGCCGATACCACGGCGTTGATGTTCCGGCGAGACAAATATCGCAGGAAGAAAATTTTCATATAAAGCGTAGAATCCGGCCACTTCACCATCCCGTTCAAAGACATAGCATTCGGAAGCTGGAATATACATGTTCCGCATGTTCTCCACTTGCCCGCGCCAAAACGAGGCATCAACGAAATCATGGGCCTTGATGGAGGCTTGAAGCCAAATCGCCAACACGGCGTCCATATCTTCTGTGCGAAAGGCACGAATCATAATTTTATCCTTAAAAGACGAATGGACGAGATGATAACGGTTTGACTGGCTTTGAGTAAGTGAATTTGGAAAGGAGGTAAAAAAGGGCGACAAGCGCCCTCCGGTTATTGGGCAGGGCAGGCCTGCGTGGGGACGACGGAGCGATAGAACCATTTTTCATAGCGCTTGCCTTCAACCAGTTTGATCAGCCGCGAAACGATACCAACCATGACAAGGGCAAAGGCCAGCCTGCTCCAGAAGATAGTGGTGAAATCCGCCCCAATCACCAGCATTAACAAGGTGTCTTCTATCAAACTGTGCAGTAACCCCAACAGGGTAATAGAGGTGAAAACATCACGCGGAGGAACATGTCCTTTCTGTGCTTCGTTAATCAGCAAGCCGCCACCATACGAAAGACCCAGGGTGATGCCAATCAAGGTTAAGTTGGTGGCCTCTTTGCTGATCCCCATTAAACGTAAAAAGGGGCTCAAAGCCTTGGCAATCAGGCGTTCAATACCCAAGATTTTGAGAATATTGAGCACCAACACCAAACCGAATATCACCACAAACACCATCACCAGATTCTGCAATTGGCTGAGCGCCCAAGCGCTGAGGCGTTGTTACCTTCACCTGATGGTTGCCAGATAATATGTGCCGTTTGTTGCAATGACCCGGTGGCATTGAAAAAGTGATAGAGAATCCAGCCGAAAAACATGGCGCCTGCAATGCGGGAAAAGACCGCCCACCAGATGGAGACGCCGGATTTTTTGCCAAGCCCACTTCAACCGGCATGGAATGGGCGACCAACATCATGCAGCTGAGAATCGAAGCCTGAGCAACCGTCATGGTGACATCGGTATTGATTAGCACGACCAATCCCGAATAGATATTGACGAAGATGGCAGTCGCCCAAACCAACCCCATTTCCGGTGGAAGCCCGACAGCGCCCATTACCGGTGCGATAAAATCCGAAAACCAGACCACACCGCCCATTTCCTGAAAAATTTTCACGACGATGATGGTAGGATCATCACCTTGTAGAGTGTTTTGGCGACGTTGATGCTGTCTCCCAGTGTGCGCTGTAAAAATGCTGTGACTGCCTGCATAGCCCTCGTATCCTTCTGAGACTGTAGAATTCAATATTACTCCGATTTTGATTAACAGGATTTCCATTTGCATTAAATGTGGTTTTGATGATTTCCTTAGATGGACGATTTGGGAAATTTTCGCGCTACGGAAGGATAAAGGATGGAACTGGACCGGATAGATAAACGCATTTTAACTGCACTGCAAAAGGATAACCGTATCCCCAACGTCGAACTTGCGGAATGGGTGGGGCTATCGCCGCCTGCCTGCTTGAAGCGTGTAAAGCGCTTGCGTGATGAAGGGGTGATCGCCAAAGACGTATCTATCCTGAATCCTGAGCTTGCGGGAAACAAGCTCACCTTGATTGTTTCTGTTGAAATGGAAAGGGACAGAAAAGAGATTTACCAGACATTCCGCGCCTCAATTCTCAAAGCACCTGAAGTAACCCAGTGCTATCAAATTTCAGGCAGTTACGATTTTGTCCTGATCGTGAATGTCGCGGATATCAAAGTCTATGAATCCTTCGTTGAGCGGGTGCTCCATACTGATTTGAATATCCGCAAATTCCATACCTCGGTCGCGATGCGTCAGGTGAAATTTGAAACAGCGATTGACCTTGATGGGGAAAGCCAATGAAACAGAATATTGTCCATATTGCGCTGGTAGTCAGGGATTACGACGAAGCCATCGACTTCTATGTCAACAAGCTTCAGTTTGAGCTGATTGACGACACCTACCAACCGGAGCAGGACAAACGCTGGGTGGTGGTTGCGCCAACGAATTCACATGGCGTGACATTGCTTTTGGCAAAAGCCTCCAAGCCCGAGCAGGACGCTTTTATTGGTAATCAAGCGGGTGGACGGGTCTTCCTGTTCCTGAATACCGATGATTTCTGGCGAGATTATGAACGGATGAAAGCGATAGGCATTAATTTTATCCGGCCACCGAAAGAGCAGGATTACGGCACGGTTGCGGTATTTGAAGATTTGTATGGCAACCTTTGGGATTTGCTCCAGTTAAACCCTGAACACCCCATGGCGAAGCGGTAATTGGGCGCAGGCTAGAGGCTTTGCGTGTTGAGGCAAATTTGCAGGTATAATCCGGCCACCTGCAATTTAGTCTGCATGCCATGAAACTCAACCAAACCCCGGTTACACAACACACTTTTGAAGGCTTCACTTTTTTCCTTAAACGTGATGATCAGCTTCATCCGCATTTTTCGGGCAATAAAGCGCGTAAATTAATGGCTTTGCTGGAAGTGGAAGATCCTTCGGTCACCCATCTGATTGGCTACGGCTCTCCACAAGCCAATTCACTGCTTTCCCTCGCGGCACTGGCCGACATGAAAGGCTGGCAGCTGGAATTCTATGTTGACCGCATTCCTGCCTGGCTCAAAGAAACCCCGATCGGCAATTATCGGGAAGCGTTAAACCTTGGTGCTAAGGTTCTGGCGGTGTCTGAATTGGTCTCTGAACCGATGCATCCATCTGAATACATCCAATTGCATCGGTCTGGCGAAGGGGGTCTGGTTGTGCCTGAAGGTGGACGCACGCCGATTGCAGAAAAAGGTGTTGCTGGGTTGGCGCAGGAAATTCTTACCTGGGCTGAAGAGGCGCAACAGAGTAATTTGATTGTCGCCTTGCCTTCAGGAACAGGCACCACTGCACTCTTTCTGCACAAGCACCTCAAACCGCATGGCATAGAGGTAGTGACCTGCGCGTGCGTGGGCGGCACGGATTATCTTATCGAGCAGTTTAAGGAACTGGGTGAAACAGATTTCCCAACTGTCTTGCAGCCTGAAACCAAACACCACTTTGGCAAGCTCTATCCGCAGGATTATCAGGTGTGGCAATCATTGCTTGAGCAAACCGGTGTCGAATTTGACCTGCTCTACGACCCGCTAATGTGGCGTTGCTTGAACATTGGCGGCCACAAAACAGGGGTAAGTCGCTGCTCTATATCCATCAGGGCGGCATTATCGGCAACGAGAGTATGTTGCCCCGCTATAAACGCAAATATGGCGGCTAAATGATGTTGTCCGGGTGATCGAAATGTCCTCTTGGCTGGTACTGCAAGGAAACTCTGACTTGGGAATTTCCAATGCATTTCAACAGACAAGCATTAGATCAACTGGAAGACCGCTTTCGTGCCCGACTGATTAATAGTCTCTCGGGCTTCAAAAGTGCCAACCTGATCGGCACGATCAGTGACAACGGCATAACCAACCTTTCTATTGTCAGCTCAGTATTCCATATTGGCGCAAACCCGCCGCTGGTGGGCATGATTATCCGCCCGCATTCTGTCACCCGGGATACACTGGAAAACATCATTAATACCCGCCAATACACGATCAACCAGGTTTCTGACAGAATCTGGCAACAGGCACATCAGTGTTCGGCGCGTTATGATGCAGATATCTCTGAATTCGATGTTGTTGGCTGATGCCGGAGTTTGTAGAGGGTGTGTTACCGCCCTTTGTGGCTGAAAGCCAGTTGAAGTACGCGCTGTATGTGCGGGAAATTCAGACGCTGGAAATCAACGGGACGGTATTGGTGATTGGTGAGATCGGCGATATTTTCGTTGGCGAGGACGCGGTCGCTGAAGATGGCTACGTGGATATCGAAAAAATCGGCACAGTCGCCGTATCCGGTCTGGACAGCTACCACACAACGCAGCGTCTTGGCAGGCTGAGCTACGCCAAACCGGGGCAAGAAATTAAGAAGATCGACTGACAACGCAATGAAACACTCAGTGGCTGAGTGGGTTGCCTAGAATGAGGTTACCGCCACCAGAGATGAGATGCCGATGGGCAGTTTGCCATTTGAACCCCTGTTGAAAGGAATGGAACCCGGTATTCAGCAAATGCTTGAACAGAGTGCCAAACCGCTTGAATGCAGTGCGCAGCGCATTATTCTTCGTCCCGAAGAAATCTGGCGTCATTGCTATTGGGTTTCCTCCGGTGCTGTGCGCTTGTACTACCTCGACCGGGATGGCAAAGAGCACAACAAAGCGTTTTTCGTTGATGGCGAGTTTTTCTGGCCGGTCACCCAATCTCTCCAAGCCAAACCCTGTGGTTTTTTATCGAAACTCTTTGCGAAAGCGTGCTCGTCTCTTGGGAGGTTTCCGGCTTTAAAGCGGCGTTCACGGACACGCAATGGCAACGTTTTTCGTTGCCTTGGGTGGAAGGGCTCCTGAATGCAAAGATGGAAAGGGAGCAGGATTGGCTGCAGCTTAACGCGAGCCAACGCTACGAGAAGCTGCTCGCCACAAAACCTGACTGGATTCACTGCATTCCTGACATGCACCTCGCCAGCTACCTCGGCATTACACCTGAATCCCTTTCGAGGATTAAACGTCAACTTAACAAATGATAAGGCACTATCAATCTTCAGATAACACACTGGCTTTCAACACAATTGAAAGGAGGCGTTATGGGAACGGTGCTGAGTTTGGGGTCGACGTTGTTGCTGGGATTGATGGCGGGCTTTTTTGCCACGTACAGCTTCAACGTTAACTATGCCATGTTAGAAGTGAACGGTGAGATGTATGCCATCGTCCAGTCTTTGTTTAACCAGAATGTCCGTCACGCGGGTTTCTTTTTTTGCTTCTTTGGTGCCGGCGCGGCGCCACTACTTACAGCCGTCTATTGGTTCACCAAACGGGAACGAAAATCCGGTTGGGCGTGGTTAGTCATTGCTTTGGCCTATATCCTTGGCATCATAGTGTTTACCCGGTTTATCAATTTACCCCTGAACTACTACACAGAATCGTGGAATCCGATGGCAGTGCCTGAAGACTGGGAAGCGATCAGAGCTAGCTGGAATGATGCCAACCTGTTTAGGGCGGTCTTATCTATCGGCTTGTTTGCTGTTGCTTTGGTTATCAGGGAGCTGTGGAAGCCAAAAGCGCCCTAGTGCAGCCAGTGGTTTTAGAACCCGACTGCAGCAACTCTGACCAGTGAATGGGTAATTGATAAATCGAACGTTCGTGCTATTTTGAAATTAACGAATTGAGTGATACCTAATGAGCAAAAAGAAACAGACCCGGGAGCAGATCTTATCCGCAGCGTTTGATATGGCGAGCCAGGAAGGGCTGGAAAGCCTGACTATCGGTGAGCTTGCCAAACGGGTAGGCATGTCCAAAAGCGGTCTTTTTGCCCATTTCAATGCCCGAGCCAACCTTCAGGCAGCGGTGGTGGAGTATGCCGGTGATCGCTTTACTGACCGTGTAATTGCGCCATGCCGTGAAGCCTCGCACCCGAGTGTAGAGGCCAAAGTCCGTCATTTGCTGGACAACTGGCTGACCTGGAACGGCTCCTTTCAGGGCAGTTGCATGTTCTTGGATGCGTGGCGGGAAAGCCACGGTGAAGAAGATACGATGCAGCAGGCGCTGGAAGTGACCATTAAAAAATGGCTCGGTTATCTGCATATTCAGTTCGAAAAAGGGATCGAAACCGGCGAATTCAAGCAAGATCTTGATTGCTGGCAAACCGTGTATGAACTCTACGGATTGTACCTAAGCTGTCACCTGTTCCAGACCTTGAAGCTGGAAGCCGAAGGCTCACCAAAATTCTGGAAAGGGATCGATTCCCTGTTTGAGAAAATCAGGCGTTAAGCGAAGACGGAAAGCAGCAAACGATCATGGCTGCTTTTTCATTAATTCAAAATAGCACGACCGTTCTAAAAATGATGAGGGACATTTCATGAGTAGCAAAATCTACTTTGGCAACAATAACCGGTTTAGCTTTCGCCGCAGTGCATTGAGTGTTGCCAGCAAACTGCACCACAAAATCGCGCCGAAGCATGCTCTGAAAACCGCGCGCCGGCTGTTCCTGACGCCAGCAAAAGGCAGAGAGATTAACCCACTCCCTCAAGGCATGAAGATAGAAGCGGTTTCTACATCACAAGGCAAGATGATGACTTACCGCTTGGGCTCAGGGCCAACCTGGGTACTGACGCATGGCTGGTCTGGGTCTTCCAACCAGTTCTTTCCCCTGATGCAGTTTATCGCCGATGCTGGGTTTACTGCATTGGCATACGACCATCCGGCGCACGGAAAAAGCGAAGGAAAAGAAGGGAGCATTCCAGCCTTTTTGATGGCGCTGGACGGCATTTTGAACAAAGAGGCGCAAATCGAAGGGGTGATCGCCCATTCAATGGGAGGTGCGACGCTGTTGGAAAGCGAACACCCGGCATTGCAGGGTAAGCCGATCATTCTGGTGGCTCCGGTACTCAAGTATTGGGACAACCTGTTCGGTACAGTGGAAGCGTCCGGTTACTCCATGAAACTTTTCCGGGAAGTGGTATCAACGGTCAGCAATGAATACAACGTGCGTATCGAAGATGTGGATCCTTTTAAAAAGCTCGGTAACCGCCAGTCTCCCGTGTTTATCGTCCATGATAGAGGTGATCGGTTTGCGCCATTTGGCGTCTCTAAAGAAGCCTCTGAAAACTATGCACATGTCACCTTGGTTGAAACTGATGGGTTGGGCCACGGCCGTGTGCTGAAAGCCGATCCGCTGAAAGAGGCATTTACAAAAATCGCTGGTGGGTGTGCCTAGGGTCTGTTGACCTTTGGTGGTTAAATTTTGTTCTAGCCATAAGCGTTTTAGGC
>BAXE01000049.1 GCA_001310415.1 Enterovibrio sp. JCM 19048 | reverse complement strand
ATAGAGATAGAGATAGAGATAGAGATAGAGATAGAGATAGAGATAGAGATAGAGATAGAGATAGAGATTTTAGTTGAGTGAAGTAGAAGTAGAAGTAGAAGTAGAAGTAGAAGTAGAAGTAGAAGTAGAAGTAGAAAATCCTAAGGCGTCGCCTTATGCGGTCAAGCATATCTTCCAAAAACACAGGTTTAGAGTTAATGATGACCAAAAAGCAGATAAATAAAAAGCCAGGCTAAAAGCCTGGCTTCTTATTCGAACCGACCGAGATTACTCAGCTGCTTCTTCTGCAGCTGTCTCTGGATGATCTACCAACTCGATGTAAGCCATAGGGGCTTTATCGCCGGCACGTACACCGCACTTAAGAATGCGAGTGTAACCGCCTGCACGAGAGGCAAAACGTGGACCCAGTTCGTTGAACAGCTTCGCTACAACTTCGTCGTTACGAGTGCGAGCGAATGCAAGACGACGGTTAGCAACACTGTCGTTCTTTGCTAGGGTAATCAATGGCTCAATTACGCGACGCAGCTCTTTTGCCTTAGGCAGAGTAGTTTTGATAACTTCGTGAGTTACCAGAGAGCTAGCCATGTTGCTGAACATCGCTTTACGATGACTGCTGTTGCGATTGAGTTGACGACCACTCTTACGATGGCGCATGACCTAATCCTTCTAACTAAGTAATCAGAATCTGATTAATCTTCAGCGATTGATGCTGGCGGCCAGTTTTCCAGGCGCATACCCAGAGACAGACCACGTGAAGCCAGCACGTCTTTAATTTCAGTCAAAGACTTCTTACCAAGGTTAGGCGTCTTAAGAAGCTCAACCTCAGTACGCTGTACCAGATCACCGATGTAGTGGATCGCTTCTGCTTTCAAACAGTTAGCAGAGCGAACAGTTAGTTCAAGATCGTCTACAGGACGCAGTAGGATCGGATCGAACTCTGGCTTCTCTTCTTTCTCTTCAGGAACTCGTACATCACGCAGATCTACGAATGCATCCAGTTGCTCAGCAAGAATAGTTGCTGCGCGACGGATCGCTTCCTCAGGATCAAGAGTACCGTTGGTTTCCATATCGATAACCAGCTTGTCGAGGTCGGTACGCTGTTCAACACGTGCTGCTTCAACATTGTAAGCAATACGGTCTACTGGGCTGAACGTTGCATCTACAAGCAGACGGCCGATTGGACGCTCGTCTTCTTCAGTGTGAATACGCGCTGACGCTGGTACGTAGCCGCGACCACGTTCTACCTTGATTCGCATGCTGATTTCAGCATTTGAATCTGTCAGATGGCAGATTACGTGTTCTGGGTTCGCAATCTCAACACCACCGTCGTGGGTGATGTCGCCTGCAACAACAGGGCCTGCACCAGACTTATTCAGAGTAAGGATTACTTCATCTTTACCCTCTACCTTAACGGCCAGGCCTTTAAGGTTAAGTAGGATTTCCAGGATGTCTTCCTGTACGCCCTCTTTGGTGCTGTACTCGTGCAACACGCCATCAATCTCTACTTCAGTCACTGCGCAACCAGGCATAGACGACAGTAGGATGCGACGTAGAGCATTACCTAGGGTGTGACCAAAGCCACGCTCTAGCGGCTCAAGAGTTACTTTTGCGTGCGTCGAGCTAACTTGTTCGATGTCAACCAGACGCGGCTTAAGAAATTCTGTTACAGAACCCTGCATTGTGTCCTCTCTTTAGTTTAGCCTTACTTAGAGTAAAGCTCGACGATCAGGTGTTCGTTGATGTCAGCAGACAAATCTGAACGCTCTGGCAGGCGCTTGAAAGTACCTTCCATTTTGTTGCTGTCTACTTCGATCCAAGTTGGCAGCTCGCGCTGAGCAGCGATTTCAAGTGCTGCTTTGATGCGTGCTTGGTTCTTAGCTTTCTCACGAACGCTAACTACGTCGTTTGCAGTTACGTTGAAAGAAGGAACGTTAACCACTTTGCCGTTAACCAGGATCGCTTTGTGGCTTACCAGCTGACGTGCTTCTGCGCGAGTTGCACCGAAGCCCATGCGGTAACTACGTTGTCCAGACGACCTTCAAGAAGTTGCAGCAGGTTTTCACCTGTGTTGCCTTTCAGGCGTGCAGCATCTTTATAGTAGTTACGGAATTGTTTTTCCAGTACGCCGTACATACGACGAACTTTTTGCTTCTCACGAAGCTGAACGCCATAGTCAGACAGACGGCCGCGACGTGCGCCGTGTACGCCTGGGGCGTTATCAATTTTACACTTGGTATCAATCGCGCGTACGCCTGACTTCAGGAACAAGTCAGTACCTTCGCGACGGCTAAGCTTCAGCTTAGGACCCAAATATCTTGCCATGATCTTTCTCCAGAATTCTAAGAAACAGCGTTATACGCGACGTTTCTTAGGTGGACGACAACCGTTATGAGGGATTGGAGTCGCATCAACAATGTTGGTGATACGGAAACCAGCCGCGTTCAGAGCGCGAATAGTAGATTCGCGGCCTGGACCTGGGCCCTTAACCATAACTTCCAGGTTCTTCAGGCCATATTCTTTAGCCATCTCACCACAACGCTCAGCAGCAACCTGTGCAGCGAACGGAGTTGATTTACGAGAACCACGGAAACCAGAACCACCTGCAGTTGCCCATGCAAGAGCGTTACCTTGACGGTCAGTAATGGTTACGATTGTGTTGTTGAAAGACGCATGGATATGCGCGACGCCATCAGCAACTTGCTTGCGTACGCGTTTACGTGCGCGATTTGGTTGTTTAGCCATAGTATTAACCTACCCCGATTATTTCTTGATCGGCTTGCGCGGACCCTTACGGGTACGAGCATTGGTCTTCGTGCGCTGGCCACGTAGTGGCAAGCTGCGACGATGACGCAGACCGCGGTAACAACCAAGGTCCATCAGACGCTTGATGTTCATGGAAACTTCACGACGTAGATCACCTTCTACGGTGTACTTGGCAACGCCATCACGCAGTAGATCGATCTGCTCTTCAGTTAGTTCACTGATCTTAGTGCTTTCAGCAATACCAGTCTCAGCCAAGATAGCTTTTGAACGGGTCTTACCGATACCGTAGATCGCAGTCAGTGCGATTACAGCATGCTTTTGATCAGGAATGTTAATGCCTGCAATACGGGCCACTATTCACTCCTAGTACTTTATCAAGAAGAACCGCTGCAAAGCCCGTCTAGGATACGCAGCGGCTATACCACTTCTTTTGCACACACAAAAGGTGGGCTGGCTAATGTAGCCAGCCTGCCTAAATTTTGCAAGAAAAATATTCTGCTATTAGCCTTGGCGCTGCTTGTGCTTTGGCTCACTGCAAATCACGCGAACAACACCGTTACGCTTGATAACTTTACAGTTACGGCAGATTTTCTTAACGGAAGCACGAACTTTCATTGCTAAACTCCGTAAATGTCAATCTGTTAGCGGCCGTAGCCTTTCAGATTGGCTTTCTTCAACACGGACTCATATTGTTGAGACATCAGATGTGTCTGAACTTGAGCCATAAAGTCCATGATTACTACAACTACGATAAGTAGGGAAGTTCCGCCAAAATAGAAGCGTACGTTCCAAGCAATCATCATGAACTCGGGGATCAGACAGATAAAGGTGATATACAACGCACCCGCAAGGTTAGTCGAGTCATGACTTTATCTATGTACTTCGCAGTCTGCTCGCCCGGGCGAATACCAGGTACGAATGCACCAGACTTCTTCAGATTGTCCGCTGTCTCACGCGGGTTGAAAACCAACGCCGTGTAGAAGAAACAGAAGAAGATAATCGCTGCAGCATAAAGGATTACATACAGAGGTTGACCTGCTGAGTGCCAAAGACACATCAGATAGCCAGCCTAGCTGTTCACTCTGACCAAACCATTGGGCCAAAGTACCTGGAAACAGGATAATACTTGATGCAAAAATCGCTGGAATCACGCCTGCCATGTTCAGTTTCAGTGGCAAGTGAGTGCTTTGCGCAGCAAAAACACGACGGCCTTGCTGACGCTTTGCATAGTTAACGACGATACGACGCTGACCACGCTCTACAAACACTACGAACGCAATTACTGCGAATGCAATTACCGCAATCAACAGAAGAAGAAGCACGTGCAATTCACCTTGACGCGCTTGCTCGGCTGTTTGTCCGATAGCGGATGGTAGCCCTGCAACGATACCCGCGAAAATAATCAGGATATACCGTTACCGATACCACGCTCTGTGATCTGCTCACCTAACCACATCAAGAACATGGTGCCGGTGACCAAGCTCACGACAGCGGTAAAGTAGAAACCAAAGCCCGGGTTAACCACGAGCCCTGGAATCATACTTGGCAAGCCCGTGGCGATACCAATCGCCTGGAACGTTGCCAATACCAGCGTACCGTAGCGGGTGTACTGACTAATCTTACGACGGCCAGACTCCCCCTCTTTTTTCAACTCAGCCAAAGCTGGGTGAACTACCGTAAGCAGCTGAACTATAATCGATGCCGAAATATACGGCATGATGCCCAACGCCAGGATAGAGGCACGCTCAAGAGCACCACCAGAGAACATGTTAAACAGTTCAATGATGGTCCTTGTTGCTGTTCGAACAGATCGGCAAGTACAGCAGCGTCAATACCAGGAATTGGCACAAAAGAACCGGCACGGAATACGAGCAACGCACCTACCACAAAGAGTAGACGGCTTTTCAATTCCGCAAGTCCACCTTTTGCACTACTAAAATTTTGTCCTGGTTGTTTTGCCATCTGTACCTCGTCCTCGAGCTAATTATTCCTCGATTTTACCGCCAGCAGCTTCGATTGCAGCTTGAGCGCCTTTAGTAACGCGCAGACCTTTCACAGTCACTGAACGTGCAATCTCACCAGACAGTACGATTTTCGCCGTACGGATGTCTTTAGTGATGATGTTTGCAGCTTTCAGAGTCTCCAGGCTTACTACGTCACCTTCAACTTTAGCCAGTTCGCTCAGGCGAACTTCAGCTGCAGTCAGGCTCTTGCGAGAAGTAAAACCAAATTTTGGCAGACGCTGTTTCAAAGGCATTTGACCGCCTTCGAAACCTGGGCGTACAGAACCACCTGAACGTGATTTCTGACCTTTGTGACCACGGCCACCAGTTTTGCCCAGGCCTGAACCGATACCACGGCCAACGCGCTTCTTAGAAGGCTTTGAACCCGCAGCCGGAGATAGAGTATTCAGACGCATTGTGATTACTCCTCCACTTTAACCATGTAGTAAACTTGATTGATCATGCCGCGTACGCAAGCAGTATCTTCAAGTTCAACAGTGTGGTTGATGCGACGTAGGCCCAAGCCACGCAGGGTAGCTTTGTGTTTCGGCAAACGACCGATTGAGCTACGAGTCTGAGTTACTTTGATTGTTTTAGCCATGTCGATTACCCCAGAATTTCGTTTACTGGCAGACCGCGCTTAGCAGCAACCATTTCTGGAGACTTCATACCACCCAGGCCATCGATCGTTGCACGAACGATGTTGATTGTTGGTAGAACCGTATGCTTTTGCCAGAACGTTGCGAACACCCGCAACTTCCAGAACTGCACGCATCGCACCACCTGCGATGATACCTGTACCTTCTGAAGCAGGTTGCATGTACACTTTAGAACCAGTGTGGCGACCTTTAACAGCGTGGTGCAGAGTACCGTCGTTCAGCGCGATAGTAGTCATGTTACGACGCGCTTTTTCCATTGATTTTTGGATAGCTGCAGGTACTTCACGGGCTTTACCGTAACCGAAACCTACGCGACCATTGCCATCACCAACTACAGTCAGAGCGGTGAAGCTGAAGATGCGACCACCTTTAACCGTCTTAGATACACGGTTAACAGCAATCAGCTTCTCATGCAAATCACTTTGTTGTTTATCGTTAGCCATCTTTCCGCCTACCTTAGAATTTCAGACCAGCTTCACGGGCAGCATCTGCCAGTGCAGCCACGCGGCCGTGGTATTGGAAACCGGAACGGTCAAAAGCAACAGTTTCGATGCCTTTTTCCATCGCGCGCTGAGCAACAGCTTTACCTACTGCTGCAGCGGCTTCTTTGTTACCGGTGCTCTTCACTTGCTCACGGATCGCTTTTTCTACGGTAGAAGCAGCTGCGATTACTTCGGAGCCGTTAGCTGCGATAACCTGTGCGTACACGTGACGTGGAGTACGGTGTACCACCAGGCGAGTCGCACCCAGTTCTGCAATCTTGCGACGTGCTCGGGTCGCACGACGGATACGAGCAATTTTCTTATCCATAGTGTTACCTTACTTCTTCTTAGCTTCTTTAGAACGCACAACTTCGTCAGAGTAACGAATGCCTTTGCCTTTGTAAGGCTCTGGCTGACGGTATGCGCGGATGTCAGCAGCTACTTGACCAATCAATTGTTTGTCTGTACCAGTCAGAACAATCTCAGTTTGGCTTGGGCATTCTGCTTTGATACCTGCAGGCAGTTCATGCTCAACAGGGTGTGAGAAGCCCAGAGTCAGAGCTACTGCATTACCCTTCATAGAAGCACGGTAACCAACACCTTTCAGGATCAGTTTCTTGGTATAGCCTTCAGTAACACCAACAACCATGTTGTTTACCAGTGCACGTGCGGTACCTGCTTGAGCGTTAGCTTTCACAATACCTTCACGTGGTGCAAACACGATAGCGTTGTCTTCTTGGCTTACTACCACTGCGTCGTTGATAACGCGGGTCAGTTCACCCTTGCTACCCTTAACAGTGATTTCCTGACCGTTAAGTTTCACCTCTACGCCGGCAGGAATAACTACGGGTGCTTTTGCAACACGAGACATATCCTACTCCTTATGCTACGTAGCAGATGATCTCGCCGCCCAGACCCGCTTTGCGAGCTGCACGGTCGGTCATCAAACCTTTAGAAGTTGATACTACAGCAATACCCAGTCCACCCATCACAGAAGGCAGCTCATCTTTTTTCTTATAGATGCGCAGCCTGGACGGCTAACACGTTGGATTTGCTCGATAACTGGTTTGGCTTCGAAGTACTTCAGAGTAACTTCCAGCTCAGGCTTAACGTCGCCAGAAACAGCGTAGTCAGCCACATAACCTTCAGCTTTCAGCAGCTCAGCAATTGCCACTTTCAGCTTTGACGAAGGCATCTTAACAGCAACTTTGGTTGCTGCCTGACCGTTGCGGATGCGGGTCAGCATATCCGAAATCGGATCTTGCATGCTCATAAGTCTTTACTCCCGTGATTCAATTACCAGCTTGCCTTACGCAGACCCGGAATCTCGCCTTTCATGCAAGCTTCACGAACCTTGATTCGGCTCAGGCCGAATTTACGCAGGTAGCCATGTGGACGACCAGTCTGGTTACAGCGGTTACGCTGACGAGACTTAGCAGAATCACGCGGTAGAGTTTGAAGCTTCAGGACTGCATCCCAACGCTCTTCTTCAGACGCGTTCACGTTTTTGATGATAGCTTTAAGAGCAGCGCGCTTTTCAGCGAACTTTGCTACCAGCTTCGCGCGTTTTACTTCGCGCGCTTTCATTGATTGCTTAGCCATTACAGTAACCCTTCACCTTACTTACGGAATGGGAAGTTAAAGGCAGCCAGCAGAGCTTGACCTTCCTCATCAGTCGCCGCAGAGGTCGTGATAGTAATATCAAGACCACGGATACGATCTACTTTGTCGTAGTCGATCTCTGGGAAGATGATTTGCTCACGAACGCCCATGCTGTAGTTACCGCGACCGTCGAATGATTTCGAGTTAACGCCACGGAAGTCACGCACACGTGGAAGAGCGATAGAAATCAAACGCTCCAGGAATTCCCACATACGCTCGCCACGCAGGGTTACTTTACAGCCAATTGGGTAGCCCTCACGGATCTTGAAGCCAGCAACTGATTTACGTGCTTTAGTGATCAGCGGTTTTTGACCTGAAATTGCAGTCAGATCAGATGCCGCGTTCTCCAGCAGTTTTTTGTCGTTGATTGCTTCGCCCACACCCATGTTCAGGGTGATCTTTTCGATCCTTGGGACTTGCATGATACTCTTGTATTCGAACTTTTCAGTCAGTTCTTTTACAACAGTCTCTTTGTAGTAATCATGCAGTTTCGCCATAGTGTACTACTCCAGAATTACTTAAATAATTTCGCCATTCGATTTGAAGAAACGAACTTTTTTGCCGTCTTCGAATCGGAAGCCTACACGGTCTGCTTTACCAGTTGCCGCGTTGTAGATAGCAACGTTAGAAACGTCCACTGCAGCTTCTTTTTCTACGATGCCGCCTTGGATGCCCAGAGCCGGAACAGGCTTCTGGTGTTTCTTAACCAGGTTGATACCTTCAACGATAACTTTACCAGTGGTCAGAACCTTAGTTACTTTACCTTTCTTGCCTTTATCTTTGCCGGCAAGAACGATAACTTCGTCGTTACGACGGATTTTAGCTGCCATTTTAACCGCTCCTTACAGAACTTCTGGCGCCAGAGACACAATCTTCATGAACTTATCGCCACGAAGCTCACGTGTCACAGGGCCAAAGATACGAGTACCGATTGGTTGCTCAGTAGTGTTGTTCAACAGTACGCAAGCATTACGGTCGAAGCGAATGACAGAGCCGTCTGGACGACGAACGCCTTTACGGGTGCGAACTACAACCGCCTTCAGAACATCACCTTTTTTAACTTTACCGCGTGGAATTGCATCTTTAACGGTAACTTTGATGACGTCGCCGATATGGGCGTAGCGACGGTGTGACCACCCAGCACCTTAATACACATTACGCTACGAGCGCCGGAGTTATCGGCTGCATCCAGCATACTTTGCATTTGGATCATGGTTAGTGCTCCGCTGTTATTACATCTAGACCCATCACGGGTCGGGCTGCCTCATTACAAGGGCGGCGAATAATAACACTATTTTTTTAATATGGGTAGATAAAAAATAAACGGCCCCAAATTCAGGAGCCGTTTTGATTTTACCGCTGGAAAGCTTGCCTTACAGGCGTGCTTTCTCAACTACGCGTACCAGAGTCCAAGATTTTTTCTTAGACAGTGGACGACACTCACGGATCTCAACTTTGTCGCCTTCGGCGCACTCGTTGTTTTCATCGTGAACGTGCAGTTTAGTAGTTTGACGAACAAACTTACCGTAGATTGGGTGTTTTACAAAACGCTCAATCGCAACAACGATAGATTTATCCATCTTGTCGCTAACTACACGACCTTGTTGAGTACGGATTTTGTCGCTCATTATGCGTTGCCCTTCTGGTTCAGAACGGTTTTAACACGTGCGATATCGCGACGAACGTTCTTCAGAGTGTGAGTTTGCTGAAGTTGACCAGTTGCCGCTTGCATGCGCAGGTTGAATTGCTCACGCAGCAGACCCAGCAGTTCTTCGTTCAGCTGCTCAACGCTCTTTTCGCGAAGTTCTTGTGCTTTCATCACATCACCGCCTTAGTTACGAAAGTGGTTTTGATTGGTAGCTTACGTGCAGCAAGATCAAATGCTTCACGAGCTAGGGTTTCAGAAACACCATCCATTTCGTACAGGACTTTACCTGGTTGGATTTGTGCAACCCAGTAGCTCACAGAACCCTTACCTTTACCCTGACGAACTTCCAGTGGCTTGGTAGTGATTGGCTTGTCTGGGAACACACGGATCCAGATTTGACCCTGACGCTTGATGTGACGAGTCATAGCACGACGTGCAGCTTCGATCTGACGTGCAGTGATACGACCACGACCTACAGCTTTCAGCCGAAGGTACCGAAGCTTACGTCAGTACCGGCAGCAAGACCGCGGTTACGACCTTTAAAAGTCTTGCGGAACTTAGTACGTTTTGGTTGAAGCATCGATAGACTCCTTACTTACGGCCTTTACGCTGCTTCTTAGGCTTGTCAGCCTGTGGCTCTGCTACTGGCATGCCGCCCAGAACTTCACCTTTGAAGATCCAAACTTTAATACCAATTACACCGTAAGTGGTGTGAGCCGAAGAAGTTGCGTAATCAATGTCAGCACGAAGAGTGTGCAGTGGCACACGGCCTTCACGGTACCACTCGGTACGAGCGATTTCAGCACCGCCAAGACGGCCGCTTACTTCCACTTTGATACCCTTGGCACCCAGACGCATTGCGTTTTGTACCGCACGCTTCATAGCGCGACGGAACATAACACGACGCTCTAGCTGAGACGCGATGCTGTCACCAACCAGTTGTGCGTCAAGCTCAGGCTTGCGTACTTCTGAGATGTTGATTTGCGCTGGAACACCAGCGATTTGAGCAACGCGAGCGCGCAGTTTTTCTACGTCTTCGCCTTTCTTACCGATAACAACGCCTGGGCGAGCAGTGTGGATAGTCACACGGATGCTCTTAGCAGGACGCTCGATAACGATACGAGAAACAGACGCTTTAGACAGTTCTTTAGTCAGGAACTGACGTACCTTGAAGTCGCCGTCTAGGTTGTCAGCGAAATCTTGGCTGTTAGCAAACCAAGTGGAATTCCAAGCTTACAGATGCCAAGACGAATACCATTAGGATGTACTTTTTGACCCATTGCTTTCTCTCCTCGTCTCTTAGCGGTCTGCTACAACAACAGTGATGTGGCTAGAACGCTTCAAGATGCGATCGGCACGGCCTTTTGCACGAGGCATGATGCGCTTCATGACTGGGCCTTCGTCAACGAAGATTTTCGCTACAGACAGCTCATCGATGTCTGCGCCTTCGTTATGCTCAGCGTTTGCAATTGCAGACTCCAGCACTTTCTTGATCAGATCTGCAGCTTTTTTGTCGCTGAAAGTCAGGATCTCGATTGCTTGTGCAACGTTTTTACCGCGCACTTGGTCTGCTACCAAACGTGCTTTCTGAGGCGAAATACGAGCAAAGCGATGTTTAGCAATAGCTTCCATATCTTAACTCCTTAACGCTTCTTAGCTTTCTTATCTGCAGCGTGGCCGCGATAAGTACGTGTTGGTGCAAATTCGCCCAGCTTGTGACCGATCATCTCATCAGTGATGAAAACAGGTACGTGCTGACGACCATTATGGACAGCGATGGTCAAACCGATCATCTGAGGGATGATCATTGAACGACGGGACCAAGTCTTAACAGGCTTCTTGTCACCGCTTTCCACCGCTTTCTCTACCTTCTTCAGCAAGTGCAGGTCAATAAAAGGACCTTTCTTGAGAGAACGTGGCATGGCTTATCCTCTGATATAAATTACTTGTTACGACGACGTACGATGTACTTGTCGGTACGTTTGTTCTTACGGGTCTTGAAGCCTTTAGTTGGCATACCCCAAGGAGATACTGGGTGACGACCGCCCGAAGTACGACCTTCACCACCACCGTGTGGGTGGTCTACTGGTTCATTGCAACACCACGTACTGTTGGACGAACGCCCTTCCAGCGAGTAGCACCTGCTTTACCCAGTTCACGCAGCATGTGTTCTGCGTTACCAACTTCACCGATGGTCGCACGACCTTCAGAAAGAACTTTACGCATCTCACCAGAACGCAGACGAATAGTTACGTATGCGCCATCGCGAGCTACGATTTGTGCGTATGCACCAGCTGAACGAGCCAGCTGTGCACCTTTACCAGGCTTCAGTTCAACGTTGTGAACAGTAGAACCTACTGGGATGTTGCGCATTGGCAGGGTGTTACCTACTTTGATCGCAGCATCTGCGCCAGATTGGATCTGGTCGCCAGCTTTCAGGCCTTTAGGTGCAATGATGTAACGACGCTCACCGTCTGCGTACAGAACCAGTGCGATGTTCGCGCTACGGTTTGGATCGTATTCCAGACGCTCAACTTTCGCTGGGATGCCGTCTTTAGTACGTTTGAAGTCAACCAGACGGTAGTGTTGCTTATGACCACCACCGATGTGACGTACTGTGATACGACCGTTGTTGTTACGACCACCAGACTTCTGGTTTTTCTCCAGCAGTGGTGCGTAAGGCTTACCTTTGTACAGGTCAGCGTTAACAACTTTAACAACGTGACGACGACCCGGTGAAGTAGGCTTACATTTAACAATTGCCATTTTCTGTTACTCCTCCGTCTTACTCAGCGCCGCCAGCGAAGTCGATGTCTTGACCTTCTTTCAAGATAACGTACGCTTTTTTCACGTCTGAACGACGGCCTTGGCGCATACCTTGACGTTTGGTCTTACCCTTCATGATCAGGGTATTTACAGACTTCACTTCAACTTCGAACAGTTTCTCAACTGCTGCTTTGATCTCTTTCTTAGTCGCGTTCATCGCTACTTTGAAAACGATAGTGTTACCGTTTTCAGCAGCCATGGTTGCTTTTTCAGAGATGTGCGGAGCACGCAGAACTTTCAGGATACGCTCTTCAGTGATCATCCCAGCATCTCCTCAACTTGCTTAACTGCAGCTGCAGTCATAACTACTTTGTCGAAAGCGATCAGGCTAACTGGGTCGATGCCTGCTGCGTCGCGAACGTCAACCTTGTACAGGTTACGCGCTGCCAGGAACAGGTTCTCATCAACTTCTGCAGTTACGATCAGAGCTTCTGTCAGCTCAAGCTCATTCAGCTTAGCGATCAGCTCTTTAGTTTTTGGTGCTTCTACTGAGAAGTTATCAACAACGATCAGACGCTCTTGACGAACCAGCTCAGACAGGATGCTCTTCAGAGCACCACGGTACATTTTCTTGTTAACTTTCTGGCTGTGGTCCTGAGGACGAGCTGCGAAAGTTACACCGCCTGAACGCCACAGTGGGCTGCGGATTGTACCTGCACGGGCGCGACCAGTACCCTTCTGACGCCATGGCTTAGCACCGCCACCTGATACGTCTGAACGAGTCTTCTGCGCACGAGTACCTTGACGGGCACCAGCTGCGTATGCAACAACTACTTGGTGAACCAGAGCTTCGTTGAACTCACGCCCGAAGGTAGTTTCGGAAACAGTCAGCGCATCAGCGCCTTTTACTACCAATTCCATTACTATCTCCTCGACGTTACGCTTTAACGGCTGGTTTAACGATCACGTTGCTGCCAGTTGCGCCTGGTACTGCACCTTTAATAAGAAGCAGTTTGCGCTCAGCATCAACACGTACGATCTCTAGGTTTTGAGTAGTTACCTGCTCAGCACCCATGTGACCTGCCATTTTCTTGCCTTTGAATACGCGACCTGGAGTTTGACATTGGCCAATTGAACCAGGAGCACGGTGAGACAAAGAGTTACCGTGGGTCATATCTTGAGTACGGAAGTTCCAACGCTTAACAGCGCCTTGGAAGCCCTTACCTTTAGATGTGCCAGTAACGTCTACTTTTTTGATTTCTGCGAACAGATCTACGTTCAGCTCAGCGCCAACTTCGAACTCTTCGCCGCTCTCCAGACGGAATTCCCACAGACCACGGCCAGCTTCAACACCTGCTTTCGCAAAGTGACCAGCTTCTGGCTTAGTTACGCGGCTTGCTTTCTTCACACCTGAAGTAACTTGGATAGCAGAGTAACCATCAACTTCAGGAGTACGTACCTGAGTTACACGGTTAGTTTCTACTTCTACAACGGTTACAGGGATAGAAACGCCTTCTTCAGTGAAGATGCGAGTCATGCCCACTTTACGACCGACTAGACCAATCATTTTAAACTCCCCTCTTAACCCAGCTGATTTGAACATCAACGCCCGCAGCAAGGTCAAGACGCATCAGAGCGTCAACAGTTTTGTCTGTTGGCTCAACGATGTCGATCAGACGCTTGTGAGTACGGATTTCGTACTGGTCACGTGCATCTTTGTTTACGTGCGGAGAGATAAGAACGGTGAAGCGCTCTTTACGAGTTGGCAGTGGGATTGGACCACGTACCTGCGCACCAGTGCGCTTAGCGGTTTCAACGATTTCCGCAGTAGACTGATCGATCAAACGGTGATCGAAAGCCTTCAGGCGGATACGGATACGTTGGTTCTGCATTAGACAGAGCTCCAAATTAAAAAATTACACAAACAATATCGCCACTCAACCTCATTGGAATAAGGGAATGCCGATTGATTTATGTGAAACCGTAGTATCAATATCTGATACATTGTCAGCCATTTAATATGACTGCGAACATAAGCGGAGTCTACATTACCGACCTTGTCAGGCAGAGCCTACAACGACAGGTCTTCCTCCTGTGCTCATTGGTTCACAACTGCAGCATTGAGAGCAAATGTCTCAGGCAGTGCGGGGCATTATACAGATCACAATTCGCTTTGCAACCCGCGCTTAAAAATTAGTCAGAAAAAGGCGTAAATGCTGTAAATACGCCTACCTAAGCCGGCATCAATCCTCGCACTCGATGATTTGCGCCTGGTTGTAATTCTGAATCCCAACTTTATCAATCAATCCCAGTTGGGTTTCCAACCAGTCAACATGCTCCTCTTCATCTTCAAGGATGTTCTGAAACAAATCCCGTGACACATAATCCTCACGCTCTCTGCATATTGGATAGCATCGCGTAGATCCGGGATAGCATCCATCTCTAACGCCAAGTCACACTCCAGCATTTCCTGGGTGTCTTCCCCGATACGCAGTTTACCCAGCTGCTGCATATTCGGCAGACCTTCCAGAAACAAAATACGCTCTATCAGGTGATCGGCATGCTTCATCTCATCGATAGATTCTTCATATTCTTTGTCGGCAAGCACTTTTAAACCCCAGTCTTTGTACATGCGCGCATGCAGGAAATACTGGTTGATTGCGATGAGCTCGTTGGCGAGGATTTTGTTGAGGTGTTGGATAATGATGGGATCGGCTTTCATGGCGGCGCTCCTTTTCTATGTCTAACAACTATAGAAGGTGGAGCGCTTTTACCGTGTAAGAATATTGCTACGCAGTTAACCTGCTTCTTTGTAGAGGGGATTTAAGTTTGCGTCCTGCAAAATAGCCTTTGCTATAGGTATGCATTTTCCGCAACTGCTTCCCAGCGCGGTGACTTTCCGGATTTCGCGGATTTCTTTTATGCCCTGCTCATAGGCTAGTTTACGGATCGTTTTATCCGAAACCGCGTGACAGACACAAACGTACATCATTACTCTCACAAAACAACAAACGTAAGCGCAATATAAATGATAATAGTTCTTATTGCACTTAATTTTGTTTTTTCTTTTTCCAAATGCCAAAAATGAAAAAGGACGCCGAAGCGTCCTTTTTCTAGCATTGTGCTAACAAAGCTTAAAATTAAGCGATGATAGTAGCAACAACACCCGCACCTACAGTACGGCCACCTTCACGGATAGCAAAACGCAGACCTTCGTCCATCGCGATTGGCGCGATCAGAGTAACAGTCATAGAAATGTTATCACCA
>BAXE01000048.1 GCA_001310415.1 Enterovibrio sp. JCM 19048 | reverse complement strand
TTAAGTTCGTTTTCTAACTTGATTATTTTTTTGTTTTCTCGACCTAGTAGATGGTAACAAGTTTTTAACAGTCTCAATGTGCTCTAAGCCTCAACCCTAAGGGAGTAGACAATGAAAAAGGTAACCACAACGACACTGAAAGTAGCGGCATTGGCAACACTTTGTTTTTCAGGCGCAGCGCTGGCTGACAAAGTATTGCTAAAAACCCCTATTGCCTTCGGCACACACCTGCCTGCGCTGGGCACCCCAATCAAGTGGGTATCCGAGCGTATTCAGCCAGTTTCAGGCAACACCATCAAAATGAAGGTTTATGAGCCGGGCAAACTGGTTGCGCCACTGGAGATTCTGGACGCTGTTTCAAGCGGCAAGGTGAACTCAGGTTACGCAACAGCTGGCTATTGGCAAGGCAAAATGCCAGCCGCAGCCTTGTTCTCAGCGGTACCTTTCGGCCCGGAAGCACCGGAGTACATGGCATGGCTGTTCTACGGCAACGGCATGAAACTGTATCAAGGCATGTATGACGAAGCGGGTTACAACGTCAAGGTAATTCCCTGCGCGATTATTTCTCCGGAAACGTCTGGCTGGTTCAGAAAACCTATCGACAAGCCTGAAGACCTGAAAGGGCTGACCATGCGTTTCTTCGGTCTTGGTGGACAGGTGATGGAAAAACTGGGTGTGGGTACAGTTCAGTTACCGGGTGGTGAAATCTTCGGCGCCCTGGAGAAAGGTGCGATTGATGCCAGCGAATTCTCCCAGCCTGCGATCGACCAACGCCTGGGCTTCCAGAAGGTGGTTAAGTACAACTACTTCCCAGGTTGGCACCAACAGGCGACAGTGTTTGAGCTGCTGATCAACAAAGATACCTGGAACAAGATGGACGAAGACCAACACTCTTCCATTGAAACCCTGTGTATGGCGTCCATGACCAACTCGATTGCCGAAGGTGAGGCAATGCAGTTTGAAGCGATGCAGAAAGCACAGGAGCAGGGCGTTGAGCTGCGTTACTGGAACGACGAAATGTTGAACCTGTTTGAAAGCACCTGGCTGGAAGTGGTGGAAGAGCAGAAGAAAGACCCTTACTTCACCAAAGTGTGGAATGACATGTCTGAATTCCGTAAAAACTACCAGGTTTGGGAGTCGAAAGCCTTCCTGCCGCGCGGTACCAACCAGTAAACAAGCAAAGTTCCGGGCAGCAGGATGCTGCCCGTTTTTTCATCGTAATGGGTGAAGGAGCGAGTTATGACCCAGCCTTCTCACTCACTGCCTGCATCACCGCTGGCAGACAGCATTGAGCACGTCGTCCGCGTTGTCGGCCGAACGTTTGCCTGGAGCTATCTGGTCCTCGTCGCGGTAATCATCCTGCAGGTAGTGCTTCGTAAAGTCTTTCACAATGGCCAGATTGCACTGGAAGAGCTGCAATGGCACCTCTACGCCATTGGTGTTTTGTTTGGCCTCTCGTACGCGGAAATTACCGGCACCCATGTGCGCGTCGATATTTTCTATCACCGCTTTTCGGAAAAAGCCAAAGCGTGGATTGAAATCATCACTGTGCTGTTTTTCGTCTGGCCGTTTATGTACGTCATTTTTATCCACTCGCTTGATTTCGTTTATGAAGCGTGGCGGGTAGGCGAGCGTTCCAATGCACCTTCCGGCCTGCCATGGCGCTGGTTAATTAAATCTGCCATTCCTTTCAGTGCCGCCTTGTTGGCCTTCGCCAGTCTCGCGCGCCTGTTGCGTGCCGTCGCGCTTTTACGTCAGGGAGGTTCCCATGGAAGCGAATGAGATCCTCGTCCTGTCGATGTTTGGCAGTTTTATCATCCTGCTGTTTCTCGGTATTCCCGTCGCCTGGGTGTTGGGTGGTGTCGGTGTCGCCTTTGCGTTCATTGGCTACTACGCCGATATCTACCTCGATACCTGGACAGCTCGATTTCACCACCCTTGGACTGGTGGTAAACCGGCTCTATAAAATCATGGATAACTGGATATTGGTGGCCTTGCCCATGTTCATCTTCATGGGGAACATGCTGGATAAATCCGGGGTGGCTGACAGGTTGATGCACGCCATGCAGGCGCTGTTTGGCCGTGTTCATGGTGGTCTGGCGATCACGGTCATGGCAATTGGTATTATCCTTGCCGCATCAACCGGCATCATTGGGGCATCCGTGGTGCTGCTCGCCACCATGTCGCTGCCTGCAATGATGAAGCAAGGCTATAACCTACCGCTTGCGCTGGGCACGGTGCTTCCGCCGGTACGCTCGGGATCCTGCTGCCGCCTTCCATTATGTTGGTGATCATGGCCGATCAGCTGGGATTGTCAGTGGGTGACCTTTTTATGGGCGCTATGTTTCCTGGGTTGATGCTGGGGGCGATATATATCGTTTATCTGCTGATCATGGGAGTGGTGAAATCGGAGTCTTTACCTCTACCGGACGATGCAAAGGGCGTTGACTGGGGAGTAGTAAAAGATGTTGGCAAGGCGATAGTGCCGACCTTTATGCTGATCATTGTTGTGCTGGGTTCCATTTTCGCCGGTATTGCTACACCAACCGAAGCATCAGGTGTGGGCGCATTCGGTGCGATTGTGCTGGCGATGTATTACAAGCGTTTCTCCATCGCCGTGCTGAAAGAAGTACTACTCGACAGCTATAAAACCACGGCCTACATCTTTGCGATATTTATTGGTGCGACTTGTTTTG
The DNA here is from genome assembly GCA_001310415.1 of Enterovibrio sp. JCM 19048. Classification (GTDB taxonomy): domain Bacteria; phylum Pseudomonadota; class Gammaproteobacteria; order Enterobacterales; family Vibrionaceae; genus Enterovibrio; species Enterovibrio paralichthyis. The sequence goes on along the minus strand of BAXE01000048.1, from coordinate 12,952 downwards.
CATTGGTGCTGCGCGAGTTGGGTGGTGATGAGTTTATCGAGAGTGCGTTCGAAGCGTTACCGTTCGGTCCTTATGGCGTGGTGGCCTTTATCCTGCTGGTGATTTTCCTGCTCGGCTTCTTCCTAGACTGGATTGAAATCACCCTGATTGTATTGCCTTTGCTGGCACCTGTGGTGATGGGGCTAGACATTGAAATCGGGACTTATCCGGGGTTGGATAACCCAGAACTGGTGTGGTTTGTCATGCTGGTGGCGATGGCGCTGCAGACCAGTTTCCTGACGCCGCCCGTGGGATTTGCTCTGTTCTACCTCAAAGGTGTCTGCCCACCGGAAGTCAGGTTGATCGATATCTACAAAGGGGTTATCCCGTTCATCATCCTGCAGCTGATTGCGCTGGTGGTATTGGTGTTCTGGCCGCAACTCATACTCTGGTTGCCGTCCATTGCCTATGGCTGATGGAAAGCTCAGGAACAAGAAAGCCGGCCAAAAGGTCGGCTTTCTTTCATCACCTGTTACTGCTGTGGTGCATTGCAGTAGAAAATGTCACTGACATCCTGACATTGCCACTGGAAGATCCACAGGCCGGTGTTGCGGTCTGAGCCCAGAATATATTGCTCTCCATCCACTTCAGTGACGTGGACACCCCAGAAGTTGGAGCCTGACGAGTCTTCGTACTCATCCCCTGCTATGAAGCGGCCGACTTCATGCATATTCCACGAGTTTACTCCTTCACCTTTTGCATTGGAGTGCAGGTGTCCTTCCCGCCACTCAACCGCCCTCAGTCCCAGTGAGTACCAGGAGATATAAGCCCTGTTTGGATATTGAGGGTCAATTTCCAGATTGTGCATGGTCAGGTCACCCGCCCCGATTGCCAGATCAGGATCCGTCAGCTCAGAAGGTGCGTAGTAACCGATTTCTCCCAGATAGCCCACAGTACGGGTATCGCCATCGCGGCCATACTTCACGGTCACCTCTTCCGTTTTGTTGTTGAGAACATGGAGATAGCCCCAACCATCAAAGCTGCGCCCAGTTTAGCCAACAAGCCAAGTGAATCAGCAGGTGGCAGTGGCGGGTTATCACCTTCGCTAGCGGGGCAAAGGGTAGGGTCATAACCTTCAATGCCCAGAATAGCGAAGCCACTTGAGCGAGGTACAAACATCATTGGGATACCACCTTCAACCAGCATGGAAACGCTCGCTTCGCAGTTTCCTTCTACCGCAGAGTTGAACACAATACCGGCCTGATAACCTGCTGCTTCGATGGTTTGCGCTTTGGTTGTAAACGCACAGCTGCCTCGTTCAATTAACGCAATGGTGGCACCCGTATCGCTCGCTGGAGTTAAGGCATCTCCACAAGCCAGGCCAACAAAAGCAGTTTGGCCTTCGAGAGATTCAATATCTGCACCAGGGCCTACCTGAGGTACAGCGCTGCCCTGAGTCGCCGCGTAATCTTCACCATTGACAGTGACGGCGGAATAGAGAGAGTCGAAGTCTTCGTCCCCACCAAAGATCTTATCAAAGCCTTCTCCACCGAAGACTGCTGCGTGGGCATTACCTTCTGCCGGGCTGCCGCCAAGAACTGGATCCGGGTCTGGATAGTGGAATCTTTGATAAAGACTGGGTTGTTCGGGTCATTGACATCGAGAACGACAAATCCCGCATCCCAGTAAGAGAGCACCGCCTGCCAGTTTTCTCCTTCGCCGGGGTCAACATCATTTACCCAGATATCATGCAGCAAGGATGCGGCAAAAGAACCGGTAAAAAGTTGTCCGTCGTCGGCGATTTCAGGATTGGTTTCCAGCCAATCTTCAATGCCTGTTTCACCGAGCAGTTTGGGTGACTGAGGCTTGGAAATGTCGGCAATTTTGAGGTCATTCAAAGCGACATCATCAACGATAAGCAAATAGGTTTTGCCATCAGCTGGTTGCCAGGCAAACGTATTGTGGACAGGAAAATCGAGGAAATTCTGTTTTAGGGCATGAGGGTTAGCCGGGTCTGAAACATCCCACAGTGAAATCCCCCGTTGCCCACGTTGTGGGGCTTTACCGGCTATTTTTCAACACGGTTCAAGGGAGTGGATTAATACATCTTTCCCCGCGATTTCATATACCTTAACGTCGTTTATCCGGGTATTGGGTGGCGATTTGATCATTTTGACTGTCACAGGGTTAGCCGGATCGCGGATGTCTGAAATAAAGACACCTGAACGGTCACAGGTCGGTTCCTGGAAAGTCCCCACATAGGCGAAACCTTTATGCGCCCATACGTCAGTGTACTTACCGTCAGCGATACCACCCAGGGTGTCCCGTCCTATAACAGTAAAGCCATAGTTGACGTTGCTGGGGATATGACCGTCCGGATTTGGTGTATCGTGCAGCAGGTTTTTGTTGTCTGCTTTGCTGCCGTCTGCAACTGCATCTTCATGACCAAAGGCTGGGGAGAAAGTGAGTGTCATGGAGAGGGCGAGGGCGGCAGGGGCGACGAACCAAAGCCGTCTATTCTTCCTAATCATAATCGTTCCTTCTAAGCATGTGTTTAACAGCTACTGGTTTCGCAGGGCACTTAAAACACGGCGACATCAGTCACCATTCTGGTCTAGCACAGAAAGAACGGGGTTCTTGGTGTAACAATGCGTTATGCAGAAAATGGATCGGTGAGATACCTATATGGAACACGGTGTTAAGAATGGTGACAAGGTAAGTGGCCGTGATCGCGTGGCGCGAACACGGCATTTTTCATGAGGTTAGTTCTTCTTCCTGTCCTTTGGGCGCAGGTTTTCAAGTTGTTGATGTGCCCTGTGTAGCACTGTGTCCGGTTTGAACTTGCCGCGGGCATCCGGTTTGCCAGCCACCGTGCCGGTGAAAAGCTCAATCGCTTCGCTGACATGGTCAATGGCGTAGATGTGGAATTTCCCTTTTTCGACCGCGTGGATAATGTCTTTTCGCAGCATGAGGTTGTGAGCGTTGGAGCGAGGAATGATCACCCCTTGAGTCGATTTCGGGCCCTTAATGGTGCAGACATCAAAGAAGCCTTCTATTTTCTCGTTCACACCACCAATAGCTGCGCCTGACCGAATTGGTTCATCGAGCCTGTAATCGCAAGATCCTGCCTGAGCGGAATGCCTGAAATGGCAGAAATGATGGCGCAGAATTCAGCCATTGAGGCGCTGTCACCATCCACACCACCGTATGACTGCTCAAATGTCAGGCGGGTTGTCAGCGGGATTTTAGCGTGCTTACCCAACAGTGAAGCAAGATAAGCCGTCAGAATCATTACGCCTTTAGAGTGAATACTGCCACCCAGCTCAACGCTGCGCTCAATGTCCAGTACTTCACCATCACCAAACGAGGTGGTGGCGGTAATGCGGTTTGGCGCGCCAAAGCTGAAATCGTTGGTGCTCAGCACAGAAAGTGCGTTTACCTGACCCACAGCTTTGCCTTTGGTTTCGATAAGGGTTGTCCCGGTAACAAAGCCTTCCATGACGTGGTCGCGTAAACGGCTGACCCTGAGATCGCGGCTGGCCAGCGCTTTTTCGACATGCGAAGCGCGGATGAGGTTCGACCCCAGGGATTTGGCCTGATAATTGGATTCCCGCAACAGGTTAGCGATGTCTGCCGAGTGCAGCGAGAGCTTGTCCTGATCATCTGCCTGACGGCTGCTGTGCTCGATGATGCGGGCGATAGCACCCTTGTCGCAGTGGAGCAGGTTACTGTCGTGACAGATACTGGAGATAAACTGCGCATACTTCATTTCACTGTCTTCGTTGCGCGGCATGTCATCTTCAAAATCTGCGGTCACGCGGAACAGTTCGCTGAACTCCGGATCGTAGTTTTGCAGCAAGCGATAAGTCTGATAGTCACCAAACAGGATGATTTTTACATCCAGTGGAATCGGCTCTGGCTCAAGGGAGATCGTGCCGCTCAGGGTCACTTCCCGCTCAAGCGAACTCAGGTTGGCTTTACGTGAACTCAGTGCGCGTTTCAGGCCATCCCATACATAAGGGCGTTCAAGCACTTTGACCGCATCAATCAGCAATACGCCGCCGTTGGCGCGGTGAATACTGCCGGAACGGATCAGCGAGAAATCAGTAAAGACGGTGCCTTTGTACGTCGCGTTTTCCACGTAACCGAAAATGTTGTGGTAGGACGGGCTGTCTTCCACGATCACTGGCGGCACATTTTCTTCCTGGCTGACCAGCACATTAACCTGATAGCGTCGAGGCAGTTTTTTATCCAGCGCTGCATAGGCGAGGGCAGCCTGCTCTTCGCTTTCCTGCAGGAAATATCCAGATTTTCGAGGATATCTGCCTGCATGGCTTTGAGGTATTTCTTCACCTGCGGCAGGTCGCGATAGTTTTCAATCAGCGGCACAATAAGGTGGGAGACCACCTCGGTCGCGATGTCTTCATCCAGCTTCTGTTGCTTCTCTGCGTAATCTTCTTCCCACTCTGTGAGTTTGCGGATAATGCCACGTAGCTGAATTTCCAGTTCGCGGATCACGGTATCAAAGCGTTTTTGTTCTTTCTCGGACAGTTCGAGGAAGCTGTCTTCGGTGTGAGGCTCTTCACCATTAAGGGCGATAAACTGGTATTCACCTGTCGTTGTGATGGAAAGGCTGACACTCTGGTTTTTGGCTTCCTGACTCAGCGTCGCCAGTGCCCCTTCCTGCTGCTCGCTCAAACGGGATTTGAGCATGTCAGCGCGGGAATAGTACATCTCATTGTCGAAGGCCAGCGGCAGGGATTTGCCCATTCTCGCCATCAACTTTTCAATGTCTTTTTTAAGCTGAATACCTTTACCCGCGGGCAGCTTTAAGACGGTTGGACAGCGCGAATCCTGAAAATTGGCGACGTAGCACCAGTCATAAATCGGGTGGTTATATTGCCAGTGGCGGCTGAGATAACGCATGACCATGGTGCGCTTGCCAAGGCCATTCTGACCCAAGGCATAGATGTTGTAGCCTTTTCTTTAATAGACATGGCAAATTCGACGGCTTGACGTGCCCTGTCCTGACCAACGATTTCTTCCAATGGGTCAAGATGTTTGGTGATGATACGTCGAGCTTGCTCAGTTGTGATGTGCGATAGAGCTTGTCACTGGTGAGAGAAGTTTGTGCCATAGCGCTCTCCTTACACAGAAATGATCCTTATTTTCAGTGTAGCGCTGTTAACTTACTGATTTTGAGATAAAGAATAGGGGAGATGTCCGCAATGTGGGCTGGCGCACTTTATTCACCCCTGATGAGGTGAACAAGTGCGCAAAAAGTGCCCGTTGACGTGTGGCGGATCAGTGGGCTGTCCAGCCACCATCAATGGTTATTGCCTGCGCAGTGATGTTTTTGGCGGCGGGCGAACAGAGAAATAATGCAGTTTCAGCCAGTTCACTTAAGTCAATAAAGGCTTTTTTCGGCATAGGTTTAAGCATAATTGTGTTAATCACTTCTTCCTCGGTAATGCCATGGCTCTGCGCTTGTGCGGCAATCTGGTTTTCAACCAGCGGCGTTTTTACGTAGGAGGGGCAAAGGGTATTGATGGTAACGTCATGCTCAGCGCTTTCCAGCGCGATGGTTTTGGAAAAGCCCAGCAAGCCGTGTTTAGCAGACACATAGGCCGATTTATAAGGTGATGCGACTAGGCTGTGGATTGAGCCTACATTGATGATGCGGCCAAAGTTTTGTTTGTACATTTGTGGCAGGAAAGCTTTGGTCAGCATAGCGGGGCCGCACAGCAGGATATCAATGATCAGGCGCCATTTATCCTCAGGGAACTGTTCAAGTGCGGAAACAAACTGGATGCCGGCATTGTTGACCAAAACATCGATGGGGACGCCAACACGATCGGGCGCAGAAGCAAGTTGTTCTGAGTTGGTCACATCCAGCTCGATACCTGCGACTTCAACATCAAATTGCTTGCCCAATTCCGCCACGGCGCGATCGAGCGCTTCTTTATTGATGTCAGAGAGCGTGACGCGGTAACCGTCTTTCGCAAAGCCCTGGGCAATACCAAAACCAATGCCACTGGCACCACCGGTGATGAGTACATGTTTTGCCGCCATTCCTGTTCTCCCTTTTGGTTTCTGTCCTTATTAAAAAGTAAGGGGAGTTAGCAGTGGCGGCAATCCGTAGTAGTACGCATTTTCCGGTGTGGTCTCACCTTTTTCCGGTTTCAGCCAGGTGATCAGGTTAACGATACCTACAACGACAACACCGGCTATTATCCCGATTAAGCCGTGAAGCAGTGTTGGAAGAACGGCGGAAATAATGCTGCCGAGGTTCGGGATAAGTGCCGTTTCCTGCGCTGCGTCAGTAATGAATTCGGACAGTACGTGTACGCCATGAGTCAGGATGCCGCCGCCGACGAGGAACATGGCGACGGTGCCGATCACCGACAGGCATTTCATCAGGAATGGTGCAAAGGCGAGCAGCCCTCGTCCAAACCACTGTGCAATGGCTGCGCGCTTTTTGCTGAGGTAAAGCCCCGCATCATCCAGTTTGACGATGATGGCAACAAGCCCGTAGACACCGCCTGTGATGATAAATGCGATAGCAAACAGGGTGATAACCTGGGTGAGGAAACTGCTTTCAGAGACGACGCCCAAGGTTATGACGATGATTTCTGCAGAGAGGATAAAATCGGTACGTATTGCCCCTTTGATTTTGTCAGCCTCATACTGCGCGGCATCCAATGTCACCTCGTTAAAGTCTTTAACTTCCTCTTTGTGCTTGTCGTCTTCTTTGCTGTGAAAGACGCTGTGCAACACTTTTTCTGCGCCTTCAAAGCAAAGGAATAAACCGCCCAGCATCAGCAAGGGAGTGATGAGCCAAGGGGCTACCGCACTGATCGCGAGGGCGGCAGGAACCAATATAAGTTTGTTAAGTATTGAGCCTTTGGCGACCGCCCACACCACAGGGAGTTCTCGGTCAGCCCTTACGCCGGTAACCTGTTCAGCATTCAATGCCAAATCATCACCCAGCACGCCCGCGGTCTTTTTCGCCGCTACCTTGCTCATCAGTGATACGTCGTCAAGGATACTGGCGATGTCATCAAGAAGTGTCAGTAAGCTGGCGCCTGCCATAGTGTTTTCCTCATCTCTTTAAAACGAAACAGAGGCGGAATTCCGCCCCTGATTTTCTTATTTTGTACTTAAAGCTGCTGCTCAATCGCGCTGAGCAGGGCATCGATATCATCTCGGGAGACATTCATGTGCGTAACAAGACGCATCGCTTTATGCCCCGGTGAAATCAGGATGCCTTTGTCTTTCAACGTACGCGCAATGGCGTGGATATCAATGTGCGGTGCAACATCAGCGTAGACGATGTTGGTTTGCACCGGGTAAATAAAGGTGTTGAAGCCCGGAATGGCACCCAGCTTTTCAGACAGATAGCGTGCATTGTCGTGGTCTTCTTTCAGGCGATCGACATTTTCGGTAAGAGCGAGCATGCCCGCCGCTGCCAGAATGCCCGCCTGTCGCATACCGCCGCCGACCATCTTACGCAGGCGTCGTGCACGTTTGATGTATTCCACATCGCCCAATAGCAGCGAACCAACCGGCGCACCGAGACCTTTGGAGAGACAGATAGTCATTGAATCAAAGTGCTGGCTGATTTCTTTAATATCCACATCCAGTGCAACGGAAGCGTTATAAACGCGGGCGCCATCCAGATGCAGTTTCAGGTTGTGGGTATTGGCAAATTGACGTGCTTTGGCCAGATATTCCATTGGCAACACTTTACCGCCGATAGTGTTTTCAAGGCTCAGTAGTTTGGTACGTGCAAAATGAAGGTCATCTGGCTTCACTGCTGCGGCCAGCTTTTCAAAGCACAACGTACCGTCCTTGTTGTTTTCAATCGGTTGAGGCTGAACAGAGCCCAGCACTGCCGCACCACCTGCTTCATATTTGTAGTTGTGTGCCTGTTGGCCACACAAATATTCATCACCACGTTCACAGTGGGAAAGAATGCCAAGGAGGTTTGCCTGTGTGCCAGAAGCAGTAAATACTGCTGCCTCAAAACCGTGGCGCTCAGCTGCCCACTGTTCCAGTTCATTGACCGTTGGGTCATCACCATACACATCGTCACCGACTGGCGCGTTGGCCATGGCGTTGCGCATTTTTTGATCCGGTTGTGTTACTGTGTCTGAGCGAAAATCAATCATTCTTATCTTTCCTGAATACATCTATGATCGAAGGGATAGAATCTGAAGATTACTCCTCCTGCGTGAAAAAGTAATCACGAAACTTCATGAATCATAAGGCCGTCCTCAGGATTGAGTCACGGTAGAAGGACGCTGCAAATGGATGGGTCGTGGCTCTTTATCTCTTTGGCCTGCCTGGTGACAGGCTTTTCTAAATTCTCCATCGGTGGGTTAGGGCTGATTATTCTCCCCTTGATGATGGTTGCGTATCCGGGGCCTGAAGCGTTGGGCGTGATAGTGCCTCTCTACCTTCTCACTGACCTGATTGCTGTGATGACCTACCGCGACAACATCAACTGGAAGGTGTTGGCCAAGCTACTTCCCTTTGGTGCACTGGGTGTGATGCTGGGTACTTACGTGCTTGGCAATATTGACCCGCGCACATTCACTACCGTACTAGGGGTAGTGATTTTGACCTTGCTGGGGTTGTCGGTTTGGCTGGATTACCGCCCAATCCCAATCTTCACCAACCGTTATGCGGCGGGCATAGCTGGTGGGTTGTGTGGGTTTGTCGGTGTATTGGCCAATGCTGCAGGGCCGTTGATGGGGTTGTTCCTGTTGGAACAGAAAATGGAAAAATCGGCGTATGTGGCAACGCGGGTCTGGGCATTCATGATCATGAACATCCTGAAAATCGTCGGGCTGGTGATGTTGGGTTTAATCAATACTGAAACCCTGCAGGCGAGTGCGGTCGGTCTTCCTGCTCTTTTCATCGGTATGTATATCGGTTACCGGGTGTTTGCACGAATCTCGGCCGAGCAGCTGAAAACCATTGTGCGTGGGGCGATTTCACTGAGCGCTGCCCATATGCTTTTCTTCAAATCAAACTGAGTCCGGCACAAACAAAAAAGCCGCGGAAGATTCCACGGCTTTGTGAACTTGGTGGGCTAATTAGCTTTTCAGCAGCTGCCAGTATTTGTTGTAGATTGCTACCGCATCGCCCACATCGTTAGTGAACTCGCCTTTTTCCACATCTTCGTTGGATGGGAAAATCATGTTGTTTTCCGTGTACTCAGCAGACAGTTTCTCTTTCGCTCGGGTGCTTGGAGCTGGGTAACCCAGCTCTTCAACCATGGCTGCCTGGTTCTCAGGACGGTACAGGAAGTCGATGAACTTGTGCGCCAAATCGACTTTTTCTGCCCCTTTTGGAATGATGAAGTTATCCATCCACATGATGGAACCTTCGTCTGGGTACACAAACTCAATGGTGTCCATTTCTGCTTTCGCCAGGTACGCGTTGCCGTTCCACTGTTGGCCGATACCCACTTCACCGGTTACGAAAGGTACGTGCGGTGCATCTGAGTTATAAACCACGACCGCTGGACGCAGATCCTTCAGCATTTCGTATGCTTCAGCGATCTCCGCTTCGTTAGTGGTATTGATGCTGTAACCTTTTGCCTTCAGTGCCATACCGAACACGTCACGTACGTCGTCCAGCAGCATGATTTGGCCAGCAAATTCAGGCTTCCACAGGTCTGCCCATTTGGTCACTTTGCTGCCATCAACGATGTCGCCGTTGTAGCTGATACCGGTGACACCCCAAATGTATGGCAGGGAGTAATCATTGTTCTTGTCGAATGGCTGACCCAACAGACCTGGAATAATGTCTTTGACATGCGGGATCTTCGACTTGTCGATTTTCGCCAGCATGCCTTCGTCGCTCATACGCTGGATAAAGTATGTCGATGCAAAAGCAAGGTCATAACCTTTACCGTCAAGCAACTTCAGCTTGGTATACATGGATTCGTTGTTTTCAAACGTCGAATAGTTCACCGTCACATCATATTCTTTCTCGAACGCTTCGATCACGCTCATAGGCATGTACTCTGCCCAGTTATAGATGTTCAGGACTTCGCTGTTTGCAGAAACATTGAAAGACACAGTTGCGGTAAGTGCGATGCTTGCCGCTTTCACCCCTTTAAGATATTGGTTCATTTTGTATTGTCCTTAAGCGGTATACCCAAACTACCTTAAGGCGCAGACCCCCTCTCCCAGGGAATAGCTACGGCCTAAGAGGCACTGCTCCGGCATCAATCCTTTAACGCCGCCCACAAGCAGGAACCATCAGCTTAAACCGTCATTCTCAGCGAAAAGCACCTTGAGGTAGTTTGGGTAGATACCAAGCTGAAAAATAGAGCGCGCATCATCAAAACAATTGTTTTAATAGTCAATGAAAAGATAGGGAGAATTCGTAACAATTTGTGGTTTGATCACACCCGCGACAATGTCCTTGCCGTTTGTGTGGCAAGGTGCGAATATTCGCCAAATTTTTTATTACATTAACCGTTTTTATTAGGATGTAATCGCAACATGGCGAAAGAACACGGGTATATCGACAGCTACTACCAAGCCACGGCAAATGTACTGCCAGAGCAGCCAGAACTGACCTCAGATATTCAGGCGGATGTTTGTATTATCGGTGCGGGATTGACCGGTACTAACGCTGCTATTGAGCTGCGTAAAAAAGGCATGAGCGTTGTTGTGCTGGAAAGTCAACGCATTGCGTTTGGTGGTTCAGGTCGTAACGGCGGCCAGGCACTGGTGGGCTACTGTCTGGGTCTGCGTGAAGTAGATGAAGAGTATGGTCCAGAGTGGGGCAAGCAACTGTGGGATCTTTCCGTAGAGTCTATCGATATCATCCGTGAGCGCATCAGCGAGTTCAACATCGACTGTGATTTTCAGGAAGGCTACATTGAGCTGGCTCTGAATAAAGGTCAGGAAAAAGAACTGAAATCCTGGCATGAGCTTAAGCATGGCCGCTACAACTATCCAGTGGCTGAGTGGTGGGATACAGACAAGATTGAGCAGGTTGCCAATACCCGTCGTTACCTGGGTGGTCTGTTTGATCCAAACAGCGGCCATGTTCACACCCTCAATTACACCTTGGGTCTGGCACAGGCGGCGATTTCTGTTGGCGCAGAGATCTATGAGAACAGCCCAGTGATCAAGCTGGAAAAAGGCGCTGGTTTCAACACAGTGAAAACAGCTAAAGGCAGCGTAAAAGCTAAGCAGGTTCTGCTGGCTTGTAATGCATACCTTGATGGTCTGCACCGCAAGGCACAATCAAAAGTGCTGCCTGTTGCCTCTTATATTGCGGTAACCGAGCAACTGGGCGACCGCCAGCCGATCACCAACAAAATGGCAATGTCGGATCTGAACAACTGTCTGGACTACTTCCGCCCAACCGCAGATGGCCGCATTCTGTTTGGCGGCGTGAATCACCCGTTCAATGGTGAGTACCCTGACAGCCAGGAACGTCTGCGCCAGCGTATGCTGAAAGTATTCCCACAACTGGCTGATGTGAAAATGGAATACCACTGGGGGGTATGTTCGCTGTCACACGCAGCTACATGCCGGAAATCCGCCATTTGGGTAACGACGTCTACACCGCGCACGGCTACACCGGTCACGGTGTGGGTCTGACCAACATTGCAGGCCGTGTTGTTGCAGAAGCAATGGCAGGGCAGGCGGGTCGTTTCGATGTGTTCTCACGCATTGACCACGGCTGGATCCCAACACCAAAAGTACTGCGTAAACCAGCCCTGGCAATGGCTATCTGGAAAGCGAAGATGGAAGACGCCCTGGCGAACTGATTCTGGAAGGCAGCGAAAGCTGCCTTTTTTATATCTGTGGATTGGGATACATCCAATTCGGAGTATGATGAGTAGAGTAGACAAAAGGTGAGGATGATGTTCCAAGGTGATCTTTTCAGTCAGCAAGGCTGGGTCGACATCCCGGACGGGAAACTCTTCTGGCAACCAGATTTTCTTTCCAAAGAAGAATCCGCCGCACTTTTCGCCTTGTTGCAGAATCAACTTTCTTGGCAACAGTTACCGATAAAGATGTTTGGCAGGGAAGTGCTCCAACCCCGGCTTCAGGCGTGGTTTGGGAATGCTTACTCTTACTCAGGCTCACATTGTCACCTGCGCCACTGCCCAACGTGTTGAAAGAAGTAAAAGCACGGAGTGAAAAGATTGCTGGAATTCACTTCAATTCAGTGCTGGCAAATTACTACAGAGATGGACAAGACTACATGGGCTGGCATCAGGACAATGAAGCAGAACTAGGCAATGAGCCTGTCATTGCTTCAGTGAGCCTTGGTGAAGCGCGTCGGTTTGTACTGCGTCATATCCGAACCCAGCAAAAGCTAGAATATGTGTTGAATGCTGGGTCCTGTTAATTATGGCGGGAAAAACGCAAAGTTATTGGCAGCATGCTGTCCCTAAAACAGCAAAAATAAACGCTCCGCGAATCAATCTCACATTCAGGAATATTGTTTAGTGAACCCTATTCCGGATGAAATGACATCATAATGGTCGTTTTATGGTGGTTTTGACCGGATTTTGAGCGAACGCACTTTTATTTCAAAAAATAGTGTTGACTAGATCACGCGAATCCGTAGAATGCCGACCATACCGCGACGGCAGGGCAACTTACCGAAGCGAGATAACGAAGGCGCGTTGGCAGAGTGGCTATGCAGCGGATTGCAAATCCGTGGACCTCGGTTCGACTCCGGGACGCGCTCCATGATGCGACACTAGCTCAGCTGGTAGAGCGCAACCTTGCCAAGGTTGAGGTCACGAGTTCGAACCTCGTGTGTCGCTCCAAATTCGTCACTTTTGCTTCGTCGGAAGTGAGATGCGCAAGGAACCTTGCCAAGGTTGAGGTCACGCCTAAACCTTGAAGATCGGGAACCTCGTGTGTCGCTCCAATCTCCTTAGAGAGTTTGGACTATGGGAATAGTTGTCATCGTACTAGAACGG
>BAXE01000047.1 GCA_001310415.1 Enterovibrio sp. JCM 19048 | reverse complement strand
CGGACAAAGTTAAGTCTTTAAAATAACTACAGGGGTGTAGCTCCAATGGCAGAGCAGCGGATTCCAAATCCGCGTGTTGGGAGTTCGAGTCTCTCCACCCTGCCACCTTCAAAGCCTCAGCAGAAATGCTGAGGCTTTTTCGTGTCTGCGAGACACCTGAAAGCGCACTTTCGAAAAGAGAATGTGCGTCCATTTATGCGCTCATTGATGCCATTTTTTAAAGTGGTACAAAGTATCTACGATGCTATTCTGCGTTTTCTGTCTTTAACGTATTTTCTTAGATCTGAATGGAAAACGGGCTGGTCTCCAATTGCTGGCGTATTATGCTTATCTCTGTCTTCTTTTCGATTTGTCTCTCATTCAAAGGGCTATAAACAACAATGAAACAGCTCGCTACGCGCTGGGTACTGCTTTGTACCTTGGTGTTATTTGCTGCCATGGCGACAGTTTACTTCGTGGTTGATATTCCACCTTCTGCGCAACTTGCTTCTGCTGACAGTGGAGTAAAGTGCCGGGATTATGATCCTTCATCGATAATTGAAGTGTCAAAACCTCTCAATGTTGCTGTTTGGAATATCTATAAACAACAACTGGAAGGTTGGGAGGAAGAGCTGAACGCGCTGGCAGACGATAACTCAATTATCTTGTTGCAAGAGGCACAAGCCCGGCCACAGCTTCTCTCGTATGTCGAAGACAATGGTTGGCACAGCAATCAGGCTTATGCATTTGCTATCAATGGTGAAATAGCCGGTGTGATGACGCTGTCAGATGCTATCCCTGAGAAGGTGTGTGCATTTACCAAAGTAGAGCCTTATCTTCGTCTCCCCAAAAGTGCTCTCTACAGCGCTTATAAACTTTCTAGTGGTGAAGTGTTATCTGTGATTAACCTGCACAGTATCAATTTTACTTATGGTGTACAGGAGTATGTGGAGCAGCTTGATGCCTTGGTTGAAGGGGTATCGGAATTGAAAGGCCCATTGATTATTGCTGGCGATTTTAATACCTGGAGCAATGAGCGGCTTGATGTGGTGAAGCAGAAGTTAGGGGCTATTGGTCTGCAAGAGGCCCCGTTTCAGCCAGATAATCGACTGAAAGTGTTCAGCCATCCATTGGACCATCTCTTTTATCGCGGTTTGAAACTGACTGGTGCAGAAACCCAGGATACCAAAGCTTCTGACCATGCGGTGCTTGAGGCGCAGTTTACATATCAATGACAGCAAAAAGCAGCGCAGGTGCGCTGCTTTTTGTTGGTTTACACTGCCTGGTGAAGGCTAGTTGCTGCTTCTTTGCCTGCGTACAGTGGACGCAGTGCTTTAAGAACATCAGCGCTGGAGATAACGCCGACTAAGCGGTCATTTTCCAGAACAGGCAGCACGTGTGGCTTACTGATTCTTGCTTCCCTCACACGCTCTTTCAGCGGTTTCATTGTCAGGCTGGTTGCGATCCCCATAGGAGACACCGGGAAAGCCGTCTTCTTGTCGACTACCAGAAATTCAGCAACATCCATCAGGCTTTCATTGGCACCCAGCGCTGTAACTTCCTCGTTCATCAAATCAGCAACGCGTTGCTGGCTGTCAGGCAGGTAGTCGTCACACCACAGGTTTACCATTACGTCGTGCACAGAGAAGAAACCTACGACATGTTGCTGGCTGTCACACACAGGTGCACCAGTGAGTCGGTTTGAAAGCAGAACATCGATAGCATCCACCGTGCGATCGTTCGCTTTCAGTACGATTGGGCTGGTGTTCATCAGATCTTTTACTTTCACTTGGTTCATCATGGCAGAGTCCTTACTGGCTTTGTTAAGTGCAACTGGCGAGTTGATGGCCAGCATCTCAGGTTGTTGTAGTTGTTTGCGATAGATCCCCCAGTTGGCAAGGCCAACCAGCACCGCACCACCAACGATATTGCCGATAGTGACTGGGATCAGGTTGTTAAAAATAAAGTGTGAAACGGTCAGGTCAGAATAGCTGGCGGCATTCACGCCAAGACCTGTCCAGAATGCTTCCGGTGCAAAGTTCGAAATCACGATGCCAAGTGGCACCATAAACATGTTTGCAATGCTGTGCTCAAAGCCGCTGGAGACAAACATTGCAACTGGCAACATGGTCATGAAGCTTTAACTACAGGGTTTGCAGAACAAAAAGTCAGCCAAATCGCCGTACAGACCAGAATGTTGCAAAGCACGCCCAGGGTAAAAGCTTCCAGCCAGGTGTGGTGAAGCTTATGCTGGGCAATATTCAGCGCATTGAGCCCCCAACTACCGCCATCAAGTTGATAAAGACCCGCACCTGTAACTAACAGCAGTATCAGCATTGCGCCCAGGAAGTTACCGAAATAGACCTTGGTCCATGTCATAAACAATTTGCCAATACCAACCTGGTTGTTTGCCCAGGAAATGCTGGACAACACAGTGCTGGTAAATAGCTCACCTTCAAATATTACGATAAGAATCAGCCCCATGCTGAATGCCAAGCCACCGGCTAATCGGTTTAACCCCCAGCTTGTGCTCTCATTTCCAGTCGTCACTGTGGTGTAGAACAGAAACGCCAGACCGATAAATGCCCCCGCCAGAATTGCCAGACTGATGGTTGCACCACTGCGCTTACTGATTTTCTTCAGTGCGTAGCGTTCGGCTTCTGACATCATTTCTGCGGCAGAAAAGCCTTTTACTGAGACGAAGTCGTGATCAGAGTAGGCCGTTGTCATCGCTTCCTCTCCTCAATGGTTTCATGTGGTTCTCCTTGTTGTATTGATGCAGGGCGAAACGCCTTACTGCCCTTTCAGACTAATTGTGAGCAGGCCCCGGAGTACAATTGATATTCCTTTGCTAAGTATTCAGTTTTATTGATGATTTCTTTCGGCGCGGTACAATAAAACCCATAAAAAATATAAGGTTAGTGCGCGTGTTTTCACGGGAGGAAAATAGCGGTGCGATATTCTCTAAAACAGTTGGCAGTATTTGATACGGTGGCGGACTGCGGCAGCGTCAGTCAGGCAGCAGAGCTTCTTGCGTTAACCCAATCAGCGACCAGCATGTCTCTATCCCAGTTAGAGCGGATGCTGGGCCGTCCCCTTTTTGAACGCAAGGGTAAACGTCTCATTCTGACCCACTGGGGAGCATGGTTAAGGCCCAAGCAAAACGCCTGCTTAGGGATGCAAAACAGATAGAGCTTGGCTTTTATGACCAGCATCTATTGAGTGGTGAAATACGTTTGGGGGCAAGTCAAACCCCTGCAGAGCACTTGGTTCCGGACCTTATCAGTATTATTGATAATGATTTTCCGGAAATTCGAATTTCCTTGGGCGTGCAAAGTACCAGTTCGGTGATCGATGGTGTGCTCGATTACCGCTATGATCTGGGCATTATTGAGGGACGGGTGGATGACAATCGCTTACATCAGGAGCCTGGTGTATGGATCACCTGACGATTGTGGCATCAGCCCATCACCCTTTCGCCAAGCGTGAGCGGGTCAGCATGGCGCAACTGGAGCAGGCAAAATGGATATTGCGCGAACACGGTTCAGGAACCCGGACCGCATTTGAAAGTGCCATTTATGGGCATATTGCAGATTTGGATGTGTGGCGTGAGTATGAACACATTCCGGTTATCCGCAGTATGGTTGCCAACGGCCCTTACTTGACATGTCTTCCTTATCTTACGTTGAACGCTATATCGAGAATGGCAAACTGGTTGCCTTAAATGTGCCGGAGCTTGATATTGCACGTTCTCTGTCTTTTGTATGGCGTGCTGATATGGCAGAAAACCCCTTGGTGGACTGCTTTAAACGGGAAGGCATCAGGATGATGAAGCGTCACCCTATGGTGATGTAAATACATCAGGAATAAAAAAAGCGCGCTGTGTTTCCACAACGCGCTTTCTTCATATTATGAGGTTTATGCGCTGACTTTCGTCACATCGATATACAACTTCAGTTTTTGTCCTGGCTGGATATAGGCATTCTTTTTCAACGCATTCCATTTCATCAAATCAGACACTGAGACCTTGTAGCGAGCCGCAATGGTGCTTAGTGAGTCACCCTGACGGATTTGGTAAACAATAGTACGGATACGTGCGCCGTCAGCGGCTTTCTTCCAGACTACCAGTTCTTGGCCGACACGCAGCGGGTCTTTCGGAGCCATGCCATTCCAGCGTGCCAGATCGGTATGTGATACTCCTTGCTTGCGGGCGATAGACCAGAAGCTGTCACCTTTTTGCACGGTATGGGTCAGCTTGTAATCCCCTCGCTTTTTGCCGGTCAGCTTTGCCAGTCGTTGCGGTGCACTCAGCGTGTACTGACTTTCATCTTTCACTGATACCGGGATCAGCAAATGTTGGCCTGCGCGGATATTTGTACCTTTGAGGCTATTGGCGCGTTGTATCACTTTTACTGTTGTATTGTGGCGCTGGGCAATCAAGCCAAGAGAGTCACCGCCTTTCACCTTGTAACGGGTAACCTTAATGCCTTGGTTGTCGTTTTCTGCCATTGTTGCAGTGAAGTGCGCGACTTTATCTTTCGGCAATAATAGATGGTTGCTGCCATCCGGAGACGTTGCCCAATGGTTGTAGGCTGGGTTTAGGCTCTGCAGTTCAGCTAACGACAAACCGGCGTAGTTGGCTGCCAACGCCAGATCCATTTGAACGCCCGGCTCAACCATTTCTACCACGGGCTGGTTAGCAATTGCCGGCAGGGAGATACCGTATTTTTCCTGATTCTTGATAACATCGGCGACAGCAATCAATTTTGGCACATAACCGCTGGTTTCTTTCGGCAGCGACAGTGACCAGAAGTCGGTTGGCAAGCCTTTGGCTTTGTTATTGCGGATAGCGCGGAACACACGGCCTTCACCGGTGTTGTAGGCGGCAAGGGCATGCAACCAGTCACCATCAAATTTTTTGTGAAGGTACTCCAACAAATCTAATGCGGCATCTGTAGAGGCTACAACATCACGGCGACCGTCGTACCACCAGTTTGCTCTAGCCAAATCGGCGGCCGGTATCCGGTACAAACTGCCACAAGCCTGCCGCACGGCCATGAGAGTATGCAAACTGATCAAAAGAGCTTTCTACGATAGGCAGCAAGGCAATTTCGAGCGGAATGCCACGCTCTTCCACTTTTTCAGTGATCAGATAGAGGAAAGGTTCTGCTCGTTTGGCAACAGTCTCCAAGTGTTGGGGATGTTTGAGATACCAGTTGCGGTAGTAGTTGACGCGTTTGCTGTCAGGTGCCGGCATCTCAAGTTGCATTGAAATCCGTTTCCAGACGTCTTCCTGACTTTGAGGTGTGACGACAGGCTCGACCACTTCGACTTCTACCGACTCTTTGACGATTTGGGTAGATTCGGCTGGGGTCTGAGTTTCTTCCTGTTGCTCTGGCGTATTAGTCGTCGTTGCGACGTCGTTTTGCCTGTAAGCTGGCATCCTGCGAGGAACATCGATCCCACTAATACATAACGGAACTTCATTGATTACTAACCTTTTTGAAAATAGCCGATGATGATAATCGGCCTCTACTTATGCTTACAAGAGACTTGTGTCAAAAATCGTCCTTCCAGCGTCTGAGCGCAGCAAAAGTTTCCACGTCAGAATCCGCATTTGCCTGACCCTGAACCGCGGCTTTTATACTGGCCACATTCGCACGCAAAAATGGGTTTATCCTTTTTTCTCTGCCTATTGTACTTGGCACAGTAGGCTGCTGTTTTGCCCTTAATTCAGTCGCTTCAATCACATAATCTTAGCGCAGTATTGTCCGGTTCAACTGCTTGGGCAAATTTCAGGTTCGACATTGTGTATTCATGGGCGCAATAAACCTGGGTAGTGTCAGGTAACGTCCCGAGCTTTGTCAGTGATTGATGCATCTGTTGAGGTGAGCCTTCGAATAGTCGGCCACAGCCACCGGAAAACAGGGTATCCCCACAAAACAGCATGCCATCGGTATAGTAAGCGATATGATCCAGCGTGTGCCCTGGCACTTCTATCACGCTCACCGTGGAGCCGAAAAGTGAAAACGAGTCCTGGTCTTTAAGTGGATGATTGACTTCTGGAAAGCGTGCGGTGGCGGGGCCATATATAGTGAGGGATGGAAAGCGTTCAACTAACTGTGCAACACCGCCGACGTGGTCATGGTGGTGATGGGTTAGAAGAATGCCATCAAGGGAAAGTCCCTCGGCTTCCAATCGCTCCAATACCGGGCCTGCATCACCGGGGTCGACGACAACACAATGATTGTCATCATTTTTTAGCAGCCAGATGTAATTGTCGTTGAATGCGGGTATGCTTGATACAGATAGCATTGATTCTCTCCAGCTATGACTCAATAAGACTATGAAACCAGCACGCAGCCAACGTCCACTGGAATACCCTTATACTTGGGACCAATTCGCACACGGCGAATGGGCGTCTGCGCATATTCAGACGCGGCTGGATGAATGGTTGCCGCGCTTTTTCGGATACCACATGCTGAAATTGGGTGGCCTGAGTTGCGAGTTGGCGACTGGGCACTGCAACATCCAGCATCAAGTATGTATCGATAAACTCAATCCCCTGCGCAATGTCGAAGCAGAGAGCTACGATTTACCGTTTGTCTCCAAGGCTTTCGACGTCTGCGTACTGGCCAACCAACTCGACTATACCGACGATCCACACCGATTGCTGCGTGAAATCGACCGTATAATGATAGACGATGGTTACCTGATCATTTCAGGTGTCAATCCCAGCAGTCTGATGGGGATTGGCCGGATCATTCCGTGGCGGAAAAACCGCCTTCCCTGGAATGGCCGGATGTTCACACCACTGCGGATTAGGGATTGGCTTGGTGTGCTCAACTATGAAATCATGGAAATGTCCTGCTTTGGACTTATCCCTGCTACCCGCCACCGCACCTGTGGTGTCTGGTTTGAAAATGCCTGCTCAGGCATTTTGCCCGCTGTGGGCTCGCTCTATTTTATTGTGGCGCGTAAGCGCACTTATCCACTAAAACCTATCAAGCCCACCTGGAAGCTTAAAAAACAACTTTCACCGGTCAGTGTGAATTATCGTGTCGGTGACAACTGATCACGCTTCTGGTTTATAGCCAGTATCTGCTTGTGTTGGTTTTTCTGCCGCCGAACGCGCCAGTTCGTCACAACGTTCATTCTCTGGGTGGCCGGCATGGCCTTTTACCCATTGCCAGTCCACGGTATGGCGTTGCGTTTCCGTGTCCAGGCGCTGCCAAAGGTCAGCATTCTTCACCGGTTTTTTGTCCGCTGTTTTCCAGCCACGTTTTTTCCAGTTGTGGATCCACTGCGTGATGCCCTGACGGACATACTGGCTGTCGGTTGTGAGGGTCACGTTGCAGGATTCTTTCAAGCTTGCCAAGGCAACAATGGCTGCCAGCAGCTCCATGCGGTTATTGGTGGTCAGGGTAAAGCCTTCGCTCAACTCTTTTTCATGCTGTTTGTAGCGCAAAACTGCGCCATAGCCACCGGGTCCCGGATTACCGAGACAAGATCCGTCAGTGAAAATTTCTACCTGCTTGACCATATTTGTTAGTATCTGTGCAAATTAATCGCCAAGTCTGACACAAGTGACGCTATGAAAGCCAGTTACGACCGAATTATCGTTCTCGATACCGAAACCACGGGTATGAACCGTGAGGGTGGCCCGCACTATGAAGGCACCGAATCATTGAAATTGGCGCGGTGGAGATCATCAACCGCAAGCTGACCGGACGCCATTTCCACGTCTATATCAAACCGGATCGTGAAATCGACCCGGAAGCGATTTCCGTTCACGGTATAACGGACGAATTTCTGCGTGGCAAACCGGATTATGCAGCCATTCATGCTGAGTTTCTGGAGTTCATCAAAGGCGCAGAGCTTGTCGCCCACAATGCGCCCTTCGACGTCGGCTTTATGGATTATGAATTCCGCAAGCTTGATGCTGGCATCGGTAAAACAGAAGACTATTGCAAGGTTACCGATACCCTGGCGATGGCGAAGAAAATCTTCCCGGGCAAACGTAACAACCTTGATATTCTCTGTGATCGTTACGGTATAGATAACTCCCACCGTACCCTGCACGGCGCTTTGCTCGATGCCGAGATCCTGGCTGACGTTTACCTGTTGATGACAGGTGGTCAAACAACGCTGAAGTTCAGCGGCAGTGATTCCAGCGAAGGAGGCAGTGGCGGCGAAGCGATAAGACGTGTCGAAGCCGGAGCGAAAAAGCTAAAGATCATCCGTGCCTCTGCCGATGAATTAAAAGAACATGAAGCGCAGCTGGACGTTATCGCAAAAAACGGCAGCTGTTTGTGGCGCTAACGGGAGAGACTATGAAACTAGGGTGGGTTGGGCTTTTGCTCTCGCTGCTGATGGCGTTTAACGTCTCTGCAGAGCAGACTTCTGATCGCGATATTCGGCTGCTCAACAACCGTTTTCGCATTGACTCTACCATTACCCAGGTCGCTTTCGTTATTTATCGCGAGAAACCGAGCCAGCCTGTTGTGCTGGTTCAGCCTGACGGCACCAAGCTCTATGCATGGCGCCATCCAGACAATGTCTCTTGGCATCAGGAAGCGGACATGGATATTGTCTCCGTCCTTAATCCTATGCCGGGCCCTTGGCAAGCTATTGGCAAGGTGACACCGGAAAACAAAATCCGCATCCTGTCTGAACTCAGTATGAAGGTGGATACCTTTCCTGACCGTCTGTACCAGGGCGAAACCCTTAAATTTACCGCCCAACTGATGCAGGGGGATAACCCGCTCAACCTGCGTGACTTTCTCGATCGTGTTGAGCTGACGGTTACCTTCACCGAGTTTATTGAAAGTGTGGACGATATTCCGGTGGATCAGCGTCCACAGGCGATGTCACTCGGACGTTTTAAAGACGACGGAGCAGGTTTGGATGAATATGCCGGTGACGGCGTGTTTACCGTCGAGTTGCCGGTCAACGTTTCGCCAGGGAAATACAGGCGCGTGTGACCTCAGGTAATGGCGTCTTTTTCCGCACCCTTGAGCAGGAAGTATTGGTTTACCCGACGCCTTTAATGGCGACGTTCAAACAAAGCCGCAAAAAAGCGCTGCCCCACCATTTGCTGGTGGAGTCTGACAGCGCAAGTATTGAGCCTGGCTCCGTTGCTGTGCATTCAGAGTTTACCGATCCTAATGGTAAGTCCTCCGTCTATCAGGGCGTTGCCGGTGAAGACTACACCGCCCTGAGTGTGGATATTGACAACTTCCAGGAGCCTGGCCGCCATACGTGGCATGCCTGGTTATACGGTACGGACAAGCTTTCCGGTCGTCCTCTGGTGTTTTTGTTGCCTGAGCAAACCTTTGCTGTTGCTGACTATGAAGCGATAGAGCAGGCCAAACGTGACCGTGAAGAGCGTGAAGCCGAGCGCAAGCGAATTGAAGAAGAAAGGCTGGCCGAAATTCAGCGCGAAGAAGACCGGAAAATGGCTTTGATCACCATTATTGGCGGGAACATTTTGCTCCTTATCCTTGCCGTAGGTGGTTGGTTTGTTGTGCGTAAGATACGGGCGAAGAAACTGGCTGCTGAATCCGAAGAGTCTTTAGAAGCGCCACCACCTGAAGAGCCAGATAAAGCGGCTTGAGAAATAAACAAAGAAAGGGAGAAGCCAATGCTTCTCCCTTTTGTTATCCAGCGGTGCAGTATAAATACCAGTTAGGCGGCGTGAACCACTTTGTCCAGTGCTCTGGAAGCTGCTGCCAGCTCCGCGGGGTCGAAATCGTCCACATTGATGGTTTCAAGGCGGCCCTCTTCCGCGACGCGCAACAGGTCGGCTTCTTTCTCAGAAATGACGTTTTCGCGCAGGCCAATCTCGGCGACACGGTCAAGGAACATAAACGGCAGTTTCTGGCCGGTCTGATCACATACTTTCTGGTAAACAGGCTCTGCAGCCAGAATATCCAGCAAGGCTTTTTCAATCTTGCCTACCGCGCAATGTTCAGAAGCTTCAAGGAACTGGCCACGGCCGAGACGGCTGCGACTGTCGCACGGCGTTTGCAAGATACGCGCAACTTCACCATCCAGTTTGTCACTCGGTTTGGTACGGCGGGTGCCAAACGGGAACAGAAGGACACGCAGTGGCGCAGCGACCCAGCGGGCAGGGAAGTTAGCCAGGAAATCATCCAACGCTTCCTCAGCCTGATACAGGGCGTCTTGCATGCCCCAATGCACCATTGGCAGGTCAGCTTTCTGGTAACCTTCGTCGGCGTAGCGCTTCATGGTGGCTGAAGCCAGGTAGAGTTGGCTCAATACGTCACCCAGACGCGCAGACAGACGTTCCTTGCGCTTGAGGTTGCCACCCAGCACAGCCATAGACACATCCGCCAGCAAGGCCAGGTTTGCAGCATAACGGTTCATCTGCTGGTAGTAACGTGCCGTGGCATCCTTACGCGGAACGCTGGAGGTTCGGCCATCGGTCAGGCCGAGCCAGACCGAGCGGACGAGGTTGCTGAACACAAAACCCACATGACCAAACAGCGCCTGATCAAATCCTGCCAGTGCTTCGCGTTCGTTGTCATTGTAAGCTGCTTCCATTTCCGCCAGCACAAACGGGTGGCAGCGGATAGCGCCTTGACCAAATATGATCATTGAGCGGGTTAGGATGTTGGCACCTTCGACTGTGATAGCAATCGGCGCGCTTGATATCCACGGGCGAGGAAGTTCTTTGGCCCCAGACAGATCCCTTTGCCGCCGACCACATCCATAGCGTCAATCACACCACGTTGGCCGCGGTGGGTACAATGGTATTTAACGATAGCGGAAATTACCGAAGGCTTTTCCCCCAAGTCGATACCGGCAACAGTCAGGCACTGGCAGCGTCAATCACGTAGGCATTGCCGCCGATACGTGCCAGAGGCTCTTCAATCCCTTCCATCTTACCGATGGGCAGTTTGAACTGGCGGCGGATACGCGCGTAAGCACCTGTCGCAAGCGCTGCCGTTTTCAGGCCACCGGTAGAGTTGGATGGCAGGGTGATACCACGGCCAACAGACAGGCACTCAACCAGCATGCGCCAGCCCTGTCCCGCCATGTCCGGGCCGCCAATGATAAAATCAAGCGGCACGAAGATGTTTTCACCGCGTGTTGGACCGTTCTGGAACGGCAGGTTCAGCGGGAAATGGCGGCGGCCGATATCAACGCCTTCAATATCAGTCGGGATAAGCGCACAGGTGATGCCGAGATCTTCTTTGTCGCCCAGCAGTCCTTGTGGATCTTTGAGCTTGAACGCAAGGCCCAGCACGGTAGCTACCGGTGCAAGGGTGATATAGCGTTTGTTCCAGGTGATGGACATGCCCAGCACTTCTTTGCCTTGCCACATGCCTTTGGTGACAACACCTTCATCCGGGATAGCGCCCGCATCTGAGCCCGCTTCGGGGCTGGTCAGGGCAAAGCAGGGGATCTCCAGCCCATTTGCCAGTCGTGGCAGGTAGTAGTCTTTTTGCTCTTCCGTACCATAGTGCTGCAACAGTTCGCCAGGACCCAAGCTGTTAGGCACACCTACGGTGGACGACAACACGCCAGACACGCCGGTCAGTTTTTGCAGGACCAGTGATTGGGCGTAGGCGGAAAACTCCAGGCCGCCATATTCCTTTTTGATGATCATGGCGAAGAACTTGTTGTCTTTCAGATACTGCCATACATGTGGCGGCAGATCGGCCAGTTCATGGGTGACCTCATAGTCGCTGACCATGCGGCACACTTCATTTACCGGGCCGTCCAGAAAAGCACGCTCTTCCGCGCTCAAACGAGGCGCGGGAATATCATGCAGCTTATTCCAGTCCGGCGCACCGCGGAACAGATCGGCTTCCCACCACACTGTACCGGCATCAATGGCTTCTTTTTCGGTCTGGGACATTTCAGGCATCACGCCTTTAAACATGCGCAGCGCCGGTTTACTCAGCCAGGCTTCACGGAAAGAGCGCACGTTCAACGGAATCGCAATCGCGATAAACACCAGCCAGCTCAGTTGGCCGGTAATGCCCATCACAGAGCCAACAATTAACATTCCCGCTGCAACGGCCGTGAACAGCTTTAGTCCTGCGCGGTGATAGGCCAGTATGGCCATCAGCGCCAGAAACGTAATCAGGTACAGGGTTGTCGCCATTTTCGGTTCTCCTTTTCCTTCAACCCAAATCTAATGGTAAGAGGTCATACCAGATAATTGTAAGCAGGTTTTTAATGAAATGTAAAACGATGACTGGCTGAAATGTGCACATAGCGTTGGCAAAAATACAGGCAGGGGCTTTGCATGGTTTTTAGCCATTTGTTTTTGCTCAGGAAGCAGAAGACGAGCCAGATTGTCGACAGCTTTGGCTTTTTACGGGTACACTCCTTGAATATATTTCGGGCGCTTGCCCCACCTCACTCCAAATAAAAAGAGAATTGCCCATGTACCAAGATCTCATTCGCTCAGAGCTAAATGAAGCGGCTCAGGTGCTAAACGCGTTTCTGGCTGACGACAACAACATTGCATCGATCGAAGCGGCAGCGAAACTGCTGGCAGATTCCTTCAAAGCGGGCGGTAAAGTGCTCTCTTGCGGTAACGGTGGCTCACACTGTGATGCAATGCACTTTGCAGAAGAGCTGACTGGTCGTTACCGTGAAAACCGTCCGGGCTACCCTGCGATTGCGATTTCAGATCCTAGCCACCTGTCATGTGTATCGAATGACTTTGGTTATGAGTTTGTTTTCTCACGTTATGTTCAGGCAGTTGGCGCGAAGGGTGATGTATTGTTCGGTCTGTCAACGTCCGGCAATTCAGGTAACGTGCTGAAAGCGATTGAAGCGGCGAAAGAGAAAGGCATGAAAAGCATCATGCTGACCGGTAAAGATGGCGGTAAAATGGCAGGTCTGGCAGATATCGAAATCCGTGTACCGCATTTCGGTTACGCAGACCGCATTCAGGAAGTGCATATCAAAATTATCCACATCCTGATCCAGCTTGTTGAAAAAGAAATGGAAAAATAAAGGGTATCGTAAAGGATTATGTGCGAACTGCTTGGCATGAGTGCCAATGTCCCGACGGACATTTGTTTTAGCTTTACCGGCCTTATCCAGCGTGGGGGCAAAACTGGCCCACACCGTGATGGCTGGGGGATTGTCTTTTATGAAGGGAAAGGATTTCGGACTTTTAAAGACCCAAACCCAAGCTGCGACTCAAAAATAGCTGAGCTGGTTCAAAGCTACCCGATTAAAAGCTGTGCGGTGATCAGTCACATCCGCCAGGCAAACCGTGGTGAAGTGAGTTTGGTCAATACCCACCCGTTTACGCGGGAGATCTGGGGTCGTTACTGGACGTATGCCCACAATGGGCAGTTAACCGGTTATGAAGATTTGCCAACCGGGCACTTTAAGCCAGTGGGGGAAACAGACAGCGAAAAGGCCTTTTGCTGGCTGTTGCACGAGATTGAGCAGCATTACCCTGACAAACCGGAAGATATGACGGAAGTGTTCCGTTTTATCGCCAGCCGTTGCGATACCCTGCGCGGACTTGGGGTGTTCAATATGCTGTTCAGTGACGGTGACTACGTGATGGCGTATTGCACCAACAACCTTCATACCATTACCCGCCGTGCACCGTTTGGCAAGGCGAGCCTGATTGATGAAGAAGTGACGGTGGATTTTCAGGAAGAAACAACGCCGAATGATGTGGTGACTGTGATTGCAACCCAACCACTGACCAACAATGAAACCTGGCACAAAATGCAGCCCGGTGAATATTGTGTGTTCCACCTCGGTGAAGTGATCACTTGCAACCGTGCGGACATTGAAGCGGCGGTTGAAGGTAACACCGACTAAGCACAGTATGACCCACACAAAAAACGCGCCAACTGGCGCGTTTTTTATTTCTTAATCCGTGGGATCAGTCAGCAGCATAGCCGGATACGCCAAGTACCTCATTATCCATGACAGCTTTGTCATCGATCATTCTGAGTCTTTCCTGACAGAACCACTCCACCACCAAAGGATAGATGCGGTGCTCTTGCTCCTGCACACGGGAAAAGACACTTTCTGCATCATCATCTTCGAAAATCGGAACACGCGCCTGCAAAACTACCGGGCCGCCATCCAGTTCTTCAGTGACAAAATGCACTGATGTGCCGTGCTCGCTGTCTCCGGCATCGATTGCGCGCTGGTGGGTATTCAGCCCAGTGTACTTTGGCAGCAGGGAAGGGTGGATATTCAGCATCTTTCCTTGATAGTGGCGCACGAACGCTGGCGTCAGTATGCGCATGAATCCTGCCATCACGATCAAGTCCGGCGCGTATTCGTCGATGGTTGCCATCAACTGGCTGTCGTATTGGCTGCGATCGGTCACTCCTTTACTGGCAACGACAACGGCATCAATGCCAGCCTCTTTTGCCCGTACTAGGCCGTACGCCTCTTCCTTGTTAGCGATCACTGCCGCGATTTCCATGCCATGTTGCTGATGGCAACGGTCAATAATTGCCTGCAGGTTCGAGCCATTCCCTGAGATAAGGACAACCAGCTTTTTCATGGTTACCCCTTGATCTCAACCTGTTCTTCGTTAGGTGCCGCATTCTCAATCGAACCGATCAGCCAGCGTTTTCGCCTTCCTGGTTCAGAATGTCAATGGCTTGCTGTGCCTGCTCAGCTGGCAAGGCAATGACAAGGCCGACACCGCAGTTGAATGTACGGTACATCTCGTGCTCGGTCACGTTACCGCTTTCCTGCAGCCAGTTGAAAATGGCTGGCCATTCCCAGCTGTTGCCATCAATCACGGCTTTGGTGTTTTCTGGAAGGACGCGGGGGATGTTTTCCCAGAAGCCGCCACCTGTGATGTGTGAAATGGCGTGTACCTCGCAGCTTTCCAGCATTTTTAGTACGGGCTTAACATAAATGCGTGTAGGCTCAAGAAGATGCTCGGCCAGGGTTTTGCCTTCAAGCTCAGCATTAACATCTGCACCCGACACTTCGATGATTTTGCGCACCAGGCTGTAGCCGTTAGAGTGTGGACCAGAAGACGCTACCGCGATGATTGCATCACCAGGGGCTACTTTGGAGCCATCGATCACTTCTTCTTTCTCTACCACACCGACACAGAATCCGGCGACGTCATAGTCTTCGCCGTGGTACATCCCTGGCATTTCCGCTGTCTCACCGCCAATCAGCGAGCAGCCCGCTTGCATACAGCCTTCACCGATACCGGTAACGACAGCGGCAGCGGTGTCTACATCCAGCTTGCCGGTTGCGTAGTAGTCAAGGAAGAATAGGGCTCTGCACCCTGCACGATCAGGTCGTTGACACACATAGCCACCAGATCGATACCAATGGTGTCGTGTTTTTTCAGATCCATTGCGAGGCGAAGTTTGGTGCCAACACCGTCAGTACCAGAAACCAGTACTGGCTGCTTGTATTTTGTAGGCAGTTCACAAAGTGCGCCAAAGCCGCCGATGCCACCCATTACCTCTGGACGGCGGGTGCGTTTTACCACCCCTTTAATTCTGTCGACCAGGGCGTTCCCTGCGTCAATATCAACACCTGCGTCTTTGTAGCTGAGAGAAGACTTATTATCGCTCACTGGGGATCCTTACCGAGTTGTGGACTAAAAGCGGCGCCATTTTAACAGCGACATTTTAAAAAGGAAAACGTTTGCGTCGGGTTATTCAAGGCAATTTTGAGTGAAAAGGAAGCAACCGGTTGTCTATGGCTATGCCCAGGAATGACTTTGTGTATAATTCGATGAATTTGTTTTTTTGCTGGAGTCTGTCATGAAAATCGTTGAAGTTAAGCACCCGCTGGTAAAACATAAAATTGGTCTGATGCGTGAGGGTGATATCAGCACCAAACGTTTCCGCGAACTGGCGACCGAAGTTGGCAGCCTGCTGACATACGAAGCAACCTCTGATTTCGAAACTGAAAAAGTCACTATCGAAGGCTGGAACGGCCCGGTTGAGATTGACCGCATCAAAGGTAAAAAAGTGACTGTTGTGCAATCCTGCGTGCTGGCCTTGGCATGATGGACGGCGTTCTGGAGCACATCCCAAGTGCACGTATCAGCGTGTAGGTATCTACCGTGATGAAGAAACTCTGGAGCCTGTGCCTTACTTCCACAAACTGGCGAGCAATATCGATGAGCGTATGGCGCTGGTGGTTGACCCAATGCTGGCAACCGGTGGCTCTATGATTGCAACGATTGACCTGCTGAAAGAGCACGGTTGTGAGCACATCAAAGTACTGGTACTGGTAGCAGCACCTGAAGGCATTGAAGCGCTGGAAAAAGCGCATCCAGACGTTGAGCTTTACACAGCTGCAATCGACGAAAAACTGAATGACAAAGGCTACATCGTTCCGGGTCTGGGCGATGCAGGCGACAAGATCTTCGGTACCAAATAAGACATCGCATTCAAATAAAAAAGGCTTCCCGCGGGAAGCCT
>BAXE01000046.1 GCA_001310415.1 Enterovibrio sp. JCM 19048 | reverse complement strand
TTCTCTCTTCTCTCTTCTCTCTTCTTTTATCTTTGGTCTCCAATCTCTAGTCTCTGTTCTCCTATCTCCAGTCTGTCCTGACTCTTTCTCGTTTTTTGTGCCAAGTTTCTATACTGAGAAAGTGGAGGTGTCGCTATGTCCGAACGTTCAGCATCATTGCGCCCGGAAGGCGCGGAAATGGAGCCATCGTGTGATGGTGAGCAGAACCATGAATTGAAAACCGCAACCTGCTGTTATCAGGATCCTGAAGGAGAACAGTATCGGTGCTCCGAACCCGCGGAAGCATCCGGCCTGTGTTTCTGGCATGACGAAAATATCGCGAAGGAAGGTATGGCTGATGTCAAAGAGCGGCTGGAAGCCTATGCCCAGCGGGGAGGGCAGCTTCGGGGGAATCATATGCAAACGTGCTGAATTGCAGGACGTAAACTTGGTCCGGCATGGCCGTCACGGTGGATATGACCTCAGCCACGCCAATTTTTACCGGTCGAATCTCACCGGTGCCCACCTGTTTAATGCGAAGTTTGATCACGGAAGCTTGATGAAAGCGGATCTGCATGATGCGAACGTGCATTGCGCCAGCTTCATTAACTGCAACTTGCTGGGCGTGAAGCTTACCGATACCAAAATAGACAACATCAAAATCGGACAGATGTTGCAGCAAGAGTCAGAAGGGCGTGTTGCTGAGCGCAACGGCGAAATGGATAAAGCGCTCGATTTATATGAACAGTCTGAAGAAATTTACCGGGACTTGCGCAAAGCGTCTGAGTCGCATGGCATTTTCACCATGGCTGGCTATTTCCTGCAAAAAGAACTCACCATGCGCCGGTTTCAAATGCCGCTATTTTCAACGCAGCGGGCAATGTCAAAAACGGTAGATTTTGTTTTGTGGCTATGGCGAAAGCCCGATAAGGGTGGTGTTTTTCTCTCTAGCGCTGATCTTTTTCGCCGCAATGATCTACTTTTTTACCGGTATCCAGTATGACGGCCAGTACGTTGGGTTTGCCGAAGAGCAGACCCTAAGGGATAACACCTTCGCATTTTTTGACTGTCTTTATTACAGCGTAGTGACATTCACAACCCTGGGGTATGGGGACTTTATCCCATAGGCCTGTCGCGTCTGGTGGCAGCAACCGAAGCATTCACCGGCAGTTTTACTATCGCGCTGTTCGTGGTGGTGTTTGTGAAGAAAATGACCCGTTAACCGACTGAAATTCCGTTTTTCAGCCATCGCGAGATAAAAGCAGCTTGGGCTAGCCCCCGTGCTGCTTTTTCGTTACTCTCGAGGAACGAAAAATTAAGGATCGTTTTAGTTCAGATGGAGCAGTTGACGTTACAACCCATTTCAAAAATCAACGGTGAAGTAAACCTTCCCGGTTCGAAAAGCGTGTCAAACCGCGCACTCTTGCTGGCCGCACTGGCAAAAGGCACAACACATTTAACCAACCTGTTAGACAGTGATGATATCCGTCATATGCTCAATGCGTTGAGCAAACTTGGGGTTTCGTATCGCCTATCTGATGACAAAACAGAATGTGTGGTTGAAGGGCTTGGTGGCCCGTTCAAAACCTCTGAACCGCTAGAGCTTTTCCTCGGCAATGCCGGAACGGCGATGCGTCCACTCGCAGCTGCACTGTGCATCGGCCAAGGCGAATATGTGCTGACGGGTGAGCCAAGGATGAAAGAGCGTCCGATTGGTCACCTGATTGACGCTATGCGCACCGTTGGCGCTGATGTGACCTATTTGGAAAATGAACATTATCCGCCGCTGAAAATTGTCAGCCAAGACATTCAAGGCGGTGACGTGGAAATTGATGGCACTATCTCCAGCCAGTTTTTGACTGCGTTGTTGATGACAGCACCTTTGTTCAGTGGTGACACCCATATCCGCATCAAAGGGGATTTGGTTTCTAAACCTTACATCGACATCACCTTGCACATCATGGCGCAATTTGGCGTGGAAGTGGTCAATGAGAATTACCAGACTTTCCATGTGAAGGGCAACCAGACCTATCTCGCACCAGGTGCATTTTTGGTGGAAGGTGATGCCTCGTCGGCTTCCTACTTCTTGGCTGCTGCTGCTATTAAGGGTGGCGAAGTCAAAGTGACCGGCATTGGCAAGCAAAGCGTACAGGGTGATGTGAAATTTGCAGATGCGCTGGCGGCTATGGGCGCTGATATAGAATGGGGTGACGACTATGTGATTGCCCGCCGGGGTGAGCTGAATGCGGTCGACCTGGATTTCAACCATATCCCTGATGCGGCAATGACGATTGCAACAGCAGCGTTATTTGCTAAAGGCACCACGGCAATACGCAATGTTTATAACTGGCGGGTGAAAGAGACAGACCGTCTGTCTGCTATGGCAACGGAGCTACGAAAAGTAGGTGCTGTTGTCGAAGAGGGTGAAGACTTCATCACTATCACGCCGCCACAAACACTGGTGCATGCAGACATCGACACTTATGATGACCACCGCATGGCGATGTGTTTTTCTTTGGTGGCACTGAGCGATACACCTGTCACCATCAACGACCCAAAGTGTACGTCTAAGACCTTCCCGGATTATTTCGACAAGTTGGCTTCACTGTCGGAAAGATGACGAAACAGTTTGGATGTACAAATATACAGGTCGACACAGCGTCGGCCTGTTTTTTTGGTGAGACTTACCTATAATACGCCTCCGATTCCGAAGGGCAGTGATCGCGAAGTTATTGTTACTGCTCTGATCGTAAATGAAATGGAGATACCTATGTCTACCCAAGCACCAGTAATTACCGTTGATGGCCCAAGCGGTGCCGGTAAAGGGACCCTTTGTATGCTGCTGGCGGAAAAGTTGGGTTGGCATTTGCTCGATTCTGGCGCTATCTACCGCGTACTGGCACTGGCAGCTATCCACCATGGTGTAGACCCTGAGTCGGAAGAGGCGCTGGTCCCGCTGGCATCCCATTTGGATGTACAGTTCAAAACCGAAGGTGAGCTGGTCAAAGTGATCCTGGAAGGTGAAGATGTTTCCGGTGAACTGCGCAAAGAAGAAACAGGAAACGCAGCGTCAAAAATTGCAGCTTTGCCGCGTGTTCGCGAAGCCTTGCTGCGTCGTCAGCGTGCGTTTGCTGAAGCGCCGGGACTGGTTGCTGATGGCCGCGATATGGGTACCGTTGTTTTCCCAGCCGCGGAAGTGAAAATCTTTCTGGACGCCAGCGCTGAAGAGCGCGCCAATCGTCGCATGAACCAGTTGCAACTAAAGGGGTTAGATGTTAACTTTGACCGCCTTTTGAGCGAAATTCAGGAACGTGATGATCGAGACCGCAATCGAGCAGTCGCGCCATTACGTCCGGCGGAGGATGCTTTGGTTCTAGATTCCACCTCTCTCAACATTGAGCAGGTACTGGAACAAGCATTGTCCTATATTGAAAGTAAAATTACCGTTGCTTCCTGAAGCAGCGGGTTTAACTGTTGGTCGCAAGGATGATGACTGACATTACTATCAACCCACGTGGTAGGACACCCGTGGAAGTTTAAAAATTGAAGACTAAATTAATGACTGAATCTTTTGCTTCACTCTTTGAAGAATCTCTTAAAGAGCTAGAAACCCGCCCAGGTGCCATCGTTAAAGGTACTGTAGTAGCTATCGAGAACGGTTACGTTCTGGTTGACGCTGGTCTGAAATCTGAATCTTCTATCCCAGCTGAGCAGTTCAAAAACGCTGCTGGCGAGCTGGAAATCGAAGTTGGTGCAGAAGTAGACGTAGCACTGGACGCGATTGAAGATGGTTTCGGTGAAACTCAACTGTCTCGTGAAAAAGCGAAACGTCACGAAGCTTGGATCCAACTGGAGAAAGCTTACGAAGACGCTGAGACCGTTATGGGTGTTATCAACGGTAAAGTTAAAGGTGGCTT
Source organism: Enterovibrio sp. JCM 19048 (assembly GCA_001310415.1). Taxonomy (GTDB): domain Bacteria; phylum Pseudomonadota; class Gammaproteobacteria; order Enterobacterales; family Vibrionaceae; genus Enterovibrio; species Enterovibrio paralichthyis. Next base: position 17,451 of record BAXE01000046.1, on the reverse strand, counting down.
CACTGTTGAACTGAACGGTATCCGTGCGTTCCTGCCAGGTTCACTGGTTGACGTTCGTCCAGTTCGTGACACTCTGCACCTGGAAGGCAAAGAGCTGGAGTTCAAAGTTATCAAGCTGGACCAGAAGCGCAACAACGTTGTTGTTTCTCGTCGCGCAGTTATCGAATCTGAAAACAGCGTTGAGCGTGATGAACTGCTGGCTTCTCTGCAAGAAGGCATGGAAGTTAAAGGTATCGTTAAGAACCTGACCGACTACGGTGCATTCGTAGATCTGGGCGGTGTTGACGGCCTGCTGCACATCACTGACATGGCTTGGAAACGCGTTAAGCACCCATCAGAAATCGTTAACGTTGGTGACGAGATCCTGGTTAAGGTTCTGAAGTTCGATCGTGATCGTACTCGCGTATCTCTGGGTCTGAAGCAACTGGGTGAAGATCCATGGGTTGCTATCGCAAACCGTTACCCAGAAGGTCACAAACTGACTGGTCGTGTAACTAACCTGACTGACTACGGCTGCTTCGTTGAAATCGAAGAAGGCGTTGAAGGTCTGGTACACGTTTCTGAAATGGACTGGACTAACAAAAACATTCACCCATCTAAAGTTGTTAACGTGGGTGACGAAGTTGAAGTTATGGTTCTGGACATCGACGAAGAGCGTCGTCGCATCAGCCTGGGTCTGAAGCAATGTAAAGCTAACCCATGGCAGTCGTTTGCAGAAATGCAAAACAAAGGCGACCGTGTAACTGGTAAGATCAAGTCAATCACTGACTTCGGTATCTTCATCGGTCTGGACGGTGGTATCGACGGTCTGGTTCACCTGTCTGACATTTCTTGGAATGTTGCAGGCGAAGAAGCGGTTCGTGACTTCAAGAAAGGCGACGAAATCTCTGCAGTTGTTCTTCAAGTTGATGCTGAGCGTGAGCGTATCTCTCTGGGCATCAAGCAAATGGAAGAAGACCCATTCAACAACTACATGGCTGACTTCAAGAAAGGCGCTGTAGTTAAGGGTAAAGTAACTGCAGTTGACGCGAAAGGCGCAACTGTTGAGCTGGCAGAAGGCGTTGAAGGCTACCTGCGTGCTTCAGAAGCATCACGTGACCGCGTTGAAGATGCAACTCTGGTTCTGGCTGTTGGCGACGAAGTTGAAGCGAAGTTCACCGGTGTTGACCGTAAGAACCGCGTAATCAACCTGTCTGTTCGCGCGAAAGACGAAGCAGAAGAGCAAGAAGCAATGGCAACTCTGAACAAAGCTGACGACGCTGCGTTCGGTAACGCTATGGCAGACGCTTTCAAAGCTGCGAAAAGCGAATAATTAATGTAAGTGAGGGGGAAAAATTCCCCCTCTGCAGTTATACTGTTGAGAAACAACTAAAAGCGGGGTGATCATGACCAAGTCTGAGTTAATCGAAAGACTGTGTAGTCAACAAACCCATCTTTCTGCCAAACAGGTAGAAGATGCCATCAAGGAAATCCTTGAGCACATGGCCACTACACTCGAGGAAGGTGACCGAATCGAGATTCGTGGTTTTGGTAGTTTCTCTTTGCATTATCGCGCTCCTCGTGTTGGACGCAATCCAAAGACCGGTGACAAAGTTGAGCTCGACGGCAAGTACGTCCCTCACTTCAAACCAGGCAAGGAGCTTCGCGATCGCGTCAACTTTTAAAGGTTGACTCGTTTTCGAATAAAAAACGGCATGCTATACGTATGCCGTTTTTTATGCCTATTGGAATGGTCTGACAAGCCAAATTACTGCATAATCACAGATATACCCAAGTTGGCATAAACGCAGAGTGATAGTGGCTAAAGTTCGCCCGTCACTGCGTTGAAAGCGGGTATCACCGTTCGACAAGTTGTAGGGATTCACTGTTCGACATCCCTGACTTGCGCAAAGAATAAAAAGGGAGTGACTGTGAAGATTATTGGTATCGTATTGCTCGTCCTGTGCTTTCTGATCACACTCGCCCTTGGAGCTCAAAATCAGGAAGTGGTTAATTTTAACTACCTGATTGCTCAGGGAGAGTTTCGATTGTCATTACTTCTGGGCGTCGTGTTTGGTACTGGTTTTGCGCTGGGGTGGTTGATTTGTGGCATGCTTTATCTGAAAGCGAAAATGTCCGCCGCCATGTTGAAAAAGCAAGTAAACAAGCAACGTCAGGAGTTGGATAAGCTGCGTACGGACCTGTTAAGGAATAAGCGTCAATGCTAGAGCTGCTGTTTCTATTGCTGCCAATTGCTGCCGGCTACGGCTGGTATATGGGCAATAGGAATGCTCGTCATCGCCGACAGGATCAGTCGCACCATCTATCCCGACAATATGTCGCGGGTCTTAACCTGCTTTTATCTGATCAGTCAGACAAAGCGGTAGATCTGTTCATAGAGCTGCTCCAGGTCGATAACGAGACGATTGATACCCACCTTGCACTCGGTAACCTTTTCCGTTCACGCGGTGAGGTAGATCGCGCTATTCGTATTCACCAAAATCTTATCGCCCGACCCAACCTCACGTTAGATCAACGTAATCTGGCATTGCAGCAACTTGCAAAAGATTACATGGTTGCAGGCTTTTTTGACCGAGCTGAAAAAATCTTCCACCAGCTCATCGAAGAACCTGACTACCGCGCTTTCGCCCTCCAACAGCTACTCGCTATTTACCAGCAGACCCGGGAATGGGAGAAGGCAATCGAGATTGCGAGCAAGCTGGTTAAATCTGGCAAGCCCAAACTGAAACGTGACATTTCCCATTTCTACTGCGAACTCGCAATGCAGGCGATGGGAGACAGTGATGAAAAAACTGCCCGCCAGCTACTGAAAAAAGCCCAGTCGACAGACAAAGCGTGTGTACGTGCCTCCTTGATGTTGGCCCGGCTTGATATTGCCCGTGAGGATTATCGCACAGCGGCGAAAGCGCTTGAGCAGGTCTTGGAGCAAGACCCGGATTTCATCAGTGAAGCGCTGCCACAGTTGGAGATCTGTTACTCCCAACTCGACAAAGAAATGTCGATGGTTCGATTCCTGAAAAGCTGTATTGAGAAGAACACCGGTGCCGCCGCGGAATTGATGATGTCAGACATTATCAACAGCCATGAAAACGCGGCAATGGCACAAAGCTTTTTGACCCGCCAGTTGACCAAAAATCCCACCATGAAAGGTTTTCACAAGTTGATGGAACTGCATGTGGAACAGGCAGAAGAAGGCCGCGCGAAAGCGAGCCTCAACACGCTCAAGCAACTGGTAGAGGAACAGTTAAAAGTGAAACCACATTATCGTTGTCGAAAATGTGGTTTCTCTACTCACTCCTTGTACTGGCATTGTCCGTCGTGCAAGGGGTGGGGTTCAATAAAACCCATCAGAGGCCTAGACGGAGAATAATTAGGAATGCAGGATCCAAAAGTTATTGTTGCATTGGATTACCCAAACATTGATCAGGCGCTGGCGTTCGTAGATCGTATCGAGCCAGGCAGTTGTCACCTGAAAGTGGGTAAGGAGATGTTTACCCTTTATGGTCCTGACTATGTGCGCAAGCTTCATGAGCGTGGTCATACTGTCTTTCTGGATTTGAAGTTCCATGACATTCCAAACACCTGCGCCCGTGCTGTTGCAGCAGCGGCGGAACTTGGGGTATGATGGTGAACGTTCATGCAAGCGGTGGTGAGCGTATGATGGTTGCAGCCCGTGAGGCGTTAGAACCATACGGCAAAGATAAGCCTCTGTTGATTGGTGTGACAGTGCTGACCAGCATGGAGCAAAGTGACCTTGCAGGTATCGGTATTAACCGCGAGCCGCAAGAGCATGTTATGTCTCTGGCGACGCTGACCCGTAACAGTGGCCTTGATGGTGTCGTGTGTTCTGCCATGAATCCAGCATGCTTAAGAATGCACTGGGTAAAGAATTCAAACTGGTGACCCCGGGCATTCGTCCAGCGGGAAGTGATGCAGGTGATCAGCGCCGTATTATGACACCGGTAGAAGCGGTAGCAGCCGGTTCTGATTACCTTGTTATCGGCCGCCCTATTACCCAAGCGGCTGACCCTATGGCTGTGCTGACACAAATCAACCAGTCATTGGCCTAAACGCTGAAACGGCGAGATAAAGCTGCATTCGTGCAGCTTTTTTTGCAACACTAACCCTGCCCAGAATCTCATACGTGATGTCGTTCGCATCGAACAATATTGCTTATAATTCCGTTAACTCCCTCCTAACGGGTTGATTACTAACCGCATTAAGATTTCCTTTACACAAAAAGGGAGTATTTGATGAGATTAGTATTTTCTGCCTGCATGGCATTTTTACTCGTAGGTTGCCAGGCAACTTCGGGAAGCAATGTTCGTGTTGATGACCGATGGTCGACAGGAACCTTAGAAAACGGATTAACCTACCACGTCTTTTCTTCCCCCGAGCATGAAGATGTTTCTATCCGCTTAATTTTCCAGGCTGGTAGCCTACAGGAAACAGACCAGCAACGCGGCTACGCTCACTTTGTTGAACATATGGCATTCAATGGCTCAGAGCATTTTGAAGGTAATGAATTTGTCGAGTTCGCACGACGCATCGGTGTCACATTTGGTCACGGTACCAATGCGTTCACAAGCGGCTATGAAACCGTTTACAAACTGGATCTGCCCAACGCGACCTATGCGCCTGAAGCCATGGACTGGTTTTCAGATATTGCGCAGGGGCTGACTTTTTCAAATGATGAAGTGGAAAAAGAAAAAGAGGTGTTGATTGGTGAGTGGCGGGCAAGCCGCGCTGGCATCAAACAAGCCGGCTTGAAGTTATATGAACACGTTGCGAAAGGTTCAAAACTTGAGGAGCGGGATCCCATTGGCCAGCTCAATCAGCTGCAACAAGCCACACCCGCATCGCTTCGTGAATTTTATGACAAATGGTATCAGCCCCAGCTTGCCCATATTGTCGTAGTGGGAGACATAGAAGCCACTGAAGTGCAAAGCCTGATGGCTGAAAAGTTTTCAGAATGGCAACGCGGTGTTACCCAAATACCGGAGAGATACCAGGTTCCTGAACTGGACAAGGATACCGCGCTCTATACAGCCTACCCAAATGAGGGTACATCGACTGTCATGCTGTTTGACCTTGGCAGTGCTGATGTGAACGACAAAGCGGGCTTGTATGCGCTTTGGACGCAATGGGAATCAGCCTATTTAATTGCCCAGAAGCTTCAGGAAGTGGCATTACGCATCACCGGCGATCAAAACAGTATTCAGGTCTGGGTTGATAACATCGGTGAGCGTCGGCAACTGATTATTCGTAGCCAGTTCCCAGAGGAAGCCAGGGATGAAGCTCAACTGGCAATTGCAGAGACCTTAGCCACATTGCGTGATCATGGCGCAGATGCATCGCTGGCATCGTCTATTGGTTGGGGTATAGCCAATAAAAAGCAGCTAATTCAGCGCGACAGTAATCTCAATGCAAGGGATAGAGCTGATCAGTACGCCCGTAACCTGTTGTATAGTTACCCAAATCTATCTGTCGATGACGAAGACTCTCTGAGACTGGGCTGGTCGAGGAATGTGAACAAAGATTCCTTGTTCAGAAGCATAGAGTCCATGTTGTCCCGTACACCATCAACTGTTGCGTTTGTTGACCCAAGTGAAGACCGTTCAGTAGTGACAAAGCAACTTGCAATGGCAAGGGAGCTTTTCAGCCTTGAAGGAGAGGCGCCTGCAGGTAAGACGGGCAAAGCGATATTGGCGATGGTTGATAAAACCGGGTCAGTGGTTGCTGAAAGGTCTGTGACACCATCTCTGCGCGTTTGGACACTCGGAAATGGTATGGAAGTTTGGTATCAACAAAACCCGAAAGCCAAAAAAGACCTGAGAATCGTGTTGGGTAACAAAGGCGGGCGTTCAATCATTCCAGACGAAATGATGGCGGCAAGTTACCTTATGCCAGATACATTGTTCTTATCCGGGTTAGCAGGGTTGGATAGCCAGCAACTTTCCGGGTATCTCAATGACAAAAATATTGCTATCTGGCCAGAGGTTTCACCAACCCGTCATGCAGTTCACCTGGGTTCTTCACGGGAACAACTGAATGATGCGCTTCTTGTGTTGCATCATGCAATACAAAATCCGACGTTCAGCGAAGAGGCTTTAAAGGTTGCCAAAAGGAAGCTTACTGGGGAGTCGAGAAACTTTTTCGCCTCAGCAGGCGGTGCTTTTGATAAAGAGGTGTTTTACGCACTGCGTGACAACGATCCTTCGTACATGTTTGTCGGTGAAAACCAAATCGCAGCCGCCACATTGGATCAAGTCGAGAAAGTGCATCAAAACTTCTTCCAGACGACGGATAATACCAAAATCTATATCGTCGGTGATGTATCGCCCAGCCGCTTGAAGCGTGCTGTCGGTAAATATCTGGCTGGTATTGACGTTGCAGCTCCGCCAGCAGATGTTGCACTAAAAGACCCACAAGAGTGGCCAATTGACGCAGATATCTCGTTGGGCATAGCGCAAGAGGAAAAAGACAAGGGGTTTGCCGCACTATACGTGCTGAGCCCAATAGCCCAGGATGATAGTGCCGAATCTGCTTTTATCAATGATATCCTGCAACGTATCGTGATGAGGCGTGTCATTAATATTGTCAGGGAGCAGAAGGGTTTGTCTTATGCGCCGAACACCTGGCAAATCAATGTCGACAATGAAGATCGCACGGGGTGGGGGTTTGCTGCCACCGTCGATCCAAAGCGCGCCAAGGAAGCGAATGACGTGTTTGAATCGATTGCTAAAGCGTTGTCTCAAGGGGTATCGGAAGAGGAATTCAACGTTGCAACGGCACAATTCCGTGAAGCGATGCAGAACTTAGATCAGAACGCCCACGATCAGGCAAATATTTTTAGCCGCTACCTGATAAACGGATGGGGCGTGGAAGCACTGTTGGATGTAAACGGCACCATTGATGACATCAGTTACCAGGAAGTCCTGCAACGTACCAAGTTGATATTCAGCGCAAACAGTAAATTTGTTCGCGCATACAATATGCCGAAAGGTGAGTCTTTACCTGAGTAAATCAAATGAAAAAGCCCTGCACTCGCAGGGCTTTGTTTTATTCATTAAATTAACAGCTTATGTGGCATGGTAGCGAGAGCGGCGCTCCAGTGTTGGAGCCGTAAAGTGGCTTTCCAACAAACGCTGCGTTAACGGATGTTCCGGGGCGCAAATACCGTTTGGGTGTCACCGGCTTCCACCACTTCACCGTTTTGCATCACCATCACTTTGTCAGCAATATGTTTCACCACGCCCATGTGTTGGGAGACATAAACGTAGGAAAGCGCCATTTGCTCCTGAAGCTCCAACAAGAGGTTGAGGATTTGCGAGCGCATAGACATATCCAAGCCGTTAAGCGCTTCGTCCGCAACGATTACGCAAGGCTGCAGGATAAGTGCACGGGCAAGGGAAACACGTTGCTTTTGGCCTGTCGCAAGCATACGTGGGTAGAAATAAGCGTGCTCTGGCAAAAGACCAACCTGGCGTAACGTATCAATGACCCGTTTTTCGCGCTCCGGCGCTGTCATATTGGTGTTTCGTTTCAGCGGCCCTTCAAGGATCTGCCAGATCGGGGTGCGAGGGTTCAGCGACGTGTTTGGATCCTGAAAAATCATCCGGATCAATTTGCAACGCGTTTTGTAGTCGTTGTGTGCTAACACTTCACCGTTCACCCGGATCTCACCGCCACTGGGTGCGACAACGCCAGCCAGCATTTTCGCCAGTGTGGACTTTCCTGAACCGTTTTCGCCAATTAGCGCCAGTGTTTCACCTGCTTCCAGCGAAAAAGAGACGGGTTTAACCGCTTCAATGACCCGCTTGGTAAAAAGTCCCGTGCGGTAGTGGTAGTTTTTACTCAGGCCATCGACTTCAAGCAGTGCGCTCATGTTTCTTATGTTCCATATTCAGAGGGAAATGGCAGGCGAATTTATGGTTTTTCACCTTCTTCGTGCGGGGTACTTCAACACACTTGCGCTGTGCGTAAGGGCAGCGTGGCCCCAGCCGACAACCGATTGGCAAATGTTGCAGCGGCGGGATAGAACCCGGCAGTGCCTCCAGCTTGCTCTTGTGTGGAATGTCCTGACTAAAGTCCGGCATTGCCCGCAGCAGCGCATCGGTATAAGGATGATGCGGCGACTCAAGAATTTGCTGGCGACCGGCAGATTCCACCGACTGGCCACAGTACATAACCGTAATACGGTCTGCCCATTGGGTGACTGTCGTCAAATCGTGGCTGATCAGCAAAATGGTCGTATTTGAGAGCTGGTTCGCGCGGCTCAGTAAACGGAAAATCTGCGCCTGGGTAATTGGATCCAGATCGTTTGTTGGCTCATCGGCAATCAACAGGCGGGGACGGTTTGCGATTGCCATGGCGATCATGACTTTCTGGCACTCACCGTCCGTCAGTTCATAGGGGTAGCTTTTCATGACCCGCTTATGATCTTTGATACCAACTTTATGTAGCAGGGCAATAGACTGTTGCTTGCGCCATGAAAGGCGTTGCCACCAACTGCCGCTGAATGATTCAGATGGAATGGCTTCTTCCAGCTGATAGCCCACCTCTTCAGAAGGGTCGAGACAGGTTGACGGCTCCTGGAAAATCATCGCGATATCTTTGCCAACCATGTGGCGTCGCTCGCGTGCAGGCAGGGAAAGCAGATCGATGTTGCCAAGCGCAATCGGTCAGCACTGACGCGCCAGTTATCTTTGGTCACGCCACAGATGGCTTTCGCAACCAGACTTTTACCTGAGCCGGATTCACCTACCAAGCCACGAATTTCCCCTTCATTGATAGTCAGGCTCATGCGGTCTACCGCCTTTACCATGCCCTGAGGGGTTTCAATCTCAATAGTCAGGTGTCGAATATCTAATAACGGCATTATTCAGTTCCTGCGTTAATGGCTTGGCTCAGACCATCACCAACAAGGTTCACGACCAGCACACTCATCATGATAGCAAGGCCCGGCAATGTCACCGTCCATGGGGCGGTGAAAACCAGTTCAATCGAATCGCCCAGCATTGCCCCCCATTCAGGAGAAGGCGCTTGGGCACCGAGTCCCAGAAAGCCAAGCGCTGCAATATCAAGGATAGCGACTGAAATTGCGCGGGTCAGCTCTGTACTGAGAGTGACAAGGATATTTGGCAACACGGAATGGTAGAGCAGGTAGAAGCTGTTCGCGCCATCCAAACGGGCGGCAGTGATGTACTCTTTTTCCATTTCCGCGTGGACAGCGGTGTAGATGGCGCGGATAAAGCGAGGGATCAATGCCAGCCACACAGCAAGCAATATATTCAGCTCCCCCGGCCCTTTAAACGCGACCACGATAATCGCCAATAATAGTGAAGGAATAGAAAGTACGGTATCCAGTAAGTGGTTCAGGAAGCTGGATTTAAGACCGGAAGTCATACCGGCAACAATACCAATCAGCACGCCAATGATCGCGGCAGCGATTGCCACAAGTACGGCATAGCCAAAGGTGAGGCGGGAGCCGGCAATAAGACGCGAGAGCATATCGCGGGTCAGATCGTCAGTCCCGAGGAAAAAGTCCACAGAGCCTTTGGTATCCCACGACGGCGGAAGTAGCAGGTGTCCGGTTTGGTGCTGGGCATCAAAAGGTGCTATCCAGGGGGCAAACAGGGTCACCAGAATCAGAGTACACAAACACCAGAAGCCAAATACGGCCAGGTTGTTTTCGCGAAATGCTTTCCAGGAACGCTCCAACTGGGTCGGAATGCGCTCCTCCATATAAACACTATTTGAGGGCATACCATTCCTTCCTTGCCAGCGGGCTGATTGCAGCGCCAGCGAGATCCGAGAAAATGTTGGCGAGCAATACAATGCTGCCGACTGCAAGCACACCGGCTTGCACTGCCACATAATCTTGGAGGTTTAAAGCATCTAGCAACCAGGTGCCAATGCCTGGCCAGTTAAAGATAGATTCAGTAATGATGGCGAAGGTCATCATGGTCGAAATCTGGATACCAAATTTCGGAATAATAGGCGGCAGGGCATTTTTCAATACGTGACGCATAACGATTTCGGACTTTGATAATCCCTTGGTCGCTGCAGCTTTGATGTAGTTTTGGCTCATCACATCGCCCACAGAATCGCGCAGCAGTTTGATGATTTCTGTCGTCGGTGCCACCGCCAATACCAGCGTCGGCATGATCAAATGGCGGATTATGTCTTCTATCGCTTGAGAGCGCTGGGGATGGTTGGACAAAAGCACATCGACAAAAGCAAAACCGGTTGTCGGCGGAATTTCAAACAATAGGTTGTAACGGCCGGAAACCGGCAGCCATCCCAGGTACAGGGAAAACAACATGATCATCAATATCGCCATCCAGAAGATGGGCATGGAAAATGTCAGCAGTGTAATGGATGAAATGATGATGTCTGATGTTGAGCCCCTGCGGATACCCGCCAGCGTACCGAATGGGATACCCACAATCAGCGCCAGCAAAAAGGCAAAAAAGCAGAGTTCCATCGTTGCAGGAAGTACCCGCATCAATGCCTGGGTCACAGGTTGTCCATTGGATGAAAAACCGAGATTGCCCTGCATCAGTTCACGCAGGTATTGCAGCCAGCCAAACCAGAAATCGTGTTGGTTATAAACTGAGAAAGGGTCAAGCTTGACGATGTTGTAACCGATCAACGTCAGGATCAGAAACGTGATGATGAAAAGATTGAGCCGACGGATTGCGTAGATCAACATAGATCAGCGGCTCCTAGACACATTTGCAAAAGATTTGTCTCCGAAAGGACTAAGACTAATGCCCTGTAAAGACGCATTACGCGCCTGATAATGCACACCGTGGGCTAACGGTATGACAGGCATGCGATCATTAAGAATCGCCTGCGCCTGCAGGTAGAGTTCCCGTCTTTTTTCCCTGTCATCCGTGGCGATTGCACTGTCGAGATAGCGGTCAAAATAGCGGTTACACCAGTTGGACAGGTTCCAGCCGGTAAATTTGGCATTGCACGATAAAAGCGGCCGGAGGAAATTATCCGGGTCGCCGTTGTCTGCAATCCAACCGGTCAGCACCATGCCCAGTTCCGAGATGCCGTCACGCAACACCTTACGATTAATGTCTTCCTGAACAATAATGTTCACCCTGATCCCAATTTGGGCGAGATCAGCCTGAATCAGCTCCGCGGCCTTGCGGGGGCTAGGATTGTAGGCTTTAGGCGTGAGCGGCACAATAAGATCAATATCAAACCCGTGTCGATAACCTGCTTTTGCCATCAAACTGTTAGCCAACTGGACGTCATAGCCAATATCCGCATCATCGTCATACGCCCAAGACATGGGGGGCAACATCCCGGTCGCAGGGTTCCTGTGTTGTAGTAAACCGACTGAATAAGGGCATTGCGGTTGATAACCAAGCTGATCGCCTGTCTGACTTCTAACTCAGACAGAGCAGGATGGCGGGTATTGAGCGCCAGAAAAGCCACATTCATACCGGTTTGTGAGGCGAGCACAAAATCGGGGTTTTCATTAATGACTGAAAGTTGGCTGGCGATAGGGGAAGATAAAACATCGCATTCGCGGGTGATGAGCTTGGTCAATGTGCCGGTACCGCGGTTACTGATGTCATAGGCAATCTGCTCCATTGGCGCAGCACCATTCCAGTAGCCCCAATGCCTTTTCAGCCTGATGTAGCGGTGTGGCTGGTATTCATCAAGGTAAAACGCGCCAGAGCCGACAGGGTGAGTATCAAGACGCGCCGGAGTTTCCTGCTCCAATAATTCATTGGCATATTCTGCCGAATGGACAACGGCATAGGTGGTAGCAAGTGTGGAGAGGAATGAAACGTCTGGGCGGGAGAGGGTGAATTTTACGGTGTAGTCATCGAGCGCGACCACATCCTCTACCAGTCCCGAAAAGTCCATGCTGTCAAACCAAGGTACTGACCACCGGAAACATCGCGGAAAGGATGCTCTGGGTCTATCAAGCGTTTGAAGCTGAAAACAACATCCTCCGCAGTCAGTCCACGATGGGGATAAACCAGTCCGTTACCTGAAAACGCGCACTTTTTCTCAGCAAGAAGTGTACTCTTTGCCGTCGGGGCTGACCTCCCAGCTATGGGCAAGCATCGGCGCAGGCTGGTAGGTTTCAGGGTCTAACTGCAAGAGCCGGTCAAACAACTGACTCGACAGTGCGTCTGCGGTGAGACCGCCGTCAGTTAACTGGGGATTGAAGGTGTTGGGTTGGCCCGGACCGCAATAAATAAATCCGCGATTACGCGCGGCATTATCTGAAAACGGATCTTCACATCCCACCAGGAGGAGTAGAGTAACGCTTGCCATTAGCAAGCGGCCTAGAGCGCTCATAAGCCAATGATTACGTAATAAAGTTAAGATTATTAATCTACCACTGAAGCGCCGGAGTCACCAAGTGGCGGTGTGAATATCTGGTTAAATTCAGAAGATTTGGCGAAAAAACTAATCCGATCCCGAGCTTTCCTCACCCACCAGATTGTATTTTCGCAACAACCCTCTTATCTGATGGTAGCTTAAGCCAAGTAGCTCTGCGGCGCGGCGTTGATTAAATCTTGCCTGTTCCATCGCCTGTTCAACAATGGATTGTTCCTGATCCTGTTGCCACTGGCGCAAGTCCATAGGGAAAGAAATCGCCGTGTTTTCCGGCTCGGTGTGGGGTTGGGGCTCCATCTTCCAAGGCGCCTGGAAGGGGTCGAGCTCGATAACATTCACCTGCGAATGTTCATCTGCATGGCGGTAAACCGCCCGCTCCACCACGTTTTTCAGTTCTCGCACGTTACCCGGCCACCGGTAGTGGTTCAGGGTGTGAATGGCCTGCTGGGAAAAACCGGAGAAATAGCTGTAACCTAGCTCGCGGCACATTTTCAGGGCGTAGTATTCAGCAAGAAGCAGAATGTCGCCGTGGCGTTCGCGAAGCGGCGGGAGATGGATAACGTCAAACGCTAATCGGTCCAGCAGGTCAGCGCGGAATTTTCCGTCGCTGGCAAGCTGGGGAAGGTTTTCGTTGGTGGCACAGATAAGACGGACATCGGCACTCAGAACCTGGCTGCCCCCCACGCGCTCATATTCACCGTATTCAATTACCCGCAGCAGTTTTTCCTGAACGCCAAGTGGTGAGGTAGCCAGTTCATCAAGAAACAGGGTGCCACCTTCTGCACGCTCAAACCGACCTTTATGGCGGCCTTTCGCCCCGCTGAAAGAACCGGCCTCATGGCCGAACAATTCAGAATCAATCAAGCCTTCACTCAACGCGGCACAGTTGAGGCTGACCAAAGGGCCATCCCAACGACGTGACAAATAATGCAAGCGTTTCGCGATAAGCTCTTTACCCGTTCCCCGTTCACCCAAAATCAGTACAGGGCGTTCCAGCGGCGCAAGCCGGGAAACATGATCTAACACTGAGAGGAAGTGATCGGACTGGCCAATGAGGTTGTCGGGTTTCTGCATGGTGAAAAATACCAACTGTTAGTTTATTTCATCATACGCACCTGGGTGGGAATTGCACGTTTTAATCTAATGCATTGAAAATAAATGATTTATAAACTTGGCACGTAGATTGTAATAGGTACTGCAAACCGGGGCATCCCCCACATTGTTAAGCGCGAAGCGCGCATTCGGTAACAAGGAGCATCACAATGGGTATTTTTTCTCGCTTTGCAGACATTGTTAACGCCAACGTCAACTCGCTGCTGGACAAAGCGGAAGATCCACAAAAAATGGTTCGCCTGATCATTCAGGAGATGGAAGACACGCTGGTGGAAGTTCGCACCTCGTCTGCCCGTGCATTGGCGGACAAAAAAGAACTGGCACGGAAAATTGAAGGCATTGAGCGCCAGATGCAGGATTGGCAGGAGAAAGCGACACTTGCGTTGCAAAAATCCCGCGAAGACCTTGCCCGCGCAGCACTGATTGAAAAGCAAAAAGTGCATGATATTTTGCTGACCCTCAAAGAAGAGTACAGTCTGGTCGATGAAACTATCGAAAAGCTGGGTAATGAAATTGCTGAGCTTGAGACCAAACTGGCTGAAACAAGAGCGCGTCAGCAAGCGTTGGTGATTCGCCGTGAAGCGGCAGGCAACCGACGTGACGTGCGTCGTCAGCTTGATACCAGCCGCACAGACGAAGCGCTGGCGAAATTTGAGCAATATGAGCGCCGCATTGACGAACTGGAAGCCGAAGCAGACAGCTACAGCATTGGCCGTGGTAAACGTCTGGAAGACGAATTTGCCGATCTTCAGGCACAGGACGAAATCGAAAAAGAGCTTGAGCGCATGAAAGCTGAGCTGAAGGATAAAGAATAAGCCCGGCTAGGGTAAGGAGTTGGCATGTCAATGGCGTTTCTATCTGTTCCACTGGTGGTATTTCTGGTTTTTGTGGCACCACTGTGGCTATGGCTCCACTACCGCAGCAAGCGACAGGTTGGACAGGGGCTGAGCGGCGACGAGTATGAACACCTGCAGGCGCTGGCCAATCGCGCAGAAGCGCTTCAGGAGCGGATACACTCACTTGAGCGCATTCTGGATGAGGAAGCGCCAAATTGGAGACATAAACAATGAGCAAAACGTTGTATCGTGATCCTGTAAACGGAAAAATCGGTGGCGTTTGTGCGGGTGTCGCTGATTACTTTGGTATGGAAGTCTGGCTGGTGAGGATTCTGACCGTGACAGCATTTCTGATTGGTTTGGGTTTCTTCGTTATCGTGGCGTACATTGCAGCGATGCTGATTCTGGAAAAAATGCCACCGGAAGAAGCGCAGAAAACCTACCACAACAAAGAACATCAAGTGAAACAAAAGCCTTGGCAACAGGGTAAGTCTGCGAGCAAACTGTTGGCAGACATTGATGAAGAAATTAAAGAGATGGAGCGTGGCGTTGCCAAAATGGAAGCGTACGTGACATCCAAAGAGTTTGAGCTGAATCGCCAGTTCAAAAAACTCTGACCAAGCATTAGCTGTTATTTGTATCCTCTTCCCCTGCTTTGCGGGGGATTTACCTTTTGAGGGGTGCTGCATTTCATGAAAACCGTGAAGCGTCAGGTCGACAAGTTGGTCAGCCGGACTCTCGACAGACATGTTCGACTCGCAGTAACCGGCCTTTCCCGGGCAGGCAAAACCGCATTTATTACCTCGTTAATCAATCAACTCCTGCACAGTGCCACTAACCCGCGCATGCCGTTGTTCCGGCCTGTCAGGGAAGGCAGGGTGCTCGGTGCCCGCCGTGTCCAGCAAACACAGCTGCATATCCCGGCGTTTGATTACGACATAGGCATTCAATCATTACGTGGGCAACCGCCCGCATGGCCTTCACCGACTCGCGATGTGAGTGAAATCCGGCTGGCGATTCGTTTCCATCCGGAAAAAGGCGCACTCAGGCTACTGCAGGAAACGGCAACCCTTTATCTGGATATTGTCGATTATCCCGGCGAGTGGCTGCTGGATCTGCCATTGCTGTCGATGAGCTTTGACGAATGGTCGCGCAAGCAGCGCGGCGTGTTGACTGGTAAAAGACAGGCTCTGGCGCAAACATGGCTGGATGCGGTCAATGACTTTGACCCAATGGCAGAGGCCGATGAAAAGCACATTGCTGATATTGCAGAAAAATACACGGCTTACCTTCATGCCTGTAAGGATGAAGCGGGTCTGCATTGGGTTCAGCCTGGGCGGTTTGTCCTGCCGGGAGAATACGCTGGTGCACCGGTATTACAGTTCTTTCCGCTGGTCAGTGATAAATATGGCGAGAGCCAGTTAGCATCTGCGCCTGCAGGCAGTAATTACGCCATGCTAAAACAGCGCTACGACTACTATTGCCAGCATATCGTGAAGGGGTTCTACAAGGATCATTTCTCGAAGGTTGACCGACAAATCGTGCTGGTGGATACCCTGCAGCCGCTCAACGCTGGGCCGGAATCTTTCAATGATATGCGTTTGGCTATTGAGCAGTTGATGCAAAGCTTCCGCTACGGTAAAAGCGGCTTGTTGCGCCGTCTGTTTTCACCGCGCATTGATAAGATTCTGTTTGCTGCGACCAAAGCCGACCACGTGACACCGGATCAGCATCCCAATCTGGTGTCGTTGCTCCAGCAGCTTATCCATGAAGCGTGGCAAACAGCGGCTTTTGAAGGCATTGATATGGAATGCGTCAGTCTGGCGTCCATTCAGGCGACCGAGCCCGGTATGGTCAACCACAAAGGTGAATCTGTCGCTGCGTTGCGTGGCACTCTGGAAGATGGCGAGTCCATCCTGATGTATCCGGGAGATGTGCCATCGCGGTTGCCGGGTGACACTTTCTGGCAGAACAACCAGTTTGAGTTCCGTCAGTTTCGCCCGATGCCAACGGATGTGGATGAGCCCTTGCCACATATCCGGGTCGACAAGGCATTACAGTATTTGCTGGGTGATAAGCTCAGGTAAGGAACAAGATGAACGATTATAAAAAAGCCATTGTTTTCGAAGATAAAGATGGCGAACAAGCAGCGTCTCCCGAGTTGACGCTGCAACAGCAGTTTGACAAAGACAAGGTCACTTTTTCTGTTGCTGCTATCGACGGGGAAAGTGATGCAGAGCAACAGGTTGCCGCTGTGCTGAATCCGCCGCGTAAAAAGCGCTGGGGCTGGCGCATACTGGCAACAGCTGGGCTGGCACTGGTTGGTTGGCAGACGGTTGATACCGTGATCACTGCGGTGCAAAGCGGTGATTGGTTAACCGTAGGCTGGAGCGGTTTTGTTGCGGGGCTGGCTGCGATGGGGGTTGGTGCCCTAGGCCGTGAACTGTTTGCCCTCCGCCGCCTGAAAGGGCGGCAGGACGAGCGCGAACAGGTTGTCGAAATCATGGCGGCAGACGGCATTGGCAAAGCCAAACACTTTTGCGAAAAGCTTGCCAAGCAATCGGCGGTTGAACTCACGCCCGGCTATGACACCTGGCAAAACTCGCTGGCGGCTACCCATAACGACCGCGAAGTGTTCGAACTGTATGACCAAATCGTCGTGGCGGAGCAAGACACCAAGGCACGCAAGATGGTCGCGCGCTATGCAACAGAAGCCGCTGTCATGGTTGCCCTGAGCCCGCTTGCCCTGGCGGACATGCTTTTGGTGGCCTGGCGTAATTTCCGCCTGTTGGAACAGGTTTCGAATGTCTATGGGGTGAAACTGGGCTACTGGTCGCGCATTCGCCTGCTGAGGTTGGTGCTGGTGAACATGGCGTTTGCCGGTGCAAATGAAGCCTTGACGGATGTAGCACTGACATGTTGTCTGTCGACCTTGCCGGACGGGTGTCTGCGCGCGCAGCACAGGGACTGGGTGTTGGCCTTTTAACAGCACGTCTGGGCTACAAAGCGATGGCCATTATGCGTCCGCTTCCTTATGTCGGCACCGAACCGCCAAAATTGTCGGATATGCGCCGACAATTGCTCACGCAACTGACCTCCAAAAAAAGCAGCGCCTGATGGCGCT
>BAXE01000045.1 GCA_001310415.1 Enterovibrio sp. JCM 19048 | reverse complement strand
GAGGCTTCCCGCGGGAAGCCTTTTTTACATCTGCCGTTTGGCAATACGGATGAAGAATTAATCTTCCATCTGCGCGTTATCCACCACGTGGGTTTCACCCATATCGTGTGGCAGGATAAGGTTCAGCGCAATCGCCACGATACCGCACAGGCTGATGCCCTGCAGGCTGAACTCGCCAATACCAAAGGCCATACCACCGATACCAAATACCAGTGTTACCGCAACAATGGCGAGGTTACGTGCCTTGTGCAGATCCACGTTATTTTTAATCAGGGTGTTCAGACCTACGGTCGCAATGGAACCAAACAGCAGGATCATGATACCGCCCATCACCGGCACTGGAATCGTCTGCAAAATTGCGCCCAGTTTGCGACAAACGCCAGGACAACAGCCGTCACAGCCGCCCATGTCATGATGGCAGGGTTGTACGCACGGGTCAGCATTACCGCGCCGGTAACTTCACTGTAAGTCGTGTTTGGCGGCGCACCGAACAGTGAGGCTGCCATGGTTGCTACGCCATCACCGGCCATGGTGCGGTGTAGTCCAGGTTTTTCAGGTAGTCTTTTCCTGTGACGTGTGAAATCGCCAGCATGTCACCGACGTGTTCAACAGCCGGTGCAATGGCTACCGGGATCATAAACAGAATGGCGTTAATGTTAAATTCCGGCAGGGTGAAGTTTGGCAGGGCAAACCACGCGGCATTTTGTACCGGCGTGAAATCGACCACACCGAAAAACAGCGCAACGACGTAACCGGAAACAATACCCGCCAGGATAGGTACCAGCTTAAAGAAGCCTTTTGCATAAACCGAAATAGCGATGGTAACGATGAGGGACACCGCAGAAATCCAAAGGGCGGCAGAGCCGTCGACCAGTTGGACGCCGCCGTCACCGGATTTACCCAGTGCCATGTTTACCGCCGCAGGCGCCAGGCCAAGACCGATTACCATGATCACAGGCCCAACGACCACAGGTGGCAGCAGTTTATGGATAATGCCGACACCTTTCGCTTTGATAATGCCGCCCATAATCACGTAAACCAGACCCGCTGCCATCAGGCCGCCCATAGTGGCAGGGATACCCCAGCTTTGGACACCGAACATGATGGGAGCGATAAACGCGAAAGAGGAAGCGAGAAAAATGGGAACTGAACGTTTGGTGATAAGTTGGAAAAGCAGGGTACCGACGCCGGCACCGAAGAGAGCAACGTTAGGGTCTAGTCCCGTGAGAAGTGGAACTAACACCAACGCGCCGAAGGCAACAAACAACATTTGTGCCCCTGTAAAACTTGCATCATGACGCACCTTCCTTAAGTTTTTAAAATCGCGGGATGCTAGCACGATTTGCCCAGTATTTGCAGCGAACTGCCTCCCCTTATCGACTAACTACACAATTCGTGCACAACTTTTGTGCCTAGCCGTGGTCAATGGAAAACGCGGGTTAACCCCAGCAACACAACATCACGCATTTTGAGTGTTTAGTCATTGCTGTAGCTGGGGCTTCACTTTATGATCAACGTTTAAAATTCGAGTTATCTGGCAAATATATGTTACGAACTATCCTTATTATTTTGACGCTGCTGCTGGGCTCAACCAGCGCGATGGCAGCGTCACTGTTCAATACAGAAGTGGTGCTGGATGATACCGACACTGCAACAGAGCAAGCGGCGAAAGAAGCGGCTTTTGTGGATGTTCTGGTACGCACATCGGGTCAGTCTACCGTGGGCGAGAATCCGGTAGTCCAAAAAGCACTGCCGACGGTAGATCAGTACATCACTCAACTGGGTTACGGCGACAATGATGGTCAACGCACGCTGCAACTTGGCTTTGATGACGGCAAGATCCGTACCCTATTGACTCAGGCGCAAGCGACCTACTGGGGTTCTCCGCGTCCGGAAGTGTTGTTCTGGCTGGTGGCTGATGATGCCAATAGCCGTAATGTCGTATGGGAACAATCGGGCTCTCCATTGATCAATGAACTCAAAGAGGAAGGTGAGCGCCGTGGCTTGCCGGTGCTGATGCCTGTCGGTGACTTTGACGATGTGATTGCCGTGTCGATCCCTGATTTGTGGGGTGGTTTCGCTGAACCTATTGCGAAAGCCAGTGCACGTTACAACCCTGTAGGGGTAGCGGTTGTGAAAGTGCATAACAACCGCATAAGCTGGCAGCTATTCCCGAATACAGCTGACATGGGTAACGCAACGCCGATTGAAGGACGCGCAGCCGGCGCGCCGGAAGCTGCCTTTGCCACCATGGTTGATGAAATTTCTGATTTTTACGCCAGCCGTCTTGCGGTAAATCTGGGCGTTGCTGACAGTGCGTCACAAGCATTGAAAGTATCAGGCCTTGACGATGCTGAAGACTTCTTTGTGGTTGAGCGCACTCTCAAAGGACTGAACTCTGTGGCGGCACTGCGCCTTGAATCTATCGATAATGGCACTGCCACTTTCCGTATCAGCCTGCTGGCATCAGAAGACGTATTCCATAACGAAATGATGACAGACCGCCGCCTGCGCCGTGTTGAAGTGCTGCCTGAGCCGGTGGTGGCTCCTGCCCCAGCGCCTACCGCTCCAGTCATGACTGAAAGCGTTGATGGTGTCATGATCCCGGTTGAAGCGCCTATGGTGGTGGAACCCGCAGCGCCGGTAGACACGTCTATCCGCTATGAGTGGATTGGCTAAACGGGCAAATCGCCGTTCATAAAAAAGCAGGCATCAGGCCTGCTTTTTTCTTTTTTGTGCGCCCGTTATGGGACTACTGTCCAAACCGCGCTTTCTCTTCTTTCTCAACCTGTGACAGTTTTTTCAGTCCAAGCCCCAGCTCTTTGCCTTTGCGTTTGGCGTAGTAAATATTGGCGACAAACGAGATGGATGTCAGGAGCAATTCCACCAATGCCAGAAGGCGCTCACCTTCATCAACCCAAAGCAGGGTCAGGGCATGGAGGAAGTAAAACATCAGTACAAAGTTGGCCCAGGCGTGGGTGTAAGGTTTGCCTTGCAAAATACCTTTGAGCGGGAACAGCAGCGGTATTAGCCAGGCGATGGTAACGCCATATGGATTAATGTGCGGATGAGGGGAAATAAAAGCGTGCCACAATGCGACCCAGACAATCAGAGACAGGTACGCGCCCAAAGCAAGCGGACGCAGGTTGAACTTGAAGAAAACAACGGATAACTCCTTTTATCAATCTTTGAGGCGCGAGGCGATATGTGCCAGACGGCGACCTGCAGCCAGTGCAAGGCTTTTTCATCTGCATCGGCAGTGCGGCGATCCTCTGCCGTTACATGGGAAGGGCCATAGGGTGAACCACCACCCTGGGTAGTATGAAGTGCCGGTTCAGAGTGAGGCAGGCCGACTATCACCATGCCATGGTGCAGTAACGGCAGCATCATCGATTGCAGGGTGGTTTCCTGTCCACCGTGCAGCATGGAGCCGGATGTAAACACCATGGCGGGTTTGCCAATCAGCGTTCCTGCCAGCCATGCTTTGGCGCTGCTATCAATGAAATGCTTGAGTGGCGCTGCCATATTGCCAAAACGTACCGGGCTCCCCATGGCTAACCCATCGCACGTGGCAAGATCTTCCAGCGTGACCAGAGGGTCTGACGGCTCACTCGCGGTAATGGCTCACCGGCAGAAGCGATCTCTGGCACGGTGCGCAGTTTGGCAACTGCACCCTTAGCCTCAATACCCCGGGCGATCAGGCGGGCGATATTCCGCGTCCCGCCATGTCGGCTGTAGTAGAGAACCAGTATCTCTGTCATTACAGGATAGTAAGCACGTTTTCCGGTGGACGGCCCATCGCCGCTTTGCCGTTAGCGACCACAATCGGACGCTCGATCAGTTTTGGATACTCCACCATGGCCAGGATCAGCTGTTCATCAGAGGCATCGGACAGTTGAAGTTCCTTATACAGGTCTTCTTTTGTGCGCATCATTTGGCGCGGGGAGTCGAAACCCAGTTGAGCCTGCAGCGTTTTGATAGTTTCCGCTGAAAGTGGGGTGTCCAGATAGGCCACAACGTCGGGGGTAATGCCACGCTCTTCCAGCAGTGCCAGTGTTTGTCGGCTCTTGGAGCAGCGTGAGTTGTGGTAATGGTGACTGACATGAGAACTCCTTTTTGAACGCAAGGTGCTGCGTTTTCTTGTTTTGGATTATTCGGCTTAACGTTCCAACTGGGCGTAACGTGCTTCCTGCACCCGCAGTTGGTCAATACGTGCATCGTAACGGGCTTGATCAAGGCTGCCAAGATCCACCAGTTGGCTCGCTTGTGTGTAATTGTTAATGCTTTCGGCCAACGCCCCTGTAAGGCATAAATTTCCGCCTGTGCCGCCAAGGCACCATGGCGGACACCATCGCTGTCGTACGCTTCCTGCAGCAGTGACCAGCCATTGATGTCGGTCGGGAAGCGGTGGGTGTATTTCACTAACCCGCCGATGGCCTGTTTAAATCTCCCGGCTTTCACCAGCACATAGTCGCGGTTTATCAGTAAGACACGGTTTGCCGGCTGGCTTTCGAGAGCCTTGTTCAGACGCTTGAGCGCGCTGTCATACTGTTTTTGAGCCACGTCGAGATCGGTCGCCGCATCGAGGTAAAAAAGGTTGTTAGGCTGCACTTTCAGCAGGGGGTTGATCAGCGCTTCGGCTTTGGCAAATTCGCGACGGTCGATGTTGACCAATGCCTTGCCATAATTCAGTGACTGTGCTTGCGCGGGAGACGCATTTTTCAGTTCGCGGTCAAACCAGTCTTCCGCCGCTGCTGGCTCAATACCTGCGAAACGGGCAATCACCCGCGCCCGTGCCAAATGGTATTCCGGTGAAAGCGGGACAGTGTGTTGCGGATATTGCTGGGCGCGGATTCGAGAATCAGTGATCCGGGAATCCGGCAGTGGGTGCGTCAGCAAAAACTGTGGCGGTTTGGTCGCAAAGCGGTACTGGTCAGCCATACGGGTGAAAAAGCGGGGCATCGCATTCACATCAAAGCCGGAGCGGGACAGGGTATCCAGACCAATGCGGTCAGCTTCTTTTTCGTTGCTGCGGGTGTAGTTGATCTGTCCTTGAATAGACGCTGCCGTGGTTGCCTGTGCCGCGGCAATGCCTGCCTGCGGTGCGGCGATTGCCAGCATCAGCGAGCCGATCAGGCAGCCATGGTTAGCGGTGTTTGCCGCGCCTGCTCTTCCATGGCGCGTGCAAGGTGGCGCTGGGTTAAGTGGGCTATCTCATGGGCAACCACAGAAGCGAGTTCGCTTTCTGTCTGGGCGTGTAAAAACAGGCCAGTATGCAAGGCGACATGACCACCAAAAAAGCAAAGGCGTTGATGTCACGATTACGGATCAGAAAAACTCAAAAGGTGTCTTAACATCGTTGGCATTGGCAACCAGTTTGGCGCCCAGTGCAGAGACATAGTCTGACATCAGCGGATCGTTGACGATGGGCTGACTGCTGCGAAGCATACGCATGTACGCATCGCCATACTCTATTTCTTTTTCTACGCTCAGAGTGCCAGCGCGACGGTGCCAATGTCTGGCAGATCGTTATAGGAAGTCGCCATTGCCGGAGAGGAAAGGGCAATCGACGCGATGAGCAGGCTGGTAGTGGCTTTCTTGAAAAGCTGCATGACAGAAATTGGTGCCTCCAGCACGCAAAAATCGGACGGTGGTGTATTGATAGACAACACGGCAGGCAAGAGGTTCTGACTTTGCCAACGATTGAGTATACAATGCCGACGATAATAGCGGTCAGTGAGAAAGAATGGAAATTCAATCCCTTGATTTGCGCGAGCAGCGCTGCCCAATGGCGCTGCTGCTGGCAAAAAGAGCTTGCGCGCTGTTAGGGCAGGGACAGCAGCTAGCGCTCTATGTTACGGACAACGGTGCGTTGAAGGACATCCCCCGTTACCTCGAGGGTAATGGGTTTGTGTTTGAACGTCGGCGTTTACATGATGCGACGGTATTTAACGTCACCAAACTTTAAAACAGGATTTTACATGCTAGAAATGCTCAACCGTTGGTATCAACGACGGTTCTCAGACCCGCACGCCGTCAGCCTGATCGCGTTGCTGGTTGTCGGTTTCATTGTCATTTACTTTTTCGGCAACCTGCTGGCTCCGTTACTGGTCGCTATTGTTCTGGCTTACCTGTTGGAGTGGCCGGTCATGAAACTGGTCAATGTAGGCTGAACCGCACCATATCTGTCGTGGTGGTGCTTACCCTGTTTGTCGGTTTTATGCTGCTGGCATCCTTTGGCTTGATGCCAACTATCTGGACGCAGGTGGTGAACCTGACAGCAGATATTCCCACCATGTTCAACGACTTCCAGCGTTATTTGTCCCATCTGCCGCAGGAGTATCCTGACCTTATCCAACCTCAAATGGTGAACACCTTTATTGATACCGTTCAAAGCCGGGTATTGGGGCTGGGTGAAACCGTGGTGAAAGGCTCGCTTTCTTCTCTGGTCAGCCTTGCTGCGCTGGCCATTTATCTGATCCTGGTGCCGCTGCTGGTCTTTTTCCTGCTCAAAGACAAAGAGCAGATGTTATCGTCATTCAAGGCTGTTTTGCCGCGTAACCGTCGCCTGACCAACAAGGTCGCGGTGGAAATGAATGAGCAAATTTCCAACTACATCCGCGGAAAAGTCACCGAGATTATTATTGTCGGTATCGCGAGCTACATTACTTTCGCGGTGCTGGATCTTCGTTATGCAGCACTGCTTAGCGTGGCAACCGGCCTTTCTGTGCTGATCCCATACATCGGTGCGGCAGCAGTGACAGTACCTATTTTTATCGTGGCACTCTTCCAGTGGGGAGTAAGCCCGGATCTTTGGTACCTGATGCTGGCGTACGGCATTATCCAGGCGCTGGATGGCAATGTGCTGGTACCGGTACTGTTTTCAGAAGCGGTTAACCTGCACCCTGTCGCAATCATCGTCGCTGTGTTGGTGTTTGGTGGTTTGTGGGGGTTTTGGGGCGTCTTCTTTGCGATCCCACTTGCAACTCTGGTTAAAGCGGTATGGAACGCCTTGCCGTCGCAAGAGTCTGAAGATGAAGCGATGGCAGAATCAAACCGCTAAAATGATCTGAGAGTTACGATCAGAAGTATTGATTAGAGACCTGAGTGAAGGTCTCTTTATCTTTCTGCTGTAAAAAGTTATTCGCTATCAAGCATGGTGAAATCAGTTAGGCCTAAAAGTTAAATATATAAAAATGACAGATACGATCAGTTTGGGTGGGAAAGAAAACGTGGTGAACGAGAATCGTCCCTTTACCGTCGGCATCGTTGGCGGTGGTGTTGCCGGCTCAACGGCTGCGCTTAAATTTGCCGGTGTTGGCATAAATACAGTGCTGTTTGAAGCTGGTCGAAGCCTGGTCAGCGGCCCGCCTATTTGTCACCTTCATGCCGGTGGCAACCTTTATCGCGAAATCTCTGAGGCGCAGTGTATTGCGCTGCTGGAGCAATCCATTGCGACCGTGCGAGCTTATCCGCATGCCATGAACCGCCGCCCGACCGTGATTGCTGTCCCGGTATCAGACGACGGAGAACCTGCGCACCTGTTGCCACGCCTGGAAGCGTTGACGGCGCACTATCGTAAGCTGATTGAAGACGATGCGGAAAATGCTGTGCTGGGTCACCCGGACCAATACTTCACCCTGTTCTTTAAAGCTGACATGGAGCATCTCGCCACCCAGCCTTTGCCATCGTCACCGACCACGGCGCAGGAGTGGATGATCCCTCTCGCGCATTACATGCCATTGGACAATTTCAAGTATCCGCTGGTGGTTGTGCAGGAATACGGATTGAGTGTGTTCCGCCTTGCAGCAACGGCGTCGCTGGCACTGGATCAGTCTCCACTGTGTGACGTGAAATTTGGCCACCGTGTTGAAGCGCTGACAGAAACGGAAAATGGCTGGCTGGTGGAAAGCGTGATGAAAACGGTGAGCGATGCATTGAGCAGGTCGACTACCTGGTCAACGCTGCCGGATTCCGTACCGGTCAGTTGGACGACATGGCAAATACTCCGCGCCAACGTTGGGTCGAATACAAAGCCGCCTATGTGGCGCACTGGCCGTCACAGCCGGGCGTCTGGCCGGAAGTGATTGTGCATGGCGAGCGCGGCACCCCGAATGGTATGGCGCAGTTTACGCCTTACCCCCAAGGATTTGTGCAACTGCATGGAATGACGCAGGACATTACCTTGTTTGATGGTGGTCTGGTGCAAAGCAGCAGTGCATCGGCCCAGCCGCTATTGCCGGTTGATATGGTGCAAAAAGCCGACGGTGACTGGTCATGGGATGAAATCCGTGAACGGACGCAAAGGGCGATCAGCACTTTACCCGTTGGTTGCCGGATTTCGAGCAGGCAGAAGTCGGCGGGCGGCCATTATGCGGTGCGCAGCAAATTCCGGGCAATGACCCGACACTGCGTGCGGCGGATGCGTCATTTGAAGGTGAACGTTATGCCCGTATTGAGCTGGTGAAAGCCTCATCCGCGTTGCAGGCTGCAGATCGCATCCTTGCCCACATTGAACAGCAAGGTTTGGCGAGCCTGCCTGAAGACTGGCAGGATCCGACCCTACCGCTGACTCTGTCCCAGTCGGCTGAAGAAGTGGTTGAGAAAGGCAAAGCCTTGGCATTTGAACGCGGCTATCCAGAAGCATTGGCGATGCCGTTTCCCGCATCTTTGATGGTCTAGGGCTCTGAGCGTGACAGCATTTAAAAAGCCGTCTTGAAGACGGCTTTTTCACGTAAGGCGGAAAGGTTATTCACCTTTGAGATAATTGATCACCACATCGTGATGGTCTTTGGTTTTGAATTTGTCGAAGACATGCTCAACCACACCATATTCATCAATCAGGAAGCTGATGCGGTGAATGCCGTCATACTCTTTACCCATGAACTTTTTCGGGCCCCACACGCCAAAGGCATCAGCCACCGCATGGTCTTCATCGCTCAGCAGGGTAAAGTTGAGCTCTTTCTTGTCTTCAAAGTTTTTCAGCTTTTTCACCGGATCAGGGCTAAGGCCCAGCACTACGGTATTCAGTGCATCCAGTTCCGCCTTGCTGTCACGCAGTGAGCATGCCTGGGTAGTGCAACCTGGCGTCAGCGCTTTCGGGTAAAAATAAACCAGTACCTTGTTTTTGCCTTTGAACTGGCTGAGCGAGACAGTGTTTCCATTTTGATCTTGCAGTGAGAACTCAGGGGCGGCAACGCCGGCTTTCAACATTTGCATTTTTCTTCCTTTTCTCCGTTTTTATTCTGTGCCCGCACAATCGCCCGCGACCTTCAAAGCGTCGCAATAGAATGCAGATAAGCGGCTGTGGTGACGGGCATTACGTTGGTTAGCACGATATCGTTCATTTTCACGGTGATCAACCGCTCAAACACGGGGAGAAGGCGGGTGTGCGGCGCTTGTTTTTGCCTGTCGCCAAAAGTACCATGGGTCAAAACGCGTTTTTGGAGATGGAAATGTTTTCAGGAAGTATCGTGGCTTTGGTCACACCGATGGATAGCTCTGGTGAAGTCGATTACGCCAGTTTGAAAAATCTTGTCGATTTTCACGTTAATGCAGGCACAGACGCGATTGTCTCTGTCGGCACAACCGGTGAATCCGCGACTGTCACCGTCGAAGAGCACATCAAGATTGTTCTGAAAACGTTGGAATTTGCTGATGGGCGTATCCCGGTGATCGCCGGTACTGGCGCTAACGCCACCCACGAAGCCATCACCTTCAGCAAAATGTTTGCTGGCTCCGGCATCGCAGGTTGCCTGAGTGTGGTGCCTTATTACAACAAACCATCACAGGAAGGTTTGTTCCAGCACTTCAAAGCCATTTCTGAATCTACCGAACTACCGCAGATCCTTACAACGTACCGGGTCGCACCGTCGCGGACATGAAACCAGAAACCGTTGCGCGTCTGGCTGAGTTTGAAAACATCGTTGGCATCAAAGATGCGACCGGTGATTTGTCGCGTGTGCGCCTGCACCGTGAACTTTGTGGCGAAGATTTTATCTTACTGAGTGGTGACGACATGACTGGCCTCGATTTTATCGAAGCGGGCGGTCATGGTGTGATTTCTGTTACCAACAACATTGCAGCTGCGCAGATGGCCCGTATGGTGAAACTGGCGCTGGCTGGCGAAATGGACGAAGCCCGTTCCATCAATGAAAAATTGATCCCGCTGCATAAAGATTTATTCGTGGAAGCGAACCCAATCCCAGTCAAATGGGCATTGCATGAAATGGGCCTGATTGCGGACGGTACGTTGCGTCTGCCACTGACCGAACTGGATGCAGCGCTGCGTCCTACGGTTAAGCAGGCTCTGCTGGATGCAGGCGTGCTGTAACGCTGGGTTGGAGTATTAATGAAACCTGTTTTTAAACTGAGCCTGAGTGCATTGATGGTCGCTTCCTTGGCGGCCTGCTCGGGCAGTGATTCGCGCCGTCAGGCGTCAGATGATTTTAAGTACCTTGAAACGCCGCCATTGTCACAATGGCAAAACCTGCCGGATCAACAACCTGAGTTTTCCGGTGCCTACGGTATTCCACAGCGCGAATTCAATGGCCCATTGGGTCAGCAGGTAGACATTCGTCCACCGCAGCAGATTCTGGAGCTGATCCCCGGTGCCCGCTACGAGCGTGATGCAGAAGGCGTAACCATCTGGTTGCCGCGTGCCGAGCAAGCACAGCGCCTGTGGCAAACGATTGATTCTATGGTGGCGGAAGCACAGATCCCTGTGCGTACCTCATCACCGGACGGCATTGAAACTGACTGGCTGACCTGGACTATCGAAGACGATGATGAAGTGATTGAATCCCGGTATGTGGTGACACCACAGGAAATCCGCGGCCGTCATGGTCTTCGTATGCAGATGGTAGAGTGGAAACGCAATGGTTCTTCCGATGGCCTGACTGTAGCATCCAAAGACCGCTACAACGCGCAGATGGCGAACTTTATCACCGCACGTTACGACTCCGAGCTGCGTGAAGAAGCCCGAATCCGCGCCCAGGAGCTGGTGAAGAATATTCCAGTCAGCCTTGGCAAAGACCGTAGTGGCCTGCCGGTGATCATCGCCCGCGCACCGTATGATGTGTTCTGGGAACGCCTGCCAAACATTCTGGATAAGCTTGGCTTTACCATTGAAGACCGTAACCGTTCACAAGGTACGCTGACGTTGGAATACAAAGCGCCGGATGAAGAGGTTTGGGAAGAACTGGTTGTTGAGCCACTTCAGTTGAGTCGCGGTAAATACAGCATCCTGCTGGGTGACTTGGGTAACCGTACGTCGATTAACGTGACGGACAGTGCTGGTAAACCAGTCAGCGAAGAAGCGCTGGCAAGCCTGGCTCCTGTGTTGGGTGCGGCGATTGAGAAATTGAACCGTAACTGACGGTTGGAACAAACGATGAGAGGACGCCTGGGCGTCCTCTTTTTTATCTGGGTGCTGGAAAAAGACGTGGGCGCTTAGTCCACCAGCCCGTATTCCTGCTTCAGGATATCGACAATTTCCTGTTTCGGGTTATTGCTAAGATGCAGCGGCTGTCCAGTGATCTTTTCGGCAATGCCCACATAGGTGCGGGAAATATCCATCAAGGACTCCACGGGCAAGGCGTTATCACGTGCCAGCGCTTCGCGCTCAGGCATACGGTCTTTGTTCAACAGGATATCTGGATCCGGGAAGTGGTTAAGCAGGAACTGGCGGAAACCCTCCTTAGAGTTTTCGACGATGTTGCCCGTTGCATATTCTTTTGCATCCCAGATACGTGATGAGTCCGGTGTACCCACCTCATCCATGTAGATCAGCTTTTCGTTGCCGTTGGCATCAGTGACATAACCAAATTCAAATTTGGTGTCGACGAAGATTTGTCCCACTTCTTCCAGCGCCTGGCTAATCACGCCAAAGCCCTCTTTCAGCAAGGTTTCATAGCGGGCGATATCATCGGCAGAGGAGAAATTGAATGCGGCGAAGTTATCTTCGATGTTTTTGCGGGTAATGTTTACATCATCCGCTTCTGGCACGCCTGGGATCCCTTTGAGGATGCCTTTAGTGGATGGGGTGATGAGAAGCTCCGGCAATGCTTTGTCTTTTTCGAGTCCATCCGGCAGTGCGATACCGCAAAACTCGCGTTCGCCTTTGGCGTATGCGCGCCACATGGAACCAGTAATGTACTTGCGGCAAATTGCCTCAATTTTTACCGGTTTGGCTTTTTGTACAATCCAGACGAAAGGATGGGGAATATCCAGGATGTGGCTGTCAGCTAACCCGTTTTCTTTGAACAGCTTAAACCAGTGATTGGAGATGGCGTTCAGTGCTGCGCCTTTTCCCGGCACACCCTTCAGGCCGCCTTCTGCATGCCAGATACAATCGAACGCGGATATACGGTCGCTGATCACCATGATCGCAAGAGGCGCATCCGGCGCAACGTTATAGCCTTTTTCTTTGATCAGACGTTGGCTGTCTGCTTCGGTCAGCCAGTAGACAGAACGGACTTTACCGCTGTGAACCGGAAGATGGGTACGAATGGGAAGATCGTCGTTAACGGCAAGAACTTGATCAGCAAGGCTCATTGAGACATTCCTATCTAAAGCTGAGCCGGTCAGAAAGACCAGAAGGTTGACCGGCAAACTGCGTACAATTAGCGATGAGAGGGGGATTCCTTCACTCTCATTCTCCGAACGCGAGCATCATACCAGAACTGAAATACGGCCGTTACTGAAAAACGCAAACGTTTGCTTAAAAAATTTTGGCGACAAAAAGGCAGCTTCACTGCCTTTGTGATCACCAGGATTATGACTTGTTCTGGTCATCATCGTCGCCGTTTCCTGTCTTGGTATCGGCACTTTTGGACTGCTCGTCTTTCGGTTTGATTTTGTCTTTCATACCGAATTTGGCATTGGCGGTATATTTCAGGGCCATGATGTTGCTGACCACGACGGCAACCACAATAAAGATGATCACGTACGGGTTAGTCAGTATGTCCATTGTCAGGCCTCGCTCACATTGGTGATGTATTGAGAATATATCCAATTCAGTTCGGCAAGGACAGCCTCACGCCCGGCAACAGCTGAAGATGCGATCACAGTCGACAGCAACGCCGGCGTTAATGCCGTCAGGTATTGCTGTGCTGTTTCCCGGTGGCTGATATGCCAGGGTTCAACAGCTACGCCGCCCAAATCTTTTTGGTAGGGACGATAAAACCCGAAAGCGGTGAGGTTGTCGGTCAGCCAGTCGGCAAACGGTGTCTGGTGCCCCTGGGTGTACTCCCAGGGTTCAAGCTGGAGCGATACCCCTTCGGGCAACAGGTTTTTGGCATAGATATCCAAATCGGTTCCCCAGTGGTGGCGGCTACCACCCGGCAAAGCAGACCAACGCAGGATTGCCAGAATCTTTTCTCTGTCCGTAAAGGTAGAGATATCCAGTGCCTGACCGTTGTCATCCAGCACCGCCCTTTGTCCCTCAAATTTGAGGTTCCAGATGAGTTGCTGGCGTTCAAAATCGCGAAAGCTACTCGCCACCGCAAGTTCAAACCCGGCGGATTTGGCGGCGGCTTTCAGGTTCAGAAAATCCCCCATGACATCCCGGTGCATCAGGCAGCCATCGACGTCGGTCAAATGGCTGCGTGTCTGGCCTGTCAGTACCTCAGGAGTCAGCGTCATCAACCAGCACTTTCTCCAGCACTTTCTGGTACATGTCGGTCAGCTTTTCCAGATCGGCGATTTTCACACACTCGTTCACCTTGTGAATGGTGGCATTAACCGGCCCAAGTTCAATCACCTGACTGCCCATCTGCGCGATAAAGCGGCCATCAGATGTGCCCCCGGTTGTTAGAAGTTGTGGCTTTTCATGGTTCACTTCATCCACAGCTTCGACCACGGCATCCAGCAGGAACCTGCGTCGGTTAAAAACGGTTTGCCGTTAAAGGTCCACTTAAGATCATAGTCAAGGCCATGAGCATCAAGCACAGAATGGTGCGTGCCTGAATGACCTCATCAGTTAATTCTGTGCTGTAGCGCAGGTTGAACTGAACGTGGAAATCCCCCGGGATCACGTTGCTGGCACCAGTACCGGCAGCCACATTCGGGATCTGGAAACTGGTTGGCGGGAAAAAGTCGTTGCCTTCATCCCACTGAATGTTGGCAAGTTCAGCCAGCGCAGGCAGTGCCTGGTGCACAGGATTTCTCGCCAGATGCGGATACGCCACATGCCCTTGCACGCCTTTGACGGTCAGATCACCGGTGATTGAGCCTCGGCGACCGTTTTTCACCACATCACCCACCGCGTGGGTACTGCTTGGCTCGCCGACAATACACATGTCGATGATTTCACTGCGCGCCATCAGGGTATCCACCACACGGGTTGTGCCGTTGATAAATGGCCCTTCCTCGTCAGAGGTGATCAAAAAGGCCAGAGACCCTTTGTGGTCAGGATGTTCTGCGATAAAGCGTTCAACGGCCACCACCATGGCGGCCAGTGAGCCTTTCATATCAGCAGCGCCGCGGCCATGGAGATAGCCGTCAATCACAGTCGGCTCAAACGGCGGCGTGTGCCATTGTTCGAGCGAGCCTGCCGGTACGACATCGGTATGGCCGGCAAAAGCAAACAATGGCGCTTCTGTGCCACGGCGTGCCCAAAGGTTGGTGGTGTCATCAAACACCATACGTTCGATGGTGAAACCCAGCGCCTCCAGGCGCGCGATCATCAATTCCTGGCATCCGGCATCTTCCGGTGTCACAGAGGGGCGGCCGATCAAATCCTTGGCCAGCGACAATACAGCACTGTCTGTCATGTAGTCGGATATCCTTTACTTACTTTATTCGTTGAAAATGGCCTGATATTCGGCCGGTTTAAACCCAAGATGGTAAGTCTCACCACTCACCAGCAACGGGCGTTTGATCATTGCAGGATGCACTAGCATCAATGCTATTGCGTTGTTTTCGTCCAGGTTGTTTTTCTGCTCTTCAGACAGCGCGCGGAATGTCGTACCGCGTTTATTCACCAGCGCTTCCCAGCCCAGTTTTTCCACAAACGTTTTCAACATTTCCTGATCGATACCGTCTTTGCGGTAATCGTGGAATGTATACGGTTTGCCCTCTGCATCAAGCCATTTCAGTGCTTTCTTAATGGTGTCGCAGTTTTTGATTCCGTAAACCGTCGTGGTCATTCGCTGTTTCCTCATTGCGTTACAACTAGGCGTAAGAGTGACATTGCCGGCAGGGGAAAGCAAGATGATGAAACGCATGGATTAACCGCTGAAAACAACAGGGCAGGCGTTCTTTTTGCACCGCTCTCAGAGAAACCGCTCAGATATTTTTCTAATTTAGATTTGACTAATATAAATTGATTTAGTTAAATCTAATATAACAAATCCAAATTGGGGAAAACCATGTCACAGGAACTCATGCATCAGGCGGCGGATGCGGCAAAAGTATTGCGTATTCTTTCGCATCCAGAGCGTCTGATGGTGCTTTGCCAGTTGCGGGAAGGTGAGCGTAACGTCTCGTTTTTATTGCAAAACAGTACGCTGAGTCAGTCGGCATTCTCTCAGCACCTCACAGTGCTCAGACAGGCCGGGTTAGTTGCCACGCGCAAGTCATCGCAGTCGGTTTATTATCGTATTGCCGACCCCCGTGTTGAGAACCTTATTAATGCTATTCAGGGAGCATGGTGTGGCGAGCAAACCCTGACGCCTGAAACACAATAAAAACCGCATTCGACGCCAGCCTGGTAAGGGCATTTTGAGGGATACGGAATGGAACAGGAAAAGGTACGTTCTCAAGCCACCGACCTTGTCAGTCGGTTTCTGTTGAGTGGTTTTGCGCCTGTTTTGATGTTGGTGGCGCTTCTGGCGGGGACAGTGGCATTAGTCATGACCCCGCGTGAGGAAGATCCGCAAATTGTGGTGCCGATGGCGGATGTCATCATTTCGGCACCCGGATTGTCTCCCCGTCAGGTAGAAAACCAAATCACAGAACCTGCCGAGCGTTTACTGTCCCAAATTGATGGCGTGGAATACGTTTATTCTCAGTCGATGAAAGGACAGGCGGTGGTCATTGTCCGCTTCCACGTGGGTGAAAACCGCGAAGACAGTCTGGTTAAACTCTACAGCAAACTTTACGCCAACCAGGACACGCTTCCTTCGTCAGTAACCAGCTGGGTGGTGAAACCCATTGAAATCGACCACGTCCCCATTGTTGTCGCTGCGCTTTACTCCACCAAACCAGAAATTACTGACAGCTTCGCCTTGCGCCGCATTGCCGAGGAGATGACGCAGTCACTCAAGGCCATTGACCAAACCCATCAGGTGACAGTTTCCGGCGGCTTGCCCCGGGAAATACAAATTGCCTTTGATGCCACCGCGTTAGCTGCCTATCAAACCACCATTGATGACATTCGCTGGGCGCTGTCGGTTTCCAACGTGCACCAACAGGCTGGTCGGGTAAACGATAAGGGCAGGGTGTATACCGTCGAGTCCGGACAGTTTTTTCAGTCTGCCCAAGAACTTGAGATGCTGGTGGTCAATGTCATCAATGGCAAGCCGGTTTACCTCAAAGACGTCGCGACCATCACTGATGGGCCAGTGCAGCCGGACAGCTATACCCTGTATTCCCCCGGCTTTGCCCATCCTGAAGCCGTAAGTGGCCGCTCCTGGCCGGCGGTGTTTATTTCTGTCGCCAAGCGAAAGGCTCTAACGCAGTGTGGGTGGCGGACGATGTACTCGCTGCGTTCGATGAAATGGAAAAATCCTGGCTGCCTGACGGGGTGCATCTGGATGTGATCCGCAACTATGGCCAGACCGCAGACGAAAAAGTCTCGAATCTGGTATCGAGCCTGGGTCTTGCCGTGTTAACCGTGGTGGTGTTTGTCGGCTTCTTTATGAACTGGCGGGCGGCGCTGGTGGTGGCACTGGCTATTCCGGTCAGCTACGGCGCGACGCTGCTGCTTGACCTGATGTTTGGCTATACCATCAACCGCGTCACCCTGTTTGCGCTTATCCTGCGCTCGGCCTGATTGTTGATGATCCCATTGCTTCCATTGACAACATTGACCGTTACCTGCGCCAGAAAAACCTTCCGCGTGTGAAAGCTATCTCTCTGGCAATGGCAGAGATACGCAGTGCGCTCCTGATGTCGACCATTGCATCGTGATTGTATTTATGCCGATGTTCTTCATCACCGGCATGATGGGCCTTATATGGCGCCCATGGCTTTTAACGTGCCTGTGGCGGTGATCTTCTCTACCGTGGTGGCGTTTTTTGTCACCCCTTGGCTGGCGTTCAAGTTGCTGAAAGTGGCGTCAGAAGCCGGTCACTATCATCTTGAAACCACACTGGTCTACCGCGGTTACCGGCGCATTCTGTCGGCCATTCTGGCATCCCGTGGAAGACGGGTCTCCTTCCTTTTGGTGATTGCTGCGTTGTTCGCCATGGCGGTATCTCTGCCCGCGCTTCGCATGGTGCCACTTAAACTGTTGCCGCACGATAACAAGAACGAGTTTCAGCTGGTGATCGATATGCCTGATGGAACGTCTGTCGAGCAATCGGCGCTGGTGAGTGATGCACTTGCCGAGTTTTTGCTGGCGCAGCCGGAGGTCGTTTCTGTCTCCCATTTTGTCGGTTTGGCCTCACCCATGGACTTCAATGGCATGGTTCGCCATTACTTCCTGCGCGCTGAGCCGCAGCAAAGTGAGCTTCGTGTGGTGTTGCTGGATAAAACCCAGCGCCGGGAGCAATCCAATGAAATGATCACCCGTTGGCGCGATGAGCTGGAAGCAATCGCTGCCCAATACGGCGCAGACATCCAACTGGTGGAAGTGCCTCCCGGCCCGCCGGTCATCGCTACCTTGGTCGCGGAAGTCTACGGCAATGCTTTCACCCCTTATCACGAGCTTGAAGCGGCGGCGGAAAAAGTGGCTGACCGTATGCGCCAGGAAGATTTTGTTTCAGATGTCACGACATCGGCGACCGATGAGCATCAGGTATGGCAGTTTGTGGTGGACAGGGAGAAAGCGGCGCTTTCCGGAATTTCGACCGACGATATCAACCAGACCATCCTTGCTGCTTTACAAGGCGCGCCCATCGGTGAAATGCAACTGGTCGATGAAGTCTCACCGCTGGAGATAACCATACGTTTACCTGAAGGGGAACGAGATAGCTTGAATTCGGTGCTCTCGCTCTACGTCCGTGGCCGTGAAGGGGTCAGTCAGGTATTGACCGAAAGTGGCACCTCGTCAGCACCACGACCTTTGGTGCAACTCAGTGAGCTGGGCAGGTTTGAGCTGAAACCACAAGAACACACCATCTACCACAAGAATCTGCGTCCGGTGGTGTATGCCTATGGGCAGACTGTCGGCAGAGCACCGGCTGAAGCTATTGCTGACATTATGGTGGATTTTGGTGAACCGGAAAGTGAGAACGCTCGCCCGCTTTCAGAGCGTCACTACTTCAATAATGGTGCCGGTCTTGGCTGGCAGTTGCCGCCGGATATCGAGGTGGTGTGGAGCGGGGAAGGGGAATGGAAAATTACCCTGGATGTGTTCCGTGATTTAGGCATCGCCTTCGGTGTCGCGCTTCTTGGTGTCTATGTTGTTTTGGTTATCCAGACAGGATTGGCGGGCGTGTCCGGGGTCATCATGCTTTCCATCCCGCTGACCATGATTGGCATTATGCCGGGATTCTGGCTGCTCAATGTGTTTGCAGGCGACATCAACGGTATCCCTAACCCGGTGCTGTTCACGGCAACGGCCATGATAGGCATGATAGCGCTGGCCGGGATCGTGGTGCGTAACGCACTGGTACTGATCCAGTTTATCCAGCAGGCACTGGAGGAAGGCGTCGGGCTGGAGGAAGCGCTGTATCAGGCAGGGGCAGTGCGTATGCGGCCTATTTTGCTGACGGCGGGAACCACCATGCTCGGCAATATAGTGATTACGCTGGATCCGATTTTCAGCGGTCTGGCCTGGGCAATTATTTTCGGCATTATCGCCTCCACTATCTTCACCCTGCTGGTGGTGCCTGTGGTTTATTACATGATCAGTGCGCCAACGCCTTTGCAGGAGGAGCGCAGTGAAACGTCTTCGGAAGGAGCTTTGCAATGAAAGCGCGAATGATAGCGATGCTCGCCTCAGCGGTGGTAATGGTGCTGGTTTTTGCTACATGGCGGGGCTGTTCGTTCCTGATCTTCCACCGGTACCGGAGCGGTCGGTGCAAACACCTGAAGCAGAATATCTGGAAGTGGATGTGGTAGAAATGCCGCAAAGCCGCCAGTTCAGCGGCACTGTACGGGCTCACCAGTCGGCAGAACTGGCTTCGCGTATTAACGCCAAAGTGGCGGACGTGTTGGTCGATGCCGGGGATGAGGTGAAAGCCGGGGATATCCTGCTGCGGCTCGAAAGTGATGATTTGAGCGCGCGGGTTATCCAGCAGCAACAAGCACTGGCTTCCGCGCAGGCGCAGGTTAATGATGCCCGAATTAATTACGACCGTGTGCGCAAACTGGTCGATCGCGGTTTGCTGCCCGTCGCGGAGCGCGATGCCGCCAAGGTCAAACTGGACACAGCCAATGCGGAACTTGCCGGTCGCATGGCATCCTTGTCTGAAGCGGAAGTGAACCGAAATTTCAGTGTCATCACCGCACCTTTTGACGGTGTGATCAGTAAACGCTCTGTGAATCAGGGAGACATTGCACCGTGGGTGCCAACCTGATCTCTATCTACAACCCCAACTCATTAAGGCTGGAAGCGGCGATCAGTGAATCTGTGTTGCCCAAGCTGGCCGACACTGACCAGTTTGATATCGTCCTTGATACCAACTCCCACCCTTTAAAAGCACGGGCACAGGAAATAGAACCGGCGGCAGATGCAGCATCAAGAAGTTTTACCGTGAAATTCGGGTTTGATGAGAAAGAGGGACTGTATCCTGGGATGTTCGGGCGTGTATCCGTGCCACTGGATACGGTGGAGGTGCTGGCGGTGCCACAGGATGCGGTAATTTCCCGTGGTCAGCTTCGTTATGTTCACGTTCAACATCCTGAAAAAAATGAAGATATGCGTATTGTGAGGTTGGGTGAAACTTTCCAGCACAACAACGAAGAATGGGTAACTATCTCGGCAGGTCTGAATAAGGGGGAAAGGATTCGGCTGCCCTGATCTATGCGCGCTCCTTTTGATCAAGCGCAATACCTCCTCTGCAATTCATTGAATAATGGAAAACAGTCATATTAGGAGGTCTCAATGGAACTGAATCCGGTTTTTGCAAGAAGACTGTATCTCGCATTTCTGGTCGAAGAGATGGAACGCCCGAACGTTCCTCGATTGATTGAAGCAACAGGCTGGCCACGCCGTACTATTCAGGACGTGATCAAGTCTCTGGCTGGGCTGGGCATTGAATTGTCGTTTATTCAGGATGGACGACGTCACAACGATGGTTACTACCGCCTGACTGATTGGGGCCCGTTCAAACGTGAGTGGGTCGAAGAGCGCAAACGGGACATCATGGGTACCCTCGCTCATTGAAAATAAAAACGCAGCTCAACATTCGCTGCGTTTTTTATGGAAGGAATAGCTGTCACGACTGGCCGGGTCGCAGCGCTTTTTGAACATATTTCGGCAGCTTATCGACCACTAAATCCCATGAGCGCGAGATGATGTTTTCCAGCTCAGCGGTTGGCAGTGGACATTTTCCACCAAACTCTATCCAACCAGCTCTTGCCAGATGCGGCGCCGGACGGCAATCCGGTATTTCAGCCATCATCACGAACAGGTCATCCGGCACTTTACACGCCATCTTGTCCCCGTCGTAAAAAATGCACACCATCTTGGTTTGGTGGACACTGTAAACGTCCACGCCGCCCCATTTCACATCATGGCGAACTCCCACCAGGGAGTGGCAGTGCTGTTTGAGCGACGGGATATCCATTACTTGATAAGTCCTGCTTTCTGGAGTGACTGGCGAAGTTGGTCGGCACGCTTGCGGTTAACACCGAAATCCGAATAGCCGGTGCGGGACTCTGAGCGGACAATCAGCTTGTCGCCATCAATGCGAAGCTCCAAATCATCAACAAAACGCATGATTTTGCTGACACACTCTATCCGGGCGTAATCCCCGTCTTGTTCGGCAACCCTTGCCCCGGGCAGCATCAGCGCAACATCAACAATTCTCGCCATGCTGATATTGTCATTTGCCAGTTCAAACGGAGCCAAATGGAAATCCTTGCGCTCATCCTGCGTGGAAACACAATTTGGTTTGTCTGCGCAGGGGGTAAGGGATCTGTCCTTCATCGTGGTTTCTCCTTGCACACATCCAGCCAGTACCAGCAAGGTAGCCGTGGCTGCAGGGATATAAAAACGTCTGTCTGAAATTTTTCTGTTCATATCACTATCCCACCTGATGGTTAACGTAGAAGCGCAAACGCAGCGAAACCTACCCAGCTGATAACAAGCAACGCCCATGGCAGCATAGTGTTGGCGCGGGACGGTTCCTGATGAATGCTTTCGGAGTCCAGCTCGATATCTACACTGGCGACCTGCTTTTGTTTCAGCTGCTTCTTGCGTTCTTTATCGCGCTCGCGCGCTTTGGCTTTCTGCTGCTTTTTATACAGGGCGATACCTTTTTCGATGCCCTGTGCAATCAGTTTTGTCTGTTCTTTGGTTTGACCCGATTTCTGCGTTGCCTTGGCAATTTTCATTGCTTCCAGTTGGCTTTCCGGTGATGGCGTTGGGTTATTCATCGTTATCTTTCTTATCCCGTGCTACGTTAGGCGCAATTATACCCAAAC
>BAXE01000044.1 GCA_001310415.1 Enterovibrio sp. JCM 19048 | reverse complement strand
ACACTTCCCTCTTCAAACCGGCGGTTTTTAAAATAGAATTCTTTATCGTGATCCCCGATAGCGGAGAACCTTACAAGGGTTGCCGACCGCCACCACATTGGCGGGAATGTCTTTGGTGACCACGCTACCTGCGCCAATCACACTGTTTTCGCCAATAGTGATGCTCGGCAGAACAACGGAATTTGCACCAATCCAAACGTTATTCCCAATATGGATGGGGATATTGAATTGGGCGACTTTGCGGCGATATTCCGGATCAACCGGATGACCAGCAGTAGCAAGCGTCACGTTGGGCCCAATCATCACATGATCACCGATATAGATATGGGTATCGTCAACCAAGGTCAGGTTGAAGTTGGCATAAACATTCTTGCCAAGGTGAGTGTGCTTCGCCCAGTTGGCATGCAGCGGTGGCTCGATATAACAGTTCTCTCCTACTTCGGCGAAAAGCTCAGTCATCAGTTCCTGGCGACGCGCCACTTCTGTTGGGCGGGTGTGATTGAAGTCGTAGAGCTTATCCAGGCACTGTTGCTGTTCAAGCGCTACTGCCTCATCGGTGCAGAAATAAACTTGCTGGCTGTGTAAAAGGTCTTTCGCTGTCATAGTGAGTTCCGGGCTGGCTGAACCTAGTCAGAAGGGATTACCGGCGCATTCAAGCGCCATACAGTATTTTGTACGCTATCAAATCTAACTGACTGAATGATAGTGTTTTATGTGTGCGTTCCTGCACACTTTGCGGATCATATCCAACGCTGGCGAGTGGGTATCAGGGTATAGGAAGGAGAAAAGAACCGGGTGATGGTAGAACCATCACCACGAGAGCGTTCAATAACGATATTGGTAGATGGGCTTTTCGAGCTAAGCCTCAACAGCATCTTTCGGCTTTGCAGAAACCACACCTTGCTTTTCCACCACCTTCTGGCAAATGTACTTTCCGATAGGCATGGCGGATGTTGCAGCCGGTGAAGGCGCATTGCAAACGTGAAGGCTACGGGGACTGTCTGCAAACAAGAAATCATGAACAGCGTGCCATCCTTCAAAACCGCTTGGGCGCGAATACCCGCCGGATAGGGTTGCAGGTCTTCCAGTTTGATTTTGGGGCAGTATTTGTTCACTTGCTTGAGGTATCCCGGCTTCCACCAGGAGTTCAGAGTCTCACGCAACCCACTTTTCAGGTGTTTTCGGGTGACTTTCCAAAATCCGCCAAATAGCAGCATTTCCACCGTATCTTTGAAACTGAAATTGTATTTTCCATACCCTTCACGCTTCCAGCCCTGTACAGCATTGGGCCCGACGGTTACCGAGCCGTCAATCATCCGGGTAAGGTGGACACCAAGAAACGGAAGCTCGGGATCCGGAATTGGATAAATGAGGTGATTAACAATCTTGTTGTATTTCTCCGGCAGGCGGTAGTACTCGCCACGATAAGGGATAATTTGAAAATCCGTTTTGATCCCCAACATTTTGGTTGTGCGGTCTGCCATTAACCCGGAGCAAGTGATCAAGAATTTCGCTGAAACCTGATATTCCAAGCCATCACCAAGACAGGTGGCGGTGACAGCATCCTCATTTTCGCTCAATGCCGTCACGCAGGTTTTCATCAAGATTTCGCCACCCAATGCGGTGAACTCTTCCGCCATTTTTTCGGTGACTTTACGGTAATTAACAATGCTGGTTGTATGTACCAGCAATGCTCCGATCCCGACAATATTGGGTTCCGTCTCTCTCAATTCCTGTTGGCTCAATCGCTTAACGTCAATGCCATTTTCAGCGCACCGCTGGAGCAGCGCGTCCATGCGTTCAAGTTCCACCGGGTTTGTCGCCACCAGCAGCTTGCCGCAGTTTTCCACTTCAATATCGTGCTTTTTGCAGAATGCAATGGTTGCTTCCAGCCCCGCTTTGCAGAACTTCGCCTTCAGACTGCCAGGAGCGTAGTAGACACCGGCATGGATAACGCCGCTATTGTGACCGGTCTGGTGTTGATAATCCCGCTTCCTTTTCAAGGACTAACACTGTTTTCTCAGGAAACTGCTGCTTCAGTTGCCACGCAGTCGAGATGCCTACAATCCCGCCACCGACAATCACATAGTCGTAAACCTTACTCAAAACTTTCACTCCATACTGATGAAGAAACTCGTCACGTCCTGCGGCGAGCTATCAAAACGGAAATCATTCTACTCATCAATGTGTAGCAGCAAAGAGTCACCCATTTCCATGTTTTTTCATCCATTTTGGTCATAAGGACAAAGTTCAGTGCACTCGTTCACATTGGCGTCATCGTTGTTCAATTCCATGCGACGGTGCGCTACTGCTTAGGCAACTTGATGGTAATAGGCAGATGATACGGCGTTCAGGAGGATTGGGGATTGAAAGGCCAAACGGTAACCGCCCGCTGTTTGCGGGCGGTATATTGAATCGCTAGCTTTCCAGTGTCTGCTGCAACGCCTGCTTCAGCTCATTTTCCGCTTTTTCGATCACTTTCTGTGCCTGTTCACGTTGCGCCCTTCCCTCTTTCACGCGGGACAACGTATTGTTCAGGGTTTCAATGGTTAGCTTGTTGACCGTTTCCAACGATTCAAGATCCAAAATGCCGCGCTGGTAGTTTTCAGCGATCTGCTCCTCCAGTGCTTTCAGCTTTTCTGCATTCTGAACATATTGCTTGTTGGTGTAATCCTTCACTGCACGGGTGACTTTCAGCGCCTTTTCTTTCTCGTAGTTGGAAATAGCGATCAGGAACTGACGCTTCCAGAGCGGGAACGTGTTATGAACGATATCCTGGATATCTTCCATCAGCATTTTGTTCCCTTCCTGGGAAAGGCGGATCTGTGGTGCGGTCTGGATGGCTGCGAGGCGTGTCAACTCAAGGTTGTGTACCCGCTTTTCCAATCGAGCAACGGCTTGCGTGGCATCACGGTACTTCTGGGCATCAAGCGCATCGCCACTTTGTTCTGATTGCGCCAGCAGCGAGGGCAGGACTTTCTGATTCAACTCGTTGAGTTTGTATTTACCTGCTGCAATGTAGCGCTCCAATCCACCCAATAAATCAAGGTTATGGTCGTAAAGGGTATCGAGCTGGTTGATATCATGGGCCAGCTTCACTTCCTGCGCTTCAAGACGGTCTGAAAGTTGTTCCAATTGGCCTTTGACCGAATCGAAACTGGCAGAGAACTTTTTGAATGAGTCAAACATCTCGCCGATCAGAGGAAGTTTGGACAAGAAACTCCCCTGCCCTAAACTTTCAAACTCTGCGCTGTCCATCGAGGACACCATGGCATGCAAGATATCGCCTGCTTCACCGCTGTCACGTACCCGGATCTGGTCAAGTACCTGGTCAGAAAAAGCGGTGATCTTTTCCAGTGCATCTTTACCAAAAGTGATGGTCGCCACGGTATCAAACGGGTCAAAGCGTTCTGCGATTTCAACAACCTCAGGCGTAACATCCAGGCTCTGAACCTGGTTGTGAGGATTCGTCATGTCAGTCATTGGATCTCCCTATCTCTGTGGAGGTGTATGGCAGGGAAACTTCTGCCATAGCAGCTCAAATTGTTTTGAAAACGCAGAAACAAACCTACTGTCATCCGTCAGCGTGATATCTTCCTGATTGTTTTTTGATGCGCTTCTTGTCCAGTTGAAGCTGCCATTGATTAACCTGCCACCATCAAATATCGCAAACTTATGGTGCATATGGTAAGGCGTCGTATCAATTTTGACCGGTACGCCCTGTTGCGCCAGATAGTCGATATCACTGCCTGCATCATTAAGCTTATCGTTATCTGTTACGATCCGCACCGAAACGCCCCTTT
Organism: Enterovibrio sp. JCM 19048; assembly: GCA_001310415.1. Taxonomy (GTDB): domain Bacteria; phylum Pseudomonadota; class Gammaproteobacteria; order Enterobacterales; family Vibrionaceae; genus Enterovibrio; species Enterovibrio paralichthyis. The sequence goes on along the minus strand of BAXE01000044.1, from coordinate 18,352 downwards.
TTTGCGCATCAAGTATCTGTTTTGTCAGGTTGTCATCGGCAATGGTGAACACACAGATATCGATCGTGTTTCTGGCTAGCTTCAGTTGTTCGGTGATCCCCGCGGCGCATGCTCTGCCGGGAGAAAACCAACTGGTTGCGACATCAGCCTTGTTGGAAGAGATGACGTTATCCAACACTTTGATGACACGCTCTAACCAGCGTAACAGTGCAGCAGCATCTCCCTGATTGGCCAAAGCACGCTGTACCAGTTTGAAGCTGTAGTTACGTAAAAAAGCGCGGTCTTCCTCACTGAGCACGGATTCCGCCAACTCGTACTGGAATTCGCGTCGTTCAGAGTCATCCAACCGGCCGTCTTCCAGAGAGCTTTCCAGCCATAATATCCATTTTTGCCGATCCATCAGCTGTCTCCTTGCTGGCTAAAACGTGCAATATGTTGATTGAGCATCGCGAGTTGTTGCACCACCTGACCAGCCCTGTCTTCCGAATCCCCCATCAACTGCTGTCGCTGATAACCCTCTTTGATGGTCTCCCAACGGCACGTTGCTCCGCCGTCATATCACCGCGAAGCTCGGCTAGTTTCAGCAGGTTTTCTTCTGTGCCTGCTGCAAGGGTTTGTGCTTCGCCCTGATAGTGATCCTGAAGCAAGGTATTCAGTTCATTGTCCGTCATCACAGCGGAGATTTTCTCTGCCAGCTTATTCATGTTCCGGTAAGAACCCTGAAGCTTGAATGGCGGCTCGACACGATACTGGTCAGCCGTGGCTGCGGAGCGGATGTATTGCTGATTCACCTTCAGCACGACCTGCTGCGCTGCGATCAGTTTTTGCAGCGTCGTGACAATCTCGTTGGATTCAGTAGCGGAATAGGCATGACTCATCTCACTGAGGGCAATACTCTCGCCGTCTGCCATCCGCACGAAGCGGTAGAGATCATTCAGGTCACGGGTCGCCAGCGGTGCCAGTACGCTGTTGGATGTCAGGGAGTTTTCCACAAAGCTGAGTTCAAACGCCTGCTTCTGATCAGACAACATGTCACCCAGGTTGTAGATATCCGCACGGTTTGCCAGCATGTCCGGAATGCGGAATGCCTCACCACTCTCGGTGTACGGGTTCCCCGCCATTACCACCGCAAACTTTTTACCGCGCATGTCATAGGTTTTGGTTTTCCCTTTCCAGGTACCTCTATACGGCGGGTACCGTCACACAGCGAAATAAATTTCTGCAGGAACTCTGGATGGGTGTGCTGAATATCATCGAGGTAGAGCAATACGTTATTGCCCATCTCAAAAGCCAGATTGATTTTCTCTATCTCACGCGCAGCGTTTTGGTCAGGGGCATCAGCGGGGTCTAGCGACGTCGCCTGATGGCCGATGGACGGGCCATTGATCTTCATAAACACCAAGCCGAGTTTATGGGCGACATATTCAATCAAGGTAGTTTTACCGTAACCCGGTGGCGAGATAAGCAACAGCATCCCCATCAGGTCGGTACGTTTTCTATCGCCCAGCGTCCCCATTTGTTTGGCAAAGTTATCCCCGATCAGTGGCAAGTAGCTTTCACTGATCAGCTTATTGCGCACAAACGAGGTCAATGGACGCGGTTTGAATTCGCTCAAACGGAAATCATCTTTGGCAGAAGCAACATGTCAGAGCGCTGCTTCAGGTAAGCTTCGTATTGGGGTACAACCACACTGCGGTGATGTTCATTGCGCTGGATAAAGTCATCCAGCACCAGAGTCAGTTGGCCTTTTTCAAGGGCATCGTGCTCACCCAACAAACCATCGACCTTGGCAACCAGCGAGAAGTCGACGCTTGCAAGCTTCATATCGGAGAGGGTTTTACTACCGCCACGACTGCCGCTTCCGAGACAAACGCACTCCCTTTGTCTTTTTGTGCGGTGTATGCCGCAAGCCATTGACGATGGTCAGAAAACGCCGCATCCAAATCTGTTCCATTTGAACGCCAGCCAAGCTGCGACGGAACTGGAGGTAATCTTCACATAGCTCCAGCGCATCCTGGCTCACTTCAACCAACGATGAATCCTTGCCCAGCAGGTTAACCAGATAGCTGGCGGCTTCCGTTGAATGCTCACCGCCTAACTGCTCAGTGAGTTGCTGTTGAAGCTGTTGATAGGCGTCTGAAGAGTTCAGATGTACTTTTAATAACTGGGCATTCACCGCCAGTTGTTTCAAACGCTCAAGCTCGGCCTCTTCCTGCGCCAGCAACCAGAGCAATGCCGCCGCGCGTGCAGACTGGCTGAAACGCAACAAGCCAGCTTGCTGGTATATCGGCAGCACCTTTTCCAGAATCTGCGTGGCATCATTGTCGTGGATACCTTTCACATACTTCTTTATAGCGGGGGCTGCAAATTTCTGCACCATGTCTTTTAGGGTCGCGTCGGTACGCGCGTGATAAAGAGCCTCGAGATCTAAGCCATGCTGGCGTTTTTCAGCGTAATAGAGCACCAGATAAGCAAGGTATTCGCCGCGGTAGACTTGCTGGCTTTCTGAAGCCACATCAAGACGGGACAAAGACTGAAGAGCAAGAAATGCCTCATCTTCAACAGGCTGGTAGAAATCCGTACCCGATATATGGAGCGATAAGTCGCCGCTGTGCTCAACAAGGCTTAAATCAAGGGACTGCTGGTTCACGCTGAACCTGTGCTTGCCAAGACGCAACACCTTGCCGCCTTGTTCAAAAATATCCTGATTGTCGCGAAGTGAACGAAGTGACTGATCCTGTAAAGATTTCAGTTTGGCATCGACGCTATCGGCCTTTACGCTGTCTCCCAAATCCCGGATGGTTTGGGAAATCTGGTGCAATTTGAGCACCATCGCATCGGTTGCAAAGTAGCTATTTAGCCCGGCGACATCATCAAACCGCTCAACCCGCTTTTCAATGCTTGCCATGGTGACATTGGCAGCCTGAAGGAGGTTTTGCACCCGGCGCTGCTGGGCAGCTTTAAGTTGCTGTTTGTGGTTATCTAATGTGGACTGGATCTCATCTCGCTTGGCATAAATTTCTGCAAGGAACTGGTCAAAATCCGCAAAGCGAGATTCCAGCTTATCCAGTTGCCCCACCAGTTTGGCCAACTGGTTGTCGCATTCATCCGGCGTCGTGGCCTGCTCCATCGCACTGCTGACTGATTGGCTAAGCAGCTTAAACTGGCACTGAATTCCGCTTGCGCTTCTTCACTTTGAAGCCCCTGGGATTTGGCGCGCAGCTTGGCCGACACAGTATTCAGCATCGACGACACTTCCGTCGTCATATCCAGTATGCGGGTTGCCTGAGTCGGATCATCGGTTTCAATGTCAGTGACTTCTTCTGTCACCAGCTGAAGTTCACTTCTCAGAGTTTCCACCTGCTGTTGCAGAGTTTGGATATCGGCCGTTTTTTCTACGCTTTCCAGTGTTTGCTCAATGGTCTGGATTTGCTGCTTAAAAGGCGTATAGGCTTTTTCCTCCTGCAACAACGCCAGCAGCTGTACGTTCAGGCTGTCCCGTTGCGTCTGTAAATCCGCCTGTAGCTGGTCAACACGGGATTCATCAATATAGTGTTGCTGGCGCAGCGCCATCACCGCGCCAACCTGACTTTTAACTTCAGCCAACAGGCTAAGCAAAGTAGCTGCCTGATCTTTCGGCGCCAGTTTTACTTTGCCAACCAGTGTCGCAACAAGGTTTTGTTGCTCTTCAATGCTTTGAGCTGCATGAGTCTGCAAAAGCTGAACTTTGGCAAACTCATCGATAATTTTGTCTGCCGTCCCCATCAACTCGGTAATGGCAGACGCGATACCCAAGGCATAGTCGTGGGATAACCAGGTGTAGTGATCCAGCGTGGTCTGACACTGTTTCAACAACATCTCAAACGCAGCCTGTGTGACTTCTTCCGTTTGTGCCAACTGGCAAATAGACAACACAGAAGACAAAGCCCGGACCAATTCAGCGTTACCCAGGTTAAATAAAGGGCTGCCACCGTCGGACTGGGCATTGATTGCCGCGTAGTGTTCAGGCGTCGCAAACGGCGTATCCCAAATCCGCAGCGGATGAATGGTCGACGCCTCTGTGTTTTCTGACAGCTGGAAAACCAGAAAGCGACCATCGGGATAGAGGCTGTATCCATGGCTTTCCATTGGTGCTGCAAAGCGTTTTTCTATCAGGTTGTAGCTGTAAGTGATGTAATACCTGCCAGGGCATTGAAAAAGACATACAGAATGTCTTCGCCGTTGGGGGAGGCCATTTTCTGGAAAAACTTAAGATCACCGGCAGGAAAGTCAAACTGTTTACTTTCCCCGTTTGCCAGCACATACCCGTTGGCATACAGGACACCATGGTCTTCAGGCAGTGCTTTGGCACTTTTCCTCAAAGCATCTGCGCGGGTAACGGACTGGTTCAAGGGATTGTAGATAAAGTAGCGGCTGTTTTTTTCACGGTGCGGTTTGACCCGCAGCAGGATCAATTCGCCGACAAAGGCATAATCAATTTGCGCATCTGCCACGCTTTGGTGTGGGTCTTCGACATCCTCACGGTATATCCCTTGCCTTCGGAAGTGTTGTCTTCCACTTTGATGGTCAGATCACCGCCCACACACTCCACAAATAACTTGTCTCGGATAGAGACGTGGGGATGTTCACCCAACACATGATCGTCACGGGTGGTCGATACCCAGTCAAAGTCGTGCTGAACCGCACTTTCAAGGGGCGCATGCCCATAGGAATCTAGATACTCGGCTGAATTTCCACTGAGCTGGAAGCGGAATACTTTGCGATCTTCGGGACGACTGCCTATGCGGAAAGCGATGTAGAGAATGCTCTCCTGACGGGAGATTTGCGACAACTTCGCATCGCGGTAATACGTAAAGAGTTCGGTAAATTCGTGGACGAAACGGCTGTCGCCAAGGAAGCTGGATTCTACCGGCAAAGGCTCAACACGGAAGGTTCCCTGATTTTCGTGCAGTTGATAAAGCCCAAAAACATCATCCAGTGATGGTGACGCTTTCATTCCTACCTGTACCTGGTAGCCAAACAAAAGCAACTGATTGACCTGCGCCATGTCTATGGGAATACATTTGGCATCAGTCTGTACATTTACTTTGCCAATCAGTTTGAGATCCTGACCGCCAAACACTGACTGTCGTTGCTGGTTGAAGGTTTGCGAAAGCGACTTTAACTGGTTGCCTGATGGGAAAGGCGGGATTTCAGTACCTCATAGGCGCCACCTTCACTCACCGCTTTTTGTGTCGACTCAGACATGCGAATTCCTGCAGCAAATCCCGCTTCGAGCGAAGCGGGACATTGTGAACGGAGATGAAAGGGTTATGGCGTATCTTTTGGCGATGGTTGCAGTGCACCTTGCAGGTGTTTCAGCACTTCCGTCGCACCGCCCTGTGCGTTTAGCAAGCTGGCTAACGCGACATTGCTCAAATCACCACTTTTCAGATCTGTTTTTTCCAGGATCTCTTTCAAATCTTCCGGCAGGCTGCGCTTGCCATCAACATATTCGGCAACCAGAGGTTGAGTACTTTCGACTGTTCGAACTTCGCATCAACGGCTGCGGCAGACATAATCGTATGGCGAAGCTGCTCCATTCCTTCGCCACCAAACAGGCGGATATCGGCTTTAGACAGCGCTTCAGCCAGGGCTTTCGCATTTTCACTGACCACGGTTTTCTGAGCGTCAATACGCGCCATTTCCAGCTCTTTGACTTGTTGCAGCTGCATCACCCACTTGTCGTGCTCGCGGGTATGTTCATCGTATTGCTGCGCAGCTTCAAAGCGCGCAGTTTGCGCTTCAGCTTCCGCCAGACCTTTGGCACGCAGTGCCTGCGCTTCGGCTTCACCAGCGCTTTGCAGAGCGAATGCCTGCGCTTCACCGGTTTCTTTAATCGCCTGAGCACGTTCGCGCTCAACTTCCACTTCTGCAAGGCCAGTCGCGCTGATTTGCTCACGCTCAGCCTGCGCCATGCGCTCTTTCGCCGCCGCTTCACGCTCTTTGGCTACGTATTCTGCTTCCGCACGTTTGGTGGTGACAATCTGCTCCGCTTCTGCCTCGCGGGTCTTCACTGCCAACGCATTTTCAGCGTCACGGGTTCTGACTTTCAGTTCTGCATCGTTTTCAATCAGCAAGCGTTCTGCACGTTCTTTCGCCGCTTCTTTTTCAGCACGGGCAGCCACCAGCAGTTCCAGTTGCGCCGCTTCTGCCGCCGCTTCTGCTTCAACCAATTTGACGCGTTTTTCACGCGCCACACGTTCGTTGACACGCAGGTTTTCAGTTTCCTCTTCTTCACGGGCGATCTTACGTTCAATCTCCACGCGCTGCGAACGGGTCTCTGACACTGATTTGAGTGCTTCTTCGACGGTGGTTTCTTTCTGCATTTCGCGCTCAGCGACTTCTGTCGCCGTGCGGACTTTTTCCGTTTCCACTGAGCGGTTTAACTCTTCTTGTTGGATAGCGACCTGACGCTGGTTGGCAATGCGCGTCATTTCCACTTCCATTTCTACGCTTTCACGCTTCTTAGCCACTTCCTCTTCGGTTTCCAGCTTAGCCAGTTGCGTAATACGTTGGTATTCCTCGCGCTTTTCTGCGGCCAGCGCTTCTTCCTGCGCGTTGATGATGTCAATTTCACGCTGGGTTCGGGCGATGCTCTCTTTTTCCTGCTTGTCGAGTTGCAGACGGTTGGCTTCGGCCTCAACGTTTTTCTTTTTGATAGTGGTGCGCTCATCCTGGCGGATAGCATTGGTTTCAGTATTTTTCTGTGCGGTGATTGCGGAGATCTTACGGATCCCCTCTACATCAAGGATGTTATCTGGGCTGTGGGCATCCAGCGCAGTCTGGTCGACTTTATCGATCACCACGTCATAGATTTTAAAGCCGTCCATTTCACTGCCGATCACATCAACCACTGCATCACGGAAAGTACGGCGGTTGGTCAGCAACTCTTCAAACTCAAACTGTTTAACTGCAGTTTTCAGGGCTTCAGAGAACTTAGGCTGGAAGTGTTCTTTCAGGCGCTCAAGGTTTGACGCTTCGTGGGCTGTGAACAGTTTCGCCACACGGATAATGTCGTCTTCTTCGTGGTTGACGCCAATATAAAAATCGACTTTCAGGTCAGCGCGGATATTATCGCGACAATGAAGGCCTTCGTATTCTTCCCCTTCCTGATCTTTGCGACCGCTACGGATAACAGAGATTTTCTTACGGGTGATATCCATATATTCAAACTGATTCACCACCGGCCAGACAAAAGTACCGGTTAGGGAAGCACGAGTTCGGTGAAGGCCATTCACAATAAGTGCATCACCTTCACCACGGACTTTTTTATACCGTGACGTAATAAAAACAAGCAGCAGCAGGAACACACCTACTGCTACGCCAATAAATATCAAGCTTGGTGAAATTTCCATTTTCATCTCCAGATCAAAATCCTTTATTTTTTGGCGACGACGTAGCGGTTCGCCGCTTTGTCTTTGTAGACGATGATGATTTCATCACCGTATTTGATGGGGGTATCGTCCTGATTAATGGCGTCGAGCAAAAATTCACTGCCTTTGTGCAACACCATCACTTCTCCTCTCTCCGGGGTCACGACACTGCTGTGCACACGTCCTTTAAGGCCAATGAAATCCATTTCTGCGAATGCTTTTTTCTTGTCGAACAGCGGGGTAAGAGGCTTTAACACCCAAGCGGAAACAGCAAGGGCGATGTACGCAACAATGGGAATAGAAACCACATTGAGGATGAACAGTACCGTTCCTTGAACCCAAGATTGCAGGAACTCTGTAAGGTAAAACGATATGACAGTCGCGCAGAAGAAAGAGACACTCAGTGCCATCATAAGCGGGACTTTGGACAGCACGGGCGGCAAGAGAAGACCGGAACCCGGGATATCATCAAACTCCAAAATATCAAGATCTGCTGTCAGCCCCTCAACCACGTTGAAAATGAGGTCTAACAACAAGATAAGTAAAAATAAAAATGAAAGGAAAAAAGAAGACGTTCGTTGGAAACGCCATTAACGCTTCAAAGAATTCACCCAATGCCATACTGCTTACTTCTGTGTATAGGGCAATTCGAAGCCCGATATAATTAGAGAAAGACTAACCTAAGCCCTCTAACTATAAATAACTAACACTGACTTATAGGAGTCACTTCAAATATCTTTCACTGTAAATTCAACGTTATTGCATGTGTTTATTTATTGATACAGAAAAAATTGCCCTAAAAACAAAAGAACATTAGCAATTGCTTTAGTTATTAGATATTAGCGGTCATTCCGAATAACGAAGAAGAGGGGCAGTTTATTCCTGCCCCCAAAAATTCCCATTAATCTTGGTACTCATCAGCGAGCACGCCCGCTGCCTGTTCAGCAATGGGGTTTAACTCCCCTCCACCCAGCGCGGCAAACAGACTCTCTTTCATTTCGAGTGACCAGAAACGGCGAATGTGGGAAGCCACTTCTTCCACTGTTTCATCCTCACTGCGGCCGTGCACCAGGTTGTCAGCAATTTGGTTAGCCATGGCATACAGCCGCTGATTACGATGCGATTCTCCGTCCATTACTGCTCCTTTTACTCGTTGTCTTGCATCGCTGCAGATAGATACGCCTGTTGCTGTTCATCAAACTCGCGGAACCGCGTCTGCCAGTTCGCCGGTTCTACAGCGACTTTAACCTGCACCGCCGTGACTTTGTATTCAGGGCAGTTAGTCGCCCAGTCAGAGTTCTCTGTCGTCACCACATTGGTGCCAGATACTGGGTGATGGAAGGTGGTGTAAACGACGCCCGGTTGCATGCGGTTGCTGATTTTAGCAGGCAGAATCACTTCCCCCGCCCGGCTGGCCACCCGCACCGGCGTACCATCGTCAATACCTCGGTCTTCTGCATCAAGAGGGTGAATTTCAAGTACGTCCTCTTTATGCCAATGGGTATTGTCCGTACGCCTAGTCTGGCTCCGACGTTGTACTGGGTCAGGATACGTCCGGTTGTAAGCAGCAGAGGGAAGCGTTTATTGACTTTCTCTTCTGTCGCCACATATTCAGTCACCACAAAGCTGCCTTTGCCTTTTACAAAGCTACCGATGTGCATGGTCGGCGTACCTTCAGGTGCCTCGTCATTACACGGCCATTGTATTGAGCCGAGCCGATCGAGTTTGTCGTAACTCACGCCATGGAAGGTTGGCGTCAGCCTTGCGATTTCATCCATGATCTCGGATGGGTGGCTGTAGTTCATCTCAAAACCAAGGGCATTGGAGAGCGCCATAGTGCTTCCCAGTCGGCTTTGCCTGAAAGCGGTGCCATCACTTTACGCACAGGCGATATGCGCCGTTCAGCGTTGGTAAACGTGCCGTCTTTCTCAAGGAAAGTAGCACCCGGCAAGAACACATGGGCGAACTTGGCGGTTTCATTGAGGAAAATGTCCTGAACCACCAAACACTCCAGCGCAGAAAGGGCTGCTTCAACATGCTGGGTATTAGGATCAGATTGCGCAATGTCTTCACCCTGCACATAAAGCCCTTTGAAACGGCCGGCAATCGCGGCATCAAACATATTGGGAATGCGAAGCCCCGGCTCGTTATCAATCGGCACGCCCCATTCCCCTTCAAACAGTGCCCGCACTTCAGGGTCTGACACATGGCGGTAGCCGGGCAGTTCGTGAGGGAAAGAACCCATATCGCAACTGCCCTGGACATTGTTCTGCCCGCGGAGCGATTCACCCCAACCCCTTCGCGTCCGATATTGCCTGTCGCCATGGCAAGGTTGGCAATCGCCATGACCGAGGAACTGCCCTGCTGTGTTCGGTGACACCCAAGCCGTAGTAAATCGCCCCATTGCCTGCTTTGGCATAAAGCCGTGCTGCTTCGCGGATAATCAAAGCAGGCACACCTGTCGCCCCCTCCATTGCCTCAGGTGAATGATGGGATTCAGCAATAAATTCGCGCCATTTTTTGTACGCGCCAGTGTCGCAACGTTCTTCAATAAATGCGGAGTCTTCCAGCCCTTCATTGATGATGACATGCGCCAGCGCATTCAACACCGCCACATTGGTGCCGGGGCGAAGCTGGAGGTGATATTGCGCTCGTACATGGGGCGCATTGACGATATCTATTTCACGCGGGTCAATCACAATCAGCTTTGCGCCATTGCGCAAGCGCCGTTTCAGCTGGGACGCAAACACGGGGTGACCATCGGTGGGATTGGCACCAATCACAATCACCACATCGGCTTTTTGCACCGACTCAAACGTCTGGGTGCCCGCTGATTCTCCCAGCGTGGTTTTCAGCCCATAGCCTGTCGGTGAGTGGCAAACCCGCGCACAAGTATCCACGTTATTGGTGCCGAACCCTGCGCGAACCAGTTTTTGCACCAGATAGGTTTCTTCATTGGTACAGCGGGACGAAGTAATACCACCAAGCGCATTGGCACCGTATTTTTCCCCAATCCCTTTCAGCTTTTGTGCGGCAAAGGCGATAGCTTCATCCCAGCTCACTTTACGCCAAGGTTCATCAATCGAGTCACGGATCATCGGTCGATAACCCGGTCTTTGTGAGTGGCATACCCAAATGCAAAACGACCTTTAACACAGGAGTGCCCTTGGTTTGCTTTACCGTCTTTGTTCGGCACCATGCGGATCAGTTGATCACCGCGCATTTCTGCACGGAACGAACAGCCCACGCCACAATAGGCACAGGTAGTGATGCGGTAGTGACTGGGCGTGCCGTATTCAATCACGCTGTTTTCTGTCAGCGCAGCGGTTGGACACGCCTGAACACAGGCACCACAGGAGACGCACTCTGAGGACATAAATTCGGTATCACCGGCGACAATGCGTGACTCGAAACCGCGGGACTGTACCGTCAGCGCATGCTGCCCCTGAATTTCTTCACACGCCCGCACACATCGTGAACAGACAATGCATTTGCTGGTATCGAAGGTGAAGTAAGGGTTGGAGCTGTCTTTTTCCGCGCCTAGGTGGTTATTACCTTCAAATCCATATCGCACATCGCGAAGCCCAACAGCACCCGCCATATCTTGCAATTCACAGTCGCCATTCACGGCGCAGGTGAGGCAATCCAGGGGGTGGTCAGAAATATATAGCTCCATTACGTTACGTCGTAACTTTCTTAACGCTTCGTTCTGGGTAGTGACCACCATGCCCTCTGCAATCGGCGTGGTGCAAGCGGCAGGTTTTCCGCGCATGCCTTCAATTTCAACCACACACATGCGACATGACCCAAATGCTTCCAGCGAGTCCGTTGCACACAGCTTGGGGATTTGAATATTCAGCATGGAAGCAGCATGCATCACTGACGTGCTTCCGGTGCTGTCACCGGCCAGCCGTCAATGGACAGAGTCACTTGCTTAAGGTTTTCCCCAGTTACCGCCGGGGTGCCAAAATCTTTGCTGTCCTGCTCAATGGGAATATAAAACTCAACCATTGCTCTCTCCTTGACGGGGTTCCGTCATTTATCCGAATCAACAGATCCGTCGTTCAGTCCGAAATCTGCCGCGAAGTATTTCAACGCACTTTTCACCGGTGCAGGCGTCATTCCACCCATGGCGCACAACGAGCCAAGCTCCATGGTGTCGCATAGATCCACCAGCAATGCATGGTTAGCCTCTTTGGCCTCGCTTCAGAGGACGTCAGGCGGTCAATCACTTCCACACCGCGCACTGACCCAATCCGACATGGCGTGCATTTACCGCACGACTCAATCTCGCAAAACTCCATGGCGAAACGCGCCATCTGGCTCATGTCGGTTTGATCATCAAACGCCACCATGCCACCGTGTCCGAGCATTGCGCCGCGCGACGCCAAGTGTTCGTAATCCAGATCGGTGTCCCATTCCTGCTCGGGCAGGTAGGCGCCTAGTGGGCCACCAATTTGCACCGCTTTCAGCGGCCTTCCGGTGCGGCTACCGCCACCAAAGTCATAAAGTAACTCGCGGACGGTGACACCGAATGCCAGCTCAAACAAGCCGGGGCGCTGTATGTTGCCTGCCAGTTGGATAGGCAAAGTGCCAAGTGAGCGTCCCTGACCGAAATCACGGTAATAGTCCGCGCCTTTGGCAAGGATGATGGGCACAGAAGCCAGTGAAATGACATTATTGATGACTGTCGGTTTGCCGAATAATCCCTCAATCGCCGGCAGTGGTGGCTTGTTTCGTACCAGTCCCCGTTTGCCTTCCAAACTTTCCATCAAGGACGTTTCCTCGCCACAGATGTAAGCGCCGGCTCCCATCCGGAGTTCAAGGTGGAAGGACTTACGGCTGCCACAAATGTTGTCGCCGAGATAACCGGCTTTGTAGGCATTTTCAATGGCCTGAGTAAAGATCTTGCAGGCATTGGGGTATTCAGAGCGGGTATAGACATAGCCTTGCGTGGCGCCCACCGCCAGCGCGCAAATGATCATGCCTTCAATCAGTGTGAAGGGGTCGCCTTCCATTAACATGCGGTCAGCGAAGGTGCCTGAATCCCCTTCATCTGCATTACAAATCACGTATTTTTGCCCAGTAGCTGATCCGCAACGGTTTGCCATTTGATGCCGGTAGGAAAAGCCGCACCACCACGACCACGTAGACCGGACGCTTTCACTTCGTCCAAGATCATCTGTTGCGGCATATTCAGGCTTTGTTCAGCCTATAAAGCCACCTTTGCTGCGGTAGTCCTCCACATCCAGCGGGTCGACATAGCCTACACGCTCAAACGTCAGGCGCTGCTGACGCTTAAGCCAATCAATTTCTTTGGTCAATCCCAAACAGAGCGGATGCTCCGTCGCAACGCTCCCTTCTTCATCCGGGGCAAAGAAACGAAGTGCAAGCAGCGAATCTACGTCATCTTCAAACACAGGGCCGAAAGCGATGCGCCCCTGTGCAGATTCCACCTCCACCATAGGCTCCAGCCAAAACAGGCCGTGGGAGCCGTTACGCACAATAGTGATCTCTTCGCCGCAGGAGACGGCGCTTTGCTCAAGGTGTTTGACGACTTTATCCGCTCCCCGGGAAACAGCAGAGGAGTCCAGCGATACATAAATACGATAACTCATGGCGCTTTTACCTCTATCACCTGCGTCAGCAGCGAATTAACCAGATTGTCGAACTCTTCATCATTCATCTCGCCATAAATTTCATCCCCCACCCGGACACAAGGTGAGTACATACAATTACCAAGGCAATAGACAGGTTCCAGCGTGAAGTTGTTGTCTTTGGTGGTTTCATGAAAACCAATACCTAAACGGGAGCAGGCGTGTTTTTCCAGCGCGCGTGACCCCATTGACTGGCACGACTCGGCGCGGCAAATCTGGATAACATGGCCGCCCGGAGCTTGATGGCGAAACTCATGATAAAAGCTGATCACGCCGTGCACATCCGCATTGGAGAGATTCAGCCCCTGAGCGATAAGGCTCACGGCGGCAGGTGGGACATAACTGAGCTTGCGCTGAATAAAGTGCAGCACAGGCAACAGTGCGCCGGGTTTTGCTTTAAGCGCGTTCAAGGCTTCCGTGACTAGCGCGCGCTCCTCCTCCGTCAACACACTGCGTTGCGTTGCGTTTTCCATTGGCATTCCTTGCTGCGAGACATGTCTTTCTAGTGTAGTGGCTAACTCTCTCCTTCCTGTTCACGATATGAGACCTATTTGGCCTGCTTTGCGACCTTTTCGGAAACACCAAGCCAAAGATTTCTGCTTAGCTTTCAACCAGTTTTCCGCGAAGCGTTCACAGTTTTGGCCGATTGTTACACGGTGAAAATTGACTCTTTCCTTACCAGCATCAAACTGAATGGTATCCACCGGGCGAAAGCGCCGCTTTTCCAACAAAATAGGTCTCCCCATGCTGAACCCCTATCTCGACATTCACCCCGACGTCCAAAACGCACTCGAAGAAGGGCGACCAGTCGTTGCGCTGGAGTCCACCATCATTTCCCATGGCATGCCCTACCCGGAGAACGTACAAACCGCCCTTCGTGTCGAACAGGCTGTGCGTGAAAACGGCGCGTACCTGCCACTATTGCCATTTTGAAAGGGCGATTGAAAGTGGGACTGAGCCGGGAAGAAATCGCGTATCTGGGTCAACAGGGGCAATCGGCAGTAAAGACCAGTCGCCGTGACATTCCCTTTATTGTTGCAACCCAAGGCGACGGTGCGACGACAGTGACCTCGACCATGATCCTCGCCAACATGGCGGGTATCCGTATTTTCGCAACGGGTGGTATCGGTGGCGTTCACCGGGGCGCTGAAACCAGTTTCGATATTTCCGCAGATCTACAGGAGTTGGCACATACCAAAGTGGCGGTGGTTTGCGCAGGCATAAAGTCGATCCTGGATTTGGGGCTGACACTCGAATACCTTGAAACCCAAGGAGTGCCGGTGGTGGGGTACCAGACATCAACACTTCCTGCCTTTTACAGCCGTGAGAGTGCGTTTGGGGTTGACTACAAACTGGATACACCGGAACAAATCGCCACCGCCCTTGATGCCAAATGGCAAATGGCCTTGGAAGGCGGCGCTGTGATTGCCAACCCAATTCCTGGCAGTTATTCACTGCCCGCCGGTGATATTGAATATGTCATCCGATCCGCGTTAAAAGAAATGGAGAAAGAAGGGATCACCGGGAAAGCATCTACCCCGTTTTTGCTGGCAAAAGTGGCAGAGATGACAGAAGGCAATAGCCTGAAAGCCAACATTGCACTGATCCTTAACAATGCTGCGCTGGCGGCAAAAATTGCCGTCGCTTACGCCCAATTACAGCGCAGGTGCTAGTTACACCTCTAAACATTCCTCCCGCAATAGAAAAACGCCCAGCCGTCAGTTTGGTAAGGTTGGCGGGCGTTTTTGTCTTAATTGAGAGCAATTCTGCCCCAGCAGATAAAAATACACCGTCCGAAATTTTACTTTTTGTTAACACTATCCTACGCAGAAAAGAGAGCCACATTCGTGTCGCATAAAAATCTCTACGAGTTGTAACGATTCCGAACAAGGAAGCTCAGGATATCATCCAACAAAGGGGAACCAGACATGGGCTCAGTATCCTCAATTCGCAAACCCTACCACATCGGTTTTTACCTCTGTGACAGCTTCACCATGCTTTCCATGGCATCGGCTGTCGAAGTTCTGCGTATGGCAAACCAACTTTCAGGCGAAACCCTGTACCGCTGGTATACCCTGAGCGACGAAGGTACCGCCGTATCTGCCAGTGATTCATTAACCATCAGCGTGGATGAAGCCATTCCCACCCAGTTGCCGCTGGATGCGGTGATCGTGTGCGGTGGTATTGATATCGAAAAACACTGTTCACAAAAGCTGCTCAGTTGGCTGGGTAAGATGGACAAAAAACATTGCACGCTGGGCGCCATTTGCACCGGCAGTTATGCATTGGCGAAAGCCGGTGTAATGCAAAACAAAGCCTGCTCTATTCACTGGGAAAACCTGGCGGGCTTCCAGGAAGCCTTTCCCTGCGTCCGTGTCAGCAACAAGCTGTTCTCAATTGATGAGAAACGGCTTACCAGTGCAGGCGGGACAGCACCGATGGATCTGATGCTTACAGTGGTTGCAAAAGAGCACGGCAATAAACTGAGCGCAGCCATTTCTGAAATGTTTATGTGTGAGAGGGTCAGGAACAGTGAAGATGTTCAGAAGATCCCATTGCGCAACCTGATTGGCAATGCGCAGCCTAAACTGCTTGAAACAGTTGCCTTGATGGAAGCAAACCTGGAAGAGCCCTTCTGCATCGACGAATTGGCAGGCCTGGTGCAGTTGTCGCGTCGCCAGCTGGAGCGGCTGTTCCAGCGCCATATCCAGTGCTCACCCTCGCGGTACTATCTCCATCTGCGCCTGAGCCGGGCAAGACAGTTGTTAATCCAAACCACACTTTCAATCATTGAAATATCCATTGCCTGTGGTTTTGTCTCTACGCCGCACTTCTCGAAATGCTACAGGGACTACTTTGGCATTCCGCCCCGGGAAGAGCGTCTTGGTCTTCGTCCTTCCCAGCCAGCTGAGATTAATGAAATTCCAGCGATCCTCGATAGCGGTCAAATTGCCATCTAACAGATCCAGCCTCTTGTTTGCCCGATGCTTATCGGGCAAACGCCTTTCCCCCCGTATCTTTTATTTGCTGTTCAATTTTCAACCAACCTTCTCATTTGAACCTGTCCCTGCCGAAGAGTTGGACACCCCCAATGACCCAATAGGAAGCATGGCGCATAAAGTAAGTCCGCATCAGCTGCTTATTTTCGCCGGAAACAAAGCGGTGACTGTCCCAGCCTATACAGCCAAGTGCGTGTATTTTTTAACCAAAAAGCCGTTTTACAAGATGTCATTTGTATTAATCCAATGTTACCCAGAGGGTTATCCACCGTTTCTGTGGGTAACTTTCTTTGTGGCGCGTAATATATTGAAGGGGAGGCATCTTTTAAGGCTGTGTGTAACTCATGTGATCTAAGCCAAGGAATTACCGCAGACTTTTCTTTGTCATCTCAATGACATATAGACTGCCCAATTCCACGTGCATCGCAATCGTTTGCGCTATGTGCGTGGTTTTAGTGAACCTTTGTCAGCCATACAGCGCAAAAGCGACCAAACTGTGGGAAACCTCTTATGATTCTTTCCTCCACGTACTCACTAAACTGGATAGATACAAACTCCCCTTTTTATCAACAAGCACTGTCTCTGCGGTATCAGTTATTTTTTGCCGAGCATGAACTGTCAAAACAAATCCTGTTCGATGCGCAAGAATCACACAGTTCACACTTGGCGGCGATCTGCCAAAACACCCTGGTGGCCTATGGAAGGTTGAGTGAGATTGGGAACAACACAGCACAGATATCCCAGATGGTTGTGTGTCCGAAGCACCAGCGGCGAGGACTTGGGTCTGCCATAGTGGATAGATTAGTGGAGGAAGCGAGAGTGTTGGGCGCAACAAAGGTCGTGTTAAACGCCAGACTCGATGCGATTAATCTATATAAGAAAAGTCATTTTTTGACGACAGGAGAAATATACCCGTCAAGTTCAACAGGTGTGCCACATATAAAGATGACACTAGATATCACAAAGGCTGAATAATCAGCCCTTCGTTTAACGCAACACAACAAATATTAAATTAATTAAGCAACAACTTCTTCTTTGTGCTCAATAGAAGCAGATGATGAAGTTCCACCGTTAATCGCAATTGAACGAGGTTTCATCGCTTCAGGAATCACTTTCAGCAGTTTAATTGTCAGCAGACCATTTTCAAGATCTGCGCCCGTGACTTCAATATAATCCGCCAGGTTAAACTTACGCTCGAAAGTGCGGTTCGCAATGCCTTGGTACAGGTAATTGCGATCTTCTGCTTTTGCCTTCTCACCACGGATAGTCAGCACACCACGTTCAACATTGATGTTGAGCTCTTCCTGGGTAAAGCCTGCTACCGCAAGGGTAATGGCGTATTTGTTGTCTTCGAGAGACTCGATATTGTACGGAGGGTAACCCGCAGCGGCACTCTCTGCACGGAACGCGTTATCCAGCAATGACGCGAAGCGGTCAAAACCGATGCTGTTACGGTACAGTGGTGTCAAATCGATAGTTTTCATCATATATCCTCCAAAGAAGCGATATTCATTAAATAAACATTGTGATCAGATTGCTCGAATATCGACACAACCCTCACCCCACTATATTTGGTGCTCAGCAAAGTAACTTTCAAGGGGATAAAACAAAAAAAATTTAAAGTTTTTGATAACTGACTGATGGAAAATGAATTATTTTCCACCTCAAAACAGAAGAAACAATTTATTTACAATTAAACGTAAAAGAATGTTATGGGGATGACTTTCGCCATTTCAAGGTGAAGCTAATTTTATATTTATCTTTGATGAAATCTCATCATCATGGACTGTTTTTTCCGCCTTATTCCCGAAACGGTAAAGGCATGACTCCAGACACAGATTTTGAACCGTATGCTTGGAATCGAGGTTGAGGCAATTGAGTTCTGCGGCACAAAGCTGTCCTTTCATAAACAGGCGGCATAGTGTCTCTTCGCTGATCTCGACCTGTACTTTTTTCATCTCTTCATCCATTTCCGTAGGTTTTGCCAGCGCCTTTTGCTTTAAATCTAAATGATAATTACTCTCACTTCAAATAAGGAACCTAGTCTCCCTGAAATTTACAGTGCAAATCGACGGTATTCGAGGCGACAAGTTGAGTGGTATTTATGGTGGAGAGAAAAGAAAAACCCGCTTGAACAGCGGGTTTATACCTAAACAACCTGAAGATGCAGGATTCAGCGAGATTGACTGACGTTGTGATCGCGGCGTTCCTTTGTAGATGTAGTCATCTCCATCAAAAAGGAACAACAACGAGCACGGCGTCAGTCAACTCGCCCGAAGGG
>BAXE01000043.1 GCA_001310415.1 Enterovibrio sp. JCM 19048 | reverse complement strand
CCTTAGTTGAGGCTTAGAGCACAATTGTAGACTTGTTAAAAACTTGTTACCATCTAGATAGGTCGAGAAAACAAAAAAATATCAGTTAGAAAACGGACTTAACGTCCATAGCACTGCGTACGCCCACTAAGTAGTACTACGTAAATCACTCAGGAAGAGCCAAATCGCAACACTATGCTGACAAGAATATCAGGCACCAGTATCCCGCTTCGCTCCAAGCTGCTTTTGCTGGCTATGCTCCCTTTATTACTGATGTTCGGGCTGATTATCGGGCTTGTTGTGATTCAATCTGACAACCTGTCTAAGAATCAGGCCAACCTCATCCGCTCAGAAACGCTGGCGTCAAAAAAACAGGAATTGCTCCAGTACGTAGAACTCGCCCGCGCATCTATTGCACCGATTTATGATCCCGCCAACGAAAATGACGAAACAGCAAAGCTGCGTGTCATCGATATTCTTAACAACCTCACCTATGGCGAAGACGGGTATTTCTTTGCTTACACCTATGACGGCACCAGTTTGGTTCTTCCTTACCAGCGAAATGGTGGGTCAAAATATCTGGGATGTTGAAGATTACCGCGGGTTCAAACTGCTTCAGGCTTTGATCAAAACTGCCCAGCAAGGAGGCGGCTTTGTGGATTACTACTGGCACAAACCTTCGCGCAAAGAGCAGGTGAAAAAGCTCAGCTATGCCATTGGCCTGGAAAAGTGGGGCTGGATGGTGGGGACAGGTGTCTACATTGATGACATCGACAACCAAGTAGAGAGCATTCACGGAAAAATTGATGAGACGATCAGCAAGACCTTTATCGGTCTGGGTATCGCGCTAATCATCACTATCGGCATCATGCAAGTCTTGCCACCAGTATTCACATCAATGCACGGGAACTGGCAGATAAAAAGCTGCAGGATCTGAACCGCCAGCTTATCGACTCACAGGAAGATGAACGCACCCGGGTTGCCCGCGAACTGCACGACGGTATTAACCAGATTCTGGTATCCGTGAAGTACCGGCTCGACAACATCCGTGAAGCACACAACCAAAGCGAGCGGGACGAAAATATTACGCTGGGGCAAGCCACGCTGGATGAGGCGGTTCGTGAACTGAGGCGGATATCGAAAGACTTGCGCCCTGCCCTGCTTGATGATCTAGGCTGTTGCCTGCCCTGGAAGATTTGGCAAAAGAAGTGGCCCTGCGCTCGGGGATGGACGTAATTTTTGAGCACCACATCGATATGCGCAACGTGTCTAAATCGGCGGAAATCACCCTCTACCGCGTAGCGCAGGAAGCCCTCCACAACGCCGAAAAACATGCCCGCGCAAAAGCGGTCGACATGATACTTCAGGAAGAAGAAGGCGAAATTGTGCTCACTGTCGCAGATGATGGTATCGGTTTTGAAGAGCATAGTGTGGTAAATGGCAATCAATCCATGGGGTTGAAGAACATGCGTGAAAGGATTGAGAACCTTGACGGGCAGTTTTCAATCAGCTCTTTAATCCATCAAGGTACAGAAGTGCGTGCCATATTACCCATTGCCCATCCATCGTAGCAAGGAAAGCCAAAGGAAAGGGAATATACCAGGCGGCATCAGGTTGTCTGGCTATAAGACAAGGAGAGACAAATGACCACGCTTTTACTTGCTGACGACCATGTGCTGTTGCAGGACGGACTGATAGAACGGCTATCCAAGCAGCCGCAGTTCAATATTGTCGGTGCTGCCAACGACGGCGACACGGCAATTGAACTCGCCCTGACACTCAGACCCGACATCTTGCTTACCGACATCTCCATGCCCAAGAAAACCGGGCTGGAGGTGCTTAATGTCCTGCATGAGAAAGCGCCGTCTATCAAGGTGGTGATCCTCAGCATGCACAACAACAAGGAGTACATCATGACCGCCATGCGTGGTGGTGCCAAAGGCTACGTGCTGAAAGATGTATCGTCCCAAGAACTGGTGCAGGCACTGGATATTATCGCCAGTGGAGGTTCCTATTTCAGCGCCGGGGTGTCCGAGACCTTGTTAGAGGGAATGAACGAGCTGCAAAACAAGGAGCAGGAAGACAATGTTCCGACGCCCAGAGAGAAAGATGTGCTGGTGTTAATTGCCAACGGTGCCTGTAATAAAACCATCGCACGGGAACTGAATATCAGCGTGCGCACTGTGGAAACACACCGACTTAGGGTAAAAAAGAAGCTTGGGGTGACTTCCACTGCCGGGTTGGTGAAATACGCTATTGAGCAGGGTTGGGTTGATGAAGGAAGTAAGCCCTAAATAGGTTGCGTAGCATTCATAACGTACAGAAATATAATCAGATCTGTCTCATTTTTCGTATCAGAGCAGCGCATACACTCTTCAAGTAGATTAATGTGTAAAACATGAATAGTTGAATGATGGAGAGTTGTTATGCATCAGGAACAATTCCCTGTCCCAGCATATCCAGATGTGGCATTTCCTGGCATTTCGTTTGTTGACCTGACCAAACGCGCCCCAATTACCTCAATACCGCGAAATGGTATGCACGGTTACTGATATCCGCAGCCTTTCTTGTGCTGGCGAAAATTACGACCGTAACCTGCTACTACTTTGATCTTACTGATGACGTGTTTTTTGTGGCCACCATGGTCGTCACATTTATTCTCTACCTGATTACCATGCCGGTATTGACCAAGGCGTTTGTGCATTCCCCACCGGTGCGGGACAAAATGCGGGCATCACGCCGCAAGTTTTACCATTCCTCCCTTGCCAATACGCCGCTACAGGATCGCCTCAACGTCGCCAACAACATCTGGGATGCACTGAAAGATGAACAATGGACGCTTTGCATCAGTTACGCCCATACCAATAACAAAGAGCGCACCCTGTATTGTTGCCAGCAAATCGGCAAAATTGCTTCTGAAATCACCCATACTGATCCAGATATTTTTTGCGATGCTATGATTAAAACATCTAATAATCAAAGAGGTAGCCTGACGTACTTCTTTGACGTCCTGATCATGCTTGGCGAACACCAATTCCATCAAGAGAACGAAGAAGAGAAGAAAGTCCGCATTACTCAGCGGTTAATGATTGATGACTTTTTTACGCACCACTAGCCAAGCCTAACTTCGCTAACCCGGAGCGCGTATGAAAATAGTTTTGGTCACTGGCGGCAGCAGTGGCATCGGCCTTCACACTGTGCTGGCATTCCATGAAGCAGGACACAAGGTGATCACCTGCTCACGCAATGAAGAAAAGTGGAATCAGGCGCTTGCCCGTTTCCCTCAGCTTTCAGCCGTTGACTATCTCCCCCTTGATCTTCGCGATGTGCATCAGGTCGATCGCTTCTTTGGTTATATCCGCGAAAACTACGGACATATCGATATAGCGGTGAACAATGCCTCCCCTGCTCTGGAATCCCGTGGTGATTTCGAAACCCGCCCAATTGACGCCATTTACAGCACCATGATCAGCGATTACTGGGTGCCGGCACTTTGCGTGCGCTACGAGTTGCCTTTGATGCAGGACGGCGCTTCGATCGTCAACCTCAGCTCGGTCAACGGCATCAGGCCAACACCCAATGCCGCCATGTATTCCAGTGCCAAACACGGCGTTGAAGGCCTTACCCGCTCGGTTGCTGTTGAGGCGATCAAAAAAGGGGTTCGGGTGAATGCCGTTGCACCGGGCGTAACCTGGACACCGCGTTGGGAAAACACGGAAAAGGAGCTTGGCATGGCGTTGAAAGCGCAGGTTTCCCGTCAGGTGCCCAAAGGCCGATTCGCCACGCCGGAAGAAATCACTGACGCTATTTTGTTTCTGGCCTCGGACAAAGCAAACTACATTGTCGGCCATACCTTAGTTATCGATGGTGGTTTAAGCCTGACTTAACGCCATGAATAAAAATGAAAAGAGGCTGCACCATGCAGCCTCTTTTTTATTCGCCGGATATTAGTGTTTTTGATTTTGGCGCTTTTGTTTTTGACCTATGACTACACGCCCAGCGCCCAACAGGGTTATCGCCAACAGGATAAAGATATTCATGCTGCCGCCACCACTTCCTCCACCTGAATGTGTCGGTGCCGGTTGGGTAAACATAGGCTGGTTACTGTCAGCACGTGTCGGTTTCACTGGTTGGTTGTTTTTCACTTCACGGGCAGTTTGCTCTTTCAGTACACGCGCTTGGTTCTTACGCTCCAGACCCAATTGCTGGAAAACCTCCTCTTCAACCACCAGCAGCGAGGTGTAATCCGTCAACAGCCCATACTCTAACGCGATATCTTCAATGGCCTGTTCTTTATCGCTGTCTTTTTGCTCAAGGTAATCCATTTGTGCCTGCAGGTCGCGAATGGCAGAGAACGCCCACATTCTTTCAAGTTCCGGATGCGAAGAGGCCACGTCCGGCAACATCACTTTCGTGCGGTATTCGCGGGACTCACCAGCAATATCCATGGTCAGGGTCACCTGCGCCTCACCACCTTTGAAATAGTGACCAAATACGGTCAACTGTTCACCGCGGTACAGGCTGCTGATTTGCTCAGGTGTCAGGTCTTTGATTTTTACCCCATCTATATCGAGCTGAATATTGCGGTACGCCTGATGAGTCAGTTTGCTGGTGATGTTCATCAAATGACCAATGATGTCATCTGCATTGGACACAGATGTCGCCACACCGTTGGATAACTTGGTCATTGGCACCAGAAGTGGCGTGTTGGCACTGTTACCCATAATGAAGGTGAACAAACGCACATCGTACTTTTCCATCAGTGCAAAGAAGTGGCGCTTTTCGGTAACACCTACATTGGCGACACCATCAGTCACCAGAACAACACCGGTTGGGCGATCGTCATCCAGTTTACGAAGTGCTGCTTCCATGCCTTCGTACAAGTTGGTGCCATTACTTGGTTCAACCTGTTCTACGTCCTGCAATGCCTTTTCGATATTTGCCTGATTGACCGCAATAAAGCCTCCGGTCAGGTCATAGGTGCTGTTATCAAACATTACGATGCGAAAGCGATCCTGCTCGGGCAGTTTACCCAACCCCTGACGTACACCTTCCACCAGCGTTGAATATTTACCGGACATGGAGCCAGATTTATCCAGTACCAATACCCAGTCACGCCCCTGAGTAACAGGGATCAGGTCATCACCCGGTGTGAACGTAAGTTTTACGGTACCGCGCTTTGACACTTCCGGGTCACGGTATGCCACCATATCGACACGTCCCGGCAATCCATCCTGCAAACGCCAGTAGAAAACCACATCCTGATCTAAACGCATGGCTGCTTGGGATTGTGATGCCCCGCCTTCTTCAAGTGCAGCGGCTGTGTTATTGCTTACCGTTGCCTTCCAGGTTGTATTTTCGCCATCAACTTCCTGCGCAATCACCGCTGAAGGGTGCGCCGCAGCCTCACGCCATCTACCGGATACGATGAACGCAACGTCACGTTAAAGGAAAAGTCCTGCTCCACGGCATCATTGCGTGTCCAGAAGCTGGTTTTCGCTTCGTCCACGCCACCCTCTTCCAGTGGATAGACGTAGCGGCCAATCCCATGATCCAGCAGCGCATCCTGCATATAAACCAGCTTCACTTTCACACTTTGCTGCGGCTGGACAGGAAACACCCGCATATCAAAGGTTTTGTATTCGTCTTTTTCTGTGAGTGCAGTGGCATTGCCCTGCGCTTTCTGGTCGTCATAGATCTTGCGCGCTTTCTCCTTGGACACCGCTTCTGCGATGACGGGAGAACCGTTTATCCAATAGATAAACTCCCCAACCACGGCATTTTGCGGAACAGGGAAAGAGTACAAGGCTTCCAGTTCAACATCGTTGGGGTTGTAAAACGTTTGCTCAATAGAGGTTGTCGCATAACCGTCCTGAATCGCGACATCGACGTGATGGGATTGAATTTGAAGATCGCTGTACTGGCTGTTCACAGGCTTTAACAAACCTGCCGCCAACGCTCTTGGTGAAAATGCTGCAATAATCAGGGTGATCAACAGCGCGCCCCAGATGGCGAATGGTGAAATCAATTTCGGTCGGTTCAGCATCATTGCCTCCTTTACCTTCTGAATTTGGAGAAGTGTTTCTCCCGTTGCTCAGTAGGTTGCCCCAAGGCTTAGTTGCCACAAAGCCCATCAAGCAAAGTGGCAAATGATGATACTGACGGTGCTATACAGCGTGACTTTTGGGTGACTCATCCCCGGATTCGTAATCGTCAAACAGTGGGAATGTCCATCGGCGCAGCGCAATGACCATAGAAGTACCGTGACGTTCCTGCATCGCCAAGTCGCTGTCACTGTTGCACGACTCATAAAACTCTTTCACCAACCGCTGGATACGCTGCTGGAATTTGTAGTTGGTCGGCAACGACATGAGTCCGGTTGACATCACCAGCTTCTCATCATCTTTAGAGAAGTGAGTACGAAAGAAGGTTTTGATCACCTGCTGCTGGAAAAACTGCTGGATAGGACCTCCGGCGATCCAGGAGAACGAAGGCGAAATCTTCAGTTTGATCCGGTTCTCAGGCATCAATTCGATCACTTTGATGCGATCAAGATGGGCAAGCTTTTGGATAAGTTGATGTTCAGTGAGGTTATATTGTCCCAGGATTTGTTCAAATCGATATCCGTTGGTAATGCAGACCGCCACCAGCAGTAATGCTCTGTCTGCAACAAGCTGTTCTTCCTGCTCCCAGGTCAGAGAAGAGAGGCTCTGACTTTCTTCTTCTGCCAGTTTGAACAGTGCCGTCATTTCCAGATCTATCAGGCCACATACCGCCGAAAGCCGCTCCAGGCTCATGCTCCCGCCATTGGCCAAAAGCCGCTTACTGAGCCTTCACTCAGGTCGAGTGCTTTCGCCACATCCTGATAGTTCACACCCCGCGCCTTCAGCTGCTTTTTCAGCGCCTGAATTACCTGATCACACTCTGACATTACTCTCTCCTTGATTGCCCACCTAACGTTAAGCGCAATCGAAGCAAATGCCAAGACGAACTCACCGAATGCGAGTCATCGCGCTTTACGGTTGATTCCTAGGATATTTTCTAGGTGCGGGAGAAAGCCAACAACCGCTCAATGAACAAGTTTACCGGTGCACTTCCTTTTCTTCTGGCATGCCGGATAACCGAAATCGGGCGTTTCGTACCATCACAATTAAGTTTGATGCGCTTGAGTGTCCCTCGCTCAACTTCCTCGCTCACGGTGGCGGCAGGAACAATGGCGATCCCGACTTCAGCCTCAACGGCTTTTTTGAGTGTATAGATATTGTTGTGAGTCATGCGGATGTCCACTTCAACACCATGTTGATCCAGCAAAGCGTCAATCGCGACACGGGTCGGGATCCCCTCTCCAAAAGCAATGAAAGGCTCATCCTCGACATAGGACAGTGAGATGGATTTTTTGTGGGCAAGACGGTGTCGGGGTCCCGTGATCAACACCAGCTGGTCTTCGGAAAATGGCAAGGCTTCAATCGTGGGTCTTTTTTGCGGATAAGCAACAATGCCCACGTCTATTTTCTCTTTTTGGATATCTTCGTAAATTTCCTCGCTGTGACGATACTCCAAATGCACCCGGATATTGGGAAAGGCTTTCATAAACGACGCCAGAAAGTCGCCGATTTCATAAATGCCAACGCTGTGAATGGCCGCTACACGAACATGCCCCTCCATGATGCCCTGATGGAAATTGGAGCGAACTTTGATGTTTTCACACAGCCGGAGAATTTCTTTCACATCCTCCAGAATTAGAACCCCTTCCGGTGTGAGCTGGGTGGTCTGGGAAGTGCGGGATAACAACTGTTGTCCGAGCGCATGTTCCAGTTTTTTGATATGCACGCTCACAGCGGGTTGGCTGATGTGGTTAAGTTTGGCAACCTTAACAAAGCTCAGTTCTCTCGCCAGTTCGTTGAACAGTTTCAGCTGTGTCAGATTCATATGAATAGCTTTTCGTTATTGAACTCATAATTTAATAACATTTAAGTTACATCCCTGACTATTGCATAATTAAACCTATTAATAACATTCTCAATAGTTAGAAAATCAGGATGGTTGCAATCACAAGCCCTGATAGGAACAAGGAGGGAATCGCGATGAGTCAGGCCATTCAGATCGGCACTGGAAGTGCATCAAAAAAAGCAAACAACAACGCTCCATCGCTCAATTTCGACCTCAACAAAAAATCCAAACAACTGGCATGGAATGCGGATGGAAAGTATCCCTACACGAAGAAAATCAACGTTGTCGACTACGAAAAGCACAAACACGAATTACAGATAGAACTGCTCAAGATGCAGGGCTGGGTGAAAGAAACCAACCAACGCATCATGATTGTTTTTGAAGGGCGTGATGCTGCAGGTAAAGGCGGAACCATCAAGCGCTTTATGGAACATCTCAACCCCCGTGGTGCCCACGTGATCGCTCTGGAAAAGCCGACGGCCAGAGAGCGTAATCAGTGGTATTTCCAGCGTTACATTGAACACTTGCCCACCAAAGGCGAAATCATCCTGTTTGACCGCTCCTGGTATAACCGCGCCGGGGTGGAAAAGGTCATGGGATTTTGCGATGACAACGAATATTTGGAATTTCTGCGTCAGGCACCAGAGCTTGAACGCATGTGGACAAACAGTGGCATCAAACTGTTCAAATACTGGTTCTCTGTCAGCCGCGAAGAACAATTCCGACGTTTTAAATCGCGCCAGACCGATCCCCTCAAACAGTGGAAGTTGAGCCCGGTCGATCTTGCATCGTTGTCAAAATGGGACAACTACACCAAAGCCAAAAATACTATGATGTTCCATACCCACACCAAGGACGCACCCTGGACTGTGATTCTGTCCGACGACAAAAAGCGTGGCCGCCTCAATTGTATGCGCCATTTCCTGAGCCAGCTTGATTACCCCGGGAAAGATCATGATGTTGTAGATTCTGTCGACACCTTGGTGGTGAAAAACCCGTAGTAAGCCAAAGGTACACCACTGAATAACCCAGGGAGGGAGTATGGGAAACATCGCAAAATTGCAGCTCAAAGTGCAACAGCGTTACGAAGAAGCCAAGTCCGCGTCAGACCTTGCAACAACCGCGAAAGAGCAACTGAAGCGCGCGACGGAAGCGGTCAAAAACGCCGAAGAAAGTGAGAAGCGGGCAGGCAAGAAACTGAAAGAAGCGAGGAAAAAGCTAAAAGAAGCGCAATCCCTGGAAGTGGCAAAGAAGAAAGCATCAAAGAAAAGCGCGATCAAAAAAGCGAAGAAAATGAGCAAAAAGAAAAAGAAAGTCTTAGCACCAGAACGGCAAAAGCCAGATCCAACCGGATCTGGCTTTTTATCAGCGATTCAAAGTCAGCATATTCAGAGCGCCAGTGCTTTTTGTTTTAACAAGGTTACCGGAACGCGGAGGATCCGCATGTTCGAGCTATTCGTTTCCACAATCACAATGGCCGTTTCATCATCTAACTGATAAATATCGGAATAGGCTGATGCACCTTCCACCAACTGGATAGGACCTTTCCAGCTCTGTCCTTCATCAAAGCTAAACCAAAGCCCCAGATCCTGTCTGGCGTTTGCACCTGCAGGCTCACCTTGAGGGTTGGTGAAGAGTAGATAACCCGTACCATCCGCTTCCCTGAACCGGGTGATTGAAGCATCCACAGCTCCCGCACTCATATTGCTGAATACGCTGGCATTGTTGCCTGCAAGCAGCTTCCAGGTTTCCCCGCCATCTTCACTCAAAAACTGCTGACGTCGGGTGTAGTTCACGCCATCGACAACATTGTTAAAATCAAGCGCGCCGTCAGCAACAGGTTCCCGTTGTCCAGTTCAACCAAGTCAGACTCGCTTGGCTCAAGCGTTTCAAGTGAGGTACTGGTTTTCCAACGATACGGCAGTGGGAGGTTTGCCCCTGTATGCCAGTTCAAGCCACCATCATCGCTGTAGACAGACATCACGTTGAGGAAATAACGGTCAAGCGTAATCGTAGGATAAATCAAGCGGCCGTTGTGGTTACCGAGAATATTTTGCTGGTGGGACAAACGGATACCGTGACCAGGCCCCGGATTAACACTGGAGTTTCCATAAAACTCATCGTGTTGCCGGATTTCACCTTAGTCCAACCCAGTCTTTGCAGATCTGTCTCTGTCGTAGCAGGGTTTTGCTGGGCCAAATTGTAAGCATCAAAGCTGACTAGGGATTGCCCTTGCTGGGTCAGCGTCAGATCCTGCACGTGAATTCGTCCATCAATGGCCGTGTCGGCATTCCCGAACTCAATTTGATTACTTGATGACGCTTCCCCTTGCCAAGAGGCAATCTGTACGCTGTCAACCCAAAGGGAAACCACTTTACCTACCGCATCATACTGCCACTGATATTGATGGAATCCATGGGCATCATCACCGTGAGCCGCTATCGTAACAGGCGTGGTGTCACCATTGAGCTCTGCAATCAGGTCGCCCGCCGCATTGATGCTCAGTGTCATGGAAAATAAACGGCCTCCGTCTGACACCTGAACCCGGTTTGAACCTCCGTTGTAGATCCTTAATGTCGTGTCCAGTTGCCAATCCTTTGTGCTGTCCAGATTGGCGCTGCGTCGATAAGTTTCAGCCCCGCTCCAACCCGCAATCTGGAAGCTTCGCTCTTTTACCTGATTGGTAATCTCGACAGGTGCCTGCCAGTTCTCAGACGCAATGTCATAGG
This sequence comes from Enterovibrio sp. JCM 19048, assembly GCA_001310415.1. Classification (GTDB taxonomy): domain Bacteria; phylum Pseudomonadota; class Gammaproteobacteria; order Enterobacterales; family Vibrionaceae; genus Enterovibrio; species Enterovibrio paralichthyis. The sequence goes on along the minus strand of BAXE01000043.1, from coordinate 12,981 downwards.
TACTGTAAAACACACCGCTTGGCATCCAAGATCTGATCGCATCTCCATTTTGCGCCGCACCGGTTGGCCAACGGACATAAGATACCAACACGCTGTCCGTTGACGCGTCATAGACTGGTCTCGGGTCTGAAAAATCAAATTCGTCGCTCACATTAATCTGCTCTGTGAGGTTCAATTCCGCATTCCAGGTAACGCCGCCGTCTTTTGATACTCTGGTGATAATATCGTTGGTGTTATTGGTTGAGCCAGGGTCCCCACCACCGACACGTTTTTCAGCAAACGCAGTAACAACCCCCGGCGTCTCCGTACTCGCAACGATGGAAGGAATTCTGTCAGGGCCAAAGAAAATGACATCACCCTGCACTTCAAACTGCACATCTCGATAGGCTGCGACACCATTTGTATGTGAGGAGCCATTACCCCAAACAATCATGTTTTGTGAGGTAGCACGTGGCGTGATCTGATCCTTAATCAGTTTGCCATCAAAGTAGAAACTGGCCGTGGGCGTATCACCCGGGTGATAAACAAGTTCATATTTATGGTAAGCGGTGGCGGCATCCCCAGTTGCAAGAATGGTGCGTCCACTCTGTCCTTCAAACTGGACGCCCAAATCCCCATTGCTATCCAGTGAGAGTATGGGCAAAACACGGTTTGTACCGTTGGCATAGTAGTTGGTGATATAGCCACCACTGATCATTTTCATGTCAGTCGTTAAGCGCCACCCATAGCTGGAAGCGCGGCTGTTCTGATCGGCTGACAGTGTCGATTTCCACTGCGCCCGCCCATTCACGCCTTGAGCTATCCAAGCCGGAAAGCCTTCACTGGTCGATAAACTGCCACTGCCGCTTGCGCTATGGTCATCAACCCATCCTTGCTCAGAGCTGATCCTTTTGAGGGTCTGACGTTGCTACAAATTCAAAAAGCTCAGCATTGACCAGTGATGAACTACACCAGGCCGCCACCATCAATGACATGAGCTTTGTTTTCCTGAATTTCATGTTTTCTCCCTTTAGTAGAGTGCGGCATCAACAAGTCATTCAACTGCATCTCCTACAGACGAAATCATGGTCTTTGCCACCAATTTGCCCATCTTGATTGATGGGCTTTACCCCACCTACCGCTGTGGGCATTTTTAAGCACTTCTCAAGTGATACAAAAATCTGAGGAATCGAGATGCTGACTATTTTGAAAATAAATTCTTTTTATTAATGTAATGTAAAAAATATTTTTATCAACAAACAAAACCTTTTCATCTCGATTACCTGACACCCATTCAAAATATGTGCAACTAACCTCATTGCAGCGGGGAAAGTGCGTTTTAGTGTCAGAGCAATTTGAAAGCAGTGATGGGAAAAACGATGGCTTGTCGGGTGGGGAAATTCGAACGAACTATTTGTTACCGGGAACAGCAATACAAAAAGAAGGCAATGAGGAAATTTTGGAGTTATTCAGCAACAGATAAAAAATACCTCTTCACCAAACAAGAATATTAATAAAATTCAGTTGGTTAAAGAGGCATTATCACTTTATGGTTGTATTATCGGCGGTTCAATAAGGCGTGATTACTCACGACCGAATACGTTGTTTTCCTGCTCTTGAACTCGGATAAATGTCGTGCGCTTAGTCAGTTCTTTCAACTGGGCTGCACCTACGTAAGTACAGGTAGAGCGTACGCCGCCAAGGATGTCGGCGATGGTGTTGTGCACTGAACCGCGGAATGGCAGCAGAACGGTTTTACCTTCTGCAGCGCGGTATTTCGCAACACCACCTGAGTGTTTGTCCATCGCTGACTGTGAAGACATACCGTAGAACTTCATGAACGTTTTACCGTCTTGCTCAATCAGCTCGCCGCCACTTTCTTCGTGACCGGCCAGCATACCGCCCAGCATCACGAAATCAGCACCGCCACCGAAAGCTTTTGCTACGTCACCGGCGCAAGAACAGCCACCGTCACCGATGATACGACCACCCAGGCCGTGAGCTGCGTCAGCACATTCGATGATTGCAGACAGTTGCGGGTAACCCACACCGGTTTTCACGCGGGTAGTACACACAGAACCAGGGCCGATACCCACTTTAACGATGTCTGCACCTGCCAGGATCAGCTCTTCAACCATGTCACCGGTAACCACGTTACCTGCACTGATCACTTTGGTTGGGAACGCTTCACGTACTTTCTGTACGTACTGAACCAGATGCTCAGAGTAGCCGTTTGCGATGTCGATACAGATGAAGATCAGCTCGTCAGACAGCGCCATGATGTCTTTGGTTTTCTCAAAGTCAGCTTCTGAGGTACCGGTAGAAACCATGACATTGTTCAGCACTTGCGCATCAGACGCAGAGACGAATGCCGCCCAGTCTTCAACGGTGTAGTGTTTGTGAACTGCAGTCATACAACCATGTTCAGCCAGTGCTTTCGCCATGTCGAAAGAACCAACAGAATCCATGTTTGCAGCAATAACTGGAACACCAGACCATTGACGACCGCTATGTTTGAAAGTAAACTCGCGGGTTAATTCAACTTGAGAACGGCTTTTTAGGGTAGAACGTTTCGGGCGAAACAGTACATCTTTGAAACCCAACTTCAAGTCTTGTTCGATACGCATTTGTCTTTCCTTTCCAAATTAAGACATGCCCTTTCGGACATTTGCTCTCTGAGTGTTTTGCTGTTGGCAGACAGCTTAATACTTAACCAGCGAGCAGGCACAAAAAAACCGGAGCGTTGGCAGACGCTCCGGTTTTCAGCATTATAGGAACAGAAATTTTTTAAACAAGCCTGATATTCCTATTTTTTTGTGATACCTTTTGTCAGATTACAACCTCGAAAACTCCTTTCCCAGCTCGTTTTTTACCCACCTCTGATGCGCTAATTCCGCGCAATTGACATACAAATCAATCGATTAAAATAAACACTCTCAATGTGCAATCAAGTACACCTTCGCTCGACTTACCACGTCTGTCCCAAATGTCAGGAAAAAGCCGAAAAAAAGCTCCCGATAAACGAGAGCTTTGGTCTTAATTTCCTATGAATCAGATTTTGTCCCAGGCGTCAGTCCAGAATGGCGTTTCACCCGGCGCATAAGATGCGTTGGCACACCAACCAGTGAATGGCCAAGGTTTACACTCGTAAGTGTTACCATCAGCGCCTGTCACTTTATCTCCCGCAGCATAAGCAGTACCTGCTGCATAAGGTGGGTATTTACCTGGCTCTGGTGGATTCACTGTTCCTTCTTCCTTCGCCGTGAACACCGCTGTCTGGCTCAGGCCATCGCTTTTCACATCCACTTTGTACTGACCAGCAACCATGCCAGAAAGTTGTAGTGAAACTGCTTTAGTCCCTTCCACTTTCACAACCGTTGAACCACCCGCTACGCTACGCCTTTGCTGTTGGTTACCAGCACTGTCACATCCATTGCTGTCGCTGTTTTCAGGGTCAAGCCCAGGGTTGCGCTGCCATTTGAAAGTACGTACTCAGATTGCACGCCAGACAGTGTCACAGACGGTGTTGGTTCTGGGTCTACCGAGCCACCACAATCGCTGTTACCCACTTCCTGCCATACACCCCATTGACCTGTAGTGCCTGGCTCCTGGCCACTTGTCCACCAGCCTGCTTTCCAGGTTTTACCGTTGTGGCTGACAATATCACCGGTGTTGTATACCGAAGATTTGTCCCATGCGTTACCACAGTTTTCACCACCACCGGCAGTCACTGAAACAACGCGTTCCACTTTCACAGTCTGACCTGCGCTGTCGGTAACCGAATAAACCAGACGATAATCACCAGCAACTGCTGTATTCACTTTACCTTCCAGTTTGATGGCTTTAGTCAGGTCACCATCTTCCGCATCCTGTGCACGAACACCGGCCATTGCGTCAAATACATCACCCACTTTCACAGAGACTTTTTCAACGCCTGTGAATACCGGTTTCTCGCTGAATACTTCCACGGTTCGGTTAGCCTTGGTCACATTGCCGTCTTTGTCTGTTACGGTGTAAACCAGACCGGTTGTGCCAGACGTGAAGTGTCTACTTTGCCTTCAACCGCAATACGTGGAGTCAGGTCACCGTCTTCCTTGTCCATAGCGGTAACACCAGCCATTGGGTCAAACGTAGCATTCTGGCGAACACGGGTATTGGTAACGCCTTTGAAGACAGGTTTACCGTCTGTTGGGCCCAAATCGTCTACAACACGGACGTCAGGGTAGCCTTGGTGTGAACCGTATTTGTTGGTTACACAACCTTCATAGTCGCCGTCAACCAGTGCAGAGTATGCCGTTTGGTAACCCACCAGCTTACACTGGAAAGACACAGGCCAATCCGGTGAATAAGTGTAATCCTGCTCCCAGTTGGTGTAGAGCACGTCTGTCGCGCCATTCAGGTTCAAGCTGCCGTATGGAGTTTGCTGCCAACAGGTGTTGACTTCATCAGGTTCCAGCTTGATGTTGAAGTGTTTAACCAGACCTTCGTAGTAACGTACGCGGTTAACAGGCTGACCTTTGTCTTTGTTGTGTTCACCACACTCAATACCACCGTTAATGATATTGATGGTGGTACCAAAGCCATAACCAATGCCCGCATCTTTTTCACGTTGGGACGGTACCCAGGTACGGTCGATGACATGCAACATTGCCGGTTTTGGAGCCTGAGGCGTCAGGTAGAACCAAATCGCTGAAGCCATGTTCAGCCAAGAATCTGCTACCTGCGCAGGGTCATTCAGCAATACGGTCGCGTCGCCGTCAAACATCACCTCAGAGAAAGGACCATAGTTGAAGTGATAGGAAAGTTGCTTGGCACCGCGGCCAAAGTAACCTTGTCCTGGCGCACACGGCCAGCGGGCGTTTTGCCAATCGTTCTGGCCACATCCTGTGGTGTAACCCGGTTGACCTTCAGACCAGCCCATTTCGCGCACGTGAACTAGCGCCTGTTGCCACTCTTCCAGACCCAGTGGGTTATCCCAGACGTTATCGACGGCAATGTGGCCACCAGTTTCCTGTGCAAAATGCGCAAAGGCGGTAATGATTGATTTCTTACACAGCGCATCAGAGTCGCGTCCGTCTGTGTACTCGCCACAGAATGCAGGGAATTTACCAATCGCACGCAGGAAGCGGGTGTAGGTATATTCAGGAGCTGCCATATGGGTGAGGAAATCCCAGTCAGAACGTGGGAACACGCGCTCAACACGTTTTACGTTGTCCGGGTTGGTCGCCAGGCTTCATCAATGCCGTTCACCACGTCATTAGGCAGTGTTTCAAGCGCTTTTGCCCACACGTCGTACATTGGATCATTTTTCTTCGCTGCTTCTGCTGCCTGTACCTCAGAGCGCAACAGCACATAACCACCGGGGTTTTCTGGATCAGGTTGCGGGTTCATGGTTACAGCGCCCTGAGCCATAAAGCTCGCCCCCATTAAGGCGGTGAGTAAAGCCGTTTGTTTCATGGTGTCGAATCCTTATCGTAAAAAAATGCAGCCACTTATCACGTGGATGATTCCGGTTACAGGCATATTTTTTGATTGGAGTGAGCTGCCTAATTAAATGGGAACAACCTCAAAAATCTTTATCACTCAACAGCTTCTCATTGCCTGAAACAATCGCCGTTACTATATGCACAGCCTTCCCTTCAAATTGGGAGCAAATTATCACAGCAGCATTTGGTTAACTTTCTCGGATGAAAAATTGGACTGGATTCGTATTTACACGCTGAATTTGCGGCGTATTCAGGATAGGAATTTGCGTTTGAGCCCAGCATACTGTGCGAAACGTTAATAAAAACCGCTCTGGACATGATGCTATACAGCCCAAATGGGCAATCCGACATTGTTTGCTACGCTTTACCAAGGAAGTGACTGATTAGTGCAGGAAATAATGGAAACAGCAGAGACACTGATTGAGCAGTTCACGGCGCTCGGTGACCCCAAAATCGCGGCACATTCGGCGAGATTCTTCAAAAGCGGATTGGGAGAATATGGCCATGGCGATAAGTTTTTAGGTATACGTGTGCCTGAGATCCGCCACTTCGCCAAAGCGCACCGCGATGTTTCACTCAAAAGCGCATCCATTTTACTGAAAAGCGAGTGGCATGAAGTCCGGCTTCTGGCCTTATTATGCTGTCCGAGCAATTCAAAACCTCGTCTGCGGATAACCAGAAGGTGATTTACGACTTCTATCTTTCCCGTACTGAACACATCAATAACTGGGATTTGGTAGATTGCTCTGCACACATTATTGTCGGCGGCTATTTGCTGGATCAGGAAAAGGAAGATCTCTATACACTCGCCAATTCCCAGTCACTTTGGGAGCGCAGAATCGCCATGATGGCGACGTTTGCCTTTGTCAGGAATAACCAGTACGCCGACACCATGAAGTTGGCGCAAATGCTACTCGAAGATAAAGAAGACCTTATCCACAAAGTATCTGGCTGGATGTTGAGAGAAGTTGGGAAAAGGGACACGGCATTATTGAGAGCATTTCTCGATGCACACATGAAGCAGATGCCGAGAACCATGCTTCGTTATGCGATTGAAAAATTTGACGACAAAGAACGGCGACGCTATCTCGCCCGCTGAGCCTTACAACGAGCGAATTTTCTGGTCGAGTTGGTACCCTTTATCTGTCACGAGTTTCTCCAACACTTCCACGCGCTTTTTCAGCGCTGCCAGCTCCTGCTGTACATCACTTTGTCCATGTTGTTGGTTTTGAATTTCAAATTCTCGCAGTTGAGCCCGGTAATCGAGGAAACTTTTCAATGTCTTCGCGCCAACACTCAATGCCACCAAAACCACGACGAATAAAAACACATCCATGTTTATTCTCCTTGTGTTTGTTCCCGCCCTTTATAAATGAGAATTGCCAACCTCTCCAAGCACAGTTCCATAACACTCTGACAAACTTCAAAGATCAATTATGAAAAAAGGAGCCGAAGCTCCTTTTGTATCAATCGATTGACCATCTCGACAAAGTACGTTTGAAATCCTGGTAATCAAATTCATTGATGAGCTGGATTTCACCATTGCTGCGGCGGCAATAAATGGACGGCATACGAAGGCCGTTAAACCAGTTGAGTTTCACCATGGTATATCCGGCACTGTCTGCAATGTGCAGGCGCTGCCCCACTTTCAGTGGTTCATCAAAGTTCGCCACGCAGAACTGGTCACCGGCCAGACAAGAGCAACTGCCAATCACGTAAGTATGTTCGCCGTTTTCACTGGCTTCACTCACGGTAGCAGGCTCGTTGTAGATCAGAGTATCCAGACGGTGGGCTTCTGTCGCACTGTCAACGATAGCGGTTTTCAACTCGTTTTCGACGATATCCACGACCGTTACCACCAAATCAGTGGTTTGGGTGATCACCGCTTCGCCCGGTTCAAGGTATAGCTGTACGTCATGACGTGCGCCAAATGCTTTTAGCTCCTCTGCCAGTTTTTCAATGTCATAACCCGGCCAGGTAAAGAATACGCCGCCGCCCAGGCTTACCCACTCAAGCTTATCGAGGTAAGCACCAAATTTTTCGGAAATGGCATCCAGCAACCCAATAAATGCATCCACATCTTTGTTTTCACAGTTCATGTGGAACATAGCACCGTTGAGTGAAGCAAATACTTCGGGATCAATTTGATCGAAATGCACGCCGAGACGGGAAAATTTGCGCGCAGGGTTAGCGAGATCCTGGCCCGCGTAGCTGACACCTGGGTTCAAGCGCAAACCAATCGAAGCTTTACCTTCCACCAGATGACGGTAAGCCCTTAACTGGGACTGGCTGTTGAAAATCATCTTGTCACAGATGTCAGCCACTTCACGCACATCGTCTTCGCTGTAGCCAACGCTGTAGGCGTGGGTTTCGCCGCCGAAGGTTTCATAGCCAAGCTTCACTTCAAACGGGCCGCTGCTGGTCGTGCCGTCAAGGTAGGGCTTGATGATGTCGAACACACCCCAGGTCGAAAAGCACTTCAGTGCCAGCACCAGCTTCACGCCAGAAAGCTCTTTCAGACGTTTGGCTTTTTCGAGGTTTTCAATCAGCCTATCTTCTTCAATCAGAAAATAAGGGGTTTTCAATTGATTCATCTTTTTTCTCTACAGAAAAGCCTGCGCCGTGTATCTACATCAGCGCAGGCTGTTTTTTCAGACCGCGATTTACTTCAGGATGTTGATCACCGGCTCGCTTGGTGTCAGTTCCTGCACGCCCCAATCCAGACCAATTGACGGCATCAACTCAAGGAATGGATCCGGATCCAGTTGCTCCATATTGAACACACCTTTGCCGTTCCATGCCCCTTTGAAGTAGAGAAGTGCCGCGGTGATGGCTGGCACACCGGTGGTGTAAGCAATCGCCTGATGCTCGACATCTTCATACGCCACTTCGTGGTCTGCATGGTTGTAGATAAAGACGCTGCGTGGCTCACCGTCTTTAGTACCCTGAACCCAGGTGCCGATACAGGTTTTACCTGTGTAGCCCGGAGCCAGTGAGGTTGGGTCAGGCAGCAAGGCTTTCAGTACTTTCAGCGGCTCAACCACAGTGCCATCACCCAAGGTGACAGGCTCTGGCTCAGCAGGCCGATATCGCGCATGCAGTTGAAGTAGTTCAGGTAGCGCTCGCCAAAGCCCATCCAGAATTCGATGCGTTTCGCCGGAATGAACTCCTGCAGCGAACGCACTTCATCGTGCGCCATTGAATAAACTTTGAACTTGCCCACTAACGGGAAATCGAATTCCATCATACGGGTGTGACAAGGCACTTGTTTCCACTCGCCTTCTTCCCAGAAGAACGAGTCGCCCTGGATTTCCAGCAGGTTGGTCTCTGGGTCGAAGTTGGTAGCGAATTTCTTGCCATGATCACCGGCGTTCACATCCATCACATCGATGGTGTCGATTTCATCGAACAGGTGCTTAACCGCATAAGCCGCGAATACGCTGACCACGCCTGGATCAAAACCAGCACCCAGAATACCGGTAATGCCCGCTTGCTCGAATTTCTCGCGGTAGCCCCACTGCCAGTCATACGCCTGAGGCACTTGCTGGCCTTCGGTACAAAGGTCAACAGCGACAGAGGTATCCAGATAAGACACTTTTGCCTGATAACACGCTTCCATGATGGTCATATTGACCCATGGAGGACCCGCGTTGATCACCAGATCAGGCTTCACTTCGTTGATTAATGCGACCAATGCATCGACATCGTCCGCATCCACCGCGCGGGCTTCCAGTTTACGGCTCGTATCTTTGAGGTTATTACGACCCTTGATGGATTCAATAATCGCTTCACACTTTTTCACTGTGCGGGAAGCGATAGTGATATCTCCAAAAACATCGTTGTTTTGTGCGGCTTTGTGCGCAATTACCCAGCCAACACCACCTGCGCCGATTTGTAAAACTGCCATTTTTTCATCCTTCAAAAACGCTGAAATACCTTCCAGCCAATAAACATTAAAGTGAAGTCTGCTTGACGATCTCACTGCCGAGCGTGTCGATTTCAGTCAGTAGTTGCTCAAAATCTGTCAGTGACAGGCACGGGTTGAGCAAGGTGAACTTAAGTGCCACATGGCCATCCACCACGGTTTCACCGACCACTGCTCGCCCTTGAACCAAGCCATCCAAGCGGATTTGTTTGTTCAGTGCATCCAAATCCAGCCCTCTATCGCTCCCGGTGTAACGGAACAGCACTGTCGAAAGACAAGGAACCGCCAGAAGCTCAAAGTGTGGACGCTGGTTGACCATGTCTGCCACCTGCTGGGTTTGGTTCAGCAAGTGATCAACATGGAGCCCAGAGCCTGTGGACCCACGTTTTGCAGTGTCATCCACACTTTCAATGCATCGAAACGGCGCGTGGTGGCGATAGATTTGTCCACCAGATTTGGCAACACATCTTCTTCGCGGTTGAGGTAATCCGCGTGATGGCGGATATAGCCAAAGTGGGCTTTGTCTTTTAGCAGCACTGCACCACAGCTAATTGGCTGGAAGAACATTTTGTGGAAATCGACAGTAATCGAATCTGCTCGCTCGATACCTTCCAAGCGCGCATGATGGCGGCTCAGGATCAGTGCACCGCCATAAGCGGCGTCAACATGCATCCACAAACCGTGTTTTTCCGCCAGATCAGCTACATCGTCGAGGTCATCGATAGAGCCATTGTCTGTGGTACCCGCGGTGCCCGTGATCACAAATGGGATCAGCCCTTCGGCTTTGAGCGATTCAATCGCTTCTTCTGCCGATTCGATGCTGATGGTGCCGTCAGTGTAGGTATCCACACACACCACGGCATTTTCGCCCAGCCCCAATAGAGAGGCTGATTTTGCATAGTGAAGTGGGACTTTTGGGAGCAAATTACACGCAGCTTGTCGGCATAATCCGGCAAGCCGTCTTTTTGCACACTGTGGCCAGAAATAGTGTTGATGACATGATCGCGCGCCATCAGCAGTCCCATCAGGTTGCTTTGTGTACCGCCGCTGGTAAACACGCCATCGGCGTTGTCATCAAAACCAAAGCGTTTGCATAGCCAGTCTGTCACTTCCTGCTCAACAAAGGTCGCCGCACTCGCCTGATCCCAGGAGTCCATCGACTGGTTCAGGGCAGTGATAAAGGCTTCTGCGGCCACAGCAGGTAGCATTGGCGGTGTATGAAGATGCGCAATGCAATGCGGGTGCTGAACAATGATGGAGTTTTTGCCAATCAGCTCGCTGGTTTCTTCAATCACGTCCGTCAAGGATTGTGGGTTTTCACCCAGTTGCGCACGGTGGATTTGAGATCTCAGAACAGTAGGATCGACACCGCTGTAAGGCGAGTCAGTGGTTTCAAACAGCTTTTTCAGCGCCTGGGTGCTTTGGTTCATCGCGGCTTCAAAGCCGTCTGCACCTTGCTTGCCGACATGGATAAAGTGATCGCGCCAGCTGCGCTGGATGCTGTCGAGCGGCTGTGTGACTGCGCGCGGTTCCACCAGGGATTCAATCGCGGCTTGCAGCGCTTTCAGCGCAAAGTCGATTTGCTCGAATGTGATGATGATTGGCGGCAGGAAACGCAGCACTGAACCATCGCGACCGCCTTTTTCAATGATCAGGCCACGCTCAAGCGCTGCACGCTGAATAGCAATGGTCAGCTCAGGCGCAGATTGTGGCTCACCGAATTTGTTTTTCTTCCCGGACGGGTCGCAAATCTCGATGCCCAGCATCAGCCCCTTGCCACGTACTTCTGCAATACAGCTGGTCTTCTCGGCAATTTTTTCCAGACCACGGCGCAGGTAGTCACCGGAGATCTGGGCTTTGGCCGCCAGATTGTCGCGGCGGATAATTTCCATCGCTTTTGCACCTGATACCATCGCCAACTGGTTACCGCGGAAAGTACCGGTGTGCTCGCCTGGACGCCAGGTATCGATCTGCTTATCAAACACCAGTAAAGACATCGGCAGGCCACCACCAACTGCCTTCGACAGACAGAGAATGTCCGGTGTAACACCAGCATCTTCAAAGGCGAAGTGAGAGCCGGTTTTACCGATGCCGCATTGGATTTCATCAAAGATCAGCAAAATGCCGTGTTCTTGGGTAATGCGGCGCAGCTCTTTGAGCCAAAACGCCGGCGCAGGGATAACACCGCCTTCGCCCTGCACGGGCTCTACGATAATGGCAGCAGGTTTCTGCACACCACTTTCGTCATCCGCCAACATACGCTCAATGTAACGCAGCCCCTGACGCGCACCCTGCTCGCCATGCAAGCCATAGGGACAGCGTAAATCGTAAGGGAAAGGCAGGAAATGTACGTCAGCCATCAGACCCTGGCGACGCGCTTTGGTATTCAGGTTGCCCATCAGCGCCATAGTGCCGTTGGTCATGCCATGATAAGCACCGTGGAATGCAGCAATGGTGTTGCGGCCTGTGGTCTGCTTGGCCAGTTTGATTGCCGCTTCCACGGCATCCGCACCAGATGGGCCACAAAACTGCACTTTGGCATTTTCAGCAAAATCGTGTGGCAGGAATGCCATCAGTTCGCGGATAAAAGCATCTTTGGCGGGCGTGGTGATATCGAGCGTCTGGTACGGAATGCCAGCGTGGAGTTGCTCAATCAGCGCTTGGTTGATTTCAGGATGGTTGTAACCCAAGACCAAGGTACCAGCACCAGCAAGGCAGTCGAGGTAAACCTGACCACGGGTATCTTCCACCAGCACACCGTTAGCTTTGGCAATCGCGACGGGTAGACGACGCGGATAGGAACGCACTTCAGACTCATAATGTTCCTGGCTTAGCAGCAACTCATCTGGCGTGAGATCGTGGAGACCTTGTAGAACAGGAATTGCACCGACTGCGTTTTTGTCCTGCGTTTGGGTCGGAAATTGAATCATTTTTATTAATCTTCCATGTTCACCACCAATCCAAAGCCCTTTGACGCACTAAACCCCTGCACAGCGCCTGTGCAAAGGAAGAAACGGCAATGTCATGGTGAAGCACACCCCCGAAATATTTCGGGAAATACCCGTCAATTCACATCATGTGTAACTGGCGGAAACCTAAGTGTGTAGAGCGGCGGTATCGGATCAACAGACAAACAACGCGTCTTTTCGCGTGGAAAAATGTTTGAACGGATAGATAGCGTCTCTTGTGATCAGGTAGATCAAGGCTCAGTGATAATACTGAATTTAGGTAAGATGAAGCGGAAGTGTTTGTAATCATTAATCACAGTTGGGATCCCCATCAATATGCCCCGACTTCTTTGAAGCCAGACAGCTCTATTAACGCCCTTCTACTAGAGAACCACTCTCCAGTACCTACGGTGCGACGACAACTTCTTCAACATTGCGCCGCGTGTGTCTCGAAAAGCTCTATGTTCGAGATTGTCGCGCAAGGTAACACAGACGCTTTTTTAAACACAAGTTAAATTTAACCTCTCCCACAACTTTTCCCTCAAGGATCGTTACAATTCAGCTAATTATTGGATCTGACTAGTGGAGAGATTGGCGAAGCCAAAACCTTTACGGGCATGACTCATGCCCTCTCTGAAAACGT
>BAXE01000042.1 GCA_001310415.1 Enterovibrio sp. JCM 19048 | reverse complement strand
GGGTACGAAACCACCGTGCAGCGCGATACCGTTGATGATCGCGGTCATACCGAACTCACGCACACCATAATGGATGTAGTTACCGGCGAAATCGTTCGCTTCCAGCGACTTCGAACCAGACCACATGGTCAGGTTTGACGGTGCCAGGTCGGCAGAGCCGCCCATGAATTCTGGCAGCATCTTACCGAACGCTTCCAGCGCATTTTGTGACGCTTTACGTGATGCAATGTTGGCTGGGTTAGCTTGCAGATCAGCGATAATTTGGTTCGCTTTCTCTTCCCACTCAGCTGGCAGCTCGCCGTTTACGCGGCGTTTGAATTCTGCAGCCAGCTCTGGGTGTGCAGCTTCGTACGCAGCCAGTTTCTCGTTCCACGCGGCTTCTTTTTCAGCGCCCGCAGCTTTGGCATCCCACGCGCCGTAAACATCAGCTGGGATTTCAAATGCTGGGTGTTCCCAACCGAGGAATTCACGTGCTGCTTTGATTTCTTCAGCGCCCAGTGGTGCGCCGTGACAGTCGTGTGAGCCGCTTTGTTTGGTGAACCGAAACCGATGATGGTTTTGGTACAAATCAGGGTAGGACGGCCTGTTTCTGCTTTCGCTGCTTCAATCGCTGCGTTGATAGCATCTGCATCGTGACCGTCTACTGCCGGGATAACATGCCAGCCGTAAGATTCGAAACGCTTCGGCGTGTCGTCAGTGAACCAGCCTTCAACGTGACCGTCGATAGAGATGCCGTTGTCATCCCAGAATGCGATCAGTTTGCCCAGACCCAGAGTACCTGCCAGTGAACATGCTTCGTGGAGATACCTTCCATCAGACAGCCATCGCCCAGGAACACGTAAGTGTTGTGGTCAACGATGTCGTGGCCGTCGCGGTTGAACTGTGCAGCCAGTGCTTTTTCCGCAATCGCCATACCCACTGCGTTGGTGATGCCCTGACCCAGAGGACCGGTCGTGGTCTCTACGCCTGGCGCATAGCCGTATTCTGGGTGACCTGGGGTTTTAGAATGCAGCTGACGGAAGTTTTTCAGATCGTCGATAGACAGATCGTAACCGGTCAGGTGCAGCAGGGAGTAAATCAGCATAGAGCCGTGACCGTTAGACAGCACGAAGCGGTCGCGGTCTGCCCACGCAGGGTTTTGCGGGTTGTGGTTCATATGGTCGCGCCACAGCACTTCGGCGATGTCCGCCATGCCCATTGGGGCACCTGGGTGACCAGAGTTAGCTTGTTGTACACCGTCCATGCTGAGTGCACGGATCGCGTTGGCTAAAACCTTGCGAGAAGACATGTCTGCTCCTGAGATCGATAGACGTTTTGAGTTATAGGCAATCCGGCACAATACTATTAATGAGACAGCCAGATTGCTGAATGAGGCGGGCGGGTATTGTCGCAAGACTCCGGCGGCTCTGCAAACGTTTTACTTGGCTGATTTTAAGGGGATCTGTCCATTTTTTCCCCTAACGTGCTGCATCTGTTTGTAAAGCTTGAAAGCCAGACGCAAACGTTTCCGGAGAAAGTCGGACAAACTGTACGGTTGATTTATGCAATTCTCCACGTAGAATAGACGTCCAGATGGAAAAGCATCTACACATTTAAACGTACATACGTATCAACAATTACACAATGCTAGGGATAAGACATGGCTAAGCACCTGTTTACTTCTGAATCAGTATCAGAAGGTCATCCAGATAAAATTGCAGATCAAATTTCAGACGCAGTTCTTGACGCCATTCTGAAGCAAGATCCAAAAGCACGCGTAGCGTGTGAAACTTACGTAAAAACCGGCATGGTAATGGTAGGTGGTGAAATCACTACCTCCGCGTGGGTTGATATTGAAGAGCTGACACGCCAAACCGTCCGTGAAATCGGTTATGTGCACTCAGACATGGGTTTCGACGCTGACTCTTGTGCGGTTTTGAACACCATCGGTAAGCAATCACCAGACATCAACCAAGGCGTTGATAAAGCTGACCCTAAAGAGCAAGGCGCTGGCGACCAGGGCATCATGTTCGGTTACGCATGTAACGAAACCGAAGTGCTGATGCCTGCACCAATCACCTACGCACACCGTCTGATGCAGCGTCAGGCTGAAGTTCGCAAAAACGGCACCCTGCCTTGGCTGCGTCCAGATGCAAAATCTCAGGTGACCTTCCAGTACGATCAAGGCAAGATTGTGGGCATTGATGCGGTAGTACTGTCTACCCAGCATTGCGACACCATTTCAACTGCTGACCTGCGCGAAGCAGTGATGGAAGAAATCATCAAGCCTGTTCTGCCTTCAGAGTGGCTGAACAAGGATACCAACTACTTCATCAACCCAACCGGCCGTTTCGTGATCGGTGGTCCAATGGGTGACTGCGGTCTGACTGGCCGTAAGATTATCGTAGATACCTACGGCGGTGCAGCGCGTCACGGTGGTGGTGCATTCTCAGGTAAAGATCCATCGAAAGTTGACCGCTCTGCAGCATACGCAGCTCGTTACGTGGCAAAGAACATTGTTGCTGCGGGCTTGGCAGACCGCTGTGAGATCCAACTGTCTTACGCTATCGGCGTCGCAGATCCAACGTCTATCATGGTAGAAACTTTCGGCACCGAGAAAGTGTCTCACGACATCATTATCGAAGCGGTTCGCCAGCACTTTGACCTGCGCCCATACGGTCTGCAAGAAATGCTGAACCTGCTGCAACCTATCTACCAGAAGACCGCTGCATACGGTCACTTCGGTCGCGAAGAATTCCCTTGGGAAAAAACCGACAAAGTGGCGGCACTGCGCGATTTCGCTAACATCAAATAAGCGAACTGATAGAATGCGTTTTAGACAAAGGAGCCTAAAGGCTCCTTTGTTGATCTTGCTTCCAATCCTTGCCCTCTTAATTTCGTTTGCTCCAATCTCATCGAAGTTTGACTCCACACTTCTTCTTAAATAACAGCGTCATACCCTCACCCAGCAGTGCATCCAATAACTAATACACAAGCCCTATTCTAATTGGCGATAACATAGACCTTAGTTGTCCAGCTTTCTGTATGAGTCAGGCAGTAGGAGCTCAACCACAGATAAGCGCATCGTCAAAGATTAAGGAAGGATCCTATGACGGAGCTGCTTGAACGCCCCTTGTCATTGCCATGCGGTTTAATACTGAAAAACCGACTGATTAAAACAGCCACTGCCGAAGGTTTATCCGACACTGATGGTCGCCCTACTGCGCCGCTGCTGCGCCTTTACCGTCAATGGTCGATGAGTGGAACTGCGGCCATAATTACCGGCAATATCCATGTTGACAGAAACCACCGTGAACAGTGGCGATCACTGGTGATTGAGAGCCATTCTCAGACCGGTCGTTTCCAGCGTCTGACTCACACCGTACAACAGCACGGTTGTGCTCTATTTGCCCAACTCAACCATGGTGGCCCGCAAACCCCCAACGATATCCATCATCACCCCTTTGCGCCAAGTGAGTATGCGCCGCCCTGGTATTTTCTAGACTACAACCCCTCACAAGCCATGAATGAGAACGACATTGAGGATGTTATTGACCGATTCGTCTCAGCTGCTTGCTTTTGTGAAGCCTCGGGCTTTTCCGGCGTACAGATACATGCAGCACATGGCTATTTACTGAGTGCCTTTCTTTCTCCTGCAACGAACCAGCGTACCGATCAATGGGGGGGCAGCGCGCAAAACCGAGCAAGACTACTTATACGCATATTGAGCAACATCAAAGCCCTGACAAGCTCGACCTTTGGTGTAGGCATCAAACTCAACTGCCGGGATTTCATCAAAGGAGGAACCTCCCCAAAAGATTGCGCCCAAACCGTTTCTCTGCTCTGTGAAGCCGGCGCAGACTTTATTGAAATCAGTGGTGGCAGCTACCTCAACATGGCTATGTCAGGTCAAAACAGTCGTTCTCAGGGCGCCTACTTTTCCCAATACCTGCCACTCATTCGACAACATTGCTCCGTGCCTTTGATGCTCACTGGCGGCATTCGCGATATGGAGACCATCAATCAGCTTCTGTCCCAACAAGTAGCAGATCTGATTGGTATGGCAAGGCCTTTCTGCCTGCTGGATAGCCCATTGGAGGCACTCAAATCCGGCTTGGTGCTTCCTGGACACCCTCCTTTCTCCACAAGGACGCTGGGGTATACATGTCGGAAACTCATACCTTCACTCAATACGCTGGATCATTACCGCGAACAAGGATGGTTTGCCGACACCCTGCGCTGCCTTGGAGATAGGCAACCCCCACTTGTCACCTCTGCCCCCCAAGCAGGCACTGGCAGCGTTTTACCACCGTGAAGACCAGCACAGACGTAAAGCGCCACAAAAAAAACTCAATGCCTATTGGGGCGGAAGAATTGTTGAGTCCATTGCTAACACCGCACTGGTGATCCCTGTCAGCGCTTTTGAACAATTCTTTTGCGATGTCCTCAGACAATGCCAGGCCACACAGCAAAACTCCCAGCTAGAAGATGAATTTGAGGTCGCACTCACTCACTTGATTGAAGAAGAAGCTGCTCATTCTGCGAAACACAACGACATGAACCAAAGGCTGGATGAGATGGGCTATCCCGTCAGACAGTTGGAGCGTCAGATAGAAAAGCACCTGAATGCACTGCGGAAAAAGCCGCTGGATTATCAAGCCGCCTATGTCGCCGCCGCGGAAGCGCAAATTGCAGAAGTCAGTAAACGCATCCTTAGTAATCACAAGCTCTATCAGGATATGTATCCACCTTGGCGACAATTTCTGGTTGACCATGCAAGTGATGAGATAGCACATCAATGGGTCAGCGAAGCATTGATCGAAAAAATGCAGGTATCGCGGTGGACGCAGCTGAAAGCCACCCTCGACTTCAACCTCTACTCACTGTTAAAGCTTCGCTATGGTGTCTGGACGCTTTGCAGGAGCCGACATTTTTCCTTAGTAAAAAGCCTGCAAATCGCCTTCAGTGTTGAATGGCTGCTGTGGAGCGGGAAGCAACCCTTAGGTATGGCCTGGCTCAAAGGTGCTGCGGGCGCATTGGCACTGACACCAAAAGTCAAATCTCAGTCTTAGGAGGGAATCATATGAATTCAGAAGAAGCCTTAGCATTGCCCGACGACAGATATTGGGCTGGCGGCCATGGTCGCTATAACACCTACATTTTGACTGCCCTGTTAGCAACTGTGCCTGCATTCGAGCGCTTCTTATGCCGAACCATGGAAACCTACCTCGAGTCAGACAAAGTGACCGAGAGTGGCCGACGGTTTGCGAATCAACTTCGCGTCGAAGAGGTGGAGCATATTGAAGAACATGACAGGGTTTTCAATGCACTGACAGCATTGGGTTACCCGGTGGAAGACATTGCCAAAGACACACAGGCTTGGCTTGATGAAGCCCTCGCCTCTCCGCTTGACACGCGCATGGCTTATGTCGCCCTTGGCGAATACAACATTTCCAATGCCTGCCGGGGCATTTTACGTGGACATCCCATGTACGAAGGCGGTCATCGCCCCTGGCTTGATTATCAGCTTCAACATGCCGAAGAAGAAGTGTCCCATTACTCTCTCTCACTGGCCATTTGCCAACAGCTTAAAATCCCCAAATGGACCTTCTTCCGCGCTTATGTGAAATATTCCCGCAAGGGTACCTGGGCGTTTATTTCTGCTATCAAACACATTCATCGTAATGAAGGCTGTCCATTAAGCGATAGAGTCAAATTCTGGCTCTATTGGTACCGTACCCAGTACTTTGCTAAAAACCCGGTGTTTCTTGAAGTGACAGCAAAGTCGATCCTGATCTTCAAAGAAGTCTACAAAAATCCTGAAATGCAAAACTGGGCAGAACAACATGTCGAAAGCGCCAAAGGCAAATATGGACTCTAGCGGTTCTGTCATCCTTATCAGTGGCGGTGCGTCGGGAATTGGGCTTGCCGTGGCAGGATATTTCCTTTCACAAGGATGGATTGTGGTGACGCTGGATCGCAACATGCGTGAAACCAGTGACAGCGGACGGGATATTCATTTTCAGGGAGATATCAGAAGTCCAGAGTTTCTGACTCAATCCCTATTTGAAATAGCCCGCCAGTCGCTCAACATCAACATTGTCTTTGCCAATGTCGGTACGTCAGCCGCCGGTGCTTTTGAGGACATTCCGTGGCAGAAACACCAGGAAATTCTTGATACTAACCTCCGTTCGACATTGGCGCTGACGCACCTTGTCCTTCCTCTTTTATCCGTAGAAAGCCAGCCATTGATCATCTACACCACCTCGGTTGCAGTCCTGCACGGTGTGCCGCAGATGGCGAGTTACAGCGCGACAAAGGCGGCTATTCACGCCTTTGCAGAGGCCTTACAGGTAGAGCAGGCACCTAATGGCATCCGGGTCACGACACTGCTGCTTGGTAAGTTCGATACGCCAGCGAAAAATAAAATTCGCCTCTGGCAAGCCAACGGTACTGTGCGGAAATGGGGCGGATTCCGCCTCCCCGGAAAGGCGGAACAACAAGCTATAACCAAGAGCAGTCTGCAGAGATCGTCGGTCCTGCATTAATGCGGTATTATCTTTCGGGACGACAGGGAATGATCTGCCAGCCCCATCCCTTTCGTTCTACTATCGAACCAGTCGTTTGATACCTCAGGTGATGAAAAACTTCTATCACCGGTACTTTCGCCTGAACAAAACCCAACAGGAAAACACCAAAACGCTAAACCATGAATGAACTGGAATACCAAGTCACCAAAGCAGTTGCACAATGTATGACCCGTGCAGGTAACTATTTCCAATGCACCTTCCCTCACCCTCAGGTGCTGTTCAATCAAAGGGGAAAGTCGGCGGGTACTGCCCGCTTGCAAACCTGGCAACTGCGATTTAATCCGGTGTTGTTGAGCGAAAACCCGCAAGCCTTTTTGAATGAAGTGGTTCCCCATGAAGTGAGCCACCTTGTGGTTTACGAACGCTTTGGCCGTGTTAAGCCACACGGAAAAGAGTGGCAGGCCGTGATGTCGCAGGTGTTTGGTGTGACACCCAAAACCACCCACAGCTTTGATGTCACCTCGGTTCAGGGAAAACCTTCACCTATCAGTGTGGCTGCGATGAGATCCCGCTTTCCGTCAGGCGCCACAACAAGGTACAGCGCGAACAGGTGAAATACGTCTGCCGTCGCTGCAAGCAGCCTCTGGTTTACCGGCCGACACCCTGATTTCAGCCCAAAACTCTCAAATCTGCATCGATTATTGATAACCGATTAAATTAACACCGCTTTATAGAGAAACCACTCGCACTTTTCTGCAATAATTAGCTCACATAATTCCAATAACGAGCGCTAACATTTCATGAAAACTCGCTTGATGCTGCTGTCAGCCTTGCTGCTGCCATTTCTGGCCTCCGCGGCTGAGCATCCCCAGTCCTTCAGTAAAGCCAAACGCGTCGCCCAGAAAATCTACCGCGATGCACCAACCTCTTTTTATTGCGGCTGCGACATTACCTGGCAGGGCAAGAAAGGCATTCCCGACCTGGAAGCCTGTGGCTACAACGTCAGGAAACAGAAAAACCGCGCCAGTCGCATTGAGTGGGAACATGTGGTTCCAGCATGGCAATTTGGCCACCAGCGCCAGTGCTGGCAGGATGGCGGGCGCAAAAACTGCACGCGTAAAGATGTCGCCTTCAAGCTGATGGAAGCGGATCTGCACAATCTGGTTCCTGCCATAGGTGAGGTCAACGGTGACCGCTCTAACTTCCGTTTTTCCCAGTGGAACGGACCGGATGGTGCCTACTACGGACGCTGTGAAGCCAAAGTGAACTTCAAGCAGCGCGTGTTCGAACCGCCTGCGCAAAGCCGCGGCGCTATTGCCCGTACCTACAAGTACATGCACGAGCGTTACGACTTCCGTCTGGCATCGGCGCAGAAAAAGCTGATGGATGCCTGGGACAAAACCTATCCGGTCACGGCATGGGAATGCGAGCGAGACCGCCGTATCGCCCGCGAGCAAGGTAACCACAACCCCTTTGTGCAAGCTTCCTGCGACATCGCCGGTCTGTAATACCATCTATCCCGTCTAGGACTACAGCCAATGGACAGCAGCGTGATACACTGCTGCCCATTGTTATCCAGTCATGAAAACACCATGCGTATTCCAAGAATTTTTCATCCTGAACTGCTGCCAGACAACGGCCGCGTTGCTCTGAGCGAAGAAGCCGCCAACCATGTTGGCCGTGTACTGCGTATGCAAACCGGTCAGGAAGTGCTGCTGTTTGACGGCAGCGGTGCTGAGTTTCCGGCAGTGATCGCCGAGTCTGGCAAGAAGTCTGTCACTGTGGATATTGCTGAGCGCGTAGAGCGCAGCATCGAATCCCCACTGGATTTGCATTTGGGTCAGGTGATCAGCCGTGGCGACAAGATGGAGTTCACTATCCAGAAATCGGTCGAACTGGGGGTCAATGTCATCACTCCGCTGATTTCTGAGCGTTGTGGCGTGAAACTCAACGCAGAGCGTTTCGACAAGAAACTGCAGCAGTGGCAGAAAATTGCGATTGCCGCCTGTGAGCAGTGTGGCCGTAATATCGTGCCAGAAATCCGCCCAGTCATGTCACTGGACGCCTGGATGCAGGAAGAATTCGACGGGCTGAAGCTGAACCTTCACCCGCGTGCAAAATACTCAATCAACACCCTGCCGACCCCGGTTAACCGCGTGCGTCTGCTGATTGGCCCGGAAGGCGGCCTGTCATCGGAAGAAATCGCCCGCAGCCGTGAGATCGGTTTTGAGGAAACACTTTTAGGGCCGCGTGTACTGCGCACTGAAACCGCAGCACTGACGGCAATCACTGCTCTGCAGGTCCGTTTTGGCGATCTGGGTTAATAAGGACAATTCAATGATCAAACTGGGCGTAGTGATGGATCCTATCGAGTCCATCAATATCAAAAAAGACTCTTCCTTTGCCATGATGCTGGAAGCACAAAAACGTGGCTGGGAAATTCACTACATGCAGATGAACGACCTGTCACTCGAGCAGGGCAAAGCGCTGGCACGT
Source organism: Enterovibrio sp. JCM 19048 (assembly GCA_001310415.1). Classification (GTDB taxonomy): domain Bacteria; phylum Pseudomonadota; class Gammaproteobacteria; order Enterobacterales; family Vibrionaceae; genus Enterovibrio; species Enterovibrio paralichthyis. Next base: position 16,903 of record BAXE01000042.1, on the reverse strand, counting down.
ACCCAAATCGTGAAACTGGAACAAAACCCGGAGAAGTGGTTTGAGGTAGTGAGCGAGCAGGAAATTGCGCTGGCTGATCTCGATGCCGTCCTGATGCGTAAAGATCCTCCGTTTGATACTGAATACATTTACGCGACCTACATTCTGGAACGCGCAGAGGTAGAAGGTTGCCTTATCGTCAACAAGCCGCAAAGCCTGCGTGACTGTAACGAAAAGCTGTTCACCGCTTGGTTCCCGGAGTGGACGCCTACTACCCTGGTGACCCGTCGCGCGGAACAAATCAAAGCGTTTCAGGAAAAGCATGGCGATGTGATCCTCAAGCCTCTGGATGGCATGGGCGGCTCGTCTATTTTCCGAGTCAAGCAAGGCGATCCAAACCTGTCGGTGATCATCGAAACCCTGACCAACCTTGGCACCAATTACTGCATGGCACAGACCTTTGTGCCGGATATCAGCAACGGTGACAAACGCATTCTGGTAGTCGATGGCGAGCCTATGCCTTACTGTCTGGCACGCATCCCTGCTAAAGGGGAAACCCGCGGTAACCTGGCCGCAGGCGGTCGCGGCGAAGCGCGTCCATTGTCTGAAACCGACTGGGAAATTGCCCGTGCGGTAGCGCCAACGCTGAAAGAGAAAGCTGATTTTTGTTGGCCTTGACGTTATCGGCGACAAATTGACTGAAATAAATGTCACCAGCCGACTTGTATTCGCGAGATCGAGGCCGCATTTGATATCAATATCAGCGGAAAACTGATGGATGCGATTGAAGCACGCCTGAATCAATAACCGCTAAAAATCCGGACGAAACCTGTCGTCCGGATCTGACTTTCTCCGGCTTACTGCTCATACTGAAAGTAAGCACATAGCAAATGAAGGACACGATGAATTTAAAAAATCATTTCCTGGTGGCAATGCCCGGCATGGTGGATGATCGCTTTAAACACAGCGTCGTCTATATGTGCGAACACAACGAAGATGGCGCAATGGGTTGATGATCAACCAGCCCATAAATATCTCCGTTGAAAAGATGTTGGAGCAAATTGAGCTGGATCGCGAGCAGGTTGTCATCACCCACCCAGTCAGCCTGTCTCAGCCTGTGCTGTTTGGCGGTCCAGTATCTGAAGACCGCGGCTTCGTGCTTCACAAGCACAAGAAGCTGTTTGGCTCCAGTATCCAGCTGTCTGACGACCTTACCGTGACCACTTCCAAAGATATCCTCAGCATTCTCGGTACCAATGATGAGCCCGAGCAGTTTCTGGTTGCACTTGGCTATGCCGGATGGGATGCGGGACAACTTGAACAGGAATTGGCTGACAACAGCTGGCTGACCATAGAAGCAGATCCGGCGGTTATCTTTGATACCCCGATCAACGAGCGCTGGGAAAAAGCCCTCAAACAGATTGGCATTGACGCATCAACCTGTCGTCCGATATCGGGCACGCATAAGAGTTTTCATGAGTAACATCCAATCTGTGCTGGGTTTTGACTACGGCACCAAGAGTATTGGTGTGGCCATTGGCCAGGCCATTACAGGCACTGCACGCCCACTCAAAGCCCTGAAAGCCAAAGACGGCATCCCAAGCTGGGACGCAATTGAAGCCATTTTAAAAGAGTGGACACCGGATCTGGTCGTCGTCGGCTTGCCGTTGGATCTCCACGGAGGGGAGCTGGAAGCCATCACTCCACGCGCCCGTAAATTTGCCAACCGTCTCAAGGGGCGTTTTGGTGTGAATGTGGAACTGCACGACGAGCGCCTCACGACGCAGAAGCCCGTTCATCCCTGTTTGAATACGGCGGCTACAAAGCGCTGGGCAAAGGGGAAATCGACAGCCAGTCGGCGGTGATTATTGTCGAAAGCTGGTTCGAGAACCAATACGGCTAAGCCCTGAAACACCCATTAAAAAAGCGCCTTCCGGCGCTTTTTTCTACTCGATGCTGACCCCTTCCAGCGATAGGGGTCCAGACGACTGCTCTGCCATTTTCATCATCAGCTTGAGATCATTGCGGGAATCTGCATGGTGCAGTGCCTCGTCCTGAGACACTTTGCCTGCCCGGTACAGTTCGAACAAGGACTGGTCAAAGGTACACATCCCCGCATTCCTGCCCTTGCGGATACTTTCTTTCAGCTCATGCAATTCTCCGCGGCGGATAAGATCCGACACATGGGAAGTGTTTAACAGTAGCTCATACGCACCGTGACGGCCGACGCCACTGACATCCGGCACGAGTTGCTGCGCCAGGATGCCACGCAGATTAAGCGACAAATCAAACAGGAACTGTTCGCGACGCTCTTTCGGCACCAGGTGGAGGATACGCTCCAGCGCCTGGTTGGCGTTGTTGGCGTGAAGGGTAGCAATACAGAGATGACCGGTTTCCGCAAACTGCATGGCGTATTCCATGGTTTCACGGGTACGGATCTCACCGATCATGATCATGTCCGGTGCCTGACGCAAAGAGTTCTTCAGCGCCGTTTCATAGCTTTCGGTATCAATCCCAATCTCACGCTGGGTGACAATACATTTGTCATGCGGGTGGATAAATTCAATCGGATCTTCCACGGTCAGGATATGGCCACTGCGGTGCGAATTACGGTAACCGACCATCGCCGCCATGGAGGTGGATTTACCGGAACCTGTCGCGCCGACAATCAGTACCAGACCGCGTTTGGCAATCGACAGATCCTGGATCACATCCGGCAGCCTTAGCGAATGGAGATCCGGGATCTGGGTTTCAATCCGTCGCAGTACCATCCCCGGCAGATCCCGTTGCCAAAAAGCACTGACACGGAAACGGCCATTGTCGGTCACCAGCGCAAAGTTGGCTTCTCGCTCAGTGTCGAACTTTTGCCGAGCTTCTGCGTCCATTGCCTGCGCAACAAGCGCGTTCGCGCCCTCGATGGTCAGGGTATCGCCCACGGGTTTCAGGCTGCCATCGACGCGTAACATGCACGGCGCCCCTACCGTGATATAACAGTCAGATGCACGTTGGCTCAGCATCTGGTCAAGAAGTTCAAAAAGGGTGTGCTGTCCTTGCATCATCAGAATCCCATACCGCCGTTGTCGAGTGCTTTTGCCGCTTCTGTACTGTCGATAATGCCCTGCATCATCAAGTTGCGCAGAGATTGCTCCATGGTCACCATACCCATGCTGGAGCCGGTCTGAATCATGGAATACATCTGGGCGATTTTGTCTTCGCGGATAAGGTTGCGGATAGCCGGGGTGGCAATCATCACTTCATGCGCTGCCACGCGCCCGCCGGTGACCTGCTTGACAAGCTTTTGCGAGACAACCACACGCAGCGATTCTGACAACATAGAACGCACCATAGGCTTATCAGCGCCCGGGAATACATCAATGATACGGTCAATCGTTTTTGCTGCGCTGGAGGTGTGCAGGGTGCCAAACACAAGGTGTCCGGTTTCTGCCGCTGTCAGAGCAAGGCTGATGGTTTCCTTGTCACGCAATTCCCCCACCAGAATAACATCCGGGTCTTCACGCAAGGCTGAGCGAAGTGCATTGTTGAACGAGTGGGTGTCACGGTGCACTTCACGCTGATTGACCAGACAGCATTTTTGTTCGTGGACAAATTCAATCGGGTCTTCAATGGTCAGTATGTGGCGGTGCTGCTCGGTATTGATTTTGTCAATCATCGCCGCGAGCGTGGTGGATTTACCGGAACCTGTCGGGCCAGTCACCAGCACCAGGCCTTTCTGGTATTGGGTGAACTGTTCAAATGCCTTCGGTGCCTGAATTGCTTCAAGCGTCGGAATTTTGGTAGGAATGCTTCTAAACACTGCCGCACAGCCGCGGGACTGGTGAAAGGCATTGACACGGAAGCGGCCAACCGATGCCAGTTCAAAGGAAAAATCCACTTCAAGATTTTGCTCAAACTCGCGCTGCTGGGCATCGTTCATAATATCAAAGACAAGACGGTGCACCGCATTGTGATCGAGCGGTGGCAAGCTAAGCTTTCGGACATCACCATCTACACGTACCATCGGCGGAACACCCGCGGAAAGATGTAGATCTGAAGCATTATGCTTTACACTAAAGTCCAGTAATTCAGTAATATCCATTAACCCGTTTCCTCGCAGAATCAAACATGTGTAGTATCAGACAAAACCTAGAGCAGGTCACCAGCCAAATAGACAGTGCCGCACAAAAATGCGGGAGAGACGCCTCTGGCGTGCAATTGTTGGCGGTGAGCAAAACCAAACCGATTGAAGCCATCGCAGAAGCGGTTGCCGCAGGGCAAACCCGTTTTGGCGAAAACTATGTGCAGGAAGGCGTTGAGAAAATCACCCACTTCCGCGCGCACCACCCCGAACTGGAATGGCATTTCATCGGCCCAATCCAATCCAACAAAACCCGTCCGGTTGCCGAGCACTTTGACTGGGTGCACTCGGTCGATCGCAGTAAAATCGCCAAACGCCTCAGCGAACAGCGGCCAGATTCATTGCCGCCACTTCAGGTGCTTATCCAGGTCAACACCAGTGGTGAAGAGAGCAAATCCGGCACCGGGTTTGACGATGTCAAAACGCTGGCAGCAGAAATTGATGCCATGCCAAACCTGACTCTTCGTGGCTTGATGTGCATTCCCCAGCCAGAAGACGATCACCAGAAGCAACTGGCTGCATTTGCGCCGCTGTCTGCCCTGTTCAAGGAAATGCAGGCAACACGGCCGGCATTTGACACCCTGTCGATGGGCATGAGCGGTGACATGGATGCTGCCATTGCTTCCGGCAGCACCATGGTACGCATTGGCACCGCGATTTTCGGTGCACGCGATTACAGCAAACGCACCTGACCCAACATTTATTGCTGGCAGCATTTGGCTGCCAAAGCACAGGAAAACAATGTGATGGAACAACGCACTATTGCCTTTATCGGCGCAGGAAACATGGCCCATGCAATCATTGCTGGCTTGGTGAAAGCAGGCTATCCCGCTCCACAAATCACCGCCGTCAACCGCACCCCGGAAAAAAGCGCGGCGCTGCGCGACGCTTTCGGCATCCAGGCCAATGAAGATGTTATCAACAGCGCCAAACAGGCCGACGTTGTGGTACTGGGCGTAAAACCTCAAGGAATGGCAGAACTACTTGCATCCATGCAGGAAGTTGACTGGTCAGGCAAACTGGTCATTTCTATCGCTGCCGGTATTTCTGTTGCTCGCCTGAGTGAAATGGCCGGCGCACCGCTCAATCTGGTGCGTGTGATGCCAAACACACCGTCGCTGGTTGGTGAAGGCATGAGCGGCCTTTTTGCGCCAGACTCAGTATCAGAAGCAGACCGTCAGTTTGCCGGCGACCTGCTCGGTGCCGTCGGTAAAGTGTGCTGGGTCAGTGAAGAATCCGGTATCAACAGCATCATCGCTGCGGCTGGTAGTGCCCCTGCCTATTTCTTCCTGTTTATGGAAGCGATGCAAAAAGAAGCAGAGCGTCAGGGCTTTGATAAACAAACCGCGCGCGAAGTTGTCCAGCAGGCTGCGCTCGGCGCAGCTAAAATGGTGGTTGCCAACCCGGACATTGAACTGGCAACCTTAAAGGAACAGGTAACATCCAAAGGCGGTACAACTGCCGAAGCAATGAACGTATTCAATAACAACCAGCTCTCAGAGACAGTGGCTGAAGCCATGCAAGCGGCGGTGCGCCGTGCTGAAGAGATGGAATCGCTATTTTAGGGCTAATGTATGAACGCAATGAATTTTCTCGTTTCAACACTGTTCGACCTCTACATCATGGTGGTGTTGCTCCGGGTTTGGCTGCAATGGGCACGCGCTGACTTTTACAATCCGTTCAGCCAGTTTGTGGTCAAAGCGACACAACCGGTTGTGGGCCCACTGCGCCGCGTGATCCCGTCTATCGGCAGTCTGGATATGGCAACTGTACTGTTTGCTACGTGCTGTGTGTGGCGAAATTTGTCGTGCTGCAACTGGTGGGTTCCGGTCAGTTCGCCCTTGATGGTGGCTCTTTCATTATCGGCCTGCTGGCAATGTTGAAAGCAGCCGGTGGCCTGATCTTCTGGGTACTTATCCTGCGCGCTATCCTGAGCTGGGTAAGCCAGGGCCGCAGCCCTATTGAATATGTGATGATCCAGCTGACTGAACCACTGGTGGCACCTATCCGTCGCATCCTGCCATCTATGGGTGGTCTGGATCTGAGCGTACTGGTGCTGTTTATCCTGCTGCAATTCCTGAACTATGTGATCGGCGATATGCTGAGCCCTTACTTCGGAAACCTGTGGTTCGTGCTTTAACAACATGAGTACACAACGGCCGCGTGGCGGGAAAAGGAAGACCTTATTTTAAGGCTCTACATCCAGCCGAAAGCCAGCAGGGATCAGTGGATGGGGCAACATGGCGAGGAGATCAAGCTCGCCATCACCGCCCCGCCGGTGGATGGCAAAGCAAACGCCCATCTCACCAAATTTCTGTCCAAACAGTTCAAAGTGGCCAAAGGCAGATTGAGATTGAAAAAGGGGAACTGGGCAGGCACAAACAGGTTCGCATCCAGCGTCCGGTGTTAACGCCTGAGATCCTCATTCCCCTTATCCCCGACAGCTAACACCGAAACGTGCGCGACCTCCGCGCACGTTTTTCTACCGATAAGGATTTTCGGTCATGAAACGCTTTCTCCTTCTCATTGTCAGTGCGCTGATGATTGCCTCCCCAACCGCTTTTGCCGGTCAGTACAAAACCATCGGCACGCTCGACGTACACTATTCAGCCGTCAACTCCACCTTCATCCCACCGCAGGTTGCCAAGGCTTACGACATCAAGCGAAGCGGTATCAATGCGCTGATCAACATTGCCGTACTGGATAACCGCCAGGCAGGTAAACCAGCCGTCACCGCCACCCTCACCGGTGAAGCGAGAAACCTGCTGGGGGTGAGAAAACCGCTGACTTTCCGGGAAGTGCGCGAAGGGGACGCCATTTACTATCTGGCTGAGCTTCGCTTTGCCAATGAGGAAAACTACACCTTTTCCATAGATATCAATGCGGCCGGAAACCGCAGTGGCAAACTCACCTTCAACCAGACGTTTTATGCCGATTGAGCCTGCGTGAACACGCGCTCGCATTCCGGTATGATGGCGCCCAGCAAAGGCGCCATTTTTATTGGCAGCCAACCCATTCAGGAGAGAACGATGAGCAAAGTGGTTCTGGCGACAGGCAACGCCGGCAAAGTAAAAGAGATGGCAGACTTGCTGCAGGATTTCGGTCTGGAAGTGTTCGCACAGAGCGAATTCTCAGTACAGGACGCCGATGAAACCGGCACCACCTTCATTGAAAACGCCATCATCAAAGCACGCCACGCGGCCAAAGAAACCGGCCTGCCAGCGATTGCAGACGATTCCGGCCTGGAAGTGGATTACCTCAATGGCGCACCGGGTGTTTACAGCGCACGATACGCCGGTGAAGGCAAAGGCGATCAGGCCAACCTGGAAAAACTGCTGGAATGCATGGCTGATGCACCGGATGACAAACGCACCGCGCGCTTCCACTGTGTGCTGGTGTACATGCGCCACGCGAACGACCCTACGCCTCTGGTGTGCCACGGCGTATTTGAGGGCAAAATTGCCCGTGAAGCTTCCGGCTCACACGGCTTTGGTTACGACCCTGTGTTCTATGTGGAAGAGCACGGTTGCACCTTGGCTAACATTGAACCGGCAGTGAAAAAGCAAATTTCCCACCGTGGTCAGGCGCTCAAAAAGCTGTTCGCAGCAATGGGCAGCGAGAAGTAATCAACCATGGCGACAAACATTCCACTCAGCCTTTATGTTCACATTCCCTGGTGTGTACAAAAGTGCCCGTATTGTGATTTCAACTCTCACACGCTGAAAGGCGACGTGCCGGAGCACGATTACATCGATTCACTTCTGGATGACCTTAAGCAGGATTTACAGCGCTTCGAAGGCGTCAGTGGCCGGGCGTTGCATTCGATTTTTATCGGTGGCGGCACGCCTAGCCTGATGTCCCCGCAGGAAATTTCACGCCTGCTGCAGGGCATCCAAGCGCAAATCCCGTTTGCGGAGAATATCGAAGTCACCATGGAAGCCAACCCGGGCACAGTGGAAGCTGATAAGTTTGTCGCCTACCGCAAAGCCGGTGTAAACCGCATCTCCATTGGTGTGCAAAGCTTCGATAACCAGAAACTGCAACGCCTTGGCCGTATCCATGGTGCAGCAGAAGCCAAACGCGCCGCTGCTTTGGCGCACGAAGCCGGTCTTGCCAGCTTCAACCTCGATTTGATGCACGGCCTGCCGGATCAATCGCTCGAAGGGGCACTGGATGACCTGCGCCAGGCGATTGAACTGAACCCGCCGCACCTGTCCTGGTACCAGCTCACTATCGAGCCCAACACCCAGTATTACTCCAAGCCGCCGACACTGCCGGATGACGATGACCTTTGGGACATCTTCGAGCAGGGCCATCAGCTTCTGACTGAGGCAGGATATGTGCAGTACGAAACCTCGGGCTACAGCAAGCCGGGTTACCAGTGCCGACATAACCTTAACTACTGGCGATTTGGGGATTATTTGGGTATCGGCTGCGGTGCCCATGGAAAAATTACGTTAGATAACAGTACCGTACAACGCACAGTAAAAGTGAAACATCCACGCGGATATCTCGATCCTGAGAAAGAATACCTCAGTGAATTGCATATAGTGGAAAGTGATGAACTGCCATTTGAGTTTTTCATGAACCGCTTCCGACTGGTTGAACCGTGCCCGAAAGCAGACTTCCCTGCCTGCACCGGACTGCCACTCGAAACTGTCGATGCGCCGCTTCAAAACGCACTGTCTGCCGGGCTTCTGAGTGAAACAGAGACCCACTGGCAGGTGACAGAAAAAGGGCGACTGTTCCTGAACGATCTGCTCGCAGGCTTCATCAACGAGTAGGCAGCTTTTACGACGCTGCCTTTTGTTCTCGAAAGCAAAGGACAGCGTTGTAGATGAAGAAGTATCTGTTTGCCCTGTGTGTTCTGCTCCCCGTCGCGCCGCCTACCCTGGCGCAAGCACAGAACGCAATCTATGCACCACTCCCTGGCTGGGTGGTGCCCATTTCCGAGATCCCCCAGGCTGCGCCTGACAGCCATCACTACGATCAGCAGTTTTTGATTGTCGACAGGCAGCTTAACCTCGTCACCCCTACGCCGGTCGAATACAAACGCTACACCAGCAAAGTGACCGCCATTGAAGGGGTTGAATCCGCTTCTCAAATATCCATCGACTTTGACCCAAGCTACCAGTCTGTCAATGTTCACCGGCTGGAACTGGTGCGGGACGGCAAGGTCATGGATCGCAAAGCCACAGCACAGATTGACAGGTTCAAGCGCGAAGTTGATTTGGACTCGCTGCTCTACAATGGCGATGAAACCCTGCATATCGTGCTGGATGACGTCAAAATCGGCGACATTATCGATTTCAGCTACACCATCAGCGGTTACAACCCGGTGTTTGGCGACCACCGCGAGTGGTACATCAAAACCGGCTGGGCGAGCACGGTCGCCTTGGTCAATGCCCGTATTCTTGCCCCCACCGACAGCACCATTTCCGTCACCAATCTGGACGGCAAAGGTCAGGGGGATTTTCGCCAGACCCGCGACAACGGCGTGACCACCTTTACCTATTCAGAACGCGACGGGCTGTATGATTTCGATGAACCCGAGCAACCGCGCTGGTTTAACCCCTATCCTTACCTGCACGTTTCCAGCTTCCGCGACTGGAAAGATGTAATCGACTGGGCGCTGCCGCTGTATCAGTCAATCCGGACGATGATGAGGTGAAAGCGCTGGCATCGGACATCCGCCAGACCTATCCGGAGGACATCCAAAAGCAGGCCATTGCAGCCATCCACTTCGTACAGAACAATATCCGCTACCTTGGCATTGAGAACGGCATTGGTTCGCACCAGCCCCGCCCTCCGGCGCAAATCGTCTCCCAAGGGTATGGCGACTGCAAAGATAAAGCCTTGCTGCTCTCTTCCCTGCTGGGTGCACTCGGCATAGAGGCACATCCGGCGCTGGTAGATACCTCATGGCGCGACCACCTGCCTTCTCAGCCAGCGGCACCTTACAGCTTTAACCACGTCATCGTAGCAATGGATTACGAAGGAAATCGCTGGTGGATAGATGCCACACGCACCCACCAGGGAAACAGACTGGACACCATCGCACAGTCCGAACTCGGTTATGCACTGGTGATCCAGCCCGAGAGCACCGACCTCACCGCCATGACGCCACCAAAAGTGCCGGTCACCCAGGATATTGAGCAGCGTTACGTGATCAATCACGCCAACGCGCAGAGTTACCTGACAGTCAAAACCGTTTACCGCGGGCTGGAAGCCGAGCGCTGGCGTCGTTATCTCGAATCCAAGCCGCTTAAAGAACTCAGCGAAGAGTACGCAAACTATTACGCGGGCTTTTTCGGTGGCCTCGACTTTCTCCGTCCACTGACGGTCGATGATGACATGGAAAGCAATGAAGTAACGCTCAATGAAGCGTATGTGATTGGGGATTTGTGGTCGAAAGAGGATGATACCTACAAGTTCGTGATCTCCGGTGACATCGTGGATGACTATCTGATCAAGCCGGATCTTATCCGCCGCAAAACCCTTTCCGCCTTGGCCGTGAAGGGGCAATCCGCCAGAACATCAAACTGAGCCTGCCGGAAAGCTGGGATATCGAACAGTCTGACAATAAAGTCAGTAACCCTTTCTTTGAGTTTTCCAGCTCACTGAAAACCGTTGATGGCCCCGGAGACGTGTTGTTCAACAAGACCTATGTCGAGGCTGATTACTACTACCGTGCCAAAACCAACCATGTTGAAGCCAAAGATCTTCGTGACTACATGCGTCAGATAGATAACGCCTGGGAGAGCGTGGACTACGAGTTCACCTATCGCCCCTAATTCCGGTGCAGGAAACAAAAAACGCGCGGTGTCAGAACTGCGCGTTTTAGTTTTCTGGGTTTCCCGGAACAGTCAGTACTTGGTCACTGTGACCGTTTTCCAGCCCGACAGCGCTGGGATCAGGCTGGAAATTTCAGCCTCCTGCTCCTGCCACTGGCTCAGGCGGGTACACACATCCTGACGCAATCCCTGGGTGCGGTTTTGCTGAACGCGCACTTCGTCTGAAATACGGTTTTGCAGGGTTGCCATCTTTCTGGAAATAAACTGCATCTTGTTGGATTCCCCGGCACTCAGGGTCGCAATGTCCATCAAACCGCGGCTCGAAACCGTGGCAATCAGTTGCGGGACACTGGCTTCAATTTCCTGCACCGCCATTTCCAGCGCCTTGTGTTTCAGGTATGGCGAACGGTCTGGTGAGTAGAGTGATGCCATTACCTGGCGCTGCAAATGCTGGTGAAAATCGCCCAGCTCACCGCGCAGCGCGCTGCTGTCACCCAGCTCTGCGGCAATCACGCCATCCAGCGCCATCCAGGAATTGTGCAGCTCTTCAGAAAGGGAACGTCCGATAAAAGGGAGATCGTTGCGTACTGTCTTGCTGTAGGCGGTCAGCGACGCTTTCTGCGCGTCATTCAGTTTTACCCGGTGCACATCGACATAGAGGTTACCGTTTGGCTCAATGCGGAAACGGTTATTGTTTTTCTCGATGATCACGCTGTCAGCGCTGATCTCGATGTCACCGTGCAGCTCAGGACGACAGCTATCTGCTGCTGCGAAAAATGGCAGCCACAGCGTCAGGATTGCCGATGTCTTCAGCATCTTTGTCAGATTCGCTCTTCCCATATTACTTCTCCACATCACAGGCGCGAACTGGCTGATAGCCTCGCGAAAAGCCAGGATCCGCACTAAAAAATTGAACGTCCGATACGCTCGGCCAGCAGTTCTAGTGCTGCTGTACCCGCCAGTGAGTTGCCGGAAGGATCAAGTTCCGGAGACCAGACAGCGATAGACATCTCGCCCGGTACAATCGCCACAATCCCGCCACCTACACCGGATTTACCCGGCATGCCAACACGGTAGGCAAACTCACCCGCACCATCGTACAAACCGCAGGTCGCCAACAGGGCATTGATCTGCTTACTTTGAGTCTGGCTGACAATTGTTTTTTCTGCGCCTAAAGGAAGTCCCTTATTTGCCAGATAGTTAAATGTCTTAGCGAGATCGACACAGCTCATACGCAGCGCACAATAGTGGAAATAGTTCGCCAGCACTGGCATCACATCGTTGTCGAAATTGCCAAATGCCCGCATCAGGTAGGCGATGGCTGCGTTGCGATCGCTGTGCTCCATTTCCGAAGCAGCCACCACTTTGTCATAGCAAAGGTGGTTGTTGCCGGAAAGTAGGCGCACAAATTCAAGCATGCGTTGGCGCGGGGCTGAGAGGCGGCTGTGGAGCATGTCGCACACCACCAGGCACCGGCATTGATAAATGGGTTACGCGGGATCCCTTGCTCCATTTCAAGCTGGATCATGGAATTGAACGCCTGGCCGGAAGGCTCTTTACCCACGCGTTGCCAGATTTCCTCTGGCTGATAATTTTGCAGTGCCAGCGTCAGGCTCAGCACTTTGGAAATGGACTGAATGGAAAACGGCTCTTCGGCATCACCGGCGGTAATGATTTCGCCATCGTTGTAACACACCGCAATGCCAAGCTTATCGGCAGACACTTCTTTCAAAGCAGGAATATAGTCGGCCACTTTGCCCTGCCCAATCAAAGGACGCACCTCTTCCAAGATGGCACTGAGCAATTCAGGGGTTGGTTTCATTACGATCTCCAATAGTCAAAAAAGCCAACACGAGGTTGGCTTTCAGTGTTTCAGCAGCGTTTTCTTACAGCCTGTTAGCTGATACGTGCGTACTTCATGTCCCAGACACCGTGGCCAAGACGGTGACCGCGCGCTTCGAACTTGGTCAGTGGACGCTCTTCAGGGCGTGGGATGTAAGGGCCATCAACCGCGGTATTTTTGTAACCCGGTGCCACATCCATCACTTCAACCATGTGTTCTGCATAGTTTTCCCAGTCAGTCGCCATGTGGAAAATACCACCAATTTTCAGCTTGCTGCGTAGCATTTCTGCAAATTCAGCCTGCACGATACGGCGCTTGTGGTGACGCTTCTTGTGCCATGGGTCAGGGAAGAAGAGTTGCACTGTGTCCAGGCTCTGCTCTGGCAGCATGAATTCAAACACTTCAACGGCGTCATGACACATCACGCGCAGGTTGGTAATACCCGCATCACGTGCAGCCATCAGACATGCACCCACACCTGGGCTGTGCACTTCGATACCAATGAAGTTTTTCTCTGGTGCGTTCTTGGCCATTTCAACCAAAGATGCGCCCATACCAAACCCGATTTCCAGCACAACAGGGTTGTCGTTACCGAACACTTCTACCCAGTTCAGCTTTTCCTGTTGGAAGTCGATACCCATAGTCGGCCAGCAATCGTTCATTGCCTGCTCCTGCCCCTTGGTTAGACGTCCTTCACGACGGACAAAGCTTCTGATTTTACGAAGAACTTTACCGTCTTCGGTCAGCTCGGGTTTGTTGACTTCTGCCATGGTTTTTTGCCTGCAACTCAATAATGAAGAAAAGTTAAGCGGATCGCGCATTATCCAAAGATTGCGCCATGGTGCAAGCCCTGCGCACAGGGTGCACAAATCTTTCCGCAAATCGTGGTCTTTTTTGACTGCCCCACGTAGTAGACTGTGCGCCAATAACTATAACCAAGAGCAAGTAAAGTGAGTCAGAGTTTTTCCGATGCCATCCTGGGCTGGTATGACAAATACGGCAGAAAAACCCTGCCGTGGCAGCAAGAGAAAACGCCATACAAAGTGTGGCTTTCAGAGATCATGTTACAGCAAACCCAGGTTGCAACCGTGATCCCCTACTTCGAACGTTTTATGGCGCGCTTCCCCACCGTCGTGGACTTGGCAAATGCCGAACTGGATGAAGTGCTGCACCTTTGGACCGGTCTTGGCTACTACGCCCGTGCTCGCAACCTGCACAAAGCAGCGCAAAAAATTTCCACCGAGTACAACGGCGAATTCCCGACCAACATTGACGATGTGATGGCACTGCCGGGCGTTGGCCGCTCTACAGCAGGCGCCGTGTTGTCGCTTTCTTTAGGTCAGCACCATCCTATTCTGGACGGTAACGTTAAACGCACCTTGTCTCGCCATTTTGCCGTTGAAGGCTGGCCGGGCAAGAAGCCGGTTGAGAACCGTTTGTGGGAGCTTGCTGAAACGAACACCCCAGCAGAAGGTGTTCAGCGCTACAACCAGGCCATGATGGACATGGGTGCCATGATCTGCACCCGAAGCAAACCTAAGTGCGATATCTGCCCCGTCAACTACAGCTGTGAAGCTAACGCACTGGGTCGCCAGACTGATTTTCCCGGCAAGAAACCAAAGAAAACCATTCCGGAAAAAGAAACCTGCTTCGTTCTGTTTCAGTATGAGGATCAAGTCTGGCTGGAGCAGCGCCCGCCAGCGGGTTTGTGGGGCGGCCTATGGTGCCTGCCGGAAACCACAGAGAAAGCAGCAGACCAGTTTGTTTCGGGCAAGCTCGCATCCGTCAGCTTTGAACAGCCTGAACACTTAACCGCATTTCGCCACACATTCAGCCACTTTCATCTGGATATCGTTCCAGTTCGCGTCCAGTTACACAGTAAACCTGACAACATTGGAAACAACGGGATCATGGAAGGCAACGGCGGGCTTTGGTATAACTTAACCCAACCAGCGAAAGTCGGGCTGCTGCGCCAGTGCAGAAGTTGCTGGAGAGCCTGACCAGAGAATTGCAGACTTCGAACAAAAATTAGGAGCTTAATGATGAGCCGTACCGTTTTTTGCCAACGCCTGAACAAAGAAGCAGATGGCCTGGATTTTCAGCTTTACCCGGGCGAACTGGGCAAACGCATTTTCGATAACATCTCCAAAGAAGCTTGGGCTCAGTGGCAAAGCAAACAAACCATGCTGATCAACGAGAAAAAGCTCAACATGATGGATCCAGAGCACCGCAAACTGCTTGAAGAAGAAATGGTGAAATACCTGTTTGAAGGTCACGATACCGTGATCGAAGGCTACACCCCACCTTCAGAGTAAGGTGTTCAGCACACAAAGTGCACATATCACTTTGTAAATTAAGGCATCCTGATTACGCTGATCTGGATGCCTTTTTGTTTCTATGGAATTCCAGTTTTGCACCGCGTACTTACCCTTTTAATTCTGACGCTCATGATCACAGGTTGCAGCCGAGAAATGGTTGAATCAACACTGGGGGTCAGTTACGAAACCACCAACCGTTTTGCCAAAAACCTTGCCCCACTCCCAGGCCAGTTCGAAAAAGACATCGCGGCGCTGGATAACCTCATCAACAGTTTTACCGGCGATATTGAAAACCGCTGGGGCAAAAATGAAGTCTATGTCTCTGGCAAGCAGGATTACGTAAAGTACACCGACAACTACCTGAGCCGCGCGCGGGTAGATTTTGCCAATGGCCTCATCACCATTGAAACGGTATCAACAGAAGATCCCAGACAGCACCTGAAACAGGCGATCGTCACTACCTTGCTGACGCCTAACGATCCTGCTTCTGTCGATCTTTACTCGGCGGCAGAGGTTCCGCTTTCCGGCGAACCGTTTTTGCAAGGTCAGGTACTCGATCAGGATGGAAAAGAGATTGCCTGGGAATGGCGAGCCACCCGCTTTGCCGATTACCTGGTTGAGAACAAGATAAAACCAAAGCGCTCAAGTTCCAGAAGGTGTTCTATGTGGAGATCCCCATGGTGCAGGATCACTCCAGTAAACGCCGTTACCAGTACGCCAACCTTATCCGCGACGCCTCCAAGCGCTATGGCATATCAGAAGAGCTGATCTACGCCATCATCAAAACCGAAAGCAGCTTCAACCCGTACGCGGTAAGTTGGGCCAATGCCTACGGCTGATGCAGGTGGTACCGAAAACTGCCGGGCGTGACGTATTCAAACTGGTGAAAAACCGCAGCGGTGAACCCACCCCGGAATACCTGTTTGACCCGGCAAGGAACATTGATGCCGGTACGGCATATTTCTATATTCTGAAAACCCGATACCTGAAAGACGTGCGCGATCCGCTGTCAAAACACTACAGCATGATCTCTGCGTACAACGGCGGGACAGGAAATGTGCTTAAAACTTTCCATCGTTCCGACCGCAAAAGGGCGATGAACGACCTTAACCGGTTAAATCCCAACCAGGTTTATTGGGCATTAACCAATAAACATCCCTCTTCGGAGTCGCGTCGCTATCTTCAGAAGGTGACAAAATTCCAAAAAGAGTTTCGTTCAATGCGTTAATTTCTGCGTTCACAGCCCGCAAATCGTATGCTTTTGGTGCAAATTGGCGCAAATACAGCCAAACAGTGCATTGTGACGTTTTTTTTAAAAAAAGGTGTTGACGGTAAGGCTCAAAATCCGTTTAATGCACCTCGTTGCCTCGATAGCTCAGTCGGTAGAGCAGGGGATTGAAAATCCCCGTGTCGGTGGTTCGATTCCGCCTCGAGGCACCATATTTCAGTAATCGATGATTCGGTTACAGGAAATGTGGCTCAATAAGAAGCAACGTTTCCACGGTTTGTGTGCCGGCTTAGCTCAGTTGGTAGAGCAACTGACTTGTAATCAGTAGGTCACCAGTTCGACTCCGGTAGCCGGCACCACTTTTTTGATGTATAGTCTCGCACTTACATCCCTGCCTCGATAGCTCAGTCGGTAGAGCAGGGGATTGAAAATCCCCGTGTCGGTGGTTCGATTCCGCCTCGAGGCACCATTTTAAAATGGTGATTGATAAGTTCGCTTATCAGTAACATACAATTCCCCCTTAGTTCAGTCGGTAGAACGGCGGACTGTTAATCCGTATGTCGCAAGTTCAAGTCTTGCAGGGGGAGCCACTTTAGAAAGCCTTGT
>BAXE01000041.1 GCA_001310415.1 Enterovibrio sp. JCM 19048 | reverse complement strand
GTTTAGGTATAAACCCTTTCTATTCATACCCAGCCAGGTGATAGAACGCCGAGTCCTATCGTTAGTATCTAGGGATTCTCGCTCAGTTTAGCGATACCTATTCACCACACAGGGTCGTTTGAGACCAAGCAATCAAGCGGACGGTCTCAATATCAACATTGGTTAAAACACGCTCAAATCTCCTCCTGCAAGCCTTATTCAGCAATAAATTTTCGTTAAATATATCGTGATGTAAATCACAAAAACGAAAGGCATGTTGCGTGCGATTGCTCGCAAATAGCTCGTATCTCAGCCGGAAATAGCAGCAATTTCGGAAACTATAACGCCATAACTTCCTCCTTTAAGGGGTTACTTTTTACCAACTTTCCGTTCTGGTATAGTCCAAAATTTGCAGGTTATTTGTGTTTCCAGTTGGGAAATAGTCTTTTCCGAAAACAGAAAACATCTTCATTTATAATCGCGCATTGTGGATAAGTGTGTGCTCACTTCATAGGCGAAATTGCAGGTTTTGGTGCGTCTTCTGAGGTTGGTACGGTTGCTTTTATTGGGGTGATAAAGAAAGTTTCCTGATGGAAACAAAATTATGGCTGTGGATATGTGGAGTTCGACGGCGAGACGCTATGGTTTTACGTGCCCCAAAAGTGGGTTTTTAGATTGGGCGTGTGGTGTGTGTGAAGAGCCTTTGATTAAGTTTATGTCGGTTTACGTGCCTGTGTATTGTGTGGCTGGAAACGGCTACAAGATGATGAGGGTCTTGTTGTAGAAGATGAACGAGAAATCGTGAGTTTAATCACCCTTGATAGAGCGTAGTGGTGTGAATTCAGTTATAATCGCGCCCAAAATTCCACAGAATCCATTTCCATGAATCAATATTTAGCTATTACCTCCCGCGGTCTCGAAAACCTGCTCGCAGAAGAACTCGTAAAACTGGGCGCAAGCGATGTCAAAGCTGTCAGCGCCGGTGTACGTTTTCGTGCCGACGAGAAAACCCTTTACACGTGCTGTTTATGGAGCCGCACGGCATCGCGTTTCATCCTGGTACTGAGTGAGTTCAACGTACGCGATGATATGGACCTGTATTTGGGCGCGACAGCGATTAACTGGCCTCAGTACTTCAGCGAGAGAAAACGCATTGCAGTTGATTTCAACGGTACCAACCGTGAAATCCGTAACAGCCAGTACGGTGCATTGAAAGTCAAAGACGCCATTGTCGACCGCTTTGTAAAAGCCAACTTGGATCGTCCAAGCATCGACCGTGAGCAACCTGATCTGCGAATCCATATGCGTCTTTCTAAAGAGAAGGGCTTGCTGGGTATCGATATGGTGGGTAGCGGCATGCACCAACGCGGCTACCGTACAGAAGCAGGCGCGGCACCACTGCGTGAAACCAACGCTGCAGCACTGGTGCTGAAAAGCGGCTGGACATTTGACAAGCCGCTGCTGGACCCAATGTGTGGTTCGGGCACTTTGCTGATTGAAGCTGCGATGATGGCGGCACAAATCGCGCCTGGCCTGAAGCGTAAGCGCTGGGGCTTTGAATCCCTGAAATCTTTCAACCGCGAAGAGTGGATGGAAGTACACGCAGAAGTGACGGTTAAATCGAAGAAGGGTCCTTCTAAGTGTGAAACCCGTTTCTTCGGCTTCGATAACGATCGCCGTGTGCTGGAAACAGCAAAAGCCAACGCCCGTCGTGCCGGTGTTGCTGACTTGATTCAATTCGAGCTGGGTGATGCTACTGAATTGACACGTCCTGAAGGCTTTGAGGAAGGCGTTATCATCTGTAACCCTCCGTATGGTGAGCGTCTTGGCACCACACCTGGCTTGATTGCACTGTATACCCAACTGGGTGTTCAACTGAAAAGCCAGTTTAAAGGCTCAGTAGCATCGATTTACTCCGGTTCAGAAGAATTGCTGAGCTGTATTCGCATGCGTGCAGAAAGCACTTACAAGCTGCGTAATGGTGCGCTTGATTGTGTGATGAAAACTTACCAAATCACTGCACGAGGTGAGGTGACAACGTCACAAGATGGCGAGCAAACACAACAAGTAGCGGACGTAGCACCTGAATTCTCAAACCGTCTGCGCAAGAACATCAAGAAGCTTGAGAAGTGGGCGAAGCAGCAGGGCGTTGAATGCTACCGTCTCTACGATTCCGATTTGCCAGAGTACAACGCAGCGATTGACCGCTATAACGATCACATTGTGATCCAGGAATACGCGCCGCCTAAGTCTGTACCAGAAGAGAAGGCACGTCGCCGTCTGCTGGATATCGTGCGCGCGACTATTGCTGTGACCGGTGTTAATGCCAACAACGTGGTTTTGAAAACCCGTGAAAAGCAAAAAGGTACCAGCCAATACGAGAAACTGGGTGAAGCGAAGCGTTTCATGAAAGTGCGTGAGTACGGTGTGACGCTTGAAGTGAACCTGTACGACTACCTTGATACCGGCTTGTTCCTGGATCACCGCTACACCCGTAAAATGTTGGGCGAAAAAGCAAAAGGTAAGGATTTCCTGAACCTGTTCGCTTACACCGGTACTGCAACTGTTCACGCTGCTGTGGGTGGCGCGAAATCAACAACCACGGTTGATATGTCCAAAACCTACCTGGCTTGGGCAGAGCGCAACATGAAACTGAATGGCAAGATTGGCCGTCAGCATATGTTCGAACAAGGCGACTGCCTGAAGTGGTTGTCCATGGCGAAAGGGCAATATGATCTGATCTTTATCGATCCGCCAACGTTCTCAAACTCTAAGCGTATGTTGGATACCTTTGACGTACAGCGCGATCACATCAAGCTGATGACAGATCTTAAGCGACTGTTGCGTCAGGGCGGCGAGATCGTATTCTCCAACAACAAACGCAACTTTAAGATGGATATGGAAGCGTTGGATGCTCTGGGCCTGAAAGCACAGAACATCACATTACGCTCAATCCCGATGGATTTTGAACGTAACAAACATATTCACAACTGCTGGATTATTACTCACAAGGAAGATTAATGGCATTGGTCCTCTACAGCACGGAAGGGTGTCACTTATGTGAAGAGGCAATGGCGCTTTATGAGGCAGCGGAGAAATCCGCTGCCTTGCGCGTTATAGACATTGCGTTCGACGACACACTGTTTGAGCGTTACGGCGTCACTATTCCTGTACTTTCTCTCCAAAACAGCGACAACTCAGTGATTGACGAACTGGGTTGGCCTTTTGATTCCTCAGTATTACAGACATGGTTAGCAAAACATGGCATTGATTAATATCACTAACGCACAACTCGCTTACGGTGACAACCCGCTTCTTGATCACGCTGAATTCGTACTCCAACCGGGGGAGCGTGTGTGTTTGGTTGGCCGTAACGGCGCGGGTAAATCTACCCTGATGAAAGTCATCCACGGTACCGTTCAATTGGATGACGGCAGCATCAACCGTCAACAAGATCTGAAAGTGTCCCGTTTAGAGCAAGATCCGCCGCGTGATGCGGAAGGAACAGTGGTCGACTATGTTGCAGAAGGCTGGCGGAAGTTGGCGCTCAGCTGAAGGAATACCACGAGCTGTTGGCGCTGATTGAACATGATCCGAGTGAGAGAAACATCAATCGTTTGTCCCGCGTTCAGGAACAACTGGAACATTCAGGTGCATGGCGTTTTGAAAACCAACTCACTACTGTACTTGGCGCGTTGAACCTGGATGGGAATAAAAAGCTGTCAGAATTATCAGGTGGTTGGCAACGTAAAGCGGCACTGGCGCGCGCACTGGTGTGTGACCCGGATGTACTGCTGCTTGACGAACCGACAAACCACCTGGATGTTGCGACCATCATCTGGCTCGAAAATTTCCTGAAAGATTTCAAAGGCGCGATTGTCTTTATCTCGCACGACCGCGCATTTATCCGCTCTATGGCGACCCGCATTGTCGACCTTGACCGTGGCCAACTGAGTTCATGGCCGGGTGACTATGAAAAGTACCTGGAAGGTAAGGAAGAAATGCTGCGCGTCGAAGCGGAGCAGAATGCTGAATTCGACAAGAAACTTGCCCAGGAAGAGACTTGGATCCGCCAGGGTATCAAAGCTCGTCGTACCCGTAACGAAGGCCGTGTACGCGCATTGAAACAACTGCGCCGTGAACGCGCAGATCGTATCGAAGTGCAAGGCAACGCAAATCTGCAACTGGATGAAGCAGCACGCTCAGGCAAACTGGTCTTCGAGGCCAGTGACATTTCTTACAGCTGGGACGGTAAGAAGATTATCGACAATTTCAGCTTTAACGTGATGCGTGGAGACCGGATTGCACTAATTGGTCCAAACGGTTGTGGGAAAAGTACCTTGCTGAAACTCATGCTGGGTCAAATCCAGCCTGATTCAGGCAAGTTCCACGTCGGCACCAAGCTAGAAGTTGCTTACTTTGACCAGTACCGCGAGAAGCTGGATCCAGAGAAGACTGTTGTCGACAACCTTGCGGAAGGAAGATGGAAGTCGATGTTGGCGGTCGCAAGCGTCACGTTCTTGGTTACCTGCAAGATTTCCTGTTCCACCCGCGTCGTGCCCGTACACCGGTAAAAGCGCTGTCGGGTGGCGAAAAGAACCGTTTGCTTCTGGCGCGTATTTTCCTTAAGCCATGCAACCTGTTGGTGCTCGATGAACCAACCAACGACCTGGATATCGAAACGCTGGAACTTTTGGAAGAATTGCTTGCCAACTATCAGGGCACACTTTTGCTTGTCAGCCACGACCGTCAGTTTGTTGATAACACAGTAACAAACAGCTGGGTGTTTGAAGGTGAAGGTGTCATTCATAAGTTTGTTGGTGGCTATCACGATGCGATGCAGCAACGTGAGAATTACCTTGCAGTGATTGACGCTGAGAAACCGAAGTCTAAAGCGGTTTCTAAGGAAGAAGCGCCTAAAAAACAGGCTAACAGCAATAAGCCAGGCAAAAAACTGTCTTACAAGTTGCAAAGAGAGCTAGAAGCGCTTCCCCAGTTGATTGAAAACTTAGAGAATGAAATCACAAATTTACAGGATTCGGTGAACGATCCTGCGTTCTTCCAGAAAAGCAACGAAGAAACTCAGCCTGTCTTGCAAAGACTGAGCGAGGCGGAAGCTGAATTGGAAACTGCTTTTGAACGCTGGGAAGAACTTGAAGAGATGCAAAAGGAATCGTAATGCAGTTCAATAAATTCAAACTATCTGCTATCGCCTTGGCGGTAGCGGGTATCCCTACAGTGGCGAATGCAGCGCTTTATAGCGTCACCAAGCTTGATGCTGCATCCAATGCTAATTCGGCAGCCGCTACAGCTATTTCGCCTGATGGTTCAAAAGTCGCGGTAGAAGTACTAAGTGGACCTGTTGGGTTGGACTACTCGCAAGAACTGCCATATATGGTGGACTACGAACACTTCATCAACAGTGTTGATGATCTGATTAGCTACTGTGATAACAACCTGAATTACAACACCTGTGATACCTGGGCAGATGAGCGTTGGTATGGACTGAAAGCGGGTGGTGCGGTCTGTGACAGCAGTGATTATGATGCTGGCCAGTGCCTGGGTGGTTTGAAAAAAGAAGTGGACGCCTGGAATGATGGCTTTACTTCCAACAGCACTGCAACGGTTAACGGTTCATCTGTGAATCCGTTTACTGATACTTACGACATCTCCCCAACAGGTACGCCAGATCCAAATTCCACCAATGTGGTAGTGAATTCGGTAACCGATGGAGGAATTCCCGTCGGTGCTTCAAGTAGCCCGTATTACGATAACAACTCCATTTATGCCCGTGCTTTCCAGCGCCGCGGTTTTTATGGCGACGCAGAGCTGATGCCTGCATCGAGTGCAACCGGTGTTATTCCAGGCATTGGACAAACTAACGCCAAAGGGGTAATTGATGCTGCCGGAAAGACCATTGTCTTCGGTTCTGCATCAGTAGCTGTTATGGCGGATGTGGGCAATGAAAATAAAGTGCCTGAGGGCTCCGGGCTGGGTGGTTTGGGAAGTTGCTCTACGACGTTAGATTATAGTGACCGTGCTTGCCAATATATCCAGTTTGCTAATCAGGCTGCCGTTTGGTTTGCATCGGGTACAAGTTCCTCAGATGCTGAAAATGCAAAAATTATCGCATCTTTCCCAAGCGGTACCACTGGGCACACCTACGATTCTGCGCAGGCAAGCGTTAACAGCGCGGCACTGGTCAGTGGTGCTACAGCGCCAACTATGGTCGGTTTTTCAACTTATGATGACAGTGATTTCTACGCCCGAGCGGTGAAGTTTACACCGACAACAACGGAAGATTTCACTACCTGTCTGACAGCACTTGAGACTGACGCAAGCAAACGCTGCTGGACCATGTCATTGATTCCTGGCATTGAAATTCGCCAAGATGGCAATATCGTTTACCGATATACCCAAGCGAGCGATATCAACGAAAGTGGGGTAGTTATTGGTACGGTTAAGAATGCACGTTTGGATAGCGGTTCTTATGCTGAAAACGTGTTTATAAACCAAGGTACCTCAACCCAAGTTTTGGGCTCAGGACAAAGCAGCCTGTTCTTCAAAGGCTACAACGCCACTGCTGCAGCCATCAACAACAGCAACGAGCTGGTGGGTAAAGTTGATGTAGAAACCAACCGTGACCGTCAGCGTCGTCAGCGTGGCTACATTTACGGGCATGGTAGCAACTTCAGCGCTGATTTTGACGGTCAGCGTGGTTGGTTGCTGGATGATCTGACAAACGGCGCTGCTGGCGCCAATGAATTCCGTATTGCAGAAGCATTCGATATTGCAGACAACGGAGATATTGCTGCATCAGCATTCTACTGTGCTGGCGGTTATAGCTCGACTGCACATGATGCGCTATGTAACGGTGAAGAAGAGCTGGTGGCAGTGAAGTTGACGCGCCAGAGCGGAGCGATTACACCTCGTCCATACGAAGAAAAAAGTATCTCACGTAACGGCGGTGGGTTAGGCGTTATAGGCCTTGGTTTGCTGGCATTTGCGGGTTTCTGGCGCCGTAAAAAGTAAACCTCATTTCTGGCTCGTCCTCACAGTTTTTTGTCGGATGAGCCAGTTGATGCTTGATTATTTATTGACCATGCGTGACTCTTAATATGTGAGTTTCATAAAAGATCAACTTGAATGAAATGTCACTGCAAGATACATCCATCAAAGGATACGAGGGCGATATATATGAAAAGACAGAAGCGAGATCGTTTAGAGCGAGCACAGGCGAAAGGCTTTCAAGCTGGTGTAAACGGTCGATCCTCTGAAACATGTCCCTATCAAGCCACGGATGCGCGAAGCCAATGGCTAGGTGGCTGGCGCGATGGCCGAGATACCAAAGCATCATCGATGAAGTAACTTGAACCCACAATCTTAACCACTACAAGCCCCGAATCGGGGCTTTTGCTTATCTAGATAATGCACTATAACTTTAAAGTGCGTAATGAATGACAAGTATAGGGGGCAGTGGAAGCGGTCAGCTAAGTTAGCGCAGCAAAAGGGAAGGATGTGTCGCTTGTATGTAGGCACGAAAAAGCCGCTCGAAAGCGGCTCTGTCAATATTAGGCGTGTCGAACTTGCTCTTAGAAAGAAGAAGTATCTTGGAACAAACCTACTTTCAGATCTTTAGCGACGTAAATTTCTTTACCGTCTACCAGTACGCGGCCATCAGCAAGACCCATAACCAGTTTACGGTTGATAACGCGCTTCATCTGGATTTCATAAGTCACTTTCTTTGCTGTTGGCAGGATTTGGCCAGTGAATTTCACTTCACCAACGCCCAGTGCGCGGCCTTTGCCTTCGCCACCTGACCAGCCCAGGAAGAAACCAACAAGTTGCCACATTGCATCCAGACCCAAACAACCAGGCATTACCGGGTCGCCAGGGAAGTGACAATCAAAGAACCATAGGTCAGGAGTGATATCCAATTCTGCGACGATGAAACCTTTCCCAAAATCACCACCTTCATCCGTGATGTTAGAAATGCGATCCATCATAAGCATGTTTGGTGCTGGTAGTTGAGGACGACCTGGGCCAAATAGCTCTCCTTGCTTGAAGCCAGAAGGTCGTCTCTGTCGTAAGATTGGCGTTTCATTAGCATTATACTGCTCCTGCGAAAAGATAGGAGCAGATTAGCGTACACGTGTAAGCCAAACAACTCGGATCAGTTGTGGTTTAACCAGTTTTTCAGCCTGTTAATTAACGATGTGTGACGATGTTCACCATGATGGAAGGTATCGATACGCTGGGCGATTTTATCCAGCAAGGTATCTGTTTCAGTTTCTTCATCGCCACTGAATGGTAGCCCAGTGATTAACGGGAAAGCCTCTTCTACGTGTTCTACTGCCCAGATATGGAAGTTGCCATCGCGGATAGCGTCCGTCACATCTTTGTTCAGACAAAGTGCATTCAGGTTAGTTTTTGGCAGGATCACACCCTGTGAGCCAGTCAGGCCGCGATGCTCACAGATATTATAGAATCCTTCGATTTTCTCGTTGATGCCGCCCACAGCCTGTACACGACCAAACTGGTCGACAGCGCCGGTGATTGCGATGCTCTGATTGATCGGCTGTAGGGAAAGGGCGCTGACAAATGCACACAGCTCTGCCAGAGAAGCGCTGTCACCGTCCACTTCGCAGTATGATTGCTCAAATACGATAGAGGCGGAGTAAGGCAGTGGCTCATCCAAGTCCAACGCTGCGCTGACAAACGCCTGCATGATCATCATGCCTTTCGCATGGATGTTGCCGCCCAGCTCTGCTTTGCGCTCAACGTCAGCAATGTCGCCATCACCGAAGTGAACCACACATGAAATACGCGCAGGCTCGCCGTATGCCATAGGATGCCCAGGCATTTCGATGACGGTTAAACCGTTAACCTGACCGATGTGCTCGCCACGGGTATCAATAAAGACCTGGCCTTTGTGAATATCATCTACAGCGCGTAGAGGCAGATAGGACTCGCGGAAATATTTTGCTTCAATCGCTTTTTCTACATCATCCGCCGTGATGATGTCGGTGTCGGATTGATAATCAGATTCACGCAACAGTGTTTGCATCCACAAAGGGCATAAAGGCAAACGTTCTTGATCTTCGGTATAGCGGGCGCCGCTTGAAGTACACGTTTTGCTGCTGATGCATCGAGCGGTTTCAGGCCGTAAGCAGTCTGGTAGCCTTTGAGGACAGCAAGGTAGGTATCTATGTTTTCGTCCGTCAGGTACATGTCCTGTTCGAACTCGGTATAGCTTGCCAAACTATGCAGTTCAGGCTCACCGTTTTCAAAATCTGACATTAACGCGCGATCACCGACGACTATCACCCGCAACGTAATGTCAGAAGCTCTGGCAACTCACAATAAATATCCGGTTTAGCGCTTCGCCATGGCAACTTGGAGGTAGAGAGGAGGGATTTTAACCTGCTCCATATGTGCGGTTGGGAAAGGATGCATCCCAGAGAGAGAAGAAGTACACCGCCATTGGCTTGATGAACCAATCCGTTTACCGATCGTGACGTTGTCACGTCATTTGAATTCGGATACACTGCGCCAAACAATTGAACCTCATCGACATTTTCTGCAATGACGATAGGGCTGTCAGCGTTGTCCTGCACGTTTCTGACCATATTTTCCAGTAATTTGAAATAGTCATAAACATCAGGTGCTGTGACCAGAAGAAGGCGCGGAAAATGGTCTTCATGAACGAGGCGCTGGATGCTATCCGTCAGTCTTGTTTGCAAAGCACAGGGAGAGGTCGCTTCAATATCAGCGTAATTGAGAATGTGCTGCTCTACGTGAGCAAACTGAGGAACAACGGATTGCCAGGATACTTCTTGCATACGTCTGGTTATCTACCTTTTAGGTGTATTAATTAACGCAGAGTATAAATGAATACGGCCCGGCAAAGTAGCGAAGTTGAGCCTCTGTTGACGGTAAGGAAACGGCAGGGACATTTCGTGCAGTCAGTTGACCGAATTGCGATCACCAAATCGAAAAAAACAAAGGGATGTGGCGGCTCCGGTTTGCTTAAAAACTAATCTACTGTTACGCTGTCACTGTATCTTTCTTTTTCTTTTGCTCTCAACAAAAAACAAATCGAATTATGAAATATCAACAACTTGAAAACCTTGAGCCGGATGGAAATGGCACTATCTGGTCAAAAAACACAAAGAAGGCGCCAACGTCACACGTCATATTGATAGAAGTGAAGTTGAAGCGGCCGTGAACGCTTTGTTAGCGCTGGAGCACGAGCTACAAAAGTGGTTGAGTGGATTTCTGAGCACATGTCAGAAGAGCTCGATAACAAGCTCAAACAAGCAATTCGCGCCAAGCGAAAGCGTCACTTTAATGCAGAACAGGAACACACTCGCAAGAAATCGATAGATTTGGACTTCCGTGTGTGGGAAAAACTCTCTATAAAAGCACAAGAGCTTGATGCAACGCTGTCAGATACCATTGAGTATTTGATCGGCGAAGCAAACCGCTCGCAGAATGCCAACAAAAAAGTTGATGCACTCAAAAAGGATCTCAGTAGTTTGCTTGATATGTAAGGTGACAGCATGGAGCTCTTTCTGGCAGCAAGTTTTATTGCCTTGTTTGTATTTATCGCCATCGACCGCCCAATTTTGCTCATCAAATTTAAAGATGGTCAGATAGTGAAAAAGAAAGGGAAGATCCCGCAGGGATTTCTCCATGATTGCACCGAAATAAGCAAAAGAACGCCATTCAGCGGTACCGTCAAGGTGTACCGTAATCGCTTTAAGCCGGCCAAGCTGGTGTTATCTCGCGATATCGACCACAAAGTGCAACAGCGCATCCGTAACGTATTTCCGCACAAATCCTTCAAATGAAGATGAACAGCTCATCAGCAAAGCCCCTGGTATTTCGGTTAACCCGAGGGCTGATCTCAAACAATCCATACTTGCTGTAATCCACAATAACGGCATTAAAGCCGGTTGTGTGGCATCTGTAGTAGGTTGCGTTTCAAAGCTCGTCATTCGGCTGGCAGACGGCAATTCCACACTCTGTCGGAAAGAAGATTTCGAGATTATTTCTGTCTCTGGCACGCTTACCCCAGAACATGCCCATCTGCATATTTCGGTCGCTGATGCACAAGGTGCAATGTTAGGCGGCCACCTTTGCGATGGAACCATAGTCAGCCACACGGCGGAAGTCTGTCTTTTGGTCTTCGACAGCTACGAATTTTCCCGCGAGCCAGACCCTGACACCGGGTATACCGAACTGGTTATACAGCAAAGATGAAAACGGACGCTAAAAAGCGTCCGTTCATTTTTACAGCCTTTCCTTTTAATGCTGTCGCGAAGCAGCTTCTTTGATAGTAACGCTAGGTATATAGGCTGGTGGGTCGATAACACGTGTCGCTAGAACTTGGTCATCACAAACTATTTCAGCTTGGACAGGATCAAGCGCCCGCTCAATATTGACGTTAAACTGATTCATTGAATCTTTAGAAAGACGTCTATTGCTAAGCGCATAGCTGATGACGCCGGCTTCGGTTGTCTCTACATTCAGCTGGCAGCGGTCATCGCCATTGTCTGGCTCAAACACCATGCCGTATGCACCGTGTGTAGCCGGATAAATATAGCTGGTCAGCTTGTTTTCAGGATCGTAGAACCCAAGCAAGGTAGTGGTAGCGACACCTTCTTTTTGCGGGATCCTCGCCACATCCTGAACGGCTGGCTCTTCATCCAAACTTACCCAGCTTTCACCATCAGAACGGAAGAGAAGCGCTTTACCTGCGTCTAAACGCAGTGATGATCCATTGATATGAAGATTGGAGTAGAAAGTTGCTTGGTGGTTGATTTTAATCAGCTTACCTGCGTTCTCCTCGCTCGCTTCTGGAACATAGATATCCCTTGTCCAACTGCCATCGTAGAAGTTGATCAAGACAACGTCAGAGGTATCAAGCAGCGAAGAGAGCCCATCTTCACTCACCTGATACGGCGAAGCATTCAATGTCACCCGTGAAGGGGAAACCATCAGCGTCCAAGGTTCCATCTTGCCGCTTGCAGCGTTCCACTTGGAGTAACCCGTTGGCGAAGACGAATCAAATATCGCTTTGTTTTCCAGAAAACGCTGGATAGTCGCGGCACTGTAAGGTGTATGGAGCGTGTATTGATTGAACGCGCTGTTATAAGGGGAACCGCCCGCCATGGCATCTCTATTGAACGCATAGCCGTTAAAAGGACTCTGACAGACGTCATCCAGGCACGTATCGCGATAGGACTGATTCCGCCCAAAGTTAGGCAACCAAAAGTTGTTGTCTGCATCCCATCCCCAGGTAGAGTTGATTTGATCGGCCTGACGATGCACAGAGCCATCGAACCCTTTTGGATAATGCCCCAATCCATAGTTGTGGCCCAACTCATGGCTAAACTCATTCCCGGTACTGTTCATCAGCGTAACTATGCCACCGCCACCTGAAAGACCGTGAACAACCACGCCGTTTTCATAGCGTCCAATCGTATTGTGCGCAGTAATTTGCGCTGCGGCATAGGGATGGTTCTTCTCACCGGGCGCTGTGGAATGAATGCCATAGTTCGCATTATTGATCCCAAGCGAAAACAGTTGCTTGCCTATAGCTTGCCGCATACTTCCCTTATGCACGGTTCCCGTGTCCTGCGCATACTCAGTAAGAAAAGTGCCATCTGGCATCATGATTTCTGTCAGGTAAAGCGGCGTGAACTCATTCACGATCAATTTGGAAACCGGAATGGTCTGAAAGTACTGTCGAACCAGTTCAGGGTTCTTCTGCATTTCAAATTTTCCACGATTCGGGGTAAGCATACCGACGTCGATAGTGTTAAGCAGCAATTCAGTCGGCGCACCAATCTCAACATCCTTCAACACGCTGTATTTGCCATTTGTGGCGAAATAGATACGCATTCCGGGCTTAACAAAGTCGGCGGGGATTTTTCTCGACCAGAACTCGCCATAACCTATGTTGCCAATTTTAGCGTCGTTTTCGCTGGCCCATTGCCCATTTTCAAAGCGGAACACCAGGGTTGTACCGCGTTGCAGTGGCTCGCTGCGTTCGCCATATTTGATGGTGGAGTTGTAGCCTGCGTTTGAGTGAAACACCAAGGTTCGGCCTTCAAGAGACTTATCGACAGGCAAATTGAAGGTTCTTATCCAGCGACCGTTACCGGTTTCAATCTTCACCGTCGCGTTGTTCTGCAACAGAGAGAGAAACTGCGAAGCATCCTCGAGATCACTTAAAGCCGCCTGGTCGTAGACTGTCGCATCGAATTCCGTGGGTGCCACAAAATCGTTGATATCGAGGTCAGCGCCGTATTCGCTACCGGCAATTTTTGGCAAAGAGGCTGGTGGAAACATGGCAAATTGTTTGATGATTTTATTGTTCTCATCAGCAACAGCCATAAACACCCGTTCTGCAGTATCACGATCTGATTCGGATAGCTTCATCATTACCAGCGTATCGCGCTCAGCAGTAAGGTGGGGCTGTATATCCCATCAATATGCTGTTTGGCAGGGATGATGGAGTGCTGCGCAAACATGACATAGCCCTCGAGAGAGCCTTTCAGGTCATTGTAAAAGTTATTGTTGAAGTAGGCTTTGTCGGGTGACGTCACTTCCAAAGCCAGTGGGGCACTGCTGGATGCCATCGCCAGGACGATCCCCATCGCCAGGCGACGATGTTTAAACAAACGCATTTCCATGTAATAAGTTTCCTGAAACTAATCGCGTAAGAGAGGCGACATAGTATGGAAATCCTGACAAAGCCTGTGTCTTTAAATTGAGATAATGATGTTAAATCCACCAGAACCCGATAGGGAGTGCACATCTAACATCTTGCTTCATCGAAAGGTTATATATTTCCAACCAAACACTCTCAATGTCTGATTAATTGACTAATTAGTCACTTTGGTTGGAAAAATCTCGGGGAAATAAAATGGGTTTTGCATGAGATGACGGATAATGTGCATATCATGGCTGGTGGTTATTACTCTTTAATGCACTATACTTAAGGTTGATGGTGCCATAATTCATCATGATTTGCCTTATTTGAACATTTTCATTCCCCGTCATAGACACTTTGATTTGCTCTACTGGCCTTAACGCTTATTAAAGGAAAGGCCAGTCAAATGGGGACATTCAACGTGGTGAGGAAAGCGGTTAAGTGCGGCAGTGTTGTCATTGCTTTCATCTTAAATCTGCTTCCGTTGGGCGCGAGTGCGCAAGAGAGCGGTTTGTTTATTCAGGAGGTTGAGCAGCGGGGACAAAACACCTGGCTTGCAGCGCCGCAGCTATCAACTTCCGTACAAATGAAAGTGACCGGGCTGATAACCCGCGCAAAGGTGGAGCAGCGGTTTACCAATCCCAGTGATGATTGGGTCGATGTGCGCTACCTGTTTCCGTTACCAGAGAATGCCGCAGTTGACCACCTTAGAATTTATGTCGGCGAGCGGATGATCGAAGGAGAAATCCAGCCCAAAGCCAAAGCGCGTGAACAGTTCAACCAAGCTGCAACGGAAGGCAAGAAAGCCTCCCTGGTTGAACAACACCGCGCCAATCTGTTTTCTACCCAATTGGCCAATGTAGCTCCGGGCGAGACCATTCGTGTGCTTATTGAGTATCAGGATACGGTGAAATATGAAAACAGCCGTTTCAGCTTGCGTTTTCCGACAACATTCACCCAGCGCTACATCCCGGGCCCGCCAGAATCTGATCTGAATACGCAGGCAGATTCTGAGTCAGCCTCCGACACGCCTTTGACCAAGCTTCATAACGGCTGGGCGATACCGACTGAAACCGTGCCGGATGCCACTGAAATTACCAGTGAGTACCGCGATCCGTTGCTCGATGATCCCATTGATTTCACGCTGGAAGTGGATTTGAATGCGGGGCTTCCGATTGAAAACATCCAAAGTGCCGCAGCAGAAATCAATGTTGAAGCGCTTTCCAGTGGCCGTTACATTGTCACGCTCAGTGAAGCAAACATTGCCAATCAGGACTTCGTATTAACCTGGGAGCCTCAAGCATCAGCCACCCCCACGGCGGCACTGTTTGTGGACGAAAAAGAAGGCCAGCGCTTTGGTTTACTGATGGCCATGCCGCCCAACAGCAAAAACACAGCAATCATCCCGCAAAACATCACCTTTGTTCTCGACGTTTCTGGGTCTATGTATGGCGACTCAATTGCGCAGGCAAAAGAAGCGCTTCGATTTGGATTACAGCAATTGCGTCCAGAGAGCTATTTCAACCTGATCATCTTTAACGACAGCGCCAAGAAACTCTCAACAGCACCGATCGCTGCAAGTAGAGAAAACATCGCAAAGGTGACCCGCTTTATCCAGAAGCTGGAAGCGGATGGCGGCACTGAAATGGCGTCAGCGATAGCAAAGGCATTCAGTTCAGCGCCATTGGAAGTACTTAAACCAGATCGTGTTTATCACAGACGGTGCGGTCGGCAATGAAGAGGCGCTGTTTAACCAGATCCAACATGGGTTGGGCTCCCGCAGGTTGTTTACCGTCGGCATTGGCTCTGCGCCTAATGCCTATTTTATGGGGCGCGCCGCCATCGCAGGCAAAGGCACATTTACCTTTGTTGGAAACACCAATCAGGTCACATCCAGCTTAAAACCTCTGTTTGAGGCCATTGCGAAGCCCGTGATGCGTGACATTCAGGCGCAATGGGAAGACGGCTCCAGAGTCGATGCCTGGCCAGACCCAATCGCGGATCTCTACCAAAACCAACCGTTCCAAATAACATTTAAAATCCCTGAAGGTCAAAACTCTCTTGTGGTGAGCGGCACACAGAATGCTGAATCCTGGCAGCAGCAGATAGATTTGCAAAGTGTCACCCCAGCAAAGGCATCAGGGATTGATGTGATTTGGGCACGTAAAAAGATAGAGAGCTTAGAGCTAAATACGCAGATTGATGCTGATGGTAAAGAAGCACAGATCACGGCGCTTGGACTGGCGCATCATCTGGTCACCAAACATACGTCGCTGATTGCCGTCGACAAAACGCAAAGCCGTCCTGATGATGCAGAAACAGTGCCTGCATTAATCCTTCCACATGCGCCTAAAAACAACCTGACAATGCTGCAAAGCGGGTTGGGTAGCCACCTGGATATCTTGTTCGGTGCACTGATAACGGCCATCAGTTTGATCGGATTCTGCCTGCTAAAGCCCAAAGGTGACCAAATCGGTCGTTCGCGCATCTAACCAATCAGGGAGTATGTACATGCAAATAGCGAAACGGATAGGGATGCTGCTGTTTATCGTCGGTATCGCGAGCGGAGGCGCCATGATAGGAAAGGGGATCTACATAAAAACCAAGGCATTGGTAGCTCAAGTGCTCATAGAGCGGGCGTGGGATAAGCAAAAAATGAGTCAGGACAAATTGGCTCCCTGGCCGTGGGCGGATACCTATCCTGCGGCAAAACTGACCTTCGATGAAAACAGACCACTTTGGGTGCTCTCCGGTGCCAATGCGAGAAACCTGGCATTTGGACCTACGCTGCAAATGAACACCGCAGAGCCGGGCAGAAGGGGAAATGTGGTGATATTCGGCCACAACGACACCCATTTTTCCGACCTGCTGTCGGCAAGGAAAGGCGATATTATGGCGCTGGAAACACGGTCAGGAACCAATATCAGTTACAAAGTGGCCGAGATAAAGGTGGTTCATGAGTCAGACACTAAATGGATTGAAAACAGTGGAGAAGATCGACTGACATTGGTCACCTGTTATCCATCGAATGTGATCAATTCCAATCAACGCCTTGTGGTAATCGCGACCCCAGTTATTCAAGGGGAAGACCAGGTAGGGGAATTATCTTCAGTTGTTAGTATTCGTTCGGGTTGGATGTAATGAATATAACGCACTATAACTTATGAGGTGTGTGCATTTAAATAATCTCACTAATTTCCTTTAGCGAACAGATAATTAGACTGGTGAATCAGAGGTTTTTTAACTCATGCACTACGCAAAAAAAGAGCGCCCTGAGGCGCACAAAGAGTAGTGATGTACCTAAACCATAGTACGACAAACATGGGCCACAATATTTGAAACAGGTTGTTCGAGTCATATTGGTTTTTACTGCAACTCAACCGCTTTAGTGTTTAAAAGAGTTTGACGATGAGCACTGAATCAATAGTGATACAGCATAAGGTGAGTCGCATTTTTTCATCCGGTTTTACAACAGTTCTTTCAAAAACATACGCACAGCAGAATGATGTAGGGATAGACAGGCAACTGGTATTTTTAGTCGTATGGAAACCCAATTAATTGTCCTTGATGGCCCAATCGCTTCAGGAAAAACCTCTATCGCCGAGACATTGCAGAAAAAACTTCTTCCACAACAATGGCTTTATTTCTCCGAAGATACCCTGATCAACACCCAGCCTTTACCGGTAAGAAAGAAAACGCGCGCCCACAAAGAGAGCCTGTTTTTAAGCTCGATTGCCTGTGTCAAAGCCCTGATTGAAGCCGGGCATTTTGTCATTTTCGAATCTGCAATTTCAAAATCTCAGAACGCGCTGAAAATGGAACTGGCATTTGAAGGCGTAGAACGTTTCTATGTTGGCTTGCACTGCGAACTCAACGAACTGGAAAAACGTATCTTTGATCGCGGCGATAAAACCGTAGAGGAAGCCAGACACGACTTCGGAATGTGTCCGTATCATCTGAACTATGATCTGGAACTCGATAGCACGACAACTTCTGTGAGTGAACTGGCAACAATCATTGCGGCAACTTTGAATGAAGCGACGGCCGAGGCATAAAGGCACTACAACTTCATAAAAAAGTACCAACTCAACGTGGAAAGCAAAGAAACGCTCAACAAACTCCAGCGAAAAATCGAAATGGGATTACCCAAACACATCCTGGTGTATGGTGTAATCCTCTGGGGCATTCCCACCGCACTGTTTTATGCCGCCATCACACCGTTTTTCACCGGTCAAAGCTTTATGGCCTCACTGTCATTTTCAATCTGGGTGTTTCCGGTTGGTGGCATTTTCTACGGCCTCTTTTCCTGGCTGAAAACCAAACGTCAGATTGAAATGCTGAAAACAAAGTAGGGGGCTGATATGCAGTTTATCTTCCTAGCCGACAAACCGGACTTTAAACCCCAGGTAGCACAGTGGTTTCTCGACCAATGGGGACACCTTTCCAACGCAACACTTGAACGCAATGAAACCAAGCTCAGCGAATACCTGAATAAAGACAAAATACCGCTGATGATTCTAGCGATGGAAAACAATACCGTGATGGGTTGTGCGTATCTCTGTTTTCATGAAATGAGCATCTATCAGGACAAAGAGCACTGGGTGGGAGGCGTTTACGTTGAACCGCCGTACCGCGGAAAAATGCTGGCGTCAAAAATGGTATTGGAACTCGAACGAATAGCTAAGCAGTTCAGTGTTGAAGCCTTGCACCTGCAAACGGAAGATCTTTCTGGAGGCCTCTACGCAAAGCTCGGCTTTGAAGAGCTGGAACAGGTTAATTACCGGGGCGTAGACGTATCTGTACGACGAAAAACCCTTCGCTAAACGCACCTGAACATTGTGATATATCACTCCAATATTTCGTTTTGCTTCGTGAGAATCCGTCACTAAATCCTTCCCTTCAATCGCACCGATAACACATGAATTTCCTGGGAATTCATGTGCGTATAAAAATGCCTCATAACTTAAAATGAGGATGTAAAAATGCAAGGAAAGTGGGTTTTAGCTGCGGCGATTGGGTTAGCATTAGCAGGCTGTGGCGGCGGTGGTGGCGATGATGAAGCTCTAAGCTATTGGCGGTTCTGGCGCAAAATACGATGGTATTTACGTCGAACCCAATTACCTGGGGATGATGCTGGTTGATACAGGAAGAAAGTCTCAGCCGGTCATCATTGCGGATTTTAGTACCAGCGTTGTTATGGTCGCGGATACCGCAAAGCTATCGAACAAGAAACTGACCACAACCGGGCTCACGTTGGCGGATGGCAGTTCAGGTAGTCTGGTTTACAGCCCAGCAATGCAATCAAATATCACCTTTGGCAACAACTCTGCCAAAGCAAGCATTGACCTGGCGGGAGAGGTGTACAGTTTCGATCTGACCAAAGCGCCCGACTCACTGGCAGTTGAAGCCGTTGCCGGTTCGCACCTCAACTACAACGACGGCGCGGAATGGATCATCAATGAAGACGGCACGTTCACCGTGAATGGAACGTGTACGGTTTCAGGAACCTTCGAACGTAAAGACGAATACTTCAATGTGACCGAAGCAACTGCCGTGTCCTGCGGGAGTGATGACTTTGAAGGGAAGTACACCTACGGCGTGATCGTCACATTGAGCAATCAAGGATCAGACTACATCGCAGGCGTTATTGGCCGTAAAGGCAACCTGTTGTGGGGTAGCGCAGAACTGTCTAACTAATTCAGACAATTACGGTTTTGAAGTAAGTGAAAGGCGCTCAGAAAAGAGCGCCTTTTTGATTTTTATGCGTTCGCTGTGTTCAGACGTTTGCGTTTATTGGCGGCGTTCCGCAACGCTTTCAACGCGGGCTTTTCTAGGAAATTGTAAGTCAGTGAGGACACTGCAACCATCAACACGCCATAACCAACAAGCGCTGCAATCAGATACCCGGTACCCGTTTGTTGATACCAAAGCGCCAGCGTATTTGGCATGAACTGGTGCATCACTTCAACGCCAACCAACAAAATGACCGCATGCCATAGATAGACAGAGTAAGAAATATCGCCCAGAAAACGGGTAAACCGGTTTTCAAAGATCGCCAGGAACAAGGACTTTCGCACTTCCTGATTTGCACCAAACAAAACCAGAATCGCAAACAACAGATAAACCAGCATGCTCATTCGCACGTCCGATCCTAGATGCAGCAAGTAAACAATGGCCACGACCACAGAGAACATCACCACATCATTGTTCGCCAATCGCTTCACCCAGTTTGGCAGTTGGATCAGGCAAAGCCACATGCCAAGGGAGAATCCACATAAAGCGCGGAATAGGGCGTTCAACCCGCTCGTAAGGTCAACAGTACCAAACTGGTTTGCCATGCTGAAAAAAACCACCACCATTAACACTGGTAACCACACTCCGCGCTTAGCATTCGCTCCCAATAAAGCGACTATCATCGGAAACAGCATATAACTCAGCCATTCCACACTTAACGACCAGCCCGGGAAATTCCAAGAAAGTGAGCTGTGGGTAGAGATGCCTTGAACCAGGAAGAGGTTTGGCAAGAGGGCGCTCAGATGATTGAATGGCCCTTCAAACGCCGGCGCACCATTCATACCCCAGCTTCCCAGCAAAGGACCACCATAAAAGTACATAGCATTTAAGTACTTGTAGCTTTCCCAAAGTACCAGCACCAATAAGGTAGTCAGAAACAGCGGATAAATTCGGCTGAAGCGCAGCCACATAAAGCCACGCCATTTCGCAAACGTCACCTCAGATTGAAAGCTCTCCCTGTAGACATGCATCATCACGTATCCACTTAAAATGAAGAAGAGATCAACCCAGATAAAGCCAACTTCGAGAAACTGCGTGCTCTCGGCAATCCCTGCTTTCCATTGCGGAAACAGGACTAAACGGGCATGAAAATACGAAACGATCAAAGCTGCAAAACCCCGAATCGAGGTCAGCATAGGGAGTTCCTGACGCATAAACCAATTCCTTGTTGTTATGAGCAAAAAGCATTTATTTCACAGCGAGAAATAAATTATCAGCGTTCGTAGTAATGCCTCAATTTGCATATTGGATAATGTGAAGGATCTTTCTAACAGCGATGAGAATGACGCAGGGCGCTAACGGGTAAACGTGATAGCAACCAGAAGACGCACCAAGCAGAGACACTGCGCCCAAAAAAGTGAGAAGCATTTGGGATTCTCAAAGAATACTGTGTTTATATACAGCATCATTTGCTAGAGTCTTCAATACTCAGTCAGACAAACAGAAATTAAAGGAAGTTGAACATGGCACATGCAGAAACAAGCTGTCTTTGCGGACAGGTAAAAATCACAGCAGAAGAAATTAACCCCAAGTTCACCGTCTGCCATTGTCAGTCATGCCGCACTTGGGGCGGCGCTCCATACTTTGCCGTCAAATGCGGTACCAAGGTTCGCATTGAGGGCGAAGAACACATCAAGATGTATGAATCTTCAACCTGGGCATCCCGCGGTTTCTGCTCAGAATGTGGTACGCACTTGTTCTACAAGTTCAAAGCAACCGGCGAGTACAACATGTCGTTGGGTTTATTCTCCAACTTGCCCGAACTGGAAATGGAGATGCAATACTTCAGCGATGTCCGACCAAGTTATTACTGCTTTGCCAACGAAACCCAGGAAATGACGACAGCAGAAATCATGGCGTATTTTGGGAAGGAAAGCTGAAGGTTTTAGAGATTGTGAGACGGGAGACCAAAGACGGTAAAAAGGGCGCTGATATGGATTTGCGCCCGGTTCTCGGATCTGCGGCATCTTAATTGATGAGCTAGCCGGTAAGGACTTTAAACTTAGTTTCTGGATAGGCGAAAACTCATGCAATTGAATAGCAGCACAGTTGGAATTTTGTCTTTATAACAGACAGATAATATATAATTCGCACGATTAATAAGGGCGCTTTTTAGGCGTCTTTTTGTTCAGTTATTTATCATATACGGCGGTACTCACGATGCGTGCTGCCTTAGTGAAAAACTATGATGATGTTTAAAAGTGATGGTTCTCGTGCGATTCCTACCAAATTCACTCCCGCGTCATCCACAACAAAATCAGAAGTTATTTTATGAAGTGCTTAGAGAAATTAGATATGAATCGGTTTATTCAATGGTGTAAACAGCCAGCAAGCAAGGGAATGAAAATTGTTTGTTTTCTTAACCTAGCGGTGGTTTTCTTGCTCGCTCTAACACACAGTTAATAAAGCAAATCCAATGTGTGTAATTTTAAAGTCTCATCATGGCGAAGGTTACCTGGACAACAAGCTTCAAAAAATCATCGCAGGAGCGACAAGTTCGACGAAGACTCTGACATTAGCTGAAAGTTGAACATGACATCTCTAATGGGCTCAGATATGACATTACTAAAAAGTTCTAACAGTCTCAGTGCGCATTATGTATAGGGAGTTAAATAAAATCAGGAAGAAAAAGAGGACTCTAAGGCTTTGATAACGCGGGGGTTTTTCTGTTTTTCTGCGATGATGTTTAGCACCACATTTTGATCATCTAACTGAAGTAAATCAGCCATCTGAAACAGGACGTCCCATTCGGGGATTGTTTTGTTTAATCGCCAACTAGAGACCGTAGCACGGCTAACACCAAATTTCTTGGCTAATGCATAGTCGGAAGGGATGTCGTGCGCGGTTTTGACCTTATCC
The DNA here is from genome assembly GCA_001310415.1 of Enterovibrio sp. JCM 19048. Lineage (GTDB taxonomy): Bacteria > Pseudomonadota > Gammaproteobacteria > Enterobacterales > Vibrionaceae > Enterovibrio > Enterovibrio paralichthyis. Next base: position 4,357 of record BAXE01000041.1, on the reverse strand, counting down.
ATTAAGTCAGTTACGTAGCTCATTCCAAATCCCTAAGTTCGCGTGAATTGTTAAATTCTAGACCGACATAATGTGCAATTCCATAGTCAGACCCTCCATTGACGTCCAATAGCCCCATGACATTAAATAAATTGTGACGCTAATTGCATGGGGATGCAGACAATGAGAACACGGAAGTACACGCCAATTTATCACCAACCTTGCCTGATATGGCCGGTTGTGTGGATTTCGACCCAGCCAAAACCCAACGTTCTATGGAGTGGGTGCAGGACTTAAAAGCCCGCCTCAAAAACAAAATTGAACGCGACGAAAAAGCGGCCATAGAGGCTGCCCGCGCACGTCGCCTGGCGCGTGTAGGAGGTGTTGCATGACCAATGCCTTTTACAACCCAGCAGCCGCACTGAACAAGGCGGAGTATGCTCTGATGTGTGAACTTCAGACTCACAAGTCCAAACTGGATGCCGCTATCCGTTGCTCTGACAAACTGGCTATCCGTCATGCACTTGGCCTGCTTGAAAATTCACGATCTGCATTGATGCGTATACAGGTCATTTCGGCAGGTAAAGCAGCATGAAGCCGGTGGCACTGTTTCTTTTTGATTATACGGGAATCATGGCTGAACCTTGGCGGCAGGCTGGCTATGACTGCTACATTGTCGATTTGCAGCATCCGGCAGGTATCCGGAAACACAGCAGGAAAGAAGGTTTGTTCCTTGTGGGTACTGACCTGCGTCATGGATGGTTGCCGCCCGCTGAAATCGTAGGCCGCATTGCCTTTGTCGGCGCATTTCCTGAATGCACCAATACCGCTGTTTCCGGTGCAGCTCATTTTGTAAAAAAGGGGCCAAGAGCGCTGGCTCTGTCTCTAGACCTTTTTGCCACAGCGAAGGAAATCGGTGAATGGTCAGGCGCACCCTGGTTTATTGAAAATCCGGTTTCGACATTTTCCACTTACTGTGGCAAGCCGGATTACCTGTTTGACCCTTATGAATTCGGCGGTTATCTGCCGGAGGATGACAGCCATCCGATATGGCCTGAATATATCAGCGGCAGGGATGCCTACCCCAAAAAGACCTGTCTCTGGACTGGTGGCGGTTTTGTTATGCCGCCGAAAAACCGGTCGAAGTAGGCTCTGGCTTCAGCACCCAATATTCAAAGCTGGGTGGTAAATCGCTCAAAACAAAAAATATCCGCAGTGCGACCCCGCGCGGTTTCGCCCTTGCTGTCTTCCAGGCGAATTCGCTATTTTCGCAGGGAGGTGCACTGTGACCTCTTCCCCTGGCGTCAGAACGGACGGGGCGAAAGCCCCTGATGTTTTGACCCAACACCAAATCCAGTTTATTGCAGGGGGCGTACTTTCCGGCGACCTCTTGCGGAAACGATTAGATGACCCAGTTAGCGGCAGCACCAGCGCCGCTTTTTTTCGCATCAAGAAGATTTCCTGAAGCGCGAAGCCCATCGTCACAAATATCTCCGCGCATTGCCCGAGGCCGATGCCGACGCCGTGCGTCTGGCCGAAGCCAACCACCTGACCCAAGCCCGCGAAGCGGCAGCCCGAAGGGCTGAGACAGATAGTCTCGTCAATGGCCGCAAAAGTCCGACACAGCAAAAACGCACCGAAAATCAGGCGCGTGTGCTGTCTCTTTTGAGCCGTAGTATCCAATCTGACCAACGGACTGCTGACACCCCGTTTGATGAATACGCCCGTTACGATGCCGCACAGCAAGGAAAACCGGTGTCACTGGTCGAGGGCTATGCCACGCCGCGCGAAAAAGGCGAAAAATACCTGCGCACCGGCGGTGCGGTCGCGGCACTTTGCCACCGTGCGTGGAACAACCAGACAAAAATCCAGATTGTCGCGCAGACTGTCAGCCAAGCCGCACCGGCACCTCAGACCGGCACCCGTTCGTCGGAAGCCTGACGCCGCGTGCGGTTAAAAACGTGATTGAGGCGGGCGCCTACACCGCAACCGTGGAAGCCCACGGCCTGCGCACCTTTGCGACGTTTACCTTTTCCGACGACCACCGCCGCCGCGTGTTATCCGGTCACTTGGACGTCGAAGCCCCTTACACAAAAGTCGCCTGGTCACCGCTGGGCTATGTGCCGGTGGCCGACATTATGGGGGCGTTTTCGCCGGTCGCGTTCAAAAAGAACATGGCCAATCCCATTCAACATATCGCCGGTGCATTCAGCACACTGCCGGAGGTGGCCGACTACGCGGGCGCGTTTTGCTGGATTGACGACAAACCGCGCCATTACCGCAAAGCAGGCTTGACCACGACGCCGACCGTCATCAATGAAAAAGGCGAAATCGCCGGTGCCTTCTGCCCGTTAGACCGTGCACCCTACGTGGTAAACGCAGACGGCGAGATTGCAGGGGATTACTGCCCGACGGAACGCCGACCGGCGCGCCTTTGGGAAGTGGAGCGCATCACCAAAACCACCATTGGCAAGGAAATGTCCCGCACCCTTGATGCCCTCAAAAAGATGTTTGAGCGCGGCTGGGAATACACCAACGACAACGGCGACAAAATCAAGGTGCCCGCGACGGACGGCGAATTCCGTTACATCTGGGTGGCGGAAAGTCCCGCCAACGAGGCCGGAGAGCCTAACCCGCACGCGCACCTGTTAACCAATATCGCGGTTGAGCGCGAACACTTCTCAGCGTTTTGCCAGCGGGTTGAGCGCATCTGGGGCAATGGCTTTGCCCACTTTGAGCGCATCCGCAACAAACACGCCGCCTCAAGCTACATCATCAAGGCTGTGGGCTATGCCGCCAAGGGCGACAACGGCACGCAAGGCTGGATAGAGGGCAACCGCTACGGCATCAGCCGAAGTGCACGCGCCCCGAAATGGGAAGTATTGGCCACCTTTGAAGCCGAGCGCATGAGTGCCGTGATTGGCGAATGCCGCCGCCGTCTGGATAAGTGGAAAGCCCCGAAAAAGCAGGAAATAGACCGCCAGCGCTTTATCCAGAACCAAGCCAAGAAACTGATCGCGATTGAGAACAACCGCGCCGCACCGGACGCCGAGAAAATCGCCCGCCAGACTGCCCGCATCAGGGCGGCCGAAGCCGCGATGCAAGCCGAACGAGCCGCCATGCTGGCACGGGGTGTGCGGGTTGGCGGCGACGGGCGCTTTTGTATCGAGTTCGACAATGACGCCGATTTCTCGCGCTCACTGGCCTTTCTGGGTTGGGCGCATGGTGCGCGGGGCTGGTCGTTTGAACCGCGCGAAGCCGGACACGACGTCTTTCTCGCTTTACGCGATGACGCTGCCACACGCTGGCAGGCACAACGGCAAGATTTTGAAGCCCGTCAGGAATACTGGCGGGTGTTGTTGGCAGCCGCGCCGCCCCAAGAGCCGGACTATTTGGAACAACAACTGAGTGCCGATGATAACTGGCACTACTTAACGGGAGAGTTTAGGGATGAGTGAAGGGATGCAGCAACTACACGCGATCACCGAGCAGGTGGAAAACGAAGCCAAGCAACTGCAAAACGTGCCGATGTTCGGCAGCAAGATTGCCACGCCCATTCGTCTGTTGGTGGTGTGGATGAAGGGCGTTAACGCCCAAATGACCCAGATGCAAAAGCAGTTGGAGGGGCAGCAATAATGCGCATTCTGACTGCACTGTTACCGACGGCGATTTTTGCAGGGGGCGTGCGTTTGGCGCTGAACATGTGTGCGTGCTGGACGGCACGACCTTGAGTGATGACGAACTCCAACGCTTGGACTTTACGGTCATTACCCGTGAACAGGCCAACGACATGCTCGACCAGGGGGCGGCGCTGATTGTGGGTGCCGGTCTCCACGGATTCAGCCGCATTGAACTGGAAAAAGGAAAAGACAATGAGCCTACCGAAACGCAATACCACTAATCCGGCACTCGGCGTGCTGCGCTGCGGCTGTGGCGATATCAAAACCGTGCACATGGCCAAGGGCAACCGCAAAGGGGCGCTGTATACCATCTGTGACCAGTGCGGCACCGACCAACGCAACGGTGCGCCGGTGCAGGCCAAGTGGGCGAAACATTTCGAGAGCGTGGAAGCGCTGGAAGCCCACGAAGCCGAAGGGGTAGCCGTGGAAGCCGCGCCCGCTGTGGTCTCTGCGCCGGTCGTTGAACCCGAGCCGAAGCCGGAACCGCTCGCCTTGGCCAAGCCTAAAGCCATTTCACCGCCAGCCGCTGACGACACCCCGTCCAGCGTTTGGCCAATCCTTCGCGGCATCCTGTTGGGTGCCGTCTTTGGCGGGCTTGCCGCCCGTTTTTAATCTCAGGGAGAGACACCGCATGTCACACGAATTCACCGAACTGGACAACCAGCCAACCACCGACGAACAGACCGCCTTTCTGGCCG
>BAXE01000040.1 GCA_001310415.1 Enterovibrio sp. JCM 19048 | reverse complement strand
AGGCGACCAATCGGTCGCCTTTCTTGTATTCACTAAACACGTTGCCTAGAAATTCCAGAGCAACTGTACACCTGCACTGTAGTGCCAGGTGTCCGCTTCGGGAACCACAGCGCTGTAGCGCTTGTCATCAACGGTCACAATGACCACATCACTCTGCTCGCGGTTCTCGTACGTGGCATTAAAGAACGCCCCCACACTCACACCCGGGTACACGCGGTAAGAAAAGCCTGCTTCCAGGTTTGCACGGTGGCCAGATTCATAAAACGTTGCTTCTTCCAAACCCGCTGCAGTGTTGGTGGTGTAACTCCAGATTGGCAAACCGTAAATCGCACGGAATTGATATTGCCAAGGGCTGGCGTTGCTCAAGGTGCCTGTGTCATAGGCAATACCCATATCCAAAAAGATATCGGTCGAGGTTTCTTCCCAGGTGTTGGTAAAGAACTCGTGGGTACCTTCCGGCAATGGTGGGCGGAAACTCTCTTTGCCGAAGCGTTTGTGGGTTTGGTAGCTGAATGCAGGACCCGCCACAATGCGCCATTGTGGTGTCATTTTAAAATGCAGCAGTGCATTGGTAGATGTGCGCAGATACTGATATTTGTTGGTTTGCATCAGACCTTTTGCATCGTACCAATCTTCCTGTGAACTGCCTGGTGAGAATGTCGCCAGCGCTTCGAGGGAGAAATCCAGAAACGGATTAACGTAATACAAACCGCCAGTGTTAATCACTGGGCTGGTCACGGTGACAGAAGAAGAGATACCCGGATAGTGTTCGTCATAAGTGACGTTTTCAAATCCAGCACGAAAATAAGAATAGCCACCTGCTGCCGCTGAAGGAGCAAAAGCACCGGTTACTGCAAGCGCCAACGCTGACGCCAAAACCGTCTTTTTCATTGTTGTTATTTCCAACTATTTTATTAATTTTAAAGGATTAAATCGAAAGCGCGGCATTATACCGTGTCGATGTTTTTTTCCTTCTTCAGGCATAAAAAAAGCACGCCTATCGCGTGCTTTTTAATTTCAAGTGATTAGTTAAACACCAATCCCGCTGTGGCGTAGCAGTGCATCCGGTGATGGCTCGCGGCCTCGGAAGCGTTTGAACAGCTCCATTGGCTCTTCACTGCCGCCGCACTCCAGGATGTTTTCCAGGAATGACTTGCCAGTTTCGGTGTTGAAGATCCCTTCTTCTTCAAAACGGCTGAATGCATCTGAAGAAAGTACTTCAGCCACAGGTAGCTGTAGTAGCCCGCGCTGTAGCCACCAGCAAAGATATGGCTGAACGAGTGTGGGAAACGGTTCCATTCCGGTGATGGCACCACAGACACACGCCCCTTCACTTCTGCCAGGGTTTCCAGCACTTTCGCGCCTTCTTCCGGGTCAAAGCGGGTAAACAGGGTGAAATCGAACAGGCCAAACTCCAGCTGACGCAGCATGCCCATCGCCGAGTTGTAGTTTTTGGCTGCCAGCATTTTATCCAGCATTTCTTTTGGCAGCGGTTCACCGGTTTCATAGTGACCGGAGATAAACGCCAGCGCGTCTTCTTCCCAGCACCAGTTTTCCAGGAACTGGCTTGGCAGCTCTACCGCATCCCAAGGCACACCGTTGATGCCTGATACCGATGAGATATCAACCTTGGTCAGCATGTGGTGGATGCCGTGACCGAACTCGTGGAACAGGGTGACCACTTCGTCATGAGTAAACAGCGCAGGTTTACCGCCGATTGGCTTGTTGAAGTTACAGGTCAGGTACGCAACCGGGCTTTGCAACTCGCCGGAATCTGTCACACGGCGCACACGGCATTCATCCATCCATGCGCCGCCACGTTTGTGTTCACGGGCGTAAAGGTCAAGGTAGAAGCTGCCACGCAGCTCGCCTTCTGCATCAAAAATATCGTAGAACGATACAGACTCATGCCACACATCCACACCCTCGCGGCGCTTCACAGTCATGCCAAACACACGTTTCAGCACTTCAAACAGGCCAGCCACTACTTTGTCTTCCGGGAAGTAAGGGCGCAGCTCTTCATCAGAAATACTGTACTGGTGCTGTTTCAGTTTTTCGGCGTAGTAAGCAACATCCCATGGCTCCAGCGCTTCAACGCCGAAGTTGTCTTTGGCGAACTGCTTGAGCGTATTGAATTCTTTCTCGCCTTGCGGGCGCGCTTTTTCCACCAGCTCGTTGAGGAAAGTCAGCACCTGATCAGTAGACGCGGCCATCTTGGTCGCCAGCGATAGTTCGCTGTAGGTTGAAAAACCGAGCAGACGGGCGATTTCGTTTTTCAGCAGCAGGGTTTCGTTGATGAGATCTGTGTTGTCCCACTTGCCAGCGTTTGGCCCACGGTCTGATGCGCGGGTGGTATACGCCTCATACATTTCCGCGCGCAGGTCGCGGTTGTCGCAGTAGGTCATGACCGGCAGGTAAGACGGAATATCCAGCGTCAGCAGGTAACCGTCGAGATCTTTGCTTTCTGCCTGGGCTTTGGCGGCAGCAAGCGCCGATTCAGGCATGCCCGCCAGTGCTTTTTCGTCAGTGATGTGCTTGTTCCAGCCCATGGTGGCATCCAGCACATTGTTGGAAAAGGTCGATGACAGCTCAGACAGGCGCTTGCTGATTTCACCGAAGCGGTGCTGCTCTTTGGGTGGCAACGCGATACCAGAAAGCTCAAAATCACGTAGTGCGTCTGTGATGGTCTTTTGCTGTGCAGGCGACAAAGTCTCAAAATCGTCACGTGCCTTAATCGCTTTATATGCGTCGTACAACGGCTTGTGCTGACCGACCCAGGTCGAGTAATCCGACAGCATTGGCAGGCAGGCTTCATACGCTTCACGCAGTGCTTGGCTGTTCACCACCGCATTCATGTGGCCGATGGGAGACCAGATACGGCTAAGTCTGTCGTCGCTTTCTGCCAGCGGCGCACAGATGTTGTCCCAGCTTGGGTCCGTGTTATTTTCCAGCACCGCTTCCACCGCAGCGCGGCAGTCGGCAATCGCCTGCTCGACAGCAGGTTGAACGTGCTCCGGTTTGATTTCAGAAAAAGGCGGCAAATCGGTAAACGTTAGCAGCGGGTTGGACATAGTCAGTTCCTTCAAAAGAGTTAACTTTGTATTTATGAAGGCAAATGTAAGGCATTTCAATGCTGAGGCTGCATCAATCTTTTCAATAAGCGATAATGCCCGCTACTTTTCTATTTTCACCGGATACCGACATGCTCAGTTATCGCCACAGCTTCCACGCTGGCAACCACGCGGACGTGCTGAAACACATTGTTCAGAGCCTCATCATTGAATCATTAAAACAAAAAGATAAGGCGTTCGTGTACCACGACACCCACAGCGGTGCGGGTCGTTACGACCTGTCTGACGAGCGCGCGGAAAAGACCGGTGAATACAAAGAAGGCATTGGCCTGATTTGGGAAGCCGATGACGCTCCAGAAGCAATTAAACCCTACCTGGATACCATCCGCGCTCTGAATCAGGGCAACAAACTGCGCTACTACCCAGGTTCACCAAAAGTGGGTCGTAGCCTGCTGCGTGAACAGGATCGCGCGATTTTCACTGAGCTGCATCCAAGCGATTTCCCGCTGCTGCTGCAAGAGTTTCGCGGTGACCGTCAGGTCAAAATGTACAAAGAAGACGGTTATGCACGCCTGAAAGCCAGCCTGCCGCCAAAGGAGCGCCGCGGTGTAGTGCTGATTGACCCACCGTACGAGCTGAAACACGAATATCAGGATGTGGTTGATGCCATCGACGAGAGCGTGAAGCGCTGGGCAACCGGCACTTATGCGATTTGGTATCCGGTGGTCTACCGTAAAAACATCGACCTGATCACCAAGGGTCTGGAAAAGCTCGGCATCCGTAAGGTGATGCAAATCGAGCTGGGTGTGGCAGAAGACAGCGAAGAGCGCGGCATGACCGCATCAGGCATGATTGTCATCAACCCGCCTTGGACATTGGAAGCGCAGATGAAAGAAATCCTGCCGTGGCTGCAAAGCAAAATTGCGCCGGACACAGGTCACCATTTTGTCAGCTGGGTTGTGCCTGAATAACAGTCTGACGATAAAAGGTCTGATAACATACGCGGAAAACAACCCGCTCAACGGGATTTAAGAATAAGTAAATGGAGAAACTCATGGCCAAACATTTTGATTATATTTGTATCGGTGGCGGCAGCGGCGGTATCGCCTCAGCAAACCGCGCGGCGATGTACGGCGCCAAAGTGGCACTGATTGAGGCGCGTCACCTCGGCGGCACCTGTGTCAACGTCGGTTGTGTACCGAAAAAGGTAATGTGGCACGGTGCGCAAGTCGCCGAAGCGATCAAAATGTATGGCCCTGATTACGGCTTCGATACCACAGTCAACAAGTTCGACTGGGCGAAACTGGTGGAAAACCGTGAAGCCTATATCGGCCGTATCCACACCTCGTATGAAAACGTGCTGGGCAAAAACAAAATCGAAGTCATCGAAGGCTTTGGAAAATTTGTCGATGCCAAGACCGTCGAGGTGAATGGCGAGCACTATACCGCTGACCATATTCTTGTCGCCGTTGGCGGCGCACCAACCATCCCGAATATTCCGGGCGCGGAATACGGTATCGACTCTAACGGTTTCTTCGAACTGAACGAGCAACCAAAACGTGTTGCTGTTGTGGGTGCCGGTTACATTGCGGTGGAAATCGCAGGTGTATTGAATGCGCTGGGCACGGAAACGCACCTGTTTGTGCGCAAAGCGTCTCCGCTTCGCAGCTTTGACCCGATGATCATCGACACTCTGGTGGAAGTGATGGAAAAAGAAGGTCCAGCGCTGCACACCCACTCAATTCCAAAAGAAGTGGTGAAAGAATCCGATGGCTCTCTGACCCTGCACTTTGAAAGCGGCGAAACCCACAACACCGACCTTTTGATCTGGGCGATTGGCCGTCACCCAACCACAGACAAAATCAACCTGGCAGCTGCCGGTGTGGAAACCAACGACCGTGGTTACATCAAAGTCGATGAGTTCCAAAACACCAATGTGCCTGGCATTTACTGTGTGGGCGATATCATGGAAGGCGGCATTGAACTGACGCCGGTTGCGGTAAAAGCAGGCCGTCAGCTATCCGAGCGCCTGTTTAACGGCAAAACCAATGCCAAGATGGACTACACACTGGTTCCGACCGTGGTGTTTAGCCACCCGCCAATCGGCACTATCGGTCTGACCGAAGGCGAAGCAAAAGCGCAATACGGCGAAGAAAACGTGAAGGTTTACACTTCAGGTTTCACCGCCATGTACACCGCTGTGACCCAACACCGCCAGCCATGCAAAATGAAACTGGTGTGCGCGGGTGAAGAAGAGACCGTGGTTGGCCTGCACGGCATCGGTTTCGCCGTGGATGAAATGATCCAGGGCTTTGGCGTGGCGATGAAGATGGGCGCGACTAAAGCAGACTTTGACAGCGTAGTGGCGATCCACCCTACCGGCTCGGAAGAGTTTGTTACCATGCGATAAGCTTTTGTTTCTATTGAAAAGCGGCCGACCGGCCGCTTTTATTTTATCTGTCATTCACAAAGCACATGTAGCGTCAAATTGTCCGACACGGCCACAAATGACATATCCAGCTGGGTATCATAGACACTGCCACTGTCCAGCCAGTACGGCATGGTAGTCGGTATTGCATTGCTTCCGTTAGAGACGGCACGCTGGATGGCTGCCATGCTGGCGAGCTTTTTGCCTCCGTTTTGGCAAGCCTCCCGGGCTTCCTGGTAAGTTGCGCTCCACCACTCCTGCCCCCCAAATTCTGTGCGGTTGTCCTTACCTTTCGGTAGTGGCGTCCAAAGCCCTGCGACTGGCTCCATCACCCTTTCCGACGTGGTGGCCTCCTCTGTAGGCTCACCGCCGGCGCTCCACCCACTTCACGGATAAAGACATCGGCCATCAAGGCAGACTGACGAAAGTCATCCCTGATCTTAAGGGCTTCAGCATAGGATTGGTAAGGCCCAGTCAGGCAGCGGTACTGCCCAGCCTCCGGGCGGAGAAGAAAAGGGGTATGTTCCTCGACAGCTTTTCTAAAGGCCGCTTCTGGCATGGCATCCAGCATGCCACACTGTATCCAGAACCAACCATCTTGCGAGGGCTCCCTGCCCCATAATCCTTCACCGATAGGACAGGTTTGCGCCACAATATCAATGCCGTCATGAACATCTACCGCCCTGCACGACTCGTCCAAAGTATCACCCTGCGAAGGGGATGCCACCAGCATCAAAGCCAACGCCATCCGAAGCCTCAACATGTCATCACCCTTGTGCTGCACTCAAGTGATTTGTTCATCCCTACCACCTCACTGTCATTGTGTTTGTTATGGCGGAACATTGTATGGATAGGGCGATGTAAGGCTTTATATGTCAGCAGATTCTCCAGCTCATTTCACACATTCGGGTTGGAGCGGGTGAGGGATCACTCACACAACACCAGCAATGCAGACTCTTCTGACAGTGGCATGGAAACACCCATTGCAATGTCATAGCCGCGCTGCTCCGCAACCCAGAATGGAAGACGGTTGGGAAGCTCTTCGGTCAGTGTCGGGGTTGCAGCAATGCGTTTCATGGTTGTCTCGGAAGCGAGTGCCATCCCATCCTGCTGGCAGGTGGTGGACGCTTCTTTGAACGATGCCCGCCACCAGATTTTTCCCTGACTGCTGTAGCTTGGCTCATCAACGCGAGGCAAAGGCTTTTCAGTGTCGCCACATTTTCATACAGGCGGCCGGTTCGGATAACTTGCCCGGCGGTCTGCTTCGGCGCTTTTTTCATACTGGTCTTTTGTTTTTCCACGCGGGAAGGCTTTGCCGGCATCATAGCAACACTTGCGGCAGAAACACTGCGGATAAAGGCAGACTTCATGTCTGGAAGCTTTCTGAGCTTATCCCTTTCTGCCACTGCCGCACCGTAGCTATTAAACGACCCCATAAGGCAACGATATTGGCTCCCCTCTTCACGCAGCACAAACGTCGTTTCCGGCAGACCGCTTTCCAGCCTTGCGGCGAACCAAGCCTCGGGCCATTTGTTCAGGAGTCCGCATTGCACCCAGAACTCGCCTTCCTGCGATGCTGCTTGCGCCCCCAAAGGCCATCACCAATCGGACAGGATTCGCTGACCACCAGCCAGCCGTCACGTTCTGAGGGTTCACAGGCGCGCTTTGACTCCAAAGCAAATGCAGAGGACGCACCGAGCAAAAATGCCAGCGCAACCATCCCCTTCCCCAAGCCAAACGTCTTCATCCCATCCTCCAGGATTTTATTGTTCTCAACTAGTTAGCCTAGCGTGAAATGGACAGACAAACAAAAGAAAGGGCAGCTTTCGCTGCCCTGTATCAGATTATTTTTTACCCGTTTTGCTCGTCTATGATGAGGCAGGCGATTTGCCTGTCTCCATAAGTTTTGAGCGCAGGTTGCTCCTGATGGCAACGGTCAACCGCGTGGTGACAGCGAGCATGGAAAGCGCAGCCTTTTGGCGGGTTGAGCGGACTTGGCAGCTCACCGGTCAGCTTGATGCGTTCTCGACGGTGTTCTGGGTCGAGCCTCGGCGTCGCAGACAGCAGTGCTTGTGTATAAGGGTGCTGCGGTGACTTGAAAATCTCATCCGCTTTTCCTTTTTCCACGCAGCGGCCGAGGTACATCACCATCACTTCATCGGCAATATGCTCCACCACGGACAGGTCATGAGAGATAAACACATAGGAAAGTCCCAGTTCATCCTGCAAGTCCATCATCAGGTTGAGCACTTGCGCCTGCACTGACACATCCAGCGCAGAGACAGGTTCATCCGCCACCACCACTTCCGGGTTGAGCATTAGGCCACGGGCAATCGCAATACGCTGGCGCTGACCACCGGAGAACATGTGCGGATAACGATCGTAGTGCTCCTTTTTCAGCCCCACTTTCGCCATCATTTCCAAAGCACGCGCCTTACGGTCAGCCGAATTCATATCGGTATTGATTTCGAGCGGCTCTTCCAGGATCTGGCCGATTTTCTTACGCGGATTGAGAGAACCATAGGGGTTCTGGAACACGATCTGGATTTTCTGGCGGCGCAACTTGTCCGACTCCGGATCGCGCTTAAGCAGATCTTTGCCCTTGAAATCGAGTGTGCCGCCGGTTGGGATTTCAATCATGGTCAGCAAACGGCCAAGAGTGGATTTACCACACCCAGATTCCCCTACGACTGCCAGCGTTTTGCCTCGTTCAAGGGTGAACGATACCCCGTCCAGCGCTTTCACTTCCGCATCTGGCTTAAACATGCCCTGTTTGACCGGATAGTATTTTTTCAAATCCACTGCATGGAGCAGCGGCGCTTGTTGTTCACTCATCGCGTTGGCTCTCCCTGCTCATTCAATGGATAGTGACATTTCACCGCACGCTCGGCTGGCCCCTGAACGGCTGGCTCTTCTTTACGGCATTTGTCCGTGGCATAGGGGCAGCGCGGGTTAAGCATGCAGCCCTGCGGACGGTCAAACAGCCCGGGCACTACGCCCGGTAGGGAATCAAGACGGTGCTTGCCCGCCGAGGATTCCGGCAATGAACGAAGCAATGCCTGGGTGTATGGGTGTTTCGGGGAGCGGAAAATCTCTGCAGAGGATCCGGTTTCCACCACCTGCCTGCGTACATCACCATCACCTTGTGCGCGGCTTCTGCCACCAGCGCCAAATCGTGGGTGATCAGCACCAGCGCCATGTTCTGCTCTTTTTGCAGCTCGAGCAGCAGGTCGATGATCTGCGCCTGAATCGTCACATCCAGTGCCGTGGTTGGCTCATCCGCAATCAGCAAACGCGGGTTACAAGCAATCGCCATCGCGATCATCACGCGCTGGCTCATCCCACCTGAGAGCTGGTGCGGATAGACTTTCAGGCGCGACGCCGGATCAGGAATACCCACCAAACGCAGCAACTCTTCCGCACGCTCTCGGCGCGCTCTCTTGCTGCCCCCCTGATGCACCTGCAGCGCTTCCATGATCTGGTAGCCCACGGTGAAACAGGGGTTCAGGCTGGTCATCGGGTCTTGGAAAATCATCGAGATTTCGGCGCCGGTCAGCTTTTTGCGTTCTTTTTCCGGTAGCGTCAGCAAATTCCGGCCGTAGAAATTCACCGAGTCAGCACTCACGCGCCCCGGATAATCAATCAGTCCCATGATCGCCAGCGAGCTGACCGACTTACCGGAGCCGGATTCACCCACAATGCCGAGGATTTCCCCTTCGTCGACGGTATAGCTGATCCTGTCCACCGCTTTGAACGGTGCGCTCTCATCACCAAAGTGAACGGAGAGCTGGTTTACTTCTAAAATCGCCATCTTGCTCTCCTACTGCTTCAGTTTTGGATCCAGCGCATCGCGCAGGCCATCACCCATGAGGTTAAAAGCCAGTACGGTCACGAGGATTGCCAGACCCGGGAAGGTCACCACCCACCATGCAGAGTTAATGAACTGACGGGCATCCGCCAGCATCACACCCCACTCAGGCGTTGGAGGCTGCGCGCCAAGGCCAAGGAAGCCCAGCGCCGCCATATCGAGTATCGCGGCAGAAAAGCCCAGGGTTGCCTGGACTATCAAAGGCGCAACACAGTTTGGCAGCAGCACAGAGAACATCAGACGGAAATGACCGGCACCTGCCACGCGCGAAGCAGTGACATAATCTCGGTTCACTTCTGCCAGCACCGAGGCTCGTGTCAGACGCACATAGTGCGGCAAGGAAACGAAGGATATCGCCAGGGATGCGTTGAAGATGGATGGCCCAAGGATAGCGACGATAGCAATCGCCAGCAGCAGGCTTGGCAGCGCCAGCATGATATCCACCAGACGCATAATCGCGGTATCAATCATGCCGCCGAAGTAACCGGCGACCAGACCCATAAAGACGCCAAGAACCAGCGACAGAGCAACCACCAGACAACCAATCAGCAGGGACAGGCGCGCACCGTAAATCAGGCGAGACAGGATATCTCGTCCCACATCATCGGTACCGAGGATAAAGCTCCAGCTGCCGCCTTCAATCCATGCAGGAGGCATCAGCAGCGCATCACGGAACTGCTCCGCCGGGTTATGCGGTGCCACGATCGGCGCAAGAATGGCGACGATGATGACGAAAGCGATATAGATAAGTCCGGCCAATGCGCCTTTATTCGAGGAGAAATAGCTCCAGAATTCAGCAAACGGTGACAAGGTTGGCGCTCTTGCGGTAGCGTATTTTGTGTAGTTTCAGACATCGTTCTCCCTCCCTACTTGCCGTGTCGAATACGTGGGTTAACGACGCCGTAAAGGATGTCGACGATAAGGTTTACGACGATGATGATGGTCGCCACCAGCAAAATACCGCCCTGCACCACCGGATAATCGCGGCGGCCAATGGATTCAATCAGCCATTTACCGATCCCCGGCCAGGCAAAGATGGTCTCGGTCAGAATCGCACCGGAAAGCAGGATACCCACCTGCAGGCCAATCACTGTGATTACCGGGATCAGTGCGTTGCGCAGACCGTGGATCAGGATAACACGCCAAGCATCAAGCCCTTCGCCCGCGCGGTGCGGATGTAATCCTCGCCCAGCACTTCCAGCATGGATGAACGCGTCATACGCGCGATGACCGCCAGGGGAATGGTGCCCAGCGCAATCGCAGGCAGGATGAGGTGATGCACCGCCGCGCCAAACGCGCCGGGTTCACCGGACAGCCAGGCATCTATCAACATAAAGCCGGTGACTTCATCCACCCAGTAGGTCGCATCGTCCATTCGTCCGGAGACCGGGGTTAGATCGAGGCCAATCGAGAAAAAGAGAATGAGCAACAGCGCCCACCAGAAAATCGGCATGGAGTAGCCTGTCAGGGAAACCGCCATCACTGAATGGTCGAGCACTGTTCCCCGTTTGACTGCTGCCAGCACCCCAGCGGGCAATCCCACCAAAATGGCAAACAGTGCCGCACAGAAAGCCAGTTCCATGGTGGCAGGAAACAGGGTCATGAACTCTTTCATCACCGGTTCTTTGGTGATGAGTGATGTCCCCAAATCGCCGTGGAGGACATTGCCGATATAAATGAAATATTGTTCGAAAAGAGGTTTATCGAGACCAAGCTCAGACATCAGCTGGGCATGACGCTCAGGGGAAACGCCGCGTTCGCCTGCCATCACTTCGATGGGGTCACCCGGGATCATCCTGATCAGAGAAAAGGTCAGCAGGGTAATGCCGATAAACGTCGGGATCACCAACCCAGACGCTTAAGAATAAACTGCAACATAAAAAGACTCGCTCAAGTGCGTGGTGACGCAAAAACCGCGGCCACATCCTGCAGCCGCGGTGTTCTTTTGCATGGCGATTATTCTTGAATATCTACGCCATAGAAGATGTGACCGCCGAATGGGTCAATTTTGTAGTTTTGAACTTCTTTACGTACAGGTTCGAAAACGACAGAGTGCGCGATAGTGACCCATGGCGCCTGCTCTTTGAACACAGCCTGCGCCTCTTCGTACAGCTTGGTGCGCTCTTCAACGTCAGAGGTCAGTTTGGCTTTCTGGATCAGATCTTCAAACGGCTGGTAACACCATTGAGCACGGTTAGAACCACCTACGCCAGAACAGCCCAGCAGTACGGCAAGGAAGTTATCCGGGTCACCGTTGTCACCGGTCCAGCCCAGCAGCACAGAGTCGTGCTCACCGGCTTTCGAGCGCTTGAGGTACTCACCCCACTCGTAAGTCACGATTTCAGCATCAACACCGACTTTCGCCCAGTCAGCCTGAATCACCTCAGCCATGCGGCGGGCATTCGGGTTGTAAGGACGTTGTACCGGCATTGCCCAGATGTTGGTCTTAAAGCCGTCTTCCAGACCCGCTTCTTTCAGCAAGGCTTTGGCTTTTTCCAAATCGTATGGGTAATCCTGAATTTCGTCGTTGTAAGACCAGATTGTTGGTGGGATTGGGTTTTTCGCCGCTTTACCAGCGCCCTGGAACACAGCATCAATGATGGCTTCTTTATTCACTGCCATGTTCAGTGCCTGACGCACGCGAACATCATCAAACGGTTTTTTCTGGGTATTGAAGCCTAGGTAACCCACGTTCAGACCTTCCTGATTCATCAGGTTAATCGCATTGTCAGCCTGCATGCGCTCAAGGTCAGCCGGGTTTGGATAAGGCATTACATGACACTCGCCCTTTTGCAGCTTCGCATAGCGAACTGAGGCATCAGGCGTGATTGAGAACACCAGACGGTCGATAGGCGCTTTGCTTCATAGTAGTCAGGGTGCGCCAGGTAACGGATGGTGGAGTCTTTTTTGTAGCCTGCCAGTGCAAACGGACCGGTACCGACAGGTTCCAGATCCAGCTTCTCAGGCGTGCCCGCTTTCAGCATCTGGTCAGCCTGCTCCGCAGACATGATCGACGCGAAGTCCATCGCCAGGTTGGCAATGAATGGTGCTTCCGGACGGGTCAGGTTGAATTTGACCGTGTAGTCGTCAACTTTCTCGATGGAATCAATCAAGTCGCCCATTTCCATCGCGTTGAAGTACTCGTAAGAGCCACCAGATACTTTGTGGAATGGGTGACCTTCATCTTTCTGGCGCATGAAGGAAAAGATCACGTCGTCAGCATTGAAATCACGGCTTGGTTTGAAATCTTTGTTGGTGTGGAACTTCACGCCTTCACGCAGTTTGAAGGTGTAGGTCTTACCGTCATCAGAGACAGTCCAGGATTCTGCCAGTCCTGGAACGATTTTGGTCGTACCGCGTTCAAACTGCACCAGACGGTTAAAGATTTGGCGAGAACTCGCGTCAAAAGTAGTACCAGCGGTGTAGAGCGATGGGTTAAATCCTTCTGGAGAGCCTTCGGAGCAATATACCAGCGTCTTTGCCTGTACTCCGGCTGCCACTGCAGATGCGAGAAGAGCAGCACTCAGCTTCAACATTCCTGTTTTCATCGTTTGACTCCATATGGTTGAACGATAAACCGCCGTCGACACCCGCTTCAGACAAAAAATGCGCGTGTTGCGCATTCCACTGTTTACCCATGAGGTTTGAAACGAAAGTGCCTTTCAACGGCCAATTTACAACCGCGCAAAAAGCACGCGATTTGTTGATAGATGAATCTGGCAAAGATTTCACAAAAAATCAACAAAGCAGCACAAAGTTCCATATTTAAACTCGCAATACGCATAAATAGTCACTTTATGGAGTTAGATTAGACTCTGAGACAAACTCACAGCCACAAAGTTAAACGGCTGTTTTAAATAAACTTTATATAAATTATCAAGGAAGAGATTAGTGCTAATTTCGCGGCAGGCAAAAAGAATAAGCAGGAAATCAGAGGCGATCTCTAAAAGTTAATCAATGATATATATTCAACTTGGATTTTCAGCACTATCAGCCAAGCGAAAAAAGAAACCACCGAATAATCATCCACAAATCAACCTATTGTCAGGTGCATAATTAGAGGCTTAGTTTTGCATTAATCATCTGTTTCGAGTCTTGAGACAGCATGACTTACTTCAAAAAAACGACAATTCGTCATCTCGCACCAACAGATTGATTAAAAATAGAACACCCGCAACCACCTTGATATCGCAACAATTTGCTTTCAGGAAGATTGTGTATCCGTTGCTCCCCGCCACCCTGTCAGACGAAACAAGCTGAAAAGCAGCATCCACCAAGTCAGGTGTATAAATAAAGAGGGAAATTTTCGTTGTAAGGGCCAACAGTAAACAATACCCCGCTTGCCGGCTGACTGATCTTTGTCTTTAAGAATGGTGGCATTACACCAAGAAGGGGAACAATTTAGTTTGAAAATGACAAATACGAAAAAGCCGCTCTACTGAGCGGGCTTTCTCTGAAAGTGGTCGGTGAAGAGGATTCGTACGGGGCGGGCTTTCTCTGAAAGTGGTCGGTGAAGAGGATTCGTACGGGGCGGCCTTCCAAATGGTTCGACACTTCGACCCGACCCATCATGCTGTAAGCATGAAGCCAATTTTATTACCACTGAAACGACGAAGCCCTGCTCATTGAGCAGGGCTTCTAAATGTGGTCGGTGAAGAGGGATTCGAACCCCCGACCCTCTGGTCCCAAACCAGATGCGCTACCAAACTGCGCTATTCACCGAGTGGGGTGGCTGACGGGACTTGAACCCGCGACAACCGGAATCACAATCCGGGACTCTACCAACTGAGCTACAGCCACCACTGTTTTATTTCTTCGCCAAATTTTCATTTCCGGAATTGGCGCACCCGACAGGATTCGAACCTGCGACCTTTGGCTCCGGAGGCCAACGCTCTATCCAGCTGAGCTACGGGCGCTTGCCCCTGTCGGCGGAGTCGAATATTACGGATATCGCCCCATGCCGTCTAGCACTTTTTTTAATTTTTTTTCCGACCGATTCATTTTTAAACGATCAGGCTAAAATCAGTGCAAGGGAGGCATATCATAACGGTTTCACGCAACAATCTAAAGCGCTATAATCACTTAATCTTTACACGGAGTTAACTTATTTTCGTTCTGACTCCGTCGTCTGTCCTGTCACAATTGCAAAAAATGGAGACTCGATTCGCCGATCTCACCATTTAATTGTGATAAAAAGAGTTAACCGCATAAAAAACGTCCGTTCATTCGGAGCCAAAAAAAGATATTGGGAGTGAAACCGTGAGCGCAAAGGGAATTTTTTTACGTCGTCTAGCAGTGTCTGCTGTCACCGCTTTGTCTCTGATGGGTGCAGCGCACGCTGCTGACATGTCAGAAGAAGCCATTGCAGAACGCATCGCACCAGTCGGTTCCGTTTATCTGGAAGGTGAGGCACCGGTAGAAACCGCTGCAGCGCCAACCGGCCCACGTACCGGTGATGCGGTCTACAACACTTACTGTATGGCCTGTCACGCCACTGGTGCAGCTGGCGCACCAAAAGCCGGTGACAAAGCCGCTTGGGAACCGCGTATCGCACAAGGTGAAGATGTGCTGCTGACCCATGCGCTGAACGGCTTCAACGGTATGCCGGCACGTGGTACCTGTATGGATTGCTCGGATGATGAAATCAAAGCTGCCATCGATCACATGCTCTCGCTATAAGATTCAGGATATTGAAAAGGCGACTTTCGGGTCGCCTTTTTTGATCAAGCGTCAAAATGGAAGCAAACGCACTGAAACCGAGCGCCAATTCACGCATGATGCGCGCCTGTTTTACTGTGCTACATCGCTGACATGACCGAATTTGAAAAAATGACCCGCGGCCTTGCCTTCAACGGCCGTGACGAAACCATTGATACTATCCGCTCCAAGGCATTTTCCCTGCTGCAAACCTACAACACCCTGCCGGCAGATAAATCTTACGATACCGCTGTTGAGCTTTTTGGCAGCATCGATCCCGAATCTATGGTGATGCCACCCTTCCAGTGCGAATTTGGCAAAACCATCCACATCGGCAAGGAGACTTTTATCAATATGGGTGTCGTGATGCTAGATGGTGCACCTATTACTATCGGCAACAATGTACTGATTGGCCCAAATTGCCAATTTTATACGGCGGGTCACCCGATGGATTACCGCCGTCGCCGCCAGTGGGAAACCTTCTGCCTGCCGATTGTGGTGGGGAACGATGTGTGGATTGGTGGAAACAGCGTGATCTGCAAGGTGTGACGATTGGCGATCGCAGTGTGGTTGCCGCCAACTCAGTGGTCACCAAGGATATGCCTGCAGACTCCCTGATTGGCGGGACGCCAGCGCGGGTGATCAGAAAACTGCATGAGAACGAATCAGCGCAGGAAGCGCTGCAGCCATAAAGAAAAAGCCGGATTGCTCCGGCTTTCAATGCTATTTTTCAGCATCGCCCTGAGGTTGGCGATGGCAGCCTGCCCTTTAGCCATCCGCTCTTCCTGGGTTTGGGGCTTTTTCTTCTCTTCCCACTCCACATCGTCGTAAGGCAGCTCTTCCAGGAAACGGCTTGGCATCGGTTTGATAAGCTCGCCGTACTGGCGACGCTCTTTACACAAGGTAAAGGTCATCTCTCGCTGAGCACGGGTGATCCCCACATACGCCAGTCGCGCTCTTCCTCAACATTGTCTTCATCAATGCTGGACTGGTGAGGCAGCAGACCTTCTTCCATCCCTACCAGATAAACGTAGGGAAACTCCAGGCCTTTTGAGGCGTGCAAGGTCATCAACTGCACCTGATCAGCGTCGTCATTGTCTTCACCCCGCTCCATCATGTCACGGAGGGTCAGGCGCTGAACCACTTCACGCAAGGTTTTAACCTCGTTGTCGTAGTTGTCGCCTTCCAGGTCCGCCACAATCCAGCTGTAGAGATCGGACACGTTTTTCATCCGCATCTCTGCCGCTTTCGGGCTGGATGAGGTTTCATACAGCCAGTCTTCGTAATGGGAATCGCGTACCAGCGAGCGCACGGCATCCACCGCATCGCCACGTTCAAACTGGTCGGAAAGCTCGACAATCCAGCGGGTAAAACGCTGCAGGGATTCCAGTCCACGGCCATTCAGGTGCTCTTGTAACCCAAGTTCAAAACTCGCTGCAAACAGGCTTTTTCCGCGCATATTGGCGTAATTTCCCAGCTTTTCGAGCGTTACTGGGCCGATTTCACGACGCGGCGTGTTGACGATACGCAGGAAGGCGTTGTCGTCATCCTGGTTGGTTAACAGGCGCAGGTAAGCCATGATGTCTTTGATTTCTGCCGGGCAAAGAAGGAGGTACCGCCGGAAATTTTGTACGGGATACGGTTTTGCATCAGTGCTTTTTCAAACAGGCGTGACTGGTGATTCCCGCGGTACAGGATGGCGTAATCCTTGTAATCGGTGCGATTCATAAACTTATGGGCGATGATTTCCCCCACCACACGCTCGCTTCATGCTCTTCATTATTGGCTTTGAGCACTTTGAGCATTTCGCCGTCCGGCAGCGCAGAAAACAGGGTTTTCTCAAACACGTGCGGGTTGTTGGCAATCAGGATGTTGGCCGCACGCAGGATTCGGCTGGTTGAACGGTAGTTCTGCTCAAGCTTGATCACCTTCAGGCTCGGGAAGTCCTGGCTCAGCATCAACAGATTTTTCGGCTGCGCGCCACGCCAGCTGTAAATCGACTGATCATCGTCACCTACCACGGTAAAGCGTGCGCGCTCACCCACCAGCAGTTTCACCAACTGGTACTGGCTGGTGTTGGTGTCCTGGTATTCATCCACCAGCAGGTAACGGATTTTGCTTTGCCAACGTTCACGTACCTCTTCATTGGTTTTCAGCAGAATGACCGGCATCAGGATAAGGTCGTCAAAATCCAGCGCGTTGTAGGCTTTCATTTGCTTTTGGTACATGGCGTAGCAATGGGCAAACAGCTGGTCGCGCTCCCCCATAGCAGCAGATTGCGCCTGCTGCGGCGTCAGCATGTCATTTTTCCAATTTGAGATGGTGTGCAGAAGCTGGTTGAGCAGATCTTTATCCCCTTCCAGCTCGTCTTCGGTCAGCTCTTTTAAAAGCGCCATCTGATCCTGATCGTCAAACAGCGAGAAGCCCGCCTTCAGACCCAGCGCCTTGTATTCGCGGCGGATGATATTCAAGCCCAGGGTATGGAAGGTGGACACCATCAGCCACGCGCTTCCTGGCGGTTCAGCGTTTGCCCCACACGCTCTTTCATTTCCCGCGCGGCTTTATTGGTAAAAGTTACCGCGGCGATATGGCGGGCCTTGTACCCGCACTGCTGCACCAGATAGGCAATTTTATTGGTGATCACACGCGTTTTGCCGGAGCCGGCACCTGCCAACACCAGGCATGGCCCTGAAACGTGGTGTACAGCGTCATTCTGGGCGGGGTTAAGTTTCATCGGGTGTCCTCGTGGCATTGTGCGTGTGACTAAACCGCCCATTGTAAAAGGATTGGCATCGCACTTCACCTGCTGACTGCAACACTTCGGTCATTGCACTCTGTCGCAAAACCCATACAATGAATGAACGTTCATTCACCTCACGCATGTATATGTCTGACAAAAAGACACAAATTCTGGAAGCCACGGAGCATTTGCTGGCCCAACACGGTTTTGACCGCCTGTCGATGCAGATGGTTGCCAACGAGGCCGGAGTGGCTGCAGGGACCATCTACCGTTACTTCTCGGACAAAAATGACCTGTTACGCCAACTGCGACTGCACGTGGTTCGTAACTGTGCCAGCAATATTATGCGCGGATTCCATGATGACATGTCACTGCATCAGCAGTTTGTCACCCTGTGGCGCAATGCGTGGGATCTGACTATCAACCGTGACGATAACGCGATCAACCGTGAGCAGTTCGACAGCCTTCCCCAACAGGAAAATGGCGAGCAGCGGATGCAGGAGAGAGAGGCGTTTGCCCCTATCCATGCATTTTTTGAGCGTGGGATCGCCAGCGGTACTTTTAAACCCTTGTCGACGGACGTGCTATCTGGAATTGGCATCGAACCGGCAATCTGCCTGGCGCGCAAGCAGGTTCAAGGAATAATAACACTGGATGCGACCGGCATTGATGACGCGATCAACGCCTGCTGGGACGCTATCTGCCTTCATAAAGAATCGGAGCTATCTCAATGAAGAAATGGTTTGTCGTCATGTTAGTCGTGGCGGTGGTGCTTTTCGGCACCGTAATCGGCTTTAACATGTTCAAACAACAAAAAATTGCCGAGTACATGGCAAATATGCCAGAGCCGGAATTTCCGGTGACTGCGGTGGAAATGACCGCCGTAGACTGGATTCCAACCATCGAAGCTATCGGTTTTATCGAGCCGAACCAGGGCGTGACCCTCACCTCGGAAGTGAGTGGCGTGATCAAATCCATCAACTTTGAATCCGGCCAGACCGTCAAACAGGGCGATGTACTGGTCACTCTGGATTCCAAAGTTGAACTGGCTAACCTGAAAAGTGCCGAAGCGCGCCTACCGGCAACCCAAGCGAAATTCAAACGTTACCAGGGTCTGTTCCGTACCGGTTCAATTTCCAAAGAAGCACTGGACGAAGCCGAAGCCAACTTCCGCTCACTGCAGGCTGACGTGGAAAGTCTGAAAGCAGCCATCGAGCGCCGCACCATTGATGCACCGTTTGACGGTATCGTCGGCCTGCGCAACGTGTTCCTCGGCCAGTACCTGCAGCCGGGCAACGAGATTGTGCGCTTGGAAGACACCTCTGTGATGCGCCTTCGCTTTACCGTGCCACAAACTGATATCGCGAAAATCCGCCTTGGCCAGCAAATCGATATCTCTGTTGATGCCTACCCGGCTACGCCATTTACCGGCAAGATCAGTGCGATTGAGCCTGCGGTTAACTTCCAGAGCGGTCTGATCCAGGTTCAGGCTGACATTCCAAACAACGACGGCCAACTCCGTTCCGGTATGTTTGCCCGCGCCAACATCATTCTGCCAACCTTTGAAGACCAAATCGTAGTAGACCAGACCGCTATCAACTTCACCCTGTACGGCGAAAACGTGTATGTACTGCGTGAAGAAGACGGCGTGACCCGTGCGTTCCAGCAAGTCGTGAAAGTCGGTGAGCGTAAAGGCCACATCGCACACGTGCTGGAAGGCCTGAAAGCGGGCGACAAAGTGGTGACTTCCGGTCAGGTTCGCCTGAGCAACGGTTCGAAAGTCCGTGTGGTTCAGAGCGATGCGCTGGCACCACCGGCTGAGATTCCACAACTGTAAGGGGACGCCATGAAATTCACTGATATTTTCATCCGGCGCCCGATACTGGCCGTGTCGATAAGCTTCCTTATCGCACTGCTGGGCCTGCAATCCATGTTCAAGATGCAGGTGCGGGAATACCCGGACATGACCAACACCGTGGTGACCATCTCCACCAGTTACTATGGTGCAAGCGCGGATCTCATCCAGGCTTTATCACTACGCCGATTGAGCAGGCGGTTGCGCAAGCTGACAACATCGATTTCATGACCTCGGAATCGGTACTTGGCAGCTCGACTGTTACCGCGTACATGAAGCTCAACACCGACCCGAACGCCGCCCTGGCCGATATCCTGGCCAAGGTGAACT
Source organism: Enterovibrio sp. JCM 19048 (assembly GCA_001310415.1). Classification (GTDB taxonomy): domain Bacteria; phylum Pseudomonadota; class Gammaproteobacteria; order Enterobacterales; family Vibrionaceae; genus Enterovibrio; species Enterovibrio paralichthyis. The sequence goes on along the minus strand of BAXE01000040.1, from coordinate 7,379 downwards.
CGGTTCGTGCCCAGCTCCCAAGCGAGTCGGAAGACCCGTCGGTCAACATGTCGACCGGCTCCACCACCGCGGTCATGTATATCGGCTTTACCTCGGATGAACTCGACTCCAGCCAGATCACTGACTACCTGGAGCGTGTGACCAAGCCGCAGCTCTTTACCGTTAACGGTGTGTCCAAAATCGACCTTTACGGTGGCCTGAAATACGCCCTGCGCGTGTGGCTGGACCCGGCAAAAATGGCCGCGTTTAACCTGACCGCCAAAGACGTAATGGGCGTTCTGAATGCCAACAACTACCAGTCTGCAACCGGTCAGTCAGTGGGCACTTACATGCTCTATAACGGCTCGGCAGATACTCAGGTGTCTGGCACCGATGAGCTGAAACGTCTGGTGGTGGCGACGCAGCAAGGTCAGGTGATCCGCCTCGGCGATATTGCCAAAGTCTCGCTCGAGAAAAGCCACGATGTTTACCGCGCGACGGCTAACGGCTCAGAAGCGGTGGTTGCCGCAATTAACGCCGCACCAACCGCGAACCCGATCAACATCGCTGCAGACGTGCTGAAAAAGTTGCCTGAGCTTGAGCGCAACATGCCAAGCAACATCAAGATGAACGTGCTGTATGACTCGACCGTTGCGATTAACGAGTCGATTCATGAGGTGGTGAAAACCATTATCGAAGCGGCGCTGATCGTACTGGTGGTGATCACCTTGTTCCTCGGTTCGTTCCGCGCCGTGCTGATTCCTATCATCACGATTCCGCTGTCGCTGATTGGCGTGGCCATGATGATGGAAATCTTCGGCTTCTCATTGAACCTGATGACCCTGCTGGCGATGGTTCTGGCGATTGGCCTGGTGGTGGATGACGCATCGTGGTACTGGAGAACGTCGACCGCCATATTAAACTGGGCGAATCCCCATTCCGTGCGGCCATTATCGGTACCCGCGAAATTGCCGTGCCGGTGATTTCCATGACCCTGACGCTGGCGGCGGTATACGCACCAATCGCCCTGATGGGTGGCATTACCGGCTCGCTGTTCAAGGAATTCGCCCTGACACTGGCAGGCGCCGTATTTGTCTCCGGTATTATCGCGCTGACCCTGTCGCCGATGATGTGTTCGAAGATGCTGAAAGCTAACGAACAACCGGGCAAATTCGAAGCTAAGGTTCATCACTTCCTGGATGGTATGACGGAGCGCTATGCCCGCATGCTGGGCGGCGTGATGAAAGTACGTCCGGTGATCATCACCTTTGCAGTCATTGTGTTTGTCAGCCTGCCTGTGCTGTTCAAGTTCATTCCAAGTGAGCTGGCGCCAGCAGAAGACAAAGGCGTGATCGTGATGATGGGTACTGCGCCATCGACCGCCAACTTGGATTTTATCCAGAACACCATGGCTGAGGTAAACCAAAAGCTTGCTGACCAGCCTGAAGTGGAGTTCTCGCAGGTGTTCTCTGGCGTACCTAAATCCAACCAGGCATTCGGTATTGCCTCTTTAGTGCCTTGGAGTGAGCGCGAAGCCAGCCAGGCGGACATCGTTAAACGTATGACCGGGGAAGTGAAAGACATCCCGGGTATGGCGGTAACTGCATTCCAAATGCCAGAGCTGCCAGGCGCATCTTCGGGCCTGCCAATTCAGTTCGTGATCACCACACCGAACAACTTCGAAAGCCTGTTCCAGGTCGCGTCTGATGTATTGGCGGAAGTGAAGAGCAACTCTATGTTCGTTTACTCTGACATGGATTTGAACTTCGACTCTGCGACGATGAAAATCAACATCGACAAAGACAAGGCAGGTGCGTACGGCGTGACCATGCAGGATATTGGTATCACCCTGGGCACCATGATGGCTGACGGCTACGTTAACCGTATCGACCTGGATGGCCGCTCGTACGAAGTGATCCCGCAGGTAGAGCGTAAGTACCGCCTGAACCCTGAATCCATCAAGGTTACTACGTGCGCTCAGCCAACGGTGAAGCGGTGCCGCTGGGCTCTCTGATCACCATTGATGTGGTTGCAGAGCCTCGTGCATTGCCACACTTCAACCAGCTGAATTCAGCAACTATCGGCGCCGTTGCAGCGCCTGGCGTGGCCATGGGCGATACCATCAACTGGTTTGAAAACATTGCGGCGGAAAAACTGCCTGCCGGTTACCAGCATAACTACTTGGGTGAAGCCCGCCAGTTTGTGACGGAAGGCAGCGCCTTGTTTGGTACTTTCCTGCTGGCACTGGCGGTGATCTTCCTGGTTTTGGCAATCCAGTTTGAATCCCTGCGTGACCCGCTGGTGATCCTGGTCTCTGTACCGCTTGCTATCTGTGGCGCCTTGATTGCGCTGGCATGGGGCGCGGCGTCCATGAATATCTACTCACAGGTCGGTCTGATCACCCTGATTGGTCTTATCACCAAGCACGGTATTCTTATCTGTGAAGTGGCGAAGGAAGAACAGCTTCACCGCGGCATGAATAAGATGGATGCAGTCATGGAGGCGGCGAAAGTGCGTCTGCGCCCAATCCTGATGACCACGGCTGCTATGATTGCAGGTCTTATCCCACTGATGTACGCCACCGGTGCAGGTGCTGCACAGCGCTTCAGTATCGGTATTGTTATCGTGGCAGGTCTGGCCATCGGTACCCTGTTCACCCTGTTTGTCCTGCCGGTGATTTACACCTACCTGGCAAGTAAACATGAACCGCTACCGGAGTTCGAAGAAGACAAGGAGATCAACGCGCAGTAACACTGCTGCTGGTTTCTGACGTTAGCAAAGGGTCTCGAGTGAGGCCCTTTTCTTTTTCAACAGCTGACAATCCTGTTTGCAGTAGAGGTCGCACAAGACACTTTCGACAAACGGGCGGGGGTTGCTTAGAATAACGGCATCAAAATAAGGAGTAACGCATGTTCGACCCGAAAAAGTTGGAGCAGATTGCCCGACAAATTCACGACTCAATGCCAAAGCCGGTGAAAGATCTGGGTAACGACGTTGAGCAGAAAGTCCGTGAAGTGATTCAGGCGCAACTGGCAAAACTGGATGTTGTCAGCCGTGAAGAATTTGATGTGCAGACCCAGGTATTGCTGCGCACCCGCCAGAAGCTGAGCGAGATGGAGCAAAAACTGGCAGAGTTCGAGCAAAAGCTGAACCAGAAAGCGGACGATTAAACCACCGCTTATCAGACACAAAAAACCCGGCTTTCGCCGGGTTTTTCATTTTCAGGGTAAGGTGAAATTAATCGCCTACCGCAATGCGTTTCATGTCTGTCATGTAACCACGTAGCTCCTGACCAATCCACTCAACAGGATGGCTACGCAGCGCTTCGTTTACATCGATCAGGGTTTGGTTGTCCACCTGGTTGCCTGTTTCACCCAGACCTTTACCAATCACATCAGTACCAACCAGCGGCATGAACTTCTCACGCAGCAGTGGCGTTGCAACGTTTGCGAACAGGTAGTTACCGTATTCAGCAGTGTCAGAGATAACCACGTTCATTTCGTACAGGCGCTTACGGGCAACGGTATTTGCAATCAGTGGCAGCTCGTGCAGTGACTCATAGTATGCAGACTCTTCGATGATGCCTGACGCTGTCATTGCTTCAAACGCCAGCTCAACCCCTGCGCGAACCATCGCAATCATCAGAATGCCGTTGTCGAAATATTCCTGCTCAGCAATCTTCACATCAGTTTCTGGGTAGTTTTCGAATGCCGTTTCTGCCGTTTCTGCACGCCAGCCCAGCAGGTTAGCATCATCGTTTGCCCAGTCAGCCATCATGGTTGATGAGAAGTGACCGGAAATGATGTCATCCATATGTTTGTTGTACAGTGGACGCATCAGATCTTTCAGATCTTCTGACAGTTCAAAGGCTTTGATCTTTGCAGGGTTAGACAGGCGATCCATCATGTGGGTGATCCCGCCAAATTTCAGCGCTTCGGTAATCGTCTCCCAACCAAACTGCAGCAGTTTACCTGCGTAACCTGGGTCGATTCCTTCCGCTACCATCTTCTCGTAGCAAACAATTGAACCCGCTTGCAGCATGCCACACAGAATGGTTTGCTCGCCCATCAGGTCAGATTTTACTTCAGCAACGAAAGAGGATTCCAACACGCCGGCACGGTGACCACCGGTTGCCGCCGCCCATGCTTTCGCAATTTCCAGACCGTCACCGTTTGGATCGTTTTCTGGGTGAACCGCAATCAGAGTAGGTACACCGAAACCACGCTTGTACTCTTCGCGTACTTCTGTACCCGGACACTTAGGTGCCACCATTACAACCGTGATATCGCTACGGATTTGCATACCTTCTTCAACAATGTTGAAGCCATGAGAGTAACCCAGCGCCGCACCTTGCTTCATCAGCGGCATTACTGCGCTAACCACACTGGTGTGTTGCTTGTCAGGAGTCAGGTTAACCACCAGATCCGCCTGTGGGATCAGGTTTTCGTAGTTATCTACGTGGAAGCCATTTTCTTTGGCGTTTTTGTAAGACTGACGCTGCTCATCGATAGCCGCCTGACGCAGTGCATACGACACATCCAGACCTGAGTCGCGCATGTTCAGACCTTGGTTCAGGCCCTGTGCACCACAGCCCACAATCACTACCTTTTTGCCTTTCAGGTATTCCGCTTCGTTTGCAAATTCTGCTTTGTCCATAAAGCGGCAAACACCCAATTGAGCTAATTGCTCACGCAAATTTAAGGCATTGAAATAGTTAGACATGTCGAATACTCCGTGCAAAAAATTTAGTCCTTGAGCGATACCCACATGACACACTGTGGCATCGAATTGTCCCCATCATAGATCAGGCATTTGGTTGCTTAAAGTGATATATTCACAACAAGTAATTGCATTTTTTGCAACATGGTAGTTAAGCGATGAACATCAAACATCTTCAGCTTTTCATACATCTTTGCGACAGTAAGAGTTTCTCCAAAACCGCTGCCGCAATGCATATTAGCCCATCAGCCTTAAGCCGCCAGATACAAAAGCTTGAGCAGGAAGCAGAGCAACAATTATTCCTGCGTGATAACCGCAGTGTGGCGTTAACCCTGGCGGGGAAAAAACTGCTGCCGGTTGCCATGAGGATCATCGCTGAATGGCAGCAGTTCCAGAGCATGTTCAACACCAAAGACAATGAACTGGTGGGTGAGATTCGCCTGTTCTGTTCAGTGACAGCGAGTTACAGCCACTTGCCAGACTTACTATCCGAGTTTCGCCTCAGGCACCCACTTATCGAACTGAAAGTCTCTACCGGTGACCCGGCGCAAGCTATCGATAAGATACTTTCCAACGATGCGGATATCGCAATTTCAGCCCTACCTGAGCAATTGCCATCGAAAGTAGCCTTCTCGCCGATCAGCGACATCCCGCTGTCCGTCATTGCCCCTTCCGGTACCAGCAGTTTTGCCGATACTTTACAGAAGCAGAATCCGGATTGGTCATCCGTTCCCTTCATCGTTCCCGAAGCAGGTACAGCCAGGGAGCGGGTAAATACCTGGTTTAAAGCAATGAGGATTAAACCCAACATCTACGCTCAGGTCTCCGGCCATGAAGCCATCGTAAGCATGGTGGCGCTTGGATGTGGCGTTGGAATCGCGCCGGACGTGGTTATCAACAACAGTCCTGTCAGGGACAAAATTGAGAGACTTAAACTCGCACCAATCAAGCCGTTTGAACTTGGAGTGTGTTGCCTGCGTTCTCAACTTGAGAATCCGCTAATCAAAGCGTTGTGGGATGTGGCTGAAGGGATATGGGTATAGGGAGATAACGCAAGAAAAGTGCAAAACCATTTAGCCCCTATCACCATCACAGTAATAGGACTATCGCACAAAACTGCGTAACAAATGATGACAAAAAAGCGCTGTTGAATACTTGCTCGATAAGTCACGCTTTCCTGATATACGTAAAAGACGCCCCAAGCAATGATGGATCACATTCATCCTCGGGAGTCACCTCATGCGCAAGTTGTCTCTACTGCTACCCCTGCTGCTTATCGGCTGTAACAGCTGGGAAGTTGAAACGATCAGTACACCTTATCAACCATTAGAAAGCACCGATATCCAATCTGATAACAGTGATCTTTCCAACCTGATCACCGCGACGCACGGCTACGATATCGTCACCCTCGGGGAGAGTTCTCATCAAGGGTCAAAAGTCTTTAGTTTAAGGGGACGTATGGTCAAAGCCCTCCACCAAGAGGGCGATGCCGAACTTCTCGTCATGGAAGCGGGCTTTTATGATGGTCTCGCCGCTTGGCAAAACTACTTAACGGGCAAACAAACCCTGCTTGATGCTGTTACCGGTCCCGATGCTAACTACATGTTTATGCACCGCTTCAGTGAGGAAATGGCAAAGCTGTTTAACTATATCCATGATGTCGACCAGCAGGGGGGAAACCCGCTGATCCTGGCCGGGTATGAAGCCCGTATCACCAGTGATGCCGGTTGTAGTGTCATGTTCGATGAGCTGAAACGTTACCTGAACAATAACAGTCTTCCTTTGCGAGATTATGCCGACATCCAGCGTATCGCACCAGTCATGATGTGTCCGTGGTATGCACAAGAGCAGACATTTACCATGGCTGATCACAACACCTTAGTCGCGGCACTGAGCAAACTGGAAGACACCCTTATACAACAGAAGCCCAAAGAAGCCATACCGGCTTACGATCCTGCCAATCCCAGAGACTTTAAACAATACGCTTCCTTCTGGCTGCAAATCGCTCGCAGCTTAAGCGCTCAATCCTATCAGGTCATTCATAATCAAGCGCACGAGCATTCAGACTATCAGTCTGCCGAAAACCTCAAATGGCTACGCGAGGAATGGTTCAACATCGATGGCCAAACGCTACTTTGGGGCCACAATATCCACGTGACGCTTTATCCGGCTCAGTGGTTGAAGCGACCTATGAGCGCTATCCTGACACCACCATTTATAATGTCATGCAACTAACTCATACCGGCCGTCTTGCACCCTTTGACTTTGATACGGCTACATGGGAATCCGACACCATTCCTGTAGAGAGTGTCTCTGGTTCACTCAATCATATCTTGTACCAGTCCGGTTACCCAGATGCCTTTATTGACATAAAAGGGCTCACCGGAGCAGACAGGGCAGCATTTGACAGTGCACAGCTTATCAAAACAGACTTTGGCAGTGCTCGTATCGCTATTCCTTCAAAAATAATGGATGGCATCTTATTCATCCCCATAGAAACACCCACCACAGCGCGCCCGATGTAAATGATGATTCAGCAATAAAAACAACAAAACCCAGTCCGAAGACTGGGTTTCTTAAAAAGTAGCGGAGCGGCGGGGACGCAAGCCGGAGGCTCGTGAGCGTTCATTTTAAAAACCGATAAACGATAAAAAGCCCTGCTATTGCTAGCAGGGCTTTTT
>BAXE01000039.1 GCA_001310415.1 Enterovibrio sp. JCM 19048 | reverse complement strand
GGTGGCTGTTTCCGCAGAGGAAGCCGCTCTCCGTGTCGGTGAGGCGGCATTATAGAGACTAGGATCACATTGGCAAGGGTTTTTGTCCGATTTCTTTCCGAGTGACTGCAAATCAACCTAAACTTTAAAAAACACAACAAATTACAACATTAGATAGCCGTCACATTCACTTACTGGCAATAAGATTCCAATAACCGTAATATCGACCCGACAATTGTTCTTATTTTAGTCAGCATTGATTTCGTTTCTTCATGCTATTTCTTCTAACCGACGTTTACTTTAGATGATTATGAAAACATCCATCAGTTTATTGATCAGCGCAGCCATAGCCCTAGTCGGCGCATTGCTGCTGAATAACGCCACTATCGTATCCAGCACAGGATTAGCTTCGCGCTTGGCGCCGTTACTGTAGGTATTGCCCTTTCTCTTTTTGCCACTAAGTCTTCGGGCGACGATTTCGAATCTGTACCTTCTACCAGCAAAACCATTTACGTGGGTAACCTGCCTTATCGGGCAAACGAGAATGACGTAAAAGAGTTATTTGCTAAACATGGAGAGGTATTTGCTGTTCGATTAATGAAGGACAAGCGCACAGGGAAAAGAAGAGGGTTTGGTTTTGTAGTGATGGCAGCGGGCGATGCACCTGGTGCCATCGAGACACTGAATAACAGTGAATATGGTGAGCGGACTCTTAAAGTGCGTGAAGCCAACGATCCTAGAAAGTCGGAGCGCGCTTAATTTCACCAAATCCGAGCTTACTAAGTTCGTTGTTCAGTTCATGCTCCCGAATGACCGGGGCACTGCTGTATACCCGATGCAAACTATCTCTGCGGGAGGCTACTTTGCCTCCCTCTTTTAATAGGGTATAGACACGGTTTGCTATCGCTTCTCCAGAGTCAATGACCCTGCAGCTCCCCCCAACTACTGTTTCTATCTCGCTTTTGAGCAGCGGGAAGTGGGTACATCCCAGAACGATACAGTCAACTTTATCTGCCATTGGTGAAAGGATGACGCCAAGACGCTTTGGATCCACGTCCTCACCTCGCAACTTATCCTCTCCCATCTGAACCAAGTCCGTTGACCCTACCATCACGACTTGGCAATCCGGAGCGAACTCTTCCACCAGCTGTTGGGTATAGCGACGTTTTACTGTGGCCGGTGTCGCCAGAAGGCCAATAACTTTACTTTGACTTATCGCAGCGGCAGGCTTGATTGCCGGAACTACCCCGACAACGGGAATGGTCAGCAGCTTACGAAGGTGAGGCAGCACCAGAGTACTGGCAGTGTTGCAGGCGATCACGACCAGCGCGATATCATGCTGCTGGCAAAGCGCAGATACCATGCCACAGACCCGGCTGACCAATACATCATCGTCCAGCTCCCCATAGGGGAATGCTGCATTATCGAATGCGTAAATTACTGGTTGCTCCGGCAGTAATTTGGCTATCTCCTGATACACAGACAGTCCACCGACACCGGAATCAAAAATCAGCACATTTTTCACGCATTCTCACCTTCATTGAACCTTTGCGCAGCCATCATACTGCGCAAAAGCGCGATTTTACACCGACACCCCATATTGTTGATAACGAAGATGATGGAAACGCCCGTTACGGTCTACTCCCGATACCTTCACTTCTAGAGAATAGCGAAAGCAGGGTGCGCTGGTGACCAGAGTATGGAATTCACCGTCTTCACCGCACGGATCACAGCCTTCGGGCAAATCAGATAATAAAGAAGCATCAAACCATCGCCCTAGGAAGTCGCCACTTAGCTGGGTGGTATCGACTGTCGTCAGGCGTGTCACGATGCCACGCTGAATGATTTCCTTGGCAAGCAACTGACTGCTCTCCCCAAGCAACGGAAAGACACACTCCCAACCTTGGGGCTCTATATAACTGCGCCGGTACGCTTCAATCCCGTTGCAGAACATATCCCCAAACGCGACCGCTTCTATATCCAAGCCACTTTGACGGATCCCATCAATGACCGCACTCTGATAAATCTCGTTCGGCGGGAATACCTCATCAAGCTCAATCAAGACAAGAGGCAACCCAATGCTGTGAGCCTGCGCTTTGACAATCTCGAGCGGTGTGGCCTGAAACGGCACTTCCCCATTCACATAGGTGGTATAGAGGCCAACGACTTCGTATTGCTCGCTTTCCAATAAACGGCATATGGATAAAGTTGAATCTTTGCCTGATGACCAACTCACGATAACGCGTTTTTTCATGGGATTCCTGAATCAAAAAACCGCCCGAAGGCGGCTTGATAAAATGGTTAGAACGCAAAGTCCAGATTGACGTAGAAAGCTCTTTCCGGCGCAGGGAAATCACCGGCGGTTGCGTATTCTTTATCAAACAGGTTGGTAACCTTGCCGCTTAGCGTTACATGCTGGCTGATATCGTACTGTGCAGTGACATCCCACACACTGTAGCTTCCCAGAATGTCACCACCTGAATAGTCCGGACGCTCACCTTGGTAAAGATACTGGGTACCCAGCAGTACATCACCCAACCATACGGACGTGCGCCATTTCAGTGATTGCTTGGCACGGCGTGCCAGTTGCTCATCCTTGCTCACATCTTTCGGGTCTTTCAAATCCAATGAGATCTGGTTGTAGACAGGGCCAAGATCAAAATCGGCCACGATTTCCACACCACGGATTTTCGCCTCTTCAACGTTTTCATTGGTACCGTTTGGCCAATTGCCGGTGTACACAATCAGGTTATCAATCTGGTTGATATAACCGTTGATGCTCCAACCTACGTTATAAGTCGTACCTTCCAGTCCAAGCTCGATGTTTTCTGCTTTTTCCGGAGCCAGCGAAGTATTGCCACCGGTGCCGTAAAGCTTGTCAAAACCCGGAGCCTTGAACGCAGTCCCATAGCTGGTAAACAGGCGGTAATCCGGTGAGATCGTCCAGCCTAATGCAACCAGCCCGGTGTTGTGACCACCAAATTGTTGGTTGTCGTCATGACGCACGCTACCTTCAAGCAGCACGGCATCATTCACTTGCCAGTTAGCCAGAACAAACGCACCCAGGTTGCGGCGCGGGTTGTCATCAATCGCGCTGGCCGAGATGAAATTGCCATCCAGGTACTCTTCCCAGGTCGAGTCCACACCGCCAGTCAACGTGAACTGTTTTGAAAAGGCGTAGCGGGAGGATGCGCTGCCATAGACCTGACGGATCTTACTGGTCAGATCGGCAGCCGTTTTCGGTGCACCATCAAGGTAGTCATAATTTGACTGTTCGCCCAACTCGAAACGTACCAATGAGTTCCAGTTGCCGCTGCGATAAGCAGTGTCTGCGCCAATGCTGCTGCTTTCTACCCAGCTGCGTTTTTTGGTGCCCCAGCCATCATATTCCACTTCATTCTGGAACCAGCGGCCAATCAGGTTTGATTCCCAGTTTTCCGTTGGCTGGTAGCTCACACGCCCAGAGAGGTTCTTACTTTCAAAGCCATGCTCTGTCCCCGGTGGTGCCGAGTTAGGATGCACATTGTAACCGTCGGTTTGCTCCAAGCCTCCACCGAGTTGCAATGCAACTGAATCGCTCACCTGAGTCGTCACACCAATGCTAGATTGCACGTAATCGTTACTGCCGCCACCGACACTGAAACGCTTCGATTCGCCCTTATTGCGGGTAATGATGTTGATAACCCCACCAATTGCATCAGAGCCATACACCGTTGCACCTGAGCCACGGATCACTTCAATACGCTCACAGTGTTCAGCGGCAGCATGTTGAAGTCGACCGTACCCATCATAGTACGTGGCAAGCGAACGCCATCGACCAGCACCAATACATGGCTTGAGTTGGTTCCGCGCAGGAAAATAGACGCCTGTTGGCCGCGGCCACCGGTCTGGCCAATCTCAATACCCGGCAGGGTTTTCAGCGCATCGACCAGACTTTTCGCCTGAATATCTTCCAGGTCATCACGGGTCAAGACTGAAACCGGCGCCAGTACCGTTGTAACAGGTTGTTCAAAGCGGGAAGCGGTAACGACCATAGTGTCGTCAACAGAAGGGGATGTTGATTCGGCATGCGCAAAGGCAGCCCACGGCAGCAAGCTTGCTGCAAGTAGCTTATTAGACATATCAGATCCAAATATCGCGTGTATCTAATGATGTCAGGAGATCCTGAAACCATATTGTGACCCAGCTGATATTCGGACTTAGAGACGGCCTACGGTGACGACTTCCCACATCGAAATGCAGTGTCTGGCTTTCGCCGTGTCACTTTCGTTTCTCCTTACCGCTGCGCGCCAGTTCCGGATTTACACCGGATTCCCAGCTGGAGTGAAAGCGCGCAGATTATAGAGAACTAAGCGCGCTTTTGATACCCAGATATTGATAACTTGATCTCATTCGCCCCGGCAATGGTAATGAAGTCGTTAATTCTGAATCAGTAACTCAGCTGACAAACTCAACTTCCTCTACATCCAGCTTCATCTTTATGTATACCGTCAGCACAAAGAAAAAGTTCGCCAGCAGATTTGCAAAGCGCGGCAACGTTGGCTCAAACGTCACCCCTGACTCATCAAGGCGGTGCAGCAGACGTACGGTTTTCTTAGAGCCGGTGCGGCACTGGTGCAGCGCCATTACCCCAACAGGCCCACGCGGCAACACAAAACGGTTGATACGGCCACGGCTCAACTCGTTGTAGTGGTCATAGCGTGCATGCAGCCACTCTAGGTCTTCCTCAAAAATCGCATTCTTGCCACGCACCGAACCGTTGAGGTGATAGATTTTCGGGTGCAGGGTTTCAAGATCTTCCCGCACATCGTCAAAGCCTTCCGGCAGAGTAGCCAGCGCCATACCCACCAGCGAACAAAGCTCATCCGTGTGGATTTCATAGTCGCAGGTCAGCGCCGATTCATAGATAAACGGGTAACAAATCTCTTTGCGGTTTCTGGGTTTTCGAAAGCTCATGGTAAGGCCCGGTCGCGTTAAAGTGTGCCAATCTTATATCAAGCCCGGCAATTGTGCCGCCAGAACATACCACTGGCGAAAAAGTCAGCGAAAAGGCTGGACAACCGCGTTTGGCTACTTACAATTTGCCCTCATTTTTCGATATGCAGGTTAGGTAATATGAGCAATACCCTGATTGACACCACCCAATATCAGGCGCAACTGGACGAGAAAATTGCACGTATGCAATCCACTTTCGCCGAGTTTAATGCCCCTGAGCTGGAAGTGTTTCCGTCTCCAGACAAGCACTACCGTATGCGTGCTGAATTCCGCGTCTGGCATGAAGGGGATGACCTCTATTACATCATGTTCAATCAGGAAACCAAGCAGAAGTACCGTGTGGATCAGTTCCCACAGGCGAGCCGAATCATCAATGATCTGATGCCACTGCTGCTGGACGCCATCCGCCCAATTGAAAGCCTGCGCCGTAAACTGTTCCAGGTAGATTTCCTTTCCACCCTGAGTGGTGAAGTGCTGGTTTCCATGCTTTACCATCGCCAACTGGATGAAGAGTGGGAGCGAAACGCCCAGATGCTGAAACAGCGCCTGAACGATGAAGGTTTCAACCTCAACCTCATCGGCCGCGCCCGTAAGCAGAAAATCGTTATCGACCGCGATTTCGTGGTGGAAAAACTGAACGTTAGTGGCCGCACCCTCACCTACCAGCAAATCGAAAACAGCTTCACTCAGCCAAACGGCAAGGTCGCGGAAAAGATGCTGGAATGGGCGGTGGATTGCACTCAAGAAAGCACGGGTGATTTGCTGGAGCTTTACTGTGGTAACGGTAACTTCTCACTGGCGCTGGCAAACAACTTTGACCGCGTACTGGCCACCGAACTAGCGAAACCGTCCGTAGAGTCGGCGCAATGGAACATTGCCGCGAATGACATTGATAACGTGCAGATCATCCGTATGTCTGCCGAAGAGTTTACCGAGGCGATGGAAGGCAAACGTGAGTTCCGCCGTCTGCAGCAAGCTGGTATCGACCTGAAGAGCTACAACTGCAACACCATCTTCGTCGACCCACCACGTTCAGGCATGGATGAAGGCACGTGCCGTATGGTGCAGGCGTACGACCGCATTCTCTATATCTCCTGTAACCCGGAGACCCTGAAAGAGAACTTGGCGATCTTGTCTGAAACGCACCACATTTCGCGTTTTGCCCTGTTCGACCAGTTCCCGTACACCCACCATATGGAAGCGGGTGTCCTACTTGAGCGCAAATAAGCGCTTTTGCAGCCAAAAGAAAAGGAGCCGAGTGGCTCCTTTTCTGTATTCAGTGTCCCGACTTAGTTTTCGTCGACAGGCGTTTTTTTCTGGTTGCCCAACCAGCCCATCTTGAACATCACCCACAGCGCCAACACCATAGTAACGATGATTGAGAAGAAGTTGCCGCCAAGAGATGGGATTTCCATGCGTACAAACGCAGAGTAACCGAACGCACCCACCAGGAAACAAGCAAAAGCAATCAGCGGCGTACCCTCGGTCAGCGGCTGGTTCACATGCTGTTGGTAGAAACAATACACCGCAAGCACAAACGCGATGATAGGGAAAATAGAGAAAGCCACACTGTCAGTAAATAGCGTGGCCAATGACGCGCTGCCACAGATACCCGCGATGACAGCGAGAAGAAGAAATTTTCGCTCAGATTGATGATTGTGTTCCATATTAACTACCTGCCTGAAGACAACTTATCCTTGAGTGCGTTGCGTTCGCGATCTTTGCGATACCAGTAGGCGCCTTTCGCGATCATCCGTAGCTGGGTGATCAAACGCTCCGCCAATTCTGCGCGGGCGCGCTTGTCCAAATCCAATGCTTCAGCGCCAGAGCTGAATACCAAGGTCACACACGCCTCAGCCTGATTATAGGCGTCTTCTTGGGTAGAGCCGGCGGTTGCCTGGAAATATTCTGTCAGTTCCGCGACAAAGTGTTGAATTTCACGTGCTACGGCTGCACGAAAAGCAGCTGAGGTTCCCGAGCGTTCACGCAACAACAGCCGAAAAACGTTCGGACTGCTTTCGATAAATTCCATAAAAGTTTCAACGGACGTTCTAACCACACTGCCTTCCGCGGCAATACGCTGACGGGCCTGCCGCATCAGTTGACGCAACAACAAGCCCCCCTCATCCACCATGGTCAGGCCTAGCTCATCCATATCCTTGAAGTGACGATAGAAAGAAGTGGGGGCAATACCTGCTTCACGCGCCACTTCGCGCAGGCTCAGGCTGGAAAAACTGCGATCGGCGCTGAGTTGGCTGAAAGCCGCATCAATCAACGTTCGACGTGTTTTTTCTTTCTGTTGTGCTCTAATTCCCATCGCCAATCTTTACCTCATGAAATCTAACCGCAAACTATACCCGCTTTTCCCAGCGAGTTCAGTGCTTATGCAATCCAGTTTTTGCAAACCTGTGCCAGATCACCTGCAGTTGACTTCAATTCCTACTAACGGGCTCTTTTTCGCGCAAGTTGCGTGATCACCTACGCTGAATAAGCGAGAGTGAATTCTCGAATTTCCTGTGGAGCGTTACACTTACTACGCATCCTTAACATAATGAAAACAAAAGGCCATACGGACATGAGCAAAGCGACCTCTACATCGGCTAACCATTTTGATGCCATCGTGATAGGCAGCGGGCCTGGCGGCGAAGGCGCTGCCATGGGGCTGACCAAGGCAGGCCTTCGCGTGGCAGTGGTAGAAAAAGAGAGCACCGTTGGCGGCGGGTGTACCCACTGGGGCACCATTCCTTCCAAAGCCCTGCGCCACACAGTCAGCCGTATTATTGAATTCAACCAAAGCCCGATATACACCAGTGACAACCGCCATGTGCACAGTACCTTCTCGGCAATCCTGAGCCATGCCCAGTCCGTCATCGGCAAACAGACCCGCATGCGTCAGGGATTCTATGACCGCAACCTGTGCAGCATCATTCACGGTGCAGCCCGTTTCAGTGGCACACATGAAATTGAAGTGAAAGCGGCTGATGGCAGCACAGACAAATACACGGCGGATAAGTTCGTGATTGCCTGTGGCTCGCGCCCTTACCGCCCGAAAGATGTCGATTTCAAACACCCGCGTATCTATGACAGTGACTCTATCCTGTCTCTGCAGCATGATCCTCGCCATGTCATCATTTATGGTGCTGGCGTTATCGGCAGTGAATATGCTCTATCTTCCGTGGTCTGGGCATCAAGGTGGATCTGATCAACACCCGTGACCGCTTGCTCTCGTTCCTCGACAACGAAATGTCAGACTCGCTCTCCTACCATTTTTGGAACAGCGGCGTCCTTATCCGAAACGATGAGACCTACGAGAAAATAGAAGGCACCAAAGATGGCGTGATACTGCACCTGCAGTCGGGCAAGAAAATGAAAGCGGACTGTCTGCTGTTTGCCAATGGCCGAACCGGCAATACCGACGCCCTGAATCTCAAGGCTGTCGGCCTCACACCAGACGCCCGCGGCCAACTCAAGGTCAACGATAATTACGGCACGGAAATCGAGCACATCTACGCGGTCGGTGATGTGATTGGTTACCCGAGCCTCGCCAGTGCGGCGTATGATCAGGGCCGTATCGTGGCGCAAGCTATTTCAGAAGGTCAGGCTAAAGGCCGTCTGATTGACCATATCCCGACCGGCATTTACACCATTCCGGAAATCAGCTCAGTCGGTAAAACCGAGCAGGAACTGACAGCAGCAAAAGTGCCCTATGAGGTGGGACGCGCCCAGTTCAAACATCTGGCACGGGCGCAGATTGCCGGGATGGATGTCGGAAGCCTGAAAATCCTCTTTCACCGGGATACCAAGCAGATCCTGGGGATCCACTGTTTTGGTGAGCGTGCCGCTGAGATCATCCACATCGGTCAGGCGATCTTTGAGCAAAAAGGCGAAGGCAACACGCTGGATTACTTTATCAATACCACCTTCAACTACCCCACCATGCGGAAGCTACCGGGTGGCAGCATTGAATGGCTTAATCGCCTGTTCTGAAAAGAATGTGGCTGAACGAAAAAACGGAGCATGCGCTCCGTTTTTTGTCGGCTTTTGCCGCTTAACCTTCCAGACGCACGATTTGCGCCATGGCAGGTCTGTGTCACCCAACACGATAAAGTTTGGGTTTTCCAACGAGTCGCGCTCGTTGTAGGAAAGCGGCGACAGTGTCATATCCAGAATGCGGCCACCGGCTTCTTCGACAATGCATTGGGTTGCTGCCGTGTCCCATTCACCAGTCGGGCCAAGACGCAGGTAGCAATCCACCGCCCCTTCCGCTACCAGACATGACTTCAACGCCGCAGAACCCAATGGCACTAAATCATAATTGCGGCTTGGCTCCAGGCGGTCAGTGATCGCCTTGATATCCTGGCGACGGCTAATGGCAATCGACAGTGAAGTCAGCTCGTCTTCATGCTTGAGGATAGAAAGGCGGTGCTTTTCACCATCCGGCATCACTTTCCAGGCACCCAAACCTTTGGCCGCGTAATAGGAGACACCGGAAACCGGGCCATAAACGACCCCCATCACCGGCTGGTTATTTTCCACCAGTGCAATAATAGTGGCGAAATCCCCGCTGCCAGCAATGAATTCCTGGGTACCATCGAGTGGATCCACCAGCCAGTAACGCGACCAGTTGCCACGTTCGGCAAACGGAATAGTGGCATCTTCTTCTGACAGCACCGGAATATCGGGGGTCAGGGCTTTGAGACGTTCGGTCACCAGTTTATGTGCCGCCAAATCGGCGCTGGTCACCGGGGTATCGTCACTTTTAATTTTTTATCGAAATCGCCGCGCTGATAGATATCCAGGATTACCTGACCCGATGCCCGGGCAATTTCTATCACCGGCTGCAGTAGCTGTGACAGCTCCATGTAACACTCCTCTTGCTCTCACACTACGACTTGGCTATGGTGCTTATTGGTCACGGTCAACAACCAGTAATTATCTTACTGACTGTTAAGCTGTTTGAGCGCCAGTAACAACGCAGTAATACTGCGAGCTTCCCCAAAATCGACGTGCGATAACAATTCTTCCGCCTGTGAGACGGGCCAGCGTACCAATTCCAGTGGCTCAGGTTCATCGCCCTCGAGCTTCTCTGGATACAGGTCGCGCGCCAGCATCAGGGTCATTTTGCTGGAAAAGTATGATGGTGCCAGCACCACTTCTTTGAGTGGCATCAGTTGGCGGGCACCAAAACCAATCTCTTCTTTGAGTTCACGGTTGGCTGCTTCAAGCGCCGTTTCACCCGGATCGATCAACCCTTTAGGAAAGCCTAGTTCATATCGTTCTGTTCCGGCAGCGTATTCACGGACTAGCAGCAGATCGCCCTTATCAGTCACAGGGACAATCATCACTGCGTTGCGCCCGCTCGGTTTCATCCGCTCGTAGGTGCGCTCCACGCCATTGCTGAATTTCAGCTCCAGCGATTCAATCTGGAACAGGCGTGACTTGGCCACCACGCTGGCAGCCAGTATCTCAGGCAGTTGGTGTTTTGCTTTCATGCTCTTCTCCCACCCGTGCCTATCAGCCGTTGAAGCTGAAACGGTAGCGTCCCTGATCATCCGGTTGCCCCAGCCAACCCAGCTGGCTGCGCATGCCTTCCGGGAAGGTTGTACCGGGAACAAACCAGCCGCTCACGCTGTAGCGCTGCTCTGGCGTCAGTGTCAGGTTGAACGCCGTCTCTACCGCCTGTGATTCACTGTCACCACTGACAACCACTTTCCCACTGTCGCAAGCCAAAGTAGCCATAGCAACGCCCGGTTCAATATTGCCAAGTGGTGTACTCACGTTGCCTTGTGTCCAGGCCAGGTTTCCAGCCAAGGCATTACAAAGCGGCGTTTTCATCTGATAGTCGCGTACGGTTAAATCAAACTGTCCTGACAGGCTAACAGGCATTGCCATCGGAATAAATGACTGCACAAACCCGGCGGACGCAGAAACAAGCAGGTTATTGGCATAGAGGCCGGCAAACCCATAACCGACATTGCCACGGGCTGACACACCTGGGTTACCCGATAGCCGCATCTCCACGTCAGCTTTACCCGTTAATAACGCCAACGGTTGAAGCGCCATTTCAGTACCCCCAGGGCTTTGCCCTGAAAGCGCAGTTGCGCAGCGGTGCCTTTCCACACGGTACCGCTGACTTCACCCAAGGCGAGACCAGGTACCGGCGGCATGTAGCGGACAGCCAGAGAAGCGGGAAGATGTACCACCGCGCTCGTCAACAGAACCAAAACAAACAATACGCCCCATAAAACCTTGCGCTTCATCTTACCCTCTGCCCAGTTGCAGGCGTTTTACGTCCACCATGCCTTGTGTTTCATTCTTGCCGATATCGATAAATTTGACGCTGATACCATGGTTAACCGACAGAAAATCGAGCCAGCTGATCAGGGCGTTAAACGGCATCGGTTTCAGCCATACCTGAAGCTCCTCCTGTTGCGGCTGCAAACGGACAATTTCCAGATCAAAACGTTTCACACTGCTGGTCACTGCCTGATTAAGAGGCAATGCACTGACCTGTCCGCGGTTACCGCTGACGCGGCGCAGCGCTTCAATTTCAGCTTTCTTTCCATTGACCCACACAAGCAGATTGCGCTCACTCACCACACGCTGTTGTGCCTGCTCAGCACGCGCCTGTAGTGGCTGATAATACCCCAGTAAAGTACGCCCAGTACCAACACGGCACCGGCAACTCCCATCAGACGCTGTTCACGTCGGGAGAGACCTTTCCAATAAGCGACGATGGCGTTCATTGTGCCTCCATGCGCAACACAAAGGCGCCGGTAACGGTTTGATTATCGCGGCTCAATTGCCCAAGCTCGGTGTTGTATTTGTCTGACAGGGCCACACGCAGTTTTTCAAAGTCACTGAAGTCCTTGCCGCGCGCATTCAGGCGAAGTTCACCGCGGTCAAGGTCAAAACGCATCGCATCCAGCTGAATACCCGGCGCGGAATCAAGCAATGGACCAAGTTGCGACATCCACACCATCACGCCACTTTGCGCCCCGGCACCGGACAGGCGATTGACCTCGCCCTCGAGCAGACGTTTCAGGTAACTGGTGGTAGGAATACGCTGGTTTTGTGGCAGCAGAGTGCGTACCACAGACTCTGCCTGTGTCCGGTATTGTTCCGCTTCCGCTTCCATCTGGTAAATATCAGCCACTTTTTCAGCCCCCAGCACTGCCAGCAGCAGTCCGGCAGCAATCGCCGCTCCGCGCCATGGCTTGAGGTATTTATAGATTTGATTTTGTGGTTTGTAGCGCCCGGTCAGCAGGTTATAACGATTTTGCTGTGCCTGCTGCGCCAGCAGTTGCATGACCAACTCACACGGCTCAGCAATCCAGTTTTCGCCCGCATCTTCAGGCAACTCAGAATAACAATGTACGTTTGTTGGCGCTTCGTCTTCACGGGTTGCGTTGAGGCTGGCAATCCACATCGGCAACCAACTTTCTTCGGCACTGCACCATGATTGGCATCAATACGAAGCAGCAACGCTGGTTGAGCTTGGCCGCACTAAACCCCTCATCATGCAAAGGCAGACACAGGCAGTCCGGAACCAGGCGTCGCAAGACCAGCCCGGCATCACCAAGCTCTTCAAGCCAACGCTGCATAATGCGGTGCTCAACGATGGCAACCTCAGCGCGATCCCCTTGCTTGGCGAGCAAGGCAAGGTGAAGCAGGTCAACATCCTGTGCCAGATCGTCTTCCAGCAAAAACGGCAGCACGGTTTCAAGCTGGCGCTCACTGCCGGCAGGGATAGTCACCGATGTCAATGTCAGTGCAGCACTGTCGGCCAGCGCCACAACATCACGCTCGGTGGCATAGTCTGCCAGTTGGGTCAGGGTTTCTGCTTCACCGGATGCAATCACTGCCTGCTGTGCAGGTGACCATACCAGCCAAGGTATCAGCTCCTGCGGATCACTGTTGAGCCTGATTGTCAGGATCTCGCTCACTCATTCCTCCAAAGCGGCGACGGATCACTGTGACCTCGCCGTTATCATCCCTTTGTAGCAGGGCACGCAATCTGAGCGTGGTGCTGTCCAAGGTAATTTCTGTGTCTAATTCGAAAAAGCGGCTGCGTACATCAAAGTAGCTTTGCAACCTCTCCTTATCTTCTTTGCTGATGCCGGAAAGTGCCGGTTCAGCCATAAAGCTGGCAACGTCTGGCCATCCATCAACAGCACTTCGGCTGCTGATCAGCGTCTTGGCCTGATCCACCGACAGGTTGGGATGGAAAATGGCACTCAAAACGGGGGCGTCATCTTCGGTCAGTGTGTTGACATTGATCAGCAGGCGATCGCTGGGTACGGCACACAGGAAAGGACTTATCTTTTCAAACATTTCCTGAGTCACACCATGCACAGCACGCCATTCGCTGACATCTGCCATCAAACCATTCGGCACCACGTGGGCGACCGGACGCGCTTCATATTCACTGTCTTCTACCCAAGTGGTGACTGCACATTGGTGTTGGTATCAATATACTCCCAGGTCGCTGCTGCTGCGGTTTCCGCTTCAAACTGTCGATATCCTGGGATTCAATCAACTGTTGCAATGACACCACCAGCGCCGGGTTGGTGCCATTTTCAGTCGGCTTGATGTTCTGAAGGCCATTTAAGTTAAAACACGCCTGCCTGTCATACACATTACCCGTCGCAGTGCCGCCTTCCAGCGGATAGACCTGATCGCGCACCGCCCAGGGCTGGCTTAGGGTGACAGTATCCTCACCGTCAAAGCTTTCTTTAATACCGTAGCGGGCGAGCGACTCAACCGACTGCGCATACCAATATGCCTGCTGATAACGGATCTGGCTTTCTGCCCGGTTGAAGTTGACGAACATCCTCCCCGACATACTGACTGCTACCGTGGTCATCAGCGCCATGATGAGCAATACCACCAGCAAAGCAACGCCACGCTGGGTACGGTAGCGGATCATTGCGTGCCTCCTGCTGCGCCCGGCAACGTTTGCCCCGGCAACAGATAAACGCGGGAAAGCTCGCCATAACGCTCAGTCTCCAGCACCACACGGATAGCACTTGGCATCACCAAAGGGGTATCCCAGCTTTTCAGCCAGCTGTCATCGCCTTTCACTTCAAAGCTGATGGATTTCACACCTTCCATCAGAGGCATCACCGCAGGTTCTACTGCTGAGCTGTCATCCGGATACATCCAGCGGATACGCTCCAGTTTTTCATCCTGAATGCGATAGCCCACCTTCACTATTTCACCGCGGGGAAATAGCTGCTGCGGGTTAATCCAACCACCGCGTACAAAGCGGATCCCCTGCGATTCGGAATCCAACAAATCATCGCCAAACTCAAGCAGGGTTTGCTCACTTTCATCGCCACCGTTGCGGTACTGACGTGCCAGCATCTGGCGGAAGTCGCTGTCCATGATAATCAGGGTACGCTGCAGGTTTTTCAGCGCATTCCCCACTTCTTCCGTTTGTTGGTCGCTCGCAATCACATTCCGGAAAATCTGGTTCGCCGCCACACTCAGAGTGGCAAATATCATCAACGCCAGCAGCACTTCTATCAGGGTGAAACCCTGGGATTTTTTACTTTGCCGGCACATAGGTTCTTACCGTCACCAGCGAGTTCTGTCGTTTTTCATCTGTCCAAACAATCACATCAACAGCGCGCAGTATTTTATCTGTGGTTGCCACGGGCTTTATCGTCCAGAACCATTTACGACCTGCCAGTTCTTCACTACCGTTCTTGGCCGATGACACTGGCTTGTCTTCTAACATAAACAGTGCGAGTTGATTATCCGCCACCATAGACGCAAAGGTTTTTTCTTCCAGCGCGCCGAGGGAGTTCACATGCTGGCCAGTTGCATTCAGCACTGCCATAGCCGCGACAGCGAATACCGCCATTGCCACCAGCACTTCAATCAGGGTAAAGCCGCGAACGCCTTTCACTCTCTACCCTCATTGAGCGCAATCAATTCAAAGGTTGCCACATCATTGCCTTTCACCTGCCAAAGACGCTTTTTGTCCACCAGGAATGTCAGTGAAAACGGGATGATCTCCCCATTTCCCATCAAAACTACCTGTGGAGGTTTCGGTTTATCTTCTTCTTCCGCAAACATTTCTTCATCAAACAAGCTGTCACGATCGAAAAGACGGTCTTCTTCCGCGACGAAGCCGCTGACTTCCAGATCCAGCTCAATGCCTTCCGGTACGGTCACTGAAGTGGCCGTGCGCGTTTTCTCTACCGGCTCCCAGTCTTTGGATGTCAGACGCATCAACTGATAGCTATCGTCGCTGACACGCAAGCCGAGTGTCTGTCCACTTAGCAGCGACTGCTCTGTCCAGAGTTGCACCATTGATAGAAGCGCTCAGCTTCACCCTGGACTTCGTCACTCTGATCATTAGGTAAATTGGGCACCACGATCACGGCACTGATGGAAAGCAGGAGCAGAACCAGCAAAATTTCCAGCAGTGTAAACCCGGACGGGCGCCCTCTTTTCATGGATCAGTTGATCTCCAGCATGTTCCAGTTGCCGATGTCCTGGTTCACGCCTTCACCGCCTTCCTGGTTATCTGCACCCAAAGTGAAAATATCAATGGTGCCGTGCTCACCCGGATTCAGGTACTGGTATTCATTACCCCAAGGATCCTGTGGCAAACGCTTGATGTAGCCACCTTCACGGTAGTTACGTGGCTCAGGAGATGAACTTGGTTTTTTCACCAGCCCATCCAGACCCTGATCAGTGGTCGGATAAACACTGTTGTCCAGGCGGTACATGTCCAGCGCCCCTTCCAGTGCACTGATGTCAGTCACCGCTTTTTGCTGATCGGCTTTGTCTTTGTTGCCCAGCAGGTTAGGAACTACCAAGCTGGCCAGCACGCCAGAATGACGATAACCACCATGATTTCCAGCAGGGTGAAGCCCTGTTGACGACGTTGCATTTTCTATCTCTCCTGAAAAAACGCTGACGAGCAGCCGTGTGTGGGTTAACGGCCCACGATATTATTAAGTTGGATGATGGGCATTAAGGTTGCCACTACGATAAACAGTACGATGCCCGCCATGACGATAATAAGCGCCGGGCCGAAAATGCCGAGGGCAATATTGACCTGAGATTCAAAATCCCGGTCCTGGTTGTCCGCCGCACGGGTCAACATCTGCTCCAGCTCGCCGCTTCGCTCACCACTTGCAATCATATGCAACATCATAGGCGGAAACAGCTTGGATTTGTCCAGCGATACCCGAAGGCTTGCCCCCTCCCGCACCCTGTCAGACGCTTCCAGCACCTTGGTCTTCACCCAGGTGTTGGTCATGACATCTGCCGCCACTTTCATCCCATCCAGTAAAGGAATAGCACTGGAGGTACAGATGGAAAGAGTCCGGGCGAAACGGGAAGTGTTCAAGCCACGCGCAACACGCCCGATAATCGGCATGTTCAGCACCTGTCTGTCCCAGGCCAGGCGACGTTTATCATTGCGCAGCATAGCTTTGAACAGGACAAAAGTACCCACTACCGCCACCAACACCAGTAAACCCCAGTTGGTGACAAAGTTACTCGCTGTCAGCAATACCTGGGTGATATTTGGCAGCTCAGCGCCGGTTTGCAGAAACTGACCGACGATATCCGGCACCACAGTCGCCAGCAAAAACGCAACGATCGCAATCGCGGCTACCGTTAGGACAGCCGGATATACCATGGCCTGGATAAGCTTATTTTTTACCTGCTGGCGGTTTTCAACAAAGTCCGCCAGTCGCTCGAGCACAGGCCGAGGTGACCGGACTTCTCACCTGCCGCCACCATGGCGCGGAAAGCTGGTCGAACACATGGGGATAGTCGCCGAGGCTGTCGGAAAGGGTATAGCCTTCCACCACGCGGGCGCGTACCCCGGTCAACATGTTCTTGAGGCGTTGCTTTTCGGTCTGGTCTGCTACCGCCTTAATACACTCTTCCAGCGGCATAGAGGCCTGCACCAATGTCGCCAGTTGACGGGTGATCAGCGCCAGCTCGTTGGTGCTGATCCCGCGTTTGAACCCGACGGAGGCTTTTTGCTTTTGCTGCTCTTTTTCGTAGGTTTGCGCCACTTCCACCGGCACCAACGCTTTTTCGCGCAGCATTTGCCTTGCTTGACGGGCAGTGTCGGCTTCCAGCACACCTTTGACCGTGCGGCCTTTGGCGTTTAACGCTTTATATTCAAACGCCGCCATTAACCCTCCCGCGTCACACGCAGGACTTCTTCCAGGGTAGTCAGACCCTGTCGTACCTTCATCAAACCATCGTCACGGATGCTGGGCATGGTTTGACGCACATAGCGTTCAATGGCCTGCTCACCCGCTTCGTTATGAATCAGCTCCTGCACCTGGGTATCCACCACCAAAAGTTCGTGGATACCGGTACGGCCACGGTAACCTTTGTGGTTACAGGCCGGACAGCCTTTCGCTTTGTACAGGGTTAGAGGCTCATGCTCTTCAAGTCCGAACCAGCTCTTGCTCTGCGCATCGGCTTCGTAACCTTCTTTACAGGTTGGGCAAAGGGTGCGCACCAGACGCTGCGCCAATACACCAAGCAGTGAAGAGGAAACCAGAAACGGCTCAATACCCATATCACGCAGACGTGTCACAGCACCGACGGCGGTATTGGTATGCAGGGTCGACATAACAAGGTGACCGGTCAGTGACGCCTGAACCGCAATTTGCGCAGTCTCAAGGTCACGGATCTCACCCACCATCACCACGTCCGGGTCCTGACGCAAAATGGCACGCAGGCCGCGGGCGAATGTCATGTCGACCTTGGTGTTGACCTGGGTCTGGCCAATGCCGTCGATATCAAATTCGATGGGGTCTTCCACGGTGAGGATATTACGCTCAGCGCTGTTCAACTCTGTCAGTCCTGCGTAAAGCGTGGTCGACTTACCGGAACCGGTTGGACCGGTCACCAGCAAAATACCGTGTGGGCGTTTAATCAGGTGCTGGAAGCTGTCATGCACATGCGGCGTCATACCGAGGCTTTCCAAATCCAGTTGGGTGGCATTTTTATCCAAAAGACGCAGCACCACACGCTCACCGTGTGAAGACGGCATGGTTGAAACACGCACATCCACCGCACGGCCACCAATGCGCAGTGAGATACGGCCATCCTGCGGTACACGTTTTTCTGCAATGTCGAGACGTGCCATAACCTTGATACGGGACACCAGCAGTGGTGCCAGTTTACGACTCGGGCTTAACACTTCGCGCAATACACCGTCGACGCGAAAACGGATCGACAGGCTTTTCTCGAAGGTTTCGATGTGAATATCCGACGCGGTTTCTTTGATCGCTTCACCCAACATGGCGTTGATAAGCTTGATGATCGGCGCATCATCTTCCGATTCGAGCAGATCTTCGCTTTGCGGCAGCTCTTCAGCCAGCGCGAAGAAATCATCGCTGTCCGCGCCAATATCTTCCATCAGCTGCTGCGCTTCAGAAGAGTCGCGCTGGTAAAGCTGGGTCAGTTTGGGGTCAAAGTCTTCACTGCGCAGCTGGATGGGTGTGAATCCCTGCCCCAGCACACGGCGCACTTCATTGAGTACTGCCGCTTTTGGCTGCTCACGGAAATAGAGCAGCCAGCCGTTATCCGTACGCTCCACAGCCACACCATGGCGCTTGGCAAAACCAAACGGCAATCTGGCAGCAGGTGCTAAAGGCACGACAGGATTGTCAGGCGACAGATCCGGTTCCAAATCCAGAGGAAACGTCTCCATGGTCTTACCTCAGCTCCGCCATAATAGCGCGCACTTCTGCGG
Organism: Enterovibrio sp. JCM 19048; assembly: GCA_001310415.1. Lineage (GTDB taxonomy): Bacteria > Pseudomonadota > Gammaproteobacteria > Enterobacterales > Vibrionaceae > Enterovibrio > Enterovibrio paralichthyis. The sequence goes on along the minus strand of BAXE01000039.1, from coordinate 11,967 downwards.
GCATGGTCATGTCAGCGCCGTATTCCGGCAACACCGGGGTTTTCACGCCTGGCATCAGTTTCACTTCTTCCTGCGAGCGGTAGATTTGCTCTGCGCGGATGTAGTTGTACTTGCGCTGGGTAATGCCGTCAGCCGTCAGGCCGGTACGGATAATGGTCGGCTTGATAAACAGCATCAGGTTACGCTTGGTCTTGCCTGACGAAGTGGATTTGAACAAGTGACCCAGCACTGGAATGTCTCCCAGCAATGGTACCTTCTGCTCGCTCTCGTTGGTCTGCTCGTCAATCAGCCACTCAGTACGATCATCTGCTGGTCAGCAGCCAGTACTGAGGTGGTCAGTTGGCGTTTACCAAAGCGGATATCAACCGCACCACTTGCACCCAGTACGTTGGAAATTTCCTGCTCAATGTTGAGCTGCACCGAGTCCCCTTCGTTGATTTGCGGGGTGATCTTCAGTTTGATACCGACATCTTTACGCTCCACGGTCTGGAACGGATTGTCGTTGTTTGACCCCGTGGTAGAGCCGGTCACTACCGGTACTTCTTCACCCACGATAAAAGAGGCTTCTTCGTTATCCAGCACCATCAGACTTGGCGAAGACAGGATGTTGGAATCACTGTTGGAAGAAACGGCAGTGACAAGGGAAGTCCAGTCACCCAACACAATACCTGCCGCAAGACCGCTTACGCCGCCCAGCACTTCTGCAATCGCCGTAGGGTCGCCGGATTCAGTAATAGGCACCTGTACAGCGTTGTTGTTGTTATCGAAACGGGTTTCGGTGATGGTGGTGTCTTTGGCTTCTTCCTGTGCGGCCAGATAATTAGTGATAGGCACACCGGTATTACCAAACTGGATACCACCACCGCTCAACGAGCCCCACTGCACACCAAGGTTGGCACCATCGCTCTCAGACAGTTCGACAATCATGGCCTCAATCAGCACCTGGGCTCGACGGATATCGAGCTGTGCAATCACGCTTTCCAGCGCACGCATAATGTCAGGCGGCGCGGTAATCACCAGCGCATTGGTACCTTTGTGGGCGGAGATTTTCACATCGCCACCGGAAGGGGTTGCAGCCTGGCGCTGTCCACCCTGCTTTTCAGCCAGCAGTTTTCAGATACGCCCTGAAGCACATCTACCACATCTTCCGCTTTGGCGTAACGCAGGTAGATCACGCGGTTGTTGCCCACGGTCGCCATTTCGCGATCCAGCTGGGTGATCAGCTTTTTGATGCGTTCACGCACCTGAGGCTCACCCGAGATCAGCACAGAGTTGGTGCGCTCGTCGGCCACCACGCTGGTTTGTAAAAGTTCAGGGGTATTCTTACCGTCGCTTTGCTTGTTGAGGCTGTCAACGATACGCACCATTTCAGAGGCAGAAGCGTGCTTGAGGTTCACCACCTCCACTTCTTTGTTACCGGCTTGGTCGACACGCTCAATGATGTCTGCCAGCCGGTTTACCACAGCTGCTCGGCCAGTGATCATAATGACGTTGGCCGGATCGTAATGCACCACGTTGCCGGCACCAGCGTTATCAATCAGCTGTCGCAACAGCGGAGACAGTTCACGCACAGACACGTTTTTTACCGAGACAACACGGGTCACCACGGCATCGCCCTGAATGGTGTCTTTATCGCCCACCACAGGGATAGCTGATTGCTTGGCGTCTTTATCACGCACGACCTTCAGCACACCGTTTTCCATTTCAACCACGGCGAAGCCATACACAGAAAGCACATTCAGGAAAAACTGGTAGTACTGATCTTCATTCAGCACGTCATAACTGCGCACGTTAACCTTACCGCGCACTGCCGGGTCAACAATGATGGTTTTTTCGAGGTTACGGCCAACAATCTCAATAAATTCCTGGATGTCCGTTCCTTTGAAACTGGCACTGAATTCGGCGGCCCAGGCACCCATGCTCTGCATTGCCAGCACGCCTGCCACTAACCACGTATTACGTTTCTTCCACGTATTCACTTTGTTCTCCGTTTTCAGTCCGTGTTAAAGACCGATATATATGTCGTGCAACTGACCGTCACGCTGGACGGTAAGGCTGATCTCAGAAGCATCTGACAGGCTTTGCCAGATACGGTTCATTTCTGCCGGATTGGCGAGGTCAGCGCCATTGATGCTGACGGCAATATCACCTTCCTGAAGGCCTGCTTCCTGAAACAGTCGGTTATCACTGCCAGGACCGATACGGTAACCGACCAGTCCTTCGTCATTTCTTTCCTGGGACAGGGTGATGTATTTCAGCAATGCTTGCGGGTTATTCATGATTTCCGCTTTTACAGTACTCAAATCACCTTCACCGCTATCCTGTTCAACCGGTTCGCGCACTGGAGCAGGCTGCGGCGCACGTTCCCTGTCATTGTAATCCACACCCGCCAACATCAGGTTTCATCACGGCCGCTGTTACGCAGGATCACGCGATCACTCATTACTTGACGTAAGATTACGCGCGTCCCTTCAATGGCTTCACCGATACCATAAGTTTTCTGCGATCCACGGTTAGCGATAACTGCCAAACCGCGATCCGGCTCGGAGCTTGCGACCAAGCTACCAAGGTGAGATTAAGTTTCGTGCGAGGCGCTTCGACCACTGGCGCCGGTGCTTCAACGACAGGTGCTGGCGCGGCGTTATAACGGCCAAAGAAATGACGGTTGACTAGCTGATCGAGCTGGTAGGCAGGTTGTTGTTGACCGGCCGTGGTAGCAACGGCAGTAGCAGAGGTAGGGCTTGGTGGTGGAGACGGAACCCAAAACCACACCAAGCGACCTAATGTCCACGCCAGTATCAACACCAGTACGCGGGTAGTCCATTTTGCCAAAGAGGCAGGAAACGTTTTGCCAAGTTGTGGTTGTGCCCAATCGGGTAAACGCTTTATCCCAAATATCGCAGACATGCTGTTCCTGTTCAAAAAAGGCCGCTCACCGAACACCAGTGAACTCCTGCTTTTAGCGCGTAACTATAAGAATATGAAATTAACGCCACAATTTACCTGTTTTCCTTCGCTTTGCCGATAAGGGTCATCTGTTTTTTGTCTGCATGCTTCCATTGCGGCTTGAAAGTTGGACGAATGACCACCATATGAGAACCTCAAATGTGATGCTGATCGGATTCAGCAAACGTGGTAAGTTTAGCCACCAAATGGTGACGGGGTGTTAAGTGAGCGTGAAACACGACGGTAATGACCAAAATTTGCAGGTAAGGCTGGATAAGTGGCTTTGGGCTGCGCGTTTTTATAAAACCCGCACACTGGCAAGAAACATGATTGACGGTGGCAAGGTTCACTATAACGGCCAACGCTCAAAACCGAGCAAAGTGGTTGAAGTGGGCGCTGAAATAAAGCTTCGGACCGGCTTTGATGAAAAGACCGTGATTATCGAAAAATCAGTGAGCACCGCCGCGGCGCACCAGAGGCACAAACTGTACCGCGAGACGGATGAAAGCATCGCGCGCCGGGATAAACGTTCACTGGAACGACAGCTTCACGCACACAACCCTAGTCCTGATCGCCGTCCTGACAAAAAGCAGCGACGCGATATTCTCAAATTTAGACACAGTAACGATTAACGCCGGAGAAGTTATCCATGGCACAAGACAGTCTGCACCGTTACTTGTTCGATGGCGTTTCAGTACGCGGCGAACTGGTTCAACTTTCGGATTCATTTCAACAGCTGACCGGCAGCAAAGACTACCCGGCACCTGTCAAACACCTGCTGGGTGAGCTGATGGTTGCGACCAGTCTGCTGACCGCCACGCTGAAGTTCGAAGGCTCTATTACCGTCCAAATCCAGGGTGATGGCCCGGTATCCCTGGTGGTTATCAATGGCAACCACAATCAAGTAATGCGCGGCACGGCACGCTGGAATGGCGAACTGGCGGACACCGCTACCCTGCAAGAGCTAATGGGTAAAGGTCACATCGTGATCACCATCGAGCCGGAGCAAGGCGAGCGCTACCAAGCATTGTCGGTTTGGAAGGCGATACCCTGGAAGCGTGTCTGGAAGATTACTTTGCCCGTTCGGAACAATTGAAGACCCGTTTGTGGCTGCGCACCGGCGAAGTTGAAGGCCAAAGCAAGGCTGCTGGCATGCTGCTGCAAATCATGCCGGATGCATGGGTCACGAAAATGATTTTGACCACCTTGCCCAACTGACAGAGACCGTGAAGAACGAAGAACTGTTCGGATTGGATGCAGAAGAAGTGTTATACCGTCTTTACCACCAGGAAAATGTAAAAGTCTACGAGCCAAAGGCGGTGACTTTCCAATGTTCATGCTCGCGTGAGCGCAGCGCGTCAGCGATTGCTGCAATTGAACGTCAAGAAGTGGAAGAAATGGTGGCAGAAAGCGGCAGCATCAAACTTCACTGTGACTACTGCGGTGCAGATTATGAGTTCGATGCTGTTGATATTTCAGCAATTTTTGACCAAAACGGTCCAGCGTCAAACACAGTACATTAATTTTTCTCTTTGCTAATTAATGGCGAGAAAAGCCTCATAAACCGGCCTCTGTGCCGGTTTTTTTATACAAAATCCCTTCTTTCCCCGAAAAAATACACCGACCTCCAACCCCTTAATTTTGTACAATTAATAACCGGTTTAATGTGGCACAAGCAGTTAACATGACGGTAATATAAAAGAGACAGACCGGTTAAGAGTATTACATTTACTTAATTTGTTTGTGGTTATTTTTTGAATTAAATCCCTGAATTGCCTAGTTCAGGTTGCTAGCATGGACGACAGTTACTTTACATCTTACCCAAGGAGCACCTATGACTGTCATGAACGTCGAGAAAAAGGTTGCGAAAAATATCGATTTGTCAAAGCACGGATTACACGATGTTACAGAGGTTGTTCGTAACCCTACATACGAACAACTCTTCATCGAGGAAACCAAACCGGGGTTGGAAGGTTATGAGCGCGGTACCGTTACCGAACTCGGCGCCGTTGCAGTAGACACCGGCATCTTCACCGGCCGTTCCCCTAAAGACAAATACATTGTGCGCGATGACACCACCAAAGATACCCTGTGGTGGTCAGATCAAGGCGCCAATGACAACAAAGCCATCGACCAGAATGTCTGGAATGATCTTAAAGATCTGTCACCCGCCAGCTGTCCGGCAAACGTCTGTTTGTTATTGACGGTTACTGCGGCGCCAACCCTGACACCCGCCTCAGCATCCGCGTCATCACTGAAGTTGCCTGGCAGGCACACTTCGTGAAGAACATGTTTATCCGCCCAACGGAAGAAGAGCTGGAAAACTTCGAACCGGATTTTGTGGTCATGAATGGCGCGAAATGCGTTAACGAGAAGTGGCAGGAGCATGGTCTGAACTCCGAAAACTTCACTGTGTTCAATCTGTCCGAGCGCATGCAACTTATCGGCGGTACCTGGTACGGCGGTGAGATGAAAAAAGGCATGTTCGCGATGATGAACTACTTCCTGCCGCTGAAGGGCATTGCATCCATGCACTGTTCAGCCAACATGGGTAAAGAAGGCGATGTAGCCGTGTTCTTTGGCCTGTCAGGAACCGGTAAAACCACCCTGTCGACAGATCCTAAACGTGAACTGATCGGCGACGATGAGCACGGCTGGGACGACAACGGCGTCTTCAACTTTGAAGGTGGCTGCTACGCAAAAACCATCAAATTGTCGAAAGAAGCTGAGCCAGACATCTACAACGCCATCCGCCGCGATGCATTGCTGGAAAACGTGACGGTACGCAACGACGGCTCTATCGACTTCGATGACGGCTCGAAAACGGAAAACACCCGTGTTTCCTACCCAATCTACCACATCGAAAACATCGTTAAGCCAGTGTCCAAAGGCGGCCATGCAAACAAGGTTATCTTCCTGTCTGCAGACGCATTTGGCGTACTGCCACCAGTTTCCAAGCTGACACCAGAGCAAACCAAGTACCACTTCCTGTCTGGCTTTACAGCCAAACTGGCCGGTACTGAACGTGGCATCACTGAGCCAACGCCAACCTTCTCAGCCTGTTTCGGTAATGCGTTCCTGACCCTGCACCCAACCCAATATGCGGAAGTGCTGGTGAAACGTATGGAAGCGGTAGGTGCACAGGCTTATTTGGTGAACACCGGTTGGAACGGCACAGGCAAACGTATCTCTATCAAAGATACCCGCGCCATTATCGATGCCATCCTGGATGGGTCTATCGACGACGCGGAAACCAAGGTGATCCCTGTCTTCAACCTGGAAGTGCCAACTGCACTGCATGATGTTGACCCAGATATCCTTGATCCACGTGACACCTATGTCGACCCACTGCAGTGGGAAAGCAAGGCCGAAGATCTGGCGCAGCGCTTTATCAAGAACTTTGACAAATACACTGACACACCGGAAGGTGAAGCACTGGTCAAAGCCGGTCCTCAACTGGACTGATAAACGCAAGACCCCATCATTGTGAGCCTCCCCTGTGGAGCTCTTTTCTTTCTGTGAAATCGCGCCAAGCTCTCAAAAAGCCTGCATTCCCCAACGGCTTCAGGGGTTACTGCTTGAATAACTGTATTTTTTACGCCAACCTCATTATCACCCGCACATCATGGCGAAACCGTTGAAGAGAGAAGTTGCCACATGCGTTTGCTTGCCAAGCTGATTGCCTCGCTCGTGATCCTGCTCCTGGTTACCCTGGTACATTCCTAACCGTGCTCAGTACCGACTATGGCTTGCCACTGGCGACCTCAACGGTGGACAAAATCACGCCGTACCGCCTTCAGGCAGAGAAACTCGAATACGATGTACTTTCGCCGTTCTCCCTGACGATCACCTCGCCGCTGCTGACGGAAAAGGACAATGATGCCAACTCCCTCAGCGCAGAATACCTTTCGCTGAATCTGTCACTGTTCGACACCCTTTTCGGTACGCTCTCGCTCAACAATGTGGTAGTACGCGGCGCTTCTCTCAGCGAAGATGTTCAGAACCACCTGCCTGATTCCCTGTTTATCAAACACCTGGCAATGGACGGCGTAAGCTATCAGGGCAAATTTCTGCGCTTTGGAAATGCAGACATTCAATTGTCTGACTGGAAAAACAGTGAGAAACCCTGGGGTGAGTGGCAAGGAGAATTCCTGTTTTCTGCCCCCCGTGCCGACATTGACGGCCAGCCGTTGACCAACCTGTTACTCGACAGCGAGTTTATCGGCGACAAATGGGAAGTGTGGGGACTTTCTTTCAACAGTCCTTTTGGCAACATGACTGGCAGTGCCACACAGGAGAATGCGCGCTGGACAGTGCATCAGCTGACACTCAGTGATGCCCGCATTGAACCCAGCGACAGCCTGGACAGGCTGATGAACCAATGGGCAAGTGTCAGCACGACACTGGACATTGCCCTGCGACGCTTTGACCTGTTGGACGTCAGTGCATCGCTGCCCGGATTAACCGTCGAACACCTCAACCTTTCTGCGCAATCGGTATACCTGAAAAATGGCGAACTGGTGTGGGCGCCCCGTGATATCCGCTCCCTGCTTTCCTTCAATGCCAGCCTGATCCACCGTGCGCCCTGGGTCTTGACCGATGTGCTGGCCGATATCGCCCTCTCCCCTTCTATGATTGATGTCAGCGCCTTTTCCACCAAAATCAACGACGAGGGGTTTGTCTCCGTTTCCGGCAAACTCGACAGCGGCACACTCGCCCTTCGCAACCTGACCCTGAGCGGATTGGATATCGATATGTCCAGCGACATGCTGGCGACCGCACAGGGGCAGTGGAGCTTGTTGGACACTATTACCGTGGAAGAGGTCTCGGTTCGCCATACCGGCATCACGGTGGCCAATCCTGAGTTTCCCTTGCTCATCGCCGGCCTGAATATGGATGGAGAGCAACTGACACTGCGCCAGGAAGGACTGAACGGCATGTGGCAAGGCACACTGACTGCGAGCGCCGCCGCGGCCAGTATCAACCGCATTCCGGTATCGAGCCCTTATGCGGCCATGTGCGTCGAAAACGGTGTATGGCGGATAGATCCCCTGAATCTCTCCTTCCAGACGGGTCAACTCGAAGCCAGGGCAACCATCAACCTCACCAACCCCAGCCATCCCTGGACCTTATCTGTTGCTGGGTTGAGCATCCCCACCGACATTTACCGCCAATGGCTGATGGCTTCCCTGCCGCTTAGCGGTGAGCACGACATTGATATTTCCCTGTCGGGGCTGGGTGCTGACAAAGACAGCTTTGCCTACAGCCTGACAGGCACGCTTTCAGCCCAGCCCCAGCGAACCCTGTTGCTTGCGCCAGCAGAGCAGCCTCTGGCACAAAGTCTGACCGGCCTTTTTTCTGCCAGCCAACCGCCGATGACAGATGCGTCATTACTGGCGGTGGGGGATATCAAGGTGAACGCAGATAGGGGACGTATTTCACTGCAACCGGTCACTATCCGTCAGGAAGAGCGGCAATTCTCCCTCTCCGGACAATGGGATTTAGTTACCGGCGAGGGGAATCTGGGGCTGGATAAACGGTGAGTTTGGCGGGACGAGATTACCCTACCCGAATAGTTGGGTCTGCAACTGCATAGTGTCTGGTTTGATCGCTTTTTCCGGCATCAGCACATAGGTACCACTGAAGGTGCCCGCTTCCTCCTCACCGCTGTAGATGGTCACTTCCATTTTTACCCGCGCCCTGCGGCCACTGGCCAAGCGATCAAGATCGCCACTCAGGCTGTCGAGAGACACCGCAGCACGCGGCCGTGAGACCACAGGCTTTCGGTAACGGATATGGCTGTCAGCCAGCACAATACTTGCCGAAAGCTGCCGCTCTTTCATCAGCAGCCACACCATGCCCCACCCTGCCAGCGTTGCCATACTGAAGACACTGCCTGCAAACATGGAGTCATGGGGATTAAGATTGGCATTGAGCAGAGCGCTCACTTCAAAACGGTAACCGGTGAACTGGGAGATCCGTACCCCCATTTTGTCACTGATAGGAATTTGCTGTTTCCAGCGTTGCTGAAGCTCCTGACACCATTCCGGGCGGCGCACCACGTCAGACATTAAATCCAAGGGTTTGAGCATTTGCTGGTGACGCACAGGGCCACGCTCTTCACTGAGCGCCCCCTGATTGACAAAACCATTGGCGCTGTAAAAGCCAATGGCATCTTCGCGGGCATTACAGACCAACCGTTTTGCCCCTTCCTGACGCGCCAGGGATTCCAGCGTCATCAGAATAAGGCGCCCAGACCACGTTCACGGTATTGAGGCGCCACGGCCATATAACGGATCTGACCATCGTTATCCGGAGTCAGATAGAGCCGCCCTGCCGCCACGGGATCGCCTTTGGCGTCAATAATCATCCGGTGATGCGCGGCCACATCATAGGCATCGCGCTCTGAGCCTTCCGGCATCCGCCAAGGCTCACGCAGCATCTTCCAGCGAAAGTAAAAATACGCCTGAAGCTCTTCATCCGTGGTGGGCGTGATCAGTCGAAACATCCCTTTCTCCTTGTAAGCCCGCCTTGGCTGTCAGACCTGCAACCAGAAGGTTACCGGGCCATCATTCACCAGGCTGACTTTCATGTCTGCGGCAAAAATGCCATTTTCGGTTTTGACACCGGATTCACGGCAATAGTGCGAAAACAGTTGATACAAACGATCCGCTTCTGCCGGAGGCGCGCCATTGAAACTCGGGCGCATGCCTTTGTTGGTGTCCGCCGCCAGGGTGAACTGGGAAACCACCAGCACGTCACCGCCAGCTGCTGGACATTGAGGTTCATCTTGCCGTTTTCGTCCTCGAAAATACGGTAGCCCAGCACTTTTTCATGCAGCCGATGCGCTTTTTTGTCGTCATCGCCTTTTTCCACACCCAGCAGTACCAACAGCCCTTTGCCAATCGCACCGACGGCTTTGCCATCGACCACCACATTGGCTTCGCTTACTCGCTGGATAAGCGCAATCATAGCAGCTCCTTTCTTATCATCTTAATTATCAGTAAGTTGTTCTTTTTTGTCGACCACCACCAGATCCCACATCTTGCGCTCACCGAGCGCCGCGGTGACTTCGGCACCTACCAGTACAATGCACCAGCTGAGGTAGACCCAGACAAACAGCAGCGGCACCACTGCCAGCGCGCCGTAAATCAGTTCATAGGACGGAAAGTTAGTGGCGTAAAAGGCAAAGCCCTTTTTGCTGAATTCAAACAGTATGCTGGCGGTCACAGCGCCAATAAAGGCATGACCCACACGCACCTGGCAGTTCGGCACCAGGGTATACAAACCCAGAAAAGCCAGCGATGTCAGGACAAACGGCAGAAGCTTCAATAATGCCGGCGCCCATACATCCGCCCCCTCTATGTTGAGCAAGTTGAGTGACCCCAGGTAGGAGCTGACACCCAGACTGCTTCCCACCAGCACGGGCCCCAGGGTCAATACCATCCAGTAAATGGAGAAAGAGACCACCAGTGCACGCTTGTGACGCACCCGCCAGATGTAGTTAAGACTCTTGTCGATAGCCGAAATCAACATCAGGCTACCACAAACAGAAAGGCGACACCCACGGCTGTCATTTTGCCGGCATTGGCGACAAACTGGTTGAGATACTGCTCCAGTGCATCGCCCGACGCGGGCACAAAATTGTGCAGAACAAAGGAGCGGATTTGATCCCCTGCTTCCGCAAAACCGGGAATGAGCGAGAGTGCTGACAATACGACGGTGATCAGCGGAACCAGGGAAAGCAAGGTGACATAGGCCATGTAACCGGCAGTCACAGTCAGGCGATCGTGAATGACACGGCGAACCAAATGCCGCGCAAAAGTAAACGTCAATTGCCCGGTACGGGACACAGTTTGCTTGAGTCGTTCCAAAGCTTCATCCATAGTTTTAATCGAGAAAATTAATCATATACCCAAGTGGCTTTCATTTGCTTGGCAATCCTACGTCGTAACAAGGAGTTTACCGTGCGTATTATTTCTTCCCTGCTGCTTATCTTCACCCTGACTGGGTGCCAGTCCGCCTATTATGCCACTATGGAGCAGGTAGGCATTCACAAGCGCGACATTATGACTGACCGCGTTGAAGCAGCCTCAGAGGCCCAGGAAGAGGCCAGCGAGCAATTTACCAGTGCACTGGAAGCCCTGAGTACCTTAACCCAGTTTGATGGCGGTGAGTTGCAAACTATGTACGACACCATCAACGAACAATACCTCGACAGTGAAGAAGCGGTAGAAAATGTCCGGGATCGGATTGGCGCTGTCGAGGACGTGTCCGATGCTCTGTTTAATGAATGGCGTGATGAGCTGGATTTGTACACCAGCGACTCCTTGCGCCGGGACAGCGAAAGAAAACTAAAGGAAACCGAGCGCAGTTATTCCCAAATGCTAGCCGCCATGAAAAAAGCGGAGAGCAAGATGACTCCGGTGCTCAATACCTTGCGGGATAACACCTTGTACCTTAAACACAACCTCAATGCAGCCGCTATTGGCTCGCTGAAAAGTGAGTTTGCGGGTCTGGAGCGTGAAATCAACCGAGCAATCAAAGACATGCAAATTGCGATTGCGGAATCAGATCGTTTCCTCGCCACCCTGAACAGATAGTGTCTTACAGGATTCTCTAATGTGAGTCACACCGTGTGAGACAAATTCACTTACTGTTGGCTCAGGCAAATTCGTGCCTGCATTCAACGGTATGACACCGTCTCTCAACACGGAGGAGAACGCATGAGCATTATCTCATGGATTATTCTGGGGCTGCTCGCCGGTATTCTGGCTAAGTGGATCATGCCCGGCAAAGATGGCGGCGGCTTTATCATGACGACCCTGCTCGGTATCGCCGGTGCGGTTGTTGGTGGCTGGGTAAGCACCTGCTGGGCATTGGCACTACAGGTGGTTTAAGTATCGGCAGTATTGTCATGGCAACGGTGGGTGCGCTGATCCTGCTGTTTCTCTACAACCGCTTCGCCCGCTAACCACCATCCATTAGATACAAAAAAGCCTCCGCATTTGCGGAGGCTTC
>BAXE01000038.1 GCA_001310415.1 Enterovibrio sp. JCM 19048 | reverse complement strand
TTTCGAATGTGGCTTCCCCTGCAAGACTTAACGGGGCCGCCTAGGCTTGCGACATACTGGAGCGAAGCTTCAGCGCAATAACAAAACCGCTTAAACGAAAAAAGCCCCGTCTTTCGACGAGGCTTTCGAACTTGGCTCCCCCTGCAAGACTTGAACTTGCGACATACGGATTAACAGTCCGCCGTTCTACCGACTGAACTAAGGGGGAAGAGTCTGTTCCTGAGAACGGGTTGATATTAGGGAAACCCCGTTTGGCTTGCAAGTACTAATTTGCCCCCGACCGCTCAAGTGGCTAATTGCTGAGCATTTCAGCCAATCAACCGTTCAATATCTGCTCCATCACCCAGGTAGTGTTGCGACCGGCCTCCGCCGTGCTTGGATGCAAGCCTTCACCATTAAGATGCCCGACCAGGTTTTCCACATGGAAGTACTGAACCGGATCCGGATTCAACACGTTCACCCGCTGCGTTTCTATGCCTTCCAAAATGAAGTCTTCTTCACCAAATACCGAGCAGAGAACACGTCCTTCACTGCCGATGATTTCCACCCGGTCTTCACGGGTTGCAGCGCCAAAATTCCAGTAGCCTGACCCCATCACCCCATTTTGGAAAACAAAGCAGGCAGAGACCGCATCTTCCGCAGCGTAATATCTGATGGTTGGCTTTTATCCCTTTCACCTGACAAATATCGCCAAACCAATGGGAAAAGAGGTTAAGGCCGTGACTGGCTAGATCAACAAAATAGCCGCCACCTGCCTTGCTGGGTCAACCCGCCAATTCGTTTTGCCTTCAATATCATTTGGGTTCGGCGCACGATGATAAGTCCAGTGGATATGGCGGATGTCACCGATCTTTCCTTCTAAAATCCAGTCCTGAACCACCTTAAACCGCGGTAGAGAACGTCGGTAATAGGCAATAAACAGAGGCACACCGGCTTTTTCAAACGCCTCGATCATTTGGTCGCACTCATCGGTGTTTAGTGCCATGGGCTTTTCTACCACACAGGCTTACCCGCCTTCGCTGCCATCAGAGCATATTCGAGGTGGCTATCCGGCGGCGTTGCCACATAGACAGCATCAACACGGTCATCATTCACCAAGCGTTCAGCGCTGGTCGTGTAGCGTTTAACACCGTGCCTTTCGCAGTAATCAGCAGCCTGGGTTTCACGACGAGCCATCACCATTTCCAGCGATGAGCCCGGCACCTGCCAAAAAGCCGGGCCGCTTTTCCGCTCTGTGACGCTGCCACAGCCGATCATTCCCCAGCGCACTACTGTTTTTTCTATCTCGCCCATTCCCCTAACCCTCTGAACTTACGTTACTAACCGATCCATGATTGCATAACTTGGGCTTTTAATTCTAACCCTCTGTGAATAAAGATATATCTACCCAAACGACCTGAAACTAACAGCGGCCAGGGGCTATACAGAACAACGTTTTACTTTTTCAATTCTCACTAATAGGAACACGGCAGCAGGCAACGCACTTTTACACTGGATAAGCATTGTGCAAAAGGAGTGAAGTATGAAGTGGTTACTTCCGATAGTGCTCACCACCCTGACGGCCTGCTCTGAAGAGCGCGAGGTCTCATATACCTGTCCGACTGACGCGAATTACTCCGAAGCCTTTCTCGAAAGCGACTTCTATCAGGGCTGGAGGACACTTAAAGCTGGTGAATATCCGCGGGAAAACTGCAAAGAAGCCATACACTATTTTGAACGCGGGGTGAGTGACAACGCCGTGTTTGAACTCTCCACACTCTATGCAGACTTTTGTAGTGGCTCCCTTGACCAGTCACTGCTGGATCACAGCAGCATCTACCTGAGCGAAAAGCTCTCCACCGGCGTCGATTACGACGAATTTAAGTGGGTATTGGATTTGGCCTTGTGCAACAGTCCAGTGGAGCAATATGCTTGGGACAAATGCTGCTAAATGGCTTTATTACCGATCAGGATACTGAAAAAGGGATTTACTTTTTAAGCCTTGCCGCCCACCAGGATCACATTCAGGCACAGTTGGCGCTTGCCGTTGCACTGGAGCAGATTGGCGAGCAGGATATCGCCCAGCGCTGGCGGCCAAAGCCCACAGTAACCTCACTGCAGGGATAACACAGCCCGTCAAAAACGCAGAATGACCCATCTTTGCATGACTTTACCTTTCTGCGGCTACACAAGCGCCGCTGAGGTGCGTAGAGTAAGGGTATCGATATTGACCCTTTGAGGATCGGATGTCTTCAGCGTTACCCCTGTTTTTAGCTGGCCCTATTCTTCGCCGCACCAGCCGGATGAAATATGCCTTTGGGCTGTCACTTCTGCGCCACTCGATGCCACATTCTCGCTATACAAAGGCAATGAAAACACGCCGCTCTATTCGTCGTCATTCGGCGACCAGCAACAGGTGGCGTTGGGAAAATCCTGTTTTGTCATCCTTGCACAGTTTAAAGATGATTCTCCCTTCCCGGCCGATACGCCGCTTGGATACGATATCCTGAGCGGGGAAGATTCCTTGCTCGGCGAGCTGGATAACTTTCTCTACCCTGCGAAACGCGCCCTTCTTTCATCATATCCACCAAGCTGACTATATTGCCCACGGCTCTTGCCGCCATCCCCATCATCACTGTGATGATGCCCTTGCAGCGCTGGATGAAAAATTTTCCCAATGCGAGGTAGTAAAACGCGCCGATCTTCTGGTGATGAGCGGAGATCAAATCTACGCCGATGATGTCTGTGGCCCAATGATGTACGCCATCCGAACCGTGGTAGATTTACTCGGTTTTCATGAGCAAGAACTGGATGATGAGAAGATCACCTGCTGCAGCGACCTTGCACCGGATATCACCCCGATCTATGGCCGCACCGAGCGACTGCCCCACACCACCATCAATCACGGCCTGTTCAAGAAACTGATTGGCGCTAAACCTGAGCCGGTTTTCAGCTCATGCACCACCGACAACCACCTCATCAGTTTCAATGAATTTATCGCCATGTACCTGCTGGTGTGGTCCCCTTCGCTGTGGCAACAAATTCAGTTGCCCGAAGCGGAAGATGTGCCGTTTCTGACCACAGAGCAGATACAGCGCTGGAACCATGAACAAGATGAGCTAAACGCCTTCCTAGAGGGGCTTCCGGCGGTGCGCCGCCTGTTCGCACACATCCCGACATACATGATTTTTGACGATCACGATGTGACAGATGATTTAACCTGACCGTGGGCTGGGAACGTGCCGTGAATAATTCACCGCTGGCGCGGAGCATCATCAGCAACGGCATGTTGGGGTATTTTTTCTGTCAGGGTTGGGGCAACAATCCCCACGCATTCTCGCAGGACTTCTGGACGCCGCTGACAGAGTTTATTGAAAAGCCGGATGCCAAGAACCTGAATGCCATGACCGATGTTTTGCATCACTTCGAGCATTGGCATTACACCATTCCCACCACACCAAAAGTGGTGGTGATAGACACCCGAACCCGTCGGTGGCGCTCAGAATCAAGTTACAACAAACCCTCAGCTGATGGACTGGGAAGCCTGATGGATTTCCAGCACGATGTTTTAAACAACGACGCTGTGATAGTTGTCTCCCCCGCCCCGATGTTTGGTGTGAAGTTTATTGAGACACTCCAGCGTATCGTTACCTTTATGGGGAAACCGCTCGCGACAGATTCAGAAAACTGGATGGCACACCCCGGCTCAGCCAATGCTATTTTGAATATTTTCAAACACCCGAAAACGCCAAAGAACTTTGTCATCCTCTCCGGCGATGTGCATTACTCTTTCGCCTATGATGTGAGCCTGCGTTTTCGTAAAGGCAGTCCACGTATCTGGCAAATCACCTGCAGTGGGTTCCGCAATCAGTTCCCTGAGCCTTACCTGTCTGTGTTTGAATGGTTTGACCGCAAGCTGTTTTGGCCCCAATCCCCGTTGAATATCTTTACCCGCCGCAAACGCATGCGCATTGGAAGACGCAGGCCGGATAACGGCAGCCCAAGATTTCTGATCAATAACAGTGCGGTTGGTGAAGTGAAACTTCACCCTGACGGTTCACCCTGTTATATCGGTGTGTTGACCGCGCAAGGGGAAAGCTTCGCCTTTCAGGACGGCGAAGAGACAAAGCCGGAAACAGAAACCGCCACCAGCCCTTAGGTAATGCCCCCGGTGAGGTTGACTTGTCAGCGTCACTGGGAAATACTCCGCGCTCCAAAACTTGAGCTATAGGTGTTTTCATGTCACGCCAACTTCAATACGACTACAAAGGCAAAACCAAAGTCATTACCTTTTCATACCGCCAGTACCATTCAGCGCATGAAGCGGCGGCGGCGGCCGAAGGTATCGATCTGACTGAGTTTCTGAACATGGAACGCCAACTTGAAATGGTTGCAGACGGAAAAGCGGTTAAAAACCACCGCGACAGCCATTTCAACAAGCTGGGCTTCGGCAAGATCTTCCTGCTTAAAAAGAAGCAGAATCAATCAAAGACAATCGCTAAGCTGCGTTTTCTTACGTTTGACCAAAA
This sequence comes from Enterovibrio sp. JCM 19048, assembly GCA_001310415.1. Lineage (GTDB taxonomy): Bacteria > Pseudomonadota > Gammaproteobacteria > Enterobacterales > Vibrionaceae > Enterovibrio > Enterovibrio paralichthyis. Next base: position 26,499 of record BAXE01000038.1, on the reverse strand, counting down.
AGGGCGTATTTTTACGCCCTTTTTTCTATCCCGGCTTTTGATAGCTCAGTCACACTGGGTTAGATTTCCACTTAAAATCAGCATCATTTGCGCTTTGTGAATAATTATTTACACAAAATGTTCACCTATTAAGACTCCCTGTCTTCTTCCAAAAGAACGCTAGAATCCAACGGGTATTATCCTTATTCTCAAGGTAGGAATAGCGGATCTTGCGCTTAATTCCTCACTGACTTGACCCCTATATTGGGTCGGATTGCTGATGCAGTCCCGATTTTGGCAACGACTTTTCAGAACTCTAGACAGGAGGCAACTATGGAAGGCGAGAACCACGCACTGATGTTTGAGTTCCCTGAGTACAAAGAAAAAATCCATGAAATGAAAATGAGCGACAAGCATTTCAGCAACATGGCAGATGAATATCACGATCTGGACCATAAAATCCGCGGCCTGGAAAATGCAAAAATCCCCACCGACGACGAAAACTTCAACAACTTGAGAATGCGCCGGGTGCAACTCAAGGATGAAATTTACCAGTACATCACGAAATAGCCCTATTCCCCTTGCTGCCACCAAGGGTGGCAAGGGGCAATCCTCCCACCTTCTGCGTTTAAGCAAATCCAGCGAACCCTTCTAAACTTACCCTATGTCCTTATTGATAGATATAACGACATCTTCGAAGGGATAACGCGATATTGAAGCCAGTTGTTCATGGTTAACCTGCCGCTTCGATTCGCCCGTGAACGTAAACCAACTCATGCAAACGCCTAATAAACGATACAAAACACGGCGATGAGATTGGGTAGTCTATTTGTGCGCTATGTCTGGTCGACCATGGAAGTTCATCAATGCAAAAAACATTTAGCTCTCTGCTGTATTCACTGTTATTTCTTGTTTTCATTGGCCACGCTCAAGCCGTGGAAGTCGCGAAAACCCAATCTTTTGAAAAAACGCTGAATGGTGTTCAGAGCATCGTTTATTCCGTCCCCATTAAAGCACGTGCATTACTGAGCGAAATTGAAAAAGTAGAACTCAAGGAAGACCAGCCACTTCCGCTTCTTGTGCGCTACTACCTGCAAAAAGCCACCGTAGACCTGCTGTTGAACGACCCAGATAAAGCCATTGAAGCCGCGAACCGCGGGATTGAACTGGCGCAGAACGATCCTTGTTGAAGTCAGACATTTTTTTGATGCAACTTCGCCTTAGCCAGGCACGTATCCTTAAAGGGGAAGAAGCCGTTGTGATGGAGCAGCTGGATCAATTGCTGTCTGAGTCACAGGCGCTTAACAACCCCTCTGTTACCGCTGAGATATTATTGGTCAAAGGTGAAGCTTACAAAGCCCAAAACGAATACGACATCTCCATGGCAGCCTTGATGAGCTCCCTTGAACAGGCCAAAACAACGGATGATAAATTGCTGGTCGAGCGCATTGCTTCCAGCTTGGGGGGAATACTGGTTCAACTCAACGGGTTTGATAAAGCATCGCTGTTGCTCGATCAGTCGTATCAGTTTTCCGCGAAAGAAAAATGTCGTTCAACCAGTTGCTGGTCAAACTGGATATGGCTGAACTGGCCAAAAAGCAGGGTAATAAGAAACAGGCGTTGCTCGAGTACAAGCAAGCGCTGCAGATCGCACAGGTGCTCGGGGATGGTTCGCACCGCTTCCGGATCAATCTGCAAATTGCCGACCTGTTGCTGCAATCCGGCGACACCAAAAGCATGGTGCGTTACCTAAACGCCACAGACACGTTGCGTGACCGCGAGAGCATCCGGTACTACATCAGCAAATACAACTACCTCAAGGCCAACGAAAAACTGTTGAACGAAAAATACGACGAAGCGATTGCACTGGTCACACCGGAGATCACTTCGCTTCAGGAAATTCCGCGCCTTTACCGTTCTGAGATAGCCCTCTATCTGGTGGCCTCCAAAGCCCACTTTGGCCTGGGTGATTACAAGAATGCCTACCTGACTCTGCTCGACTATCAAAACCGCTTCAATGATTTCAGTGCCGACGAACAGGTCGACAACCTTGAGCGCCAACAGATGTTGTTCAACCTTGAAAAGCTGAAAGCCGAGAACCAAAACCTGAGCTGGAACAACGTGTTGCAGACACTTGAAATCAAAACTAACGAACAGAAAGTGGAATACCTTAATGTGCTGGTGGTGGTGGGTATTGCTGCAACCGTGCTGGCAAGTATTGTGGCGCTATGGATAAACCGCCGCCGTATCCGCTGGGGCAAAATTGCCAATACCGATAGCCTGACAGGACTTTTCAACCGCCGCTATTTCAGCACCCGGTTAGAGCAGGTACAAAAAGAAATGGCTGGCGGCGAATACCCGGTCAGCTGCCTCTTGCTGGATATCGACTACTTCAAGAAGGTCAACGACACCTACGGTCACGTGGTGGGTGATAAAGTCCTGGTTGCGTTGCCGAACTGTTCAAGAACAACTTACGCCGTGACGATATCTGCTCTCGCGTAGGCGGTGAAGAATTCATGCTGCTGTTGCCGAATAGCCAGCTGGATCAAGCCGAAGTGATCGCCGACGACCTTCGTATACGTATCAGTGAGTTGACGTTCGAGGATGAGAAAGGCGAGCCTTTCCGTGTCACCGCCAGCTTCGGCGTCTCTGAAGTGAACGAAAAACAGTCACTGTCCGATCTTTATAGCGCGGTAGACAAATTGCTTTACCGTGCAAAACAAAACGGCCGCAACAGGGTCGAAACAACTGACAGTCACCGGAAAAACACCGACATTTCAGCGGCACAAGGCAGCGGAAACAGCGTAAGCGATAAAATGCACCGTATATCACGGCGCATGCGTCGCCTGAAGTTCCGTTTCGCACAGCATTTTTCCTGACAAAGTGCGCCGGGTGCCACTGTCTTCGAAGAGCCTTCAACAAGACAGGAAGCACCCATGCGCATTTCAGCAACTTTCTTTTCCCTTGCACTGCTTGTGCCATTGTATTCAGCTTCATTGCACGCCGACACCATTGAATCGCAGGATTACCGCATTGAAGTAAAAGCGGTTGCCGAAGGGCTAAATCACCCTTGGTCACTGGTGTTCCTGCCTGATGGCGACATGTTGGTCACAGAGCGAAATGGCGGACTCAAACGCATCTCTCCTTCCGGAGAAATAACGGCTATCGACGGGTTACCGGACGATCTGGTTTACCGCGGCCAGGGCGGCTTGTTAGGACTGGCATTGTCACCTGACTTTGCCGAATCTGGCACACTCTACCTCTCTTATGCCCAAGGCGGAGAGTGGAACCGTGCAGGCACAGCCGTGGTCTCCGCGAAGCTATCCGGCAATAAGCTATCCAACATCACACCCATATTCTCACAAGCACCAAAGCTTGGCGGCGGCCGTCATTTCGGAGGACGTCTGGTTACCACAGATAAGCACCTCTACATCGCCATGGGCGATCGCGGCAACCGTGATAAAGCGCAGCAAAACGATTCCCATGTCGGCACTTTGGTTAGGCTGAATCTCGATGGCTCGGTGCCGGATGACAATCCGTTTTTATCCAATGCAAACGCCAAGCCTGAAATTTACAGCTACGGGCACAGAAACATTCAGGGGATGACCATTGATAACGATGGCAAACGATTGTGGACACATGAACATGGGCCGCAGGGTGGAGACGAAATCAACCTGGTCGAACCTGGCACCAACTATGGCTGGCCTGTGATCACCTATGGCGTGAACTACGGCACCGGCAGCAAAATCGGACAGGGAACAACGCGCGAAGGCATGGCGCAACCTAGCTATTACTGGGTTCCATCGATTGCCCCTTCCGGATTGGAAATGGTGGAAGGCGATCAATTTAAAGAGTGGCAGGGTGATCTGCTCGTCGGCTCACTAAAGTTCGGGTTGTTGGTGCGACTGAACATGGAAATGGCCAAATCGTGGGGAGGAACGCCTTCTCAACGGGAAATATGGACGCATACGTGATGTTGTCGAAGCCCCTGATGGCAAGGTATATCTTTTAACCGATGAGTCCAATGGCAAGGTACTTTCCCTTGCGCCAATATTTTGACTATTTAGTCGCTTTTTTGACTAAATCATAATTGGGACGGCGTATTGTAAAGTATAGTTTACAAGCATAAATTTTTGATTCTGCTGAGAAATAAGCGAATTTCTGGAAATGACTCCCCAAAAAATATATGCAACAAATTTAATTGCATTGGTAAAGTGACGCCTAGCCCAACATTCACCAAAGTTGACCAAATCGTTGGACAGGCTCAAGTGGGGAATCTATATTCTCTTCGTAAACATATAAAAACGAAGTCATCTTTGCTTGCTATTGATTAGCCCTGCTCTGCAGGGCTTTTCTCTTTCTGAGCCTTGCCAAAAAATACACTCGCTACTGTATTTTTTCACTGCAATACAACCCTCATGGTTGCCATTCAAAATTACTACATTTTTATGCAACGTCAGCCATTCCTGCAGTTTGGGTATATACTTTTCTCATTGGTGAGAAAATAGTCGGTTCCTATGCAAACACATATTCTTTCCCGCATTCAGGCAATGCTTTCAATCATTGCTGTTCTTTGCTTTTCACACGGTGCGGCAGCAGCCCCTGGCGTTGTGGCTATTGGTGTACAAGCTTTTGAAGACTACTCGCCCTACTCCCTGTATAAAAATGACCAATACAGTGGGTTTAACCGTGATTTGCTGGACGCCTTCGCCCGTGAAAACAAACACGAATTCGACTACCAGCCCATGCCGATAAAACGCCTCTACCACCATTTCCTGCGGGGCGAAATCGACCTGAAATACCCTGACAATCCCGCCTGGAGTAAATCGCAAAAAGAGGGCTTTGATATTATTTACAGTCAGCCTGTCGTCTCTTTTATAGACGGGGTAGTGGTACTGAAAGAAAACCTCTCAAAACCCTTACCCTGGCTCAAACGCATTGGGATGATTTCCGGCTACACGCCAAAACCCTATCTGGATGATATTTCAAAAGGAAAAATTCGCATCATGGAAGCGAAAGAGATGGATTCCTTGATAAAGCAATTGGTGACGGGTCGCGTGAATGGGATCTACGTCAATATCGCAGTGCTGAACAGTCACCTGAAAAATTCCGCCGAGGCTTTTCCTGAGATGGTTTTCAACCCGTCTTTGCCCTATTTGAGGGACTCACGGTACCTGTCGACCAAAGATAGCCCTTACCTGATCCTCGAGTTCAACAATTTTATGAAGGAAAATGCTGGCACCATCGCCGATCTCAAAAATCGTTACGACTTGCTGGACGCTGATGACATTCTCACCGGCACGAGTAAACAGCCAATTCTGGCACGATAAAAAAAGACCCGGATCGCTCCGGGTCTTGTCATTTAAAACGTTAAGTTGTCCAATCAGTTTTTGGCTGTTTTACTTCTGAGCACCTGGTGCATTGCGCCTGTCAGGTCATTTTCCGGGTCGCCTGACAATTCCCACGTAAACACACCGGCAAGTCCCTGTGCTTTGGCCCATTCAGCTTTTGCTTTTACTGAACGTGTGTCTTCAAACGAGATAAAGACTTTTTTCTCGGGGTGCCACAGGTAAGGCGCATGGGATTCTTCATCGTAGCCATAGCGGTAGCCCTGCTCTTTGGTGTAGTTGGTCATCAAATCCCAATACATAAAGTAGCCAGGCTCACCGGTTCCAAAGCTGGCGCCTTTTTCTGATGCGAGATCAGCAGTGGCAAACTGCCATCAAACTCTGAACCTTCCCAGCCACGGCCGTAGAAAGCCGCACCCAGTACCAGTTTATCCTTCGGAATGCCCAGCTCAATCATCTGGTTGATAAACACGTCCGCGCCCATTCCCCACCAGCTACGTTCCGTGGCATGCAGGTTTGTCAGGTGACCGGTCTGGGCCAACCACCGAGGAAATCATAGGTCATGGCAAACATGTTGGTCAGCTTCGGAGCTGCAGACGCCCAGTCAATCTGGCAGCTTTGGGGCCTACGCCAACCGCCGTTGAAAGCTCATACTCGCGGCCGGTTTTCTTTTCCAATGCATCCAGCTCATCACGCAACACCGTGACCAGCTTGGTAAAAGCATCACGCTCCTGCGCTTTGGCTTCGTCACTCAATTTGGTATCAGGGTTCCACGGAGAAGTAGTTAAACCGCCGCCGCCTGGGTATTCCCAGTCAAGGTCGATACCGCCAAAGAAATCATACTTGGCAATCAGGTCAACAGCGGATTTGGCAAACTGTTCGATAGCGGCGTCATCTTTTGCCATGGCATGAAAAGGTTCGGACATGGTCCAGCCACCAAAAGATGGCAGGATAGTCAGCTCAGGATGAGTTTTCTTCAGCTCAGCGAGTTGGGCAAAGTGGCCTTTATAGGGAACATCGACACTCACTTCACCAAAATCGACGTTAAATGCCGCTTCCTGATCCACCACAATGGCAGTAAAAGGGGCTTTTCCTTCACAGGCTTTGGCTACCTGACTCTGTACCGCTTCAGAAGCGCCGGTATGTGGGCCACACATAGAAAGGAAGGCATAGATGACATGGGTCAGCTTATCAGCTGGGATATCATCCACCGTATAAGGATTGTCAGGATTCGCATACTGCCAGTCCGCAAAGTAACCGCCAACAACGTGATTTTCGGCAAGCACTGGTGCAGTCAAACACGCACTCAGCGCGGCACCTGCTATTATTTTTTTCATACTGTCTCCTTGTAGGGTAACAAATACCCAAGCGAACTGAAGAAGCTGGATTTCAGGTGGCCTGAGCATATGCGGCCAATTATTAACCGTTTTGGCAGGTTATTAATGTTGTCTACGTACCGATCAGTTGTGATATAACACTTCGGTTACAAAGTTTGCGATCATGTTGTTTTTTAAAGGTAAAATGAGCAAGCTACTAAACAGAAACTTGTCAGACAACGCACACTTCTGTCGCCACTGCTGTCCGTATAGTGAACCACCTTCACCCCAAACTGATTCCGTTTTGGCAATTGAGAGGGTATGCTGCAATGACTTCTTTCTAAATCATAAGCTTGCCGGACTTACCCATTTTTGGGCAGGCCAATTTGTTACAAGGACACCGCTTTGAGCAACAGACTCATCAGTATCGATTTGTTTTTCGTGATTGAAAGACTGCTGCCGGGTAAACGCTCTGTTGAACTTTTCAGAAACAACAAGAAGCATCTCCCGGTGACGACACTCTCTTTGGATCACTGTGACTCCGCTTCCGCCCTTCAACTGGCGCTTTATAAATACTGCAAAAACTACGCAGCCTTCTCGCAGGGACAACCACTGGCAGATGAATATGCCATTGATGGTAAAGATGAGCAGATAGAACCCGCGACCAACGTGGTTGCCGCCTTTATCCGCGGGGCATATTGGTGGGTCGAGCACTATTACGAGATTTACCGTGAAGACTGGAGCGAAGATCAGAAAACGCGCTGGGAGCGCGATTTCAAATTGTTGGTTCAGGCCATCATTGGTGTAGGAAACTGCACCAAAGCAGAGTGGCTAATCAACAATCACAGTGCGATCAAAGCCCTCACTTACAACAGCCATATTACGCCCTTTCTCCAGCACTACGACTGATACGCGGCACCGCTCTGAGCGGTGCCTTTTCCCTGTCGTCGATTCGTCATTTTCCGCCACTACACTGAAATGATTGCCACTTTGACTGACGATTCAGGTGAAAAGACTCAAACGTTACCAGTACGAACGTTACGCTATCCTGTGCCGGGATGCCTACCCCCCTCACTTTGACCATGTGCAATACGGCTTTTCTGGGCAAGGCCGGCGGGATATTCATAACCGTTGGGGCAAGACCATCATCCGTGTGCTGTGGCGTGAAGATGGTGATGCAGTGGTCGTGTTCAAAGGGTCGCAAAGTATCTGGGACTGGCTGCTGAATCTGGTTTTCATTCCTACCCGGGTCGATGCACCCCGCTTCGCCGGACACGTTCACTGGGGGTTTCATTTTCTCCTTCGCCAGCCCAGCCGCCCTGCCAAGGTCATGGTCAACCGCGATCTGCGAAAGCTCTCTTTTAGCCAGTGGCTGAATTTACCCAATTTGCCGATAATCACCGGCTCGATGGGCACACCGTGATGGAGAAGCTCGAATCCTGTGTTGACCAGTTGGTCGCTGAGGGGAAAAAGGTGTCGTTTACCGGTCACTCTTCCGGTGGCTCTATGGCAGTCATTGCCGCGGAGATCCTCGAACAGAAGTACCCGGGCGCCATCAAACGCATCGTCACCTTTGGCCAACCGGCGACCGGGTATTGGAACTTCAAACGGCGTTACAGTTTGAAAGCGAAAACCTACCGCATTTGCTGCGATGTCGATATGGTGACCTTCCTGCCGGTATTCCCTTCGCATTCTGGCATGTGGGAGAACTGCTCTGGCTCCACAACGACAGGATTTATCACAATATGCCGTCTCTGGTTCGAATCGTGCGTGTACTGACAAGTTGGCTGTTGAGGCCAATTGCGTATCATTTTATGGACAAATATATCCGTCGAAAGGACTATTTTGATAAGCATTGATGTGACTTTTTGAGTGCCTGATTCGACGTGTCTCAAAGACACGTTTTCTATCAACCGAAACAAACGGATTCGATTACGCCAAAAACCCCTCATGCTTCATTCATGCATTTGAGACAAATTGCGTCAGCACATTCTAGTTATCTCCTCCTCCCGTCTTACAGTCGAAAGGCCGCACTCACAGTAAGGTTCTACTGAAAAACTATCAAAGAACAGCATGTCTCAAATACGAGAAAGATAAAACCTGCGCCGCTATTTAGTCTCAACATTCAACAGTGTGTAAATGCTGGGAAGATGTGGTTCCGACCTAAAACTGGTTTAAAGGAAATAAGGGTAATAATGATGAAAAAGAACCTGATTTCGATGGCTCTTTTGGCGACGAGTGTGTTGGCATCAGCACAGACTTACGCTAACTGTGCCGGTAATGTGTATTCAATGAATGCCGGACGCGGGCATGTTGGCGTGTTACTGGATGTGCAAGAATTGAAAGTGATGCCTTCCATGTACACCGACGCAGCAGACAGATCGCTCTATCACTCACGGCACTGTTCAGCACCCCAGCCATGTCTTACGACCGTATTACAGACCGTCTGTATTACGCCAGCGCACCTGAACCAACGGATTACCACGTTCAGATCCCAGCCAGTGACTTTACGGCAGAAGAGCTGGAGAATCTCGATTTGCATGCGAAAACCATCAAGCCGTATCAGCTGGCCTACATGGATCCCGCGACAGGCAACCACGTAGCGGTCCTACGGTAAATAAGCAAATCCTGCGTATGGCATTTGATCCGGACAACGGTGACCTTTATGCGTCTGACGCACAAACCATTTTCAAAGTTGACCCAACTACGGGTGCCATCACCAACCTCGGTGGATTTGATAACAACCTGAAAATCGGTGGCTTCACTAACTGGGGTTCTTTCGTGTTCCAGGATGGCGAACTGCTGTTTATCACCAATGGCCGTACCTTCGTGATTGATACCACAACCGGTGCCCAAACCCTGAAAGCATTCCACTTTATTGATTTCATCACCGCAGCGACCCTCGACCAGAACGGTCAAATGCTGGTTGCAGCGAAAAACCAGAATATTTCCGGCAACGTGAACAGTAACATCCTGTACCGCATCAAGCTTCAACTGGTGAGAAAGTACGTGTAGGCCTGTTCCCAAGCCGTATCAGTGCCATGGGTACCGTAACTTCGGAAGATCACACCTGTTATGAAAAAACCATTTTCCCGAGCGATCTGAAACCTGAAGTGACTGGCATTACCCTGAACTCAAGCTCAGTGAATGAAGGTTCTACCGCTTACGCGACGGTCAACTTTGATAAAGCGACTGGTGATGGTTCGACCAAACTGCGTCTGGCCCTTAAAAACGGCAGTGCTGTGCTGAACAGCGATTACCGTAACACCGTCTCCCTTCTGTACTCAGATGGCACTACCGGTAGCGCGACTATTTCGTCAACTCTGACGGAGATCAGCATTCCACAGGGCGTAACTTCTGTGCGTATCGCTATTCCTACCGTTAATGACTCCACCCATGAGAACAACGAATACTTCTCTATTCAGGCGTGGATCAATGACGATAAGAGCGATGTGAGTAATGCCAATATCACCATCGTCGACAATGACCCAGACATCCATACCTTGCTGACCAACGCAGCCAACGGCAGTGATGTGAAATGGCATGGTCACATTTACGAGTGGTGGATTGGCTATTCGAAAATTCAGGGCATTCACGCCAATATCAACGGTACCATTCCGCCAGGTACCACACTGGAGTTTTATGCAAACAGCACGCTTCTGAGCACCCACTCCATTAGCAGCGGTGGTAAATATTATGACCAAGGCTCAAGCTCATACCGTAAATTGGCTGTGGGTACCCGCGTGTGGGCACGTTTGAGAGGCTCAAACGGTCAATACTACAATGTACGTCTGGGACATCAGGTGAACGGTTCGAACAACTTCGATATCAACTGTTCAGGTGGCTGTTTCTAACCCGGAAGGCAGAAACAAAAAAGGAGCGAATCATCGCTCCTTTTCTTTTTCCTGCTCGCCGAATTAACCGGCGCGTTTTGCACGCTGCAGGAACTTGTCCAGCTCGTTGGCAAACTTCTGACGATCCTGCTGGTTCAGCGCTGCCGGGCCACCGGTCTGGATCCCGCTTGAACGCATAGTTCCATAAAGTCACGCATGTTCAGGCGCTGGCGGATATTCTCCGGTGTGTAAAGCTCACCACGCGGATTCAGCGCAACCGCGGCTTTGTCGATCACCTCAGACGCCAGTGGAATATCTGCCGTTACCACCAGGTCGTTTTTTTCAACCCGCTTAACAATCTCGTTGTCCGCCACGTCAAAGCCCTTTTCAACCTGCAAGCGCTTGATAAAACGTGAAGGTGGCGTACGTAACGCCTGATTGGCAACGAACACGACATCGGTTTGTGTGCGTTCTGCCGCGCGGTACAACACTTCCTTAATCACCGCCGGACAGGCATCTGCATCAACCCAAATGGTCGTCATATTTCATTCCTCTGCTTAATTACGTTCGCACCATATACCGAAATTAAACCGGAATACAGTAGCGTCTGTCTGTCACTCCGGTTTGCCCGGGTTTTGCTCCGCATAATAAGCGGCAATGTCTTTCATGTCCTGATCGTTCAGCACAGACATTTGCTGTTTCATCATGTTGCCCATCGCGCCACTTCTCTCCCCGGTTTTATACGCCTTCATGCATTGAACAGGTACTGGCGTTCTGGCCATTAATGTTTGGGTAATCAGGTCGTGAGGCATAACCTGTCGCGCCATGGCAAAACTGACAGGTATAAGCTTCTGCTGTCCCAGTTCTGCGTTGCCTGCATTTTCAAGCGCTGAGGATGTCAGGGGTGCCAGCAATACGCCTGCCGCAACCAAAATATTTCGCATGTGTATATTTCCGATTTTTTGTATTTGTTCACCATGGCTTAGTCGCCAGGTTGATCATTTGTGTGAGGTCAATTCCAAGTGTTATTTGTTGGAGAAATGCGCATAGAGCCGGGTTTCATATCCAAGACGAGTGATGTGTAAGTCAGGCGCGCCGACATTTACTCTTCATTGAGACTTCACCATTTCTTAACAAACAAAATCCAAAATCCCGCACCAACATAAAAAGTGAATTACACACGAATAAATAGAGAAAGGAAGTCATCGTGAGCAAACATATAGATCAACGTCAATTGGACAGTGAACCCGAGTTCAACCGTTTCATTGATGCGGCGATGAGCCGCCGTCATTTTCTCCGCGCGACCGGCGCGGCTGGCTCAGTGGCATTTTTTGCTGCGACCCCAGTCGCCAATGCGATAGCAGACACCATGGCCAAGAGCCAACTGATAGGGTTCACCGCTATCCCAGCATCCACCGCTGATACCGTGGTCGTGCCAGAAGGCTATGTTGCAGAGCCACTTGTTTCCTGGGGTGATGCCCTGTTTGTCGATTCACCGGCATTCAGCCAAAGCAATGATTCAAAGGCGCAGGAAATGCAATACGGTGACAACACCGACGGCATGACCTTTTTCCCACTTTCTGCTGACCGCGCGGTGTTGGTTGCCAATAATGAATACACCAACAATGAATACCTCTATCCGCATCAGGGCAAAAATATCTCAGCTGATGATGTTCGTAAAGGCCAGGCTGCACACGGTGTTTCTATCATTGAGCTGGTCAAGAAGGACGGTCAATGGCAAGCCAACCCGGCTGGCCGCCTGAACCGCAAAGTCACGGCCTATACCCCAATGGAAATGACTGGCCCAGCCACTGGCCATGATCTGCTGAAAACCGCTGCCGACCCTTCAGGCAAGAAGATACTCGGTACCTACAACAACTGTGCCAACGGCCAGACCCCGTGGGGCACCTACCTTACCTGTGAAGAGAACTTTAATGGCTATTTCGCCACCGCGGAAGAGGTCGAACTGGGCGATACCTACAAACGCTATGGCGTCAGCAATAAAGACTGGGGTTATGACTGGTGGAAACACGACCCGCGCTTTGATGTGGGTAAAACGCCGAATGAACCACACCGCTTTGGCTGGGTAGTAGAAATCGACCCAATGGATCCGAATTCCACCCCGAAAAAGCGCTCAGCGCTTGGCCGTTTCAAACATGAAAACGCAGCGCTGACTATTAACGACGACGGCCATGCTGTCGTGTATCTGGGTGATGATGAGCGTGGTGAGCACCTTTATAAGTTTGTTTCTAAGAACAAATACAAACCCGGCGACAACGCAGCTAACCGTGATCTGCTTGAAGAAGGCACGCTGTACGTTGCTAAATTCAACGGCACAGAAGGTGAACTGAATGGCCAAGGCGAATGGCTGGAACTGACCTTCGGCAAGAATGGCCTGACACCTGAAAATGGCTTTAACAGCCAGGCCGAGGTACTGATATTCGCCCGTGAAGCTGCAACGCAGGTCGGCGCGACCACGATGGATCGCCCTGAGTGGGTAGCGTCCACCCTGGCAACAAACATGTGTTCTGTACACTGACGAACAACAAGTACCGCGGTGTGAGAGAAAACCAGCCACTGAATGTTGCCAACCCGCGTGAGAAAAACCCGTACGGACACATTGTGCGTTGGGAACCAAAAGGTGGCGACCACACAGCCACAGACTTCAACTGGGATATCTTTGTATTGGCAGGAAACCCTGACGTACAGGAAGGACTGATGGCAGGTACGGCAAACGTCAACAAAGACAATATGTTTAACAGCCTGATGGCCTTGGTTTTGACGGCGCAGGCCGCATGTGGATCCTGACCGACGGTAACTATTCCAACGAAGGCGATTTTGCCGGAATGGGCAACAACCAGATGCTATGTGCCGACCCGGAAACCGGTGAAATCCGTCGGTTCCTGACAGGTCCAATTGCCTGTGAGATCACTGGCCTGACATTCTCGCCGGATTACAAAACCATGTTTGTCGGTATCCAGCATCCCGGTGAAAACCTTGCACCCTCGCACTTCCCTGGCGGTGGCGATTCCATCCCCCGCTCTACTGTGATGCGTATTACCCGCACAGATGGCGGCGTGATCGGCGCATAATCAGCCAACAACAGGAAAATGGCTCCTCAGTGAAGGAGCCATTTTTACCGACTTTCTAGAGCAAGGTATCGCTGGGTGTCAGCGCCAAGCGGGTAGAAACCGCATTCAGGGCGATCAGATGCAGTAGCTCTGAAACCGTGGTGCACAAATCCGGCACAATGGATACTTCGTAGTTCTCAGCCGCTTTCGAAATCGCAGTGTGGGTGACGCAATTCTGGGTCATCATTCCGGCTACCCAAAGCCGTTCTATTCCTTTTTCGGCCAGTACCGCCTCTAAATTGGTCTGTTCGAAACCATCTGCAAAATGTTTTATAACCACAGGCGCTGAAGGCGCAACAGCCTTAACATCCGCGTGGATTTCAACACCGCTGGAGTCTTGGTTAAAGAAAGGAGACAGCCCCAAAGCGGGGTTGGCTACGTGTTGGATATGAACGATCTCGACACCTTCCTTCTGCGCCTTTTCCATAAATCCGACTATACGGTTTTTCGTTTCATTTGCCTGCCAAAGTGGAAATGCACCATCTTCGAAATAGTCATTCTGCAAATCGATAACGAGTAATGCGTCTTTTTCATCTCTATCTCCCTTTGTTGTTAAAGACAGTATGAATAGAAGAGACGAACGTCGACAGTGACCCAAATGACCAATTCCGTTAATATTGGGTCAATCTTTATGCTGAGGCACCATTGATATGAAAAAGGTCGCCATACTGGCGTTTGAAGGCATGAGTCCCTTCCACCTTTCTGTTCCCTGCGTCGTGTTTGGCGATGCCGCCAAGCACTTTCAACTTACGGTTTGCGCCGAAAGCCATCAGCCAATGACAACAACAGCCGGCTTTTCTATTTCTGCCCTGCAAGGCATTGAGGCGGTGGAAGAGGCCGATATTGTCATCGTTCCCAGTTGGTATACCCCTTACCAACCGCCGTCCGCAGCACTTATTTCAGCCCTGCAATCTGCTGCGGCACGCGGGTCGCTGGTTGTGGGATTGTGCCTAGGCAGTTTCGCCCTGGCAGCGGCAGGGCTTTTGGATGGCAAAAAAGCCACTACCCACTGGGCCTACTTTGAAGCCTTTAAGGCGCTGTTTCCGCATGTAGAGATGGATAACGATGTGTTGTTTGTCGAACAGGGAAATGTGGTCACCTCAGCAGGCACAGCAGCAGGACTGGACTGCTGCCTGAAAATTGCCCGTAATGAACTGGGCAGCGCGGCAGCAAATGATATTGCCCGGTTATTGGTCGTTCCACCGCAGCGACAGGGCGGGCAATCCCAGTATATTTCCGTACCCGTGCCTGAGCGTGTCAGCGATAAAAGGCTGGCATTTCTGCTCGAAGATGTGCTGAAAACACTGGCAGAACCGCACACCATTGATGTGTTGGCAGAAAAAGCGGGAATGAGCCGCCGTACCTTTACCCGGCGCTTCCAAGCTGTAACGGGAAAATCATTCGGTCATTGGCTGCTTGCTGCCAGACTTTCTCATTGCCAACAGCTATTGGAATCAACGGCATATGATGTGGAATATATTGCGGGTGTATCTGGATTCAATAATGCCACCACGCTGAGATATCATTTCAAAAATGCCTTTGGCCTTTCTCCTTCAAATTGGAGAAAGATGTATCAATAGTTAAATAATCTTTATTAAAAATTTTTTACACCACAGTACTTATTTAAGAACCACGCTCCATCTCAGCGATACAGAGACGTATTCACCCCATGGCACGAAACATTAATTCCTGTCGGTGTTAGCATCCTTTCCTAGACATCAAGCATGGCCTATGAACAAAAATCCATTCGGCCACTATTGAATGTCACTTCACTATTTGTACTCAATGTAAAGAGTTAGGAATAACAGAGAAAGGAGCAAGGAAATGAGAAAGGCATTGTTATCATCCCTCGTGCTGATGGTCAGTACATTGGGCATGTCCGCAAATGCAGCAGAATGTGAAAGCAACCTTTACACCATGAATGCTGGCCGAGGCGATGTAGGTGTATTGGTCGATATTAATGAAGGACGTGCCCGCGGCGTCAGTAACTATTTTTATGAAGCGGGTGATTTAGCCAACATCCATTCACGCGCATTGTTCAGTGCCACTGCCATGGCTTATGACGCGGCCACAGACCGGATTTATTACGCCAGTACCCCTACACCTTCTGAATACCATTTAGACGGCACTGACAGCGGTGAATTCAGCGAAGATGAACTGGCAGGACTAAACCTGCAGGCGAAAGCATTCAAACCGCACCGCCTTGCTTACTTTGATATATCCACCCAGACACACCACATGGTTGGCAACACCCGCTATCAGATCACGCGAATGGCATTCGATCCAGAAACAGGTTTGTTGTATGGCTCAGACATCGGTCGCCTGTTCACGATAAACCCGACAACGGGCGAGCAAACGATGATTGGCGCCCTCAGTGCGAACCTGAGGTTTGGTGGGTATACAAACTGGGGTGACTTTGTCTTCTATGAAGGTGAGCTGCTTTTCGTCACCAACACCCGCGTTTTCGCCATTAATACGACCGACGCAACCGAAACCGTGAAGTTCTTCCATAACCTCGACTACATTACTGCAGCTTCGCTGGATCAAAACGGCGAAATTCTGGTTGCCGTGAAAAACATCAATGTCACAGGCTCCCCTAACAGCACCAACCTTTGGCTTCTGAACCCAACCCCTGATGCACAAAATTTCGGCTCCCAGTCCTATGCGGGTCTCGTTCCCATGGCTGTGGATGCAATGGCAAGGGTGGCCACGGAATCCAGCACTTGTTATTCACCTCGTTTTAGCATCCTGGATTGAAAATCACCCGATAAAAACAAAGCCAACATTAGGTTGGCTTTGTGGTAGTCCATGCTGGTTTGCAGCCAGCGGAATAAGGTGCTCAACGCCCCCGAAACTTAGGCGACGCCGTGTCCTTTAGACGCCACCCAAACGCGGTACCACTGTTCATGGGTCAACGTGATTTTTGCAGACTCAACCGCCTGTTTCACACGCTCAATTTTACCACTTCCCAACAGTGCAACTGGCTCACACGGCAGTTTCAACACCCATGCATACGCCACCTGCTCAATGCTCTGCGCGCCCACTTCATCGGCAATTTCCTGCAGCGTGTGTCGGATACGTGCAGCCTGCTCTGAATCTTCATTGAACAGGCGGCCGCCAGCCAGGATTGACCAAGCCATAGGCTTCACACGCGCCTGTTGCAACATGTCTAGTGAGCCATCATCCAACACTCCCATATTGAAAGGATTGATCTCTACTTGATTGGTCACCAGCAGCTCCGGCATGCGTGATTGCAAAAGTGCCAATTGAGGCGGAGTGAAGTTAGACACACCAAAGTGACTCACTTTGCCACTGGCTTTAAGTGCGTCGAAGGTTTCAACCACTTCATCGGCGTTCATCAACCAATCCGGACGGTGAATAAGCAATACATCGATATGCTCAATGCCCATACGGGAAAGCGAGAGATCGACAGAATCAAGAATATGCTGACGGCTGGAGTTGTAATGGGAAACTTGAGGATTGCCGGGTTTAGGTGGCACAGGCACAATCCCGCATTTGGTCACAATTTCAATGCTGTCGCGGACACTTGGCTCTAGCTTCAACGCTTCGCCAAACAGGTTTCACACGGCGGCGCACCATACACATGAGCGTGATCGACTGTCGAGATCCCCAGCTCGATATGTTGCTTCAAAAATGTCAGTCGTTGTTGCGGCTCATGCCCCACTCGGCCATGCGCCAGTAGCCCTGCACAAATTGAGAAAACTGAGGGCCATTAGGGGACATTTGTACTTTTGATACCAAAGACATGTATTTCATCCTGAAGGTGTTGGTTTCCGTCACGGTGAGCGGTGTTTTTTACGCTCTGCGTTCCCGGAGAAAGTGGTTTAAGCGCAGCCCATATCCACTGCCATTGTGTTATGGGTAGGCGGCTTGTGAAGCAAGAATTTACTTATAGAGACCATAGATGGCATGGTCGACAATCCGGCCATTGAGATTCTCCGCGTTTCCGATTGTGCCTTCAAGGGTAAATCCCAATCGCTCACAAAGGGCGCGGCTACGGGTGTTGCCTTGTGCCGCTGAGATTTCGACTTTTTGCATGCTTAACTCATCAAAGGCAATGGCGACCATGCCGGTCACACAACGGGAGGCAATGCCTTTGCCCTGGAAATCCTTACTCAGCCAGTAACCGATTTCGACCTTTTTCAGCTCGCGGTCAATCGTGTTGAAGCTGATATTGCCGACGATATCGCCACGGTACAGCATGGCACAGGTCATGGATTTACCCTCTGCATAATCCCTCAGCGCACCTTTGATGAAGGTTTCAAAGAACGCTTCACCATTTGCGTGCTCTGGCCAAGCCAGCCATTGCGATAAGTATTCCCGCTCGCGACACACAATCTGATAATAACGTGCAGCAAAAGAAGACTGGACAAGGGCTAAGGACACATTTTCATCTAAGTGGCGCACGAACATGAAATAACTCCCTTTAATTTCTACTTCTGCAGGGGAAACTACCACAGCTACCGGTCTTTATCCGTGAGTTGTCCCAAAACTCACGGGCTCAAGAGCGCATTTTCGGCCGATAAATCATAGATAATTAGACACTTCGATAAGATTCCCATCGGGATCACGGAAGTAGACAGATTCAATCTCCCCAACAGCCCCGGTGCGGGCAACCGGTCCTTCTAAAAGCGCAACATTTTCGGCGGCAAGATGCGCAATCACGTCTTCCAACGAGGTGGAGGCGATAAAGCATAAATCCGCACTTCCCGTTTGAACATGTTGTGCGTGAGGTTTGAACTCCTTTCCGCGCTGGTGTAGGTTGATTTTCTGTTGGCCAAATACCAGTGCCAACCGCCCTTCTCCAAACCTCACCTCTTCCATACCTAACACCCGCTGATAAAACGCGGAGCTTGCGTTGATATCCGAAACGGTCAATACCAAATGATCTAAATGGCTGATTTTCAATTCCACATTCCTTTTGAATCAAACCGGTGGCTGTTAGGCCTTTTTGATGACGTAGCTGACACCGGAAAAGGGACACCCGTTCATCTTGCCCGGGCCGTTCACATCCCGAAAATCATATGACAATTTACAGACCCTGTCTGTCGATCCCCTTTAGATATTCCCACACCAAAACGCACTAACATCATGTACAGACAACCTGAAGATGTTCGCATGGATGGCCTCTGAATCGAGCATCTTCAGGTTGTTTGGGTATAAACGTTAACTAACTAATTAGAAACACATTCTTATTTTTAAGGCTTTGCACTTATTTGCATACATACAAAAATCTAAGTTATTAGATAATGAGAAAAGAATTAATTTCTTATGGCCGGGCACAAGAATTGCGACAAAAATTAAATGTTAAATCACAAATAAATCCAAACAATATTAAACAGTTAATACACCCACAAAAGAAAGTCACTTTCTAACCATTCATTTTTCCAATCGCTTTAATCGGAATAATCCCTTTTATAGATTGTGGTTTTACTCCCTATAATCCAATCACTGACAAACAAGCTGGACACACAACCAATCAGACATAAGCGACGACTAAATAAGCATCTGTAAAACAATAAAATAATTTATATGCATGTTTTTGCATTCACAGAAAAACATGCATGAACTCCTGCGCACAAAAAATAGCCGCAGAAGACAATTATTCTCGAAACGCCTTTAAATAATGCGACGACTACGCACGCCATAAATTTATTAATTCATGAATCAACACTTCATGAAAATAATAAAAATCCAGAAAAGCAGATGGCTGGATAAAACGATAAAAGGAGGTACACATGTTTAAACGATCATTATTATCACTCGCACTAACAGGTGCGTTGCTTTCCGCCCCGACAATGGCGATGGAAACCCGAACCAATCAATTCTGGTGGCCTGATCAACTTAATCTCGCACCACTGCGTGATCATGGCCCCCAGTCCAACCCTTACGGTGAGGATTTCGATTACACTGCCGCTTTCGAAGCCCTTGACCTCGATGCGGTAAAAAAAGACATCGACACCGTATTAACGACGTCACAACCCTGGTGGCCTGCTGACTTTGGCAACTATGTCCTTCTTCATCCGTATGGCGTGGCACGCAGCAGGCACATACCGTATTCACGATGGCCGCGGAGGTGCAGGTGGAGGCCAGCAACGCTTTGACCCGCTTAACAGCTGGCCGGATAACGGTAACCTCGACAAAGCACGCCGTCTTCTTTGGCCAGTGAAACAGAAATACGGCGCGGCAATTTCCTGGGGCGATTTGATGGCGCTGACCGGTAACGTTGCGCTGGAAAACATGGGCTTCAAGACATTTGGCTTTGCCGGTGGACGTGAAGACGACTGGGAGCCGGATCTGGTTTATTGGGGGCCAGAAGAAGAGATGCTGGCAGACGAGCGCCGTGATGAAAACGGTAATCTGAAAGAGGGGCTTGCCGCGGTGCAAATGGGCCTTATCTACGTCAACCCTGAAGGCCCGGGTGGCGTGCCTGACCCACTGGCTGCTGCTAAAGATATCCGAATGTCATTCGGCCGCATGGCAATGAATGACGAGGAGATCGTTGCCCTGATCGCTGGCGGACACACCTTTGGTAAAGCGCATGGCGCACACAAACCGGAAGAGTGTCTGGGTGATGCGCCGGCTGGCGCGGCCATTGAAGATCAAGGCTTCGGCTGGAAAAACCGCTGCGGCGATGGCTCCGGTAAGGATGCGATCACCAGTGGTCTGGAAGGTGCCTGGACTGTCACCCCAACACAGTGGACGACCAACTATCTCGACAACCTTTTCAATTACAACTGGAAACTCACCACCAGCCCGGCTGGTGCCAAGCAGTGGATTCCAGATAACCCCGCCGCACAGCAACTGGTGCCGGACGCCCATGACCCAACCAAGCGCCATGCGCCAATCATGTTCACCACGGACATCGCGATAAAAGAGGATCCCAAGTTTCGCGCGATTGCAGAAAGTTTCCGCCAGAACCCGGAAGCGTTTGAACTCGCCTTCGCCAAGGCTTGGTTTAAACTTAACCACCGCGATTTGGGTCCACGTGCCCGCTATATCGGAAACGAAGTGCCGGACGAAGTGCTCATCTGGCAAGACCCTGTACCACCCGCAACCCAACCGCTTATCAATGCCAAACAGGAAGACCAGCTGAAAGCTGCCATTCTGGAAACCGGCTTGAGCGTGCCTGAACTGGTGAAAACCGCCTGGGCATCTGCAGCCAGCTACCGCGGCACAGATATGCGTGGCGGTGCCAACGGCGCACGGGTTGCACTGCAGCCACAAAGCGATTGGGCAGTAAATAACCCAGCGCAATTGGAAAAAGCATTGAAAGCGCTGACGCAAGTTCAGCAGCAATTCAATGAAGACTCCAACGGACCCAAAGTTTCCCTTGCTGATGTGATTGTTCTGGCGGGCAATGCCGGCATCGAAAAAGCAGCGGAAGCTGCCGGTTACGAGGTGGACATCCCATTTGCACCGGGTCGTACTGATGCAACGCAGGACATGACAGATGTGGCTTCGTTTGCCGTGTTGGAACCAACAGCCGATGCGTTCAGGAACTATTACGACCCTGAACGTAACTACCGCTCACCGACAGAAATGCTGGTTGAACGTTCGGACTTGCTGACCTGACCGTGCCCGAAATGACAGCCTTGATTGGTGGTATGCGTGCATTGAATGCCAACAGTGACGGCTCTTCCAACGGGGTGCTTACCGACAATCCCGGTACGCTGAGCAATGACTTCTTTGTGAATCTGCTGGATATGTCTACGGCTTGGGCACCCGCCGAGAATAACCCCGGCTTGTATGTCGGCTATGACCGTGCATCAGGAGACCAAAAGTGGACAGCAACGCCGGTGGATCTGATTTTTGGATCCAACGCTGAGCTTCGGGCAATTGCTGAGGTTTACGCCACTGACAATGCGGAAGAGAAGTTCATCAATGACTTTGTGGTCGCCTGGACCAAAGTCATGAACAACGACCGCTTCGATCTCAACTAATCCTTTAGCGCAACAAGCGTTTTGCACCGCCCTGTGCGGTGCTTTTTTTCGTCTGTCGTCCGGAAACCTTCGCCTGTTCAGTGTGTTGCCCTGCGCCTTGCTCCATTACAACAGTGTTTTGCAAAAGCACAGGTACTCAGGTTCTGAATGAGGATTAGTCTTAAAGCGTTGTG
Organism: Enterovibrio sp. JCM 19048; assembly: GCA_001310415.1. Classification (GTDB taxonomy): domain Bacteria; phylum Pseudomonadota; class Gammaproteobacteria; order Enterobacterales; family Vibrionaceae; genus Enterovibrio; species Enterovibrio paralichthyis. The sequence goes on along the minus strand of BAXE01000038.1, from coordinate 4,755 downwards.
CTGGCTGCCTAAGCTGCCGTCGTGCAACTTCCAAAGAAACAGAGGTCAACCAATGTGGACAGGAATTAAGAATCTCATTGCCAAGGTATTTCCTATGACTATTTCGATTCATCCCGCCGTCGACCATGGTGTACAAACCACCAGTGTAGACGGGTTTTCAGGCGGAAAACTGACCTGTAAATGCTCCTCCAACCCGGTTGTGGTCAGCGTGTCTGCCCAAACCGCGCACAATCACGTTTGCGGCTGCTCTAAATGCTGGAAACCTGCCGATGCCATCTTTTCACAAGTGGCAGTTGTCGCCAGGGATAAGCTTTCTGTAGAACAAAATGCGGACAAGCTATCTATTGTCGATGAAAGTGCAGCCATCCAGCGTCATGCCTGTCGGGATTGTGGCGTACACATGTATGGTCGCATAGAAGACAGTAACCACCCATTTTACGGACTCGACTTTATTCATACTGAGCTTTCAAGCGAATCAGGCTGGTCTCCACCGGAGTTTGCCGCCTTTGTGTCGTCCATTATCGAAACCGGCACCCCACCGGATAACATGGATGCCATACGGGCAAGACTCGAAGAGCTTGGACTACCTCCTTACGACTGTCTGTCACCGCCATTGATGGACGCCATTGCCACCCATATTTACAACCAACGTAAAGCGGGCGGCTAAATAGCAACACCCTCTACTAGTGACTTATTGCCGGTATTCGTACCGGCTTTTTTCATCCCTATCAGGCTTTCCCGTTCCTATCTCTTTATTAGCCATGCCTAAGCAGCTATGCATAGTAAGTCTTTACACACACCAATTGTCACGATAATCAGACAAACACTTGCCCCGCAGTCACATACAGTTGCTGAAACATGTATGGAAAAGAGTGCAATCAATGTGTCAATTTCGCCAACGCTACCCAGAGACGTGGCGTATCGTCTCTGCCCCATTCCGCCTCACTGCCGATGCGTTTTCACGCCTGATGCAGCTTCTCTACCGCTGGCTGCTCAGCTTCCTCGAAACCGGGGAAGTCACCCTTGAGCTTGAATCCATTGGATTTTCACCGGATCAAGCCAAAGCAAAATGGAAAAACGACCGCCAGGGCGTCATCGCCATGGCGCAGCGTAACCAGATAAAACTGGAGCAAGCGCTACGGCTTCGCGATATCAATGGCAATCCCGTTGCCCCGGTCAATGAACGGTATGATTTTCACGTCGTGATGGGTAAGGGGTATTTCCCGATCGTGGGCAATCTGTTGATCCCAACCGGTGCAGGAACATTTCGCGGACAAGGCTGCTATGTCCGGCGCAAAGCGCTGCAGCCTGCATTTAAAGGGGTCACAACCCATCCTACTGCACTGTGTCCGATTGGCGGCAACCATAACGATGGCATCCACACCCAATGTGGATCCAGCCGGGTATTCGATTTCGCCATCAGCGGTTGCCTGAAAGATCCTGGTGATGGTGGGAATGGGATGGTGTTGGGTCACACACCACCGGAGCCGGATGTCGCGGGCAATGCCCAGCCCAATACCGCACAATACTGGGCAGGCAAAGCCAACAGAATGCCGCAAAAACGCTTTGGCGAGCCGCAGATCTGGTCTGGACTCAAGTCCTTCAAACTGGATAACGGCCATGGTGACAGTGAGATAAAAGTGCCAGCCCGGGGCAGCTACAGCGATTCAAAAGAGGTGTTGCTGGATGACACCATTGACGTACCTTTGGTACGCTGGGTGCGGGCTTTCGACGCTAACGGAAAAGAAGTCGCCCGCTATGCTAACGCAGGCAAGCAGCTTGATGGCAAACTGGTCGGCATCAACGCCGCAGACAGGCAAACCACCAGCCGTCCACTGCCACAGGGCGAAACGCGGGTTTACCATCTTCCGTTTTCCTATTCTGATACCACCACTACCGTCGTTGTCCCCGGCGGGCTGCCTGATTCCACCAAATCGGTTGAAGTGTCGTTTTACCATCTGATCGCCCATTACACCCTGCTTTCCCAGATGACGCCCTTCCTACCTGAAAACTTCTATGCCAATGCCCGTGCCTCCTACAACGAGTTTATGAACATTGTGGTCGAGGAAATGCCCTGGAATGGCTTTGTCGGCATCGACGGTGCCTATAACACCCATATCGACCTGATGGCACGGGAAAATGGGCTGGATGGCTGGTATTTTCCCGGTGGCTATGAAGATTACATGCACAACAGTTTTATTGGCTGCGCCTCGGTGAACAATGATGGCTGGGGACTTTATCTTTCCGACCCTGTTCTCGCCAGCCGCTACGCACCGGACAACAACCGCTGGCCGACACAGCAAGGTGTGTTGGAAGTACACCGCAAGTGGACATATGTGGCCTCTTCCAACGATCTGGGTAACTTTGACTGTTACGGCAACCGTGGCGGGTCGCTCTATATGGGTGCCAGCGCCAACGCCATGCAAACCGGCAGCATGGAAAACCATTTCGACAGCCATAACATTGACCCCTTCGGCACCTCTGCACTGAAAGACCGTGCAGACTGGAACCCGCTGCGCTGGACAAGCCTCGTTGTGTTTACCGCCGATTCGCGCCAAAACGACATTGTGATCACCAGTACACCCACAGATTCCCGCCGTGTAACCTACTGCAAGGCTCGTCTGTTCTGGGAAACGCCCTCACCCACCAATCCCGACAGCAACATATACAGTGCCTAAGCGGCAACCATTACACCCATCCAAGGCCAGATACCTTTGGTTCTCTGGTCAATGTCCGGCCACCGTCCATTGCCCATCTTCACCTGACGCCTTATGACGAACATGAACGTGCAGCCGGGGATGTCCAGGCCAAACCGGGCGGGCCGGGAGAATTGCAGGGACTGTTTTCCGGTATCCGGACGTTCTTATTCCGCCCGTGGGTTTACGAAATAACGCCAATACAAAACCATCTTCCCCATGGATGGAATGTGGTGTTCTCTGCTAAGGACAAGAACCTGCCAGGCGCTGGAAAGAACGTGACGCTCACCGCCGACGCTTTCGGTATCGCCGGGCAACACAAGGTCGAAACACTGTATTTCGGTACCCATGTGCAGAACATGAAAGGGGTCAGCATTCAACCGGGAAGTATATTCACCGCTTCTGTCGACATACCCTTACTCAGCAATGCCTTTGAAGACATTGATATGGGCCTGCTCAGTGTTTCTGCCAATTATCTATTTGACGAGGTGAAGAAAACACCGGGCACGCCAGCGCCAAAACTTCCCGCATCATTACTGGTCATGCCCGCAAGGGTTAGGCTCTGGAAAAACGCATCCGGAGCAGGAAAGTTCTATATTGAAATTCCACTGCTCAATACCGACACCAAAGTGCTGAATTTTTCCAGTTCTGCAAACCAGCTTCACTACTTCAAAGTAAAAGTGGAAACCGCCTCCGCTGACTCATCAATTTGAACGGCAGAACAATGCCATGCACCGCATCCACTTTGGGCATGCGGTGCAAAAAACCAACAGCGCTCAAACATCACTTAGATTTCAAGATTAACCCTTACGAATTGCGTCTCATATATGAGCCAAACCGCCATTCACCAGCTACATTTAATTAAGAAGGCAGGGATCTGCCTCCGACAGTGGCTTCCACTGTTAATAAAAACAACAATTTGTCAGTGGAAATCTTGAAGTAAACGTGCCGTAGAGATGGTTAGCCATGAATGACACAAAAACCGCGCTAGAAAATGAAGTAGCAGCGCTACGTGCGCAGGTCGACACGCTGACTGATAAACAGACTCAGCTCGAACTGGTGATCAAAAGTACGGGTGTTGGTATTTGGGACTGGCATGTCCAAACAGGCGAAACCATCTTCAACGAGCGCTGGGCTAACATTATCGGCTATACCCTCGACGAACTTTCCCCGGTCAGTATCCAGACCTGGCTGGACTATGCCCATCCCGACGATCTGGTGGAATCAGAACGTTTGCTGAAAGCGCATTGGGCGGGAAAAAGTGACTACTACATTTTTGAATCCCGAATGAAGCACAAAGACGGCCACTGGGTATGGGTACTAGATACCGGACAAGTCATCGAATGGGAAAGCGAAGGTGTCCCTAAACGTATGATTGGCACGCACCTGGACATCACACAAGAACGCGAAAATATTGAACAACTCAATATCGCAAATACCCGACTCAAGCAGCTTAGCTACCTCGATTCACTGCTGAACATTCCAAACCGGCGAGCATATCAGGAAGCGCTTGAGCGTGAGATTTCCCGTGCGAAAAGGGAAGACACCCCTATCTCCATGCTGATGGTCGATGTCGATCACTTCAAACGCTACAACGACCGCTACGGACATCTGGAAGGTGATAGAGCCTTACTCAATGTGGCATGCAATATTCGGCAGGCTCTAAACCGCGGCACGGATTTGGTTGCCAGATACGGGGGAGAGGAATTTGTTGTCCTGCTTCCCGGTACCCAACTTGAAGGGGCAATCCACATCGCGAAGCAAATCAAACAACAGATTGAAGACGAAAACATAGAGCACAAAGACTCACCATCGTGTACTGACCGTCAGCATCGGCGTATCGACCGCTGTAGGTAACTTCGACAACCTGCTGCAGCAAGCAGACATGGCAATGTACCGCGCCAAACAATCTGGCCGTAACTGCTATGAAATCTATCAGGACAATGAGCCGAACAAACAGGTAGGGTAAGCCCTACCCATTACCAACACCGGATCTGCCTTTAGGACAAGACCATCAGCCTTGGGATGCGTAATTCCATATAGAACAAAGTCGGACAGA
>BAXE01000037.1 GCA_001310415.1 Enterovibrio sp. JCM 19048 | reverse complement strand
TTCTTCAGCCTCTGCCTTAGCTTGTGCTTCCGCCGCTAAGCGCGCAGCTTCTTCAGCCTCTGCCTTCGCTTGTGCTTCCGCTGCCAGACGTGCCGCTTCTTCAGCCTCTGCCCTCGCTTGTGCTTCTGCAGCCAGACGCGCGGCTTCTTCCGCTTCGGCCTTAGCTTGTGCTTCTGCCGCTAAACGGGCCTCTTCTTCAGCTTGCGCTTTGGCTTCCGCCTCCGCTTTTAAACGCGCTTCTTCCGCGGCTTTTTGCTGTTCTTCTTTTTCGTCATTTTTTCGGCCGAAACCCAGCCAGGACATAAATCCGCGTTTCTTTTTTTCTGCCATTGGCAAATCCTAAAGCTTGATTGGTACAATCGGCGCGATAACAGCGAGCTGATCTAAAACTGTGAACACTGCGCCTTTTCATGCAGTGTGGTAACGGCGGGTAAACGCATTCCTTTTCGACGCAGCAGCCTTGGCGAAAGTAGCCAATAAGCCCTTACGTCGCGAACTTTGTATGAATGGGGAAATGCAGAGCCGTTACCGAACGCGTATAGTCTAACACCTTCTTAGCGGTCAAAAAATCTATGGTACGACGTAACCCGAAAAACCCAGCCAGCCGAAACAGTGGTCGTGGCAATGCTTCACCCGCCAACAGTGGTGGTGGTTCCGGTTTTGTCCGCATCATTGCGGGTAAATGGCGCGGACGTAAATTGCCGGTCAAAAATGTTGAGGGTCTGCGACCGACCACAGATCGCGTGAAAGAAACTGTCTTTAACTGGCTGGCTGCGGACTTGTATGAAGCCCGTTGTCTGGATGTATTCGCCGGCAGTGGCGGTTTGGGATTGGAAGCTTTGTCGCGCCAAGCGGAGCAGGTCACCTTGCTGGAACTGGATAAAGGTGCGGCGACCCAAATCAGCCAGAACCTGGCCACGCTGAAAGCCGATAATGCCGTGGTGCATAACACTGATGCCCTGACGTTTTTGTCCAAACCCGGCCAGCCTTTCGATGTGGTATTTATCGACCCGCCATTTCGTAAAGATCTGCTGAGTGATGTTTTCAGCAAACTGGAGCAGAACGGCTGGCTAAGCCACAACGCCCTGATCTACATTGAGGCAGAGCGCGAACTGGGATTGCCTGAAGTGCCAACCCACTGGGACATGATTAAGGAAAAACATGCCGGACAGGTGAGTTTCCGGTTGTATCAAAGAGAGGAAAAATGAAAGCACTTATCCTGTTAGCCAAAGCCGCCATCGGTTTTGTCTGGTTTGTTCTGATCGCCAATATCGTCCATCCGTTTCCGGGTGTGGCAGCCATGGCGCTCTACATCATGACCGCATTCCTGTTCTGTATGCATGGCCTGCAGATGCTGATTTTTATCGGCGCATTTGGTGACAAGATTTCCATGACGCGCTGGGAAAAGTGGTCAATTCTGCTGTTCGGGATTTTTGCCCTGCTCGATATCCGCCGCAAATATATGGTCGGGAAGTAACATTTCCCGGAATGACAAAAGGCCTCGCTTGAGGCCTTTTGTGTTTTTGCTACAGCGAGAATCAGTGATTACACACCCGCGCAGTATTGACGGACAGTTCACCCATCTCATCAAAGATTTTTTGCGGCGGCGCAAATTCCAGCACTTCGCTGAAAGATAGTCCCTGCTGGCTGCAGGTATGGAATCGCGCGTTTTCACCCCACTGCGCCACCACCCATTCGGTCAGTGCGGCTTCAGACAGAGGCTGTTGCTTGAGATGGTTCAGGATTTCGTGGACATGAATAGATGCAGGCATCTGGACTCCGGCGTTGGTAGTAATAACCGCGCAATGGAACCATGTTCAGGGGTTGGGGACGTTGATATGGCGCAAAGGTTGTACACAAACCGCGCAAACCGGCGGCTGTCAGTCCCGCTCGCTGCGCGCCGTTCCACATTGCCAGCAGATCTCGAAACTGCCGCTGTTTTCTTCCCCGCAACCGGCGCAGTGCCAGACAGTGTCGGCCTGTTCTTCATAATCCCTCAGTGCGCCGAGCGCCTGAGATTCCCGGTTTGCATCAACAAAGGGTGACCGCAATGGCATCTGCCGGCAGTTCGCCGGTCGCGCTGGACAATGACTCCCCTTTCAGCACGACATCAATGCCCAAGCTTCCAGCATCCCTTTCAGGCTGTGCGCCTCCAGTGAATTACCTGCGCTATACACCTGTACCCAGGACATAATCTGCCTTTAACTGAGCGCGGACAGGGTGATCAGTCCCTGCGCGCAAAAGTAAGTGCCCATAATCAGCAACACAGAAGTGCGGAATGGACCTTTAAAGCGCTCAAATGCCAGCACAGTGTCAGACACCATAAAGAGCAAAGCACCGCCAAATGCATAGGCTGCTGGTTGTGAGTGGGTATTCATCCAGAACTCCCCCGCCCCCCAGGCCATTTGGGCAATCACGGCAATGTAAAGACCAACCGGCACCAGCAAGGCACCGAGATTTGGTAACAATAACAGGAAAATAATCACCCCTGCCGCACCAATCATAGAGGGCAGCCACCATACCATCGGGCCTTCAAACTGCTGCCAGAACGCAACACTGTAGAGGATATGGGCGACGAGGAAACTGAGCAGGCCGGGGATAAACCGGTCTTTGGGCAACATGAGAAAAATGTCGCCCACCAGGGAAAACAGCAGCCCGGCAAGGATCAGATGGGTATAGGCACTGGGCTCTGCACCCATTGCGGCAATAGCCATCATCAGGGCGATGGTCAGCGGTTTGAACAGGTAAAATTGCCAGCGGGGGCCTCTGTACGCCGCGCTGATATGGAGCAGGCCAGAAAAGCAAACGGCAAACCAACTCAACATGATCTTTTCCCTTAAAAATCGAGCCAACCAAGTCTAGAGATGCGAGATGGAATGTCTACTGCTGACCTCTCAGAAAGCGAACAAGGCATCAAAATGTGTGGCTGTTTTTGTCCGCAAATTCCCCACAAAGAATATGTATTTTTGCCTCTCTGTCCGTCTCAATTTCACGAATACATTGAAGAGAAAGCAATAAAAAAGCACCCTTTCGGGTGCCCTTGTCTGAAAACCTTACGGCGTTGACGTCAGTGTCCAACGATATGACGCCAGTTTTCGATATAAAACCATACCGCACCGGCGGTAACCGCAAAGATAAGGAACAACGCAACACGCCAGATCATCCGGTTGCTGCGCGGTAGCAGCTCTTTTTCACACTGCTTACAGGCATTCATAAACCCGCGCATATCATCCACTTCGTAACCATCTTCATGCACCGCTTTGTTGCGGATGGTAGCGACAAAGCGCAATTTGGCGATCACGTCGTGGGGCAAACGCTCCTGGCAACTGGTCACCAGTTCATGCAACCCACGCCCCTTGGCGTGATAATGTTCCTTAAGAAGCCGTTCCAGACGCCGACTCTGTCTCACGACAATGGCAATATCATCCATGCTGGCCTCCCTGATTTAAATCATTACCCATATATCATTAGCTTACGCTATCCACGCAAAACTGAGAACGCCATTTAACTTTGTTTACACTGGTGCTTACATTAACGACAAAGTGCACGGCGATAAGTGTTGCTGATCACGAATCTCTCGCCTCTCAGGTTTGCGAACCTTTGCAGTGAAGTAGACTCATCTCCGGCCCGTTATGGCCGGATAAAGGAGAAAACCGTGCCCATTTCTGTGATATTGCTCGTTGTCGCCCTGTTAGTGATTGCCGGTGTCTACTTCTTGCTTACCTACCAAAAACACATGTTGGGGCACGGCGCAGAAGAACGCACCATTGATATCCGCATTCTGGATAAACAATCGGTCACCATTCCCAATCCCCAACAAAATCAGGAGCCGGAAGAATACTGGCTTTATGTTGAACCGATCGAAGGTGGCCCGAAACGCGAATTTCAGGTCGGCATCCATTACTACCACGCCCTGCAACCGGGAGATTGTGGCACCCTGACATATCGCGGCCTGGATTTTATCCACTTCGCCAAACTGCAACGGGTGCAGTGATCAGGCACCAGCCACGCCGTTAACCGCCACCTGGATAATGCGACACTGGCCAGATAGGAAGCCCCGAACACAGCCAGTGTCATCAACGGAATAAACAGCCACGCCATGGATGGCGTAAATGCCAGCTCCCTTACCGGCCACAAAAACAGCGGATGCACCAGATATATCCCTAGCGAGTGTCGGCTGACTGCCGCGATTTTCCGCTGCACAGGGGCCGAAACCTTTTCCGCCCACTGCTGGCACAGGACAAATACCGCCGCGGCAATCAATACCGTGTTCACTGTTTTATAGGAAAACCAGCCCGCACTTGTGTATGCCCCTTTTGAGACACTCCCTGAAATAGCCGTGTATTCGGTCGCGACTAGAGCCAACAGCCCGACAAACAAGAGTATGCGGACAGGCAGCTTTTGCCGGTGGAGCATAACGCCGAGCAGCAGGTAACCGCCGTAAAGCACCAGATCTTCCACCAGCCCAAGTGAAACGCCCATCAACCGCGCGGTACACAAAATCAGCCAACAGCCGAGTAAGGTATAAAACAGCGCCGGATCATCACGCTGAACAACCGGACGCAGTATCGGAACAAGAAAATAGAGCGGGATAAAATAGTAGAAAAAGCCAAGGTGATAATAGGTTTCCTCGTAAGGAAGGCTGGTTAACCGCTGTACAGATTCCGTCCAATTTACATTTTGTAACGAAAGTCCCGCCAGAAACGCATAGAAAACAGACCAGACCAAAAACGGTACTAACACTTTCATCAATCTTCGGCGGACAAAATAGTGTGGCGAAAATGGCCGGGTGTCTGAAAGCAATAATGCACCGGTAATCATAATAAATACCGGCACCGCCCAACGGCTGGCACCATTGATGGCAATGGCGGAAACCCAGTCACTGAGCGGGATCTGACCGTTTATATAGCGATAGGGGCCTAATACGTGAATCGCGATCACGGCGACTGCGGCCACCACTCTCAGCAGCTCAATATAGAAGATATTTTTCTTCATTTTCCCGCCGTATTCCTTCCTCTTTTCACCACCCAACCCCACTGTGATCCCATCGACACAAAGAACAATAAATAAACAGAATTTATCGCCAATTGTTACAGGATGATTAATTTATGTAGCCAAATACGTATCAATTAATAGACTTATGTATTGCATTTGAGCTTTTTAATGGCCTAGCATGCTACCCAGACAAAAATGGATAGTTGTATGACATGGAGGCTCTGATGCAATCATCAGTTTCGCACCAACACAATGCCGGGAAGCAGAACAAGACGTTTTTTTCCCGTTTTCTCGACACCGTCGAATTCCTCGGTAACCTGCTCCCGCACCCGGTCACCCTGTTTGCACTGCTGTGCGTGATCATTTTCTTCGCATCGGGTATTGCCGGTTACTTTGGCCTGTCTGTTGCCGACCCCCGACCTGAAGGCGCGGCTGGTCGCGCGGCAGATGGCATGATCTATGTGAAAAGCCTGCTCAATGCCGAAGGCGTTCAATTGATTGTGACCAATCTGGTGAAAAACTTCACGGGATTTGCACCTCTGGGTACGGTTCTGGTCGCCATGATGGGTGTGGCCGTGGCTGAACACTCCGGCCTGCTCTCCGCCACCATGCGCTCGATGGTGATGGGCGCGTCACGCCGTATGGTCACCCTGACCGTGGTGTTCGCCGGTATTGTTTCCAACACCGCCTCAGAGCTGGGCTACGTGGTTCTGATCCCGCTGGCAGCGATGATTTTCCACTCGTTGGGCCGCCATCCGCTGGCAGGCCTTGCGGCAGCCTTTGCCGGTGTGTCCGGCGGTTACTCGGCCAACCTGCTGCTGGGTACCGTTGACCCGTTGCTGTCAGGCATCACCGAAACCTCGGCGCAGATGATTGACCCAAGCTACACCGTCGGCCCTGAAGCCAACTGGTATTTCATGTTTGCGTCGACCTTCCTCATCACCATTTTGGGTGCATGGGTAACTGAAAAAATCGTTGAACCTAAGCTGGGCAAGTACGATCAAGCCATGGCAGCGGAAGACTTTGAAGCGCAGGCTGCCGGTAAAGTGACGGCGCTTGAAAAGCGTGGCATGCGCAATGCCGGTATCGCGGCACTGGCGGTATCTGCCGTGCTGGCACTGACCATCGTGCCGGAGTGGGGCATCCTGCGTCACCCTGAAACCGGTGCTGTGGCAGGTTCGCCATTCCTCAAAGGTATTGTGGCCTTCATTCTGGTGTTCTTTGCCATCCCCGGTTTTGTCTACGGTAAAACCGTCGGCACCATGAACAACGACCGTGACGTGATTGACGCGATGGCAAAATCCATCAGCGCCATGGGGCTTTATATCGTACTGGTGTTCTTCGCCGCGCAATTCGTTGCCCTGTTCAAGTGGACCAACTTCGGTCAGGTGATTGCCGTCGGCGGCGCAGACTTCCTGCAGAGCATCGGCCTGACTGGTCCTATGCTGTTCTTCGCCTTCATCATTATGTGCGGCATCATCAACCTGACACTGGCTCAGCGTCTGCACAGTGGGCAGTGACCGCGCTATCTTTGTGCCTATGCTGATGCTGGTTGGCTACGCGCCGGAAACCATTCAGGCGGCGTACCGTATCGGCGACTCGGTGACCAACCTAATCACCCCGATGATGAGCTACTTCGGCCTGATCCTGGCAGTTGCAGCGCGCTACAAGCGGGACTTGGGTATCGGTACCCTGATCGCCACCATGCTGCCTTACACCCTGGTGTTCCTGGTGGGCTGGAGCGTGTTCTTCTACCTGTGGGTATTTGTTGCAGGCATGCCGGTGGGTCCAGGTTCAGCAACCTATTTCAACTTCACGCCCTAAGCAGGCCTGAAAACAGCCCCGTCAAACAGCCGGTTCAGCCGGCTGTTTTCTTTTTCTGTATTCAAAGCGTGACTCTTCGTGGACTGATAGAATCCTCACTCTTATCGGGCATACCGCGTCACAGGTGGTATGCTAATACCAACGGACAGCCAAATCGGCTGACAAAATGCCGCGACAGATCCGGTATTAACGAGAAATATACAGCGGAACGCACATGCCAATTGAACACCCTTTTTTATTTTCCAGCGAGGATACACTGACCGAGACCATGAAAAAGGCCATTGCCCCATTTTGGGCATCGCGCCAACAGGGCGAGTTTGTCGGCAATGATGGCCTGCGCCTGAACTGGTGCGCCTTTACCAAACCGGAGCACACCCGTGCAGTTGTGGTGGTCAACGGACGTATAGAAGGCGTCGCCAAATATCAGGAAGTGTTTTTCGATCTTTTCATCAAAGGCTACGACGTTTACAGCTATGACCATCGCGGCCAGGGCCACAGTCAGCGCCTGGTAAGCGGCAGCGATATCGGCCATGTGGTGGAGTTCGATGACTATGTGGACGATCTCACTACCTTTATCGACACCGTGGTGACACAAAAAACACACCAGCAACGTGTCATCCTGCGCACTCCATGGGCGGTGCGATCTCGACACTCTATGCGGCGCGCAATCCTGCCGCGATTGACGCTATCGCCCTCAGTGCGCCGATGCTTGGCATCAACCTTTCCCCAATGCTGCAGGTGGCTGCCAAACCCCTGTGTAAACTGCTGGCCAAACTCCAGCATCCGGCAGGCTTTGCCCCGGGACAGGTGCCGTACTGGGCCAAGCCATTCAAACACAACCTACTTTCCCAGTCAGAAGCGCGCTATCAATGGTTCCGCGAACTGTATGAAAATGATGGGACACTGAAAGTCGGTGGCCCGAGTGCCCAGTGGATTTGGCAAAGCATTGAAGCCTGCGAACGCGCCGTGACGGCAGCAGCAGCCATCACAATGCCAATCCTGTTGATGCAGGCGGCACGGGATGAGATTGTCAGTACCGACGCCATGTTCCGCTTCCACCGCGAGCGCCAGCTTGCCGGTTTGCCGATCCAGTTCGAAATCATTGCCGACTCACGCCACGAACTCCTGTTCGAAAAAGACGTTATCCGCAACCAAGCGTTATCACTGGCATTGAACTTCTTTGATTCTTTGGCCGAACAGGACGCAGAACTCGAACAGACTGCATAACTTTTCTACACGCCTTGTCGGCCATTTAACCGAAACCGGAAAAAGTGGCCGACATTTTGATCCCTTTTATTTCCCCTTTTAATGGATACACTGGGAACGTCCAATAACACATTCCCTGCTTCACTGAGGTATCCATGTACAAAATCGTTGCATCCGATCTCGACGGCACCCTGCTGACTCCGGAGCACACTATTGCCCCATACACACGTGATGTCCTGCAGCGTTTGCACGCCAAAGGCGAACACTTTGTTTTCGCAACTGGCCGTCACCACATCGACGTGGCGCACATCCGCAAAAGCTTGGCATTCCAGCTTGTATGATCACCTCTAACGGTGCGCGTGTGCACGATGAGAACGACAACCTGATTTTCAGCCGCAACGTTGACCCTGCATTGGTTGCCCAACTGGTTGAAATGGTGAAAAACGACGAAACTATTACCATTCACATTTACCGTGAAAATGACTGGCTGCTGAACCGCGTTGACGAAGATCTGGAGAAATACCACAAAGATTCCGGCTTCAGTGCGACTCTGTTCGACGTGGACAACCCGCCGACTGAAGACGTCGCAAAAATCTTCTTCATCCGTCATGACCACGATTACCTGACCGGTTACGAGAAAAAATTTAACGAGATCTTTGGCGACAAAGTCAGCGTGGCGTTCTCTACCCCATTTTGTCTGGAAGTGATGGCATCGGGCGTGTCTAAAGGTGACGCACTGAAAGCCGTGGCCGAAATCAAAGGCTTCAGCCTGAACGAATGTATCGCGTTTGGCGACGGTATGAATGACGTGGAAATGCTCAGTGCCGCCAACAAAGGCTGATCATGGCAACGGCGCACCCTCGCGTGAAAGCAACCCTGCCGGACAATGAAGTGATTGGCAGCAACGCTGACGAAGCGGTCGCGCACTACCTGGAAGATCATCTGCTGGGTTAAGCCGTTTCGGAAAAGGTTTAAGATGCAGTAACGGCAGCCCTCCCCCTGGCTGCCGTTTTCTTTTGCGGTTATCCGCGGCGCTTTTCAGCCATGGCCAGAATGTCCTGCCATTGTTCATCCGTCACCGGCATGATGCTCAGGCGACTGCCTTTTTTCACCAATGGCATATCCACAAGCGCCGGATTGGCTTTCATCCTAGCCAGCGACACCAGGGGCAAGTGCTGACGGTATTCAATGTCTACCATGATCCAGCGCGGATTTTCCGGCGAGCTTTTAGGGTCGAAGTAGTCGCTTTCAGGGTCAAACTGGAAATGGTCGGGATAGCTTCTTTAACCACTTCTGCAATGCCCACCACGCCGACATCTTTGCATGAGGAGTGGTAGATAAAGACCTGATCGCCCAGCTTCATTCCATCACGCATCATGTTTCTGGCCTGATAATTCCGCACACCTTCCCAGCAAGAGACCTTTTGCTGTTTTAAGGTGTCTATTGAAAACGTATCAGGCTCGGTTTTCATTAACCAATACGCCATAATTTCCCCGTTTACTGAATTGCGCTTGCCTTGGTTGTACTCTGTTAGGCATTGAATGAAAAGAGGGATCGCTGTTGAACATCCAAAAACGCCACCTTATCCCATCACTGGGAATCCTTGCCGCCGCGCTGCTCGCTGGCTGTAGCCAGACACCATCCGGCCCGGTTGAACTTGGCAATTCCGATGCCCTGAATCCACAGGCCGCCAAGGTGCCCACCATTACGCCGCAGCGCTTTATGCTGCGCGGTGAAATCGTCCTTGGCCACGAAGTCAGCACCATCACCCCGTGCAACGGCAAAACCCAATACTGGTTGTCGCTGCCGCCTTCGGTCAGTCAGGACAGCCAGTCACTGGTACGTGCCCCCTACGAAAGCGTCTATGGCGAAGTGATTGGTGAGTTCGTCAAACCGCCGGTCGACGGTTTCCCCGCCGACTATCCGGCGACCTTCAAAGTGACCCAGATGAACCTTATTTCGGCAGAAATTGACGGCTGCAGCCAGGCGCGTAACAAGACGGTCGCTTCCGGCACAGAGCCGTTTTGGTCGGTGTCCGTGACTGGTAATACACTCCAGTACCGCAAACTGGGTGAAGAGGCGGTCGACTACCCGCTGACCCAGCGCGACATCACCCCGCAAGCCCGGGTTTATGAGGTCTATGGCGCAACCCTGACCCTGAACCCGGCGCTTTGCAGCGATGGGATGAGTGACAGCATCTACGGCTGGACAGCCAGCTTTGACGCAGGCTGGAAAACCCAGAAAGGCTGCGCCACCTTGTCTGCCGACGATCCAACCCAGGTATGTCGGTGACTATCAAGGCACGACAACGCTCGGCAATACCACGCTGACGACAACGCTGGAACTCAATCCTGACCATTCAGCCACTACCACCTACACGCAGGCAGGTGAAGAAGACGTGATTGAAAGCGGTGTGTGGCAACAGGTGAATGACAACCAGATTCAGGTGATGATGACCCGTCATCAGGGACAATATCTGGTGAGCGAGCGCCTGTTCAGCCGCAATGGCTTTACCCTGCATGCTGGCAGCGAAATTATCGGTGGACAGGAATACAGCCTGGGGCCAAATGGCCTGAGTCTATCATTGATGGTGGGTAGCCAAGGCGCAGCTATGCAGCAAAACGGCGTTGATGGCAGCGCCGCCTTTGATGCTTCTGTCGATGCAGCCTTTAAAGCCTATCTGGGCGAGACAGGCACCGAGCAGGCCAAAGGCACCCGCTACCGCTGGCTGACCGAAGATTTGAATGAAGACGGCCAGCCAGAGCTTCTGATTTTCACCGACTGGTGCGGCAGCGGCGGATGTACCCTGCTGGTGTTTGGCAATGACAACGGCAACTGGCAGTTCAACAGCCGCATCACCCTGGTACATTTGCCTTTCCAGATGAGCAATACCACCAGCAATGGCTGGCACGATCTGATCATGCCAGTGGGCGGCGGTGGTGCCAAAGCTGCCACCCATGTGCTGCAATTTGACGGTCAACGCTATCCGGGTAACCCATCGGTCGCCCCACAAGTGTCGATGCCGGACAGTGCTGATACCGCGCTGTTTGCCGACGGTATCTACCCTCAACAGCAAGGCGCCATCCTGGAGTAACTGCGTGAAACAAAAACCAGAACCTTGCAGCCGCTGCGGATTTCACTACAACTGTCTGTGTGACGCAGTGCCACAACTCAACAGCCAAGTGCGTATTGAGCTGCTAATGCACGAGACCGAAGCCCAGCGTTCGACCAATACCGGCCAGTTGCTGGAAAATGCGTTGCCTCATTGCCGACGCCATCTTTGGCAACGCAAAGCGCCACCGGCGGCGCTGTTAACCCTGCTTGCCGATCCGGCAGCAGAGCCTTATCTGGTTTTTCCGGGTGAAGATGCATCAGAGCTGGAAAACATCGTCGCCCGCCCCAGATCAAAGCCGCAGGCCAAGCCGGTGCATTTCATTATTGTCGATGCCACCTGGCAACAGGCGCGGAAAATGCTGCGCCAGAGTCCATGGCTTCAGGATGTGCCCACCGTAAAACTGCCGGAGAGTCTGGTGACAGGCTACACCCTGCGCCGCAACCAGCCGGATGGTTCCCTGTGTACCTGTGAAGTGGGCATTGCCCTGCTTGAAGCCATGGGTGAGAAAAGCAACGCGGATGCGATGTCGGCATACTTTGGGAAATTTCTCGAAACATTTGAAGCGGATAGACAACACCAAACTGTGAACAAAGCATAAGTGTGTAACTTGCGAACAAGCTGGTCTGACCTTAATGTTAAGGGATTACTTTGCCGACACGCACAGGATGCGCATTATGACCGTGGTCTCGATGAAAACCGGAATGCCGGTGGAACAGCAAATCAGCGAACTGGAATCCCAGTTCGCCCGTCTGGTCACAGTGACAACCCAGCAACCCTATCCCGAATATGCTGAGCGTATTAATGATTTAATTCGCCTTCAGAAAGCGCTGAAAAAGCACAGCGAATCCCTGGTGACGGCGCTGTCGAATGATTACGGCCACCGCAGCCGCAGCGACACCCTGATGGCTGACATCCTGCCCTGTTTCCAGATGCTGCACTACACCAAGCGCAAACTGAAACGCTGGATGAAGCCGTCTCGCCGCTCAACCGGGATGCTGCTCGCCCCTGCTAAAGTGGAGGTTCATTACCAGCCGCTGGGGGTGGTCGGCATTATCGTCCCGTGGAATTTCCCCATCACCTTGAGCCTTATCCCGCTGATCACTGCCATTGCCGCAGGTAACCGGGTGATGCTTAAAATGAGCGAATTTACCCCACTCACCGCGCAGGCAGTCAAAGCCCTGCTGGCCGATGCGTTTGATGAGGACAAAGTCTGTGTGGTGGATGGCGATGTAGCCGTGGCTCAGGCGTTTACCCGCCTGCCGTTTGACCACCTGATGTTTACCGGCTCTACCGAAGTGGGCAAGAAAGTGATGGCCGCCGCCGCCGCAAACCTGACCCCGGTGACACTGGAGCTTGGCGGCAAATCGCCGGTAATCGTCGCGCCGGACATCGACCCCCTGCTCGCAGCCGAGCGGGTACTGTTTGGCAAAAACCTGAATGCAGGGCAAATCTGCGTCGCGCCGGATCATGTCTACGTCCACGAAGACAATCTGGAAGAGTTCGTTGAAGCGCTTCGGGTGAAGTGGAACGAAGCCTACCCGAAAGGTATCGACAGTGACGACCGCACCGCCATTGTCACTGAACGCCAATTCAACCGCCTGAAAGCTTGATGGACGATGCCGACAAAAGGGGCATTACCACCATTCCCCTTGCCGACCCGGCCATTGACCCGGAAAAGCGCAAAATGGCACTGCACCTGGTGGTCAACCCTTCGAAAGAAAGTGCCATTATGCAGCAGGAGATATTCGGCCCGCTGCTCCCCATCATCACTTACAAAGATGTGCATGATGTGATTAATGCACTGCGCCACCAACCCCGTCCGTTGGCGCTGTACCTGATGACATTTGATAAGGATTTCATCCGCTTCGTCACCCAACACACCCACTCAGGCTCGATAGCAGTCAACGACACCGTGATGCAGGTGGCGGTGGATGACACACCGTTTGGTGGAATTGGCGCATCCGGTATGGGTCATTACCACGGCATTGAGGGGTTCCGAACCTTCAGCCATGCCAAAACTGTGTTTCAACGCGGTAAATTAAACCCCGGAAAACTGCTGTCTCCCCCTTACAACCGCTGGTGGCAGAAAATCTTTTTTGCGCTCTTTTTGCGCTAAATCGTCCGCATCAAAAATCGGAGGGAGTTGCCAACGCCTGCCAAGCCTGAGTCCCTGATCTATTTAGGGACTTTGGTTCCGTTTTCTGGCGCAATTCATTGGTGCCACAAATACCTCTGCACCTGAAATCCACCACACTTTTTCTTCAAACAGCGCCATAACCGCGAGCAGAAAACCCCGCCAATTATTGTCTGAACCGGTCTCAAAAATATCGATTTTCAACGTTTTACAGGCGGCGAAAAGCGCTGCACACCCCGGCCTGTAATTTCAGGTAACGAAGCGTTTCGGCGTGATCTTGCTATCAAATCGAACTTCCCGATAACACTATGATTCGGCACGAATAACGAGGCCAGTAAAAGGCCAACAACGAGGCTAAACGCAGCCCATTTCTGATGTGTAGACAGGTGTAGTATGAAGTTTAAATTAGCCCCTCTTTCTGCGTGCATTGTGCTTTCTTTGGCACTGGCAGGTTGTAACAGCGATGACGCGGTAACCGATCAAGGTGGCGTGTCACTTACGCAATACACTGACGTTCTGGATCGCACCGGTAACCCACAGTTCCTGCGTGATTACGACCAGTACAGCAACCTGAAATACAATGCTTTTGTCGACAACGGCGCGTGGCACGGCCACCTGCTACCAAGCGATGAAAATGGCTACGGTGCTGTCGGCGGCATCATGCAGGTAACGCAGGAGTACGCGCACTACATTTCAGACCAAACCTTCGACAAACTGGTGCTGACCGACCTGGACAGCGGCGAAATCATTGACCTTTCAGCAGCAGACGCCAAGGTTTACAGCACGCCGGATGCTCTGGTTCAGGAGCTGACTACGCCATCACTGAAAGTGTCGCTGACGCTGCGTTTCGCCACCAACCGTACCTCCCTGCTGGAAACCAAGCTGACTGACCTGAGCGGCAAAAACCGTACTTTCCGCGCAGAATGGCAGGGGGAATTGCTAACCCATGCAATCTCTACCCGCCCTACTGAAACGGTGGATGCTTACTACCCGAATTACGGCCGCAAGATGGAAAAAACCGATCTTGGCCTGACCGTTTCTACCAATGAGATGAAAGGCAACTGGGCGATCCGCAACGATGCCGATGCTGCCTTTGTCATTGCCCGCTCAGTCGAGACCCAAACCGAACTGAACGACCTTGCGTACACCGAAACCGCGCAAGTGATGTTAAATGGCGATCAGGAAACCCGCATTTTTACCACCTTCTCGCACCTGCACAACGCCGAAGAAGTGGCTGCTGAAAGCGCGAAAATCAAAGATATCCTGAACAAGCCTGACAGCTACATGAAGGCCGCAGAGCAGCGCTGGAAAGCGTATTTGGGTAAAGGGCTGACCAATACCGACGCCACCACAGAGCAAGCGCGTGTGGGCGTGAAAGCCATGATGACACTGAACGGAAACTGGCGCTCGGCTGCCGGTGAAGTAGAGCACGACACCGTGACACCATCTGTTACCGCACGCTGGTTCTCCGGCAACCTGACCTGGCCATGGGATACCTGGAAGCAGGCGTACGCATGGCGCACTTCAACCCGGATGTGGCAATGGAAAACATCCGCACCGTGTTCCAATACCAGGTGCAGGAAGATGACCCAATCCGCCCACAGGACAAAGGGTACCTGCTGGATGTGGTGACCTACACCGCACCGGAAACCCGTGGAGGCGCTGGCTCTGAGAACTGGAACGAGCGCAACACCAAGCCTTCTCTGGCTGCGTGGGCAGTCATGGAGATTTACCATGCCCTGCGTGACGAATTTAACCGCCCTGCCGACGCACAGGCGTGGATTGATGAAATGTATCCTAAACTGGTGGCCTACCATGACTGGTGGCTGACCAACCGTGACCACAACGGCAACGGCATTCCGGAATACGGTGCGGCGGTAGACCCAGCCCACAACACTGACGATGGCCGCATGTATGTGGAAGTGGTGACAGCCGAAGACCTGACAGAAAAGTTCGGCACCGATGCCGAGTTCATCAAGGCCGTGGACAGCGAAGCCAAATACAAAGTGATCGGTGTGAACAACTACAACCGCGTGCTGAACGAAGTGACATACTCCGATCTGCACGTCGGCGCGCAGGAAGCGGCGGGTTGGGAATCCGGTATGGATAACGCCGCGCGCTTTGGCTTTATCTACGACGATCAACTGAAAGCCTACGCTGACAGCGCACACGACGGTGACCTGACGCTGGCACGTAAAGACTGGCAGGTACGCTTCGGTGAAAACCGCGATGCGAAAACCGATGCACTGCTCGGCTTCTCCATGCTTCAGGAATCAGTCGACCAGGCATCCTACATGTATTCAGATAACTTCTATCTGGCTGACATGGCAGAGCGTGTATCAGCAGGTGTAGACGGTAAAGACCGCGCTGATGAAT
Organism: Enterovibrio sp. JCM 19048; assembly: GCA_001310415.1. Taxonomy (GTDB): domain Bacteria; phylum Pseudomonadota; class Gammaproteobacteria; order Enterobacterales; family Vibrionaceae; genus Enterovibrio; species Enterovibrio paralichthyis. The sequence continues at coordinate 19,133 of BAXE01000037.1, read as the reverse complement.
TCCGCACCGGTGCCGACAAGATCAAAGCCTACATCAACACCTGTATGTTCGATGAGGCGACCGGTTTCTACTACGACATCCGTATGGTGGATCAGGACGGTAACGACACCACCTACCTGAAAGATGGTGTGCAGTGTGCCGGTAAACCACTGGTTGAGCGCGGCCGCGGGCCGGAAGGCTGGGGCCCGCTGTTCAACGGTGCAGCAACCCAGGAATTGGCAGACAAGGTTATTGCCACCATGACCAATCCGGATGAGTTTGCTACGTCAGATGCTTTCCCTGGCCTGGGTATCTCGCTGCCAACCGCTAGCCAGACCAACCCTGCCTACGGAAAAGATATCTACTGGCGCGGCCGTGTGTGGCTGGATCAGTTCTACTTTGGCGTGAAAGCGATGGAAGATTACGGTTACGGCACTGAAGCGGTACAAATGGCGCACCAGCTGTTTGAAAACGCGGAAGGCATGACGGCAGACGGTGCGATTCGTGAGAACTACAACCCGGAAACCGGCGCGGTTCAGGGCGCGTCCAACTTCTCCTGGAGTGCAGCGCACCTTTACATGCTGTACCGCGATTTCTTCTGATACAAAGAAAGATAACCCTATCCCCCTAAGTAAAATGCGCCCGGTTGGGCGCATTTTTTGTATTAGGTAATCGATACAGTTTAGACGTTCTGGCCAGCCACCCAGCCTGAACTCCACGCCCACTGGAAGTTGTAGCCGCCCAACCAGCCGGACACATCCATCACTTCGCCGACAAAATAGAGCCCCGGTACTTTCTTCGCTTCCATGGTTTTAGAGGAAAGTTCGTCGGTATCCACACCCCCCAGCGTCACCTCTGCGGTGCGGTAACCTTCGGTGCCGTTTGGCGCAATCTGCCAGCCATTCAGGTAATCCGCCAGTGCCGTTATGTCTTTCGGGTTGAGCTGCTTCAGCGGTTTATCTTCGATATCACCGCGTTCAATCATGGCTTCCACCAGACGTTTTGGCAGCAGGCGTGCCAGGCTGTTTTTCAGGCTTTGCGCCGGGTGTTTGTCACGCATGGCGTTGATTGTCTCTACCACATCTAAGTCTGGCAGCAGATCGACAGTCACTTTCTCGCCCGGCGTCCAGTAAGAGCTGACCTGCAACACCACAGGACCTGACAGACCGCGGTGGGTAAACAGCAGGTTTTCTTTAAACATCACGCCGCTTTCGGTAGTGATGGTCACAGGGATCGCAATGCCGGACAGATCCGCCAGCGCCGCTTTGTCTTTGTCGTGCAGGGTGAATGGCACCAGACCTGCTGTGGTCGGTACGCGCGCCAACCCAAACTGTTCAGCAATCTGGTAACCGAATGGGGTCGCACCGAGTTTCGGCATTGAAAGGCCACCGGTTGCCACCACCAGTGACTGGCAGGAGACGGTGTCGGTATCCAGTTTCAGGGTAAAGCCGTCTTCTGTCTTTTCGATATCGTGCACATCGCAGCGGTAGCGCTGTTCGACATTCGGCAGGTTGCACTCTTTGAGCAGCATATCGACGATGTCTTTGGCTGATTCCAGACAGAACAGCTGGCCGTGTTCGCGTTCTTCCCAGGTGATGCCGTATTCGTTCACCAGGGAGAAGAAATCCCACTGGCTGTATCGCGCCAGTGCGGATTTCGGGAAGTGTTTGTTGCGGCAGACGTAGTTGGCTGCAGAAACATCATAGTTGGTGAAATTGCAGCGGCCACCACCGGAGATCAGGATTTTGCGTCCCGGCTTTTTGCCGTTATCCACCACCAGCACACGGCGTCCACGCTTGCCTGCCTGGGCGGCACACATCAGACCCGCTGCACCTGCACCAATGATCACTACGTCTACTTGCTTCATCTCTACAACCTACCAGTCACCCCGTCCGACGTTTTCGAACAGGTATAAAAACGGGCGGCATTGTAGCCGCCCACATCGGTTGTATCCAGATTAGTTTTTGTCCGGCACGCTTGCCAGTTCTGGCTGAATCGGGATAGCAGCCTCAACGGCATCATCGCGGTCGAAAGCAATGGTGCGGGTTGGGAAGCAAAGTCAGCCCCGTTTCGCTGAACAATCTCGATGATTTTCAGCATCACATCCTGCTTCACTTCGTGGTAACGCGCCCAGTTGACGGTTTTGGTGAAGGTATAGATAAAAAACTCCAGTGAAGATCCGGCAAAAGCATCGAAATTCACCATTAATGTGGCGTTTTGTTCAATATCCGGATGGTTCTGCAGCATGGTTTTGACTTCATCGACAATCACCGCCATCTTGTCCGCATCCTTGTAGCGGATACCGATGGTTTCCCGGATCCGGCGGTGCTGCATCCGCGACGGGTTTTGCACCACAATACTGCTGAATACCGAGTTCGGCACATACAGCGGACGGCTTTCAAACGTGCGGATCATGGTCATGCGCATGCCGATACGCTCGACAGTGCCTTCAATGTTCCTGTCCGGCGAGCTTATCCAGTCACCAACGCTGAACGGGCGGTCGAAATAAATCATCAGGCCACCGAAGAAATTCGACAGCAAATCTTTGGCCGCCAGACCGACAATCAAACCGCCGACACCACCGAAGGTCAAAAGACCGGTCAGGCTGATGCCAAACTCCTGCAAAAGTCAGCACGCCGATAACGGCCAGCGACAGGCGCATCACATGGCCAATGGCCGACACTGTTGTCTGGTCACGGCTGTCGGATTGCAACAGGTTCTCTTCCACGGCGTTGACCAGCCGCAATACCACCCAAAGTACCAGCGCCATCACCAGCATACGCCTTGAGGCATTCATCCAGTCGCTGCCGACCTTAGCGGTCAGTTCCAGCAGGCTGCCGATGGAAAAGCTGGTTGGCCACAACCAGATAAAGACGCTGATTGGAGTGCTGATAGAATGCAGGACAATGGTGTCCCAGTGGGTACGGGTTTTCTTTGATACTGCCAATAACTGCCGGAACACCACTTTCCACACCAGCCAGGCCAGCGCGGCTGCGCCCAGCATCAGCGCAATGTGCTCCATCCAGTCCCAGTTAAGCTCCTCGGCACTGCTATGCCACCAGGCAATAAATTTATCCAAGGTTATCTCCACATGTTTCTGCGTTATTGCGATGGGGTGTCGGGGATGATCGGGAAGGCTGTTGAGTCACGGGTCACCCTTTCCCAATCAGGATCAACACGAAAGGCAGGGTAGTAAAAAAAAACGCCGGCGTCTGCCAGCGTTTTCCGGGAATTGAGTTTTCAGCGCTTAAAGGCCAGCAAATGCCACAAAAAAGAAGTGATAACACCAGCGCAAGCACCAGTGTGGTCGAGAGAATGAACAGGTGGCGGACCTTGTTGCATTTGGCAATAAAGGCATCATCGTGATGGTGCAGATATTCCTGGCTGCGGATGTAATGGTAAAGGCGCTTCTGACGACTGATATCGCCCTGCGGCGCAAAGAAGTTATTCCCCCTTGCGACCTGTTGGTACAGCAGCGGGTTAGCGTCCCGCATCATAACCAGCAACACGCGCAACGAGCTCAGATAGCGCAGGATGTTGGCCAGTGTGACGAAAAAATCGCGATAATTAAGCGTCTCCGCTCATAGTTTCATCTCCCATTGCTACTTACCGGGAGCCCTTCCGGTGAAACATGCTGTTTTCACCCCTTTGGGCACCCTTACAGGCGCATCCGCTTTCATTATGCGGGCACTGCCTGCCGGGTCTAACTCAATGAAGAACTGGGCTTTTCCGTCTTCCCCTACAAAATGTTTCATGCCGGTAATTTCCGTACCGGGCTTGTTGTGCCCCGCCTGTCCGGGCTTTCGCTTTCAGCGTAGCGCGAAGCGGTACTGCGGGTTTGTGCCAAAAGGTTTACTTTCTCATTTTTGAGTGGGTTGTCATTGGCTGCACAACGTTGCTGTGGATGACACAATTCACGGCCTGATTTATGCCTTCACACACAGTGCTCACTTTTAAGTATAGAGTTGATGCCGAAAACGCCAAGTCGATCTCCCTTTCCAAACACCGCATTTGCCTAGCACTTTGGTCGTAACTGACTCATCTTTATAAGAAACATGCAGCGAATTTTGTCTCATTCACCGCAGGATGAGAGCGGAATGCACCAGGAAGCAAACACTGCGCGGCAGTGGGATCCAGCCAACAGTCTTGCTGTTCTGACAATGGTAGTTTTGACGGTAACTACTTTGCTATTCCCCTGAAAAATGGGCGTTATTGAGGAGGCTGGCCATGGGCTATAAACACGTTCTGGTCGCGGTCGATTTATCGTCAGACAGCGACGTATTGGTAAAAAAGGGGCGGCGGCTGGCCGCGCCGCTGGGGGCGAAGCTTTCGCTGATCCATATTGATGTGAATTATGCCCAGCTCTACACCGGCCTGATTGACGTGAATCTGGTGGAGACCCGCAACCACATCATCGAAGAATCACAGGCACAGCTGAACGCGCTGGCGAGGAAGGCGGAGTATCCGGTCACCCATACTTTGGTCGCGAGTGGCGATCTGGCTGAGGAAATCACAGAGTCGATCAGCAACTTTGGCATCGATCTGGTGATTTGCGGTCACCACCAGGATTTCTGGAGTACCTTAATCTCTTCGGCAAAGCAGCTTATCAACAAAACCCCGGTCGATATGCTGATGGTGCCATTGCCAAGCTGATCGCGCGGCTCCTCCGTCCAGCAAGACGAACCCTGCACTTTGCCGCCAGTTTGGTTAAACTTGGCGGCAATTTTATTGATTTTAGGGATAGAAAATGGGGTATTTGTCGTTTGTCACCCTGCTATGGGCGTTTTCATTCAGCCTGATTGGGGTGTATCTGGCCGGTCAGGTGGATGCGTGGTTCTCTGTGGTTACCCGTGTTGCGCTTGCCGCTCTGGTTTTCCTGCCATTCCTGCGCCTGAAAGGGTTGCCAAAGCCGTTGATGCTGAAACTGATGGCGATTGGCGGTATCCAGCTTGGCCTGATGTACTGCTTCTACTACCAGTCTTTCCTCTACCTTTCAGTGCCTGAAGTTCTGCTGTTTACCGTATTCACACCTGTGTATGTCACCCTGACCTATGATCTGCTGCACAGACGCTTCTCTCCCTGGTACCTGATGACTGCCGCCTTGGCCGTGCTGGGCGCCGTGGTGATCAAATTTGCGTCAGTGAACCCGAATTTTATGCTGGGCTTTTTGATTGTTCAGGCGCGAACCTTTGCTTTGCCATCGGCCAGGTTGGCTACAAGGTGGTGATGGAGCGCTATGAGGTGAAAGTACCTCAGCACACCATTTTCGGCCTGTTCTACCTCGGTGCACTTTGTGTGGCGTTGCCGGCTTTCCTGCTGCTTGGTAACCCGGAAAAACTGCCAACCACTAACCTGCAGTGGGGCATCCTGATTTACCTTGGCACCATCGCATCCGGCCTTGGTTATTACCTCTGGAACCGTGGGGCGACGATGGTCAACGCCGGCGCACTGGCGGTAATGAACAATGTGCTGGTACCGGCAGGTATTGTCGTCAATGTGCTGATTTGGAACCGCGATGCTGATCTTTCACCCTGGCCATCGGCGGCGCAGTGATTCTGGCATCGCTCTGGATCAACGAAACCTGGGTGAAAAAGAAAATTGAGGCGACAGCCTGACAGGACACCAACAAAAACACCGCCAGATGGCGGTGTTTTTATTCATACGGCTTGTCGCGTAAATCAAAGGAATGCAAAGGCATCCGCAAAAAGGTGGTCGCGCTCTGCGCCGCGTTCGTTGCAGAATTTTTCGCGCGCTGCGCCCGCCATTTCAAAGCGGCCAGCGATGTAAACGTCGTAGGCAGACAGGGAGATAAAATCTTCCATCACCGCTTCCAGCACGTTGCCAACTTTGCCGCTCCAAGCTTCCGGTTGCGCTTCTACTACGGGAATGTAAGTCAACTGATGGTTTTTCAGCGCCAGCGCTTCCATCTCTTCATTGGCATACAGCTGGCTGATGTCACGGCCGCCCCAATACAGGAAGATAGGCTGATCAAAGCCCTGACTCAGGCAGTGATCGAGCATGCTGCGCACGTAGGAAAATCCGGTGCCACCGGCAATCAGTACCAGTGGACGCTGACGCTCATCGCGCAGCCAGCTTCGCCGTGTGGTGCATCAATCACAAAGGAGTTATCGCCTTTTTCCAGCGTTTCACGCGCCGCTTTTACCACGTCCATGGCATAGGCATTTTCTTCTGCCGCGCCGATGTGCAGTTCCAGCTCATGGCCATTCTGACGACACGGGCTGCTGGCGATAGAAAACGGGCGCTTGTCTTTCTCGCCCATCACTGCCAACAGGTATTGACCGGCCTTGTAGCTCACCGGCTGTTCAGGCTTCAGTAAAATTCGGTAGGTGTTATTGGTCAGTGACGACACTGACGTTACTTCACAATTAATAGTCATCGCTTTCCTCAAAACTAACCACCAGATCACTGCATGGGATGGCCTGACAGGCAGCTTGCACAAGCCCCAATCTGGCAACGGTTAGGAAATGGTACCCCTGCGTCGAGCGCGCCCTGTAATAATGTCTGGTGTGCGGAAACCGTAAATTGTGCTCCCGCGGGCATCAGGTGTACCGCATACATATTTTAGAGACCCAGTTTATCCCACATTTCATCGACATTCGCGACCGTTCGCGGATCTTTGCTGATTGGAGTGCCCCACTCACGTGCCGTTTCTCCCGGCCATTTGTTGGTGGCATCTAATCCCATTTTAGACCCCGGCTTGAGCGCCTGCGGTGTAATCCCCGCATCGTTCGCGTCCAACAGGTATCACGAGCCGGATCCATTCGGGTGGTTATTGCCCAAATTACATCGTTCCAGTCTCGGATGTTGACGTCTTCATCATCAAACACCATTACGAACTTCACATCGGCGATTTCACCCAGTGTTGCCAGATGGCTTCGATAACACGCGGGCCATCTCCAACCGCCTGCTTGTTGATGGTGGCCATCACCATACCGTGTGCATGGGCTTCCGGCGGCAGGTAGATATCCACCAGCTGTGGATGGGCAGATTTAAGTGCCGCGACCCGGGTTTGCACGTCGGCATCATCCGAAATACGCGCAGGAGAACTGGTATAACCGGCAAGCTCAGCATCCCATTTCTTGGTGACATCCCAGCCCATTTTCGAGCCTAAGCCAACCACCGGTGAGGCAAAGTCGAGCGAGTCTATCGGGGTGTGTTCAATCATCAGGGTGTCGCGCACCGGATCCATGCGCGTGGTCATCGCCTGCACCACACTGTGCCAGTCGCGGGCATCCACGTCTTCATCGCAGACAATCACGTATTTGGTGTACATAAACTGGCGCAGGAAAGACCAGACGCCCATCATCACGCGCTTGGCATGACCTGGGTACTGCTTCTTCATGGTCACGACGGCGGCGCGGTAAGAGCAGCTTCCGGCGGCAGGTAGAAATCGATAATTTCCGGGAACTGCTTTTGCAGGATAGGCACGAAAACTTCGTTCAGCGCCACCCCCAGTACCGCAGGTTCATCCGGTGGACGGCCGGTGTAGGTGCTGTGGTAAATCGGTTTCTGGCGCATGGTCACGTGAGTCACGGTAAACACGTGGTGACGTTCAACCTCGTTGTAGTAGCCAGTGTGGTCACCGTAAGGGCCTTCATCGGCAAACTCGGTCGGGTCGATGTAGCTTCCATCACGATTTCGGCACTCGCCGGTATATCCAGATCGTTACTCAGGCTTTTCACTACTTCGGTTTTGCTGCCACGAAGCAGTCCCGCAAAGGCATACTCAGAAAGCGTGTCCGGCACCGGGGTGACCGCGCCGAGAATAGTGGCCGGATCGGCGCCATAAGCAACAGAAACCGGAAAAGGTTTGCCCGGATGGGTTTCCATCCACTCCCGTAAGTCGAGAGCGCCGCCACGGTGAGCCAGCCAGCGCATAATGACTTTGTTCTTGCCAATTTTCTGCTGGCGGTAAATGCCCAGGTTCTGGCGCTTCTTGTTTGGGCCACGGGTAATCGTGAGCCCCCAGGTAAGCAGCGGCGCCACATCCCCAGGCCAGCAACCCATCACCGGGATCTTGTCCAAGTCCACCTCATCGCCCTGCCAGACGATTTCCTGACACGGCGCTTTGCGAAGACGCTTGGCAGGCATGTTCAGCACCTGACGCAGTGCGGGCAGTTTTTCGAGCGCATCTTTAAAGCCTCTTGCGGCTCAGGCTCTTTGAGGTAGGCCAGCAACTTACCGACTTCGCGCAGCTCTTTCACTTCTGTGCGCCCCATCCCCATGGCAACACGCTTGGGGGTGCCGAACAGGTTTGCCAGCACCGGCATGTCATACCCCACCGGGTTTTCAAACAAGAGGGCAGGCCCACCGGCACGCAGCACACGGTCAGCAATTTCTGTCATTTCCTGATCAGGGTTCACAGGATGGGAAATGCGCTTTAGTTCTCCGACCGATTCCAGATGGTCGATAAAGGCGCGTAAGTCTATAAATTTCATAACCTTCCCGGTTGAGGTGTGAGAGTTCGATTATAACGGGATGGCGGTATCAGACCAGTGCGGAGAATGGCAATCAGCCTGAGCGGCTTCCAACCCGTTTTCAATGTTGCGGCGCGTGACACCTGATGTGCTTTTTTCCAGCTCGCGCAGCCAGTCACTGTGACCATTGTCTGCCAGCAGCACAACGACCTTTTGCCCCGTCGGCGATCGCTGATCTGCTTGAGCAAAAAGGACTTGGCATCCTGCGGCAAGGGATGGATGCCGGCAAGCTGCCGGATGGCCGTGTCAGCCAGTACGGGATTAACAGTCGCCGCGATCATCAGCTGAATGTGCTTGGCGGTCACTGGCGGCGTCTCAAGCTTTGCAGGACAGCCAAGCTGTAGCTGTCAGTGCGGCGAAGCCAAAGCAGTTGGTAGAGCGCGTCATCCCCGCTTTTACTGGCAAGGGCCGCCAGCAATGCGTTATCCGGACTCCAGACCATGTTGCTGTCATCCTGATAGAGTTTGATCAGTTTCTGGATATCACTTTCCGGCAAGGTCGGGATGAGTGCCACCAAAGCTTCACGCCGCAGCGTGTAGTCACTAGCGGAAAATGAGAGCCACTTGGACAGAGAAAGCTGGTTGTAACCAAGAAGGCGTTTCACCTCATCCTGCATCAGTTTGATTTGCCAATGGTTGAGCACCCATTTGGCTTCACCGGCATAGTTGAAGGCAGGCATGGTCACCCAATAGCCGTTGCCCTGACTTTTCACCAGATACGTTGGTTGCTGGTGGCTGATGGTCACCAGAAACTTTTCCCGCTCCGGCGTCATATTGCTGAAGTTTTGGGCGCTGCGTGCCAGCACAGTCAAGGTTTCTTCTTTCAGCAGCGGCGTCAGGGTCTCGAGATAAGCATCAAGTTCAGTGAACTCGTTTGCTTCAAACAGGGAATTGGCATGGAGGATAACGGCAACATTGGCCGGGTCAGCCATATGGGCGGCGACATCATTAGGGGAAAGCGTCACGGCAGAAACCAGTCCTGAAAACAGACTGCTCAGCATCAATGACATGGCAACAAGTTGACGTTTCATCCCGGAATCCTGCATCAGCCCATCCAGCGGCTGATCGTGTAGCGAATTTGCCTCAATTCTGAGGCTGCGTATCACTTTTGGCAACTAATAAGATTGTAAATAAAGAGCAGCCTTTCGTCAGCCTATAAAAAAGCACCGCAGTAGGCGGTGCTTTTTCAGTATAGCGGATGTCTTAAGACTTCTGGCGACGCATCGCTTCGAAGAACTCGTCGTTGGTTTTGGTCATGGCCAACTTGTCGATCAGGAATTCCATGCCTTCGATTTCGCCCATTGGGTGAACAATCTTACGCAGGATCCACATCTTCTGCAGTTCGTCCGGCTTGGTCAGCAGTTCTTCGCGACGGGTACCTGAACGGGTAAAGTCAATGGCCGGGAAGACACGCTTCTCTGCAATCTTACGGGACAGGTGCAGTTCCATGTTACCTGTACCTTTAAATTCTTCGTAGATAACCTCATCCATCTTAGAACCGGTATCAACCAGCGCTGTTGCGATGATGGTCAGGCTGCCGCCTTCCTCTACGTTACGTGCAGCACCGAAGAAACGCTTCGGACGGTGCAGTGCGTTGGCGTCCACACCACCGGTCAGAACTTTGCCTGAGCTTGGAACCACGGTGTTGTAAGCACGCGCCAGACGGGTGATGGATCCAGCAGGATAACCACGTCTTTTTTGTGTTCAACCAGACGTTTCGCTTTCTCGATCACCATTTCAGCAACCTGAACGTGGCGGCTTGCTGGCTCGTCAAAGGTTGATGCAACGACTTCGCCTTTAACCAGACGCTGCATCTCGGTCACTTCTTCCGGACGCTCGTCGATCAGCAGCACCATCAACTCACACTCTGGGTGGTTGTAAGCAATGCTCTGTGCGATGTTTTGCAGCAGCATGGTTTTACCCGCTTTTGGCGGAGCAACAATCAGACCACGCTGACCTTTACCGATTGGCGATGCCAGATCCAGCACACGTGCAGTGATGTCTTCAGTAGAACCGTTACCACGCTCCATCACCATACGCTCGTTAGCGTGCAGTGGCGTTAAGTTTTCGAACAGGATCTTGTTGCGGGCATTGTCAGGTTTGTCGTGGTTAACTTCGTTCACTTTCAGCAGTGCGAAGTAACGCTCGCCGTCTTTTGGTGGACGAATTTTGCCTGAAATGGTGTCACCGGTACGCAGGTTGAAACGGCGGATTTGGCTTGGAGAGACATAGATGTCATCCGGGCCCGCAAGGTAAGAACTGTCTGCGCTACGCAGGAAGCCGAAACCGTCCTGAAGAATTTCCAGCACGCCGTTCCCAAAAATATCTTCGCCACTTTTCGCGTGTTGCTTAAGGATTGCAAAGATGATGTCTTGTTTACGAAGGCGGGCGAGGTTCTCAAGGCCCATGCTTTCGCCTAAGGCAACCAGCTCAGAAACGGCCTGATTCTTCAGTTCGGTAAGATTCATAGTGGTAGGTGTCTTGTCAGTCAAAGTTGAGGTCTGAATTAGTTTGAGTTTAGAGATCACGGGTGTGATCGAGAAATGAACAGAAATGTACAATTAACGTGCAATAAGTTAGCACCAGAATGGGAAACTGTCTAGCTGACGGAAAGAATAAAGCCGCGTCCCGGGGAGAGACACGGCTTCTTTCGCATTACAGGTTGGCGTCAAGAAACTCTTTCAGTTGAGTCTTAGACAGTGCGCCAACTTTGGTTGCCGCTACACCGCCGTCTTTGAACAGCAGCAGGGTTGGAATGCCACGGATACCGAACTTAGGTGGTGTACCTGCGTTTTGGTCGATATTCAGTTTACCGATAGTGACTTTCCCTTCGTATTCTTCAGCGATTTCGTCAAGAATCGGGGCAATCATTTTACAAGGACCACACCACTCTGCCCAGAAATCTACCAGCACAGGGCCTGCAGCCTTGATAACATCTGCCTCGAAGCTGTCGTCAGTCAGCTGCAAAATCTTGTCGCTCATCTTTCACTCCAATGATTGTTTTTTGTCACTGGCGGAAGACCAACCAGTAAATCATCGCACTATTTGAATGTATTCACTATCGTATTGCAAGCCTAAGCTGATATTCTATGCGGATGAAAATGACGCATCTCACAGAGCAGAAATTTGCCGACTTCGGCCTTCACGCCGATGTTATCAAGGGTTTGGAAGAGAAAGGGTTTCACAATTGTACCCCTATCCAAGCCTTGGCATTGCCGGTCCTGCTCACCGGCCGAGACATTGCAGGACAGGCCCAAACGGGTACCGGTAAAACACTGGCATTCCTGACTGCGACTTTCCACCATTTGCTGACAACGGAGGCACCTGCCGACCGCAAGAAAAACTGTCCGCGTGCCATCATTATGGCACCAACGCGCGAACTTGCGATCCAGATCTACAATGATGCTGCTCCGCTCTTGGCATCCACCTCTTTGACCGCAGGCCTGGCTTACGGCGGCGAAGCGTACGAGAAGCAAAAAGAGGTGCTGGAAAACGGCGTTGATATCCTGATTGGCACCTGCGGCCGTATTATCGACTTCTACAAACAGCGCGTTATTGACCTGCGTTGCATCCAGCTGTCGTACTGGACGAAGCCGACCGTATGTTCGATCTGGGCTTTATTAAAGACATCCGCTTCCTGTTCCGCCGCATGCCTGCGCCGTCTGAGCGCCTGAACATGCTGTTCTCTGCGACGCTGTCATACCGCGTACAGGAACTGGCGTTTGAACACATGACCAACCCTGAGCATGTGGAAGTGGAACCGGATCAAAAAACCGGTCACCGCATTAAAGAAGAACTTTTCTACCCGTCGAACAACGACAAAATGCGTCTGCTGCAAACCCTGATTGAGGAAGAGTGGCCAGATCGCGCAATCGTGTTTGCCAACACCAAACACCGTTGTGAAGACATCTGGGGCCATCTGGCGGCTGACGATCTGCGTGCAGGTCTGCTGACCGGCGATGTACCGCAGAAAAAACGCGTCAAAATCCTGGAAGAGTTCACCAAAGGTAACGTGGACATTCTGGTTGCGACTGACGTAGCGGCACGCGGCCTGCACATTCCGCAGGTAACCCACGTGTTCAACTACGACTTGCCTGATGACTGCGAAGACTATGTTCACCGTATTGGCCGTACTGGCCGTGCAGGTGCAAGCGGCGCGTCAATCAGCTTTGCCTGTGAAGAGTATGCGGTCAACCTGCCAGCCATCGAAGAGTATATCGGCCACACGATTCCAGTGTCTGACTACAACCAAGATGCGCTGCTGACTGAACTGCCTGCGCCAATCCGTGTTCAGCGTCCACGCCAAGTCAATGGCCGTCGCAACACATCAGGAAACTCGCAGCAACGCGGCCGTGGCCGTCGTCGCCCGGCAAACAAAGCCTAATTGATTCAGGGGTATTACGAGAGCATGGAATACGCGCGTTCGCCCCTGTACGCAGCCATCGATCTCGGTTCAAACAGCTTCCATATGCTGGTTGTGCGCGAGGTCGAAGGCAGTGTACAAACACTGGCAAAAATCAAACGTAAAGTCCGTCTTGCTTCCGGCCTCGACAGCAATCTGATGTTGAGTGACGAAGCCATGCAACGCGGCTGGGATTGCCTCTCGCTATTCGCAGAGCGCCTTCAGGATATCCCGCCGGAGAACATCCGCATCGTGGCCACCGCCGCCCTTCGCAGCGCCAAAAACGCCACCTCTTTTATCTCCCGCGCCAACCAGATCCTCGGTCATGACATCCAGGTCATTACCGGTGAACAGGAAGCCTGCACCATCTATCAAGGTGTCGCGCACACGTCAGGCGGTAAAGGTAAGCGATTGGTGGTTGATATTGGCGGCGCCAGCACTGAAGTCATTATCGGTGAAGGGTTTGATGCAGCGGCACTGACCAGCCTCGATATGGGTTGTGTCACCTGGCTGGAAACCCACTTCAAAGACCGCTCCCTGACCGAGAAAAGCTTCAGCCGCGCCATTGACGGAGCCAAGCAGGTACTGTTACCTATCGTGAAGCGCTACCGTGAACTCGGTTGGGATGTCTGCGTCGGTGCCAGTGGTACGGTGCAGGCATTGCAGGAGATCATGGTCGCACAGGGCATGGATGAAACCATCACCCTTGCCAAACTGCAGCGCCTTCGCAAACAGGCGATTGGCTTTGGTCAGGTGGAAGAGCTCGACATTGACGGCCTGACGCTGGAGCGTGCATTGGTATTCCCAAGTGGCCTTTCTATTCTTATCGCCATTTTTGAAGAACTTGGGATTGAGTCCATGACACTGGCCGGCGGCGCACTGCGTGAAGGCTTGGTGTACGGCATGCTTGATACGATGTGTGAACAAGACATCCGCAAGCGTACGATTAAATCCATACAGTCCCGTTATCAGCTTGATACCGCCCATGCAGACTACGTGGCAAACACTGCCCTTTCACTGTTAAAGCAATGCGGCGAAAACTGGGTTACAGAGCCTGTTGCACCGACACTGCTGAATGCAGCGTCATCACTGCATGAAATTGGAATGAGCATTGGCTTTAAACGCGACGGTGAACACGCCGCCTATCTGATCAGCAGCCTCGACCTGCCCGGTTTTACCCGCGCGCAAAAAAACCTGCTGGCTGAAATGCTGCGCCATTACCGCGAACAACTGGTGCCGATTGGCCAGCAAAGCGCAATCTCGCCGAACAGCGCCAACCGCTTGCTACGCTTGTTGCGTCTGGCTGTGATCCTCTGTCACCGCCGCGATAACAAAGCGATACCGGAAGTCACACTCAAAGCAGACGGCGATACTTTATCGCTTACCCTGCCAGAGCACTGGCTGGAAACCAACGCCTGATGGCCACCGAGCTGACCATGGAAGCCGAACGCCAGAGCGATAACCACTGGCCGCTAACGGTTCAGTGAGTGAGCGGCAAACACAAAAAAGCACGGCCGAAACCGTGCTTTTTCTTTATCTGGCAACGTTAAAGCGTGATCACCAATTGGGCAGACAAGCCATAGTTGCTGTCTTCGCCGTAGTATGCCCCAAGTCAAAACCAAATGCGCCGAACGGTTTAACACCAAAGCCCGCAGTGATAGTGTCTTGCGCATAATCGGTCATGCTCGCACTGTAACCGGCACGAAGCTGTGCCCAATCCCATGCATTTAGCTCAATGCCAATGCGGGCAAACTGGGTTTCATGAGCCACTTCTTTGAAGTAACGTGTTTTTGAAATGTCGTAGTCTGCAGCAATGGTCAGGAAGCGGGTATTGAATGCCATACCTACCGTGTATTTAGGCTCAACAAGGAATGTTGCCTGTGAAGCATTGCTGACGTTGGTCTCAAGCTCCTGTGCAAACAGGTTTTTAGCCGCCAGACCGACGGTGAGGTAATCCGTTGGCATGTAGCTCAGACCCATATCGGCGTTAAATACAGTCTTTTGCTGATACTCTGAGCCCAGGTCAAAATCGTCTTCTTCAAAGCCAGCAACGGTATTTTTGTAATTTACCGCCACAATGTGCTGCGCTTTTGGCGTCACACCAATTGACAGACGCTGGCCAGCAAACGGCAGTTCAAAAGCGCGGGCCAGCGCAATACCCACATCGACAGTTCCACCGATCACGCCCTGTACCGTCGACTGCATTGTCTCGGTATCCGGCACGCCGACCAAATCATTCTCGTCAACGTCCGTCATTGCAATGGTTGCCACGTTTGCCTGGGCAAACAGGTTCATACTTACATAGCGATTAGGGATAGCAGCAGCGATACCAATATTGGTATCAACATTCAGGGTTCCGTTATCCAGCGCTTTCAGGGCATCACGCCACTCCTGCTGCACCTGTTCATCCTGACCGTTGTACTGAAGCTCATCATCCAGCTGCTGGAAATGATCAATCTTGTTGTACAGGTCGTCACCATCGTGTGCACCAAGGTTAAGGCTCAACAACACACCAAAATCATCAGAGTCGGTGTAATGAACAGCTTGTGCCGGGTTGTGGAAAGGAGCCATCAGGTAATTGGAAGACGCAACTCCCGTACCACCCATTGCCGCTGAACGCGCATCAACAGCACCAAATGCCATTGCTTGCGAAGAAACTGTAGCTAACGCCACCGCTAAAGAGATACCTGTCTTTTTCATTTTTATCTTATTCTTAGAATATATTTAAATTCGACATTTAAACCTAAATAACTCAAAGCCGAAATCTGCACTATTTTTTGTGCAACAGACTTTAGCTGTGAAATTATATACAGGTTTTGTCGGTTGAAAAGCGGCCGAGACTACCGTTTAAAACCCTGCCAATATATAAAGTTATGGAAGACATATCACAAAAATGCCGCCGCCATCACAGTTTAAGCAATTTCCAAGTATCCATAAAAATATGCATTTACTTAGTAAACACACAAAAGCACAATGTGCTGTTTTTATACCCTGAACAGCATTTAATAAAATATGGACATGACGATGTTTCGAACTAAACACGCCACGCTTGCGATGGCAATTTCTTCTGCGCTGGCGCTGTCAGCATGTGGTGGTGACAGTGGTGCTGTTGGTGGAGGCAACGAGGGTGTTGTTCAACCGGGCGGTGTCATAATTACAGGTATCGATGGCTACCTAAAAAATGCACTCCTTTGTGCTGATGACAACAACAACGGCAAGTGTGAAGCTGGTGAAGTAATCAAAGATCTGAAAGGCAACGTTTTGTTGACCGACGAAAACGGTCACATCGATGCAAAAATCAGCCAAGCAGATGAAAAGCGTCTCGACACATCTCCACGTCTAATTGCAACCATCCAATCACTGGACTCGGACGCAGAGCTCTTTACTGAAGATACCGATATGCCAGGCCAGGCAATGAAAGCGGTTGTCCTGCGTACACCTGCAGGCTCTGAAATTGCCAGCCCAATGACGGATCTTGTCGTGTCCAAGATGCAGGCGACTGAAGGCCTCTCTGAAGTAGATGCGAAAAAAGAAGTTCTGGCTTCGATGGAAGGATTGGACTCAGCAACGGCAATGGATGAAAACGTGCTGTTTGGCGACTATATCGTTGCTAAAACCGCAGGTGACGACGCAAGCAAAGCGTTGGCAGTTAAGATCCACAAAACGGCCCAGATCCTGACAGAGACCAAAGCGAACGCATCTTCTGATGAAGCGTTTGATGCTCAACTTGATCAGGTGGTCAATGCAACTGTCGATGCGACGGCTAATATGTCTGATAAAGATCTGGCTGACGAAACTTACAAACCGTATGTCCCTGTAGAGAAAGAACCTACACCAGAGCCACCCGTTGTTGTTTATAACTATGTGGCAAAATTCAATGCGTTAAATGTCACCGCGTTGGCAAATAAAGTAGAGTCGCTGAAAGATATCTACGGTGATGTGGACATGTGGGGTGAGGATAAAGTCATCGCAAATGTCTCTGTTGCTTCTTTGGTAACGGACGTCGATGCGGAAACATTGGGTAAATCCAACACTATTTCCATCGCCAACGACAAAGCGCTGCAATCGAAAAACCTGAAAGTTACTCTGACTGATAGCACGCTGGTTATTGCGCGTGTAGATTCAACCAAGGCGGTTTCTGCAGGCACCTACAAAATCCAGCTTTCAACCAACGACCTGAACAGTAAAGGCGAGATGGTACTGGTTAACGGCAAACCTTCGCTGATTACCTCATCCACCACGCTAAACCTGACTGTTAAGAGCTACAACTACGCACCAACGCTGAACAACGACGTGGCAACCAACATCGGGGCTACTGTTAAAGCTATCAAGTTGGAGCAAGGCGTTGAAGTCAACAAGCAGTTTGACCTTGACGGTCTGTTTAGCGACAAAAATGGCGACGCTTTGGTATACACAGCGAAATCAACCATCGCTGGCGTAACGGCGAAAATGGCTGGCGACGTTGTTGTCCTGACAGGCGCACCAATTGGTGCACCAACAGACGGTAAGCTGGATATCTCAGTTACCGATGGCGTGAACACTGCTGTTAAACATCAGTTTTCATTCGCGCCAGTGACACCGGCCATCAATACTGAACTTCGCGATATGCTGGTAGGTGCCGATAAAACCTGGTACCGCTGGAACAGAGAGAGCGAACAACTGGTTAACAACAATTGGCGTCACTATGCCAACTGTATGGGCATCAAATTTATTGAGGGTGACAACAACCTGTCCGGTACTGTTCAGCTTGGTGAAGGCGAAGCACAATGTCCACAAGAGTCAGAAATTGTAAAACAGGATGGTACTTGGAAGCTTAACCAACAAGGTCACATTGAGTGGCTTTGCCTGGCGAAGGCACCTTGACCCTGACGCAGTACACCGGCGACCATTCACAAGATGCACGTCAACCTCGCATCATCGTTATCGGACAGCAGGAAGTGGGTGCAGTCTCCCGCACCGAAGCTGGTCAGGCAATGCTTAATGTCACCACAGTTGAGAGTGGTATGACTTTCTTTAACGGCTTGGAATCGGCAACCAATTACTGGAATGATGCTGAAGGTTCGGTGTGGCTGGGCAAAGAAGTCAACATTTCAGCCCGCTCACGTCACGGCCAGTTCACTGCCAACGAAAAACAAGATCATATTGATGTCGATCTGTTCTTTGAAAACACTCTCTGTGAAGATTTGGGCTTCAAAGCTGACCCAGATAATACTCAGAATAATGGCTTCATCCCTGCAGACCTGCGTGCAGACTACTTCCGTCTGATTGGTGAAGGCACCAACGGCGCGAATTTTGACTTCGGTATGGAAAATTGGATGCACAAACCATACGCATTCCAAGACATCGATGTCGATGGTTCTCATTGCGCAGTAAATCTGGATGTTCGCAAAGATCAGGCAACAGCCTCTAACTTCCAGTCTGGTCAGGCTCTGACAATTTACGTCTCTGAAAAGGCTAACTCCGGTGATGAAGAATTTATCATCAACACCTTTATCGACCGTGATTTCAGCATCGAACCAAAGCACGATCTGATCATCGATGAAAACGGCATCTACTTTGTCGACGGTATGACTGTTGGTTATTTGTCAGTATTCAACGGTGAAATTATCGAAGAGTTTTCCGATTACACATCCACAGGCTGGACAGAATGGGCAAAATTCGAAGGTGAGCAGAAAATCACCGCTTACCAAGCAATGAACGGCAATCATGCTTATCAATTCTGGAACAAAGGTGACAGTTACAACGGTGATGAGTCATTCACTATCTGGCTGATACCGCCGGTATGATGAGCATGCAGGATGCAGGCAGTGCGGAAGTGTGGACACAGAAGTACTTCACTAGCGAAACTGAAGCTAAAGAAGCAGTTGAAGCTGTCGCCGCGAAATCAATAAGCTTTGTGGGTTCTACGTGGCGCGAAACCTTTGTGACTGGTGGAGAGTCTTCGGAATATTCTGATTATGCCTATACAGTTGATGGCTATACTGTCACCTCATCACCAGCGGCAGAGTATGATGGCTTCTACGCATGGGAAAATTCGCCACTGAATGATCTTCCTTGTATGTATGAGGGTAACCATACCTGTACGTATGAAGAGCTTAACAAGAGCTACCCTTGGGAAGGCACTTGGGTGAAGTGGGAATGGAACCCAATCACTGATACCAACAAAATGTGGCGCCACAAAGGCCAGCACGAGTCCGAGTGGGTTCGCATTAAATAACCAACCCAAGAAACAACAAGGCGACCAATCGGTCGCCTC
>BAXE01000036.1 GCA_001310415.1 Enterovibrio sp. JCM 19048 | reverse complement strand
AATTGACTGTGCCGATTGCTTCTCTCTAAAAGAAAGAACCATTCGTTTGGTCACTCAGTTCGTTGATAAATCTTTTTTTGTCTATCAATGACGAGTGCCCACACAGATTGCATTGGTCAAATTGTTAAAGAACTTTCTCAGCCTTGCTGAGCGGAGTGAGATTTAAACTCAACTCTTTTTTCGAGTCAAGCACTTTTGCTTTCCTCGTGTTAGCTGCGAACTTTGCCGTGCCAACGGATGCGCATTATAGGGAGAGTTTTCTCCTTGGCAATACTTTTTCAGTGAAAAATTCGCTTTTTTCCTTAAAATTCGCCCAAGCGTTCAAAAGTTAATCATATCGACAAAAAGCAGCCACTTTGGGCTGCTTTTAATGTTCTTTTTCTATTTCACACTAATGGAAATTAGCCTTTAAGGTAGGCAGGAACATCTTTAATGCTGTCCAATACTACCGTTGCTAACTTCTCAGCTTCTTCGGTTACGGTTTTACCTGTACGAACCAGGATTTTCGTTTTGACCCCTGCGGCCTCAGCTGCACGCATATCGTCAGCTTTGTCACCAATCATTACAGAGTTGTCCATGTCGATCTTGAGGAAGTCACGAGCCGAGATAAACATGCCTGGCTTTGGTTTACGACAATCACAATCTTGCTTGTATTTATCATCGCCATGCTCTGGATGGTGAGGACAGTAGTAAATGCCATCAAAATCCACACCTTTATCCGCGAAGTTCCAATCCATCCATTCGGTCAGATTCAGAAACTCGTCTTCTGTATAGTAACCGCGTGCAATACCAGACTGGTTGGTCACCAGCACGAGCAGATATCCCATATCTTTGAATGCGCGGCACGCATCAAAAACGCCATCTATATATTCAAAATCATCTGTTGTGCTGACATAGCCGTGATCAACGTTGATCACACCGTCTCTGTCGACAAAAACCGCTGGTTTAGCCAAAACGCTACCCTCTATACATTATTACGCTGTGATTATGACACGCATTTCCCCACTGAGCATCCACCATTATTGGCATCCCCGCTCTTCGTGCTAGAGTCTGCGCATTAGATTCATGAGATAGCCCTATGAACCACGCAATTACACCTGTTGGCTTTATACGTTCTCCCTTTAAAGAAAAGTTCGCTGTTCCACGCCAACCTGGACTCGCACCTAGCGCCATCGCCTCTATTGTTTTGGATGGTGATGCAAACAATGAAGACACCCTTCGTGGTATCGAACAGTTTTCCCACCTCTGGGTACTTTTCCTGTTTGATCAAAACCTCGAACAAGGATGGAGCCCTACTGTTCGACCTCCCCGTCTCGGCGGCAATGAGCGCATAGGCGTATTCGCCAGTCGCGCCACCTTCCGTCCGAATGGTATTGGCATGTCGGTTGTTCCACTAAAGGGCGTTAGAAAGGAAGCCGGAAAGGTTATTGTCGATATTGGCAGTTGCGATCTCGTCGATGGAACGCCAGTGATGGATATCAAACCGTATATCCCTATTCCGACAGTATCACTGACGCAGTAGGCGGTTATGCCTCTGAAGCACCCGCTACTTTGTCCGTGCAGTTCGCTGAAGCACCACTAGCATTTCTGGCGAAAGATAAAGATGGCAGCAATAAGAAACAGGTAATAGAAGAGGTGTTGGCGCAAGACCCACGCCCCGCCTATAAAAAAGGAAAAGCAGACACCAAAGAGTATGCGGTTCACCTTTTCAATCTGAACGTAAAGTTTACGGTTGAAGAGCCTTCCATCACTGTGACCGCAATAGAAACCTTTGGCGACTAGGGCTCTCGCTGGTAATATGACGGCCTTATACCTTCCACACTGTAAATAACTAAACGGATAGCTTAGATGCGTACCAGTAAATACCTTCTTTCTACTTTGAAGGAAACGCCAAACGACGCAGAAATAATCAGCCACCAGCTGATGCTGCGTGCAGGTATGATCCGCAAACTGGCATCAGGTCTGTACACCTGGCTGCCAACCGGTTTGCGCGTTCTGCAAAAGGTTGAAAACATCGTTCGTCAGGAAATCAACAACGCCGGTGCGATTGAAACTCTGATGCCCGTGGTTCAGCCGTTTGAGCTTTGGGAAGAGACAGGCCGCTCTGAGAAGATGGGTCCTGAGCTGCTTCGCTTTACTGACCGCCATATGCGTCCGTTTGTACTGAGCCCAACAGCAGAAGAAGTGATCACTTCTCTGGTTCGAAACGAAGTGAACTCTTACAAGCAGTTGCCGCTGAACCTGTACCAAATCCAGACCAAATTCCGCGACGAAGTACGTCCACGCTTCGGTGTGATGCGCGCGCGTGAATTCTCGATGATGGATGCTTACAGCTTCGACATCGACAAAGAAGGTCTACAAAAATCTTACGAAGCAATGCACATTGCATACTGCGCAGCATTCGACCGCATGGGTCTGGATTACCGTCCAGTGCTGGCTGACACCGGCGCTATCGGTGGTTCCGCATCGCACGAATTCCACGTATTGGCGAACAGTGGCGAAGACACCATTGCCTTCTCTACAGAATCTGATTACGCAGCCAACGTAGAAATGGCAGAAGCGATCGCTCCTGCTGGCGAGCGTGCAGCGCCAACTCAGGAAATGACCCTGGTTGATACGCCAAACGCGAAAACCATCGCTGAACTGGTTGAGCAATTTAATCTGCCAATCGAGAAGACGGTTAAGACCCTGTTCGTTAAAGCATCTGACGCGGTTAATGCCGATATCATCGCGCTGCTGGTTCGTGGCGATCACGAACTGAACGAAATCAAAGCAGAGAAACTGCCACAGGTTGAAGCGCCACTGCAATTCGCAACGGAAGAAGAAATCCGTGCGGTTGTAAACGCAGGCCCTGGCTCTCTGGGCCTGTTGGCCTGACAGTTCCGTTCATCGTTGACCGCAGCGTTGCTGCAATGAGCGATTTCGGCGCTGGCGCGAACATCGACGACAAACACTACTTCGGTATCAACTGGGGCCGTGATGTCGAGCTGGGCGAAGTGGCAGATATCCGCAACGTGGTTGAAGGCGATCCAAGCCCATGTGGTAAAGGTACTATTCAGCTGAAGCGCGGTATCGAAGTAGGTCACATCTTCCAACTGGGAACCAACTACTCAGAGAAAATGAACTGTGGCGTGCTGGGCGCTGACGGTAAGAACGTTATCCTGGAGATGGGTTGTTACGGCATCGGTGTTTCCCGTGTGGTTGCTGCTGCGATTGAGCAGAACCACGACGACAACGGCATCATCTGCCTGACGCAATTGCACCATTCACTGTGGCTATCGTACCAATGAACATGCACAAGTCTGAGCGCGTTCAGCAAGCCGCTGAGAAACTGTACGCAGACCTGACTGCTGCTGGTATCGAAGTGCTGTTTGATGACCGTAAAGAGCGTCCAGGCGTGATGTTCTCCGATATGGAACTGATGGGTATCCCACACACTATCATCATCGGCGAGCGCAGCATGGACAACGGTGTGTTTGAATACAAACACCGTCGTGACGGTGAAAAAGTGCCGGTAGAAATGGAAAACATGGTTGAATTCGTGAAAGCGAAAATGGCGTAATCCAGCCTTCTACCCCAATAAAACGCTTCCTTCGGGAGGCGTTTTTTATTGGACCCAGAAAGCATCCGTTCAAAAACTCGACCTAAGCCTCTCAACTTATCTACTTGTCGTTCATACTAAAATAAAAGAAAACAGACACGGGCTTTGCCATGAGTACGTCGACATCGTCAAAAGTACCCCAACGCAAAATTGCCCTGCTGCTGACGGGCGGCGGTGCCCGCGCTGCGTATCAAATTGGGGTGCTCAAAGCGATTTCAGAATGGTATCCCAGAGTTCACCACAGCCCGTTCACCATATACTGCGGAACGTCAGCCGGCGCTTTAAATGCCACTTCACTGGCCTGTCACACATCTTGTTTCCGGCTCGGCGTCAAAAAACTGACTTGGTTGTGGTCGAACCTTTCCACACCCAATGTTTTTCAAAGTACGTTTTGCAGCATGTTGCACCACTTGGGACGGCAAGGCTTTGCCCGTATGCAAGCCCAGTATCACCAAGCGCCGCCATTTGGCCTGCTCGACAACCGGCCATTGCGTGAACTTCTTAATAAGGTGCTGAATTTCAGCAAAATCGAACACCAGATAATGAGCGGGAACTTACACGGACTGGCAATCACCGCGTCCAACTACCAAAACGGCCAGTCCGTTACTTTTTATCAAGGTCAGGCTGATATCGTTCCGTGGGCGCGCTCCCGCGCTATCGGTATTCCCTGCCAAATCACTACCGAACATCTGCTGGCTTCTTCTGCAATTCCTATGGTCTTCCCCGCCTCACAGATAGGACACAATTTCTATGGTGACGGCTCCGTTCACCAGATTGCGCCACTTCGACCTGCCTTGAAAATGGGGGCAGAGAAAGTGATGATCATCGACCTCAATCCCAAGCTCCATTTTGAACCTCCCGGTGCCATTACCGCACCCGGCCTCGCTGCACTGGGTGGTCACCTGATGGACGCGATATTCGCCGACACCCTTTCCGCCGATTTAGAGCATTTGGACCGTATGAATGCCATTATCGGTGCTATGGAAAAAGCAACGCGGAAAAATTGGCGCTGCGGCAAGTGAATGCCTTCCACCTCGCACCTTCCACCCCCTTCGAACCACTGGTTGAACAATACTATTGTCATATGCCTATCGCAGTACGAAGTCTGATGAGATTTCTGGGCATCAGCCCGATTGATGATGCATCTATCACCAGTTATCTACTGTTCGAGCCGAAATATATCAACCACTTAATTGACATGGGCTATCAAGATGCTCAGAATCGTCGATCCGATTTAACAGCCTTTCTTTCTGACGAATAAATTTGCACATCCAGTGAAGCAGTCTGCGATCGATAACGATGGAACGCTTTTTGCTTTAGGTTGATTAAGGATTAAACAACCATTGTGATTGGTTTCTGAGGCAATATCGATGAGTACGCAACTGGAACAACTTAAAAGAGCAGCGATTCAATCGCGACGCGTTCCTTTAGGTGCGGATCAGCGTCTGATGGTGCTGCAGAAACTTCAAGGCCGACTCGAAATCGACCAGCTGTTTGAAGTTTTCACCCGCGAGCTGGAAAAGCAAATCGACATCTCCCGCTTGATTTGGGAGCACGACGAGATCTCCCACATTGTCAGACGTGGAGGTGGCACCGATCACCGTCAGACCTTCGCCCTGAAGTTTGCCCAAACATCGCTGGGCATGCTGCAATACAGCACGCCCTATAAACTCGACGAAGATGAAATCAGCCTGATCCATACTTACCACCGCCTGCTTGCCGGCCCTCTCAGCAATGCGATTGAGTACAACCGCGTTCGCAACCTGGCACTGCTCGATACCCTGACCGGCCTGAACAACCGAACCAGCTTTGAGCAGGACTTGCGGCAGTCCATCGCGCTGACTGAACGTCGCAACAATGGTCTGATCATGATGATCTTTGATATGGACAACTTCAAGCAGGTGAATGATACCTACGGACATTTGGATGGTGACAAAGTGCTGCGCCGTTTTTCGCTGATGCTAAAGCAGGCTATCCGCGCATCTGACCGCTGCTACCGACTGGGCGGTGATGAATTTGCCGTATTGCTAACACCTGCGACCCGAGAATCTGCTCAACTGGTGAATGATCGACTGAAACAATTGATCAGCTCCGACCCATTGCTGACAGCGCACCAGATCTCCAGCTCTGTAGGTTGTGCCGCTTACCGTCAGGGCGACAATGCAGTTTCCATGTTCGAGCGTGCAGACCGCAGCATGTACCGCAATAAACACAAACGCCGTTAGACAGCATATTGACCCAGTGCAAAGGCTCCTTTACGGAGCTTTTTTACGTTATATTGGCAGGCAGATTTTCCAAGGAGAGACCATGAACGTCTACCAATGTTGTGATTTGGTTCGTCAGCGTTACGCCGAAATTGGCAGTGGCGACCAAGGCTATATTCCGCAAGCAATCGCATGCGCTGTTCGCACACTGAACAACATCGCCAGCGATGAAAACCTGCCACAAGAAATCCGTGAACAGGCAGCATTTGCTGCGGCAAACCTGCTGATTAGCGATCATGAGGATGCGTGATGGATTTAGCAAAATTTGAAACCATGGATCCAGTCATGTTGATGAGCATCGTGAACATGAAACTGCGTGATGATTTTGATTCGCTTGAAGACCTGGTTCGATACTTCGATATTGATGCAGAGGCACTGAAAGCCAGGTTGGCAAGCGCCGGTTTTGAATACCTGCCGGAGCAAAAGCAGTTCCGCTAGCCCACTGGGTATTTACAAATAAAAAACGGAAGCACAAAGGCTTCCGTTTTTATTCTTGATTCTAGCTAGACCAACGACATCCAAATCACCGCAGCGACCAATAACGGACAGACAAACTTGACGTACAGCGGCAGATTTTCCAGAACAGGCTTCGCTCAATATCGTCATATCCCTGACGCAACTCTTCCAATTTCTGGCTGCGTTTCCAAATCCAGCCGCCATAAAGGCAAAATAACAATGCTGCGAACGGCTGGAAATATTGCGTCGCAACAGTGGCCACCAGACCAAACAGCTCGCCAAAGTTAAATACAATCACCGCACTGAATGTGGCAATGATACCGCCAAGCAACCAACTGGCTTTCGCCCGTGATGTCCCTTTTCTTTCATTTAACAGAGCAACCGGGCACTCCAGCATTGAAATGGACGAAGTCAGCGCGGCAATGGTCATTAGCACAAAGAACACCAGCGCAATCAAGGTTCCAATCAAACCTAACCCTTCAAACAAAGTAGGCAGAACATCGAACACCAGTGTGGAAGAGCTGAGCAAAGCGCCATTGGCGTCATAGATCTCAACCCCCTGATACATGGCAGCAAACATAGCAGGCAGAATAACCAGACCTGCGATCACAGCCACTGACGTATCTACCAGCGTAACGTTCAACGCCATTTTTGGCAGGTTCTCTTTGCGACTAAGGTATGAGCCATAAATCAGCATGGAGCAACCACCAATAGTCAGTGAGAAAAATCCCTGCCCCATCGCCGCCAGAATCAGGTCGCTATCCATCACCTTAGAAAAATCAGGGATCAGGTAGTGCGCCAGACCTTCCGTTGCGCCGGGCAACGTCATAACATAAACAAACAGCACCCCAAACAGGACAAATAACGCAGGCATCAAACGGGTCGACCACTTCTCAATCCCCTCTTTCACACCGGCCTGCACAATCAAAATGGTCAGCAGATAGAAAAGCCCGGCGCCAAACAGGTTACGGCTGACGGAAAAACCTTTTAGCCAATCAGACACTTGGTGCAACCCGATGAGATCCGCACCAGCTGCGAGCATAAAGGCGATCAACCACCCCCCGACAATGCTGTAAAAAGCCAGCACCAGACAAGGCACCATCAACCCGATAAAGCCAACGCCACCCCCGATTGTTTTAGAGACCGGAGATCCCCCAAGTTTACGCATACTGTCGATAGGGTTGGCCTGGCCATAGCGGCCAATTGCCATTTCCACCACTAGCATCGGATACGCCACAACGAGGATCATCAAAAGGTAGACCAGCAAAAAAGCGCCACCCCCGTTGCTTGCCGCCTGAGTTGGAAAACCCCAAATATTGCCGAGTCCGACTGCAGCCCCTGCTGCTGCCAATACAAAACCCAATCTGGAACTGAAATGCTCGCGTCCTGCCGCCATTGTTTAACCTCTCACAATGCACTATTGAGCTAGTACACTAGTAAATTCTATCGTTAACCTCAATAGCGGACCGTTTGAATGGTTAAAAATCAATCATGCAAAATAAAGTATTGCGATGAAACGCATAGGCAGAAATAAAAAAGCCACGGCACTATGGCCGTGGCTTAAAGATTTGTTCACCGTGCTCTATTTCATTTGTGCGAAGTAAGCAGCCAGATTTTCCATATCAGCGTCGTTGAGCATGTCAGCCTGTGGCTTCATGATCATTGCCTGCGCGCTGCTGCGCTCACCAGCTTTGTATGCTTTCAGGGCAGAAACCAGATATTGCTCATTTTGGCCAGCCAGATTCGGATAACCCGGGATCACCGCAATACCGTTTGCACCATGGCATGCAGCACAAATCCCTGCTTTCGCTTTCCCTGCCTCAGCATCACCTGCCGCAAAAGACGGCGCAGCAATCATCATGCAGCCAGACCTAAAGGTAAGAGTTGTTTCATTGCTTCCTCGCTTTATTGTTTTCCAATTTGCTTAAATTGTTGCACGTGCGTGCCATTCACGCACTTGGGGAGTGGTGTTTGTGCCAGACAAGCTCACACTCCTGTCCACCAAACCCGTCACAGACGAAGAGATCCGCCACCGCGGCGATCTCTTCCCCATAAAATATCAGCGGAGTGCGGCGTCTTAGCCAGCTTGGAACACCATATTCCTGAAATAATTTTTTCAGCTTACGTTTTCCCTGACGCCCAACCGGGTGGGCAAAGCGCCCTTCCGGGTCAAAGGTGACGCAAACGTGCTCATTTTCAGCCGGTGGGCGAAGATTTAAACCTCGCCCCGTTTCGGCATTGCTCAAGGATATTTCACCCATACCATCAGGAAGAACAAGATGGGTGTTTAACGATAAGGCACCGCGCCATTCCGTCACATCCTTATAGGCAGGAATAATATAGACCCGGCCTTGGTAGCGGCGGATTTCACCCATTTTTAATTTTATTGATGGGTTGGCGTCCTGCGCCGCATCGATCACCGAAGAAAACAGTTGCTGCAACTGTGCCTGTGCAAGGGTGACACCTGCACGTTTCAGCCAACGGCGCACCAGAGCGTTTTGCATATTGGCTGAGTAGTCGCCAAGCGCGGCAATGGAAATACTGCTATCTGGTTGCACAACCTTTTCGTCGTGAGCCACAAGTAACTCTTCCATCAAGGCTTCCTGCTCAGCGCAAAGTGCCGCTGTGCGGTTAATCGCTTTGACGAGTCCTGGCCAGCGTTTACTTGCCATGGGCATCCACTGCTGCCTGATAAAGTTACGGTCAAAACGGCAGTCGAGATTACTTTCATCCTCCAGCCAGGTCAGCCCCTGCTGCTCGGCGTAACTTTCAATTTGATAACGGGTCACATTCAGCAGCGGACGGCAAAGCCAAGCATGGCCGAACTTTCTCACCACTGGCATTGCGGCAAGCCCTGCCGGACCACTGCCACGCTTAAGGCAAGCAGGAAAGTTTCCGCCTGATCATCAGCATGTTGGCCTGTTAATACCAGGGCATCCTGCTCAACTGCGTCGAGAATCGCCTGATAGCGCGCATCCCGTGCCTGCTTCTCTAAACTTTCCCCCTGCCCGTCCAGCGTGACTTTGATGCCCCTGAAAGCAAAATCCGTTTCTGTCGCCCACTCTTCACAGCGTTTGAGCCAATGGTTGGCATTAGTACTCAAACCGTGATGAATATGGATCACGAGATAACGGTGCTGAGGATGGATATCGCGATAGGTCGACAGCAGATCCAACAGTACACGGGAATCGACGCCACCACTGAAAGCCAACACGATTTGCCGGGGTGAAGTGGCGAGGGGATCAAGCGCTGTCTCAAACTGGGAGAACAACATAAGTGCCTCAGGAAGTTCAGGTTTCCGACATCATAGCACCAATAAAAAAGGGCCATATAGGCCCTTTTTTCGAACAGTCAGGATTAACAGTATCCGTAGTTCAGCAGACGCTGGTAACGACGCTCACGCAGATCATCAGCACTCATTGGCGCCAGATCGTCCAACTGCTTGAGCAGAATCGCTTTAATATTCTCTGCCGTTTTCGCAAAGTCACGGTGGGCACCGCCCATCGGCTCTTCAATGATATGGTCAATCAGACCCAGCTCTTTCAGGCGTGGGGCCGTCATACCCATGGCTTCTGCTGCCTGAGGTGCTTTATCGGAATCACGCCACAGGATAGATGCACAACCTTCCGGTGAAATGACCGAGTAGGTGGAATATTGCAGCATGTTGACGTAGTCACCTACACCGATTGCCAGAGCGCCGCCTGAGCCGCCTTCACCCACAACGTTGACAATGACAGGCACGGTCAGGCCAGACATTTCTTTCAGGTTACGTGCAATGGCTTCTGACTGGCCGCGCTCTTCCGCACCAACCCCCGGGTAAGCACCGGCAGTGTCAATGAAGGTGATGATAGGCATGTTGAAACGCTCAGCCATTTTCATCAGACGCAGCGCTTTACGATAACCTTCAGGTTAGGCATACCGAAGTTGCGCTTCACCTTTTCACGGGTTTCACGCCCTTTTTGGTGGCCGATGATCATCACAGGGCGACCATCAAGACGCGCCATACCACCAACCATAGCTTTGTCATCCGCATACGCGCGGTCGCCTGCCAGCTCATCGAACTCAGTAAAGATCAGATTCGCGTAGTCCAGTGTGTAAGGACGGCGAGGGTGACGCGCCAGCTGTGCAACCTGCCAAGCACCCAGATCGCTGAAGATCTTTTTGGTTAGCTCAGTGCTTTTGGTCTCCAATTGCTCGATTTCTTTGTCCAGGTTGACAGCCTCCGGATCGTCGCCGCGTTTAGATACGACACGCAGGGCTTCAATTTTTGCTTCCAATTCCGCAATTGGCTGTTCAAATTCAAGGAAATTAAGACTCATAGAGAAAGAATCCTGTTCAGGTAATAACATAGCCCCGCTCATTCCTGACGGGGCCTAAGTATCAGTCAAATTCCAGCTCGACCTGTTTGTCGCCGAGCAGCGTTTTTAAATCATCGATCAGCTTGTCATCTGGCGTAATACGCCATTCTGTCCCTAAGACCAACTTGGCACGTGCATCGTCACGCTGGTAGTAAAGGTTTACTGGAACCGTACCTGCGGTGGGGTTCCAGAATCTCGCTGAAACGTTCAAAAAATTTGTTATCAATTTGCCTGTCGGTGACTGAGATAGCAAGTCCACGCAGGTACTTTTCACGCGCTTGGGCAATATCAAGCACTTCTCGTGCCGACATTTTAAGGCCACCGTTAAAGTCATCAAAGCTGACCTGTCCAGAAACCACCAGAATCCGGTCTTTTTCGATAAGATCCAGATACTTTTCCAACGCATCTGAGAACAGCATCACTTCCATACGACCCGAACGGTCATCCAGCGTGAGAATACCAATGCGGGTTCCGCGTTTTGTGGTCATCACCCGGGCTGCAATCACAAGTCCCGCTACCGTAGAAACCACATCCCGCTTCGTGGCATGGGCATCTTCCAGACGCCAGGTAATGTAATGTTTCAGTTCTTTCACGTAGCTGTTGATTGGGTGACCGGTGAGGTACAGGCCCAGCGTCTCGCGCTCCCCTTCCAGCCACACTTTGTCCGGCCAAGGTGGCACTTTGGTGTACTTGTGCTCAACTTCTTCCGGCGCCTCGGTCAGCACGCCAAACATGTCGGCCTGACCAAAAGCTTCAGCCTGATGGTGTTGGCTGGCGGATTTAATCGCATCATCCAGCGAAGCCATCAAGGCGGCGCGGTGAGGACCGAGGCGGTCAAGAGCACCGGATTGGATAAGTTTCTCGATAACACGCTTGTTTACCTTCTTGGTATCAACGCGGGCGCAGAAATCAAACAGGTCGCGGAAGTAACCGCCCTCTTGGCGCGCTTTGATGATGTTTTCAATCGGCGCTTCACCGACGCCTTTGATCGCGCCGATACCGTATACAATCTCGCCTTTTTCGTTAACGTTAAAGCGGTATAAACCCGCATTCACGTCCGGCGGCAAGATGGTCAGTTTCATGCGGCGACACTCTTCCACCAGACCCACGATCTTGTCCGTGTTATCCATATCGGCGGTCATTACCGCTGCCATGAATTCCGCTGGATAGTGGGTTTTCAGCCAAAGGGTCTGGTAGGAAACCAGAGCATAGGCAGCAGAGTGCGATTTGTTGAAGCCATAACCTGCGAATTTCTCCACAAGGTCAAAGATCTTCATCGCCAGTTCGCCGTCAACGCCGTTTTTGATCGCGCCTTCTTCGAACGTGGCACGCTGCTTGGCCATCTCTTCCGGCTTTTTCTTACCCATTGCACGACGGAGCATGTCCGCACCGCCAAGGGTGTAGCCTGAAAGCACCTGGCAATCTGCATTACCTGTTCCTGGTACAGAATGATGCCGTAGGTTGGGTCGAGAATTTCTTTCAGCGATTCATGCTGCCAGGTTGCATCCGGGTAGGAAATCTCTTCGCGGCCGTGTTTACGGTCGATAAAGTTATCAACCATGCCTGATTGCAGCGGACCCGGACGGAACAGAGCCACCAGTGCGATGATATCTTCAAAACAGTCCGGCTGAAGGCGCTTGATAAGCTCCTTCATACCGCGGGATTCAAGCTGGAATACCGCGGTAGTTTCTGAGTTTTGCAGCACCCGGAATGACGACGTGTCATCCAGTGGAATTGACTCAATACGCACCGGCTCCAGACCACTGCGCTCAAGGCGCGGGTTAATCAGACCCAGTGCCCAGTCGATAATGGTCAGGGTACGAAGTCCGAGGAAGTCGAACTTAACCAGACCCGCCGTTTCGACGTCGTTTTTGTCGAACTGGGTAACCGGGAAATTACCTTCCGCATCGGCATAAATCGGTGCAAAGTCAGTAATGGTCGTCGGTGAGATAACCACACCACCGGCGTGTTTACCGGCATTTCGAGTACAGCCTTCCAGAATACGACAGGTGTCAATCAGCTCACGGACTTCTTCGTCCGCTTCGTATATCTCGCCCAGTTGCGGCTCGGCAACGAACGCTTTTTCCAGCGTCATCCCTGGATCAGGCGGCACCAACTTAGAGATGCGATCGACAAAACCATAAGGATGGCCAAGTACACGGCCTACGTCGCGGATTACCGCTTTGGCCGCCATGGTACCGAAGGTAATGATCTGGGATACCGCATCACGGCCGTACATTTCGGCCACGTGATCAATCACCTGGTCGCGTTTATCCATGCAGAAGTCGACGTCGAAGTCGGGCATGGAACACGTTCCGGGTTAAGGAAACGTTCGAACAGCAGGTCATATTCCAGCGGATCAAGGTCGGTGATTTTCAGCGCATACGCCACCAACGAACCGGCACCCGAACCACGTCCCGGCCCTACCGGAATGGCATTGTCTTTTGACCACTGGATAAACTCCATCACGATCAGGAAGTAACCCGGGAAGCCCATGTTATTGATTACTTCGAGTTCAACTTCGAGGCGCTCATCGTATTCAGGGCGACGTTTCAGGCGCTCTTCTTCATCCGGGAAGAGAAATTCCAGACGTTCTTCCAGACCTTCCCGTGATTTCATCACCAGGTATTCGGTTTCCTTCATGCCCTCGGTTGGGAAGGCCGGCAGGAAGTATTCATTCAGACGGACGGTAACGTTACAACGCTTGGCAATTTCAACCGTGTTTTCCAGCGCTTCCGGAATGTCGTGGAACAGCTCGCACATCTCTTCTTCAGTGCGCAGGTATTGTTGCGGGCTGTAATTCTTTGGACGGCGCGGGTCTCGAGCGTATAACCGTCGTGGATAGCCACGCGGATCTCGTGTGCATCGAAGAGGTCAGCTGTCAGGAAACACACCTCGTTGGTGGCAACAACAGGCAGGTCGTTTTCCGAGGCAAAATCAAGGGCAAAGTGCAGGTAAGCCTCTTCGTCCGGACGACCGGTACGCATCAGTCGATGTAATAGGCATCCTGAAAGTGCTCTTGGTAAAAAGCAGCACACTGGTTAGCCAATGCCATATTGCCTTTTAGCAGGGCTTTACCCAGATCGCCGCGTCGACCACCGGAGAGGATGATCAATCCCTCTTTCAATTCCACCAGCCATTCCTGGTCAATCACAGGTTGATGCTGGACATGGCCTCGAAGGTAAGCTTTGGAAATCAGTAACGTAAGATTTTTATAACCGGTGTTATTCGCCGCCAACACGGTAAGCTGACAAAGGTCATCACCAAATGCATCACTCTGCATTTTGAAATCGGCACCGATAACCGGCTTCACGCCACAGCCTTGCGCCGTGTTATAGAACTTCACCAAACCACACAGGTTGGTGAAATCGGTCAATGCCATCGCAGGCATGCCAAGCTCGGCGACTTTTTTGACCAAAGGCGGTACCTTGCCAAGGCCATCGACCATGGAAAAGTCACTGTGAACACGGAGGTGAATAAAGCGTGGATCTGACATAGTACTCTTACGTTACTGATTTATTGTAGTGATTGTAGGAGAAGCGAGACCGCTTCTCCTGAAGCATTATGCAATGCCAAGCGCGTTCTTAACAGGCTTAAAGCTCTTTCGGTGTTCTGGGATAGCGCCGTGCTCAGCCAGCGCTTCAAAATGCACCTTGGTTGGATACCCCTTATGCTTGGCAAAGCCGTACTGCGGGTATTTCGCATCCAATTCTTCCATTTCACGGTCACGCACCACTTTGGCCAGAATCGACGCTGCACTGATCTCTGCCACACGCAGATCGCCTTTCACCACGGCCTGCGCCGGGATTTCCAGCCCTTTTGGCACGCGGTTGCCGTCAATCAGCACAAAGTCCGGCTTGATATTCAGACCGGCTACTGCCCGCTCCATGGCAAGCATAGTGGCAGAGAGGATATTGATATCATCAATCTCTTCCGGCTCGGCGCGACCCAGCGACCACGCCAGTGCCTTTTCTTTGATCTCTTCAAAAAGCACCGCACGTTTTTTGTCGCTGAGTTTTTTTGAATCCGTCAGCCCTTCAATTGGGTTGTTTGGGTCAAGGATAACGGCAGCTGTTACCACTGCGCCTACCAGAGGGCCACGGCCCACTTCATCAACGCCGGCAATCAGCTTGGCGTCGGGATAGACAAAAGGTTCGAAGTCCATCGACTAACGTCCTATCAAATTCAGTACCGCTTGAGCCGAGGTTTTATCGGCATCGCGGCGGATGATCTCATGCAAACGGGTGAACTCGCCCATCAGCTCAGCATTGTCGCTTTCCAGATATCGGGAAACTTCATGCGCCAACGCATCAGGGTACAAGCTTCCTGCAAACGTTCCGGCACCAGTTCGCGACCAGCAGAATATTTGGCAAGGAGACAAACTCGGTTTTCAGCATACGTTTGGCAAGCCATGCCGTAATGGCGTTAACCTTGTAACCCACCACCATCGGGCGTTTAACCAGCATACATTCCAGTGCCACAGTACCGGATGCCAGCAATACAGCATCGGAAGCGGTGATCACGTTTCGCGCGGTGTCGTCCACCAGCGCAAAATCCAGCTCAGGTGCGGTCTGCTGCCAGGCTTCTTCAAACTGGGCACGGCGCTTCTCATTAACCAGTGCGACAGCAAAGCCTAAATCTGGGTATTTCGCCTTAAGCAGTTTGCAGGTTTCGATAAAGACCGGTGCCAGCAGCTTCATTTCGCCGCCACGGCTTCCCGGCAACACGGCGAGATAGCGTTTGTCCTGCTTAAGACCCAGCAAGGTTTTGGCTGCGGCTTTATCGCTCACCATAGGAATGTCATCTGCCATGGTGTGGCCGACAAATTCACACGGCACATCAAACTTGTCATAAAACGCTTTTTCAAATGGCAACAGAGCCAACACAAGGTCGGTGGCAGCTGCGATTTTGAAGATGCGTTTTTGACGCCAGGCCCAGACACTCGGGCTGACGTAGTGAACGGTTTTGATGCCGTTGTCTTTGAGGGATTTCTCAAGGCGCAGGTTAAAGTCCGGCGCATCAATACCGACAAAGACATCCGGCGGATTAGCAACGAAGTACTCGACCAGTTCACGTTTGACAGTCAGAAGGCGCGACAAACGGCCAAGCACTTCTACAATGCCCATTACCGCAAGCTCTTCCATATCAAACAGGGTTTCGCACCCCAGCGCTTTCATGCGTGGCCCGCCGATACCGACAAACTCGGCATCCGAATACTGTGCTTTCACCGCTTTAATAAAACCGGCACCTAAAATATCGCCGGAGATTTCCCCGGCGACAATTCCAATTCGAAGTGGCTTAGCCATTAGCGAATGATGCCTCGGCTTGAGCGCTCGAAGAACTCCACGAACAGCTGCAGGCTGGCTCATTTTTTGCCATCTCTGCAATTTGCTTTTTCGCCTCTTCCAGCGTTTTACCTGAACGGTACAGCTCTTTGTAAACAGCACGGATCGCTTTGATCGCACTCTTTTCAAAACCGCGGCGCTTCAAGCTTCGACATTGATGCCAAATGGCGCGCAGTGGTTACCCTGAGCCATGACGTACGGCGGTACGTCCTGAACGACGATAGAACCGCCACCCAGCATACAGTGACTGCCGATAGTGCAGAACTGGTGGATAGCTGTCATGCCGCCCACAATCGCCTGGTCGCCCACGGTCACGTGGCCAGCCAAGGTGGCGTTGTTAGCAAAAATACAACGGTCACCGATGGTGCAGTCGTGTGCAACGTGCGCATTGATCATGAACAGGTTGTCACTGCCCACTTTGGTGATGCCACGATCCTGAACCGTGCCACGGTGCATGGTCACGCTTTCACGGATGGTGTTGCGATCGCCAATGATCAGTGTGGTCGGCTCACCCGCGTATTTAAGATCCTGACACTCTTCACCGATAGAGGCGAATTGGTAGATCTTGTTATCACGCCAATTTTCGTTGGCCCTTTGATAACAACATGGGTTTTCACTTCGGTACCTTCACCGATTTCCACACCCGTACCGATGAAAGAAAACGCGCCGACCTTGACGTTTGCGCCAAGAATTACGCCCTCTTCCACAACAGCGGTTGGGTGGATTTGTGCGGTTTCATGAATCACGATTAGAACTCTCTTCGGGCACACTTCAGGTCAGCTGAGCATACGACCTTACCATCAACTTTTGCCACGCCAGTAAACGCTGCAATACCGCGACGTTCTTTAATGAATTCCACTTCCAGAACCATCTGGTCGCCCGGGGTTACCGGTGCGCGGAATTTTGCATTGTCGATGCTGGCAAAATAGTACAGTTCATTCTCTTTTGGCGTACCAAACGTTTTGAACGCTAGCAGGCCAGTTGCCTGTGCCATCGCTTCCAGGATCAGTACACCTGGGAAGATAGGTAGCTGAGGGAAATGTCCCTGAAACTGAGGCTCATTGACAGACACGTTCTTGATTGCGTGAAGGTATTTGCCTTCTTCGAAATCAGTCACTCGGTCAATCAGCAAAAATGGAAAGCGGTGCGGCAGCAGGTCTTTAATTTCGTTAATTGTCAGAACGTTATTTTCGCGACTCAAAGTTCTATTCCCGTATGAAAAGCTTATTATTTGTCGTTGAATAGCCAAGAACACAAATGGCCTACACGACAACCTGTGGCGACTTTGAGCAAAAAATCAAAACACCACATATTGCCCGAGCAGGCCATCCGGGACCGCGTTACTCGCTGTCTTCTAGCTGTTTTTCAACGGCTTTCAATCGTTTATGCATCTCTTCAATCTTCAGAACGCGCGCAGCTGTTTTTCGCCACTCCCTGTTCGTCTGAAGCGGTATTCCTGAAGAGTACATGCCAGGTTCAGTGATAGGTCGCATCACCATCGCCATACCAGTGATCGTGACACCATCTGTGATTTCCATGTGGCCGTTAAAGACGCTTGCACCACCGATAATGCAGTGCTTACCGACTTTAAGGCTACCCGCCATCACCGTTGCACCGGCAACGGCGGTATTTTCACCGATCGAAACATTATGCGCGATCTGACACTGGTTGTCGATGATCACACCGTCGGCAATGATAGTGTCATCCAGCGCACCGCGGTCAATGGTAGTACATGCACCGATTTCCACACGGTCACCGATGATCACGCTGCCAACTTGCGGGATTTTCACCCAACGGCCACGGTCATTGGCATAACCAAAGCCATCAGAGCCAATCACAGTGCCTGATTGCACCAGACAGGATTCGCCCATTTGCACATTGTGGTAGATGCTGACGTTGGCCCACAGACGGGTATTCGCGCCCAGTTTGGCGTTTTTACCCACAAAGCAACCTGCACCGATTTGTACGTTGTCACCCAGTTCAACACCGTCTTCAATCACAGCGTTGTGACCAATTGACACGCCAGCACCCAACTTGGCCGATGGCGAAACATAGGCACTTGGGGCAATGTCTGTTGCACATGCCGGGGTGGTATCCAGAATTTGCGCGGTCAGCGCATAACCCAAATAAGGGTCTCTCAATACCAATGCATTCCCATTGCAATATGCGAGGTCGGCTTCCTTGACCATCACCGCACTCGCCTGACACTGTGCGAGGTGCTTGCGGTACTTGCTGCTGGACAGGAAGGTAATTTGTCCCTCTCCCGCTTTATCCATACCCGCAATGGTACTGATGACGACGTTACCGTCGCCATGTAGCTCAGCACCCAGTTTTTCCGCTAATTCAGCGAGTGTAATAGAAGCCATTGTCTACCTTAGTTATTTCACTGCGTTCAATACTTTTTCGGACAGATCATCTTTCGGGCTTCCGTACAGGACAGCCTGACGATCCAATACCAGGTCATAGCCTTCTTTCTTGGCAATGCTTGTAATGGTGCTCTGCAGCTTCTGGATCAGCTTACGCTCTTCTTCACCGGCACGCTTACGCTGATCTTCCTGAAGGTTTTTCGCCTTAAGTTTGAAATCAGCATCCAGCGCCTGAAGCTCACGTTGCAGTTTGGTGCGCTCAGCATCACTCATCAGTTCACCGTTGCGCTGAAGTTTCTCTACGCCTTTTTCCAGACGGCTTTTCAGGCGCTCAACATCTGCAATTTGATCTTTGAACTCTTTACGAAGCTTCTCTTGAATATTGCTCTTTTGCGCCATTTGCGCAATCACTGGGCCGGTCGCTACGTAACCAATTTTTTGTGCCGCTTCAGCAGCCTGTGCAAAAATGATGTGCTCAGAATGGCGAGGCTAAGGCCCGCTGCTTTAATCATCGGTTTCAAACTTTTCTCCTAACGTTGAAATCAGAACGTACGGCCAATGGTAAAGGTGAAGAATTCCTCATCGTCACCCTCGTAGCTCTTGATCGGTTTTGACAGTGAAAAGACCAACGGTCCCATCGGTGAACGCCACTGGAGTGCCGCACCATAAGATGCGCGGTAGTTGGTTGGGTCACTGTAATCGTAAATGTATTCCTGTCCGCTAATCACACGTGCGTTCTCAAGCGTATATTCGGTATCCCATACTGATGCCGCATCTACAAACACGCTGGTACGGATAGCATTGCGGGTTTCAGCAGAAACAAACGGCGTTGGGAAAATCAGCTCGACACTTGCCAGAGCAATCGCGTTACCACCTACTGAGTCATTGCTACCTACCAGTGCCGGGTTGTTACCCGCCCCCTGGTCATACACCGCTTTCGGGCCCGCAGTGTTAGAGCGGAAACCACGCAGGGTTGAGTAACCACCTGCATAGAAGTTTTCATAGAACGGCAGCAGATAATCGTTGTTACCGTTGCTGCCATATCCGTTTCCGTAGCCAAGACGACCGCGCATCAACAGCGAGAAATCGTGACCTTCGGTCAACGGGATGTACTGACGTACATCGTACTGCGCTTTGAAATACTGTGCATCCGAACCCGGTACAGTCATGCTGAAAGAGGCACGCTGGTAGTTACCTGCTGTCGGGAAGAAGCCACGGTTCAGGTTGTTGCGGGTCCAGCTCACTGACCAGTCGAAGTCATCGACCTCAAGACCGCCGTCATCAGTCACACTGTCGCCCATTGAATCAAGGAACTTCTGGATCTGGTAGTAACCGCCTAGGTTTTCGATTTGACGGTGTGTGTAACCCACCGAGAAATCAAAGTAGTTAAGTTCATCGAACGGGAAACCCCAGGTCAGGCTGGTGCCGTAACTTTTATCGGTATAGTCAACGATGTTCGCGTCAGACGCTTCAAACTCGTTGTAGAAAATACGACCACCCAGGCTGATACCGTCCAGCGTGAAATACGGGTCACGGTAGTCCAATGTCAGGTTTTTCTGGTAGTCGTTGATCATGCATTGATGCCGAAACGGTTACCGGTACCGGCAAAGTTGTCCTGCTGGAGACCTGCCTGGAAGCTCAGGCCTGACTCGGTACCATAACCGATACCAAAGTTAACGCTGCCTGAGTTGGTTTCTTTTACCACATATTCAACGTCTACCTGATCATCAGTGCCCGGCACCCGCGTGGTGCGGACATCGACGGTTTCAAAGAAACCCAGACGATTCAAACGCTCTTTACTGGTTTCCACCGATTTCGAGTTCAACCAGGAACCTTCCATCTGGCGCATTTCACGGCGCAAGACTTCATCTTTGGTAATTTGGTTACCGGAGAACTTGATGTTGCGTACATAGATACGCTTGCCCGGATCGACATTGACATTCAACGCCACCGTTTTGGCTTCATCATCGAATTCCGGAATGGTAGCGACCTGCGGATAGGCATAGCCCTGCTCACCCAGCTTGCGCTTGATTTCATCCTCAAGGCGGGTGACTTTGTCACCGTTGTATACTTCACCGTCCTCGAATACCACCAAGGTTTCAAAATCAGCGCTGTTTTTGCTGCCACTGAAGTTAACATCGGAAACGGTATAGGGTTCCCCCTCATCGATATTCAGGGTGATGTACACGCCTTTCTTATCAGGGGAAATGGATACATTGGCCGATTCTACACGGAACTTCAGGTAGCCTCGGTTGAGGTAGAAAGACCGCAGTGCTTCCAAGTCACCAGCAAGCGCCTGTTTCTGGTACTGCTCATTAGCAAGGAAGTTCCACCAAGGCACATCTGCACGCAGTTTGAAGTTACTTTTCAGTTCGTCATCACTGAACACTTCATTGCCGATGAAATTAATCTGCTGGATTTTGGCCGATACACCTTCAGTGAAGACAAACTTCACATCAGCACGGTTACGTGGCAGCGGTGTAATAACGGTATCTACCAGCGCGTTGTATTTACCCACGCTGTAGTAGAAATCTTCCAGACCTTTTTCGATGTTGGACAGCTTGGTTCGGTCCAAAGCCTCACCAACACGCAGGCCAGAAGCTGAAAGGTTTTCTTCCAGCATCTCTTCCTTGATGGCTTTGTTGCCGGAAAATGAAATGCTGGCGATAGTTGGACGCTCAATGACTTTAACTAACAGGTCATCTCCGTCACGAAAAACGCGGACGTTTTCAAAGTTACCGGTCGAAAACAGGGACTTGATAATCCCGGAAACATCGCCCTCGTCAATGTTGTCGCCCACACGCACCGGCATCGCGAGCAACGCCGCACCGAGACTGACTCGCTGAAGCCCCTCAAACTTGATGTCTTCCACCACAAACTGATCAGCCGTGACAGATCCTGAGAATAGAAGAGAGGCCAGTAAAAGTTTTTTAATCGCCATTGCTGCTCTGACTTTTCCTTGCTAATCGCTGATTTTTTATAGTCGGGCGAAATCGTTAAATATCGCTACTGCCATCAACACGACGATGATAGCTGAGCCAACCCGATATCCCATATCCTGCACACGTTCAGAGACGGGGCGACGTGTCACGGCTTCAATACCAAAAAACAACAGGTGTCCGCCGTCCAAAACCGGTAACGGTAACAGGTTAATAATGCCTAAATTCACGCTGATCAGAGCGAGAAAACCGAGAAAGTATACCAGACCGAAGTCTGCGGTCATCCCTGCACCCTTGGCAATTGAGATAGGCCCACTTAAATTTTTCACTGCCACGTCACCGGTGAACAGCTTTTTGATCATTTCTGCCGTCAGCACCACCACTTGCCAGGTCTTATCCAGTGCTGCAGGTACTGCATCCAGCGGGCCATATTGCAGGACAAACTGGTGCGATTCAGGCCATGGCTCAACAGTCGGCGCAAGCCCGGCGTAGCCAACAGTCGCCTCACCTTCTTCCCGGCTATCCGGCGTCAGGGTCAGATTGATGTCCTGACCATTGCGGCTCACTGTGACTGGTAAGCTATGATTTGGATTTTGACGAATAGCATTCACCACTGACTGCCAGTCATCAAACGCATTACCATTTACGGAAAGCAAGGTATCACCCACTTGCAAACCGGCTCGCTCTGCCGCGCTGTTTTCCATCACTTGCGCAATCTCGCCAGTGATCGCCGGGCGATATGGGGTCATGCCCAAAGTCCGCAACGCGGATTGTGATTCAGGATCGTAAGACCACTCAGCCAAATCCAGATTTCGGTCGACGGTATAACCTGCATTTTCTTCCGGTTTGACCGTCAAACGCATGTTATCGTCACCAATATGGGAAATAAGCTGCAGGTTAACCGATTCCCAATCAGGCGTTTTGATGCCTGAAACGGCGGTTAGTTCCATGCCTGGCTCTACACCGGCCTTAGCAGCGATAGATTGGGGAGCAACCTCACCGATCACCGGTTTGACGGCTGGCGTACCAATGACCATTACCAGCCAGTAGGCAAAAATCGCAAACAGGAAGTTGGCAATAGGACCAGCAGCGACAATGGCGCTGCGCTGCCACAAGGGACGGTTATTGAAGGCCCGCTCGCGCATCTCTTCCGGCACATCATCGACACGCTCATCGAGCATTTTGACGTAGCCACCGAGAGGGATCATCGCCAGAGTGTATTCCGTGCCATCTTTGCCGACGCGGTTCCAAATGGCTTTACCAAACCCGATAGAGAACCGCTCAACCTTCACGCCACAACGGCGGGCAACCCAGAAATGTCCAAACTCGTGCACGGCAATCAAAATGCCGAGTGCAATCAAAAAGAAAAGCAGATTCCACAGTACACTGCTCATCGCGCTAACCTCATAATCCGTTCTTTAGCCATCTCGCGAGCCTTCGCATCTGTTTGTAAGAGGCTATCAATACAAGATGGTTCAACCAGTTGGGAATCTTGTAACACAGCATCGTTGATTTCAGCAATCTGCATAAACCCAATCTGCCCTTGCAAAAAGGCATCCACCGCAATTTCGTTTGCGGCGTTGAGGCTTGTTGTTGCAGCCTGGCCAACATAGCAAGCATCGATAGCAAGCTTGAGGCACGGGTAGCGGTTAAAGTCAGGTTTAAGGAACGTAAACTCCCCAATCTCACTGAAGTCGAGCGGCTTAACACCCGCGTCAATGCGCGACGGATAAGCCATAGCATAGGCAATCGGGGTACACATATCAGGATGCCCCATCTGCGCCAACACCGAACCATCGCGGTATTGCACCATCGAATGGATGACTGACTGGGGATGAATGATCACCTCAAGCTGCTCGCGGCTTGCGTTAACAGCCAGCGCGCTTCGATGTACTCCAACCCTTTATTCATCATAGTGGCTGAGTCGACGGAGATTTTAGGCCCCATTGACCAGTTTGGATGGGCAAT
Source organism: Enterovibrio sp. JCM 19048 (assembly GCA_001310415.1). GTDB lineage: Bacteria > Pseudomonadota > Gammaproteobacteria > Enterobacterales > Vibrionaceae > Enterovibrio > Enterovibrio paralichthyis. The sequence continues at coordinate 12,558 of BAXE01000036.1, read as the reverse complement.
TGCCTGCGCCGGTGTCACCGACTGCAATACGTCTAGTTCGGTATAGCGGAACGGGCCACCCGAGCCGGTCAGCAAAATCTTACTGACACCTTCCGCCGCCAAATCACAAATACCAGGACGGGATTGAATTGCTTGAGGCAAACACTGGAAAATTGCATTGTGTTCACTGTCGACAGGAAGAAGCTCAGCACCATACTGATGAACCGCATCAATAAAGAACTGACCGGACATCACCAGCGCTTCCTTGTTAGCCAGCAGGACACGTTTACCCGCTTTCACCGCCGCCATGGTAGGAATAAGGCCTGCAGCGCCAACCACCGCAGCCATGACGGTGTCGACCTCGTCATGGGCAGCAAGTGCAGAAAGCCCCTCTACGCCACTCAAGACCTCTGTCTTACAGCCCTGGTTTCTCAGCGCCAGTCTCAGCGCAGCAGCAGCGGTTTCATCAGCCATTGCTGCAAAGGTGGGTTGCCATTTGAGGCACAGCAAAATCATGTCGTTGACATTGGCATTCGCCGCCAGTGCGAACACCTGATAAGCATGAGGGTTTTTTGCAATCACGGCCAGCGTACTGCTGCCGATTGAGCCTGTCGCTCCGAGGATAGTGATCTTACGCATAAGAAGACTCTAAAAACTGTTTCATCCAGCCAGAAGACAATTCACCGGCTTTACGCCGGTGAATTCGTTATGCCAACCAGAAGTACAACACAGTGAAAACCGGGAAAGCAGCCGTCAGGCTATCAATCCTGTCGAGAATACACCGTGTCCTGGCAGGATACTGCCACTGTCTTTCACACCGGCCACACGTTTAAACATGCTTTCCGCCAGGTCGCCCAGTACAGAGGCAAAAGCGGTAACCAAGGCAATGACCGCCAATACCGGCAGGGATGAGAATGGAATAGCTAGATATTCTGCGGCACCGAGTGTCACTACAATCGCAGCCGCAATGCCACCAATCAAACCCTCAATGGTTTTGTTCGGACTCACCGACGGTGCCATTTTACGTTTACCAAATCGCTTACCGGCGAAATAGGCACCACTGTCTGCAGACCATACCAGCAAACAGACCAGCAACACCAATTTTGCGCCAAGGAATGGGGCCGCATCGTAGTGATAAGCGCGAAGCAGGAGGACACTCCAAAGGAAAGGCAACAGTGTGAGGATGCCAAATCCTTGTTGCATGACATTGCTTTGCGCCCATCCGCGGGTTCCTTTGGGATAGCGAAGCACCATCACAGTAGCCACAAGCCACCACAATGCACCAATAACAGCAAACGTGCCGCCACTCAAGGAAGAAAGAGACATGCCGCTTTCAGAAACCGGCAAAACAAAACCCAAAGAAGCCAGCAAGATAATGGCAGGGAAAATAAATGCACTAAAACGTGATGACATGGTCACAAACTTGGTCCACTCCCAGTGGCCAAGTAGCGTAATGCCCGCTACCGCAATCACGAAATATTGAAACGGCAAAAAGAAAATAGCCGCGATAACAAGTGGTGCTAACACCGCCGCCGTTAAAACACGTTGTTTCAGCAAACGAAACCCTCTACTTTTCTACTTGTAACATGGCCTTGATCTGCTCACCGGTGCAACCAAAACGGCGCTCGCGGTTAATAAACCAAGCAATGGCTTCAGTGAGACTGGTCTCGTCAAAATCTGGCCAGAATTGTTCGGTAAAATACAGTTCAGCGTAAGCTGCCTGCCACAGCATGAAGTTGCTGATGCGACATTCACCGCTGGTACGGATCATCAAATCCACATCGGGCAAACCTGAGGTAGAAAGATGTACCTGCAAATCGGCTTCCGTCAGTTGCTCGGCAGGGATTTCCCCTTTCGCCACCTGACCGGCAAGTTTGCTCACCGCCTGCATGATGTCCCACTGGCCACCATAGTTGGCCGCGACATTCAGTACCAATCGGGTGTTATTGGCCGTCAGCGCTTCTGCGGCAGCGATTTTATCTTGTAATGACTGGCTAAAGCGCGAAGTATCGCCAATAACCCTAAGCTTTACGCCATTTTTGTGAAGTCGTTTAACTTCGCGGCCCAGCACAGTGACAAAAAGTTCCATCAGCAAGCTGACTTCTTCTTCTGGACGTCGCCAGTTTTCACTGCTGAACGCGAACAGGGTTAAAACCTGGATACCGAGACGGTTGGCGGTAGAGACCGTTTTGCGCACGGCTTCAACGCCGGCTTTATGACCGAACATACGCGCTTTGCCACGCGCTTTAGCCCAACGTCCGTTTCCGTCCATGATGACGGCAATGTGCTTGGGCAACAGACTTGGATCTATATCGGGATGGGAAGACTGAAAGCTCATCATTATCCTTCGCAAAGAAAAAGCGCTGTACTGCTAGCACAGCGCTTTGGCAATGGAGTCAGAGTGTAGCCGGAATTAAACTTCCATCAACTCTTTTTCTTTTGCTTCAAGAATCGTATCGATTTCTTTTACTGCTGCATCAGTCAGTTTCTGGATATCTTCCTGACCGCGACGCTCTTCATCTTCAGAGATTTCTTTCTCTTTCAGCAGCGCTTTCAGATCGCCGTTCGCATCACGACGGATGTTACGCACAGCAACACGACCACCTTCAGCTTCGCCACGTACAATCTTAACCAGATCACGACGACGCTCTTCAGTCAGCGGAGGAAGCGGAACGCGGATAACCGCACCAGCAGACATTGGGTTCAGACCCAGATCTGATGTCATGATCGCTTTCTCAACTGCTTTAGAAACAGACTTGTCGAAAACAGTCACTGCCAGAGTACGTGCATCTTCCGCAACGATAGAAGCCAATTGCTTCAGTGGCGTTGCTGAGCCGTAATAATCTACTGACAGACCGTCCAGCAGCGCAGGGTGCGCACGACCGGTACGGATTTTAGACAGGGTGTTCTTCAGCGCTTCAACGCTTTTCTGCATGCGCTCTTTCGCATCTGCGTTAATTTCATTGATCACGAGAATATCCTTGAAAATTCTTTATTCAACGAGTGGGATTATGCCACTAAATTGGATTAACCGTTATTAATTAGTGTGCCTTCCTGCTCACCCATCACAACACGACGCAATGCACCCGGCTTGTTCATGTTGAAAACACGGATTGGCATCTTGTGGTCACGAGCCAGAGTAAACGCAGCCAGGTCCATCACTTTCAGCTCTTTTTCCAGAACGTCTTGATACGTTAGGTTGCTGTAAAGCTCAGCATCCGGGTTCTTCGCCGGATCATCAGTGTACACACCGTCAACTTTGGTTGCTTTGATCACGACGTCCGCTTCAATTTCAATACCACGCAGACATGCAGCCGAGTCAGTGGTAAAGAATGGGTTACCGGTACCTGCAGAGAAGATAACAACGCGGCCGTTGCGCAATTGGCTGATTGCCTCTGCCCAGTTGTAGCTGTCACACACACCGTTCAGTGGGATTGCAGACATTACCCGTGCGTTCACATAGGCACGATGCAGTGCATCACGCATTGCCAGGCCGTTCATCACGGTCGCCAACATACCCATGTGGTCGCCCACAACCCGGTTCATACCCGCTTCTGCAAGGCCAGCACCGCGGAACAGGTTGCCGCCACCGATTACCAAGCCAACTTGTACGCCAAGTTCAACCAGTTCTTTGATTTCTTGCGCCATACGGTCCAGTACGGCTGGGTCAATACCAAAACCTTCTTTTCCTTGCAGCGCTTCGCCGCTCAGTTTAAGCAAAATACGTTGATAGGCTGGTTTAGGGTTTGTAGTCATTCTCACTACCTTTAGGCACTTACTTCTACGGATGGGATTGTGAAAAGACCGCAGGATTCTGCGGTCTTTTGGGTCTCAAAGAGGAATTAACCTTTCTGAGCAGCTGCAACTTCTTCTGCGAAGCTCAGGCCTTCAACTTTCTCGATACCTTCACCTACTTCCAGGCGTACGAAGGTAGAAACAGAAGCGCCTTTCTCTTTCAGGATTTCGCCTACAGTTTTCTTAGGCTCCATGATGAAAGGTTGACCAGTCAGAGAAACTTCGCCGGTGAATTTCTTCATGCGGCCTTCAACCATTTTCTCTGCGATTTCTTTAGGCTTGCCTTCGTTCATCGCGATTTCAACTTGAACTTCGCGCTCTTTAGCAACTACGTCTGCTGGTACGTCTTCTGGGTTAACGTACTCTGGACGAGATGCTGCAACGTGCATTGCGATGTGCTTCAGAGTTTCTGCGTCGCCTTCACCAGCAACAACAACACCGATGCGCTCGCCGTGACGGTAAGAAGCCATCGCTGAACCTTCAACGTAAGATACGCGACGGATAGAGATGTTTTCGCCGATTTTAGCAACCAGTGCTACGCGGTCGTCTTCGAACTGAGCTTGCAGTTCTTCTACAGACGCTTTAGACGCTACAGCTGCTTCAGCTACTGCGTTTGCGAAAGTAGTGAAGTTGCTGTCTTTAGCAACGAAGTCAGTTTGGCAGTTAACTTCTACCAGCGCAGCAACGCCGTTAGATTCTTTGATGATGATTGCGCCTTCAGCTGCAACGTTACCTGCTTTTTTAGCAGCTTTCGCAGCGCCAGACTTACGCATGTTTTCGATCGCCAGCTCGATGTCGCCGTTGGTCTCAACCAGTGCTTTTTTACATTCCATCATGCCTGCGCCAGTGCGTTCGCGCAGTTCTTTTACCAGGGCAGCGGTAACAGCCATTGTTCATTCCTCGATTCGAAACTATTTGGGTAAAAATCAGGGGCCCGTAGTTGGCCCCTGCTAACCTACTTAGCTTACAGCGCTGTCTGTGACAGTCTGATGGCTAAGAACGCTCACAAGGAGCAAGTGTCTTATTCAGCGACTTCAACCAGCTCGTCTTCAGCTTGAGCTACGATGTCCTGGCTACGGCCTTCGCTGTAAGCTTGTGCTGCAGCGTTCAGGTACAATTGAACTGCGCGAATCGCGTCGTCGTTACCTGGGATAACGAAATCAACGCCGTCTGGGTCAGAGTTGGTATCAACTACCGCGTACACTGGGATACCCAGGTTGTTTGCTTCTTTAATAGCAATGTGCTCGTGATCAGCGTCGATTACGAACAGTGCGTCTGGCAGACCGCCCATGTTTTTGATACCGCCCAGAGACTTCTCAAGTTTCTCCATTTCACGGGTGCGCATCAGAGCTTCTTTCTTAGTCAGCTTCTCGAAAGTACCGTCAGTTGACTGAGTTTCCAGATCTTTCAGACGTTTGATTGACTGGCGAACAGTTTTCCAGTTAGTCAGCATACCGCCCAACCAACGGTTGTTCACGTAGTACTGATCACAGCTTTCTGCTGCTGCTTTTACAGATTCGCTAGCGGCACGCTTAGTACCAACGAACAGTACTTTACCTTTACGCTCACCAACTTTGGTCAGCTCAGCCAGTACGTCGTTGAACATTGGTACAGTTTTTTCTAGGTTGATGATGTGAACCTTGTTACGTGCACCGAAGATGAATGGCTTCATCTTAGGGTTCCAGTAACGGGTCTGGTGACCAAAGTGAACACCAGCTTTCAGCATGTCGCGCATTGAAACAGTAGCCATTTTAATTCCTCTCGGGGTTAGGCCTCCACATATCCCATACATCCGACCCGCAAGGGGCACCCCGGAGCATGTGCCGATATGTGTGTGTGTTAAAAATAAGTGTTTAGTGAAACCACGTTAGTGGAACCCAAATTTGGATTAACCATTAAGGCGTATTTCGGCGCGCTTTATACCACAAAAAGCATCCTTTAATCCAGCATAAAAAAGTGACCACCATGTAGCCCGAGGTTCACACTTCGCGATGCGATTGATACTATGTATTAAATGCAGTCCCATCCTCCCTGAACGATTTTGACCTAAAATTCAGGGAGCCAACTGAGAGAAAGCAATGAGCGCCATTATCAAATCGGCTGAAGAAATTGTAAAAATGCGTGAGGCCGGTCGCCTTGCAGCGGAAGTGCTTGAGATGATCGAGCCACACGTGAAAGCAGGCGTGTCTACCGAAGAGCTGGATGCGATTTGCCACAAATACATCACAGAAACCCAGCAGGCGATCCCAGCGCCGCTGAACTACCACGGTTTCCCGAAATCAATCTGTACTTCCATCAACCACGTGGTATGTCACGGCATCCCAAGCACGGAAGAAGTATTGAAAGACGGTGATATCGTCAACATCGACGTGACCGTGATTAAAGACGGCTACCACGGCGACACCTCCAAGATGTTCCTGGTAGGTGAGGTATCAGTGGAAGACAAAGCGCTGTGCCACGTTGCGCAGGAAAGCCTGTATCAGGCGCTGAAGAAAGTAAAACCTGGTGCCCGCGTGGGTGACATCGGTACTGAAATCCAGAAGTTCATCAAGAACCGTCCGCGTCGCTACTCCATCGTGAAAGATTACTGTGGCCACGGCATTGGCGCAGAGTTCCATGAAGAGCCGCAAGTGGTGCACTACAAAAACAGTGACCGCACTGTGATGAAAGCCGGTATGTGTTTTACCATCGAGCCGATGATCAATGCGGGCAAGTTCAGCACGGTTCTGGACGATGAAGATGGCTGGACGGTATACACCGAAGATGGCAAAAAATCGGCGCAGTGGGAACACACCATTCTGGTAACAGACAATGGCTGTGAAATCCTGACCCTGCGCAGTGACGAAAAACTGCCACGTATTCTGGTCAACGCTTAATCATTAAAAAGTCGGCTCACGAGCCGGCTTTTTTATCAAGGACGACAATGGACAACGTTTTGCTCTCCCCGCGCGATCTCACCGAAGACCAACTCAACCTCGCCTTTTTAAAGCAACAACTCGCCCTGTTCAGCGAGCAGCAAAAGAGCATCTTTCTCGATAAAGGTTGGTGACCGATTTGGTTTATGAGCGTTCTGACTACATGGATGCGCTACTAACGCGTCTTTGGCATCACTTCGCCTTTAGCCACCACCCCAACCTGGCGTTGATTGCGGTCGGCGGGTATGGTCGTCGCGAGTTGCACCCATTGTCCGATATCGACCTGCTGATCCTTTCTGAAAGTGGGATTGATACAGACTATCAGGCACGTATCAGTGAATTTTTTACCCTGCTGTGGGATTTAAAGCTCGAAGTGGGGCACAGCGTGCGCACCCTGGCTGAATGTTTTGATGTCGGGCTGGATGACCTGACCGTTGCGACCAACTTGCAGGAAGCGCGCCTGCTCTGCGGCAATGAGCGCACTTTCAACGAATTGAAAAGCCGCGTTCATTCAGAGCAGTTCTGGCCGAGCGAAAAGTTTTTAAGGCCAAAGTCAAAGAGCAGAAAGAGCGTCACGCCCGCTACCATGATACCGCCTACAATCTGGAGCCTGACATCAAATCCAGCCCCGGCGGCCTGCGTGATATCCATACCCTAAGCTGGATTGCCCGTCGCCATTTCGGCGCCACCAGCCTGCGTGAAATGAGCAAATATGGCTTTCTCACGGATGCAGAGTTCCGCGAACTGGACGAGTGTCAGACCATGCTGTGGCGTATCCGTTTCGCCTTGCATCTTGAGCTTCGCCGCTATGACAACCGCCTGACCTTTGCACACCAGCCCTCCGTCGCTGAATCGCTGGGCTACCAGGGGGAAGGAAACCGCGCCATTGAGCTGATGATGAAAGACTTCTACCGCACCCTCGGCAGAGTCTCTGAGCTTAACAAAATGCTGATCCGGCTTTTCGCCAGGCGATTGAAAACGAACCAGACAGCAAAACCATCGAGATCCTCAGTGACGACTTTCAGCGCCACGGCCGCCAGATAGAAGCGCGCAAACCTGCACTGTTCCAGGCACGGCCGGAAACCATCCTGGACATGTTCCTGCATATTGCCAATGACAAATCGATTGAATCTATCTCAGCACCAACCCTGCGCCAGCTTCGCACTGCGCGCCGCCGTCTCAACCGATTCTTGTGTGATATCCCGGAAGCCAAAGAAAAGTTTGTCACCCTGACAAGGCACCCCAATGCCCTGTTCAAAGCTTTCCCACTGATGCACAAACACGGCGTCATGTCCGCCTACCTGCCTCAGTGGAGTCAGATTGTCGGCCAGATGCAATTTGACCTTTTCCACGCCTATACCGTGGATGAGCACACCGTGCGTCTGCTCAAACACATTCACAGCTATACCATTGAGGAAAACCGCGACCGCCATCCATCTGTTGCGACGTTTATCCGCGCCTTGCCAAGCCAGAGCTTTTGCTGCTGGCCGCGATTTTCCACGATATCGGCAAAGGACGCGGCGGCGACCATTCAGAAATCGGCGCTGTTGAAGCGTATGAGTTCTGTATCGACCACGGTTTTTCGCGCCCGGAAGCCAATTTGGTGAGCTGGCTTGTCGGCAACCACCTGCTGATGTCAGTGACGGCTCAGCGACGAGATATCTATGATCCGGAAGTGATCACCGATTTCGCCCAGACCGTGCGCGACGAAGAGCGCCTTGATTACCTGATTTGCCTAACAGTGGCAGACATAAACGCCACCAACCTGAGCTTTGGAACAGTTGGAAACGCACCCTGCTGGCAGAGCTTTACTACTCGACGCAAAAAGCACTGCGCCGTGGGCTGGAAAACCCGCCGGATATCCGAGAGCGTATCCGTCACAACCAGCAACTGGCCTCGGCACTGCTGAGAAAGCACGGCCATACGCCGCGTGAAATTGAGCTTTTGTGGCAACGCTTCAAAGCCGACTATTTCTTGCGCCACACCCACAAGCAAATTGCCTGGCACAGCGAGCATATCCTCGCGCATCAAAGCGATGAGCCTTTGGTTTTAGTAAGTAAAAATGCCACACGGGGCGGCACTGAGATATTCGTATACAGCCAGGACAAACCAAGTCTGTTTGCCCGCGTGGTAGCGGCGCTGGACAAGAAAAACCTCAGTGTTCATGACGCACAGATCATGACCAGTAAAGACGGCTTTGCCCTTGATACCTTTATGGTGCTGGATGCCAACAACAAAGCGATCCCCCACGATCGGCACGAAAAAATCCGCGAAGGGGTCGCACACGCCCTGATTCAGGACGGGGCGATTACCATTCCGGTGAAACGCGCTTCGCGCAAATTGATGGCATTCAATGTAAAAACCCAGGTTTCTTTCCTGCCAACCCGCACCGGACGTCGCACCTTGTTGGAACTGGTCGCACTGGATACACCGGGGTTGCTGGCAAGGGTCGGGGCGGTTTTTGCCCGTCAGGGCGTATCATTACAGGCAGCCAAGATCACCACCATTGGGGAGCGCGCAGAAGACTTCTTCATTGTGACCGACGGTGAGCGACAGGCGCTGTCTGATGAAGCCCAGCAGGCGCTGCGCGAAGCACTATTTGATACTTTAAGTGACGCCCACTGATGCTATTTGCTGCCAGACCCCTTCCGTCTGGCAGCACATTAAGCGATCTTGACCACAAGTCTCAGACTTTGATCAGTGCGGTTATTGGGGGGATTTCGGACTGCTGCTAAAGTGAACAATAAGTGATTGAAAAAGTAGTCTGATTGCAAAAATAAGGCGGCAGTTATGTATGAAAATCTAAAAAACATCGGCGTAGAACATCCGGAAAACATCGAACGTTACACACTTCGCCAGGAAGCCAATTCAGACACGCTGAAGATCTATTTTCACAAAGCCAAAGGCGAGCTGTTCGCAAAAAGCGTGAAGTTCAAATATCCGCGCCAGCGTAAAAATGTGGTCGTAGACAGCGGTAGCGGCCGCTTCCGTCAGGTGACTGAAATCAACCGCAGCCTGTCTTTGGTTGTGGATGAGCTGGATAAAATTGTACGTACAGAACAAAACGAGCACGACGTGAAGAAGAAGATCCTTCACGACCTCCGTCACCTGGAAAAAGTGGTGGCCAGCAAGATCGCCGAGATCGAATCGGATCTGGACAAACTCTAACGGCAACCATCTGGTAACAAGCATTAAAAAACCGCCGACGGCGGTTTTTATTACAACAACTCCTGCCAGCCAAGGCCGTCGAGCACACGTCGCCAGACAGGGTCAACTTTGGCCTCAATCACCAATGGCTCTCCAGTGACCGGATGCAAAAACTCCGTACGTGATGCATGTAAAAGCAATTGGTAACAGTCAAATTCTTGTCTAAACAAGCGGTTGTGTCTGCCATCGCCATGGTTTACATCACCGACAATGTGGTGACTCAAGTGGTGCATATGACGTCGAAGCTGATGCTTTCGCCCAGTATGCGGCTTCATTTCCACCAGCGTGTAACGGCAGCTTTGGTAGCGCCCCATTGGGATAGGCAGTTCCGCATAGGCAACAGGCTGATATTCAGTAATGGCCTCTTTCGCCTCTGGCTCTGCGGTAGCGAACTTGTCAGCGACCTTATCCAACTCTTCTTTGAGCGGATAATCGAGCGTCGCCCCTTCTTTTACCCAACCACGTACAACTGCATGGTAGGTTTTGTGGATATCACGACCCGCAAACTTTGGCATCATCTGTGAGGCCATTTCAGAAGACAGGGCAAACAGCAACACACCGGATGTTGGGCGATCCAGGCGGTGCAGCGGAAACACATGCTGGCCAATCTGATCACGCAGGGTTTGCATCACAAAGCGCGTTTCTGCTTTATCGAGCCAGGAGCGGTGGACCAGCATGCCGGACGGTTTGTTGACCGCGACTAACCATTCATCGCGATACAGTATCTCGAGTTCTACTTTTTCCGGTGCTTCCAACCGCACTTCTTCTGATGGCATGTTTTCTAATTGCATAATGACTTACTGTGATGCGTGACTGAACAAAGCGTCGATATCTACCGACACCTGGGTAATAGCCTGCCCGCCTTCAGCACCTTTCAACGCCTCTTCCACGTAGGGTGAAATGGAAAAAGCCTGCGGAAGCGGAAAGTTGTGTTCGACCAAAAATTGCATCTTTGGCAGAAAAATCCATTGCAGCCACTCGGTGCAAGACAGGGTATCAATGGCAAATGGCTCAGTGCTGGCCAGCTTGTCTTCAGAAGGCGGTGTCGGTTGCCAGTAACCATGTTGCTCAAGGGCATCCTGTAACTGCACCAGCAACACGCCGACTTTTTGGTGTTGGTTCATGATAATGCTCTCTTCTTTGGCAGCATGGGTTGAAATTTCAGGTTCGCGCAAGCATATCAAAAAACACAGGAGGCGGTGAAAACTCCGCATCCAGAATTACGGCTGATATACTGATGCCTTTCTTATTTACCGCCAGCAGTGGCAACAGCAATAGAAGTTTTATGGAAAATTCGCTCTCTCTTCATGCCATTCTCGATCAAGCCAACTGTGATTATCTGGTGTTTGATCTCAGCCGCCGCGTGACAGAAATCAGCCAAAAGGATTTTGTTGCCATTGAAGAAAACCGTGCGCCCTACCCTTACCCTATCCAGCAGCATGCTCAGTTGGGCATCGCCTTTTGGCAGGCAGGTCAAGCGCCGTGGATTTGGTTCCTCAAAATGCCACTTGATGAGCGGGGGTTACTAAACCAAGCCGCACTGGGGGATTTTATCCAGTACGTAGCACAAGCTATGGGCGCAACACTGGACAAAACCCCGACCGAGGAAGAGCAGGAGAAACTGGCAAACAACCCCTATACCTTCAACCCGCAGGATGACAAAAAGGCGATTTTCCATGCCTTTTTGACCTCACGCCTGAACCAGCCTGCCAGCCAGTATTATGACCATGCGCAGCACTACACCTCTGGTGAGCTGGGCTGGGAGCAATGGCAGGGCGTTGGCCTGCAGGGTATTGCAGACCTCTGCGCTCGTATGGACAAGCACAATAACCTTACCCGCCTGCGCAAGGCGGTTGCCAATATGCCGGAAACCCCTAAATATGCGTTATTGGGTTGTCTTGAGCACTGCGCGGTTCCCGCATCACTGGCAGAGCGACTCGAAGAAGCTATTCAGGCACAGCTTGCTAGCAATGAAGCCGATCTGTTTTTGCTTACCGCTCATGTCAGGGCTTTGGCAGGTGCCGAGTCTTCAAGGTTACAACGGATCATTGAAACTGTTCTGGCACAGCCTTCCCTTCGCCACCGGGAAATGTTGATTGCCATTGCCGGACGTTGCTGGCAGGCGCTCAGCCAAAGCGATTTGCTGGATACGTTCCTCATCGCCGTGGCAGAACAAAACGATCAAGCTTTTTTCCAACAAATGGTTGCGGATTTGGTGATGATCCCAGCCCTGCGTCCACAGGTGTTGGCACTGTTACACGGCGCTGCTTCACCGACACTGCTCGAGGCAGTCAAGCAACTGCAACAAAGCGTAAAGGCCTGAGCATGATTAGCGATCTGCTGTGGATTCTATTGATAGCCGTTGCCGCCAGTCTGTTCTGGCAGCAACGTCGCCAGAGTGAGTTGGCCAGAGGCTTTATCCAGCGCCGCTGCCAACAGGTTGATGTGCAGCTTATTTCTATTGCGCGGGGAAGCCATTCTTTCGGTTGGCCAAAAGGACCTTTGAATATCCAGACCCGCTATTACTTTGAATTTTCAGTGAACGGTCTTGATTGCTACCAGGGCTATGCGTGATGAAAGGAATGCGGATCCAGGAGATGTATATGCCTGCGTATCCGGTTTTAGGGGATTAAACGCGGGTACTGGGTACTGGGTACTGGGT
>BAXE01000035.1 GCA_001310415.1 Enterovibrio sp. JCM 19048 | reverse complement strand
CTGGTGATAGGCGTCATCACTACCGGTGTCGCTACCCAGCCAAGCTGGAGAACCGTGAGTGCAATTGCCATGTTAAGAAGAGGTGCCAACAAAAACGGGAAGAACAGGCGCAGGTTGAAAATGATAGGCAGGCCGAAGAGCAGGATTTCATTAATATTGAACAGCCCCAGCGGAATACTCGTAATCGCGATCACTCGCGTCAGCTTATCTTTGGAAATAAGCAGAATCGCCAGCGACAATCCCAGCGTCGCCCCCGACCCACCGATAAAGATAAACGACGACATGGTCGACATGTTCATGATGTTGGAAGGAATACCACCACTCTCGAAGACGAGGTGATTGATTTCCACCATTTCCATCAAGGGCTCAACCAGCGGTGTCAGGGCATAGTAGCCATGAATACCTAAAAACCAGAGCGACGAGTTCAGGATAGAGAATATGGCACCCACACAGTAGGGATCGCCTGCTGGGTTATACATGGTAAGAAAGGTCGGGGAATCAAGATAGACACCGGCAAACTTCACCATTTTGGTGACCAACACCACAACCAGCGTCACAATCACGCCGGGGATGATGAGGTTCATGGAGTCTTTAACCAAGCGCCCCGCGACTTCATTTTCCAATAACCGCGCCCAACGCTGCCGTTTGATTTTTGAAAGCAACGGCACAGCATAAAGCGGAATGGTCAGGCCGACGAACGTCAGAAGAACCGACGTTATTTGACCGCCGTAACCCAATACCTTCTCCGCCACGGCGACATAAGCAATGCAAAGCACAGCGATTGGCGGTCTGGGAAGACGCCATTTAATCGCGAGCATCATGCTGATCGAAGCGGCAAACAAGTAGGGATATAAAGAAGTTAGGGAAAGCCGCAATAGATTAAGTTCGTGAATCACGACAGGCGCGTCTACATTCATAAACTCGAGCATGCTGGCAATAAAGCCCAAGATACTCGACACAATTAGACACGGCACCAGCCACAACATGCCGTCACGCATCGCGCGCAATGAGCGCGTTACCGATTCAAACCTATACGGATTTACATGACGTAATAGTGACTTTTTCTGAGTATTTAAAGTCATTCAATTCGCTGCCAAAGGGCAGAAGTTCCCTTCGCCCAAAACACCACCAAAAATAAAGTTATTTAAAATTTATATTTATAATTTTTGGCGTATTGTAGTGCGTGAAAAAACTAAATCAATCACTTCCATAAATAAAGTCCAGATTTACCACCCCTTAACATTGACGACATGAATGCAACAAGCGCTTTCATCCGAGAAATCTCTCATTCGCAAACGTTTTCCCAACCTGACGATCGATTTATATTTTTTTACATACGTATCTGTATAGTCCCGCAGCGCTGAATTGTGATATCGAGCCAAAAATATTTATGCAATTAGCCATGCTGCTAATATGGTTTATTAATATTCATAACAATTACAAAGATTATTATTTAATCACCACTTTTAAATAATACCTTTTATTAATGGCGAGGGTATTTTTGATAAATATATCGATAGACATCACACATTTCACGCTATAATTCGAGCAGTAGCCGTTACAAAGCAATAGTAAAATGAAACGATTCAAAACCCACAAAAGGCAGCGCGTCATACGGTCATTGATTGTCATTGCAGCCGTCATCACATTCAGCCTCACCCCGGGTTTTGCTAATGCTTTCAATAAGAAAGCCCCCCACTTTGTCGATACCCTTAAGCTGCATGGCTACATAGACAGCTATGGAAATCTCAGACTGAATAACTCGTCATTCATTTCCTTGCCCAGCCCTTTGAATGTGGATGGCTTTCTGGACATGAGAAGAAGCGCGATAAAACGGCTACCCCAAGAGTTAACTGTAAAGGGACATCTGGACGCCTCACATTCACAATTAACGAGACTGCCAAAAGCAGACATTGGGGGATTTATAAACTTGACTGGTTCAAAAGTGACGGTTTTACCCGCTGGTCTGCGTGTAAATGGCGACTTGAGTCTGGTTGACACCCCCATCTCTGCGTTACCCCGCAGGCTCAACGTTAAAGGGAATCTTTATCTGGGCAACACTCAGGTAACGAGCTTGCCACCCGATTTGCGTGTAGGGGGAGATTTGTATTTGAGGGGATCACAGGTCTCTGTCATCCCCGATACCGTCAAAGTGGCAGGCAGGATTGTCCGCTGAGCGTCAACGAACTTCGTATAGCTCAAGCGGCAAGCCGTCAGGATCACTGAAAAAAGTGAATCGCGCTTGGGTATAAGGATCAATGCGGACTGGTTCGACGGATACACCACACCGGTTAAGGTGAACAACAGCCTTATCAATATCCGGCGTTTGGAAAGCCAGGTGCCTTAGCCCTCTTGCCTCAGGGTATGATGGCGCTCAGGACTACCGGGGAAAGAGAACATTTCCAGATTCCGACCATCAGGCAGTTGCCAGTCTATCTTCCATGAGTCCCGCTCTTCACGGTAATTTTCGGCGATGATTGTCAATCCCAACACATCGCGGTAAAAGCGCTTTGCATTCTCAATATCACTGACAATCAACGCTACGTGGTGAATACCACTAATCTCCATCAAATACTCCTGTCTATCTGCACAACCCAGTTAGCGCGATTTCGTTCAAATCTGTACCTTAGATTGCTGACATCCGCGCCAACTTTTAGCCAAATTTACCGATTAACCGAACGCTACCCAGCAAAAACACACTTTATCAATAAGATAAAGTTGGCATCCAACCTGCAATACTCAAGCTCAAATCGTATCGACAAGGAACGAGTATGATAGCAGCCACCAAACGAAAATCTCAGCACATTGCTGGCCTCTTCATTTTTGCATTCGGTATTGCCGCCGGTATCGGACTCCTTTCCCTGCTGATCTGATCTCTTCTCAGTCCCTTTCCTTTCAGGTGTTTTTGCCTGCTATGAGCGCATAGGAATTCTTCGACAAAGCAAAGTGTGACGCCTAGCCCAAGTGTTTAAATAACCTTCAAGAATCTGTGATCGTTTTAGGTAAACCCGCCTCAAAAGGCGTCTAAACTTTGAGCCACTCCTCTCAAAAAAAGACTAAACGCGATGAACCCGATTAAAAACTCAAAGATCAGCCACAAGCTGTTAGCACTTGCGGGCCTCCCTCTTATTCTGTTCACGGTTTTAGGCGTTCAGGAAGTCATCTCCAGCAGAACGCAAGTTGAACAGAGCCTTCGTACAGAAGAAGCCATGGAAGCATTCAGTCTGCTGGACGGCGTGGCACACAACTTTGCGGTTGAGCGTGGTCTTACCGCAGGATTTTTGGGTTCAAAAGGCGATGCCGGGATCAAAGACAAGCTTAATAACCAGCGCTTGAAAGCAGACAATGCACAAAATGCGCTGCAACGTTTTTCACCGGAATATATTGATACTGCCCTATGGAACAAAGCGGTCAATGAAGTCAATTCCCTGTTCACTGACAAAACAAACGTCAGGGCGCAGTTGATACTCTAAAGCCAAATGTTTCACCGTTTGCGTATTATTCGAATCTGAACCGACACGCGATAGCTGCAGCGTCGCTGGTTTCGTCGCAATCCAGCTCGCCAGAAGTTTCTCAGCAGTTGAGCGCCCTGCTTTCACTGATTACGATGAAGGAAAAAGCGGGGCAATCCCGCGGTGCCATGAATGGCATCTGGGCAAGAAAAAGCACCACGCTGGACAACTACGCGCAGGTGAACAACTACATTAACGACTTTAACTTTGCCGCTTTCTCGGTCTCATCTTCTTTAGTTGGCAACCGGTTAAAGCAGTTCAATGGCCTTTCAAAAGACGCAGTGTGGGGCGAAATTGACAAGATTGAAAAGCAGTTCCTGAACCAGAAAGACAACCTTTCAGCACTCGAAGGTCCTACACCACAGGAATGGTTCCCTCTTGCAACCAAACGTATCGGTGCCCTGAACGGCTTTAAAAATGAAATTATCTCTAGCCTGCGCGACCAACTGAAAGCCGATGCTGCCGCTGCTTCACAACACAGTCTGATGATAATGATTGGGCTGGCTGTAGTGATCACTCTCGTTGTGCTGCTCTCTTTCTCGACGATTACCAGTATCAACAAGCGCGTGAGAACATTGGCAAACACACTCAGCACCATGTCGAAGAATAAAGATGTATCTCGCAAGGTGTTTGATGGCAGCAAAGATGAAATCGGTGAAATTGAACGCAGCGTTGACCACTTTGTAGAAAACCTGCTTGGTGTGCTGACCAGTGCCGCACAGCTTTCTGTTAATGCGGAGAAAACCCTCGAACAACTGATGCGACTGACCCGAGAAGACGTTGAGTCCGCCAAACAGACATCGTCACGCTGCGAAACCCTGGCCGCCGCAATGACCAGATGTCCCAAAGCAGTGATGAAGTAGCGCGCTATGCGCAGGATGTTGAAGGCGCAACCAACTCTGCCCGCGAAGTTACCCACCAGGCCATTGGCTCGGGTGAGCAATCCGCCAAGCAAACCACCGATCTCATCTCCAGCATCGACACCACTTTTGGCATGATGCAGGAACTGCAAAAACAAACCGCCAATGTGAAAGAGATCCTCGACAACATCACGGGCATTTCTGAACAAACGAACTTGCTGGCGCTGAACGCCGCCATTGAAGCTGCACGTGCAGGAGAAATGGGACGCGGCTTTGCGGTTGTTGCTGATGAAGTGCGTAACCTTGCGCAACGCAGTAAGCAATCCACGGAAGAAATATCTTCGATGCTGGAAGATATCCGCCGCAATACAGAAAACTCATTCTCCAACATGCAGCACAGCCGCGATGTCAGCTACAGCACGCAACAGGCGGTGGACACCTCGAAAGAATCATTGGAGCAGCTGGGCTATAACATCGACGATATGGCAACTAAAAATGCTGATATCTCTGAGCTGCCCGCCAACAGGCACAGACGGTTTCCAGCGTATCGCAGGAAATTGAAGCCTTGGTAGAAATCTCCCGCGCATCCAGCGAGGGCTCCCAAACCATTGAGCATGAACTGGCAGAGCTGAGAGACCGCATCAAAGTGCTGGCCGACAACATCGGCTATTTCAAAATCGCTTAGTCTCGACGTCTGTGAAAATCTGAGTGCCGGTCATGCCGAATGACTGGCACTTTTTTATTCTGTCGACAGCACCTTTTTTCAACGTTAAGGTGATGAAAATACGCAGCTTGGTGAACAGGAAACAGGATGACCTCGATCGATTTCAGAAAGAAAGTCAGTATCGCCCGCCCTTACCCAAATGGCAGCAACCTTCAGCGCGCACTCGAAAGTGACCGTGGGCGTATTATCAACTCTGCTCCCATCCGTAGGCTGCAACAAAAAACCCAGGTATTCCCACTGGAACGTAACTCAGCCGTTCGAAGCCGCCTGACACACTCAATGGAAGTACAGCAAGTTGGCCGGTTTATCGTTCACTCTATCTTCGAACGGCTGTCAGACAGCCAAATAGAAGCGTATGGTCTACAGGGGTTAGAGAGGCTATCGAGTCACTGGTCGAAATTGCCTGCCTGATGCATGACATGGGCAACCCGCCATTTGGTCATTGCGGGGAGGATGCGATAAACCGCTGGTTCAACACTCATCTTGAGCAGCTTTCCCCTATGGAAAACCTGAAAGCCAGTGTGCCCGGGTCTGAGCTTAAACCTGTTATCCACGAGCTTTGTCACTTTGACGGCAATGCTCAGGCTATACGGTTAGTGCAATCCCTGCACCGCTTTAACCTCACCTATTGCCAGGCAGCATCCGTGCTTAAATACACCCGCCCTGCAACGGAAAGCAAAGATGATGTCCCGCTCAATAAAAACTACCTCACCAAGAAGGTGGGTTTTTACATTACCGAAGCTGCCTATGTAGAAAAGTTGATGGCCGAAATGGCGATGGCACCTTACTGCCGTCACCCTCTCAGCTACATTATGGAAGCGGCGGACGATATCTCTTATTGCCTGGCCGATCTGGAAGATGCGGTAGAAAAACGGATACTCTCGCTCGAAACCCTTACAGAACACCTCAAAACCATGTTCTGCCAACTCGAACCTGACAACCGCCCTATCAAAAAGCAATTCACTTTCGATGCCTTACTGGATCGTGTTTACGACGATGCCCAACGCGATGAAATCAGCCCAACCCACAAGTTCTTTATCAAGCTGCGGGTCGAAGTAGTACATCCGTTGGTCAGCCATGCCGCACAGCAATTCACCGACAATCTTGAAGCCGTTTATAACGGCGACCTGAACCGAGCACTGCTGGAAGATGCCAGTCAGTTCCATGCGCTGGCAAAAACCTTCAAACAAGTGGCGATCAAGCATGTATTCAGTGATCCTGAAGTTGAAACCCTGGAGCTTCAGGGTTACAGAATTATCAGCGGGCTGTTGGACCAGTACCGTCCACTGCTCGAACTGGATGGGGAAACGTTCAACAAAATTGTTTTAGGGGAAGGACGCTACTTTCCGGTTGAACGCCGCTTGTTTAACAAATTGTCGCGCAAACACGTGGCGGCGTATGAAATAGCGTTGAAAGGAAAACCTGCACTCAGCCCCAATCTCTTTGGGAGTTTTATCTGCGATGCCGCCTGCTACAGGACTATATCAGCGGCATGACAGACCAGTTTGCGTTTGATGAATACAAAACCCTGATGGTCAGCGATTAATCAATCTTTCTGGTATACCCATAACCACGCAGGAACATGTCGACACACTCGTTCACATAACGCCTGCGTGTTTCTTCATCCTCACCCGCATCAAAGCCAAAAAATGCCCAGTACACGGAGCGACCATGCAGCATTAAAAGCAGTTGCATTGCCGCATTCTGCGTGTCACCACATTTTGGCAGGTCACCTTTTTCGACCAGTTTTTGCAGGTAATCACTGACAAGATTGATGTTTCTCACCGGCCCTTGTTCCAAAAAGATTTTGGCGATTTCAGGGTGTGTATCTGACTGGCGAATCGTATTGTTAAAGGTGCTTCGCGCTTCATCGCCTAACAACAGGTTTTGAAACAGCCAGCCGTATTCTCGCAACACAAGATGAGGCTCACGGGTGTCATCAGGTAAGTCCCACCCCACCCCGCAGTCACACATTTTTCAATGATACAGGTTTCAAACAACTGATCTTTACTGGAAAAGTGCGCGTAAACCGTTTGTTTGCTGACATTGGCATGTTCCGCAATAGCATCCATCGAAATGCCATAGCCTTGCTTACAAAACATTTCCATCGCTGCCGTCAGGATTTGCTGGCGTTTTTGCTCTTTTCTCGAAGAACGGTGCGTTGTCATTTGTGTCCCTTAGTCGATACGGCAAGTAAATAACTTAAAATCAAACTGGACAGTCTAGTTTGATTGATCTATTTTTCATCAAAATGGACTGGACAGTCTAG
Source organism: Enterovibrio sp. JCM 19048 (assembly GCA_001310415.1). Taxonomy (GTDB): domain Bacteria; phylum Pseudomonadota; class Gammaproteobacteria; order Enterobacterales; family Vibrionaceae; genus Enterovibrio; species Enterovibrio paralichthyis. The sequence continues at coordinate 32,026 of BAXE01000035.1, read as the reverse complement.
TTTGAAATCTTAAACGGAAAACGAGAATTTCGCCATGAATAACCGCGCAGTCACGATCGCCATTACGCTTTCTGCTTTTCTTCTGGCGGCGTGTAATACGCAGTCTGACCCTCCTCCCCAAACCGATGAGCAAGCCTTGCCCAAGGTCAATACGGTGAATGTGGAACTATCGCCGAACTATGTTGTTCAACGTGAGTACGTCGGCACCGTGCAGGCAGCACAGAACGCCAAACTCGGCTTTGAACTGGGCGGAAAGGTTGATGGGATCAACGTCGATGTGGGTGACGTCGTTAAAAAAGGCCAGCCGCTGGTCACGCTTGATACCCAATTGCTGGACAACGAAGCGCGACAACTCAAAGCGCAACTGGCGCAGCTGGATGCCCAGTTGGACTTAGTAAAAACCAACTTGCAGCGCCAACGTCAATTGAAGAAAAAAGGTTTCAGTGCTGACGCAGAAATCGACTCCCTGACCAGCCAACGTGATGCATTGTTGGCGAACATCCGTCAGGTAGACGCATCACTGGCATCCAACACCCTGCGCAAAGAAAAGTCAACCATTACGGCGCCTTACGACGGCAAGATCAGCGAGCGTTTTGTTTCACAGGGCGATGTGGTCAATGTCGGCGCCCCTACTGTCACCTTGCTGGCCAATGCAAAAAAAGAAGCACGTATCGGCGTGCCGGTTAAATTCCTCGATACCCTGAACAGCATCGATACCGCGACGATTCGTATTGGCAACAATGCTTACCCCGCCTCGTTGCTAAACCCCGGCGCGACAATCAACATGCAATCGCGCACTGTAGAACTTCGTTATCTATTACCCGAGAACGTGCAGGCGATTGATGGCCAGTTGGCGTATCTGGCTTTACATTCAAAACACCGATGGAAGGCTTTTGGATGCCGCTCACCGGATTGACTGACGGCCTACGTGGTACCTGGAATATCTATGCCATCGTGCCGGACGCTGAGGGCGGCCAGTTTGTCTCGCGACGCTCTATTCAGGTTCATTACGCCGACGAACAAAAAGCCTATGTTTCCGGCGCTATCAACGATGGCGACCGTGTCGTCGCCGATGGTGTTCACCGCATCGTCTCAGGTCAGCATGTTGACCTCGTGCAGGAGTGACCGGCATGGAAAAGCTGCTGAAAAATACCCGCCTTCTGGTGCTGTTTACCATGCTGATCCTGGTTGCAGGCTTGTCGGCACTGTCGACCCTGCCCCGGGCGGAAGACCCACCACTGATCAACCGATGGGCGACGATTACCACCGCCTATCCCGGCGCCAGCCCGGAGCGTGTTGAGGCTCTGGTTACTGAAGAGCTGGAAACTGCACTGCGCTCGCTGGATGAAATTGCCCTGATTGAATCCCAATCCCGTCCTGGTATTTCAGTGATCACCGTTGAGCTGAACGATTCCCTTTCAGACACCGAATCTGTGTGGTCAAAAATCCGCGATAAGCTTGGTGAAGCAGAGTCATCGCTGCCACAGGAAGCATTGCCGCCAAAGTTTGATAACGACCATTCCAATGCTTTTACCTATATCTCTGCGCTTCAGTGGCAAGGTGACAGTGAGCCCGATCTGCTCGTTCTCGGCCGCTATGCAAAAGAGCTTGCCAAGCGCTGGCGAAACCTGCCCGGCACAGAATTTGTAGAAACCCATGGTGAACCGGAAGAGGAAGTGTTGGTCACCCTTGATGTGGCTGCATCCGGTTTGCTCGGGAAGTCTGCGTTGTCGCTTTCCAATGCGATCAATGGTGCAGATGCCAAAAACGCGGCCGGTGAACTGCACAATGACAAGAACCGTTTCCAGGTGGAAGTCGCTGGCGAGCTAGATCCATTGACCGCGTGAAACGTGTGCCCGTTTCTGTCGATGCGAACGGGTATCTGGTGCGATTGGAAGATATCGCGACTATTACGCGCAGTCAGGTGACGCCCCCCAGCAGCCTGGCATTTATCAATGGCAAACCTGCGGTTCTCATTTCTGCAAGAATGCAGGGCGATATTCGGGTAGATGCATGGACAGAATCTGCCAACGACCTGCTCGACAGTTTTCGTACAGAGCTGCCGGACAATATTCAGCTAAATCCTATTTTCCAGCAAGCTGGATACACCGAAGTGCGCCTGTCAGATCTGGTCGATAGTCTGCTGCTCGGCTTTGGGTTGGTTCTTGCGGTTTTGTTTATCACGCTAGGCGCCCGCTCTGCCATTTTGGTTGCATTGTCATTACCCATCGCATCCGCTTTTACGCTGGGGATGATGAGCTTTGTCGGCCTGCCGATTAACCAAATGTCGGTGACTGGCCTGATTGTGTCACTCGGTATCATGGTCGATAACGCTATCGTCATGGTGGACACCATCCAACATTACCGGCTACAAGGCGTGCAGCGCCTGAAAGCCGCTGTGAATGCTATCGAGCATCTTTGGCTCCCGCTGCTGGCTCAACCCTGACAACAATCCTAGCGTTTGCGCCAATATTCCTGATGCCCGGCCCTGCAGGAGAATTCGTGGGTGCAATAGCCATTACCGTGAGCTTCTCATTGGTTGGCTCCTATCTGGTATCTCACCTTCTAGTTTCAGGTTTCGCTGCACGCTGGTTGCCCGCAGGGCAGCCAAACCGACACTGGTATCAGGCGGGCATTTCACTTCCGTGGCTTAGCAAACTTTTCCGCACAACCGTATCCGGTGCCGTCAGGGCACCCTGGCTTGCTATACCCATTGTTTTCGCGTTACCGCTAACCGGATTCTGGTCTGCCGGGCAATTAACTGAGCAGTTTTTCCCACCCTCTGACCGTGACATGTTTGAAATCCAGATTTTCATGCACCACAGGCCAGCATGGAGGCGACCCAGGCAGCCGCGAATGAGGTAGATGAATACCTGTCCAAAATTGAGGAAGTTGAAGAAGTTGGCTGGGTGTTCGGTGAAAACTTTCCTTCGTTCTATTACAACATGATGGGAAGACAGCGCGGCGCGCCAAATTTCGCCCAGGCATTGGTCAAGGTTCAGGATTTCGATGCGGCAAACCGGATTATCCCGCAATTGCAGGAGAGCTTGTCTGATAACATGCCTGAAGCGCAAATTCTGGTACGCAAGCTCGAACAGGGCCCGCCATTCAATGCGCCGCTTGAAGTGCGTGTTTATGGGCCAAACCTGGATACTCTCCGCGATCTGAGCAGTGAAATCCGGCTGCTAATGGCGACCACACCGGACGTCATCAATACCCGGGAAACCCTCCAGCCTGGCATGCCGAAAATTTCGGTAATGGTAAACGAAGAAGCCAGCCAACTGACCGGCATGTCGCTGAGTGATATTGCCCGTTTACTGAATGCTTCCATGAGCGGCATGGTGCAGGGAAGCCTGGTTGAGGAAACCGAATCTATTCCGGTGCGGGTTCGCGTGGCTGACAGCGAACGCGCAGAGCTGAACCAACTCAATAAACTTCGACTACCCATTCCCGGTGCACAGGCTCTGCTGACCTGCCATTGTCCGCGATTGCCGATTTACGCATCGAAGCAAGTCGTGGCGCAATTCCGAGGCGAAACGGTGAGCGGGTCAATGTTATTGAGGGTTACCTCACTGCTGGCGTATTGCCGCAAACTGCATTGAATGCGTTTTCCGCCAAACTGGAACAGGCAGACATTCATCTTCCGCCAGGTTACCGACTGGAATTTGGTGGTGAATCGGCCGAGCGTAACGACTCGGTAGATCAGCTACTGGCCAACCTGACCATTGTCTTTACCTTGTTGGTGGCGGTTGTGGTGGTGTCGTTTAATTCATTCCGCCTCAGCGCCATCATTTTTATGGTGGGCTTTCAGGCTGCAGGGCTCGGTTTGCTCTCGGTGTGGCTGTTTGGCTATCCGTTTGGCTTCACCGTCATCATCGGCCTGCTCGGTCTGGTGGGGCTGGCAATCAATGCTGCCATCGTTATCCTTGCAGAGATCAAATCCAACCCTGATGCGAAAAGGGGTGACAGGGCTGCTATCGTTGAAGCGGTTAGTGAGTGTGGCCGACACATTACCTCCACCACAATCACAACCATTGGTGGTTCCTGCCGCTGATACTGGCAGGCGGTGGTTTCTGGCCTCCTTTCGCCATTGCCATTGCAGGCGGCACCCTACTCACCACCTTGTTGTCGTTTTACTTTGTGCCCGCCGCGTTCAAGGTTGCGGTGGCCTTCAGAGCCCTCGACAAACCTAACGCACTGGAAGCCTCAGAAGCATAAAAAAAACAGCCACCGTAAAGGTGGCTGTTTCATTCGTGTATGTGTCCATTAAAGCTAAAACGCATAAAGTACAGGGCTTGCCATCAAGCCCATCAGCAGCAAAATTGGAAACAAGATCTTAATGATAAACGGTATCCGCATTATCCTATCCTTGTTCAGTTGGGTACGACATCCAATACGAACTTCCTTCGCGTATCCTCCCCGGATTTCTGTACCACGTTTCCACGACTGTTAATTATAGATACAAACTTTTAACATCACGTACAACATTGCATACCTTATTAGGCATTTTCTTTGCGTTCTGCTGTTTATCAATGAAATGAAAGGAGTTTTATTGCATTCATATTCTTATTTATGTGAAGTAACGCAGATTATCTGTACAGAAACCAAACGCTAGTCCGGCCAGTACCAAGTGGGTGTACTTAACATGTCCTGCCCCATCACTTCGGTTTGCCCCAGAACCTTTTCCAGCTCAATCGTGTGGCATTCCGGATGCTGGTTCAGTGCATTGATTAACCGGTTGGCATGGGAGATAACCCATACTTGTGAGTGCTGGCAGGCATGTCCTATCAGGCGCGCCAGTGCGGGGAGCAAATCGGGGTGCAGGCTGGTTTCCGGTTCGTTCAGTACCATCAGTGCTGGCGGGCGTGGTGTGAGTAGTGCCGCCACCCAAAGAATAAACCGCAATGTTCCGTCTGAAAGCTCCGCGCCGGTCAATGGTTTGAGCAACCCTTTCTGGTGAAACTGAATCGAAAAGCGGCCATCATTCCCTGTGACAATGCGAAGGTGGCATCCCGGAAAAGCGTCTTCTATTGCGCGATCCAATGCCTCTTTGTCACCAATTTCAATGATGGTCTGGAGCGCAGCCGCCAAATCACGGCCATCGTGGTGTAATACCGGAGTGCGAGTACCAGCTGGGGTTTGCGTGCTGGCGCGTCTGAATCTGTACGGAAGTGATCGTAAAAACGCCAGCTGCGGATCATTTCCCTGACATGAAAGACTTCCGCTGCCGCGCTTGGATCTGCATGGGCGTCAAACATACTGTCATAACTTGGCACATGCTGGGAAACCACTTCCCACTGTCGACCAGAACGGATTTTCACCACGTTGCCCTTCCTGTCCACCAACGCACTGGCTGGCCTGTAGTAAGGACCATTGAATATGCATTCCCGTTTGATTTCAGGGTCAAAACAAAACGCGGATTGTTGTGGCTCAGGTAAGCCGAGAGAAATGGTATAGCCAAAGGTTTCGCTGGCAAAACCCAGCTTCAGGCGTACCACGTCTTTGCGTGGTCCACCTTGGATTTCCGCCTCGCCGCGCCGCATTGCCCCAGTAATTTCTTCTGGCCCCGCCCAGAAAGTAGAATGCAGGCCACCTTCATCAGCCAGGGAATGGATAACACCGCCTGATGCGGTTTGCGCCAGAAGTCGCAGCGCTTTATAGAGGTTGGATTTTCCACTGCCATTGGGGCCGGTGATTAAATTCAACGGACCAAGGGCAATCGTCACGGAGAGAATGGAACGGTAGTTGCAATAGCCAGCGAAGTAAGCATGCGTTTTACCATGAACTGTTTTTATATACAGTATCATTTTTTGCTTAGTTCGCCAGCGCCATTACCAATAATTACAACAAGGCTCTATCGCTGATTAAAAAACGTAAGCCGTAACCGTCAGGTTTATCGTGTCGATGTTGGTGTCACTGACAGTGTATGACGCATATTCCACACCAACAGCAATAGAGCGGTATACCGCAATATCAGCACCTGCAGCCCACATAAAGTTAACGTCATCGTCATCGTTGGTTGCAGAGTCACTTTCAGTCAACCAAGAGTGTACACCTGCTTTGGCATACATATTTACCGGACCAAACTGTACACTGGGTCTTAGCGCGCCGTAGATAGACTGGCTGTCGATCACTTCATTGTGAAAATTGAAGCGACCGTGGTCAACAAACCCAATTTCTGTTCCTACCCAAGGGATCAATCCCAACCCCGCAAACATTGAATAAGAAAGCGCATCATCGTTTTCAAAATCTGCAGTTCCCAGAGAACCGCCAAAGTAGAACCATGAGTTGGCCCATGAGGTTAAAGGCAGGCCACATAACAGTGCCAGTAGTGCTAATTTCTTCATGATTTATCTCTTTGATATTGACTGATTGGTATTCGATTAAAAAGACATTGAAGCGTAGATACCCACTTCGTCACCGTTAAACATGGGGGCGATAACAATGTTTGTCACACTCATACCCATTTGCGTGATACCGAACTGAATAGTCGTCGCCAGCAAGGTGCCCGCCACCACATCACGCCAGTAGTGACGGTTGTTTTCCACCCGAGAGTAGCCAACGATACCGCCCAGCATGTATGCAGGAACGCCATATTCCCATCCGTAGCGGAACTGAAGGTAAGCGGCGCCTTGCATGGCTGCAGATGTGTGACCTGAAGGCATACTGTAATGCCCACCGTTAGGCCGAGGCTGATCAAGTGTGACTTTCAGGACATGGGTTGCCATCGAAGTGATCAGCGCCCCTTCGACCAACTGCCCAAGCCCCTCTCCATCGCCTTTTGCCACCGATATCATTCCTGCCCCCACAGGGATGGCGAATTGCAGGAAGTTCCCCGCTTGTAGAAGTTGGTCGTCGGTATAAGGTTTTGATTGGGCGGGTGAAGTTAACGTCAGTAAAGCGAATAGCATGGCGAGTGGCTTAAAATATGCCATCGGCCGAAAATTTGAATTTAATGACACGGCAATATCCTTATTAACCTCGAGACATATCTCATTATTAAGACAATAAGAACGAAAAAGATGCCGTGTCAATTAGTTGATTTTAAATAGAACTGCCGTCACAAGATATTTGCCGTGGCGCGCAAAATCCGGGGATACGATACATAGAAAGCGTATCGCCTTCACAGTATGTGTTATCAAGCGCGCACGGAGGAAAGCCGAGGTCGGTGGCTATTAATCCTATTAAAGCCAACGCCTTACACGGGATTGATAGTCAGCAAAAGCGTGAGGGAATTTTTCCTGCAGGTATGCCTCTTCCGGTTCAATTTGGAATCGGTTCATGTAAAGCACAAAAAGCGGACAGATGAGAAGGGTGTAAAAGTTGGACCAGTAAAACATCCCTGCCAATAGCGCAATCAACATCCCCAGATACATAGGGTTGCGGGTGTATCCATAGATACCACTGTCAACCATCGCTGTCGCTTCCGTTTTCAGCATAGGGTTCACGGTTGTTTTATGACGACGAAACTCGACTACACCACTGATTGCCACCACAAAGCCTAGAATTACAATGAGATAAGGAATTGCCGTCGGTAACGTGGCCAAAAATGCACTTCCCGGCGTGATAAGTGCCACTGCCTTCATCAACATCACCGCGATAAACGCAACAACAACCGGTGGCACTTTTAGTTTCAGGCTGTCCATATTCATCATTTCCCTTCAGTTTTGGCGAAACCTCACTGTATCAGATAGATACCGCGGCAGCAGCACGAAATTGACCCGCCTAAGATCGAAAAAGAGTGATCGAAAAAAGAGCAGCCTTAGCTGCTCTTTTGAGTTTTGGAGATGGTTAGCGCTCAAGCCAGAATGCCACGGCCACCACGCACCTTTTCATTGTCTGCCTGGTATAGCTTTACCAGTTTAGACACAGACTCACTGATCATTTTACCGGCACAGTAGCAAAGTAAACCGAGGCCAGGATAACCATCACTGGGTCTGCATACACAGCGTATTCAGAAAAGTCGGTCATCATCAATACCGTTGCCACCAGGAAGCCTACCAGTACCGCAGCGCTGATCACTGTGTCCATCAACCATTGGCTTGATTCTGCTTTCAAGATGGCTGAGGGACGTTTACCCGCGTGTTTGCTGACTGCAAAGTACGTCGCCAAACAACCGGCAACGTTCACTACACCAAACACCAGCGCAAAACCTGCATTCACTTCACGACCGCCTTCAAACAGCGCATCGATTGCTGAGGTCAAAGACACCACGCACACAACCGCGACGACAAGACCTTTAATTAAAACCACCAGTGACTCAATAACTGCCGCTTTTTGCGCAGAAACTGGCTTACCGTTTTTTCCTGAAGGCTTGCGAATGTAAGTGGAAGCAGCAAGAGCCATCAGAGAGAGCGCTAAACCTACCAGCGAGTAGGCGCCATCAAAAACGATAACCATGGAACCCGCCCATAAACCCAGGCCAATCCCCAATGCAGCAAAACAAAAACAAGCAAAGGTAGAAAATTTCAGTAAGTTACGTTCTTTCGCATATTCACACGACATAAATCCCCACAAGTGACAAAAAATTTGACTGTTACGCGTATCCATCGCGCTTTGAGAACACAATATCGGGTTGATAGCAGGTTATCGAGCCGCTGAGCGACGAAATTCCTGTCGCTGGTATTTAAATCAATTTGTTTAGGTGTAGAATCATTTCACCGGTATTGATGGAGTTGCATACAGACAATGCGAAGCAGCCAAATAGAAATGTTCCTGACCGCCGTGGAAGAAGGCTCTATTGCGGGTGCCGCCAGAGAGCTTGGCAAAAGCCGCACCACGGTAAGTGCAGCGATTAGCGCACTGGAAGATAACCTTGGGGTTCAGTTACTTAAACGCTCAGGAAACAGCGTTGCACTGACGGACGTTGGTAGGATGGTGCACGACGATTGCGAGCGCCTTTTGCAGGCAGCTTATGACGTTGAAGCCAAGTGCCGTCAGTTCGAAAGTGGTATCGAATCTGCTTAGGATCGGCCGATGATGCATTGCCGGAATCGTTCTGGCGCACAACAATGCGGGAAATCCGCCAACTTTTTCCGGATTCAAGCGTTTCACTGTATGTTGCCCCACCACCGGAGCTTTACGAGATGGTGGATGAAAACATGGTGGACATAGCGTTCGGCCTGTTACCCGAAACGCGGGCATTTGGGCGCATCAAATCGAAAAAACTCGGACAGGTGCGGATGATGTCGGTGGTCAATAAAGACCATCCACTGGCAAGGTTACAGCGGATCCAGCGTGCTGACCTTGAACGATACACGGAAATTACGCTGGCCTATGTGGATGATGAAGGTCTGAAAGCGCTCGATCCCATTTCACCCCACTATATTGCCCTGCCTTTTTACGAGCATTTGCGCGATGCCGTTTTGGATGGTTCGGGATGGTCAAACGTACCTTCACTGCTACTCAGGAAATACCTGCGAAGTGGCACCCTGCAGGTACTTCGCCATTCCGATGCAATGCAGTGGCAGCCTTACGGACAAATCACTGCAATGGACGGTCATACAGGTGCGTTGACCATCTGGCTGGCTGACAGGCTGGAGGCTTTCCTGGCAGAAAACAGCTGAGTATTTTCACGCTTCAACAGCAGGAAACAGCACGCTGAAGCGGTTGCCTTTGTCATTTTCCACCGGCGCGTCCACGCCAATGATCGCGCCGTGTAAATCTGCAATGTCTTTGACTATCGACATCCCCAGACCCGCGCCATCCCCTTTCTCAGAATTGCCGCGGTAAAACTTTTCAAACAGGCGGTTGCGCACTTCTTCGCGCATCGCTTCGCCGGAATCTGTCACCGTCAGTAACACCTTCCCTTCACTTACGCGAGTGACTTCCACATCGATTTGCGCGCCCTCTCCCGCATAGCGGATCGCGTTATCAATCAGGTTCGTCATCAAGATAGGCAACATGACCTGGTGTCCTTTCACAGCTAAAGAATCTTCACCGGAAAGGGAGATTGTCTGTTTGTTTTTCAGCGCCATTGGCACCAGGTTGGCAATACTCTCCCTTGCCAGTTCAACCGCATCCAATGGGGTGAGCAAAATGCCTTTTTGCTGTTCTACCCGCGACAACATAAGTAACTGTTGGATCACCCTGTCTGTCCGTTCAATGCCTGCGAGAATCCGCTTCAAATCATCCTGCCGCTGGCTTTCATCGAGTGTCATCAGCGCATTTTCAGTATCGAGCCTTAGCACAGCAAGCGGGGTTTTGAGTTCGTGGGCAGCCGTCCGGATCAGCCTTTTTTCACGACGCCACGCATTCTCAACTTCAGCAAACAGGAAGTTAAGCTGGTTCACCAGCGGGTCGAGTTCCGTGGTTGGATGAGAGACCACAACGCGTTCAAGATTGTTAATGCTGCGGTCGGCAATCATGGCACGCAGTTCTGAAATGGGGCGAAAAGAGCGGTTTATCAGCACAATAATCAACAAAATCAGAATGGGGATCAGGATAAGCTGGGGCAAGCCGATAGAGAGTGAGACCTCGTCGATAAGCTCATTGCGTATACCGACCTTTCTGCCACCAGAACCGTGCCGCTTTGCTGCTGTGACACCGTTTTCAGTGGCATCTGGAATGTCCGCCACTTGTGACCATCCACCAGCTCAATACTGTAGCCGCTGTAATCCGGCTCTCCAATAAAGGTATCTGGCGCATTCGGGCTTTTGGCAAGCACCTTGTCACCGACCAAATACTGAAACAGCAGGTTTTGCTCGTAAGGATGACCCATTGGCGTGGGTGAATCGTCGCTGACAGCAGACTGCTTAATCAGCGTCAGCCACTGTTGGTAGGTTTGGTTGAGGGAATCAAGCGGTGCATCTCCCCAGCTCATCAGCGCAAGAGCCAGTGTTTTGGCTGATTGCCCTAGGCGGGCGTCATACACTTCATTTATCTCGTGGCGGGTTTCTTTGTAAACATAGAGCAAGGAGCCCAGTACCAGAATAGAGCAAAGCACCGCCGACATCGAAATCAGCTTGCGCTTGATAGAAAAGAGAGGTTTAACGCTCAATGATATACCCCACGCCCCGGATGTTTTTGATCAGGTTCCCCCCCATTTTCTTGCGCAAATTATGGATGTGAACCTCTATGGCATTATCACTCGCAACGTCATCCCAGCCGTGCAAGGTTTGCTGTAACTGGTCTTTACTCATGACCCGGCCAGCATTCGTCATCAGGGTTGAAAGCAGCTTGAACTCCTTGGGCGTAAGCTTGAGGGTAGCACCATTGACTTCAACTTGCTGACTGGAAAGTGACACTGTCACACCGTGCAGCTCGATATTGGTATCCGTAAAACCGGAAATGCGGCGAATCATCACCCGAAGGCGTGCCAGCAACTCTTCGAGCGCAAAGGCTTCACCATGTAATCGTCAGCGCCACCGTCCAGACCTTCCACCCTGTCTTCAATGTCATCGCGGGCAGTCAGTATCATCACTGGCAAGGAAAGCTTGGCCTGACGCACTTTTTTGAGCACTTCAATCCCGTCGGTATCAGGCAGGGTTAAATCCAGAATCATGGCGGTGAAACTTTCCGTCTTCACCAACAGCTCCACACCCATACCCTGCTGTACCCAATCAACGGTATATCCATGGCGGCTCAACGACGCCACCATGGATTCCCCAAGCATTTGATCATCTTCAACCAATAGAAGGCGCATTACTTACTGTAGCTCCTCAAGTTTTCGCATAATTTCAGTTTGTCTGCCCTTATCTGCAAGTTCACGCCCTTCCCTCGGAGAAGCCTGTTGTGCGCGTTTGAGATAGGCAATCGCCTCTGTTTTTTACCCTGACTGGCTAAAAAGTCACCGTAAAAGAAATTTGGATCGATACCATTGGGATTGAGCGCGAGTGCTTTTTGCAACATGAGTTCGGCCTCGTCATCATCCCCAAATCCAATCGGCCACCCGGGGACCCGATAATACAGGGTGCCGAGACTGGTGAATGCTGAACCCTCAAGAACTTGTGGTTGCACTTTAATCACGTCTTCCAACAAGTCCCGGGCTTCTTTTACCAAAGACAAGGCACCCAGACCACCTTCAAGCCCAGCCAGGGAGCTTTTATTGATCGCCAACCAGACTTTCAGGTCATTGCGTGACGGGTCATTGGCAATGGCTTTCTGGTTCTCCGCAATAAGCTATTCAGACAGCTGATTTTGTTATCTTTATTAAAGGTGTCGTACTGGCATTTTGCCCATGTTCCCTGCACATTTTTGAGGGTTTCGTCAGCCTTTGCAGTCAATGTCACTAAGGCAGCAAATACAGAAAGTACGGATACCAGCAAAGTTGAATGTAATGTTTTCATCGTCGATCCCTCAAGATTTATATTTTTGAATTTGCAGTAGGTTTGGAAGCATATTCCGTGATGGTGTGGTGCTGCTGACGGATAAAAAAGCCCACCAGCGAAGGAAAAAGCTGATTCAGTTTTACGAATACTTTTTCCGGCCAGCCCAGCCAGGTCACTGGCGCACCGCTTTTCAATGCTTCAACGATTTGAACCGCAACACGGTCAGCATCGTCAGTTTTGTTTCCCAGTTTCTGGTTCATCTCCATGACGCGGGCGTCATTCAGCGATGTGTTGGTCGCTCGGGGCGCAAAGTACTGCACACGCTTCCCTGTACCATTCACCTCCCGGTTCAACGCTTCGCTGAAGCGTTGAAGCCCCGCCTTGGAGGCGCAGTAATTGGCGTAGCCGGGAAAGCCAATAGCACCAAATGTCGACCCCACATTGAGAACAACACCCTTGTCGCTCAGCCAGTGCAGCGCCTGTTGGCTCAGAAGGATCGGCGCGACGAGATTGACATCAATTTCCTGTCGCAACGATGCAGGCTCCCGCTCTTGCAGGTAGCGGAAAGTGTTGCACCCTGCGTTGTTGATCAATACATCGACTGACCTGCCTGACGACTTCATCGACCAGCACAAGCGCTGGATACGTTCCAATCCTTCAATGCTGGTAATGTCTGCGGCCACGCCTTGGTGAAACGCGCCGTTTGGCAGCGATGAAACCAACTTATTGAGGTCATTGGCACTGCGGCCAACCAACACCAGCTCCGCGCCTTGCGCTGCCAGTGCTTTGGCAATCTCCCTGCCAATCCCACCGGTTGCACCAGTCAGCAAAATCCGCTTTCCTTTCAGTTCCATATTTCCTCCTACGCCGCCTGAGAGGCAGACAAAACAGGCAGATCGCGAAGCATCTGTCCATACAGGGCAAACACACGTTGGCACCATCGACAATCGCCTTCTGGTCAGCCGGGTCGGTAATTTTATTCATCAGGGATTCAAAGAAGCCGATATGCTCAACATCCAGCGTGCTGTGCGAAGTGAGATAGCTCATTGCTGCGTCGGGCAATCCCAACAGGTGTTTGACCAGCTTCGCCATGTCACCACCAACGGAAACGCTGGTACCTTCCAGCACCCAAACCATGCCGAAAAAGGCCATGGGATTTTTACGGTCGATCTGGTGGTACAGATACGCCACCATCATCTCAATCGGTAAGCCAACCGCACCTTCGCCCACATTGTGCCGTGCCTGTCCGGCATCAAATCCACACTTGTTAAGGTCGTTGAGTATCCATTCGTGGTGCCCTTTCTCTTCTTCGATGTATTCGCCAATGTCCTGACGCAGCCATTCATATTTCTCCGGCAGGCGTGCCCCGCAGGCCATCAAGAGCGGCACTGTGTGTTTGACGTGGTGGTAGGCCTGAACCAGAAAGGCGGTGTACGTATTAAGTTCTACCTGTCCACGACGACAAGCTTCAAATATCGGCGCAGACAACATGGCGTTTCTCGCGTCCTGGGTTTGTGCTTGCAGCGTTGAGAAAAAGAGAGCGTCAGTCATGGTCTGTCATCCTTGTGCAGTGGCAGTTGCAGCGCTATCGACACTGAAAGTGATTGATTTGCGCTGGCTGTAAATTCGATAGTTCGCAGGGATATGTTTGGAAAACTGATCTGCAAAGCGGGCTCGTTTCGGGCGGCCGTTTGGCGTCAGCAAACCACTTTGCAAATGAAATGGTGAGGTGAACACCACATGTCCAATCGCGGCGTAGTCCGGCAGAAGGGCGTTCAATTGGGCCATTTCTGCCAGCGCAAGAGGCTGGTTATTGGTTGAAACCACGGCGGAAAGCACGGCACAGCCATCCCCCATCACCACCATCTGGCGCAGGTGTGGGAAAGCCATCGCCTCGGCTTCAATCCATTCAGGGCTCACATTGCGCCCGAATGCGGTGATCAGCAGATTCTTCTTACGTCCGGTAACGTAGAGATAACCGTCTTTGTCGAACCTGCCTAAATCGCCGGTGCCTATGGCTTTGTCACCTTGCGGCTCCTCGCCGATATACCCCAGCATGGAGGCACCAGAGACCAGAATTTCACCTTCGCTTGAAAGGGAAATACCACAGTGCGGGAGTGGTTTGCCAACGCTGCCCGCGCGTCTGTTTTTGGGCGAATTAAAGCTCACCACAGAACCGCATTCCGACAGGCCATAACCTTCGTAGACTGGCAAACCCAGTTGCTCAGCCCGGGTTAACAGCGCTGCCGGTACTTTAGCGCCCCCAACCGCAATAAACTTCAGCGATGCCACCGTTTCAGGATTTTGTGTTCCCAGGGAGACCAATGCCATCAGGAACATTGGCGTAATAACAAGGCTTTCAGGCTGGTAGCGCACCATGGCATGGGCAAATTGCTCGGCGCTAAAACTGCTCGAACCGCGAAGACCTATTTCGTAGCCTTCAACCACAACGGTTTCGAGACCGAGGTACAAAGGCACATAAATACCCGTGATATTTTCCAGCAATGTAGAGAGCGGCAGTGCCACTAAATGACGTTCAGGGCGGTTTTCCTGCGACACTGCATCCGCAAGGGATTGGGTTACGGCATCAATCAGCCCGGCACTCAGCTTTACGCCTTTTGGCGCGCCGGTTGAACCCGAAGTAAACGTAATTTTTGCCAATGCTTCAGAGGAAGTTCGGGCGCTGCCCGCGCTTTTATCTGATTTGTTAAAGTAGCAAGGCAATCCAGCCAGCCCCGCATCCGGTGCTCTGCGAAGGTGATGCCAGTTCCCCACCAACACATCGACATTGGCTGTCTCAAGCAGGTGCTCGATTTGCGCGGCGGAAAAGAAGGTTGGGACAGGTATTACAGTGACACCGGCTAGCAAAGCCGCCAGATCAACCTTGGCCCAGGCAATGCCATTTTCGGCCATCAGTGCCAGACAACTTGCCTCCCAGCCACGCAAAACATCACCAAGCGCCTTTACATCGCGCCACAATTCGGCGTAGCTGACTGTCACTTGCTCACCGTTCGCTTCGCGGCCGATCAAAGCCGTTTTTTCCGGTTGCTGTGCAGCATGGTTTTTCAGTTTTTCCAGCAGATTAACCATGGATTCCTCCGCTAACAGCCACGTTGACGTGTTCGCTTTGCGAAGGTTGCTGGCGCACCAAAAGCTGCTCTGCACCTTTGACCAAATCACCCGCAGATACTTTGGGCTTGTGGCAGTAGTAGTTCCCCCAAATCCGTTCTGCGTTTTCAATGCGGGCAGCATCAGCAGGCACCAGCGCTTCAGGAGACAAACCGAACCGGCGCATCAAGCGTACAGCGGGCCTGTGGCGGTAAAAATGCACCAGCGGTAACCCTGTTCCACCAGATAGTGGGAAAGAAAAGAGAAATGCTGTAGCGAAACACCGCGGGAAAAAGAGGCCAGTTGACCGAATTCAATGATGGAATCGCGCGGCACAGGCTGTTGGAAATGCTCAGAGATCAGTGTCTCTGCCGGCTGGTCGAGGTATTGTTCCAGGAAAAGGGAGGACGCAGCGGCAGCGCGGAAGCCACACACCGATAAAATCTCCCTTCCTGTCCCAGCAAGCAGGAAAAATTCGGCATAAATTCATCAACATTGGCATTAAACGCCTGGTTGTAGCGCTCCGTGACGATGCGCTCGACTTCACTCCGAAGGGGATGCCCTTCTGCCACAATAACAAACCGTTCCTTTTGACTGATATTGCTCATCCGCTGGGTCCTGTTGATGTCCGCGATATAAACAGGCTAATCAGCGAGTCTTAAGAAAGGCTTAAGGGTGACTTAATGTTGAGAATTTTTTACTGACCTCTTTTATCCCACTGAAAAATGGTGAGATATTCGCCAAATTTATTTTTCCTGACAAAGACGCAATCACAGTTTGCTTTCATCCGCTTCACAGCGGAAAAAGGTGTGTTACTCTCTTCGCGTTCACCAAAATAAAATCAAAAAGGAAATATGATGACATCGTCCAGCTTCCCAATCGGCACACCAGGCACCCCTTGGGGTGATGAAGAAAAGTCAGCATGGCTTGCAACCACCAGCGTTAAACGCAGTTACAAAGAAGATGTACTCAGCAAGATTGATGCGTTGCGTGATCGCTTTGAGGTAGTCCAGTACGGTGCGCTTTCCTTCAACCCGGCCCGTTACCCGCAATTCGGAATCCGCAGCCGTGATTTTAACCCAGAGAAACCGACCATTCTGATCACCGGTGGTGTGCATGGTTACGAGACAAGCGGTGTTCACGGCGCCCTGAAATTCATGGATACCGAAGCAGAAGCGTTCACGGCGGAATTCAACTTTGTGGTTGCGCCATGTGTCAGCCCTTGGGGTTATGAAACCATTAACCGCTGGAACCCTTATACGGTCGATCCAAACCGCTCATTCATCGAAAACAGCCCGTCTGAAGAAGCCGCCAATGTGATGGCATGGGTGAAAGGTCTGGGTGTGGATATCTTTGCCCACATTGATTTGCACGAAACCACAGACACTGATGAATCTGAGTTCCGCCCAGCGCTGGCAGCGCGTGACGGCAAAGATTACGAAGAAGATATCGTACCGGATGGCTTCTATCTGGTTGGCGATACCGATATGCCAAACACCGAGTTCCAAACCGCGATCATCAATGAAGTGCGTAAAGTGACCCACATTGCCCCGGCAGATGAAAGCGGCAATATCATTGGCTCGCCGGTTGAGCAGGAAGGTGTGATTAATTACGCAACCAAGTCACTTGGACTTTGCAGCGGTTTTACGGATTGTCAGTACGGCACCACAACCGAAGTGTACCCAGACAGTCCGAAAGTCACCGATGAAGAATGTAATGATGCGCAAGTTGCCGCCATTCGCGGTGCACTGAATTACCTGTTCGCCCAGCGCAGCTAACGCCTTTTCTACACGCCTGTTCCAGTCAACTGTTTGTTTTGGAACAGGTGTTTCTCCCTGACTCCCACATAATTTTCTGCACATCCTGACGTCGTTGGCCTTCGCCTGCAATCAACAAAAAACTCTCCATTTTTATGACGTTAGCCACCTTCTTGAAATGGAAAAAACCGTCTCAACAACTAGATTTAATAGTAAACCCTGCCAAAAGGCGAACCCATGATATCCGCGAGGAAAAAGCACAGTGCGGTGGCGTTAGCACTGAAAATATCCCTCTGGCCTTCAACCGCGACACTGCTCATCGGTTGGCTGGCGCTTGTTGGTTACAATCTGGATATTGAACGCCTTTACCGCCCGTTTGAAGGTGGCCCTGCCACGCACCCGATGACAGCACTGGTGTTTATTTCCCTTGGGTTTGCCTGTTTCACCTCGAAATGGGGACATCTTTACTACGCCCGCTCATTCACCACACTGGCCATTGCTGTTTGTATTCTCCGCCTTTACGACAGTTACTCAGGCACTGCCTATTTTGAATACCTGACGCCTTTTTCCCAAACCCTTGCCCACCATGAAATAACCGGACACAACATTAACATGGGTGCCAATACTGCTGGCACTGGACTGCTGCTTGGCGTTGCATGATGTTGGACAGTTTCCGTCGCTATTACCTCTCCCAATTGCTGGCATTCCTTTCATTTGTGATCATTCTTGCCAGCTTTGTCGGTTACGCCTACAACATCGAAAACTTCTACGGAAATATGTCGTTCCTGACCGCTTTGCTCGCTGCAGGGGTTGGGCTATCCCTTTGCTTCAAACATGCCAACCGAGGACTGGTCAGAATCCTATTGCTGAACAATGTTGCGGGGAAAATATCCCGGGCACAGATTTTTGCGGCCTTTATTTTTTGTGCAATCGCCGGACATATACAATTCACCATGTTTGGCGATAAAGCATCGTCCAGCTTGATGCTGGCGATAAATATGTTTATGTTTTTCATTATTTTTTCCCTGATAACGGTGAGTTCTTATTTCCAGGAACAAGCTGATGCAAAACGGCGTGGCATGGAAAGGCATTTAATGCAGCTGGCAAGAACAGATTCCCTGACCGGGTTGAACAACCGCTTCGCCTTTTTTGAAAGTCTGGGCAAATTTCTTAAAAGCCAACAACACAAGACTTGCCCCATCACCGTCATGATCATCGACATCGACCACTTCAAGTGTTTCAACGATCAGTTTGATCATGATGTGGGTGACAAAATACTGGTGGATATCGCCAAATCAATCCGCAAAAGTCTGGAACCCGCCGATTTGCTCTGCCGCTATGGCGGCGGGGAATTTGCAGTAGCCATGTACAATGTCCCTATCCGGGATGCAGTTCTCCGCGCCACCGCAATTCGCCGCAATGCCCGGCTTCACAGCCAGACAGACTTGACTGAACCTATGCTGCCTCTGACAGTTTCAATAGGATGTGCCCCGCTCGAGGCGGCATCGCCAGACACAGTAAAAACGATGAAAAACGCCTATATGGCACTCTATC
This sequence comes from Enterovibrio sp. JCM 19048, assembly GCA_001310415.1. GTDB lineage: Bacteria > Pseudomonadota > Gammaproteobacteria > Enterobacterales > Vibrionaceae > Enterovibrio > Enterovibrio paralichthyis. The sequence goes on along the minus strand of BAXE01000035.1, from coordinate 13,338 downwards.
GCGCCAAGCGTGCAGGACGTGATTGTGTCGCTTATTGTGAAACCTTGGGCAAAGGCGCTGAAGAATTTTATGTCTATGAAGATGACAATGATTTGCTGGATGGCATGCTAAGTCCCAATGCCAACCGCAACTATCGTTCTGTCAGCTAGAGATTAAAAAGCCCGCTGGACATTAGCGGGCTTTCAACAATCATGTCGTAAACAAGCAGATTTTTATCGCGCTAGCTCACTGTAAAACCAGGACAGGTTAAAAACCCTACTGGCCGAAAACCAGAGAATCCAACGCCCCCATTCCACTGTGAACCCCACCTTCAGTCACCTTGGCGGATTTACTGCGAATAAGATATCCGGCATAGCCCCCTTCCGCCACGGCTGGTTCGCCACCAACGTGAACGGTAAATAATCCCAGTTCGCTGATCAGGTCGTCTTCCGGATATATCTCGCCTTTTCGTACCAGATACGCCCTGCCTGAACGCGGCTTAGGATGTAACCGTCGCATCAATGACCAACCCTGATACTGGTTGGGATTCAGGTTGCCCAGACGTGATGGTATGTCTTCGCCAAATACGCAGTGCCCCCCACCCTCACCTTGGTTTTTCAATACCCATTCATCCAGTGGTCTTTGCGCAATCCAACCTTGGCTGTTTTCGTCTACCGCAATCATCTCACCCAGAAAGTGCTTCACGGTTTGGGCTTCTTCCAGAGAGAGACCAAAGCGTGACAACGCCTGCTCTGGCATGGAAGAAAGCAACATTTGAACTCGCTTGCTGGTCGCCAATTGCTGACTGACAGTGGCATTGACTGCCACACAGTGTTTTTCAATCATCACGCGGGTTTGGGTCAGCGCTTCACAGCAGGCTTTTCCGATAATGTCATGGGCAACATAGTCGCTGTATTGGTAACCGGCACGAAGATACACACAATCGACAGCACCAATGCCCTCCAACATCAGGCGGTGTCCTTCACCTGTCGACAGGCCGTCGTAAAGCTCTCGGAATGTCCGGCGAACGGTTCTCACACCGCGTGATTGCAGGGCATGTTCCAGCAGGTGTTGGTCGTAAACATTGTCTTCGTTGTCTTGCACCACCATCAAAAACGTCGGGCGCCTTCGTCACCAAACTGATTTTTTATTTGCCGCGCTGCCTGTTCAATGCCTTCAGCCAAGCGGCCTAGAGCGAGGTTTTCAACAAAATCATCGGCATCAAAACCTGCCCATTCTTTGTAAGGTGTCGGCCACTGGACGGACAAATAGCGGTGCAATTCATGAATGCGTTGTCCAAACGGACCCATTCCCGCAGCAATGCCGTTAAACTCCACCAGCTTCGGCCCCAGCGTTTCATCATCCATAAAGTCACTGCGCATAATCAGCAGCGGCACACGACGTGCGGGTTCTGAGCCATGGTGGATCTCGCTGTGCATTTGCAGCAATGCTTTGAAGAAGATGTCACCGGACGTAATGGGGGCAATCGCTTCTTGAATAAACACGGCATCTTCTGATGCAGCGTGAATTAGCTTTGCCAGCAATGGGACGGACGATTTGAGTTTTTCAAATCGTGGACGTGCAATGGCTGTCGGTGTCAGCGTGAAGGCAGGATGCCTTGCAGAATCGGAGGTTTGTTTGATTGCCATGCCATGGGTCAGCGCCCATTCGACAGCTTCGTTTTTTGCTTTTTCTGTGTTTCGGTAAGCCATAATCCGGCCTCAATGAGGAGTAAAGCTTGAGGCGTTAAGTATACCGAAACAAATCATACTGGCACAAAGCTGGGTCTAAATGGCAAAGATCAACGGGCGACAAGGCAGCTGCCTGGAAATACCCCAAGACTGACAAACAGAAAAGTAACAGTGGAATGAGGATTTGCACGGACGATTGAAGGGTCGCCATGGCGCCAAAACGTATGGCGGTTTTGCGATAAACCTTGGTGCCTTTCGGTGGATATTGCCCATCCTGCAATCCACGGATGCAAAATGGTATCAATGGCAATGTCAGGAGAAACACGCTCAGCGGTATGCCGCATAAGATTAAGTACCAGATATATTTCCCTATCTGAATATCGAAAACTTGATAGCAGTGTGGCTTCACTGCAAAGTCTTCTATCAACGGAAATAGCCAATATTCGCTAAAAAAGACCACTGCCGCCCCGATAGCGCCAATAAGTCCCAGCCGGATCAGTTTTTCTCGTTTCGTATATTCTTCTGCGTACATATCCATGACTTCCCTGCCTGTGGTTCAACATGCAGTGTGTCGATTGGAGATGTGCAGAGAAGCGGGGAAAAATTGAATTCCAACCCAGATCCCAAAGGGAAACGTTGAAATCCGTGTCATATCCCGGCCATTAGAAGAAGAAAGCCCGCGTTGCAGCGGGCTTCAGGATTTACTTGTAAGTGATCTCGCCGTTAGGCTCGAACTTGTTTACGTCGATTGGGGAGTGCTTCTGGATGTACTCTTTCAGCACTTCCGCATCAACATAGCCAGTGTTAACAAACGCTGGGTGGGTAGAGATTTTCGGGTAACCGTCACCGCCTGCCGCGTTGAATGAAGGGATAGTGAAACGGTAAGTTTTTGCTGGATCCAGCGCTTCACCGTTAATCTTCACGTTGCTGACTTTGTCTGCTTCAACCGTCATGCTCACACCCGCAAACTGCGCGTAGGCACCAGAGTCTTTGGTTTTGGTACCCACAACATTCAGGTAGTCCTGAATTTCAGCGCCAGACATATCCACGTAAGTCAGGATGTTGCCAAATGGCTGAACTTTCAGCACGTCTTTGTATGACACATCGCCCGCTTCGATAGACGCACGCACGCCACCAGAGTTCATTACCGCAAAGTCTGCTTTCGCACGTTCTTTGTGCGATTCAGCAATCAGACGGCCCAAGTTGGTCTGGTTGTTGCGCACAATGCTACGCTCACCGATCAGCGCACCATTGGTGTTGCCGATAACGATTTCCAGTGCCGCTTGGCCTTTCTCTTTGAATGGCTTCAGGGTGTTGTAAACTTCTTGATCCTGCGCGATTTCATCTTGGATAAACACGCGCACTTGCTTGCCGTCTACTTCAACTTTTTTCTTCAGGTTAACTGGGATCAAGTCATAAGACTTCAGCTCAAACTCACCGTTCTTAAAGGTGAAGTCTGCACGACCTACGTATTGCCCCACTCATGCGCCTGAACAATGGTCGTACCGTTCTGCACGTCAGGCTTACATTCGTCGCCAGGTTTGAAGTCAGCGTATTGGTTTTCGCCTTCCATACACACAGGCTCTTGCGAGTGACCGCCAACGATCATGTCCAGATCGCCTTCGTTCAGGTAGCGTGCCAGCAGTACATCACCCGGTGCATTTGAACCGTGGTTACCGTCTGCGTAGTGACCCATGTGCGTCGCAGCGATAATGACGTCCGGGTTGTGATCGCGCTTAAGCTCGGCAATCACTTTTTTTGCTTCTTCTTTAGGGTCAGTAAAGTCCACTTGAGCGATGAACTCAGGGTTACCGATCTTCGCCGTGTCTTCAGTCGTCAGACCGATTACGGCAATCTTCACACCCTGCTTTTCGAAAATCTTGTACGGCGCAAACATACGTTTGCCATCTTGGTAGATGTTCGCTGCCAGGAATGGGAAGTTTGCCCACTCAACTTGCTTTGCCAGCACATCAAGTGGGTTGTCGAATTCGTGGTTACCAACGGCCATTGCATCGTAACCAATCATGTTCATGCCAAGGAAATCTGGCTCTGCATCCTGCAGGTCTGATTCTGGCACACCGGTGTTGATGTCGCCGCCAGACAGCAGAAGCACTGAACCACCTGCTTTTTCCACTTCTTCGCGGATTTGCTTAACCAGTGTGGCGCGAGCTGCCATGCCCAGTTCACCATTGCCATTCTGCCAAAAGTTACCGTGGTTATCGTTCGTGTGGATGATGGTGATGTCGTAAGACTTATCATGCTCCCAAGCTGGAGCATTGTTGTTACTTGCCGCACAGCCAGCCAATACAGAGGTCGCCAGCAGGGACAGCGCAAGGTTTCTTTTTTTCATAATTGCCTCAAAGCGTTGAAAAGAAGCCCCCCATTTTGGGAGGCTGCGTTAATTCGAAAGGAAAGTGATTAGAACCAGTAGAAGGCTTTCGCGAAGAACAGCGCGCCTGATTCACCGTTATCCATCACGTCACCCGCTGCCACTTCTGCTGCCAGCTTGATGTTCTTGGCGTACATGTAGTCCGCACCGAACACACCGAAGATGTTTTGATCTTCAGCACCTTCAATGTCTTCGTAGTTGAAAGTCGCGATCAGGTTGGTTTTTTCATTCAGCGCGTATTTACCGCCAATGTTTGCCGCGAAGGTGTTCGTGTCTGTGCCGCCATTGAAGTTCTTGGTTTGGTCAAACACCAGGCCACCCAGTGTGAAATCACCGAATTTCGCTTCTGCGTGTGCAGAGTAGATCTTGGTTTCGTCACCGGTTTCACCCGCCAGGATCACAGTGAACGTCTCACCGTAGTAACCGATGTAACCGTTGGTTACCGCGCCGTACAGGGAGTCAGTCACGTAGCTGTATTTCACAGGCTGGTTCAGGTCGTTGGTCTCGCCATCCCAACCTTCCAGGGAGTGGGATACAGACAGTTTGATCTTACCGAAGTCACCGATGTAGCGAATGGTGTTGTCCTGGTCACCTGCTTCAGAAATGCCGGTCGACAGTTCGTTTGACAGATCACCGAATGAATCAACTTTGTCGTACGCAGTATCCGTACGGCCGAACTCCAAAGCGTGGTGTTCGTTGAAGTTAAAACCTACCATCAGTTTGTCGATAACCAGACGCAGGTTGTTGTCACGGGTCCAGTCCTGACGCTCTGCATCAACTTCGAACTTACCGTAGAAACCACCGGTTTGACCTTTCAGGCCAATCGTTGCGAAAGATTGATCAACGTAGGTTGTATCTGTACCAAACGGAGTTTTGTCAGTGTCAGAAACAAATGTGCCACCAACTTCTGCACCACCATAAAGTTTAATGTTGTCGCCATTATCATTTTTATAAATGGTTGCAGCTTGAGCAGTGCCCGCTACCAGAGAAGACAAAACCACCGCTAATACTTTCTTATTCATTTTCTGTCCTTAAAAAATACCACTTTCAGGCGGAGCGGACAGTATATGAATTAAATCTCGCAAACAAGACGGAATCTCAAAAATATTAACTTTCCTGAACGAAAACTTACGAAAAACGGAAAGCAATCGTTTTCCCACGCTAAAATCAGATTGTTTTTCGATCATTTAAAAACATAGCGTTAACAAATCACACAACACAGACTATTCGGGCACCCCTCACAGAATAAACAGAATTACATCCACAAGATGAATAAACGCCCTACCACAAAAAATCCGGGCTAGACTATTTCCCACCCACAATGTAACTAAATATTTCAAATTTGATTATTTTAAAGTCAGTTTTAATTAGTCACATAACGCTATTATTCTTTTTCAGTGATTATATTTTGAACTCATAAGAGATATTATTTAACCAGCTTGAAATCTAGGTTATTGCTGTTTTATTGAAACGGAAATGAAGAGGGAAAGATTTGAGATAAGAGATGGAAGACAAGAGAAAGGGAAAGAGATTAGAGATAAGAGACAAGAGATTGGAGATTGGAGATTGGAGATTGGAGATTGAAGCAAAGAATAGAAGACCAAACCAAGGACACTCACTGCCAAGCCACACATTCGTGACAGCTATCATTCCCAACAATTAATAAACATATTAAAGTCAAGGGATTGTATGGATTGCAGTGAGTGGTGAAATGGCAACAAAGTTTATTGTGTGGTCAAAAATCTTCGAATCCGGCGTACCTGAGATCGACGCCGAGCATAAAATGCTGTTTGAAATTGCCAACAAGTTCTATGACAACATCCGCCATGGCGATTCAGAAGCCGTGGTATTTGAAACGCTCAATAAGCTGGTGCGCTATGCAGAGCGCCATTTTCGCCGTGAAGAAAAGATGCTGGAAGAAATTGGGTATCCCGAAGATAAAGTGATGCATCACAAAGCCCAGCATCAGCGACTTATCACCCAAATCTTCGAAGTGTGGGAAACACAGTATGAGATTGTGGAGAGCGTTTAATTGACCAACCCGAGAAGATGAAACATTTCCTGACAGACTGGCTGATCATGCACATCCTGATTGAAGACAGGGACTACTTCCAGCATGTCGAAGAGCAAAAGGTTCTGGACCTCACCACGCTCGGCATTAATTAGCCCAAAATAGCTGGCTGTGTATCTGGACTCCAGCCAGCAGATTGCGTCGATTGCTGCGAACAGAACCCTGTATCCCTTGCCCTAAACTCAACTTCATTGAGAGACAACTCAAGAAACGGGTGCCAAATGGCATCACAGCCCTTAGAATGCGGCCATTGAAATTTATACCGATGTAGAGTGCCCCAATGTCTCGTGATTACACCTTTGAATGTCTTGTCACCATGCCACGCCATGAACTGGAAGAGTTCAGTGCCCGCATTATCAGCCGAATGGTGCCAGAAGATGTGATGAGTGAAATTTTCACTTTTGAGCAGGAAGAAGTCGATAGTGAAGAGCGTGCGTTGTCTGCAAGACTCGATGCTATGTTGCGTATGACCGCCATCGCACTGTACGAAATCCAGCAAGCGTTTGATGATTCTGAAAACGCCAAGCAAAACAGCGAACGCATGACCCGTCTGGTGCTGTGGCATTTCTATGCGATCTCGTTCCGTCTGGAAGAAGCCATTTCACTGGAAACCCACTGCGAACACGTTGAGAAACTGCTGCAAAACATGCCGAAAGACATCTTTGGTTGGGTGAATACCCTGACTGAACTTCTGCACACTTACGCAGACATTAACGCGAAGGAAAACCCAGAAGCCTAAGTTGGCGCAGCACCGAACGACTGCTCGATAAAAAGCCTCCCTCAGCAAACGCTTTGGGAGGCTTTTTTCATTTCAGTGGGTTTAGCGCAATTACCAGATTTCTGGTTTGTTCATTGCCGCTACACAACCCGTTTCACCTGCGATAGCTTCAATCTCTTCACTCACCAGAGATTGACCCAACCACCCTTCCGGGAAGCTCAGTTTGCAAGGCGCTTTGACCACGTCTTCACTGATTTGCTTAAAGCCGACGCGGCCGTAGTAATTCGGGTCACCGTAAGTAAACACCAATTCCACACCTTCACTTTTCAGCACGTCTAAAGCAGCGTTAATCAGCGCGCTGCCAACGCCTTGTTTTTGGTAAGACGTTGCTACAGCCACAGGTGAAAGAAGAAACGCCTTCGCGCCGTTTGCTGGCATCAGGCGTGTAAACACGATGCTACCTGCCAGTGTTTCGCCGTCCATCGCAACAAAGCCGTAAAGGTCTTGGCTGTCTGTGGTTGTCAGTGCTTCGTAGGCCAGCTCGCTGACCATTTTGCCTTCCGCTTCACCTTCTGAGTCAGTGAATGTGTTTTGGAAAAGGGTTTTAATCTCTTGCAGCTGTGCTGCGTCGTATTGTTTAAATTCCACAATCATTTCCTATTTCTGGCTGCTCTTTATAAGGCAAAGTCTTACTTTGCTTTCGCCAGGATAAACAGTTGGTAGTTCACTTCACCGAAGTAGGCTGTCATCAAGGCTACTTCGCGTTTAATTTCATTTAGTGCCGCCGAATCCTGCATGCTTGTTTCGAGTTCAGACACGCGCTCGCCCAGCGGCGTGTAATAGCGTCCCATGCCTCTTTGCTCATGGTGAAGGTATCAAGCACCGCATATCCAGCAGCTTTTGCCTGTTCAATTCGAACACCTGCGGTCGTCAGGTCGGGATATTCCCCAGCCAAAAACTCTTTGATTGCCGGATTGGGTGATTCCACAGACCACACCATGTCGCTCAGCACCAATACGCCGTTACCTGACAGCAAAGAACGCCATTGTTTCAATGCGTTATTCACGCCCATCACATAGGCACTGCCTTCTGCCCAAATCAGATCAAACTGACCTTTTTCAAGGGGGATATCGGTCATGCTGGCGCAGACAGTCTCAATCCTATCTGCCACACCGGCTTGTGTGGCGCGTTCCATCATCCTCGCCAGCGCAGTGGTTTCGTTATCCAGCGCAGTGATCTTGGCATCCGTATTTTGTGCAAGCACTGTGGTTGCAATGCCCCGGCCGCAGCCGATTTCCAGAATGTTCTCGGGTTTAAAAGGCACCGCTCCCAAGGCGCGTAACGTGTCGATTTCTGAGCCAGGCCCCCAGCGATCCAGCGCGTTGAAAACGTGCATGAAATCCGCCATGTATTGGTCGTGTTCGTTCATGTTCTTAGATAACCACTTCAACCGCAGCGCCTCTTTTTCATTGAAGCCCTGCTTTATCAACCACTCCAGATGCGCATCAGGCGCGCTCTTACCCGCCTCGGTATGCCAAGCTTTGGTATCGCCCTCGCCCAACAGCGCCGCAAGCAAATCTCGCGAACGCTGTTTCTGTGCGATTTCATCATCCAAGGTTTTGAGCCTTCCTTGCAGCAACTCGCGGTCGATTTTGGCATCTAAGCAAGCCTGACACTCTTTCAGCGTCAACCCACCCGCCTGAAGTTGCTGAATCAGTTTGAGGCGCTGAAGATCTTTATCGCTATACATGCGATAGCTATTTTCCAGCCGCTTGCCTTTGATCAGGCCAATTTTTTCGTAGTACAGCAGAGTAGTACGGGAAAGCCCCACCCGCTCTGCCAACTCAGAGATACGATACACCCCGGCACTCCTTATCTCTCATCATGGTGCGCAGCATAAACTGTAGAGTAGTAGACAGGTCAAATGTATTTTGAGGATGAGACAAACAAAAAGCGCCATATACACTGGCGCTCGTTTAAAATTAAAGGCTTGGATTAGTGAGCAGGAAATTTGCTTCAGATATCTCCAAGTGGTTATCGCATGTCAAACAACTCTTGGTGAAATTGCTTGCCCACATCCATACCGATGCGACTCAGCCCTTCCCGCAGTGAGCGGGAAAACGCCTTTGGACCACAGAAATAAACCTGTTGTTTGTTTAATGTCGCATGATCATGCTGAAGCTGATTAACATTCAACAACTTGTCGCACTTGCTATTGACGATGGTCAGCGTCATACCATTTTGTTCGCAAAGCTGGGCCAGCTCTTGTTCCAAGATTTCATCACGACCATGGGTACAATAGTAAAGATGTACCGGCTGCGTATTGGTTGCAGCATCACCTTGCTGCGTGCTTTTTCTTACCGACAGCGCTGACAGGAAAGGCGCAATGCCCACCCCGCCCGCTATCCAGATTTGCGGCTGCTCGAAATCAAAACTCAGCTTTCCGTAAGGGCCTTCCAGCTCCACCTTATCCCCTACGGCCACACGCTTATGCAGGCCATTGGTAAAGTCACCAAGCTCTTTTATCAGAAATCGGATTTCTGCTTCCTCCGGCGAAGACACGATAGTGAATGGATGTGGCTCCTCACCGGCCACACGCAAATAAGCAAATTGACCGGCTTTATGACCTGCCACTTTCCTTCTGGGCGCAGCGTCAGCATCAGGATACGGGAATCTGCAAAATACCTGCTATTGCTGACAGTCGCAGCCACGCGACGATGACGCCCCACCAATCCCGATAAACTGTAAAACGCAGCCATTGATCCCAGGGCGATGATCGCCAAGGTAACAATTCCGATCGGCTGGCTGTAGTAGCTGACTTTCATTAACAGCGCCGAATGGAAGGCGACCATCAAATATGCCGCTGCCATCAAACGATGAGAGAATTTGAAAGGCTTGTATTTCACCGCAGCCCACAATGACACCACCACCAGAATCAGCAGCAGGTAGAACCCCTTTTCACCAATCTCCAGCGCTGGCTCACGAATCTGCAGCAACCACTCCTGCCACTGAGGCAATACAGCATTACTGGCGCCGGCGCTGCGGGCAGGACGGTTCAACCAACCCGCAGTCACTAACCATTTAGGAACCTGATACCAAAGCCAATGCGTCACACCCAGCGCCGCGCCACCAATACCCAGCCATTTGTGGATTCGGTAAGACTTATCAAGTCCCCTTGTCCACTGTTCTATAAAAGGTAAGCGCAATGCCAGCACCATGGTCAGCGACATTAGGACAACCGCGATAATCCCTGAATACTGAATTATTGCCGCGCGCCATTGAAAAAACTGTGTCGAGCCAAAGAGATCTGGCTCAGCCACAAGCCACATTCCAGAAAGGATACCCAGTGACAGCCAAACGGGTTGGAGTGTTTTGTTCATCGTTTTTATTCCGCAGGAAGGATAAGCGTATCGTAGCGAGCGGAAAGTAAAGAAAAGTCAGGCGATGTATAACAGCGTAAAACCCAGTAAATATTCAGACCAACCATACTGGGAATTCAAGTCGTCCAACCCTCTGAGCCGCATGTATTTTCTTGACGATACTGGTAGGCTGTCTCTCTTTTCCATTTATATTTGTCATTACAAGGATGTGATTAATGAGCCGTTCTCCGTTTGAAACGTTTGTTTGGCACAGTGACATTTTCAATTGCAGCAGCACGGATATTCACCGTTTTTATTCTTTGCTTGAACAAGAAAGAAACCGTCTGAGTTTGAGTGCAACAAAACTTGCTGACGCCGCTGGCTATCCAATTTGGTTGATGCAATCGCCACAGCGCCACCCTGAACGTCCAAACCTTCTTATTAGCACCGGTTTTCACGGTGAAGAATCTGCCGGCCCTTGGGGATTGCTGTATCTTCTCGCGCAGTTGGACGAGCGTATGTTTAAGCGCGCGAATCTGAGTTTGTTGCAACTAGTGAATCCAACCGGATTTGCCAATGGCCACCGATTTAACGAATTGGGCGAAAACCCCAACCGCGGTTTTTATATCGAAAACGATAAGCCTAAAGTGGGTAATGACACCTCATTTGAAGGCAAAGTGTTACTGGAAAATGCCGCTATGCTCTCTGAGCTGAGTCGCGATGGCATTCTTACATGCCATGAAGATGTGCTGATGACAGAAACCTATGTCTACACGTTTGAACCAGAGCAATCGCCGGGGCATTTCAGCCATCGTTTACGGGATGTACTCGGTCAATACTTTCCTATCGCCAACGATGGCGACATTGATGATTGCCCAGTGAAAGACGGGGTAATTTTCAATCACTACGATAGCTCTTTCGAGTCATTTCTGGTGCGCGAGGTGCCTCAGTTGGTTGCTGCAGTGAAACGCCGGGACAGATGCCACTGGATCAACGCATCAAAGCGAATTCGGAAGTGATGAGTGCATTTTTGGAATTACGCGGGGCGTAAGACTCTCTTTGTAAGCCAATGTTCAGACGCTGGAGCTTGGGACAGGCACTTCAAAACTGCTCTGCCAACTCAGAGATACGACACACCCCGGCACGCCTTATCTCTCATCATGGTGCGTAGCATAAACTGTAGAGTAGTAGACAGGCAAAATGGAAAGTGAAGATGATTTCAGATTAGGATTTCAAATGACATTTCTGATGTGAACGTACCCCAAAACCTAAATACGCCTCCAGCTTTTAGTCCCTTCCCCTTTTCAAGGGGAAGGTTAGGATGGGGTTGGTTTTGCCCCAACTTGTGTCAGGTTGATCTAATCTGGCACGTTAATGCCCCTTTCTTTGCTAGCAACAGCACACGATGTCTGTCTGATTCCTAGATTTTCCGATAGGTTTTCTAATGCCAAACGTGATGTATGCAGAAATACCCTATTTTGTCGCATTTTCTGATTCTCGCTTTTGATGCACTCCATGATATCCTTTGCAAAAACATGCATTTACTCTGGCTTTCAGTATTCATTGTATGCATGAAAAATCCCAAAGCGGGGTGTTTAAATACCCCACATTGGGATCTAATAAATTGTTAGGTAACAGGAGCCTACTTTAGATATGCTCTATTTCGGCTCAATATTTGTCACTTACTAGGCTTGTTTCGTTCGATAACGCTCACAGATATTGCGAGAAACAGAATGTCTTTGACTAAGAAGAAGTTAGTAACTAATACTCCGTCAGAAACTTTCCATGTGTTTGGGGTAGTAAGAAGAAAACTTAATGTCGTGACAAAAATAAGTGCTGCCGCGATACCCGAAAGGTAGGCTATTTTGTTATTTTTAATGCCAACAATAAGTCCAATAGCAACAACAATTTCGGTTGCACCAATAATGTTGGATACAGCTTGAACGGAGATGACGTTATATAACCAGCTCATGGCGAAATGATTTTCAACTAGTGGTTGAATGAGTTTCGCTTCAGTAGGTGTGAACTTGTAGATACCAATCCAAGCTAGAACTAATGAAACACCCAAAACACCGATAAGGTACCCGACGTTGTCATTTTTTGATTTATTTTCTGCAGCATGCATAAATTATATTCCTCATAGTTAGCATGCAAGAGAAGACCGAGGTGGTAATCAAAAATTTCATTGAGAACAGTTACCTAACACATATGAGCCCTTCTCCGGTCAATAGGCAATAGCTTTCTGTTGGCTGCGCTAGCAGCCAATGCTCTCGAACAACAAAGTCGTCTACATGCAACCGAAGCGCAAAGAGCCAAAACCCCCTTCTAACTTCCCCCTTGAAAAGGGGGAAGTACCAAGAGCACGTTCCCATCACGCCGCATGCGAAAAATGCTTCCCTAGCAGCGCATGATAAAAATCATTATCTGACAACACACCGACCACTTTTTCGTTATCGGTGAGCAGTAGCGGCAATCCTGTTTGATAGCGGATTTCCAGCGCGTTGCGCATTGAAATATCTGCATTCGCCATTACCACTGCATCTTTCGACAACGATGAGATCTCCCCTTTCTCCTGCCACTGGATAATCTCCAGCGTTTGCAAGCCGCGCATTGCACCTTGCAGTTCGCCATTGTCATCGACAATCAGTCTGGTGGGAAACATAGAAACATGGGACAGGCACTTTAAAAATTAGAGAGCTTGAAGCTGCCTCAACGGATGCTTTTAATCCCTAAGACTATCTATTTGAGTTTATTTTTCAGCGTGATGGGGAATCTAACGGTCAGTTTGCGAATTGAAGAAAGCACAAGGCTCAGACGTCCGTCTGATCATGTTTTTGAGCTAGCTAGCGGGTTCGAATCAGTGCTCGGGTAATCGCAGTCCAGATATCCGATGTCGTTTAAGATGAGGAAGGGCGGCTTGAATCGCCGTTTGAGTGCCAATGATATTTCCGCGCTCAATACGTGTGCAGGTATCAAGCCAACTGTCTGGTTCTAAACCTAATCGTTCTAGTAGAGGCGGCAATGCCTTATCAATATGGCCGAACTTGTCATTGCGAAGTTGCCGCCCAGTCCATTCAACCAATTCTAGGTAATCCATCAGCCGGAATGGCAGTCCAGCAGGCATCTCTTCT
>BAXE01000034.1 GCA_001310415.1 Enterovibrio sp. JCM 19048 | reverse complement strand
CATTCAAATTCGTTTAAAGATGAAGCATTTGATTTCTATTTTATATGCCTCCCATATTCGCAATGTGATAAATCCAGCCCGGAGTTGGTGATACATAATGAATAAAAACATCCAGTTGGGTTCTGGAAGGGCTACGTGGAAAGGCTTATGAATAATTTTCGAATGTTTTTGTCGCTTTCGGTTTACCTTATGAGTACGTATTTTGTCATCGATTTAATTATCTATACATTTGACTGGATATTGTTATTGGTCAGCATTGTGGGTTTTGTCTTCGCCCATTATTTATGGCCACCAAAGTGCGACAATGAAAGTGTTTGGTATGATCTCCTCGAAATTGTCATTGAACTTCCTTTTAGAGCTATGGCTTTGTTTATACGTGGGCTTGCCAAATTATTTAAACATGGCGATTCAGGCATAGACTTCTAAATACACCCAACATAGGTGACCCTCTTCTGGTTATCAGGCGTTAGGACTCCTGCGGTATTGCTAGCATCTATTGCGGCTGAAAGACAAAGTCGTTTTTATTACAAAAATATTTACTCCATCCTCTTGTTAGTAACCAGAACCCCTCATCATCAATCGATGAACTAGATCTTTCACGACAACAAAGACGTCACGCTGCCCATCAATTCCTTAAGTCTCAAATGTGACACGCTCGACTATAGTTTTACTGAAGCCTTCACCAGAAAGGCAAGCAAGGACAACGTCGTACTTATTCGGGTGTAGTGGTAATGATGTGGAATAAATGGTTTCCTGCTCTGGCGCTGGTGTCGTTGGTCTCAGCGTGCGATAACAATAGTTGTATTTCGGGCACAGAAATAACGGCGGCAGATCTGTCGCTATCTGTGACAGGGTCACCCACTAAGATGCTGAATTTTAGTTGGAGGGATGTTGGTGCAGATGATTACGTCCTGTGTAAAGACAACGCCGGAACCTGCGAAGAAATTGCCGTTATAGTCCCGCCTGCAACATTGGCTAATCAAGCCGCTCTCAGCGCGAAAAGTGCGCTTAGCAGTACACTCACCTACACCTACTATCTGGATACATTAATTCAACCAGAAGATGATGATCTGTTTTACATCCGGGCGCGGACGGAGGGGGAAAATCTCGACAGTGAAACCGTACTGATCACTTATAAATCGTTTGAAACCATTGTGGGTCAATACGAACCCCAAATACCAACTATCGGGCAAAACCATGGTCATGCTATTGCAGTCAGTGGGGATGGGCTCACGATGGCGATTTCCACCTTGGTGAGTGGCGACTCAAACGTAAACGGCGGCGAGGTAACGGTTTACAACCGAGGGAATGATGGTTGGGAGAAGCAAGCTGTGCTCACTTCTTCTGTGGCGGCGTCGGACCCATAACGGGGTTTGGCTTTGACCTCGATATCAATGATGACGGCAGCGTGATTGTGGTCAGTGGTTGGAAGCAGGAGGTATCTGCTGTTACCAATGCTGGGGCGGCGTATGTGTTTAGCCTTTCCGGTGGCACGTGGAGCAACACGGCGGTAATTGAAAACCCCGCGCCAACGGCGAGCGATTTCTTCTCCAGTTCAGTGTCTATCTCTGGTGATGGAACCCTGTTAGCAATTGGCGCCTACAACGAAGATTCCAACGGCACCACAGTTTCAAACGCATTACCCGCGAATGATCTGGCGTCTAACAGTGGGGGCGTATACCTCTATGAACTGAGCGGTGGGACATGGAATTTTATCTGGTTGTTTAAAGCATCTAACGCGGACAATTTCGATTTCTTCGGCCGCAAAGTGAGGCTGGCGAAAAGTGGCGAGGTTTTGCTGATCACCGCGAGTGGCGAAGACTCTTACACAGGCAGCCCGACAGACAACTCAGTGTTCAGTGTTGGGTCTGCGTATGTATTTCGCAAACAACCTGATAACTCCTGGTAGAAGAAAGCTATTTGAAATCTACTTTACCTATTAAATTCAGTGGTTTTGGCGAAGCGGCTGCCATTTCACACGCTGGTGACATCGTGGCCATTGGAGTGTCGAAAGAATCAACCGTTGCCTCAACGGACAATACCGGTGTGGATTTACTGGGGGCAGTACATATCTGGCATTACGATGGCAGCAATTGGGTGCATCACGCACGTCTGACGGCTTCAAACGCCGAAGACGGCGATTCATTTGGCACCTCGGTCGCATTGGTAACAACGGAAAATGGCTGGCGGTAGGCGCGCAATATGAAGACAGCACGGGGATTGGTATCGACCGGATGAAAATGGAAACCTGGGGAACAATGCCGGAGCGGCTTACATTTTTGAACTGAATGGCACCTGGATACAGACCCATTATTTAAAATCTCCGGAAACAACCGACCTCAACTACTTCGGTAAGGCGATTGCGTTCAGTGCGATCAAAAAGGAGCTTTTGATTGGTGCACCTTCCGCCCCGGTAGATTCGGTGAGTGCCGGAAAGGTTTATCTCTTCTGAGCCATCCCTTACCAATCAATGTAAAAAAGCCCGCACAAGGCGGGCAAAGAGTCACGGTACATCTATCGGGAATGTTGTTATGAATCCTTGGCGTTACCACATGCCGAGCAGCTTCCACCAAGCGCCGCCGATGAAGAAGAACACTGGGATGACGATAAGTGAGAACACAAAGCCAATCTTCCACCAGTCTGAAGCGACAGGAATCCAGCGCCGAACAGGATAGGTGCAGGGCCTGAAGAGTAGTGGGTTGTCGACATATACAGGTTACTGAACATACCCAGCACAATGGCTGCAAGCATTGGTGGCGCACCCGCTGCAATCGCAATCGCAAGGAAGGCCGAGTACATGGCGCTGATGTGTGCCATGGCGCTCGCCATCAGGTAGTGGCTGTAGTAGTAAACCAGTAGCAGGATGGCGAGGGTGGTGACCCAGCCAAAGCCAGACAGTGATTCACCAATCGCATCGCCAAACCAGCCGATAAAGCCCAGCTTGTTCAGTTGCGCTGCCATCATCACCAGCACAGCAAACCAGGTGATGGTGTGCCACGCCTCTTTTTCATTCAGCACAGCATCCCAAGTGATGGTGCGGGTAAGCAGCAGGAAGACCAGACCCAGCAGTGCGGTCACGGTTGCATGAATACCAGTGTAGGGCCAAGCACCCATAGGGTTACCATGCCGATAAAGGTGACGCAGACCATCCACTCATCGCGGGTCATCGCGCCCATCTCTACCAATTTCTGACGGGCAATTGCACGCATTTCAGGTGTTTTTTTCAGCTCTGGCGGAAAGACCAGGTACATCACCAGTGGAATGAGTACCAGACAGACAATCCCCGGTACGATGGCAGCAATGGCCCATCCCGCCCAGGTGATTTCAACGCCTTGTTCTTTTGCGAAGTTGGCCGCCAGTGGGTTACCTGCCATAGAGGTCAGGAACATGGCACAAGTGATGGCATTGCACTGGAAAATACACTGGACAAGAAACGCACCGATTTTGTTTTCCGTCCCTTTTTCTGGGTCGGAATCGTAAGCGCTTGCAACAGATCGGAACAGCGGTGAAATGATCCCGCCACAACGGGCGGTGGTACTTGGCGTCGCCGGGGCGAAAAGAAGGTCGGTCAGCACTAGGCCATACGCCAGACCCAGCGAGCTGTTGCCCAGTTTTGAAATAAACCAGTAGCCGACACGGCGTCCAAAGCCTGTGCTGATGAATCCGCGTGAGATAAAAAACGCCGCAGCGATCATCCAGATTGTGGGGTGGGCAAAGCCGGTCAGTGCGGTTCGGATAGGCAGAACATCGAGCAGTGTTGCGGCTGTCAGACCCATCAGCGCCATTGCGCCCAGGGGCAACGGTGCGAGGATCAAACTGAGTACGGTGACGACAAATATTGTCATCATTTGCCACGCCTGAACGGTCAGTCCTTCAGGAACAGGAAGAAACCAGAGTACTACGCCAAGAATGGCGAGCAGTACCAATCGCATATTGGTTGAAGACATCATACAAACCTCCTTGAATTTTCCTTCAACCTACGGCGATAAAGCGGGTGAAAAACTGCGCTAAATCAATCTCCAAACCAAACCCAGGGTTTCGTTTTCAATTGCAGAGGGTCGCGCAAAACCGGTGTGAAACTGGGCTGAGATAAGGCGCGTTGAATTAATTAAAACCATAAACACCAGAGGTGGGATCTTTCTCAATTTCAGCGGTTGCGTGACTGCCAGAAGGGGCGGATTTCCCGTATCCTAGGCCTTGGTTTTTGCGGTAAGAAACAGAAGGATATTTTCAGTGACCGCACGCTTTATACCGCGTTCTTTTACCATGCACCTGACCGCGCTGTTGTGCGGCGTATTCGTCTTTTCCGCCGCTGGCTGGTGGGCGATAAGCTCACACCGGATAAACAGTCTGCTCGACGAGCAGATCGCATTGCGGGCGGAAGTGCAGTCGCGCCAGTTGGCGCAGCTTCCCAGCCTGATTGACGCGGTCAGCCGCAATAGCGCTGCAGAGGTATCGGATATTATTTCCCGCCTGCAGGATGCAACAGATGCGGACTTTATTACCGTGAGTGATGAAAACGGTATCCGCCTTGCTCACCCTGTCGCAATGCGCGTTGGCCTGCCCGCTCTGGGTGGGGATATAGAACGCGCACTGTCGGAAGGGGTCGCGTATCTTTCCCATGGGGTTGGCTCATTGGGGCCGTCGGTGCGCTTTATTGCACCCATCATCAATGAGGGCGAAATTGTCGGCATGATTAAAGTCGGCTACCTCAAAAACACCATTGCCATTCTTACCGAAGAAAATATCTCGCCTCTTATCTTTTTTGCCATTACAGCGTTGGTATTGTCCGGCCTGATGGCATGGCGCTTTTCCGGCTATGTCAGCCAACAAATGCAGCACCTTGAACCCTGGCAACTGCGTCAGGCGCTCAATACCAGCCATGCGTGCTGGAAGCTGCCCATGAAGGGTTGATAGCCGTCAATAAAGATCAGCAAATCTATCTGATGAATGATTCGGCCAAATGGTTGCTCGGTGTGAAAGGCGATGCAAGGTTGCCGCTGGCGTTGGAAGCCGTGGTGAAAGATAACCAGTACTTCTCGCTTGAGGGACTGGACTTTATTGACCGTCTGGTCAGGGTCAATGGCCGCAATGTGGTCATGACCCGTGTATCACTGGCCGAGGACAACACAGCCACTGGTGCGGTATTCAGCCTGAGAGCCCAGCAGGAAATGCAGATCCTTTCGAACAAGATCAGTCAGGTCAGCCATTACCTTGAATCCTTGCGGGTCACGCGCCACGAATACCAGAACAAACTCTCCACACTGGCCGGGTTGCTGCAGCTTGGTCACAAAGATCAGGCACTGGAACTGGTGTTGGCACAATCCAAAGGGAACCAGACCCAGATGGACAGTGTGCGTCAGTTGCAGTCGCTGCCGCTGATTTCCGGTCTGCTGCTGGCCAATATCGGCAAAGCCGCAGAGAAGGGTATCAATGTTGATTTAACCGAGCTGGATGGCTGGGCGGAACTGCCACAAGGGCTGGACGAAGAGCAGTTAAGCTCCCTGATTGGCAACCTGTTCAGCAATGCAATTGAAGCCTTGGCCTTTGTGAAACGTGGGTTTATCCGCGTAGTGATGTATGAAAGTGCCTCAGAATATGTGCTGGCGATTGCCAACAATGGCCCCATCGTGAATGTGAATCTTGATGTGCTTTGCCAGCTTGGTTACACGAGTAAGCCCGATCATGTAGAGCACGGCATTGGGATGCACCTTGTGCAATCAATCATTGAAGGCGCCAGTGGTCACATGGAACTCGACAGCGATGATGATGAAACTGTCTTTACTGTATATTTTCCCCGCCACAGCGTAAGGAGCGAATCGTGTTGAAGGTGTTGATCGTTGAGGATGATGCCGATATCGCGGCGCTTCACGCCCATTTTATCCGTCAGGACGCGAGGTTTAGCGCGATCAGCTTGGCAGCAGATTTAGCAAAGGCGCGTGAGCTGGTGGAAATCGCCGCGTTTGATCTGGTAATTGTCGACAACTACCTGCCCGATGGGCTGGGCGTGGAGTTTATCCGTGAACTCTTGGTGCGGGAGAAAAAGCCGGAATGCATTCTGGTCACTGCAGCCAATGACGCGGAAACGGTGCAAAAAGCGCTGCGTTATGGCGCGTTTGACTACCTGAT
This sequence comes from Enterovibrio sp. JCM 19048, assembly GCA_001310415.1. Classification (GTDB taxonomy): domain Bacteria; phylum Pseudomonadota; class Gammaproteobacteria; order Enterobacterales; family Vibrionaceae; genus Enterovibrio; species Enterovibrio paralichthyis. The sequence continues at coordinate 37,977 of BAXE01000034.1, read as the reverse complement.
TAAGCCGTTGGACTATCGCCGTCTCGAGGAGAGTCTGAACAAGTTTTGCAGCCTCAAAAAGCAATGGGTCACCGAAAAGGCTTTTGATCAAAAAGCGCTGGACACCTTGTTCAGCGGCGGTGTCAGCCCAAAAAAACGGGAAAGCACTGACGACTTTACCCTCAGACAAATCATCGACCAGTTTACCCATGCCCATGTTGAACTGACGGTAACAGCGATTGCCGAAGCGTTTGGCATGAGTAAAAGCACTGCGCGGCGCTATCTGGACAGGGCGGTGGAACAGGGGGAGCTGGTTGCCTTTCTTGAGCACGGGAAAGTGGGGCGGCCGACAAGGGTATACCGAAGGCCTGCGTTGCACGAAATGTCATCTTTGTGATGTAATGTTATATTATAACAATTCTCACTCAGGGCGTATGAAGGATCATGCTGCTGCCTTACCGCAAATTGCTACCCTTACTCCTGGCCATACTTCTTGGCTGGCAGAGCGTTGCTGTCGCACAGCATTTGGGTGAGCATCACCACGCCGGTAAGGTCGACTACCAATGCACCTTGTGTGCACTTGCTTTGCCCGTTATCCAAGCCACGCAGCCTTCTTTGGATGTGGATGTCCCTGCTATATCCACCAAGGTTGAATACGCCTTAACGTTTCACGCTATTCCCGCCATTGCGCCGCAAGCCCGCGCGCCTCCTGCCGTTCTCCAACTCAACATTAAGGATTAACACATTTAGTTTTGGAGAAATTATGCGTACTACAGGTTTATTTACGCTTGGTGCGATCGCGCTGGGCGTTGCTGCGTCAGCCGCTGCAGACGATCATGAAATGCGTCATCACGATGCACATCAACACGGCAAAGTTGAATGGTATATTGCCCAGGATAACAACATGCTGCTGGTGGAAATGACAGCGCCGGGCAGTGATATTGTCGGCTTTGAGCATGCCCCGGAAAACGATGCCCAACGCGCTGCCATTCAAGCTGCGCTGGAAAAACTCTCTCTACCTGACTCGCTGTTTTCAGTGAACGAAGAGGCGAAATGTAGCCTTGTTGAACACCTGGTTAGCCAAACGCTTGTCAGTGAGGAAGAGCACGAACAGCATGATGACCATGACCATGACCATGACCATGACCATGACCATGACCATGACCATGACCATGACCATGACCATGACCATGAAGAACATGAAGGGCATGACGGGCATGAAAAACATGATGAGCATGATGGTCATGAAGAGCACGAAGCATCGAAGCATGGCGAATTCTCTGCACAGTACACTTTTGCCTGTGAAAATCCGCAGCATATCAATACTGTAACAACCGACTGGTTTAATGCGTTCGCAAACACCGAAACGATAGCCATTCAGGCACTGACAGATAAAGGTGTTGCCGCTGGTGACCTGACCAAGGCATCGACGACGTTCCGTTTTTAAGCTTAGGGAGGCCCTGAAATCAGGGCCTGTATGATCATGCTATTGATTGAAAATCTCTGTTTCAGATGGCCGGGGCAATCGGGTTGGCAAATCGATATTCCCCATTTTGTGGTCGGTGAAAAGGAAAAAGTGTTCCTGAAAGGGGCGAGTGGCTGCGGTAAATCTACACTGTTGGGATTGATCGCGGGCATCAATACCGCTGATTCCGGGTCTTTGCAGATCCAGAATACCGATCTGACGATGCTCAAAGGGGCGAAGCGCGACGCTTTTCGTGCGGACAACCTTGGCTATATCTTCCAACAATTCAACCTGCTTCCCTACCTTTCGGTGATTGATAACGTCACCTTGCCGTGCCGTTTTTCATCATCAAGAAAAGCGCGTGCAGGCGGGGATGTTCAGCGGGAAGCCAAACGGCTTTTGAAGGCGTTGGCCTTGCCAGAAAATTGCCTGAACAATCCGGTCACTGCCCTGAGCATCGGCCAACAACAACGGGTGGCAGCAGCCAGAGCCTGATGGGCAAACCTGCGTTATTACTGGCTGATGAACCCACCTCGGCGCTGGATGCTGATAACCGCCAGAATTTTATCGAACTGCTAATGAATGAGTGCGATACGCTGGCGCCAGCTTGCTGTTTGTCAGCCATGACAGCGCATTGGAGGCTCAATTTGACCGCGTCGTTTCACTGCCGGAAATCAACTGTGCAGCCTGGGCAGGGGAGGCGGTGTGATGGCAATCCTCCGGCTTGCACTGCAAAGCCTCAAAAACCGAAAAACCACCGCACTGCTGACCATTTTCACCGTGGCAGTTTCTGTGGCGCTTTTGCTTGGGGTTGAGCGCGTACGTACCCAGGCAAAAGAGAGCTTTGCCAACACCATTTCAGGCACAGATTTAATTGTCGGTGCCCGTTCAGGTCAGGTGAACCTCTTGCTTTATTCTGTGTTCAGAATTGGCAACGCGACCAACAATATCGACTGGCAAAGCGTAGAAGACATCCGCAACCACCCTGCAGTGGCTTGGTCTATCCCTATCTCGCTGGGAGACTCGCACCGCGGGTTCAGAGTTGTGGGCACCACACCGGATTATTTCGACCACTATCGCTATGGTAAAAAACAGCCGCTGGCTTTTGCTTCAGGCAAGCCATTCTCCGGTTTATTCGATACCGTGATTGGGTCGGAAGTGGCAAAGAAACTGGGGTACAAGCTGGGAGATGATATTGTCATCGCCCATGGCCTTTCTGATAAAAGTTTCAGCCGCCACGACAACTTACCTTTCAAAGTCACCGGCATTCTTGCTCCCACGGGGACGCCGGTGGATCGCAGCGTCCATGTATCATTGCCCGCCATTGAAGCTATACATATCGGGTGGGAAAGTGGTGCCAACATGGGACACAGCGTGAAAGCGGAAAACATCGACCCGGCGTCTTTGCACCCAGAGCAGGTAACTGCGGTCTTGTTGGGATTGAAAAGCCGTATCCAGACTTTTGCCCTGCAACGCACCATCAATGAATACCGGCAGGAGCCACTCACTGCAATTATGCCGGGCATCGCGCTGCACGAGCTTTGGGGCTTGATGTCAGTGGCCGAGCAGGCGCTACTGGTGGTCTCTGGATTTGTCGTGGTAGCGGGATTGATGGGAATGTTGTCCAGCTTGCTGACGGGGTTGAATGAGCGGCGTCGTGAAATGGCAATCCTGCGTGGCATGGGCGCACGGCCGTCGCACATCTTCTTTTTGCTGGTCAGTGAAGCGGTACTTCTGACCTTGCTCGGCATCGCGTTGGGCATAGGCCTCTTGCTCATGCTGATAAGTGCAGCAGCACCTTATGTGTTGAGTGAGTATGGACTTCAACTCTCCGCAACATTTTTAACGGAACATGAATGGAAGCTGATGGGGATTGTCCTGTTAGCAGGCATCGTGGTTGGCGTTTTTCCTGCGCTGCGCGCATATCGCCAATCTTTGTCAGATGGTATGACGATACGGATTTAAATAATGAAAAAATGGCTTTTGATTTTTACCGCTTGCTTGCCAATGTTTACGCAGGCCAATGATGTACTGACGCTGGACTGGCTGGATTTAATTCCGGAATCAGAACGCAACCAGCTCAATGATAAGGCATGCCGCTGATCAATCACGACAACGATGAACCGCAGCAAAGCCTGATGGGCAATGTACGTCCAGAGCTGAACAACAGCATGGTGCGTATTCCCGGCTTTGTGATCCCGCTGGAAGGGGATGCCAATGTAGTGACAGAGTTCCTGCTCGTGCCTTTCTTCGGTGCCTGCATCCATGTGCCACCGCCGCCGCCGAACCAAATCGTCTACGTGAAATTCAAGGAAGGTGCGCCGGTACAGGAGCTGTGGGATGTGGTTTATGTAGTTGGTAAACTGAAAACCGAAACCGTTAACCATGATATGGCACAGGCAGGCTACCTGTTGGAAGGGATGGAGCTGCAACCCTACGACGACCAGTAATGCCCATCTATATCCAAACGCCCGCTTGCCGCGTTTTTATTGCGCCTGCCACTTAGTTGTTAATGCTACTTTTTTCTCAACATCAGACCGCAAGATAAAAAACATCCTGTTACATATTGATAATGCGAATGGTTCTCACTATTATGCGCAATATTATATTCACAAGGATGTTTCAAATGACCCTTACTCATAAATTGCTGCTCGCTTCCTTCGCGGGTGGTTTCAGCCTTGCTGCGGTTGCAGCCCCAGTCACCAAACAACAGGTTGTCGAGCACTACGCCGATATCGCCCATGCTGTGTATGCCGATTCGCTTTCAACAGCGAAAGCGCTGGATGCACAAATTGAACAATTCCTGAAAGCTCCGTCTGCGCAAGGTCTGGAAGCAGTCAAACAGGCGTGGATTGCGGCGCGAGTGCCATACCAACAGTCTGAAGTATTCCGTTTTGGCAACACTATTGTCGACGACTGGGAAGGGCAACTTAACGCCTGGCCATTGGATGAAGGTCTCATCGACTATGTCGCGGATGATTATCAGTATGAACTGGGTAACGAAGGCGCGGCCGCCAACATAGTGGCAAACCGAACCCTCACAATCGGTGCATCGGCTCTGGATGTGTCCACGCTAACGCCTGAGCTGATTGCTGAACTGAATGAAGTGGGGGGCTCTGAAGCAAACGTAGCATCAGGCTATCACGCCGTTGAGTTTCTGCTCTGGGGACAAGACCTGAATGGCACCAAACCGGGTGCGGGACAGCGCGCGTATACTGATTATCTTGTTGGTGAAGGTTGTACTAACGGCAATTGCGAGCGCCGTGGGCAATACCTGAAAGCAGCCACCGAACTGTTGGTTAAAGACCTGGCTGGATGGAAAATCAGTGGGCGGGCAATGTTGATGGCAACTATCGTCAACAGTTGCTGCAAGCGCCGTCAGATACTGGCTTGCAAAAAATGCTGTTTGGCATGGGCTCACTGTCGCTGGGCGAACTGGCGGGCGAGCGGATGAAAGTGGCTTTGGAAGCGAACTCCACTGAAGACGAACACGACTGTTTTTCTGACAATACCCACAACGCGCACTACTACGACGAGCAAGGGATCTATAACGTTTACACTGGCCTTTATAAACGCACAGACGGCACGCTTCTTTCAGGCCCAAGCATTGCGGATCTCGTCGCCCAGAACGACGAGCAAGCGGCAAAAACCATACAGGCGCAGTTTGACCAGACCCGTAACCAGGTTTACAAGCTGGTTGTTTCGGCTGAGCAAGACAACCAGCACTTTGACCAGCTGATTGCCGCTGACAATGCGCAAGGCAATAAGCTGGTGAACGACACCATTGCAGCCCTCGTTGCCCAGACTGGTGCAATTGAACAGGCCGCAGCGATAGTCGGGATCACCAACCTGAGCCCAGACACAGCAGATCACGAATTCTGATCCACCTTCCTGTCCCCCGGTTGGCGTTTGGTGGCTGGGGGACAGGCTGTTTGGTAATACAACAGAGCGATATGATGAAGCAGTATATTTTACCGGTGATGGTCTGGCTTATCTCCTTGCAGGCCGTGGCATTTGATGTCAAATCCGGCGGGCAAACCAGTGTCAAAAAAGACGGCGCCAATGCCTATTCACTCCCCGCCGCGAACCTTCCCTTGAGTAAACGTCTCGATTTCAGCGTCGGAAACAGCTTTTTCCGCAACCCTTGGGTACCCGCACCATCGTCGACAGAAGCGAGGGACGGACTCGGGCCACTTTTCAACACCAACGGCTGTCAGAACTGCCACATCAAAGATGGACGGGGACATCCGCCTGAAGCGAAAGACCTGCATGCGGTTTCCATGCTGGTCAGGCTTAGCATTCCGGCCATGACACCAGAACAAAAGCAGACCTTTATTCGTGAGGGAACCGTGCCTGAGCCGACATACGGTGGACAGTTGCAAGACTTTGCGCTGCCGGATAAAACGCCTGAAGGCCAGGTGTCGATCAGCTACACAGACGTGCCAGTCACCTTCAAAGACGGCACCACCGTCACGCTGAGAAAGCCTACATTGAAGATTGTCGATTTGGGCTACGGCGAAATGCACCCCGACACCCAGCTCTCTGCACGGATTGCACCACCGATGATTGGTCTTGGTCTGTTAGAGAGCATACCCGAAGAAACGCTGCTCACTTGGGCTGATGAGAACGACAGCGATAACGATGGTATTTCCGGCCGGGTTAACAAGGTTTGGGACATTGAGAAAAACAGCGTTGCCATTGGGCGCTTTGGATGGAAAGCGGGTCAGCCGACACTGATGCAGCAAAACGCTGCCGCTTTCAATGGTGATATCGGTTTAACCAGCCATCTTTTCCCTAGTGAAAACTGTACCCAGACACAAACCCTATGTGATGAGGTGCCAAACGGTGGAAGCCTGAAGTCAGCCAGAACATCCTAGATTTTGTCGAATTCTATAGCCAGCACCTGGCTGTGCCGATACGCCGCAATACGGCTTCACCGGACGTTCAGCTTGGCCAGCAACTCTTTGAATCCGCAGGTTGTGAGAGCTGCCATAAAACCCAGGTGAAAACCGCCCAAAGGCCAGACCGCCCAGCGTTGTCAGGGCAATTGATCCATCCTTATACCGATTTGTTACTGCACGATATGGGGGAAGGATTGGCGGATAACCGCCCCGAGTATCTGGCAAACGGACGCGAGTGGCGCACGCCGCCGCTATGGGGAATTGGCTATACACAAGAAGTTAACGGGCATACCTATTTTCTCCATGACGGACGGGCGCGTAACTTGATGGAAGCGGTGCTCTGGCATGGCGGAGAAGCAGAGTCAGCAAAACAGAAGGTACTTGGAATGGACAAAACCCAGCGTGAAGCGTTAATGGCGTTTTTGAACTCGTTGTAGGGAGAAAGAGGTGAACAAAACCGTACTACTGGGCACACTGACGACGCTGTTGGGGTGGGCGACCAGTTCAGCAGCAGGCAATGCAGACACCACCCACCATGTTTCACAGCCTGTCTATGCCATTGAATTCCAGATGGCGCAGGATTTTTTGGGAAAAACCGGTGCGCTCGAACAGGCATTCAAGGCATTTTGTGAAGAGAATAGCGAGGGCAACCAAACGCTGAAACAGGCTTGGCATATGACCATGTTGTCCTGGATGGCGTTGCAGGGGCAAGAGCGGGGGCCTGCCGCTGCGCTGGAACAAAGCTGGAATGTCCAGTTCTGGCCTGATAAGAAAAACACCACGGGACGAAAAATGCATGCGCTTATCGCATCGGAAAAAGCGTGGAATGCCGATGAAATTTCTGCGCAGAGTGTGACTGTTCAGGGACTGGGCGCCGTTGAGTGGCTTTTGTATGACAAAGCATCCACGCTGCAAAACAATGCCGGAACCTGTGCAACCGGGATTGCGATTGCCGAAAACCTTCACAACACCGCACAAAAGATATCGGATGCCTGGAAACTGAACCCGTGGACATCGCTCTCCCAGGACGCCTGGGAATCTGAATATATCTCACTGCTTTCCAACCAATTGGATTACAGCCTGAAAAAACTGAAACGTCCTCTGGCGGACATTGGCAAACCCAAGCCCTATTTTGCGGAATCCTGGCGTTCAGAAACCTCCTTGTCCAACCTGAAAGCCAACCTGCAGGGCATGCAAACGCTGTATCTTGCAAACGGGGGAAGGGCTGGATGCCCAGTTGCGGGCACGGGGTGAAACAACATTGGCCGATCGGGTTAAAGGCCAGTTTGAAGCCGTGCTGGAAACATGGCCGCAAGACAAAAGCCTTTTCGCGGCACTGCAATCCAAAGAGGGTTACAAAATGGTGCTGGCGCAATACAACAAACTTGAACAACTCAAGTTCCTGATCAGCAAGAGGTTGCGGTGGAGCTTGGGGTTGTCGTGGGGTTCAATGCGACTGATGGTGACTGATCAAACACGCCGTGCCTTACTGAAAGCGGCGTTGGCCGGGGTAACAGCGCCATTGCTGCCGTTTGGACGTGCCTTTGGAGGGCAGTCAAAACCCGCCCTGTTAGGTTGTGCCATTAAAGGGCGTGATCACTTCTTGGCTGTGGTAGCGGATGATTCCGGTCTGCCCATGTTCACGCAGCCGCTGCCAGCAAGAGGGCATGGCACAGCGTCGAACCAACATGGTCACGCTGTGGTATTTGGCCGCCGTCCCGGCACGTTTTTCCTGGCGTTTGACTACCGGGATGGGCGTTTGATCAAACTTGCCCAGGCTTCGGACGATCGCCACTTCTATGGTCACGGCGTGTATTCCCATGACGGCAGTTTACTGTTTGCTACGGAAGGTGAAAAAGGCACCAGCGGGGCATCATCGGGGTTTACCATGTAGAAAGTGGATACCGTAAAGTCGATGAGTTAACCGGATTCGGCATCGGCCCACACGAAGTGATCATGATGCCCGACGGGGTGCTGGCGGTGGGCGTTGGCGGCGTGCATACCAATGGCCGTAAACCTTTAAATCTCAATACGATGAAACCCAGCCTCTGTTACCTTTCGCAGCAGGGCAAAGTTCTCGATACGTTGATCTTGCCGGACAAAAAGCTCAGTATCCGTCACCTTGCCCATGATGGTGCCGACACCGTGCTTTGTGGTCAGCAATATCGCGGCGAGCCGGATGAATATCCTGCTTTGATTGCGATGCATAAACGGGGCGAAGAGATGCAGTTATTGAAAGCCGAGCCGGAAGAGTGGGCGCGTTTCAACCACTACATCGCCAGTATTGCCGCGACAGAAGACTGGATCCTGGCGACATCGCCACCCGGCAATTGCTATGGGATCTGGTCAAAACAAAGTGGAGACTTGGTGGAACTGAATGCTTGGCAGATGCGTCAGGCGCAGTCGTTGTCGGGGAGGCGTTCCGGGTAAGTTCGGGAACCGGAAACGTGGTGGCGCAGGTGCCGGGGATCTCGAAAGGGACCTTTCCCAGCGGCATACAGTGGACAATCACTGGTCAGTCATTGCCTGATATGCCGCCTTTTCCCTTCCCTAGCGTCGGAACCTGCGCAGGACAGCGGTTACCTGCTTTTCGGCTGGATAATCACCAACACCATCACGCCCAGTAAAGCGGCCAGCAGGATCGAACCAAAGCGCACCAGATCTTCGTTGATCGCACCAAAACCATAGGTTGTCAGTCCGTAGTAGACCAGCACGACATAGCTGGTGTAGAGCAGCTGTACCGCATTGTAGCTCGCCTTTTTCTTTATCGCGTGAATACCCATAAACAGCGAGAAGACCAAGCAAAGCCCAGTATGGCAAAGGTGCTGGCTTCCAACAGACTCAAACCCAAAGCCGGGAGGGCATAGATCAGGCTACCGTAAGTCGTGAGGGCCCGACGTATACCGTATTGATGACCAACCTGCGGATCAGGGTCTTTGATGATAAGCGCGACAACCACGGTAATGATGGTCGCCTGCTCCATGTTGGTTTCAATAGCGACGATCAGCGTGAACATCACCGCGAGTGCTTTCACCAACAGTTGCCAGACTTGCTCCTTCGGCGGGGCAGGAACGCCTGTCCCGCTCCCCATTTCCCCCAGAGGCTCGCCTCCGGGAAACAGGAAATAGGCCAGATACGCGACAAAGCCAGCAATGAAGATGTTTTTAATCAAGGCGTACGGAATGCTACTGACATCAATGCCCTTTTGCTTGGCAAACACAGCGACCATTGCGGTGGAAACAATCAGCAGTATTGCCAGTAGGTCCTGCGGGTTTTCACTGGTGCGGTACATACACCAGAAAAAGACCCCAAACAGTGCGGAGTAATACACCAGCGAATAGTCTGCCAGCATGATACTTAACACGCCTTGAACCCAGGCTGTTGCGGCCAGCACAATCCCCATCAGGATCACCATCAGAAGTGGTGGTGGTTCGTGGGTGGTAGTCAGGAAAACCGCACACATGGCAGGCGCCAGCAGCGGTAAGTCCGTGCCGAAAACGTACTGCCAGAAAAGCAGCAGCACAGGAAAGGCCGCAACGCGGATTAGCGCATTCTGCGGTCTACGCAACATAGCTCAGGTAGCTCCAAATCCATGTCCACACATCCAACAGGCGTTCACCGACATAAGACTCGCCAGGATAGAAACTCACCGTTGCCCGGCCACTGAAACGCAGTTTTACGTCATCCGGCAGGTCAATGTAAGTGATGTTGACTGGAAAACGCTGTGATTTTGGATCGCTGGTCGGCGAATCAAGCAGGCCAAGGCTGGCATCTTCAGTCAGGCTGCCATTACCGCCAGTTCCCCAACCGATGGATGTGACTTCGCCTTTGAAAACTTCTCCAGGATAGGCGTCAAACACAATTTTGACTGCCGTTCCTTCATCGATATAGGCCAGCGAGTTTTCAGTCACCATGGCTGTCATCCACAACTGACTGTTGTTGATGAAGGTGATCAAAGGCTGTCCTGCTGCCGCGTAGTTGCCCGGTGCCAGTTTCATATTGGTGACCACGCCATTCATGGGGGCGTGCAGCTCGGTATAAGAGAGGTTCAGCGTGGCTTGGTCGAGTTTGTTCAGCGCAGACTGAATAGCCGGGTTATTGGTTCCTTCCGGCCCCAACGCTTCTTTGGCTTTGAGCAAAGAAGCCGTTGCCTGGGCTAAATTTGCTTGCGCGGTTTCCAGCGCAGCATTGCTGTCATCAAGGGTGGATTTACTGACAACGCCAGTGCGTGCAAGGGCTCGGTTGCGCTCATTGGTCAGGCGGGTGTTTTCCAGCTTCACTCGGGCGGCAACTTCGGCTGCTTTGGCCGCCTCAATGGCGGTGGAGTCAGCGTTAAAGGACTGGGTTGCCTGTTGCAGTGCCAGTTTGGCGGCAGTGACATCAAGCTGGAAGGGACGCGGGTCAATCACAATCAATGGTTGCCCCGTTTTTACCTGCTCGTTGTCCCTGACTTCCACTTTCGCAATTGGGCCTGAAACCTGTGGACTTAAACGGATGATTTGTCCGTTTACCCGTCCTTCATTGGTCATTGGCGTCACGCGATCGGCCCAGAGGGTATAAAGCCAGATACAAAGCACAGCGGCAAAAATGTAGTAAGTGGTCTTTCTGGCCTGATTGGTCTGAGCCTGTTTATTGTCTTCTGCTGGTTGAGAGTTGGACATCGACTGCCGCTCCTGTTTATTCCGCATCATTAAAGATGCTGTTTTTTATAAAGATAATTTGAGATTTAGTACGAACTTCTACCACCAGTGTCACGACTACCGCGAACAACCCTACAAGCACAGCGGCAGCGGTTGCTGACACGAACACTTCCCCTGCCCATTTGGTCCAAATCACCGCCAAGGTGACAAACCATCCAAAAAGGATTGCGGCGTTGAATGCAGCCAATTTCAATATGGCCGGAGTATCGGGAAAGGTGTGCCCTGCTTTGAGTGTCAGGTTCTGTTTTTTGATATGGCTGATGAAAACCTTGGACGTGATGATAGTAAGGATGATCCCTAAGCCGAAAGTGAGGGTGACGGCCTGTCCCCATACGGAGATTTGGTTGGTCGATATCGCGTCCAGTGAAATGGGTATGCTTGCTTGGTCGCGAAACTCGAAATAGGCGATAAGACCGTTGATGACGCCATTGATACAGGCTGACACCAGAGAGTCTTTGACTTTAACTTCTACAGCGCTCATCGCGTTCCCTTCAGTAAATGTTTAATTCGTCGCCAAGTATAGAAATACACAGAAAAATTTGGATATGAGTTGTGAGACAAACAGGCGTGCGAGGGCAGTGCTAACCAGCACGCTCTTAGGTAGCCTTTGGAAAGTGTAGGTGGAATGCCACCATCCAGGGTCAGGATGGCGTCAGGCAAATCTGGGTGATGACTCACTCAGCATTATTCTGCGCCTGCAACTGGCGATCTTCCGTGTCGAAATGCCAGTCTGTTCCGACATTGTCTTCAAGCATCACGGTGTGTGGAATGGCCGCGAGTACGTTCATGAATGCAGGTTTTGACGGGAGCCGGTATTTTAGCTCGACTTCGTATTTCCCTTGAAAATGTTGGTCTGTATCCATTTGGCTGTTACTTCTGCCCTTGGGCGGTAGGTGGGTTGGCAAGCGTGTTTCCGCCCAGAAGTGATGATGATAGTGCGTCTCAAATTTTCGTCCACCGAGAAATCTGTAATCTTAGTTTTAGCCTAATCATGAGATTGCGATGTTTGGGCGCCGCTACTGAACGCATGGTATCAATAGCGGCATCGGGGTTAGCTTTGGTCAGGGAACAGGGTGTTGAGCGTGGCGTCAATCCACAGCATGACCTTATCCCACGCCCTGGCTTTGCGTTTGATAACACTTAAGGTCAATAACGGTGGGCTGGAAAGTTCTGCGGTCGAAATTTCCTTCAACAAGTGGCCAATCCAGTCATTGTGAACGATGTGCTCGGGCACAAATGCCCATCCCAATCCCCGGCTGACAAGGCTCGAAATATAGTAATAACTGTCGATATGCCAGTAACGAGGTGAAATGGGCTCTTCCTGCGAGTAACCGAGACGGTCACGGATAACCAACTGGCGGTATTTCACCAGATCGTCTTCGTGGGGATGCGCAATCTCGGCCAGCGGGTGAGTATGTGCCGTGACCAACGTCTGTTTAACCGTGACAATGTCGTACCAATCCAGGGTTTCTTCCATCGGCTTGACGCGGAAGATAAACCCGATATCGGCGCGGCCTTCCGTTACCCAGGTAGCGATATCGTCCTGCGAGCCGTTCAGAATGGTGACTTTGAGTTCAGGGAACTGCTGCGCCATTCGCTCGAACAGGGTTTCGAAGGTTTGCATCGGCACCGCTTCATCCATGGCGACGTTGAAGGAGATGGGCTCGCCGCCAGTCACGGCCATGGCGCGGGAGTTCATACGCTGGCATTGCTGCAAAATGGCTTTGGCATCCACCAGCATTTCACGTCCGGCATCGGTAAGAACGGGCAATTTGGCGCTGCGGTCAAAAAGATCAAACCCCAAATCGATTTCCAGATTAGCGATGGCGGTACTGACCCGCGACTGTGCTTTTCCCAGCTTTCTCGCAGCAGCCGAAAACGAGCCGGATTCAGCCGCTTCGACAAAGGCTTTAAGCTGCTCAAGTGTCCATTGCATAAGCGATTATCTATCCGTTTTGAAGATGGTTGTTAACTTTATTCTATCCGGTGTTGTGTAAAAATACCTGCGCTTATTTTTTTACACACTTTTTACTATGCATTTAGAGTCTTTAAAACCGGGTGAGTCGCTCACCAAAACGTTCTGGCGATACACCATTCCTGCGATTGCAGCCATGGTGGTGAATGGCCTGTATCAAATGGTCGATGGCATCTTCGTCGGTCACTACATTGGTGCCGAAGGACTGGAAGCCATTAATATCGGGTGGCCTGTTATCGCTGTTGTCGGCGGTGCAGGTTTGATGATTGGTATGGGATCGGGAAGCCTGATTTCAATCTACCGCGGTGAAGGCAATCTGACCGGTGCCCGAACCGCTATGGCGACCGGGCTGGTATTAACCATACTTCTCGGGCTGGTGGCATCGGCGTACCTGCTGGTTGGCGCTGAAAAACTGGTGGATTTACAGGGTGTAACCGGTGTAGCGCGTGACTATGCCATCAATTACCTGATGGTGTATGCCCTGTGTGCTGCGGTGACAGTGGCTTCCTCGGCGCTGCCGTTTTTAATCCGCAATGACGACAGCCCAGTGGTGGCAACCGCCATGATGGTGGTAGGCGCACTGGCTAACATTGTGCTGGACTACCTGTTTATCGGCGTGCTCGATTTCAAATTGGCCGGTGCTGCATGGGCAACGGTTCTGGCGCAGGGGATCACTGTGGTTATCGCCATGGCATACCTGCTTTCCAAGCGCTCCTACCTGGCGATTTTCCGCCACAAGTTGAACCTGAGTCTGTCAGATGCCAAACAGAGCATGGCAATGGGCGTCTCTTCTCTGGTGATGTTTCTGTACTACGGTGTGCTGGTGGCTATCCACAACCGCCTGTTTGCGGAATACGGTTCACCACTGAGTATCGCGTCGTTTGCGATAGTCGGTTACCTGATGACGCTCTACTACGTTGTGGCAGAAGGTATCGCGGAAGGTATGCAGCCACAGGTGAGCTACTACCACGGGGCGAAGCAATACCAGAACATTGTGAAAGTGGCGAAGCTGGCGACGGTTGTTTCCTTGGGCGCAGGAATATTATGGCTGGCCGTACTGAACCTGTTTCCGGATACAATGATTGGCTTGTTCAACAATGCCAATGAAACACTGATGAAAGAAGCGACGTACGGTATGCGTATTCACCTTTCAGCCATGTATCTGGATGGCTTGATCGTGTTGGCTTCCATGTATTTCCTTTCGGTGGGCAAAGGTGGCACATCGCTGGCGATTTCGGTGGGGAACATGCTGGTTCAATTCCCGTTTCTGGCTATTCTGCCGCGGATTTATGGTGTTGACGGGGTGTGGATGTCGATGCCGATTTCCAACGTGGTGCTGGCATCGGTCGTCATCCCTGTGATGTGGCGACACATTTATCGCCAGAAACGCACCATGCCAATCGAGACAGCGGCAGCGGTCTAACAAAAAGGAGAAGCGACGGCTTCTCCTTTTGGTTTTCGCGGGTGGGATTAAAAGTCATCCCACTCGATTTCATCGTCATCAATTTCCACTTTCTTTACCGCCACTTTTTTACTCCTGCCAGCAGCGATACTCTTCTTGCGTGATTTTTTCAGCTTCGGTGATTTGATAGGTTCTTTGTGTTCATTGATGGTAAAAAACTCCATCATCACGTTCATGTCCTGAGCCTGGGAAAGCATGCTCTCACCGGCGGTGGCTGCTTCTTCCACCAAGGCTGCGTTTTGCTGGGTCATGGCATCCATGCGGGCAACGGCGACGTTGACTTGTTCAATGCCTGAGCTTTGGTTTTGCGCCGCTTCGCTGATCTCCGACATTTTGGTGCTGACCTGCTCGACCATGCTGACAATTTCCTGCAGGGTTTCGCCGGATTCTGCCACCAGAGTTGCACCGTCATCCACTTTCTTATTGGTATCGCGGATCAGCTCTTTGATCTCTTTTGCCGCTTCCGCTGAACGCTGTGCAAGGCTTCGTACTTCACCCGCCACAACGGCAAACCCGCGTCCTTGCTCACCGGCGCGTGCAGCCTCTACCGCGGCATTCAGTGCCAGAAGGTTGGTTTGGAAAGCGATTTCATCAATTACCCCGATGATGTCAGAGATTTTGTTACTCGCGCCGCTGATTTGATCCATAGCGGTAATGGTGCGCATCACGGCGTCGCCCCCTTCACGGGCTTTGACGCGGGCTTCTTCACTCAGTGCGTTGGCGAGCAGGGCATTGTCAGCGCTCTGGCGCACTATTTCCGTCATGTTTTCCATGCTGGCGGCGGCTTCCTGCAGCGATGTTGCTTGATCTTCGGTGCGTTGGCTTAAATCCCGGTTGCCGGAAGCGATCTCATTGGACGACATAGAGATGGTGGAGGAGGCAAGGCGGATATCCCCGATAACCTGCGTTAGTTTCTCAATGGTTGAATTGGCATCTGTTTTCAACTGGGCAAAGCGGCCGTTGTACTGTTTGTCTATGCGTTCAGTAAGGTCGCCGCGTGCATGGCGCCAAGAATACGCTGCATGTCAGCCAGCGCAGCATCGGTGTTGGACGCAAGTGAATTGAGGCCCTGAGTGAGATTGTGGAAAAAGCCGGTTTTGTTTTCCAGCGGCAACTGGGTGGAAAAATCCCCCTGACTGGCGGCTTCAACCATGCTGTCGATTTCACGCTCGATAGCCACTTCAGCCGTGCGATCCGTCCATTCCACCACGGTGCCTATCCGTTCGCCGTCCAGATCGATAATGGGGTTGGCGGTAATGACCATCACACGGTTACCGATCTGCATTTCCTTGGTGTACGTTTTCTCAAGGTGTTCAAGGATATTGCGCTGATGGGCACTGTTCTGGTGGAAAAAGTCGATGTTCTTACCGAGGATTTTATCCGGATTGAACTGTGGGATCAGTGTGCCGAAGTCTTCCCGGGCGTCATGGAACAGGTGTTCTGATGAACGGTTGAGATAGATGATGTTGTAATCACCGTCTGCAATCATGGTATTGGTGGAGACATTGTCCAGCGCCTGCCTGACCCGCGCATTTTCTGCTGCGGTGATCTTGCGTCGTGCTCCAGTTCAGCTTTGATCTGTTCAGATTTCTCAACGTTTTCCAGCGACGTATTCGTCGCCTGTTTAATGGAGAGCAGGTCGCCTTTCAAATCCGCTTCGATGCGGTTGCTGAAATCACCTTCGGCAAGCCCTTCCATCACTTTTCGGATGTCCGTCACTGCGCCTTGCATGCTGTCCATCAGGGTGTTGAAGGCATTGGCAGACTGGCCAAGCTCATCCTTGCTCCGAACCTGAACCCGTGCAGAGAAGTCACCGGTTGTGGCTACAATATCCAGTTTCTGGGTGATTTCTATAATCGGCTTGGTGACGGTGCGAGTGACAAGCAGGGCAATAATACTGACCAGCGCGATACCGAAGAACAGGGCGTAACCGATGATGGTTCTCATCGCCGCGACTTGTTCAAACGCCTCACTCTCATCAATCTCTGCCACCAATGCCCAGGTATTGTCGCCGAATTCTATAGGGCTGTAGGCCGTGAGCACCGGCTTACCGCGGTAATCCAGCATCACTTTGTTTTCAGTTTTACCGGCCAGCGCGTTTTCTGTGGCTTCGGTTCTCATGCTGCCTTTATCCGGCGAGGCAAACGACCCCACCACCGAGTGGCTTCCGTCTGATAGATATGAATCAGAGCGCATCAGATAATCCGGCCCCACCAGATAGGTTTCGCCTGAGTCCCCCATACCGGTGCGTTGCAGCATGATCTTGTTGATTGCATCGACAGAAAGCTGCAGGGCAGCGACGGCCTGAACCTTGCCGGAAAGATCCGTGATGGGGCTGCCAATTAAGGCGACAGGCATATTGTCCTTGGCCTGATAGCGCTTGTAATCGAGCAGTACCGGTTTTTTTGTCGACAGCACCTGGTCGAAAAGAGTGGCCAGAGGCTGTCACTGAGTGGGCCATTTTTCAGGTTGGTACCTAAATCATCGCCACGTTTGGCGGTATAAATCACTTGGCTGGTGGCAGCCTGAATAATGTAGACATCCGAATAACCGTAAACATTAACGAAGTCTGCCAATGTTTTACCGTTGGTTTTCCAGATGTCTTCGTATTCAAAGGTGTCGGTGAGGAAGGGCTCGTCAGCCTCTATCTCTTCATCAACCGCATAGAAGGTGAGCAATTTCTGGATTTGCTTGGTGTCTTCACCGCCAGCGAGGATCTTAATGTCCTCTTTGGCGCGGCGAAGATAGGTCTCAATTTGCAGGCGTTTGACCTCCCGCATACTGACCAGTTGCGCAAATGCCTGGTCTCGGAGTGCCTGACTGGATCGATCCAGCGCGATATAGCCCACGGTCAATATAGGCAGCACACCGATAAACAGAAAAATCAGCAAAAGTTTTGTTTTCAACTTACCAAACATTTCGCATCCTTTTTAATTCGAAAGCAGGGCACTGGATGAGTCCCTGCTTGAAACCAGAATTCTTCTCACCACTTAGCGTACAGACCAGTGGTCGGGTGAAACTTCTATTTCCCAAAGCGGCATGTTTGCCATGCGGTAAGGCTGTAAGTCACCTCTTTATTTACCGCGAGCACCTTGTTAGGTGTGGGGACAAACAGCATGTAGCCGCTGTTGTACACATGGTTCATGATCTTTTCGGTCACCATGTTGAACTCCGGGGTGCCGACAGATTCCTTGAACATCTGTTCGATATAGCTGTCCAGCTGACTGTCTGGGAAGATGGTGCTCCAGTAATTGTGGGTACGGTAAACCAGGAAGGCGGACCAGGGATGGTTGTAGTACCAGTCGTCATCGCCCCAAACCAGCAGATCCCACTCTTTGGTGTTTTTCTTCGCATTGGTGGCAAGGAGCTGGCCGAAGACATCTTTTTCGCTGGATGTAATGTCGAAGTTGAGTTTGACCCCGACCTTACGTAAATCTCTGTCTATCCCTTTCCAGATATACATAAAGCGATCTTGGGTGTAGACATTCAATTCCAGCCCTTCGAGCGTCTCTCTCAGCTCTTTCCGTATCGCTTTCGGATCCTCCACCTCGGAGTAAGGCTTCATATTTTTGACCACACGATCCACGCCAGGATAAAGGGGCGCAGCAGGGTAGGGCTTAATTCGCCTTCACCGTCGTAATATTTATCGAGCAACCGGCGTTGATCTATCGCCCTGTTCAGTGCCACTCGGACTTTCTGATCCAGCAGTTTTTCATTGCCGGTGCGCATGTTCATGTGAATGGCAATGTTGTTGGTGGAAGGGGCGGTTACCAGTTTGGCATAGCGCGAATTGGTGATGCGGTCTTTCTCGGAAACCGGGATAGGCATGATATCGATTTCGCCATCGCGGTCTGAAGCCATTTCAAGCGCCACCTTGCTATCTAGCTCGGTATAAACCGTGATTTTTTCAATTTTCGGGAATTCAGGGTTCCAGTAGTTCGGGTTGGCAACCAATACTGCTTTGGGTGTTTGGCGATCCCCCTCAATATAACCTTCCTTCAGTATGTAGGCCCAAGACCATAAGGGCCCGGCTCTGCAAGGTTTGGACAGGTTGGCTTTCCGTTCCAGCCATATTTTTCAAGGTACGGGCGGGTGTAGAACTGAATCCAGATAGCGTCGTTCAGAAACTGGCCGTATTTCTCCTTGAGATGAAAACGCACTGTGTAGTCGTCGACCTTTTCGGCGCGGTCAAATACGGTATCGATCTTGGTGAACAGGAAGGGTTCTTTTTTAAAGTACTCCATGTTCATGATGACGGCATCGGCGTTAAATGGTGTGCCGTCCTGAAACTTCACGCCTTGACGCAGGGAAAACTCGTAGGTTTTTTCATCTATCTTGCGATAACTGGTTGCCATATCGTAATCCCAGCCACGCTCATTGTCGGCTGGCTTTAGCAAGGCGCCGTTGATGGAGTGCGAAATATAGATGTACGGAAGGCTTGGAATAAACACTTTAAGGTGAGAGCCCGGCAGGGGTTTCGCTGTGGCGAACAAGGGTAAAAATAAGAGGAGAGCAAGCAGGCTTTGGAAGATCTGGCGGCTTCTTTTCATTACTACAACCTTGTTTTGTTTCATGCAATTGAACGTTGATTTGTTAATGAAAAGTGTAGTTAATAATGAATTGAAAATGAGACACATGACTCATTCGTTTGGTGTTTTAGCGCTATCTCATTGAAATATTAGTGTTTAATTTTTTAGCGGGAATTTTCAAATTCACTGTGGCGGTTGACTTTTTGGCGTATTTCCAGAAGGTTAAGAAGACAACAACCCTCATGGAGAAAGAGAATGAAAGTACTGGCCTTTGCAGCATCAACCAGCACTCAGTCGATCAATAAGCAGTTAGTGACTTACGCGGTGAGTATGCTGGCCGATGCGACAACGGAAGTGATTGACTTGAACGACTATGCACTGCCTGTTTTCAGCGTTGATGTAGAACAGGAACTTGGCCAGCCGGAAAACGCGGTGCGCTTTTTAACAAAATTGGCGAAGCGGATGCGGTCGTGATCTCTTTTGCTGAACACAATGGTTCCTACTCCGCGGCCTATAAAAACCTGTTTGACTGGGCATCCCGGATCAACCAGAAGGTGTTCCAGGGCAAAAGATGGTGCTGCTGGCAACCTCCCCAGGCCCTGGCGGTGCGCGCAATGTGCTGGCTCAGGCAGAGAACTCCTGTCCGTTCTTTAACGGTGATTTGAAAGCCACCCTGTCGGTGCCGCTATTTAATGATAACTTTGACACCGAAGCCGGCAAGCTCAGCAATGAATCCCTTGATGCGCAGTTGGCTGAAGCCATGGCAACCTTGCGCTAATCCCTATCCAGTCTGGCCGGGCTTCCCGGCCTTGTTTGCTCGGTATCGTCCTTTTTAACCTTCCCATACAGCCTCCAGTCAGGAAGCGTCTGCATAATCGCCTCATCATGGCCGTTTTTGGCTTGAATAACCCCAATACGTTTTGCTCGACACGTTGAGGTTGAGGGAAGGAGAAAGAAGATGATCAAAAGGAAGTTAATGCTTCCGGCGCTAATCAGCGCGACCCTGCTTGCCGGATGTGGCGCTCAGGAAACACCGAAAAACAATGCGATGGTACCTTTGGTTGCTGCACAGTCAGCAACAACCATTGCTTATCAACCTGAGCACTCTTTCGTCGGCCGCACCCAGGCGGTGGAAGATGTGGGTATCGTGCCGCAGGTGTCCGGTTACCTGAAAGCCCGTTATTTCAAAGAAGGCGAAATGGTCAACGCCGGTCAGCTGCTCTACAAAATTGACCCTTCGCTTTATGAAGCCAAAGTGGCGAGTGCAACGGCGTCTGTAGCGCAGGCCAAAGCCGGTTTGACCAACGCGAACCTTGACTATGCCCGCGGTGAAGATTTGTTGCCACGCGGCGGTATCAGCCAGTCTGAATTTGACCGCCTGACGGCTGTGAAGCTGCAAGCAGAAGCAGCGCTGAAATCGGCAGAGGCACAGTTGCAAGCTGCAGAAACTGACCTTTCTCACACCTTTATCCGCGCACCATTTACTGGCCGCATCAGTGAAAGCCGTGCAAGCCTTGGTGATTTGGTCTCTCCGTCATCCGGTGTGCTGACCACCATTGTCAGCCTTGATCCTATGCATGCTTCGTTCTCCCTGAGTGAAAAGCAGCGCATCCAATCCGGTGCGGACGTGATTTCCGGTATCGGTGAAGGCCGCAGTGGGGAAGTGGAAGTCTGGCTGAACCTCGGCAAAGGCTACGACTATGAATACGCCGGCCAGCTGGATTACCTGGGTAACCGAATTGATACACGCACCGGTACGCTGGCACTGCGCGCTAAATTCCCGAACCCTGAACACCGCCTGCTGCCGGGTCAGTATGTGGAAGTGGTCGTGAAAGACAAGAAGGCAAAACCAAGCATTGTTGTTCCTCGCCTGTCAGTACAAACCGATCTGGAAGGGGATTACGTGATGGTGCTGAAAGAAGGCAACATTGCAGAGCGCCGCAATGTTGAACTTGGCGCGCAGACTGACAAAGGTGTGATTGTGACCAGTGGCTGAATGATGGTGAGCAAGTGCTGACCAAAGGGCTACAGCGTGTGCGCAACGGCATGACAGTCCGCGTTGAAGGGCAAGGGGCGTAATTTACTATGCTGAGTCGCTTTTTTATCCAGCGCCCCAAATTCGCGCTGGTGATCTCGATTATCCTGACCCTGGCCGGTGCCATCGCATTGATGAATCTGCCGGTGGCGGAATATCCGCGCATCAGTCCACCTTCGGTAAGCGTATCGGCGGTTTACTCCGGCGCGAGTGCAGAGGTGGTTGAGCAGGCCATCGCTGACCCTATTGAAACTTCGGTCAATGGCGTGGAAAACATGATCTATATGTCTTCCAAAAGTGCCAACGACGGCTCTTACAGCCTGAACGTGACCTTTGATATCGGCACCGATCCGGATATGGCACAGGTCAACGTGCAAAACCGCGTGGCGCAGATTGAATCCAAGCTGCCGCCGGAAGTACGCCAGGTCGGTGTGACGGTAAAAAAACGTTCGCCTGACCTTTTGATGGTGCTGAACTTCTACTCGCCGGAAGGCAAGTACGATGACCAGTTCCTGGTGAACTACGTCAACCTGAACATCAAAGACCAGATTGCCCGTGTGAAAGGGATCAGTGAAGTCAACGTCCTCGGTGGCGGTGAATACGCGATGCGTGTTTGGCTGAACCCGGAAAAAATGGCCAACCTGGCATTACCACCTCGGATATTCGTGCCGTTCTGAATGAACAAAACGTGCAGGTTGCGGCAGGTGATATTGGTGCGCCACCGTTTAACAACGCGCAGGAAATGACCTTCAAACTGGTGACCAAAGGGCGTTTGGGCTCGGTGGAAGAGTTTGAAAACGTGGTCGTGCGCGCCAACGACGACGGCTCCATGATTTACCTGAAAGACATCGCAGATGTGGACCTTGGGCGTAAGTTCTACTCCGGTAACGGTAAGTTCCGCGATGGCCCGGCATCTATCATGATCCTGAACCTGCAATCTGACGCGAACGCGCTGGAAAGTGGTGGTTTGGTGATGGAGCGTCTGGAACAACTTTCTGCCAACTTCCCGGAAGGACTGGCTTACGAGACCAGTTACGACACCACGCTGTTCGTCTCTGAATCTATCAAGGGCGTCGTTAAAACGCTGGTGGAAGCGGTTATTCTGGTTATCGCCGTAACCTACCTGTTCCTCGGCAGCTTCCGCGCAACCCTTATTCCGGTTGTGGCGATCCCGGTTTCCCTGATTGGTACTTTCGCTGTCATGCTGGCAACGGGCTTTACCATCAATACCGTGACCCTGTTCGGCCTGATCCTCGCTATCGGTATCGTGGTGGATGACGCCATCCTGGTTATCGAAAACGTGGACAGCAATATGGCGAAAGACCCGTCGCTGACCCCACGTCAGGCAACCTTGCAGGCGATGAAAGAAGTAACAGGCCCAATCATTACCTCTACATTGGTACTGCTGGCCGTGTTCCTTCCTGTTGCAATGTTGCCGGGTATTACCGGCATCATGTACCGCCAGTTCGCCATGACCATCTGTATTTCGGTACTGATTTCGGCAATCAACGCACTGACCCTGTCTCCGGCGATGTGTTCGCTGGTACTGAAGCAGGGTGGTGACAACCATGCCCGCTGGTTCAATGCGTTTAACCGTGGTCTGGATAAAGTGACCGAGAAATACGGTGCAGTGGCAGGATATCTGGTGCGCAAATCCGCGGTGCTGGGTGTGTTGTTTGCTGTCGCTATCGGTGCAGCTGGCTTCCTTGCAGGTAATGCGTCTACCGGCTTTGTACCGCAGGAAGACAAGGGCATTATCCTGATCAACATCCAGTTGCCGGATGCGGCTTCCCTATCCCGTACTGAAGACGTTACCCGCAGGCTGAATGAGATCGTGACGTCTGAGCCGGGTGTGGACGGTGCTTCGGTGGCAAACGGTTATGCGTTCCTGACCGGCGCGGCAGCGTCGAACGGTGCGTCGATGTTTGTGAAGTTGAAAGATTGGGAAACCCGCCAGCAGCTGGACGGCGACCATTCAGCGTTCGACATCATCAACCGCATCAACATGAAAGCGGCGATGCAACTGCCGGAAGCCGTGGTGTTTGCCATGGGACCGCCTGCGGTACCGGGCATGGGCCTGCGTCTGGTTTTGAATTCGTGCTGGAAGACTCACTCGGCCGCAGCCGTGCCGATCTGGCTATCCTGATGCAGCAACTGATGCAAAAGGCCAACGAGCAGCCAGAGATAGCGCGTACCTTCAGTACCTTCCGCGCTAACGTGCCGCACTTCTATGTGGACATCGACCGTGAGAAAGCCAAACAGTTGGGTATTCCGTTGTCTGAGATCTTCACGACGTTGCAGGGTAACCTGGCGAGCATGTACGTGAACGACTTCAGCCTGTTTGGTAAGAACTACCGCGTAACCATTCAGGCAGATGGTGACTACCGTAACGATCTGGATTCACTCGGCCGCTTCCACGTGCGTTCAACTAACGGCGACATGATCCCGCTCAGTACCCTGATTGATATCGAGCAGGTGTTTGAACCGGATGTGGCATGGCGTTACAACATGTACCGCTCGGCGGTTATCCAAGGTTCTGCGGCTCCGGGCTACTCATCAGGCGATGCAATTGCGGCGATGGAGCGCGTAGCGGCGGAGATGCTGCCACAGGTTACCAGTTCGAATGGACAGGTATGGCGTATCAGGAAAAGCAGGCGGGTAACCTTGCTATCTATGCGTTCGGTCTGGCACTGGTGTTTATCTACCTGTTTATGGTGGCGCAGTACGAGAGCTGGAGTATTCCGCTCGCGATTATTCTGGTGGTGCCGGTGGCGACGCTGGGCTCCTTCCTTGCGCTGGCTATTACAGGCACACCGTTGAACCTGTACGCGCAGATTGGTCTGGTTCTGCTGATTGCGCTGGCGGCGAAAAACGCCATCCTTATCGTGGAATTTGGTAAGCATGAGCGTGAGCAGAATGAGTTGCCAATCGACAAGGCAGCTGTGCTGGGCGGTAAGCTGCGTTTCCGTGCGGTAAATATGACCTCGTGGTCGTTTATCCTCGGTATTTTGCCGCTGATTTTCGCCAGCGGTGCAGGCCATATCAGTCAGAACTCGCTGGGTATCTCACTGACCGGCGGTCTGTTGTGCGTACTCTTGGCCGGTACTTTCCTCATTCCGGGTTTCTTTGCGCTTATCCAGAGACTGCGCGAGAAACACCACGGAGGCTCAACCAAGCTTCAGGAACTGGAAGAGTAAGGTTTAGTGAAAACGAAAAAGGCACCTCATTGAAGGTGCCTTTATTTTTGCTGCTTGTTCAGGCGTTAAGCTTTTTTCTTTTCCCTAGGCTTGACCATGTTGATTTCACTGGTGTTGACTTTGTAGACACCGGTAGTGAAGTTTTGCAGCAGCGCAGTCAGACGGTTCGCATGCTCGGTCATTTCAGCACTGGTGGCATCGAGAATATGCATGGACTGCGATGTGGTGTCGCAACTGTGGCTGATGTTGGAGACATTTGCCGCCAGCTCTTTTGACGCCGTTGATGTCTCCGACGCCGAGTTCACCATCTGTGCATTCACTTCGGAAATCGAGGAGATGTAACCGGCGATTGCCTCAATGGCAGAAACGGTTTCATGGCCTTTGCTTGCCTGTTCGCGGGCATTTTTCTGGGATTGGTTCATTGCGTCAATGGCTGAGTTAATGCACGATTGCAGTTTCTCAATGGTCTGACGGATTTCGCCTGTAGATTGTTCTGTCCGTGTTGCGAGGTTACGCACCTCATCTGCAACCACTGCAAACCCACGTCCTTGTTCACCAGCGCGCGCGGCTTCAATGGCCGCATTCAACGCCAGCAAATTGGTCTGCTCCGCGATTTCGCTGATCACCGACAGCACCGAGCCTATTTCACCTGAAAGCTGACCCACTTCATTGATCACAGAAGCTGAGCTTTCAAGTTCATTGGCAATGTCATTGACTGATGCATGGTGGCAGAGACAAAAGCGGTGCTTTCGTTGGATTTGCTCACGGCGTCGTTCGCTAACTGCCGGGCATGTTGGCTGCTCTGTTCCATATTGCTGGAAGTGGTTGCCAGCTCTTCCGCCATGGTGGCGATTTTCTGCGATTCATCCAATTGGTCATCAATCTGGCAAAGGCTGGTCTTACTGTTTTCTGCAACCACTCTGGCACTGGCCGATACCTTGTCGGAGACATCGTTTATCTCACCCATTATCCGTTTCAGGGTCTCGGCGAGTTTGTTGATGGTGATCAGCAACAGCCCCATTTCGTCATTGGCTTTGTTGCCCACCTGGATTTCTAAGTTCTGCTGTCATTTTCAAGCTGGCTTCCACGGCCTGCTGCAATGGACGGGTAATGCTGAGCGAGATGGCGATACCAATCACTGCTGACAACACAATGGCACCAATGGTGACGGAGATAAGGATGATATTGGCCTGGTTTGTTTCCTTATGGGATTGGGCTCGGGCAGCAACAACCGCGGTATCAACGTAGGTTGTCAGCTCATTCATTGCAGCGGAAAATGTGGCCGCAATATCCCGCATGGTGCTGAGTGCCGCTTTTTCTTTGGCGAGTGCCGCTTCATAAGCGGGCACTGCAATTTTGGCTATATCATCCAACGAACCATTGATTTTAGAGCCGTACCTTGCCTCTATTCGCTGGTAGTAAGATTCCTTTCTTTTGCCTTCTGCGTCATTAACCTGGTTTGCCGCCTTGTAAAGCTTGGTGTTGAGCTTTCCAAGATCCTTCATTTCCTTGGCAAGCTTTGGGTCTTCGGGTTTGAACACCGCATTCCATTTTTCAAAATCACTGGTTTTGGCGTTCAGGTTTCCGGAAAACGGCAATTGGAATTTGGCTGAATCGCGTAACCCACTGAGCCACTGCAAATACTGGATACGGTAAAGGTAGAGAAAAGATTTGATGTCGTAATAGGTGCCGTCGAATTCGAATGCGTATTTGGCTTTTTCATCGTGCGCGGAAAGCAGACGTTCGACAGCACTGTTAAGTTGGCTTTTCAAAGCATCAATGTCGGACACCAAAGCCGGTTTTTGATTCACAAAGGGAGACTGGGTCACTACCTTCAATTCATTGTCGAACTCAGCAAACAATGCGTTGATTTCCCGCTTGGCAGCGTCGTTGTTTTTATATCTTTGAGCATATTCCGACGCATTGGATATGATCGACTGCAGCTCATTGCTCGCCACCAGGGTAGACATTTGAACCGGTACTTTTTCATCAAGATCTTGGATGTACTGGTGTTAATGCGGTCAAGCATAATCGCGCCGACTGCCCCGGCGATAACCACTAGGGCAGTGACGATGGAAAAGCTCAACACGATTCTCTGTTTTACTAGCACGCGAAGCCCCCTTTACAGTGCAAGTTTGTGTTGAACCTAAAGTTGCTTGATGTGCTCCATGACCTCGGTCACTTCGTCTTTCACCTGTTCAAGTAGGGCTTCGTCACCAGTCTGCTTGTACAGATCCAGCGCAATCACACTGGTGGCTGGGTGAACAACAGTATCCATGAGGCTAATGGCTTCGCCGTAGTGGTCATAGGCATCCAGGTCGATGCCATTTGCTGCAACAAATTCACCGTCGTGCCATTGTTCTTCGATCTCTTCGAGGGAGAGTGTTTGCATGTGGTCAGCATTTTTGGCTACCAGATTCATCAATGGTGCATCTTGGGGGGACGAAGTTGCCCTGGCCTGACAAGCTGCTTTACCCATGGTGACCAGTTGCTTGTTCTTGGCAATCAGGTCGTCAATGTTAGGGTTGCCGGAAAGCGCACCCTGAACCACTTCCAACGCCAGAGCGTTGTACTTTTCCACATCCAGATCAGCAGCTTGGGAAGCCGCGCTGAAAGACAATGTTGCGGTGAGTGCCATTGCGTATACGGTCTGTTTGAACATGTTTTTCCGCTCCCATTTTCAGTATGGATTTGATGTTCGTCACAAGTTCAATATAGGTATGACCGACTCATTTGTGAGATTTATTTTTGAGTGAAATATCAATTACCGATGGTGGAAACGACTGGAAAAGGGTGTGAATCGACATGTTTTATTGGAAGGAAACAACAAACCTCTAATGAGAACGAACGGTGGTTAAGAATTAAAAAATAGATAATAAACATGATGATATGAATCAGTCTGAAGGTGTTAGTGGTCAGCGAAGAAGAGGTTATTCCGCTTGTCATTTCCAATGCAAAACCGCCCATGATTTAGAATAAACTAAAATTATGTCCTAACATTGACACAGAGGAAGTAAGGTTAATCAGGCCGAAAATCATCAGTGAATAAACATTACAAACAGTACTACAAGCGGTTTTTCATCTATTTTGTGGTCTTCGGCTTGTTGAACATCGCAGTCACCGGGTTCATTTTTACAAAGGATCTGGCACGGATCAGTGACAACGAAATCCGGCTCAATGCAGAAACTGAATTTGAGCGGTTTGTATCTGAGATTTCGCACTTCCTACAATCATCTGCCCGCCAAGTCCACGCCCTGAAGGAAAGTGAGCCCGTGCAACGCCTCTTTGTGGAACACTCTGCTCATGAAGAGCGTCATGTTG
Source organism: Enterovibrio sp. JCM 19048 (assembly GCA_001310415.1). Taxonomy (GTDB): domain Bacteria; phylum Pseudomonadota; class Gammaproteobacteria; order Enterobacterales; family Vibrionaceae; genus Enterovibrio; species Enterovibrio paralichthyis. The sequence continues at coordinate 10,413 of BAXE01000034.1, read as the reverse complement.
TCGAAGCGGTGAGAGTTTTGCTTGCGGCCAGTGACGTTATTTATCAACTCAGATTGATCGGAAGCGACGGCAAGGAGTTGATGCGAGCGTTTAAAGACGACATTGAAACTGAACAAGTGGTTCTTGCGGAATCAAGGGAGTTACAGGACAAAAGTAGCCGCTACTATTTTAGAAACACGATCTTGCTGGAAGACAATACATTCTACTATTCGGATCTTGATCTAAATGTAGAAAATGGTGAGATAGAAACGCCCCACAGACCAACGATTAGGATATCAATGCCTGTCTACCATGAAAAACAGGTCGTCGGCGTTATTGTGGCAAATATTGCAGCGTTACATTTTCTCAATACTATTGTGGATACGCGTTTTTTTAATAACTATATTGTCGACGAAAACGGGAATATATTATTTGGCAACATGCCTGAATTTAATTGGTCGTCACAACTTAACACCCATCACAGTATTGATGCGCTGGAAAAACAGTCTGATAGCTTGGCGAACACATCACCTGTTATACATAAGTTGGAACCTTTTTTTGGAAATGGTCAAAACCTGATGCTATTTTCATATCCGACGTTGAATATGTTAAGTGTGATAGAGAGTAGTCAGTACAGCAATGCAATCAATAGTTCGCTGTTTATTCTTGCAGCATCCCTTGCTTTTGCGGTTTTTTTATCTCGTGCTCCCGCTAGAAATGCTTCTAAAGTGGCAATGATGGGGGAGGAACTAAAAAGAAAAACAATTATAATAGATACGCATGTGCCAATTATTGAGACTGATCATAAACTAAGAATCTTAGAAGCCAATATTGCATACAATAATATTTTTGGTACAAACAACGAAGATTTGGTGAATAAAATATTAAGAATTCGCCTTAAGGGTAAACGGGTTAATTTATCCGAAATAAGGGCTTCTATTGCTGCGGATAACTATTGGCTGGGTGAATCACATGAAACAACCAAAGACGGTGAAAGCCTATGGCTCGAAAAGCGTATCGTCCACAGATTTAGTCCCGATGGCGAGCATGTAGGCTTTACGGTGATTTGTACTGATATCACCGATACGATGAAAATCAAGCAATTGGCAGAGCGCGATGCATTAACCAATATTTATAACCGACGAAAACTAAACCAAAGTTTGCTGGATGAGAGTTCTCGCAGTCAGCGCTATCAGAGCACCTTCTGTGTGCTTATTTTTGATATTGATCACTTTAAACAAGTTAATGATCGTTATGGTCATGCCACCGGTGACAGTGTTCTTATCGAATTTGCTCAGGTTATTAAGTCACATATCCGACAGAGCGATATTTTCGGTCGATGGGGTGGTGAGGAGTTTTTACTGATTTGTCCGGAGACGGACATTAATGCTGCAGTTGCGGTTGGGGAGAAGTTGCGGAAAGCAGTGGAAACCTATCAATTTTCTGATGTCGAATGTCTGACAACCAGTATCGGAGTCGCGGAGCATATGTCCAATGAAGATGTAGAAAATACAGTTAATCGAGCGGATGCCTCTTTATATATCGCCAAAGAGCAGGGAAGAAATCGGGTTATTGCTAAAGACCAAGTCACTCAGACGACTTCTTCATCATAAACAGGGCTAATTAGGGAAGAATTAGCCTTGTTAGTTTATATATAACCTTTAATGCGCAACAATATGGGTTAGACATATTCAGCGAGTCTTCTTTTAAACGCAGGCAACGGCCTTTACGGACTGTGAAAGAAACTGGTCGAGCACCTTGTGGGTTTTACATTCATTGTATTCAGTAATGCTTAATGAGGTGTCTCGTTGGCGGTGCGAACTTGTTCATTTTTAATTTTTATGCGCAGGCCAAAAATTAAAATGACAGACCACAGCAAGGTGACAACGGATAGATAAATAACCGGCGCAAACACGCTGATGTCTTTTGGTGGTTGTACAACCAGTAAAGAAATAATCGAAAGCAGGGTGCAGAGAGCCGTCATTTTGAGTGGTGACGTTCTGCCTTTCTTTTCCAGTGTGTTGATTCTCGAGCGCCAAAGCAGCCAAGCGGGGATGGAGGTAACGCCTACTACGAGAATAAACCCGAGTGTGTACAAGCTTTCGCTTAACAGTGTATCTATACCCATGGTTAATCGCCTTTAATAAACAAAGAGTTCAATGGTGGTTTCATCTAAAAAGAGGTTGGGGGTCAAGTCTCCGCATAGGCCTCTGCCTCTTTACGCAGTTCCTCTTGGCGTTCTTTGCTGATGAGGTCCCGTTTAACTGACTTACCCTCGCTATCCACAACGATTAACCCGAGCTCATCCGTTACTGACTCTTGTGTAAACACTTTACATTCGTCTCTGCCTTTATTCAGCACCTCGTGGACGACCGAGTAGTAGAAGGCTTTTTCAAGGTTAACGGGAAAACCCTCCCTACCAACAATGTACATTGTGCATAATGCACTGGCAGCTGTGGGGAAACCTGTATCTAGTGATTTTTGCAACCAAGCTAACTCCTGCCCTTTTATACTGGGGTGTTGACTAAAGCCAATGCCTGATAACGAAGGGGCATAGCCTTTTTCTGCTGATCTCAGCATGTAATCAAATTCATATTGACTAATAAACTTCCCAAATTTCCCCATATAGCGGTAATAAGCGCCATAGGTATTTTGCTCCATGCCGGTTTCCAGCAGTTGGTGATACCGAAATAGTCGGTAAAACGGAATGTATTCCCACCAAGGTTGGCCGACTTTGGTGACAGCAAATTGGGCCTTTGCGTCCCCTTGCTCGGCAAGGATCTCCCACCCAGCAATGGCTTTTTCCTTCCATGACATATCACAAGGCCATCCTAGATACCGGCAGGGGTTGCCGTCTCTAGGCACTAACATGTACATGGCCCAAGGGTCGCCCATTTCCGCTGCACGTAAAAAGGTGTCACCTGCTTGAAAGCGCTCGCCGGTTTCCCATTGGGTAACGCCCAGCCAGAAAGTCGCATAGGCATCCCCCTTTTTTGATTGCGCTAGAAAGAGCTTACGCGCCTCATGGAACTCGCCTTTGTTGTAAGTTGCAATTCCGAGGGCAGTTTCGTCATTGGCTAATGGCGATGTAGATATAGCTAACAGGGCGGTGAAGAAGAGATTTTTAATGTGATTACACACGGCGGTATCCATCAACTTGTTACATTGACCGTATTCATTTGCGCGGATTTCTTCCTAATACGTGTGGCCAATATCAGAAATAGTGACCACAGCAGCGTTACGCCAGACATATAAATAACCGGTGCAAACACGCTGAAATCTTTTGGTGGTTGTACAACCAGTAAAGAAATAATCGAAAGCAGGGCGCAGAGAATCGTCATTTTGAGTGGTGACGTTCTGCCTTTCTTATCCAACGTGTTGATTTTCGAACGCCAAAGCAGCCAAGCAGGGATGCAGGCAACGCTACCACAAGAATAAACCCGAGTGTGTAAAGGCTTTCGCTTAACAGTGTATCTATACCCATGGTTAATCGCCTTTAATAAACAAAGAGTTCAATGGTGGTTTCATCTAAAAAGAGGTTAGGGGTTAAAGTTTCCGCATAGGCTTCTGCCTCTTTACGCAGTTCCTCTTGGCGTTCTTCGCTGATGAGGTCTTTCGCAACCCACTCGCCATTGTCATCCTCTATAAAACTACCATATTCGTCTTTCAGGAATTCATATGTAGTGACCTCGCACTTGTCTCTACCTTTGTTCAGTGCCTCGTGAACCACTGAGTAGTAAAAGGCTTTTTCAAGGTCGACAGGAAAACCCTCCCATCCCAATTTATAATCGAGCACAGGGATTTGGCGGTGCTGGGAAAACCGGTATCCAATGATTTTTGTAACCAAGCCAATTCCTGCCCTTTGATGCTAGGGTGTTTACTATAGCCAATCGCTGCAATAAAAGAGCTTCGCCGTTCTCTGCCGCCCTGTGTATATAGCGAAAGTCATATTGACTGCGATTTCCGAATTTGCGCATGTATTTGTGATAGGCACCATAGGTATTTTGCTCCAGTCCCGTTTCCAGCAGTTTGTGATAACGGAATAAACGGTAAAACGGAATATACTCCCACCAAGGTTGGCTGACTTTGGTGATGGCAAACTGGGCTTTTGCGTTCCCTTGCTTGGCAAGGACTTCCCAGCCAGCAAGGGCTTTGGCTTTCCATGCTTTATCACAAGGCCACCCTAAATAGCGGCAGGGGTTCCCATCTCTGGGGACTAACATATACATGGCCCAAGGGTCGCCCATTTCTGCAGCGCGTAAAAATGTGTCGCCCGCTTGAAAGCGCTCTCCGGTTTCCCATTGGGTAACGCCCAGCCAGAATGTCGCGTAGGCATCGCCCTTTTTTGATTGCGCTAGAAAGAGCTTACGCGCCTCATGGAACTCACCTTTGTTATATGTGGCTATGCCATCGTTTGTACCGTTGTTAGCCGACACACATGCAGAGAAGACCAGTAAAGCTGTACACAAGATTATTTGTTGAGTATTAAACACGACGATATCCTCTTGCTATAGCGTCTTGAATCGACTTCTTATCTGAAGCTGGAATCGCTAAATACATGACCTCTTCACCAGAAGGCATCAATTGTGATTTTTTAAATAGTGGCGTAAGCTCCATTAATCGAGGAAGGCGCTCACGGAATGCTGTCCATTGGTCTTCAATTTGCTTTCTGTAAGAGGTTTTTGTGTAAGTATCTGAATAATAATCATCCTTTGAAGCCAGCTCAAAAAAGTGGCGCAATGCCACAATGTTCTTCGCATACTGCTCCCATTTTGTTTTGACCTGCTCATGAGGCTTTTTCATCCCGACCCGTTGCATGGCATTTTCGAATTTTCTTATTTGCTGAGTTGATGGCTTCTTCTTTGCCCCCGCTCCTAACCATTCAAAAATTTGATTAATGGCCGTCAACTGCGCAATGTTATTTCGTGCCGCTTTTTCTCCATTGCCAAAAAGATCGATGGTAGGGAACGGGTTGTAATGAATGAGAACATCAAACAATTTTGCCAGGGTTTCGGCTGTCATGTTTGTTATCCAATTTTGGTTGAGTTTCTGGTTTTCTTGTGAGTTGATGAATGCGGCGACGTAGTAGGCGTTTTTCTTGTCGGATGCTTCGCTTTCTAACTTACTGATGATATTGAATGGTAGTAGTAGAACTTGTGAAATAGTGAGTCCAAAGGAAACTGCTACCGTGAGTATGGTATTAAAAGCTCCAAAAGCATCTTCGCCGTTTTCATCTTCAAGGAAGAACTCAAAGCGGTGGAAGTTTGGTAATTCGGTAATTTGGAGTAATGCAGCAAAAAATCATCAGCGGCAAGGACGTTTAATTCTGTGGAAAACTTGCCACCCACCCCTATTCCTTTGGTCATGCCCATGTCAGTCACAAAGATAAATTTTCCATTATGGAATGAGCACTGAAAAATCGCTTTATAACCGACGCCTAATGTGCCTCGTACCCCCGACCCCGCTTTTAAACAAATTGACGGGCTTTTCAGACTGAGGTGCAGTCCAGTCAAAATAGCAACTTACCTTGCCACCAACCTCTAAGCCTGCAAAAGCGGAAGCTTCTGTTCTAACACCCGCAGCTATCTTGGTAGGTTCGTTATCTTGTATTATCGTCGCACGCTGGTTACGTACCTCATTAAAATCAGTGGTTTGATCAAAACTACCACGTACGCCGATTTCACCATTTGCCATATTGCCAATGTGGATGTTGGACGCGACTTGTACACTTGCGGAAAGAATGCCATGCACTCTTCCTTCGATACCTAACTCGCCTTTACCAAGTGTTTTGCGAATCGATTCGCGTTTTTTTGATTTATATTGAATGTCCAGAGGAATAGGCAGTTTGTTACTAAAACCTAAAGATGCGCTCGCCAAATCAAAACCTGCTTTAACCTCACCGCTCAGCTGAACATGATCTTTGCTAAAGGTATTTTCCTGTGCCGTAAATAGCTCTGCACTGTTCACGAAGCGGGCAAACTGAGCACCCGAATGTATCTGGGTATGACCAGGTAGCCCAAAGACTTCATTATCAATGACATTTCCATGCCAAGGAAAAATGATTTCATTAGGGATATCACTTAGTTTTGAATAATGTGTTCCCTGATAACTGAGGTTTCCTATTGATGTTTCCGATGCAAATTTGTTTCCTGCAGCTCCGCTTCCTACGCCACCACTTGGGGTATCGACGTTGAGCGGCTTAATGCAAGAGGCAAGGTTATTTTCAAATGCAGGGTGATTTGATCTCAGGTAGAGCACAGTTTGGTGAGCAGAAGATAATGCGCATTCTACGATAGATAGGGTGTTAGGCCCGCTGAAGCGAAAATCTGACTGTCAAGGTTCTCTGGCTCCCATGAATATTCATCCCAAAGCAGCACACGTGTAGTATTTGTCCACTCTGGCATTCCGCCACTGAAAGTGATGTCACTATTTGTGTAGGCCAAATACGGTGAAGCCGTTTTAGACTCAGCAATGGCTTTGAGCATTTCACTGCGCTTTTGCAACAGCATGGCAAAGTTGAGGAGTTGGCGAACGTATTTAACATAGGCCTCGTGTTTGCCAAGCTTTTCGGAAAAGTCTCGCAAACGCTTTGCTACTTCTCTAATGAGGAAAAGATGAAGCGCATACATAGGGTAATACCCTAACGCATCAGTAAAACTATGGATGTTAGCGAGTTTTTTCAGTGACTTTACGAACAGTTCGATGCTCGGATTGCTTTCTTCAACAAACTCAATTTCTGCTTTAACATCTTTCCAGCCAAGAAACAGTTCGTCTTCGCTCAGACACTGCTCTTTAAGTAACGCGCCAGCCTGATTTAGGTCGTGTATTGCCTTGAAAAAATCACGATATTTAATACCTTGATTGCCTAAATAGCCTCTCACATTCCATTTTTTATTGTGTGCTTTTTGTATGTGTTGATGCGCGGCATTTCGCCAATAGTCATAAATATCATGAACTTTTTCTAGATCTAAGATCTGACTATTTTCTTTAATTGTTTGAGATGTTAAATAATCGGCGATACCCATCTCATTTTTCTGTTCTATGACTTTCTTAATACTTTCGTACACTTCTGAGTCTCGCTCAGAGGAATAATACCCCTTATCGGTGAAAGCAAAAGTATGCCCGCTTTGTTCCCCTTCTTTAATTTTTGTTCTTTTTGCAATGCGTGTGGCTTGTTTTTCAAAGTCCCTAATCGCTTTCTCGAGCGATTTGATAGTGTCCGCTTTTAATTTACGGTACTTTGCAATCCGCTCATCTTCTAGCTGTTCAAGGGCTTGACTGTACGAGATAGTAACACTTCCCCAATGCCCGCCTGGCACATGGATTTTCTCTTTCCCTACAATTAGTTGCTTCTTTTCTTTCGAACTCAACTTCTATTTTTCTAACTTTCTGCGAGATGTCTCCTAAACCTATATCCGCATTATCAGCGGGCAGCAGAATGCTATCTCCACTCTTGGTTAACTGAAGGTGCTCCAAAAGCGCGTGTTTGTAGTGCGTTCCGCTATCAGGCTTGTCGAGATTCAAAAACATCTCATGTGCAATGGCGTTGAAGGGATCGAGAACCCCTAGTCCGTTCAAACCTTTGATAAGTTCATCTTTACTCTTCCCGCTAAGCGCCGTTTTGCATTTGTCATCTTCGGCCCTCACTGAGTCTACGGCTTCTTGAGTTAATAAGAGCACTTGCTGTTTCTTACTGCTCGGATGTTCAGGAATGAATAGTGAATCCACAAATTTTTGTGTTTTACAGGTTAACTCAGCGACGTTTTTTTTCGGAAGTTGCGGTGTAGGTTCCCTTGTTTCAGTGCTTGTATCAGGCAAAGAGGGAACATTGAGCGTGTTCCCATCATAAATTAAATCGATATTTTTGATTTGCTGAGAATTAAGGCTCAGCAGTGTATCAATGTTCGTATTAAATTGTATGGCGAGAGCTGATAACGTGTCTCCCGACTTAATCCTATAGCTTTGTGTCATTGAAAAATGGCCTCTACAAGCTGGTTATTTAAGACTAAATCCGTATCAGTGAATGCAACGTTTATACTGGGGTTTTCATAACGCGTTAATGTTCTTGATATGGTTCCATTGGCGCTGGTGATAGCGGCATTAGCGGCACCCAATAAAGTGCTCTTAGCTTCGTCGTCTAGATTTTTCATTAAAAAAGACAAGGTATTGGGCGAATAGAAGCGTAAGAGGAATAGCCGACCGTCCTCTGAGCGGACGGTGATGAGTTTTTGTATGGTATCGATGATGTCTGATTTGGAAGTGGCAAACTCAAATTCAAATAAAACAGCACTGCTTGCCCAAAGCGGATCGGTTTGCCATTGCTCCCATATTGAGTCGTTTGGGGTCACAGTTATGCAAGCCGGGCTGTTTTGTTGTTGAACTTGCCAATCTGTCCTTGCATACAAAAACGACCAGTGATTGCCATGTATAGTTGCTGTTGAAAAGGCATCGGTTACACGAAGTGAATCAACAACTAAGACGTACTGAGGAAGACTTTCAGCCATTGTTACACTCGCAATTTGGCTTGGAACATTGTCCATTACCGCGTTTTTGACAAATCTCCATCATGGGTATGTCTTTCTCCGCAATTAAAGGAAGCAAACTTGTCATAGTCGGTGCTTGAAGAGCTAACAGTTGCTCCGATGGTCCATTGGGGGATGTAACCCCACCAGGTAACATCGCTATTACCCCGCCATATCCAGACCCTGAACCTGCACTTCCTCCCGAGTTCAAATTGATCACAGTCCCTGAAGCATGCACACCCGCGGGGTCTAGCTTTAAAAAACCTGACGTGGTTTTAATAGTGATTTCCGTTCCGGCTTCAACAATGACTTTGTCGCCAGCCTTATGGTGAATCTCTGTACCTGCTTCAAGTAGATATTTCTTGCCTTGTTTTACGTGCATTGAGCCATCAATGGAAAGGCTGATATCACCTTTTACGTGGCTGTTCGCATTTCCATCCACGGTTAAATGGTCATCCACTTTAATGTGCTGAAAACGCTCATTTTCCACCTCAAGATGCAAATCATACTTGATGTGGTCTTTGCGGTCGTTTTGCACCAGCAGGTTCATGTCCTTCTGGGCATGGAGATAGATTTCCTCTGCACCGCTCTGGTCTTCAAACCGCAGCTCGTTAAAGCCTTCTCCCTGATGAGATTCAGTTCTGAGCACCGTGCGGGTTTTGTTTTCCGACAACGGGTAGGGCGGCACATTAGTGGCGTGATAGGTCCTGCCTGTCACAATGGGTTGGTCCGGGTCGCCTTCGAGGAAGGAGACAATCACCTCATGGCCAATGCGGGGGATGGCCATCATGCCATATTGCCCGCCGGCCCAGCCTTGGGATACACGTACCCAGCAACTGGAATTGTCATCACTGTTACCATAGCGGTCCCAGGGAACTGGACCTTCACCCGCCCGTGTTCATCACAGAAAATCTCTTCGCCTTCCGGGCCGGTTACTATCGCCATTTGCGGCCCTTGCACCACAGGGCGGGGCTGGGGTTTGGGTCGCCACGGCCTGTGCGCCGGAATGACGGAAAAGGTATTGTGGAAGGTGGTCATGCCTGCGCCGCCAGCTTCTTCGAGTGCTTGCGGCTGGGTGCCTTCAAGATGGGCGGACACCACGACCCAGTCACGGTTGGTGGCCTCATCGGCATGCTCAGTGAGGTCAAACAACAAACCGGGTTGAATCTGAGGGACATTGCTTTGCGCAGTGGCAGTGATGGCATCACTGCGCAGGTGCTCTAACCGGTATTGGGTGAAAGGCTTACCGGCCGCATCACTTTTAAAACGGCCAGGATAATCAAAGTGCTCATAGTCACTGCGTTGAAAGTCCATCTCGTGACCGGCCTGGTCCTGCAAAAAGGCGTAGGCTGGCTTTTTAAAACTGTAATCCTTGAGCTGGACCGACGAAGGCCTGGCCTGCACCGAATAGTGCCACTGGCGGACAAAAGGCTCAGAAGCCATCCCGCCGCTGTTGACGTTATAGGGGATAGCCAGCCCGGAATGGGACAGGGTCTGGGTATCGTCCGAGAACAACACCGTGTGCTTTCCCTGTCCGTGGATAAAGGTATAGAAAATGCCTTCTTCCGCGGCAATGCGCTCAAGGAACTGTAAATCGGTCTCCCGGTACTGGACACAGTACTCACGGGGAAGCGGTGTTCCGGATAGGGCAAAGGCATAGTCATCAATGCCCATTTCCTGGAGCAAGATACTCATGATGTCCGGCACCGTCATCTGCTGGAAAATACGGCTGTTGTGACGCAAAGAAAGCCGGGAAAGGGCAGGGACCATCTCTAAGGCATAACGGGTGTGGTGGAACCCGGTATCACCGCGGGTAAAGCGGCGGACAATGCCGTGAAAACGCTGTTGGAGGACACCGTCCTGCCAGAGCATCAGGGAAACGGGGCGGTCGACCGTGTCCATCTCAGAGAAC
>BAXE01000033.1 GCA_001310415.1 Enterovibrio sp. JCM 19048 | reverse complement strand
CTGAGAACAAAGAACGAAACACAGCTTTCCCAGATTTTAACGAATTTGCTTGGCGACCATAGCGTTATGGACCCACCTGACTCCATGCCGAACTCAGTAGTGAAACGTAACAGCGCCGATGGTAGTGTGGGGTCTCCCCATGTGAGAGTAGGACATCGCCAGGCTTCAAATACAGTCGAAAAGGCCATCCGTAAGGATGGCCTTTTTGCGTTTGCAGTAAATTGAAACATAAGGGGATGGACGAACCATCGGGATGGCCTTATCGTCAGTATCTGAGGGGGGGCCTTCTTCGCGGTCGCCGCCGCGTTTGCGGGTTCGTTCAGTTCGCAGCACAGCTGCTCTCGTTCCAAAAGCACCCGGCGCATGCGCTCAATACGTGCTTTCTCCACCCCCATGTGAGAGTAGGACATCGCCAGGCTCCCAATTTTCTTTCACTTTTTAAAAAAGTGAGACAAAAAAGCAGAAAAAGCCCTGACCAACCGGTCAGGGCTTTTTCGCGTTTGGAGTTTGTAAAAAGCCAGATTGATCCTGTTTAAACTGACCTTCAATTTCATTGAATAAGATTTCAATCTTTGTACGGTCTCTATTAAGTATCGTTACGTATACTGCTATCAACATGGCAAAGGAGGTCGATATGAACAAAGTAGTAATTAGCGTATTGTTTGCCACAGCTCTTGCTGGATGTAGCAATCAGGCCGTAACTCAACTGTCGGAAAAAGATAATTGGGCTGGGCTGGCAAGTTATGATGTGGAAGCCGGAAATAGACCGCGCTCTGCAGAGGATCTGGATAAGTTGGGAGCGAGCAGTGCAGAAGCGCAGCACGATTACCTGACTGCCTACCAATCTCATATGAAAGAGTACTGCAACCCGGACAATGCTTACAAAGCGGGTATTCTCGGTAAACCTTATAATGCAGTGTGCATTGATGACTCCCCAAGAGGCTGGGAGTATAAACAGAACTGGGAAACTGGGTTAGAGGCGGGCAACTTTAACTGAGTACAAAAAAGACCAGCAATTAGCTGGTCTTCTTCTATTCAAAGCTTGTAGACAGCTTAGTTGTTCGCGTGTAGCTCAGCGTTAAGCTCTACCGCAGATTTGTTGGTCAGGCATTCAATTTTGCCGGTAACTGAATTGCGACGGAAAAGCAGGTCTGCTTTACCAGCAAGATCACGTGCCTTCACAGTTTCAACTTCCTGGCCGTTTGCATCCAGCATGGTAACCTTGGTACCAGCAGTTACGTAAAGGCCTGATTCAATGGTACAACGATCGCCCAGAGGGAAACCCAGACCGGCGTTTGCACCCAGAAGGCTGTTTTCGCCGATAGAGATAACCAGCTGACCACCACCACTCAGTGTGCCCATGATAGAAGCGCCACCACCGATGTCGCTGCCGTTACCGACCATAACGCCTGCTGAGATACGGCCTTCAACCATGCTTACACCTTCAGTGCCCGCATTGAAATTGATAAAGCCTTCGTGCATAACCGTAGTACCTTCGCCCACGTGCGCGCCCAAGCGAACACGCGCCGTATCTGCGATACGAACGCCAGTTGGAACCACGTAATCAACCATCTTCGGAAACTTGTCTACACAATCTACTGTCAGGGTTTCACCTTTCAGGCGAGCTTCCATTTGACGCTCAGCCAGCTCTGGCAGGTCGATTGGACCTGGTTTGTCCATGCAATGTTGTGCAGCAGGCCGAAAATGCCATCCAGAACAATAGTGTGTGGTTTTGCCAGACGGTGAGAGATGAGTTGGAGCTTCAAAAAGCCCTCTGCAACACTGGCCGGTTTTTCATCTGTTGCCAGAATGACCAAGACCAAAGGTTGGTTTGATTCTGTCGCTTTGGTAGCAAATGCCGCCGCCGCTTGTTCTTCAGCTGCAGAGAATGCAGATGCGATTGCTGCGCATTGTGATGGTTCAACGTCGAACACTTCGTTGCCGTCTTTGTAGCTAACTACATCAGCCAGCGCAGAAACCAGTGCCTCTGATGGGTTTAAAACTGGGGTTGGGAAAAATGCTTCGATGATTTTTCCGTCTTTGTTTTTGGTCGCGGTGCCAAACGCAAGAGCAAAACTTGCCATGATGAAGGAGTCTCCTTGTCTCTTTACTTGACGCGCTGCAGCGCCAACGTTATTCAATTTTTATTTACTGGGGACATCTTAAAGTGAACCCTGCGAAGATTGAAGGGAGAGAGGGGAGATTACTGCAGATAAATGGCGAATAAGAATGATTCGCGGAATCTAGGCCTAAAAACAGGACGAAGATGAAATAAAAAACGCTCCCAAGGGAGCGTTTTTTAATATTACGCGGCTTCTGCGTCGTCTTCTTTTGATGCTGCTTCAGCTTTTTTCTTGCTGGCTTTTGGTGCAGGCTTACGCTTTGCACCCAGTGCATACAGCACTTCTTCGCGATTTTGCGCCAGAAAGAGAGACAATTCCTCTCGTTGCTCTTCACCGCTGACAACATCACTTTTGCCCAGTAGTTCAAACAGTTCATCTGCCATGTCGAGCATTTTATCGTATGCGTCAGCGTCCGCTTTAGAGGTAAAAGTCATCTTCTCTTCTCCGTTGCGTTCAACCACATATTTGACGATAACGGCCATGGTTAACCTCTCTTAATTTGTTTACTGTCTGTTTATACAGTAAAGTAAAAACACCTGTCTAGTTTAACCGTGATTACTGTGATGGCATTGGAAAAATTTTCAGATATTTATCACCGGGCGGCGACGCGCAAAGGAAGCAATAGTGCATTGGAACAACGCTTGTCACATCCACTTGGTCAGCAGGACTTAATCGGGATCCCGGATGACCGTTGGCTGGCAATGTTCAGCCAGAAGATTTTCCAGTCGGGTATGAACTGGCAGGTGGTTAGAAATAAATGGCCAGGATTTGAAGAGGTGTTTTGGGGCTTTGACATAGAGAAAATGTGCCTGGTGCCTCCGGAAATGTGGGAAGAAAAAGCAACCAACCCAGCAATCATCCGACACCTCGGCAAGGTGATGACCATTCCTCACAACGCTCAAATGATTCAACGTGCCGCTAAACAACACGGCAGCTTTTCCCGGTTTATAGCTGATTGGCCAGAGTCTGACATTATTGGCTTGTGGGCTTACCTTAAAAAGCATGGCAGCCGGTTAGGTGGGAATACGGGACCGTATTCTCTGCGTATGATGGGAAAAGATACTTTTATTCTATCTGGCGACGTGGAGGGTTACTTGCGGGCTCACCAGATCATTGATGGTGGCCGCGATACCCGAAAATCCCTTCAGGCTGCGCAAGAAGCCTTTAACCACTGGCAGGCGGAAAGTGGACGGCCGCTATGCCAGATAAGTCAGATCATCGCCTACAGTGTGGGTGACAATCGGGTTTAGTCGCGTAGTTGCCATTGGGATGCAAAGCTGTCGAAGCGCGTCATCAGTGGGGACTGGTGCTTGTCCTTATGGCGCACCGTCCAGTATTGGCGTCGCAAATCCAGTGGTACTTCGAGAAGTTTCAATCTGTTATTGGCAACGGCATGACGTGCTGCCAGTTTCGACAGATAGGCTAACCCAAGTCCAGCGGAGGCACAGTTAATGATCGCCTCAGTAGTGCGAAGCTCAAAAGCGATATTCCAATGTTCCAGCCGCGGTGCAAGCCGCGAAAGGAAATGCTCCCGGGTTCCTGAGCCTGATTCGCGTAAAATCCAGTTATGGTTTTCCAAATCAAACAGAGTCAGGCTGCCTGGTTGCGTCAGAGGATGATCGATCGCGCAGGCAATACACATTTCATCACTTAGCCAAGGTTGCATCGCAAGATCAGAGTGTCCCAACTGGTGGCGGATTTCCCCTAACCCCTCAATGAAACCTATATCAAGTTCGAAGGCGAGGATAGCATCAATAATAGCTTGACTGTTGGAGACAATGAGCGTCTGCTGGGTGTGACCGGAGTCAGCGCGAAAATCCCGCAGTAAAAAGGGCACCAGTTGGTTGCCAATTGTATCGCTGGCACCGATGTTCAACTGACCGATCAGTTCGTTGGTCGTATCCAACACCGTCATGATCTCATCGCTTCGCATCAAGAGTTCATCGGCCAGTGGCAAGAGACGGCTTCCATGCTCGTTGATCACCAACCTGTTGTTCACCCGCTCGAACAGCTTATGACCAAGCTGGTTCTCCAATTCTGTTAACGCCATGCTGACCGCCGGTTTAGACAGATATAGCAACGTAGAAGCCGCAGTGATGGTCTTTTCCTGCGCGACGGCGACGAAAACCTGAAGTTGACGAAGTGAAACGGACATATTGCGTTCCTATGTTTGCGACGTGAATTTCTGGTGTGGCTGAAATGTAAGGAAGTTTTTTGTTAAGTATAACTTAACGGTGGTTTAAAAAGATTCAGATATACTAAATTCTAATGCCGTTCTATCATAAATTATGTGTTTTACTTCTAAAGATGTGACAGAGCGATGCGTAGACGACTGAATTTACTTCCCACCCCGATGGCCGGCTTGGCGCTGGCAATCGCAAGCCTTGGATGGAGCTGGGAAAACGCGGGCAACTTTGGTGGCAGCGCGCAAACACTGGGTGCTGTGATCGGTGGTGTAATGCTGCTTCTGATTGCGCTGAAGTTTATGCTCAGTCCTCAAGGGCTTTGGAACGATCTGAAACATCCAGTTGTGGGTAGTGTGGTACCGACCTTTGCAATGGGCGTCATGATTGTCTCTAACAGCGTCTACAAGGTTTCGCCGGCAATGGGTAATGCACTTTGGTTGGCGGCGGTGATGGCGCATGTCGCGTTCCTGATTTCTTTCAGCTATCACCGTGCAAAAGATTTCGATATTACCCATATGGTACCGAGCTGGTTCGTACCCCCAGTAGTTGATTGTTGCTGACGTGGCATTCCCTGGTACGCCTGCTTTGCGCCCGGTGGCAGAAGCCGTGCTCTATTTTGGTATGATTGCCTACGCGATTTTGCTGCCAATGATGCTGTATCGCCTGATTTTCTGTAGCGAAGTGCCAGATGCAGCTAAACCAACGATCGCTATTCTGGCGGCGCCAGCCAGTCTGTCGCTGGCCGGTTACCTGACCGTGACTCAATCGCCATCGCCTGTGATCGTCGCTTTGCTGTTTGGTATCGCAGTGCTGATGACATTTATTATCTATGTCTCGTTCGTCCGTCTGATGCGTTTGCCGTTTTCTCCTGGCTTTGCAGCTTTTACGTTCCCGATGGTCATTGGTGCAACTGCGCTGTATAAGACAGCACACTGGATGGCATCAGTTGGTGTTGCTTCCCAGTATGTTGAGCAGATTTCAGTGTTGGCATACGTGGAACTGATTGTGGCAACCCTGGTGGTAGGTTTTGTGGCAATGCATTACCGCCGCTTCATTTCCCTGCAGTTCAAACAACCTGCAACTGCCTGATGGATAAAGCGCCTGCCTTGTGCAGGCGCTGTCATTTCTAACCGCCTGAAATTGCACTCTGGAGACCATTCCGCCACAATCGCTTTATCGTCGACATCAAGAGTCTCTCCCGTGTTCACCGTCTATCACTCCAATCAACTCGATCTGCTGAAAAGCCTGCTTGTCGCCATTATCCAACAGCAGCCTTTGGCTAATCCGTTTCAAAAAGAAATCATCCTGGTACAGAGTCCAGGCATGGCGCAGTGGCTGAAGCTGGAAATGGCCAAAGAGCAGGGCATTGTTGCCAATGTTGAATTTCCGCTTCCTGCGACGTTTATCTGGCAAATGTTCACCCATATTCTGGACGATGTGCCGCAGCGCAGCTTCTTCAATAAAGAAGCCATGACATGGAAGTTAATGGAAGTGTTGCCGGAAAAGCTCAGCGAGCCGGCGTTTGATACCCTGCGCCGTTACCTTGAAAACGACACCGACAATCAAAAACTGTATCAATTGGCCGGTAAAATAGCGGATATTTACGACCAGTATTTGGTTTACCGCCCAGAGTGGATTAAAGCCTGGGAAGGCAACAGCCTGTGCCCGAGCTAGGCGATGAAAGCGGCTGGCAGCCAGCCCTTTGGCAGGCGCTGTATGATTACACCCTGTCGTTAGGTCAGTCACCGTTTCACAGGGCGAACCTTTACGAAGAGTTTATTGATGCCCTGAGCGTGCAGAGTGCCAAGCCGGAAGGCTGGCCCATATTGAACGCGTGTTTGTTTTCGGTATATCTGCGTTGCCCCCGCGCTACATGGATGCCTGAAGGCGCTTGGTGAACACATTGATGTCCATTACCTGTTTACCAACCCTTGCCGTTATTACTGGGGAGATATCCGCGACAAACGCTATCTGGCCAAACGTGCCGCCAGCATGGAGTCCCGTGTTACGCGGGTGGCAAGTGCTGATGAACCCGCGCAATTTGCCTTGCCGTTAATGGCAGAGGACGACAGCGCAGAAGTGGGTAACAGTTTACTGGCGTCGATGGGTAAGCTGGGACGGGACAACCTGCTGCTGATTTCAGAGCTTCAATGTAACGAAGTCGATCAGGGTTTTGTTGATATACCGCGCGATTCGCTGCTGCATCATATTCAGGCCGATATCCTGGATTTAGTCGAACCGGGCAACTTGCAGGAAACACTGACCAGCGAAAGCAAACTGGCGGTTGAGCACGATGACCATTCGCTAACCGTCGAAGTTTGCCATAGCCCGATGCGTGAAGTGGAAGTGTTGCACGACAGATTGCTGGAGATGCTCGAAGCTGACCCAAACCTCACACCGCGCGACATCATTGTGATGGTGGCAGACATCAATGCCTACAGCCCGGCTATCCAGGCGGTGTTTGGCAATGCGCCGGGTGAACGCTATATCCCGTTCTCGATTTCTGACCGTACCGCCGATCAGGAAAGCCCGGTACTGACCACATTTTTGCGCCTGCTGAGTCTGCCTGATAGCCGTTGCAGCGCAGCGGAGCTGTTGGAAATACTGGAAGTACCGGCAGTACTTCGAAGTTTGGTCTCGATACCCGCCAGTTTGAAAAAGTGAAGTTCTGGGTAGAGGAAGCGGGCATCCGCTGGGGGCTGGATGACAGTACAGCAGCCCATTTCTCGCTGCCAGAGCAGCACCAGAATACCTGGTTGTTTGGTCTTAACCGTATGTTGCTGGGCTATGCCATGCCAAGTGAGGCAGGCTTGTACAACGATGTTTTGGCCTACGACGAGGTGCAGGGGCTGGAAGCCGATTTAGCCGGAAAACTCGGGGAATTCTTCCGGGTATTGATTGATGCGCAGGCGTCACTCAACCTTGCTCAAAATGGCGAGCAATGGGTACAAACCCTGACCACATTGTTTACAGAGTTGTTTGACCTGGATACCGGGGAAGAGCTTGCCGGTCAACTTATCCGTAGCCAACTGGATAACTGGCTGACCCAACTGGACGATGCCGGATTCAGCCAGCCCCTGCCGCTGACCATAGTGCGTGATTACCTCAGTGAAAAAATGGGTGGCGAGCGCGTCAGCCAGCGTTTCCTTGCCGGGCAGGTTAACTTCTGTACCTTGATGCCAATGCGCTCGATCCCGTTCCAGGTAGTCTGCCTGCTGGGCATGAACGATGGCGACTATCCGCGTACCATTGCCCCCGTCGGGTTTGATTTAATGGCTGGCCGCGGCCGCGGCCGTGCGGGGATCGCTCCCGCCGATGATGACCGTTACCTGTTCCTCGAAGCCCTGCAATCTGCGCAGCAACGCCTTTACATCAGCTACGTGGGGCGCTCGGTGCAGGATAACTCTGTGAAAGTGCCATCAGTGCTGGTCACTGAGCTGCTCGACTATTGCCGTCAGGGCTATTGTCTGGCAGGGGATGAGCGGTTGCCGGAGCACGAATCCGGCGAAAAGCTCCTTTCGCATCTCATTCATCACCATCCGTTGGTGCCATTCAGTAAGTTGGCATTTACTGAAGGTCGTCAAAGCTACGCCGCCGAATGGTTGCCTGCTGCGCGTGGAGAAGGTGAGCTGGCTCTGCCGTTTTTCGGGGATGATGCCCTGTCGACGGAGTCAGATACCCAAAGCAACGTGCTGGAGCTGGCAGAGCTTCAGCGCTTCTGGCGAATGCCGGTGCAGTATTTCTTTAACCGCCGTCTCAAGGTGGTGTTTGAAGCCAGCGACGGTGCCATGGAAGATGCAGAGCCATTTGCATTGGACAATCTCAACCGCTATCAACTGCGCGATGCCTTGCTTACCCATGTGATTAATCAGGGTGACGATGAAGCGTCGCTGTCCGCATTTTTCCAACGCCAGAAAGCCAGTGGCAGTTTGCCACTGAGCCATTTTGGTGAGCTGGCGCTGGAAGCCGAGCAAAGTGCCATCCTCGCCCAGTACACGAAACTCAAACCTTGTCTCGAGGCCAAGCGGGTGCCACAGGAAATCAACCTGCGGATCCCAACCCGGTACGGCGAAGTTTCGCTGCAGGGGTGGCTGGATGATCGCTACCGTGATGGCCGCCTGCTGTACCGAAGCGGTAAGGTACGCGCTAAAGACAGGCTGGCAGCTGGATTGATCACCTCTGCCAATGTGCAGCGGGTGAGGTTATCCCGACACGTTTTATCGGTATTGATGAAGAGGTCGTATGGTTGCCGGTTGCGGCAGATGAAGCCATCTCACGACTTTCGGACTACCTGAACCTGTACTTTGAAGGTATGGACAAACCTTTGGCCTACCTGCCGGATACAGCGATGGCTGGGATTGCTGCCTGTCTGGATAAGAAAGGCAACTGGATGGATGACGCCAGTACGCTAGAAAAGGCATTCAGTAAAATGTATGTCGCCTTTAACGGTGGCTATATGACCAACGGCGAAGGCGAGAATGCCTACGTTGCCCGTGTATGGCCTCACGCTGATGACCGTTTGATGGAGAATGTGCTGGCGCTTGGACAGGCAGTGCTGTTACCTGCCTTGTTGGCTGAGGAGTCACCGGAATGAACAGGCGCCTGAAGCGGGACAACACCACTACCACATATGTCGGAGAGATGATTTTTCATCGCCAACCCGTCACGCAGATAACAATAAAAATTACCTGTACAGCGAGCGAATAACCTATGCCAACCCAACGCCTCGAAACGATGACTTTTCCGCTGCACGGGCAGCGATTGATTGAAGCGTCTGCCGGTACAGGGAAGACCTTTACTATCGCCGGTCTTTATCTTCGCCTGTTGCTTGGTCACGGCACGGAAGAAAGCGCCCATGCTACACCGCTAAGCGTGGATAAAATTCTGGTGGTGACTTTTACCGAAGCGGCCACGCAGGAGTTGCGCGACCGTATCCGTGCCCGTATTCATGATGCGCGCCTGGCCTTTAGCCGCGGCGAAAGTGCTGATCCGGTGATAGCCCCTTTGCTTGCAGCAATAAGCGATCATCGTCAGGCCGAGCTTCGCCTGTTGCAGGCTGAGCGCCAAATGGACGAAGCGGCTATCTATACCATCCACGGCTTCTGCCAGCGCATGCTGACCCAGAATGCGTTTGAATCCGGTAGCCTGTTTACCAACGAATTTATTACTGACGAAAGCCCCCTGCGTGAACGTGCAGTGGCCGATTTCTGGCGTCGCCAGTTTTACCCCTTGCCAAAGACCCTTGCGGGGTGGTGCGTGGCTACTGGCCTGCGCCGCAAAGCCTGTTGGCAGACATTGGCACATATCTCTCTGGGCCGCTGGTGGATATTCAGGCACCGGTTATGCCGGCTTCACTGGAAGACGCCCATCAGCATCACCTTGAGCGTATTGATGAGGTGAAAGCGAAATGGCTGGCCGCGGCGGCGGATTTGGAAGCGATCATCAAAAGTTCCGGTGTCGACAAGCGAAGCTACAGCGCCCGCTCTTTGCCAAACTGGCTGGAAGAGATCGCCATATGGCGGCGCAGCCAACCCAAAGCTACAAGCTGCCGGATAATCTCTACCGGTTCTCTGCTTCGACGTTAAGTGAGAAAACCAAAAAAGGCGAAGTGCCGACCCATTCGGTGTTTGAGCTATCGATGATCTGATCGCCAATCCGCCGTCACTGAAAGAGGCATTAACCGCCCATGCTATCCGTCAGGTGCGGGAACTGCTTGCGCAGGAGAAACGCCGCTTTGGCTGGTTGTCGTTTGACGACCTGTTATCACAATTGGCACATGCACTGCGCCAAGACAGTGAAGGCCTGTTGGCTGGCCGGATCCGGGAGCTTTACCCGGTCGCATGATTGACGAATTTCAGGATACTGACCCGCAGCAATACCAGATTTTCAGCGATATCTACCACGACGCGCCGGAATGTGGCCTGTTTATGATCGGCGATCCCAAGCAGGCAATTTACGCCTTCCGTGGCGCAGATATCTTCACCTACATCCATGCACGCCGCCAGGTGACTGACCACTACAACCTGGGTACCAACTGGCGTTCAACTGCCGAGATGGTGACAGCGGTAAACCGGGTGTTCAGCCATGCTGAAGCGCCGTTTATTTACGAGGACGACATCCCGTTCGATGCGGTCGACCACGCGCCTGGCGCCGAGCTGCGTCACTGGAAGCGAAATGGTATCACCCAGCCGGCCATGACATTCTGGCTGGATGATGCCGAAGAGCCTGTGTCCCGCGCAGACTATGAAGTACAAATGGCGGCGGCAACGGCAACCACTATTCGCCAGATCCTGACTGAATCTGCCAACGGCCAGACAGTATTTTGCAAAGGCGAAAAATGTAAACAGGTGCAGGCGGGGGATATTGCGGTTCTGGTGCGTACCGGTAGCGAAGCTGCCAGGGTAAAACAAGCGCTGGCGCGGCAGGGGATTGCGTCGGTTTATTTGTCTAACCGCGACAGCGTGTTTGAAAGCCATTTGGCGCAGGATGTGCAGCGGCTGTTGGCGGCGGTGTTGATGCCGGAAAATGAGCGGGCACTTCGCGCTGCGTTGGCAAGTGGCTTGTTTGCGCTGACGGCGAAAGATATCGATGAACTCAACCATGATGAAAAGGCGTGGGAGCGGGCCGTGGTGGAGTTTGCCACTTATCAGTCCGTCTGGTTCAGCCGTGGCGTGATGCCGATGCTGCGCCAGATGATGCAGCGCCGCAAAATTGCGGAACGCTTGCTGTGTGAAGAAAACGGCGAGCGTATCCTGACAGATTTGATGCACCTTGCTGAATTGCTACAACAGGCAAGCCAAACGCTGGACAGCCACCATGCACTGATCCGCTGGCTGGCCGATCATATCGACAACCCGAATGGCAACAGCGAAGAGCAGCAGGTGCGTCTCGAGTCGGAGCGCGATCTGGTACAAATCGTCACCATCCACAAATCCAAAGGCTTAGAGTACGATCTGGTCTTTCTGCCGTTTGCCTGCAACTACCGCCCGTCAAACCGGCCTTTCTACCATGACGAAGCGCACCGCCCGGTATTGTCACTGAACAACACAGAGCATGCGATTGAACAGGCGGATCAAGAGCGTCTGGCAGAAGATCTGCGCCTGATTTACGTGGCACTGACCCGTGCAGTCTACGGCTGTTATATCGGTCTAGCTCCGTTGAAAGAGGGACGCAAATCTGGTGGTGATACTGGCCTGCACCACTCAGCACTGGGTTACCTTATCCAACAAGGAGAAGCGGCAGATACCGCAGGGCTGCGCTCGGCTGTCGAGAAACTGATTGAACCATCATCAATGGCAATGCAAATGTTGCCGCCGCCAGCGCTTGAAAGCGGAAAGCTAGACATCGCAACGGAAGAATCAACGTCCTTGAGTGCACGACAGTTCCAGGGCAGATCCGTCGTGACTGGCGCTTGACCAGCTATTCCGGTTTGGTCAAACAAGGACACAGTGGCAGTGCACTGCCAGATCTGCCGGCATTTGATATTGATGCCGCCAGCGAACAGAGTCCTGAAGTAGAGGAGAGCGCTGAAGACGTCCTGTCTATCTTCCGTTTTCCGAAAGGTGCCAGACCGGGTACTTTTCTCCACACCTTGTTTGAAAACGTTGAGTTTGACCAGTCAATGTTCTCAGAAGAGGTAGCGGCGATGATCCGTCATCAGTTGCTGCTGGAAAACTACGATGAAGCTTGGGTGCCTGTTCTTCAGACCCTGCTGTCGGATGTGGTGTCCCAGTCGCTGAATGATGAAGGGATGAAACTGGCACACATTGATGCAGCTGCAAGGCTTACCGAGATGGAGTTTGTCATGCCGGTCTCGCGTCTCAACGCAACCAGGGTCAATAGCCTTATCCGCGAGCATGACGCACTGTCCGCCAAAGCGGGAGAGCTGAATTTTGAAACTGCAAGCGGCATGCTGAAAGGCTTTATCGACCTTGTGTTCTGCTGGCAGGGCAAATATTACGTGCTCGACTGGAAGTCCAATTACCTTGGCGATTCGCCTTCCGATTACACAGAAGCGGCTCTGGCAGAGGCGATGGTCGATCACCGCTACGATTTCCAGTACCAGATCTATTCACTGGCTCTGCACCGTTTTCTGAAACAGCGCCTGCCGGATTATGACCCTGAGCGTCATTTCGGCGGCGTCTATTACCTGTTTGTCCGTGGCATTGAGGCCGATACTCGTCACGGCATTTTCTACACCCGTCCATCCATTGAATTGCTGGATGGACTCGACGCCATGTTTACCGACGGAGAGCGCTGATATGGCGATGAGTGAATGGTTACAAACCCTGTATAAACGCAATGCCATCCGTGCAATTGACCGTCAGTTTGCCCGCTTTATCGCCGAGCAGGTTGGCGATGGAAGTTCACCGATTGTGGGTTGGGCGGCATTGGTCAGCTTTGAACTGGGTAAGGGTAATGTCTGTGTGGATCTCAATGCGCTGGATGCTTCCCGCTTGTTCGATTTAGCACCGGCAGAATCTATGAAATTGGCTGCCATCATGCAGCCTGAAAACGCTTTATCGCTGGTGGCGGGCAGTGAAGTTGTCGGGGATGGCAGTTCACCCACACCTATGGTGCTGGCGGGAACCCGGCTCTATCTTCACCGTTACTGGGCGGCAGAACAGCGGGTTGCGCAGGAGATTGTTTCACGCACCAATGAAATTCCGATGGTTTCTGACGCCAGCGAAATTCTCGATGCGCTTTTCCAGCCAGATATCACCTTGCTGCGAAAGCTGTTCCCAGGTTGGGATGAGCGCGAGAAAGCCGGCAAGCTGGTGGACTTTTTTGATATCACTGACAGTGAGAAAGTGGACCTGCTTTCCCTGCAATCGGCTCTGGAAAACGGTGCCAGCGATGCAGAGATCTTATCGCTTGTTCATGACAATGCCCGGCTGAACTGGCAGAAAGTGGCCGCAGCTGTCGCCCTCAGCTACCGCTTTGCGGTGGTTTCCGGTGGGCCGGGAACCGGTAAAACCACGACGGTTGCTAAACTGCTGGCGGCACTGGTGCAAAGCAGTGATAAACCAAACGGGCCTGATATCAAACTGGTGGCACCCACGGGTAAGGCTGCCAACCGCTTGACAGAGTCTATCGGCAATGCGGTAGCGGCTTTGCCGGTCAGTGATGAAGTTCGGGGTAAAATCCCGGTTCAGGCGTCGACCATCCACCGCCTGTTGGGGGCAATTCCAAACCGGGTTGAGTTCCGTCACCATGAGGGCAACAGGCTTCACCTTGATATTTTGGTGGTGGATGAAGCCTCTATGGTGGATCTGCCTTTAATGGCCCGTTTGCTGTCGGCACTCCCTGAGCATGCACGGGTCATTCTACTCGGGGATCGCGATCAATTAGCGTCTGTTGAAGCAGGCGCGGTGTTGGGGGATATCTGTCTCGGCGCCGATGGACGTTACAGCCCACCGCGCACGGCGACGCTGTCATCATTAACCGGCTTTTCGCTGGCGGCAGATGACTCGGTATCACGGGTGTCTGATGGCGTCTGTCTGCTGAAAAAGAGTTACCGTTTCCATGCTCAGTCTGGCATCGGCCAGCTCGCCAAATCGATCAATGAAGCAATGTTGCCGGGCTGGACTGGGTGTTGCAGCGTGGCTTTAAGGATATCGCGCTGCATGATCTGGATACGGATGTGTACTCTGAAGCCATTGCGCTTGCCGTGTCGGGTTACCGGGACTACCTCACTGCGCTGAAAGCCGGCGCCGATAACCGCTCTGTGCTGGGCAAGTTTGGGGATGTCCGGTTACTGTGCGCGTTGGCGGAAGGCCCGTTCGGGGTAAAAGGCTTAACATTGCGATTGAAAAAGCACTGGCGGCCGAAAAGCTGATCGCACCGGGTGAAGAGCTGTTTTATGTCGGGCGGCCGGTGATGGTGACGCAAAACGATCATGGTCTTGGTTTGTACAACGGTGATATCGGGATTGTAGTGGCGCAGGAAGGGGGTTTGAGGGTGGTGTTTGATATGGCAGACGGTTCGTCAAAAACCTTCCTGCCTAGTCGTCTCCCGGCGCACCAGACGGCGTTTGCCATGACGGTACACAAATCCCAGGCTCGGAGTTTGGTCACACCATTCTGGTATTGCCGCCAACCCCAACACCTGTCATGACGCGCGAGTTGGTTTATACCGGGATCACCCGTGCCAAGAACCGGCTGGATGTGTTTGCAACCCGCGCCAGTCTGGCGCGGGCGGTGAAACGTAAAACCCAGCGCTTTAGCGGCTTGGCCGACGCATTGCGTGGCCGTTGAGGCTCAGCGTCAACACTTTGGATCGGCGTTGCAGGTTGTAAAGTTGCTGCTTTGCATCCGGCAGCGCCGAGACATCGGTTTCCAAAAAACCGTGCTCACGGAACCAGTGAATACTGCGGGTTGTCAGCACGAAGATGCTTTTCAGGCCAATTTGCAACGCTTGCTGCTTGATATGCTGCAACAGATGAGTACCGCGGTCACTGTCCCTGTATTCGGGATGGACTGCCACACAGGCCATTTCTGCGCTGCTTGATTCGGGGTAGGGGTAGAGCGCCGCACAACCGATGATCCGTTCATCACGGTCAATCACGGTAAAAAGGGCAATCTCCTGTTCCAGCTGCTCACGGGAACGCCGCACCAGAATACCTTGCTCTTCGAGAGGCTGGATTAGGTCGAGAATACCACCGATATCATCAATGGTTGCCTGACGGACACGCTCGGCACTTTCAGTCACTATCTGGGTGCCGATACCTTCCACAGAGAAAAGCTCCTGAATCAGCGAACCATCCACTTTGTAACTCAACAAATGGCAGCGCGGCACACCACTTCTACAGGCGGCAACAGCGCCACGTAAAAAGCGCACAGTGCCGGAGTTAATGTCACCGGCTTGTTCCCGCTGGCGTAAAATTTCTTCTGCCTGATGAGGGAAAAGCTCAGAAACCACATTTCCTTCCTGACCAATCACACCTTGCAGAGAACAAAAGCCGATCAGCTTGTCTGCGTTGAGGCGAATTGCCAATTGGGTAGCAAGCTCTTCCGACGTCAGATTGAAACACTCCCCGGTGACGGAGCTGGCAACAGGCCCCAGCAGGACAATTGAGTGCTGGTTGAGTTGCTGCTTAATCCCGTTGATATCAATGCGCCTGATGCGTCCACTGTGGCAATAATCGATACCATCGTCGACACCGAGAGGCTGGGCAATCACAAAGTTGCCACTCACAACGTTGATTTGGGCACCCGCCATGGGGGTGTTGTTCAGGCTCATGGAAAGGCGGGCTGTAATATCGAGTTGGAGTTGCCCGGCTGCTTGCTTGACCACTTCAAGAGCTGAGGCATCAGTGACTCTCACCCCTTTATGGTAAGGCGTCTCCAGCCCCTGCTTTTCTATCAGTTGGTTGATTTGCGGACGGGCACCGTACACCAAGACCAGCCTCATCCCAAGGTTATTGAGCAGGGCAATATCATTCACGATATTGCCAAAGTTAGGATCGGCAATCGCTTCGCCACCCAGCATGATGACGACAGTTTTATTCTGGTGCGCATTCACATAAGGCGCAGATTGTCTAAATCCATTTACGAGTGCTGTACTGCGAAGTTTCAACACCTTACTCCATGTTTTTGATTTTATATTCGTTGATAGTGACTAAATATTCTTAATTTTGCAAGGGGTGACGCTGCTTCAAACTATTGATGCCCGGCTTTGTCGGCACTGATACTGTTTTTATAATAATATTGTTGATAGTTACTTCTTTTTCTCGTTGGCGAGACGCTATTTTGGGCATTGTCGGTCAGTCTGTTTCTCTTTTTGTGGTGCTTGTTGGAGGCACCATTGGTTTTTTAGTGGCCAAGGATGTCCCGATCTTCGTGGAGGTTGATCAGTCGATCATTTATGGTGAGTGGATAGAACAAGGTGTGGCCCCTTACGCCGCTGATCGTTTTGAGGTGCGGAAGGATGGGATTTATGTAAAAGGAGCCCGCACGACCAGTCATTATGACTTCAACGGCAATAAACTTATTTATACCGTTGGGAACAACACCTACCTCTATGTTGTGGAAAACAGCAGCACCCTGCAAAGGGAAAAACCCTTCCATTACAGTACGCCATTTGTCAAAGTTCGGTAGCCGTTTAATAGCCGTTAGGTAAAAGGCGCAGCAGTTCGGTAACGGGGCACAACCCCAGTGCTACCTTTCGAATCCTGTCCGCGACATCGTCGCTGCCACCGAGGCAGCGGCGAATGCTGGCATTGATCATCTCATCTGTACTGCCATCACTGGCAAGTGCACGGATCCATTGATACTCAATGCATCCGGATCCAACAGGGTTTTGCGTCCAACTTTCAAATTCATCCCGTACTCCTTCACGAAATCTATACGTCTATCTTGCTGATATGGTGGCGGCAAAGGTGTTTAACTTTTAAGACACTTTTGTGTCACCAGATTTAAACTGATATTTATGACGAATATGTGACAAAGTGTTTCAAATGAAGATTGATATGTCATGGATCGCAATATAACTGCCGACATTCATGTGGCTTTCAGCTTGTCAGATCTGCTTTTCATTGCAGATCTTCCGTGCTTCTGTCACCCTTTGCGCAACGTAATTACGAACAGGATTTCCCGTGAAAAAGGCACTTTCAGTTGTCGGTATTTCTTTACTTCTGGCCGCTTGCGCACGCCCGACGGACAGAGGTCAACAGTATGTAGATGGAAGCTTCGACGAGGTGTTGAACCCAGTATCGATCATCGCGTCTGACAAGCCCCGTGACTACTCGCTATTCCCAGGTCAGCTGGAAAAAGTCGAGACGCTTTCTCCACGGCTCAGTACTCCGAATCAAGCGCTGTATGACAGCGTGAAAACCTGGCTGGCAGAGAGTGGGGAGCCGACTGCTCTGGCTGATTATGGTATTTCCCTGGAGCAGATGGGTGGGGGGATAGCTATGGCAACGTATTGTTTACCGGCTATTTTTCACCGGTGATCGAAATGCGCCATCAGCCGGATGCTGAGTATCGTTATCCGGTCTATGCCATGCCGGAGTGTGGCGAGCGTTGCCCGACCCGCGAAGAGATCTACAACGGCGCGCTTGATGGCATGGGATTGGAGCTGGGTTACAGTGCATCGCTGATCGATAACTTCATTATGGAAGTGCAGGGCAGTGGCTTTATTCATTTCGGCGATACCGATAACCTGGAGTATTTTGCCTACGGTGGGAAAAATGGTCATCCCTATGTCAGCATCGGTAAAGTGTTGATTGAGAGAGACGAAGTGCCGCGTGAGAAAATGTCACTGAAAGCGATCAAAGATTGGGTGGCTTTGCAGGATGAGGCGACCGTGGAAGAGTTGCTGAACCAAAATCCGTCTTATGTGTTTTTCACGCCCAAGGCTGCACACCCAGTAACAGGAACTGCAGGTGTCCCATTGCTGGCTGGCGCATCTGTGGCGGCAGACCGCGAATACCTGCCGATGGGCTCTGTACTGTTGGCTGAAGTTCCGCAGTTGGATGAGCAGGGAAACTGGAATGGACAGCATGTGCTTAAATTGCTGATGGCGCTGGATACCGGCGGCGCGGTGAAAAAGAACCACCTTGACCTTTATCATGGTATGGGCGAGGAAGCGGGTATTGATGCCGGGCATCACAAACATTTCGGCCGGGTCTGGAAGTTGACCAAACCGCAAGTGAGCGTTGAGGCAGAAACAGGCGAAGCCAAACAGTAAACGGCATTTATACGCAGACATGAAAAAGGCGGGGAAATACCCCGCCTTTTGTCTATCTAAATCTGGCTTACTTGATAAGGCCAGCTTCTTTGTAGTACTTCAGTGCGCCAGGGTGCAGAGGTGCAGACAGGCCGTCAGCAACCATCTCTTCTTTTTTCAGGTTTGCAAATGCTGGGTGCAGACGACGGAAGTCATCAAAGTTTTCAAACACCGCTTTGGTCACGTTGTAGATCACCTCTTCCGGCACTTCTGCAGAAGAAACGAAAGTCGCGCCTACACCAAAGGTCTGCACATCACCATCGTTGCCACGGTACATGCCGCCCGGGATTGTCGCTTTACGGTAGTAATCGTTGTCAGCAACCAGTTTCTGCGCGGCAGCATTGTTGACTTCTACGATCACGCTGTCACAAGCCGTGGTCGCTTCCTGGATGGCACCACTTGGGTGACCCACGGTGTAAACCATGGCATCGATTTTGTTGTCACACAGAGCTTTAGACTGTTCAGCAGCTTTCAGCTCGGACACTTGTTTGAAGTCGTCCATTGTCCAGCCCATTTCGCCCATCAGCACTTCGATAGTACCGCGCTGGCCAGAGCCTGGGTTACCTACGTTAACGCGCTTGCCTTTCAGATCGTCAAAGGTTTTGATGCCGGAATCTGCACGAGCAACCACGGTGAATGGTTCTGGGTGCACGGAGAATACGGCGCGCAGATCTTTGTACGGGCCTTGCTCTTCAAACTTGCTGGAGCCGTTGTATGCGTGATATTGCCAGTCAGATTGGGCGATACCCATGTCGAGTTCACCGGCGCGAATAGTGTTGATGTTGTAAATTGAACCACCGGTAGATTCTACGGAGCAGCGAATGCCATGCTCTTTCTTGGTTTTGTTAACCAGACGACAGATTGCGCCACCTGTAGGGTAGTAAACACCCGTAACACCACCGGTACCGATAGTGACAAACTGGTTGGCTTGTGCTGGTACGGCGGTCAGAGCAGCTGCAAAGCTGATTGCGGCCAAAGTTGGTTTTAACGCTTTCATGCTTTTGTCCTTGTCGATGACGTGATTGCTAACGCGGTGAGAATCC
This sequence comes from Enterovibrio sp. JCM 19048, assembly GCA_001310415.1. Lineage (GTDB taxonomy): Bacteria > Pseudomonadota > Gammaproteobacteria > Enterobacterales > Vibrionaceae > Enterovibrio > Enterovibrio paralichthyis. The sequence continues at coordinate 25,089 of BAXE01000033.1, read as the reverse complement.
GCTGTTAATAAATTGTGAGTCCATTTGCGTCGAAATTATCTGATACTTGGTTTTTCGATCGCAAGAGAGATGCCTCACGATTCAAAGCTACGGCAGATATTTTTTCTTAGATCTTCCGCAGAGTTGATATTTAAGCCCATGCTCCGAGACAAATTAGCCAGTTGGCGAATGAGTTCGGCATTATTTTCCGCACACTGTCCCGTTAAATTGAGCAGGTTATTTTCGAAGCCGACCCTGACATCGCCACCGAGCGACATCGCAGCGGCCAGGCATTGATGCTCGTATTGTCCAAAGGAACAGGTCGCCCATGAAACACCACTGTGGCTTAGGCGCTTGATATCAAATTCGAGTAAATCTGTGGGGTCAGATAACATGCCTGTTTTGTACTTCCCCAGTACCAATAGTAGGTGATGCCCGTTGTTCGGCAATGTTTTGTCATTAACCATTTGAAAGTAAAGCGACAAATCGGCCGCGTCATACAAAATGTATTGCACGTAAATACGGCGCTCATTGAGTTCATGGAAAAAATGACTGGCTGATTTTTCGAATGAAGCGTTGGGGCGCAGTTCGCGAAGGGCTAGGGAAACGGCTTCAGGCTCTGTTCCCCTGACCAGTGCCATTTGCTCATCCGGCTGATAGAGGCCGACGGCTTCTGTGGTTAATTGGATAACCAACTGGTGGTCAAAACGGGCCCGGGTCTCCACGAGCCACTCCCTGTTTAGGCCCACATCCAGAGTGTGCTTGCCCTGACTGTCACGTACATGCATATGGGCCATGGCGGCACCGGCAGCCTGGCATTGGGTCAGACATTCTGCCATTTCGTCGATAGTCATTGGCAGCTGAGCGTGATCCTGTTTGCCACGACGCGCCCCATTTGGCGCAACAATAATGGTTCTTCCTTGATGCACGAGCATTCCTTAGACAAAGACCTTGTCGAGTGTTATCGCCAGTCGGTTAACCAGTTCATCCATTTCATTGTCGTTGATGATAAAAGGCGGCGCCAACAGGATGTGATGGCCCTGTTTTCCATCAATTGTGCCTCCCATGGGATAACACATCAGGCCGTTATCCATCGCAGTGGCTTTGATTTGCTGGTGGAGCGGCCGGCTTGGCGAAAATGGTGTTTTTGATGCCTTGTCTTCCACAAACTCCAGCCCCAGGAATAACCCCCTGCCACGGATATCACCGACAAAAGGATGATCGCCGAGTCTGGCTATTAACTGTTTGACCAGGTAACCCCCTTTTTCAGTCACGTCTTTCAACACTCCGGATTCCAGTGCGTCGAGTGTGGCACAGGCCGCAGCGCAGGCTAATGGATGCGCCATGAAGGTATGACCGTGTTGAAAGTACCGGTACCGTGAAAGATGGCATCATAGATTTTGTCATGGATCATCACCGCGCCAATGGGTTGGTAACCCGCTGCCAGACCTTTGGCCATAGTGACCAGATCCGGCACAATCCCTTCCTGCTCATAGGCATAGTAGGTGCCTGTGCGGCCGCAACCACACATAACCTCATCAAGGATCAGCAGGATGCCGTATTTATCACAGATTTCCCGGATGCGTTTGAAATAGCCCTTTTCTGCACCAGTGCGCCAGCAGTTGCACCCACAACCGGTTCTGCAACAAAAGCGACAACCGTTTCTGGCCCTACTGCCAGGAGACGCTCTTCCAGCTCATTGGCAACACGCTGTCCATAATCAAAGTCTGTTTCATCCGCTTGCTTGTCACGGTAGGCATAGCATGGGGCTATCAATTCCCCATTTTGCATCAGGGGAGCGAAAGGCTCCTTGCGCCACATGTTGCCTCCCACACCCAAAGCGCCCAATGTGTTGCCATGGTAACTCTGGCGCCTTGCTATAAAACGGGTGCGTGAGGGTTGGCCAATTTCCAGAAAATACTGACGTGCCATCTTCAACGCAGCTTCCACCGCTTCAGAGCCGCCACTGACCAGATAAACGTGGTTCAGCGGCCCAGGGGCTTTGTCCGCCAGCCTATCTGCCAGTTCTTCTGCGGCGGGTGACGTGAAAAACCCAGTATGCGCATAAGGAATAGTACTCAGTTGCTTTTGAATTGCGCCGAGCACTTGCGGGTGGCTGTGTCCCAAGCAGGAAACGGCTGCGCCGCCACAGCCATCCAGGTAACGTTTTCCCTGGTCGTCGAACAGAAAAATACCCTCCCCACCTGAAACAACGGGAAGTTTTGAATGACAGTGGCGCTGTAGTATATGTGTCATGATGTTTGTCAGCCGCTCCATGGGCAAAAAAATTGATTAATTCCTGTTCAGTATTAATCGGTTGGAAATTGAACGGCAAACGATATAAATTCAAAGGGTATTCCATATTTTCATAGGTGCTATTGATGGCTATGCCTATCCCACCGGTTAAGACATTAATGACTTTTACCGTTGTGGCCCAGACCTTGAGCTTTTCCAAGGCGGCGGTTTTGCTCAACCTGACCCAAAGTGCAATCAGTAAACAAATCCTGCAGCTGGAAGCGCAGATAGGGTGCACCTTGTTCGAGCGCTCCGGCGGGAAAATTGAGCTGACAGAAATGGGGCGGCGTTATCTGCCTTCAGTTGTAGAAGCGTTGGAAAACCTGCAGCATGCGACATCCAACATCATGCAGACACCGCACACCAAATCCCGGATTGCACTGTCGCTGCCCCCTTCGGTAGCCAGCATGTGGCTGATCCCCCGCCTTGAGCATTTCCGGCAGTCGTTGCCGAACATAGAGTTGGCAGTGAAAGCCTCAATTACCTCTGATATGCAGAACCGTTTCCAGGGGGATATCGCAGTGCATTGCTTGCCACTGGCAAACCTGGATGAAGAGGCCGAGTTGCTTGTCCGTGAGCGTTTGATGCTGGTGGTCAGCCCTGCGCTGATTACCTCTCCAATTCGGAATATCCGGGATCTTCTGCTTTATCATTCAATCTCACATATCACCCGTCCCCAAATCTGGCAGCAGTTCTGGCATTCGCACGGTATTGCGCCGGACTCGCCAAGCTATGGGGTGGGATTTGAACACTTCTATATGGCGCTTGAAGCGGTCAAACAGCAACAAGGGATGGCGCTGATCCCTGAGTTTTTGGTTAGTGACAGCCTCTTAAAAGGGGAGGTTATCAACACTCGGGCTATATTTTGACAGCCAATATGGCTACTTTTTGTATTCATTGGGCTACAAGCGGCGGTTGGAACCTGTGTCTCAGGTGATTAGCTGGTTGCGGGATAAGATGCCGCGCTAAAATGTGCCAATCTGCCCGCGGTGGTGACATGGACATTTGAGCGCCAAGCGAGTATAAACCGCACTCTATTTTCGGAAACAGAGCGAATGAGTATGACCACAACCACTCCTGCATCAGAAAGCTATCAGCAACGTTTTGGTGGTACCCGCCGCCTTTATGGCATGACTGAGCTGGAGATCCTCCGTCAGTCTCACGTGTGTGTGGTTGGTATAGGTGGGGTTGGCTCATGGGCTGTTGAAGCCTTGGCGCGAAGCGGCGTGGGTGAACTGACGCTGATTGATATGGATGACATCTGTGTCACCAACATAAATCGTCAAATCCACGCAATGAGTGGCACTGTCGGGCAGAGCAAAATTGAAGTGATGGCCGAGCGTGTACGCGCGATTAACCCAGATTGCATCGTTCACCTGATTGATGACTTTATCTCAGAAGACAATATTCCTGAGTACATCACCAAAGACTACGATTATGTACTGGATGCCATCGACAGCATTAAGCCAAAAACGGCACTGTTGGCGTACTGCAAGCGCAATAAAATCAAAATTATCACTGTAGGCGGTGCGGGTGGCCAGATTGACCCGACCCAAATCCAGGTGGCTGATTTGACCAAGACCATTCAGGATCCGCTAGCTGCAAAACTGCGCAATAACCTGCGTCGTTTTCATAACTTCACCAAAACGCAGGGACGTAAATTCGGCATCGACTGTGTTTTCTCGACAGAGCAGCTGAAATACCCGCAACCTGATGGCTCGGTATGTGAAGCGAAGTCGTCTGCGGAAGGCCCGAAACGTATGGACTGTGCCAGTGGATTTGGTGCGGCGACCATGGTGACGGCGACATTTGGTTTTGTTGCTGTTTCCCGCATCATTGCGAAACTGACCGCGAAGGCAAAGCAGTGATATAACAGGTAAATGCCAGTCAAAAAGAAAGGCCGCATTATGACAATGCGGCCTTTTTTATCGCGTCTATCTGCCTCTATAACAGGGTACTAGCCCTGATATTAAGCGTCAGCTGCGTCAGCTTTTTTTGCTTCAGTAGCGGCTTTTTCAGGAATAGGAAGCACTTGCTTCACATAATCGCCCGGTGCAGCCAGCTGGACTGGGTTAGCGTCAGAGCCTTGCGCATAAGGTGCAATCTTCTCTTTCGGGCTGTAGGATGCGAGCCACTTATCCCAGTGAGTCCACCAAGAGCCTGTGCTGTGCTCTGCTGATTCAAACCACTCATCTGCAGATTCACTTAGCTCATCATTAATCCAGTAGCCGTACTTGCCTTTGCAGGGTGGTTAACGATACCGGCAATGTGTCCTGATTCACCCAGAACAAACGTCTTGTTACCACCGACATTCAGTGCACCACGGTAAGTACCTTGCCACAGGGCAATGTGGTCTTCCTTGGTTGAAATGAAATAAGTCGGGATTTTGATTTTGTTCAGGTCAATCCAAACGCCGCCCACTTTCACACCTTTGTCCTGTACCAGTTTGTTGTTCAGGTACAACTCGCGCAGCATGAAGTTGTGGGTAGCTGCAGCTACGTTGGTGCTGTCGCTGTTCCAGTACAGTAAATCGAAATCTACCGGGCTGTTACCCTTGAGGTAGTTATCGATGTAGTAGTTCCAGTACAAGCTGTTTTCACGCAGCAAGCTGAAGTCACGCTCAGGGAGCGGCCGTCCATAAAGCCACGGGTGCTGTTTTGAAGTTCAATTGCGCTGACAACGCTGTCATTAATGTAAGCGCCGACTTCACCTGGCTGCGAGAAATCTAGCAGTGTGGTGAAGAACGATGCTGACTTGATGCGCGCTTTCATGCGTTTGGCAGCGTAGTAAGCAATCGTACACGCCAGAACAGTACCACCGATACAGTAACCAGCAGCGTTGATTTGCTGTTGCCCCGTGATCTCTTCAATCGCATTCACGGCCTGAACCACGCCGTCAGTGACGTAATCGCCAAACTCTACATTGCGCTGTTCTACACCTGGGTTGCGCCAGGACATCATAAATACAGTGTGTCCCTGTTCGACCAACCAACGCACCATCGAGTTCTTCTCACGAAGGTCGAGGATGTAGTACTTGTTGATGAAAGGCGGAACAATGAGCAGCGGCGTCGCGTTGACGGTTTCCGTCATCGGACGGTACTGAATCAACTCAAACAGATCGTTTTTAAACACCACATCACCTGGGGTGTTGGCGATCTCCTCACCGAGTTTGAACGCATTGTTGTTAGTCATGCGGACTTTTAGGATATCCGCACTGGACTCGAGATCTTCTTGCAGGGTTTGTAACCCTTTCACCAGGTTCTCGCCGTTTTTCTCCATGGTCAGCTTCAGCAATTCCGGGTTGGTGCCCACGAAGTTGCTGGGAGACATAGCGTTGATAGCCTGGCGAGAGAAAAAGGTCAGACGCTCTTTGGCTTTGTCATCCAATCCTTCCACCGCATTGATGGTGTCGAGGAAAGTGCGGCCAAACAACAGGTAAGACTGCTTGATGAAGTTATAGATCACTTCATCTTGCCAGCTTTTATCCTGGAAGCGCTTGTCGTCTTTATCTGGCGATACAATTTCTTGATTGTTAGCAGTCAGTGCAACGTTCTGCCAGATCTGCATTTGCTTTTCCCACCACTGCATTTGGATTTGCAACAGTGCAGCAGGCTGGTTTGCGGCATTTTCAAGGAGCTTGGTGGTATCTTCGATACTCAGCTCTTGCATTGCTTTGTTGAGTGGGGTGTTAACGGCTGCCTTGCCTTGCTCAAGATCCTTCCACCATTTCTGGTTACTCTCTTGGAGTTTTACAAGGTAGTCCGAGAAGAAGTTATGATACATGTCTAAACCCTCTTGATCGGAAAAAACTCCGCCCTCTAGCAAAGAGGCGGAGTCACCTTGAATTAGGCTGGAGTGACAGATTTCAGGTTGTCAGCAGTCAGTTTTTCCAGATCATCTTTGAACTCTTTCGCAATCGCTTGAAGCTTCGCGCTGTCGTCCATCATTTGTTGAGACAGTTTAGTCATCGCTGCCAGTTGTTGGCTGCTGTATGCAGTCATTGAAGTCACGTCAGTTACTTCGCTTGCAGCTTTCACTTGAGCCAGGCCCATTTCGCTGTAAGTTTTTACAGCGCTCAGTTGAAGCTCGGTCAGCGTTTCTACGTTTTTCGCTACCAGCTTGTTGAATTTGATGTAAGGCGCCAGAGTTTTTTCAGTTTGCTCTGAGAATGCTTTAAACATATCAGTGTACATGGTGTTTCTCCTGAGTGTATTAATTAGATCCAAGGGGGTTTAACATTGTGTTAGCCGACACGTTTAACGACTACTGCCGTACCCATGCCGCCGCCGATGCAAAGCGAAGCAACACCATATGTGCCTTCGCGCTTTTCCAACTCGTGGATCAGTGAAACTAGAATGCGGTTACCTGATGCCCCGAGAGGGTGACCCAATGCGATTGCGCCGCCATTGACGTTCGCTTTCTCCAAAATACTGTCAGTGCTGACGTTGTGTGTGTCCGCCAATTGGTGAACAACGCCCAGCGCCTGAGCAGCAAAAGCTTCGTTGAGCTCAAAAAGATCCACATCGGAAATCGATAACTCTGCTTTTTTCAGAGCTTCGGTTACTGCACCCACTGGGCCAAGGCCCATGACTTTAGGATCTAACCCAACTTGCGCGTAGCTGGTGATTTCAGCCAACGGTTTCAAGCCAAGGCGTTTGACTGCTGCTTCAGAAGCAACGACAACTGCACTTGCTCCGTCATTAAGACCTGATGCGTTACCGGCAGTGACTGTACCTTCACGGTCAAAGGCGGGACGGAGTTTTCCCAAACCTTCTTGTGTGCAATCTGCTTTCGGATATTCATCGGTATCGAACGATACGGTCTGACGACGTTGCTGCACTTCGACTGGCACGATTTCATCCTTGAATCGACCAGCTTCAACAGCGGCAACCGCTTTCTGTTGGCTTTGTTGGGCGTAGGCATCTTGCTGCTCGCGGCTTAAACCAACCTGCTTGGCAACATTTTCTGCTGTTACGCCCATGTGGTACTGGTTATAAACATCAGTCAGACCATCGCTGATGAGCAGGTCTTTAAGGCTGATGTCCCCCATTTTTTGTCCGTTGCGCAAAGAACCTGACGCAGCGAAAGGAATTTGAGACATGTTTTCAACGCCAGCCGCGACGACGACATCGGCATCGCCACAGCGGATGTGAGCAACCGCATCCATCACGCTTTCATGCCGCTGCCACAAACCATGTTGATAGCGTAGGCAGGCACAGTTTCAGGTAAGTCAGCAAAGATAGCGGCCTGACGACCGATACCCATGCCTTGACCAGCGCTGACAACGTTACCGAGGATGAGTTCGTTGACGTCGTTAGGGGAAACATTACCTGCTTCCAGCGCACCTTTAACAGCGACTGCTGCCAGTTTGCCCGCAGGAACGTCTTTCAATGAACCGGTGAACGCACCGATAGCCGTGCGCTTCGCCGCAACGATATACACTTTTTCCATGTGTTGTATTTCCCTGTTTTAGTGCATGTACAAGCCGCCGTTGACCGACAGCGTTTCACCAGTGATATATGCGGCAGAGTCGCTAGCCAGGAATGCCACGGCATCAGCGATCTCTTCTGGACGAGCCAAACGTTTCATTGGAATTTCATTACGGATTGAATCCAGAACTTCCTCACGCATCGCTTCAACCATTGGCGTTGCTGTGTAGCCGGTGCAACCACGTTGGCAGTCACGCCGTAACGAGCACCTTCGAATGCCAGTGATTTGGTAAAACCGATCATGCCGGCTTTCGCTGCAGCATAGTTGGCTTGGCCAAACTGACCTTTCAGGCCGTTGACGGAGGAAATGTTGATAACGCGGCCGCCGCCTTTTTCACACATGGCAGCAAACAGGGTTGGGTGACGTTGAAAAGACTGTTGAGGTTTGTATCGATAACAGCGTGCCAGTTTTCAGCAGCCATTTTCTTGAACAGACCGTCGCGGGTAATACCGGCATTGTTCACAACAATATCGATAGTCCCTTCTTCCTCAAGAAGGATAGGAAGACGTTCTGCACACTCGGCGGTGTTTGTAACATCCAGTTCAAAAAGGCGAACTTGATCTGAGTTGAATTTCTTCTCTTCAAACCATTGCTCAGCGCAAACCAGATTACCGGTAAAGTAGGTCGCAATCACTCGATAGCTTCGTTAACCAGCTTTTCTGTGATCGCAGAACCGATACCACCTTTAGAACCGGTGATGAGCGCGAGTTTCTTCATTGATGACTCCATTCATAACAACAAGCAATTTTACAAGACCCTGTAACTGCATTTGGAAGTCCAAAAATACAGGCACCATTAATTATTTAGTTCTAGCGCAGTAAGGGTTGAAACCAGGGAAACTCAACTGATTTCTGAATAAGATTAGAATTTTTATATGATGATTTTATGACCATCGAGTTCAAAGATATACGTTCTCAGGATTAAGGCAAAGCTATTAGGAGGGAATTTCTCAAAACAAGATCGTGATCCACAATATAAGACCATTCGTTATTGCAATGTTAACAAATGGATATTATTTCGATCTATTTAGCGATCATTGCTGTTAATTTGCTGGTTTGGCTCAGCTTTTTCAAACTTTGTAAGGCAAGGTGTTGACGAATGGCCTGACTGAAAAGTGGTCGATTTAAGATAGGAAATAAAGCATTGATTATGCAAGTTTGATGTGGCGTTTATTGAGCGAAGTCTCAGAGTTTTAGAGTTTTTTGTACGGTAAAGTGACCAGTTAAAGCGATGATTTTACGCCTGAATCATCGCTTTTTAGATGAATTTATATTTGTTTGATTTGCGTAATTATTGCGTTTATTCCGTTGCTGCGTGATTGGCTTAGATGGGCCAGTAAATCGAGCTGTTCAAAATAGTGTTCAAAGTTAAAGGCAATGAGGGTGTCACGTTGTTTGCCGTGAACCGCTGCAAGTATAATTGCTAACAAACCTTTAACAATGCGCGCATCGGAGTCCGCACAAAACGCGAAACACCATCGCATTCTTGCCAGCTAAGCCAGACTTTGCTCTCACAGCCGGGAACAGAAATGCTTTGATTTTTCGCAGCTTCATCCAGTGGTGGTAGCTTTTTCCCAAGCTGGATGATGTGACGATACTTGTCTTCCCAGCTTCGGCTGTTGGCCATCAGCTCTACAATGTCATCAGCGGTAATGTCTGTACCAAAAGGGTGTTGTTGGGTGATGTTTGTCATCTGGTTGTCCTTTAGAGCAATTCGCAGGCTTTACGGATTGCTTCAATACAGCGGTCGATATCTTCCTCCGTATTGTACAGGGCGATAGAGGCACGCACACAGCCATTAATGCCAATTGCGTCCATCAGGGGATGGGCGCAGTGATGGCCGGAGCGCACTGCAATACCCTGTTGATCGAGCAGTGTAGCGATATCTGAGTGATGAACGCCGTCAACGTAGAAAGCAACTACGCTAGCTGCAGGTTGAAGTCCCACGATATGCAGATCTTCAAGAGATTGAATACCTTCAACGAGTCGTTTCTGCAGGTGGGCAATGTGCTGCTCAGCAGCCTTCCGATCGATGTTCTTGTACCAGGTAATCGCCTCTGCCAGTGCGATCGCGCCGGCGACATTGGGTGTTCCTGCTTCGAACTTGGCTGGGGATTGGGCAAACAACGTGCCGCCAAAAGAGACTTTTTCAACCATTTTACCGCCGCCATGCCATGGCGGCATTGCGTCCAGCAACGCGGGTTTACCATATAGCGCGCCGATCCCCGCAGGAGCAAATACCTTGTGACCTGAGAATACGTAAAAATCAGCGTCGAGTGCAGTTACGTCTACGTGTTCATGCACCACGGCTTGAGCGCCATCTACGACGACAACAGCACCGATGTTGTGGGCTTTTTCAGCGATTTCCCGAATAGTTGAGCGTTCCTGTGACGTTGCTGACATGACAAACACACACCAGTTTGGTGTTGCTATTCAGCAGGGCGTCCAGCTGTGCCATATCGAGTTGGCAACTGTCCGGGTCGACCGGCCATTTCACGACTTTTGCACCGGTCTGCTCAGCAACTAGTTGCCAGGGAACGATGTTGGCGTGATGTTCCATCTCGCTGACCAGAATTTCATCGCCAGGCTTGAGGATGTGGCGGCCATAGCTTTGTGCGATGAGATTAAGGGCTTCTGTCGCGCCCCGGCTCCAGACAATGCTGTTTTTCGGCGCACCCAGAAACTCTGCGACAGTTTCCCGCGCGGCTTCAAACTGGTTGGTCGCCGTTGTTGTCAGAGAGTGGGAGCCGCGGTGTACGTTTGCGTTGGCGCCAGAGTAGTAGCGGCTGATGCTTTCAATGACCTGACGGGGCTTTTGGGATGTCGCAGCACTGTCGAGATACACCAGTGGCTGTCCATGGATGTGTTGATCCAGCGATGGAAAATCGCGACGAATTTGGGAAACGTCAAAAGGACGAGAGGTCATGGGCCGGTTCACTTTGTCTTGCTTTCACTCAGAATAGGGGATGATCGCTTTTCTGGCGGGTTAACTCAAGAGAAAGTAATGCTACTGAAATGGTTTTGGTGTGGGATTAAAGACAAAAAAAGCACCGAGTATTAGACTCAGTGCCACGACAAATTTTTGATAAATAGGCTTCAAAAAATATAGCAAGTATGAAAGGTAGTGATTACTACCGACATTCGGCATAACCGAAATATGCAAACACAACATCGCAACCACAAAATTCTACGCACGTAGGCTGCGTAAACCCCGTGGTGCGCGCAAATAATAGGTTTTCTCTGGTAGCCCGGCAATCGACATTTTATAATGGTTTGCATTAGAAAAACTTATGAATAAGGATGCGTTATGGCACGTCGACTTCCCCCTCTCAACGCCTTACGGGTATTTGAAGCTGCAGCCCGTCACCTGAGCTTCACCCGCGCGGCTGAGGAGTTGTTCGTTACCCAGGCAGCAGTGAGTCACCAAATTAAAGCACTGGAAGAATTTTTGGGGCTAAAGCTGTTCAGACGTCGTAACCGTTCCCTATTGTTGACGGAAGAAGGACAAGGGTATTTTCTTGATATTAAAGATATATTTACCTCTTTGGCCGATGCGACGGATCGGGTGTTGGAGCGGGGAGCCAAAGGTGCGCTGACGATCAGTCTGCCGCCAAGTTTTGCGATCCAGTGGCTGGTGCCAAGGCTTGCTGATTTCAATCAGCAACACCCAGAAATTGATGTGCGAATCAAGGCAGTAGACTTGGAAGATGGTTCACTGACCGACGATGTGGACGTTGCTATTTACTATGGCCGCGGTAACTGGCCAGGATTACGTTGTGATGAATTGTATCCGGAGTTTTTACTGCCGGTTTGCAGCCCTTCGGTGCTGAGTGGCGCCAAGCCCCTGACTTGTCTGGCCGATCTGAAACACCACACTCTTCTGCATGATCGTTCGCGCAAAGACTGGAAGGCTTACGCCAAGCATTATCAGATTACTGATATTAATCTCGACTATGGTCCGATTTTTAGCCACTCCGCCATGGTGCTTCAAGCAGCCGCGTTGGGGCAGGGCATTGCGCTGAGCAACAATGTACTGGCTCAGCCAGAGCTGGAATCCGGTCGTTTGATGTGCCCGTTTGAACATTTTCTGATGAGTAAAAACGCCTTTTATCTGGTCAGTCAGCAAAAAGATGCAGATTCCGGCCGCATTGCAGCGTTCAGGGAATGGATCCTGCGAAAGCGCCGCAGAACAGGAGAGTATCTCTGCATGAGTCACGTATTAATTGATGGGCCAGAGACGGCCGAATATACCTTTATCTTTGCTCACGGGGCGGGTGCCGGTATGGAGCATGATTTCATGGTGGACGTGGCGCAGCGTATTGCTGCCCATGGTATCCGTGTGGTGCGTTTTAATTTTCCCTACATGGTGAAACGGGCTGAAGACGGGAAAAAACGCCCACCAGACCGTGCGCCCAAATTGCTTGAAGCGTTTGAGGATGTCGTGTCTCTATATAGTGGGGAAAATACCGTGATTGGTGGGAAATCTATGGGAGGGCGCATGGCCAGTCATATGGATGGTCATACCGGCGTTCAAGGCATTGCCTGCCTTGGCTTTCCTTTCCACCCTCGGGTAAACCGGAAAAGGACAAAGGCGAACATCTGGCTGGTATGACAACACCCACTCTTATCCTGCAGGGTGAGCGTGATACTTTTGGCAACCGCACTGAACTGGAGGAGTATTCCTTGTCGGATAGGGTAACCCTTACTTTCATTCCCGATGGTGACCACAGCTTTAAACCGCGGAAGGCTTCCGGCTATACCGAACCGCAAAACCGACAACTGGCGGCGGATAAGATTGCCGCGTTTATCAAGGAGGTATGCCAATGACGGGAAAACACTTCGCGGCACTTGGCTGCATCTTCGCAGGCATTGCGGTCGCGCTGGGGCATTCGCCGCCCATGCACTGAAAGCCCAGCTTCCCGCCTATGAGCTGTCAATTATCGAAAAGGGTGTCCAATACCAGTTTTGGCATGCGCTGGCTTTAATTGGCCTTGGTGCCTGGCTCCAGCTTCGCCCGCAGCGCCTAATGGCCTTGGCGCTTGGCTTTCTGGTGTTCGGTATGCTTTGTTTTAGCGGCAGTTATATGGGTTGGCGCTAACTGACTGGCGCTGGCTTTGGCCGGTTACCCCAATTGGGGGCACCGGTTTTCTGATAGGCTGGGTGCTCGCGGCGATAGCAATCTGGCGCAACGCTTGAGTTAACTTGTTAGCTTGATCATAATGTCGCGTTATTTTTTCAGGTATGCAGGCTCGAAATGAACCAGATTTTATTGTATTGCCGCCAGGGCTTTGAAAAAGAGTGTGCGGGTGAAATTCAGGACAAAGCGACAGAAGTCGAAGTGTATGGTTTTCCACGCGTGGAAAAAACACCGGCTACGTGCTGTTTGAGTGTTACCAGCAAGGCGATGCAGAAAAGCTGCTTCAGAAGCTGCCACTGACATCGCTTATCTTTGCGCGCCAGATGATTGCGGTTGTTGATTCACTGAGCGATTTGGATCCGGGTGACCGTATTTCGCCCATTCTGGCGTTGGGTGGTGAGCTGCCAAAATGTGGTGATATCCGTGTAGAAACGCCGGATACTGCGCAGGCAAAAGAACTGCTCAAGTTCTGCCGTAAATTCACTGTGCCTTTGCGTCAGGCACTGCGTAAGCGTGGCGTATTACTGGCAAAAGAAAACCCGAAAAAGCCGGTACTGCACGTTTGTTTTACGGCGCCAGGTTGTTGCCTCGTGGGCTACTCACTGACGAACAACAACTCACCGCACTTTATGGGTATTCACCGTCTGAAATTCCCACCTGAGGCGCCAAGCCGTTCAACCCTGAAGCTGGAAGAAGCGTTTCACGCATTTATTCCACGTGACGAGTGGGATGAACGTCTGGCACCTGGCATGTGGGCGGTGGATTTGGGCGCATGTCCGGGCGGCTGGACGTATCAGTTAGTAAAGCGCTCTATGTTTGTTCACGCAGTGGACAACGGCGCCATGGCGGAAAGCCTGATGGAAACCGGCCAGGTGAAATACCATGCGGTTGACGGTTTCAAGTTCGAGCCACCACGTAAGAACGTATACTGGCTGGTGTGCGACATGATTGAAAAGCCTTACCGCGTGGCACAACTGATGGGTGAATGGCTGATCGAAGGCTGGGCGAAAGAAACTATCTTTAACCTCAAGCTGCCAATGAACCGCCGTTACGAGCAGGTGAGGGATGATCTACAAAACCTCAAGAAATTCCTGATTGAGAACGGTGTGAAATTTGAGATGCAGGCAAAGCATCTTTATCACGACCGCGAGGAAGTGACGGTTCATATCCGTGTACTGAAGTAATAAAAACGGCAGCGAAAGCTGCCGTTTTCTATTGTGCCGTTTCAGCCTGATACCGGATGTCCTGCAGATTGAAACCAAGAATCACATCAGTTTTCAGTGTTGCAACTTGCTTACAGCGAAGCGCCAGTGCTTCCTGCCCATCCAGTTTCTTTTTCCATTTTGGCTCGATATCGTCAGCGGCAAACAGCGCCTCCAGGTTGCCATAACGCTGCAGCAAGGTTGACGCGGTTTTCGGGCCAATACCAGGCACGCCAGATACACCGCTGGAACTGATGCCCGTCAGCCCCCAATAGTCAGTCAGTTGGGACGGCTGTACGGCAAATTCTTTCTCAATAAACGGCTGTCCAGCCAACGCTGCTGAAAGTAATCACGGATACGGACAGTCGGTTGCAGTAGCTGGCAGTATCCTTTATCGGTGGAAACAATGGTCACCTGCCATCATGGCTGGCGACTTTGATTGCGAGTGTGGCAATCATGTCATCAGCTTCATCACCGGAGGAGAGCAGGGAGTCGACGCCCATGTCCCAAAAGGCATCCTGGATTTTGTCCAGCCCTTGCTGTAAGGCTTCAGGCATGGGCTTACGGCCTTGTTTGTATTCCGGCACCAATTCTGCCCGCCAGCCTCTGTCCTGCTCTGCATGATCAAAAACAGCCACAATGTGGGTTGGTGCAGAGGATTGAATGATTTTCTTTAGTGCACGGCAGCAGACCTGAGCCGTACCAGGAATGTCGTCAGGGTTTGGCTGTGCCGCATGCACACGGCGGATAAGTTCATGGCGTCGATGATGACAAGATGAATGGACATGAGTCGCTCAATAAAAATGGCCCGTGAGGGCCATTCTAACCATAAACTGCCTGAAGGTGCAGGATTCAGGTATATCTGTTTGAGACAGTAGGGGAAATACTATCGCCCGTTGCTGCCCTGTACGATTTCATAGCAAGGGACGTAAGCAGTCCCTGGCAATTTCATGCGTTGTTGTTCAACAAAGCCCCGCAGCAACTTGTCCATCTTCTTCATCAGCACACTGTCGCCATTGATTTTGAATGGGCCGTGGCGTTCAATTTCGCGGATCCCTTCTTCTTTCACGTTACCGGCTACAATGCCCGAGAAGGCCTGACGCAATGCCGACGCAAGTAATTCCGGACGCTGGTTCATGTGTAGGTCGAGATTCGCCATGTTCTCATGCGTTGGGGCAAACGGCAGTTGGAACTCTGGCGCGATTTTGAGTGACCAGTTGAATGAGTACGCATCACCGGTAGATTGGCGGTGCGCTTTCACTGCGGGCATGGCCTGCTTGATGATACGCGCGGCCTTGGCCGGATCGCCAATCACTATCTCATAGTACTGGGTTGCCTCTTCACCCAGCACATCCCGGATAAATTCATCAATGACACGGAAATAACTGGCGCTCTCCTCCGGGCCGGTGAGCACGACAGGCATTGGCTGCCCTTCGTTTTCCGGATGCATCAGTATGCCAAGCAGATAAAGCAGCTCTTCTGCCGTGCCTGCGCCACCAGGGAAGATAATGATCCCGTGACCAATACGTACAAATGCTTCCAGCCGTTTTTCGATATCCGGCATGATAACCAGTTCGTTCACAATCGGGTTTGGCGGCTCAGCTGCGATGATGGACGGCTCGGTCAGCCCAAGGAAGCGGCTGTCTTTTACCCGCTGTTTGGAGTGACCAATTGCAGCGCCTTTCATCGGGCCTTCCATTGCGCCCGGGCCACAACCTGTGCAGATATTAAGCTCGCGAAGACCAAGCTCATGGCCGACTTCTCGGGTGTACTGGTATTCCACTGGGTTGATGGAGTGACCACCCCAGCAAACCACGAGATCGGGATCTTTGCCCGGTACCAGCGCCTTGGCGTTACGCAGGATATCGAAGATCAGGTTGGTGACATGGCTGGAGTTGGTAAGGTTAAACACCTTGGCATGTTCCAGCTGCACGTTGACGTGAATGATATCGCGAAGCACGGAGAACATGTGCTCCTGTATTCCCCGGATAATTTTCCCGTCGACAAAAGCGTGCTCCGGCGGGTTAATCAGTTCCAGTTTGACGCCACGCTCGCGGCGCATCACGCGGATGTCGAAGGAGCGGTATTGTTCGAGTAATTCTTTTGAGCTGTCGGTATGGCTGCCTGAGTTCAAAACGGCCAGCGAGCAGTTTCGATACAGGCGATAGAGATCGCTTTGCGCCGTGTCCTTGAGTCTGTCTACTTCAAGCTGGGATAAGAGATCCATCGCCCCGACCGGCTGATATGCGTGATCATAGTCACCTCCTGTGCAGAGAAAACACACTGTATGGATGGAGGGTGCGGAGACACCATTATTTTTGTTTCGGCTGTTTTTATTCAATGGTTTAAAAATCAGTGTGTTAATAAACCATACACAGAGAATTTCGGATTAGCCAGTGATAGGGTAAAAAACATCCACCAAGAAAGAGATGAATATTGAGCGATCAGGACCAGACCAGTTTATTGCGACCATTGTGCTTGGCGTTGTACAGCGCGGTGTCTGCACGCTCCAGGACATCGACCGGTGTATCTGTGCCGCGGAATACGCTGGCTCCCACAGAAACCGTGACCGTCAGGCGGGCATCCTTGAACTTGAATGGCAGCTTCGCCACGGTTTCTCGGATGTTATCCAGGATAGCGTGACGGGTTTCCTCATTGGCATCCGGCAAAAGCACGACAAACTCTTCACCACCGAAACGGGCGATAAAGTCGGTATCACGCAAGCATTGGTGAATGGTACGGGCTACCACTTTCAACACCTTGTCGCCGACCAGATGACCATATTGGTCGTTAACATTTTTAAAGTGGTCAATGTCAATCATGGCCAGACAGAAAGGGGTGTTGTAGCGGTGCCAGCAGCGGAATTCA
Source organism: Enterovibrio sp. JCM 19048 (assembly GCA_001310415.1). Classification (GTDB taxonomy): domain Bacteria; phylum Pseudomonadota; class Gammaproteobacteria; order Enterobacterales; family Vibrionaceae; genus Enterovibrio; species Enterovibrio paralichthyis. Next base: position 8,120 of record BAXE01000033.1, on the reverse strand, counting down.
TGCTCAAGGCGATCATCCAGTGCTGCACGGTTGTAGACCTTGGTCAGGGGATCAAGCAGCAGCTTGCGCTCCTGATCGCCAAGACGTCGGCGGTAATCCATGGTCTGTTGGTAAAGCGCTTCGAGTTTCTGGTCAGCATGTTGCAGTTGCTCAAGCAATTGTTGTTCACGTGCTTCCAGTTCTTTGTTTCTGGCCACGAGAGCAGCCAAATTCACCGATACCTGTGAAAGGTTAGGGCGAAGCGTTTCGATTGAGGTATCTTGCTGGAGATGCATTTGCATTGCATCGACAGAAGCCGCAAGCTCATCCGTCAGCGCGCCACGCTGGCTGGCAAGAGACTGAGTACTGTCAATGGAGCGGCCGTTGTGACGTTGCAGTGCCGAGAGATCTTCGTTGACCTGGGCCAGGAAGGTCTGGGATGCCTTGCGTTCGTTGCGGGTGCCATCAAGGATAAGCTGGACAGATTCCAGCGTCAGTTCAAGCAGGCTCTGGGCATCCGGTGACAGCAAAAGGCGGCTTCGGATATCGAGCAGGCGATCACCCACTTCACCGTCAAAATCCAATTCAGTGATCAGGTGTTGTAACTGGCTGCAAAGCTGGTTGATGCGATCAATATTGAGCAGATCACGTGCACTGAGGCCGTTGGATGGCAGAGAAAGCAGCTTGAGCGCACGCTCATACAGTTGCAACAAGCCGATGATTTTTTCTGTACTGCCTCTTTGCTGTACCGCAGGGCTGGTCAACAAGGTGCGAAGGTCGCGTTTCAGCTGGGCGGGTAAACCGGGCAGGCACTTCAGCGTTTCGCCACTTTGCAGGAATTGGCATTCCAGCGCATCAGTGGATTTCTCAATTGCCTGATTGTGTCGGTTCACCATGCGCTCCACTAAAGCCAGTTGTGGGATGAGTCGGCTGACATTGTCCTGAGTGTCGAGATCACGATGGATTTGCGACAGGCGTTCGTTCAACTGTGTGTCGCCATGCACGCGGGAGGCAGCAATAAGACGGGAGATCAACCGTTTCAGGATCGCCGCTTCGCGTCGAGACTTTAAGGCCAGATCGCGAAATGCCAGCTGGGAATGCTGCAACTTTTCTTTAAGCTCGATGATATCTTCATCTGACGAGAAGTTGGACATAAAACGCGACTATATCTCCAAACCCCATCCAGACCGACAAAAGCCTGAAAAATAGGGTTGTTATTTCACTAACGCACGGGGGCAACGCCTAGCTATAACGGTTTATTGCTAGGCCTATCAATAGAATGGCGTCAGTTTTTATCAGAATCGTGAACCGTCTGCCAGTTAATTCCGCCGACCGCCGAAGTTTTAACCTTGATAAGCCAGTGTTTATGCCGTCCAGACAGGCTTGGCGTACATGATTATCCGCAAAACAGGCTGCCGGCGTTGAGTCGATAGCGCTCAGGTGAACCCACTGGCTGGAGTGTTCAAGCTTGCAGGCCTGGCGCGCCGCGCCTGTTGCCATCAGCAGGATATCTATCAATTCTTTGTCATTGATAGAGGTATAAGCACGGGGCAGGAAGGGGTAGTCAGCCATCCCGATCCGCAGGCGGTCATCAACGTCTTCAAGACCACTTTTCTGGACAAAGTCATCCACCATGGACTGAATGCGTGCAGCCAGTTTTTCGGGCCCGCGGCGGGTTTCCGAATAGGCTTCGATATAGATGAACATGGCATCGGAAAAGTGATAGAGACGCGCTGGCTTGTGAATGACAGATTTTAGGTAATCCCCCAGTTGGCGTTCCAGCTCCAATCCCTGATGGTAGCCATGCTGCAGGTACACCACTTTGAGAAACGGAACTTCAAACATGGCAAAGCTCAGTTTGTCACTCAAAGGTTCGTGGATCATTTCTCCCAGATACCACTGTTCAAAGTGGGCGCTGCTTTTCGCCAGCGAGTTTGACAGCCTGTCGTTGAGCATACGCAGGTTACGCAACCCACTGCGGGGGTGGGTATAAAGCTCGGTGCGCAGATCGTCGAGTTCTTGCTGGCGTAACGTTGCGGTGCGGTTACGCAGCAGCAGGATAAGCAGCAAGACTGCAAGGCTGCCAATCAAGAATAGGTTAACCTTTTTCTGCTCGACGATTTTCTCGGCATCTTCAGCCTGTTTGCGTTGCATGTCATCAAACTGAAGTTGCCGCTCAATCATGCGCTGACGATCAAGGAAAGACTCGGCTTCCTCGCGCTGCTTTTCAGTTTGGCTTTGCTGGGAAAGAACATCAAAGCGGCGTTGAACACTGAGTGCTTGTTGAAATTCCCCTTTTTTCTCGTAGGCTTTCGACAATGCTGACAGGCTTTGCAACGTAAGGTTAAGGCTTTGGACTTTCTCTGCGTTGTCCAGCGCTTGGGAAAGGGATTGGATAGCGGTGTCCGGTTTGTCCGCGGCGATCGCCATGTCACCGCTCAGGATCAGTGCATCGGTCAACGGACGGCGCAGCTCGTGTTTGGTGGCAATCTCAATGGCGTTGTCAACGTACTCGTCTGCGAGCTTGTACTTTTGTAGCTCGCGGTAAATCTTACCAATAGCGACATAAAGGCTGGCCATTTGTGCCGGACGTCCCAGCGAGGTCTCAATGTCCAGTGCATTGAAGTAGTTTGCCAGCGCAAAGTTGTAGCGTCCCTGTTCGCGGTAGATAGTCGCGAGCAGGGTTTGCGCTTCAGACAGCCCTCGGCTGATATCAAAACGGGCGTAAAACTCAGCGGCCTGGTTGGCATGTTGTTGTGCTTTTTCCAGCGCCCCCTGGTGCATATAAAGCGATGCCAGTGCCAGGTTTGCTTGGCCTATCTGGATGGTGAATTCGTTTTCACTGGCAAGCCAGTAGGCACTCAGTAATTCCGAGAGCGCGCGCTCATAGGATTTTCGGTTGAGATGATATTTGCCCAGAGCGATTTGGTAGCGCACCTTCCAGGATAGATCCGGGTTTTTGACTAACAGTGTTGCGACTTCGTCAAATTGAGCAAGGCTTTGCGCTTCTGTTTCCCCATTCTCGATAATGCAGGCATTGAGCAATTTTGACTCAAATTCCACGCGGGCAAGACTCGGTACCAGCTGATTGTCATCCGGCAGTTCTTCAAGCAAAGAATGAAGCAGTTTTACTGCCGTATTTGCCCTTCCATCCAGCGTGTAAAGCATTGATGCTTCAATGTACTTAGCACCCAGCCCTGCTAATTCAAGGTTGTTTTCAGCGATGAGTTTTTTGGCGAAGTTCAGTGCTTCCCAGGCTGCAGCATGGTTGCCTAACTCGCTGTTTGCTTTGGCGATGATGAGGTAAGCATGCACGGTGTTGAGTGGCGTGCGGATTGAGCGGTCCACTTCATTGTTCCCGTGAGCACGGTTTGCCGTATCCTCCAGCCGGCGCTGGATCAGATAGCGTTCTGACGCTTCCAGCGCTTTCTCCGGCGCGGTTTGCACCAGTTGTTCCGCTTCAAACAATGCGGGGGCGGAATACATACGGGCGTTGGCCGATGGACTGAGTGACAGGGACAGGGCAATCAGGGAAGCTGGCAAAAAGCGCATGGCGATAGGAATCTGAATGAGTGAAACAGGCGGGCTCTTAAAACGGAGCCGCATGGGAATTACTGGCGCGCCAGGCGGTTGTTCTCGCTTGGCGTCTTACCCATGTTGGTACGGTATGGGTTGATATCCAGACCGCCACGGCGGGTATAGCGCGCGTACACTGTCAGCAACTCTGGCTGGCAGTAATGCATGATGTCGGTAAAGATACGCTCGACACATTGCTCGTGGAATTCATTGTGGCGACGGAATGACACAATGTAGCGCAGCAGTTTTTCGCGGTTGATTCGTTTGCCTTTGTAGGCAATGCGAACTGAACCCCAGTCCGGCTGGCTGGTGATCAGGCAGTTGGATTTTAAAAGGTTGCTGTTAACCGTTTCAGTCACAACCGGGCCATCAGCGGCACCTTCCAGCAGGCTTGGGTCGAATTCGTAATTGTCGATTTCGATATCCTGCTCATCGATGTTCTCGCCACCAAAGGCGATAACAGGCGCGTTGGTGAACTCTTCCAGTGGGGAAAGGGTTACGTCTACATCTTCACCGGCACAGGCTGACAAATCTTTTGCCAGTGTGTTCACCACTTCCTGCCAGTTTTCAAATTTGGTCTGGTTGAAGCTGTTGAGGTAGAGCTTGAATGACTTGGATTCAATCAGGTTCGGGCTGGTGGCAGGCAGGCGCACTTCACCAATCGCCACTTGTGGCAGGCCTTTCGGGTTCAGCCACGACAGTTCGTAGAGCGTCCAGATATCGTAGCCGGTGAATGGCAGCGAATCGCCCAGGTTCAGGTCATCGCGGTTGAGGCTACGTGGTACGGGTTGCAGCAGTTCAGGGGCATAATGCTCCTGATAGTCCGTTTTCTGACCTAACGTCAGGCCAGCGAGTTCTTTTGCATCTTGATATTTGCTCATACGGTTTTGCCACGGATCGATTAGAATGCGCAAAGTTTACTGAATCTTGAGGAATCTTGCTAATGAATCACTCTGTCACCCGTGCGCTTTGGTCTTTCAGTGAGCGCTTTGTTGACGGCTGGCACCAGAAACATGGTTCAAAGCCACAAAGTGACGCCTATTTGGGGCTTGAGTCGCCATGTACGGTACAGGAAACCAACGGGGTGGTGATTTGGCAACCGGTCAAGCGCGAAGCGTTGGCTGACTTTTCTAACGTGGAAAATGGCATTGGTATTCAGCTTCATGATGACATTAAAGCCTTTTATGCCGGTCAGTATTGTGGCGATATGCTGGCGCGTTTTGACGGGCTTTCGCTGGAGCTGATCCAGGTGTGGAGTGAAGAGGATTTACCGCGTTTGCAGGAAAATATCCTCGGCCACCTTTTGATGCAAAAGCGCCTTAAGCAAAATCCAACTGTGTTTATCGCGGCAACGGATGACGAACTGGATGTGGTTTCTATCTGCAATGTCAGTGGCGAGGTGATCAAAGAGCGTATTGGCACTGCTAACCGGACGGTACTGGCACCTAACGTGGAAACCTTTTTGTCGCAACTGACGCCAGAGGTTTAACCGTCGATGTATGTTGTAGAACTCACTTTCGAATGCTTTGATAACACCACCATTTCAGCCGTTGACCGGGCGGTAAATGGCCTGATGGATGCACTTCGCTACAACGGCCAGGTATTGGGACGGGAATTTCCAATGGTAATGGGAGATGGCCAATTCCATGTACGTGCAGTGTGCCCGGAAAAAGACAGCCTAAGCCCAAAATACAGCAGCCCACAGGTGAAGCAAAAACTGAAACAACTGACAGATGCCTGCCTGTTGTCTCCGAAAGTGAAAGTGCTTGGGCGCGATATTAACTCTGAAGAGAGTGCACCCGATGAAGCGCGGAGCTGGCAGGTGATGTACACCACCTATGTTCACACCTGCTCACCATTGCGATGTGGTGAAACCCTGCTGCCAATTCCGCTTTACCGCATTCCGGCCACTTTTAACGGTGACCATAAAGCGGAAGTAAAGTGGCAGACCGAATGGCAGGCTTGCGATGAAATCCAGATGGCAGGGGCATTCAAGGCAGAGCATGCGCTCTGGCGGAAATCCAGGATGCCGATAGCTTGTTGTTCCGCAAAGGGTGGGATATCCGTGGCCGTATTGAATACCTGACTAAGGTGCCAACTTACTATTACCAGTACCGCGTCGGCGGTGCGGATAAAGAGAGTGAGCTGGCGAGGAAATGCCCGAAATGTGGCGGCGAGTGGCTACTGGAATCGCCACTGCATGATGTTTTCCACTTTAAGTGCGACGCTTGCCGTCTGGTTTCCAATCTCTCCTGGGACTTTCAATAGCAAAGCTGGGCATTGAAACCCAGGCTTGGTTACTGGCGTTGCTCCAGCGCTTCAATGCGTGCAGTCAACGCCTTAACCTGTGCTTCCAGCTCGGCAATTCTCTGTTGAGCATCTTTCTCTTTCTCAACCAGTTCCACTTTGGGCACGGTACCGCTTTTCTTCCAACGCTGCAGCGCACTGATGATCAGCGGCATTGGCACGGGTTCGCTCAAGCGGCTTTTAATCAGCGCGACACTCGGGGTTTTCTGCTCAGCGACCAAGGTGTCTATGGCTTGTTGCAAAACGGAAGTGAAATCTTTGCTCATGGGGCTGTCCTTAAGGTAAGTGCGCATGGGCGCAAGAAATACCTTAACTTCTCCCTTTGCGCAACAGGGTGTCGAGTATATCGATATGCTCCGCCCAGTCCGCATCCTGGTGCATAGCCTCTTCGAGGAACTGGCGTTGACTCGGTGACCAGAAAGCCGCTTGCGCCAGACTCTCGTCATCAGAAAGGTGGTGGTTGGCTATAAATGTGTTGATAGCTTGAATGTCAGCCGCCAATCCCAGCTGTTTAAACAGGTTTTCAAGATCATGGTTAAACACTTCCATCGTGCACCTCCTGTGAATATTCCGACAGTATAGAAGCTGATACTGCCAGTCACCGTGGTTATCTGTGAGAGATCTCTTACACGCAAGTAGGAATATCCTGTTTTTAGTGATGGCTAAATCGGTAGTCACTGTATTTAAATTCTTTAAATACAGTGCTTTATGCGCATTGTCGCGTGAATGGTGAAAAAATGTGACCTCATCAGTAGGGGGAGGCTTGTTTAAGAAAACGGTTGGCGTAATCTTTTGGGTGTCGGAAGGGAACTGACACACGGAACAGGAACTAACACCACGGACTTGGTCGCTCAGGATGAGCAGGTAATGCAAGGAATGTGTTGCCGGCAAGGAAAGCGGAATTAGGGACACGGATGGAACCGTAGCAGTAAGCAGGACGTTTACTGGTCAGGATGACACTTAGGACAACCCGGGATTGGGGGCTTAAGGAAATCACTTCAGGACGAAGTAAGGACACCCTCAGGAAGAGGATGAGAATCGAGAACCGGAATGCTCGATGGGTCATGGTAAGACCGAAGGACACCTCCAGGAAGGAGAGATAAGGATTACGCTGAAGGAATCAGCTACTGATCAAGGATTGATGCAGGGAGCAAATTTCGTAGCCGGATAGCTGCAAGTAAGACCTCAAGGGCGCGACGAAAGTCGCGCCCGTTCTTTTTTGTAGCGCAGCATTTTCCAAGCTTTTCTTCCCGGCGTGTTATCGCTTGTACCTCATATTTGGTTTCTAATCTCTAATCTCTAATCTCTAATCTCTAATCTCTAATCTCTAATCTCTAATCTCTAATCTCTAATCTCTAATCTCTTGTCTCGCTCTTTGCTCTCTGTCTTTTCTGTCTCTACCTCAAGAATATAACCACAAGTTGATAACAAATTAGCGATATATGCTGATCCTCAACGGAAACGCCCAAAGTTGACGGTGCATTATTCGGTTGATATAGCTGACAGGCTTGTGAGATATCTCTTACATGAAGGTAAGAAACGACTGTTTTTAGTAGGGATGCTGGTAAAAACTATAAAAATAAAGGATTAAAATTCAATGGCTTATGCAAATTCGTGATTGTGTGTTTGATAAGTGTGATGAGAATCACGCTGAGGTTGGTTGTTTTGGAATTTGGTTCGCGTAATCTTCTCGGTGTCGGAAGGGAACTGACACACGGAACAGGAACTAACACCACGGACTTGGTCGCTCAGGATGAGCAGGTAATGCAAGGAATGTGTTACCAGCAAGGAAAGCGGAATTAGGGACACGGATGGAACCGTAGCAGTAAGCAGGATGTTTACTGGTCAGGATGACACTTAGGACAACCCGGGATTGGGGGCTTAAGGAAATCACTTCAGGACGAAGTAAGGACACCCTCAGGACGAGGATGAGAGTCGAGAACTGGAATGCTCGATGGGTCATGGTAAGACCGAAGGACACCTCCAGGAAGGAGAGATAAGGATTACGCTGAAGGAATCAGCTACTGATCAAGGATTGATGCAGGGAGCAAATTTCGTAGCCGGATAGCTGCAAGTAAGACCTTAAGGGCGCGACGAAAGTCGCGCCCGTTCTTTTTTCTGCGATATTAAAATCGGAATGGGGATAAAGGGGCTTAGGAGCTGAAGATCCTGGGAAGAGCCAAGAGCGGTCCTGGGAATTTAAAAAGCGGTCCTAGCTCCTAGGAAGAGCAAAGAGCTTGACTCCATTCTGGTACGGT
>BAXE01000032.1 GCA_001310415.1 Enterovibrio sp. JCM 19048 | reverse complement strand
GAGTTGACTGACGCCGTGCTCTTGTTGTTCCTTTTGATGGAGGTGACTACACCTACAAAGGAACGCCGCGATCACAACGTCAGTCAATCTCGCTGAATCCTGCATCTTCGGATTGTTTAGGTATACACCTAAACGATTTGAATGCGAGCATCTTCAGGTTGTTTGGGTACACATCTCATCTTAGACGCCTGCTGATAATCTCTTATCACGGGCGTTTTTTTAGATCTAATTTCTAATTCCACGATACACTTGTCATTAAATTCAATAATTTCATTCTGTTACGATCTTTATTTGTGCCTGTCCAGATTTCCAGCGACTGTTGCATTGTTAGGGCGTGATATTTGTATGGCAAATAAAGGTATTTCATGGCATTTGGAATGCGTATCACGAATTGTGATCGCTGACACGTAATGAAAACTAGGCATAAAAACAAATTGCACGGCACATAGGCAGATTTAAATTGCCAGCATCAACTTGTGAGGAGTTAAAAAAGTGCTGATATTCCAGAATACGGAATGCCCTGAATGCCACCGTAGAAATGGATTCTTTCGTATTAAACGAACCTGGCTGGAAAAGCATGTGACTCACCGTCATGCCCAGAAGGCCAAATGTTGTGATTGCGACGCTTTAGTTTATTTGGGAGGTAAAAGGGCAGCCGAGAGCCAACTTGAAACAGTGGCATAACTAGGATGTCATGGCAAGGATGCCAATTGTGATTACCGAGCAATAGCTTAATGTGAGGGGCGTAGTCCTTCCGTGTTGTCTTTTTACCTTCAGGCAAAACTGATACCTCTGTGTATCCACCAAACTGAGAAATCCTCCTCTTCGCATTCTATGTGAGTAGCCATTCTGAGCAAGGCTCATTCATAAACTTCCTTCCTGATAATGTAACATTCCACATAAAACTAACGCATGCCAAACAAGGTCTACTCTGATACGCTTACATCCAGAAACCCTCACGTGTCTGCACGATAAGTTAAAATGGATTTTGGCGTTTTGAGAAACCTCCACATATTTACTTCCTTGATACTGCTTTTAGCAATTTTATCTTTGTTTACACGCTTTGGACTGAATGTGTTCTCATTAAATGGGACGTCATTCTTCTTTGGCTACGGAGACCTTCTTTTTCATTTCGCTCTATTTCATATTGCAGCGTGGTGGGTTTGTATTTTTCCTCGTAATATCATGATTTTAGGTTGGATTAGTTTGGTTTTTCTTGGCGCGTTTTCCGAAGTGGCACAAGCGACATGGGTGCCAGGACGGGATGGTACAGTCCTTGATGCAACTATCAACATATCATCAGTTTTATTTGTGGTACTGGTTTTCAGTTTGCGCAAACTACGCGCCTAGCAGAATAAATAATTAGTATGTGATGATTGGGAATAAGCCGATGGGAAGATTAGTCATAATTGTGGGTTAGGCTAGGAAGAAAGCATAGCACTATTAAATAGCGCTATGCGTGCCATTATGGGATGAGATTTAATTTTCGCTTTGGTATTCGAGTTCTTCTTTCTTAAACATGCGGCGAACAAAAGTAAGTATTCTCCATACATAAGCCAATGCAAAATAGTAAAGGAAGAACACAAATATAAACAAAGCGAACATAGCTGACTCAGGAATACCTGTATTTTCACCGATAATTCCAAAGGCGGACAATGATAATGCAAAGGTACAAATGGCCATCAAGGTTTGAAATGGATTGAGACCAGCCCTTTGGCAAATATGATGAAGATGTTCTCTGTCTGGCTTAAAGGGAGAGTCGCCACGACGGATACGACGAATCATAATCGCTGCCATATCCATTAAAGGCAGTGCAATTATCCAAAGCACAGTGACTGGGCGAAGAATCGGATAGAAATTAGGTTGTGTTGCTTTTATTAATAGCCAAACAGCCGTGAAGCCAATGAGCATAGAGCCTGCGTCACCCATGAAAACCTTTCTTTTCTTACCTACCAAACCTAAATTGAAACATATATAAGGTAACAGCGCAGCAATGATAACAAGACAAAGCATGCCTAGTGAATAAACGCCAGCGTCCAGGAATATATATCCTAACGAGCCGAATACCACGACAGAAATACCTCCTAGCAATCCATCAATACCATCTACCATATTGAAGGCATTTATCGCTCCTACTATTGCAAGAACCGTTATTGGGTATCCAAGCACTCCCAGATGAATGTCACCTAAACCAAGGATATTGCCGAGATATTCCAATTCGACGTTGACAGTAGACATCATGACGACAGCTAAAAGGATTTGGATAAAGAAACGTATTTTGTAGCTAACGTCGAATTTGTCATCCAATGCGCCGACTAAAGTCAGGATACTGATGGAAAACAAATAGACGATGGTAGTCACGTCGATGATACCGAAAATCGAGAAGTAAGCGATCAACGAAATGTACAGGGAAATCCCGCCTACCAATGGAACGGCGCCATCATGGAGTTTCGTGCTGTGGGTTTATCGAGTAGCCCAATTTGAAAAGCTACCAATCTCAACAAGTATAGGGATATGAACGATAGTCCCATTACTATCGCCAAGGTATATAGCATGATTAGTTTCGCCTTCTAGCCAAGAGCGCACTATTGCTGCTGACGCTGTTATCAGTGATTTTGTTGGTTGCTTAATTTACATACAGTACGTGTCGAATAAAACATGCATGTGTCACAAATGCGACTTATGTGTCAATATATTGACTTGAGGTGATTGTGACCCAAGGCGCGGATTGGTAGCGAAACAGATAAGATTTTGAGAGAAACTAGACAAATAATAAGAGGCAGGGCTGGGGGCAGCGCTGCCTCAATAGTCAGGGGGATATGAGATATAGAGAGTATTAGGAGTGGTACTGCTCGCACGCCAATAATGTGTTTTCAATCAGCGTTGCAACTGTCATTGGACCCACTCCACCAGGTACTGGTGTGATATGACTGGCTTGCTCTGATGCCACCGCATACTCAACGTCGCCAACAAGGGATCCGTTTTCTAATCGGTTGATACCGACATCTATCACCACTGCACCTGGCTTTATCCAAGCTCCGGGAATGAAGTTTGGCTTACCTACGGCTACAACCAATAAATCGGCTTGTCTGACGTGATGCTCGAGATCTTTCGTAAAACGGTGGCACGTCGTCGTTGTGCAACCAGCTAGTAGTAATTCCATGGTCATTGGTCGGCCAACAATGTTCGACGCGCCAACGACAACGGCGTGTTTACCTCGCAAAGGAACATTGTATCTCTCTAAGAGCGTAATGATGCCCTTTGGGGTGCAAGACCGTAGCTTTGGAATTCGCTGGCAAAGTCTGCCAACGTTATATGGGTGAAACCCATCGACATCCTTTTCTGGGTGAATACGTTCAAGCACATTGGTCGTATCCATTTGAGCTGGGAGCGGCAGTTGTACGAGAATGCCATCGATCTCAGCGTCATTATTTAGTTCATCGATTAGCGCAAGCAGAGCTTCTTCGCTGGTGTTGGATGGCAAATCATAGGACTTGGATACGAAGCCTACTTCAGCACAAACACGTCTTTTGCTACCCACGTAAACCTGGGATGCCGGATCGTCACCAACCAATACGACGGCAAGGCCGGGTGCTCTTAGTCCTGCAGCTTTACGTGCCTCCACGCGCGCTGCGACTTCCTGCCGTACTGTTTGGGAAATCAATCTTCCATCAATGATTTGAGCGGCCATGTTTTTCCTTGGAAAAAGAATTAAAGGAGAAAGTGGCGCTATTTTGTCAAAAAATCTGTGACATGGCTATAGGGCAAACGTTTGCGTGATCTGGTGCCGCTCGCTGTTCAGGGAGACAGGTTCGCCTATGTCTGCAAGCCATGTTCACTGCAATGATGGTTCGAATAGCCCTTTAAACGAAATAGGAGTCTGATGTTGATACTTGTATAAATAAATTCGAATTATTTGAGAGGTTAGTCGCTTTGTCCCAATGTGATCTGCAGTTAACGATAAATCGCCATTTAAATGTATGTCCGTAGCGTCGATAATCTATTAATAGGTTTCATTTCTCAACTCTAGAATGTTTTGAATGAAAAGAATAGCCTGAGTGAGAGTTTTGGTCGTGGAGTATGTTTCCCATCTACGTATTGCATTGACTTATTTAATGTAAGGGCATGACATTCTAAAGATCTGGTTATGATCCTTGTGTAATTAAGTGATTGTAAAAATGAATTTTTCATCGCTGGGTGGTTACTTTTTATGTAAGTTGAAGAAATCCCCTGCTTGAATACAATTTCAATTCTATCACTATGTGAATTTCACCCATTGAGCGAGAGTTTAGTTGGGTTGTAGTGCTTTTCTTATTTTATTTTGACGCGCATTTTGAGGTTTATTGATGTCGCAGGTTGGATTTTTTAATTGCCCAGTATGTAAAGAGCATATTCAGTATATGCGTTTGAATCGAAGTTTTTTACAGCGGAATATAACCCGACGAAACTCCCATCTGGTCGTATGTTTAGGGTGCTCTGAAAAAATGTTTGTAAAAATAGATTCGACCAAACTAGCCTATGAAGAAAGCTAGACACAGGAAGTGTCTAGCAAGCAATCGAGTCTAGGGGACTATAGGGTAATCAGTCTTCTAGATATGCTGTCGTAAATGTATCTGATTTCACCGCCAGATGCTCAATGGTGTCACCGTAAAATTGTTCTACTTCACTGATCAGCCAGTCACGTACAAAGTATGTCGACACAAAAATGCTGGTTCGTTCGTTACCCAGCTCACTCCCATCAAGCATTCGAAATCTTGAACCTGACATCCCTGAGATAATGCCTACAAGCTGTCCTTTTGCGTTAAACGCTCCACCACCACTCATTCCTGACTGCACTGCGGCATCTGTAATGCTGGCGGGACAACGCGCAAACATTTTACTATCAACAAAGTTGACGTCTTGGTAGTACTTTCCCTCACCAACAAGGGTTTTTCCTGTCAATCCACGTCCGAAAGTCTTTATGCTCTCTTGTGAGTGAATCTTGCCAAGTGATGCGAGTTTCTTGCCGGTGTTGTCTTCTTTTATGAGTGCGATGTCGCAATCGGGATGGTAGGCAACGACTTCACTGAAGTCTATTTTCGCAACATGCTTTGCCGTTAGGCTCAATTCTGGAGTAAGGGGGACGCTGGTGCCGTGGCCACCAAGCAAAAAAGGAATACCAACAGGCAGATAGTTTACTGTGGGCGTGTTGGCCTCATTTTCATTGGCGTATTCAAGTGGGCCATTGATGTGGACGCAACCTGACAGTGTCAATAGTGCAACAACTAAGATCATCGTCGAACGCTTAAAAAGGTACATGCTCAAATCTCCCGTACTGTGACGACTGTCTCAAAATTGACAGTTAACAGGAGCCTAGGAAGCCGTTACCGAATGTACAAATATTGATGATTATTTTTTATTGTGAATTATTAAGATATTGATATTTAAAAGATAATTTAGCTGTTTTGGGGTGTGATTGGCTGAAATGTTAGCTGTAGTCAAAATTTTACCGTAGTCCATGTTTTTTTCTCTCTTTTGTCTGGCTTTTTGATGTGTTTTTAACCCATGTTTGCTCATTTTATTAGTCAGTATGAGTTTGGTGTTATATTTTTATTAACGTGATATTCGTCACGGAAAATATGTTTTTCTATATAATACAGAAAGATAAAATTAATGGCGGATTGGTATAAGGCTTGTGCTCAAAACATGACGGAAATTTGCCGTCTGAAGCGGTACTTTTGTATTTGAGAGTGATTTGTAGAGAAATCTGGATGGTATAGGAAGTAAAAAAGCGTGGCGTTGTTTTGGGTACAAGCCACGCTAAAGATTACATATCTATTGATACTGCGTTATCAACGCCATCAGTACCGGTGTGACGGTTGCGCTTGGTAGATACCAGCATATAGAGAAGCGTTGCAGCGAAGCAGACAACGAAATAGAACATCAGCCCACCTTTCACCTGCATTGCTTTGCCGGCTAATACTGGCCCCACGACTGAACCGACACTGTAGCTGAGCAGCATAAGCTCCGCCGCAGCCACAATTTTTGATTCACAAACGTTTCGACAGGCAAGGTGATGGCGACAGTAGAGTGCAAATGCCGAAGCACCCAACAAGAACATTCCCGCCATAACGCCGCCAGCAACAGTGGCAATCTCAATCATGGCAATAGACAACAGCCCCGTGAAACAAAATACAGCCATCAACAGTGCTTTTTCAACGCGGGAGTTTAGCCAGCTTACCAACGGCTGAACAATCATTCCGCCAAGAATGACGATTGCCATTAGCGCACCGACCTGACTGTGGCTGTATTTGCTTTCCAGTTCCAGCGGTAACAAGCCATAAATAGAGCCCAATACCAAGCCGGAAACGATACAGCCAATGTAAGCGGCTGATGGAAGCAACTTCATTTCACTGACTTTAATACTTGAGTGGCCTACTGCTTTTGGGCGGCCATTTTTAAACACAACCGGTGGCAATACCGCAGCAAAGAAAATCGATGCCACAATCATCAGTGGCAGAGCATCGTTTGTGCCAAAAAGGCCGATACCAATTGACCAAGCGCTGAACCACCATAAAGTGAAGCCATATACAGGCCGAGACGCTTTGCCCGCGCTTTTTCGGTGTCTGCCATCAGCAGCCAGGATTCGATAACAACAAACACCCCGGCAACCGCGACGCCAGCGATAAAGCGCCCGACCAGCCAAGCAGGTGCTGAGCCGAACACGGCCATTACCGCAACGGTGCCCACCACAACAAGTAGAAAAGCAACCAGCGACTTTCTGTGACCAAAGCGCCCTACAATTCGTGCACTGATCAACGCACCGCCCAAGAGTCCTGCATAGAATACGCTTGCAAGCCAGGATGCCAGGCTTACTGCCATACCGCGTGATTCCAGCGCAAGCGGAATTAGGCTCATCAAGTAACCTGATGCGATAGCAAATAAACTGAGGCTGAGCACAGGTACAAGTGGACTGTTGCGATCAGCCTGAATAACAGGGTTCTGCTGCAATTTCTTTCTCTAGACGATTGAATGAAACTAAAAAACCCGCGTAGGACACGCAGGTTTTTGGGAAGAGTTTGGCGCGATTATTATTTCGCCAACTCGAAACGTAAAGTGAGATAAATTAATCGTGACGACAAAAAATATCGATTAACGACTTAGATTCAGCTCAAGCCTCGCTACTGTTCGTTTCAAGGCAATATATCGTCTTTTTTCCGCTTCCTTTCCCAGCGTTTGTGAACACCTTTAGTCAGGGAAGAAAAGGTTGTTTCAACTTTATCTATTCCAACCAGGACAAATAGTACAAACCCGCATAAAATCAGCGCCTGTCGCCAGTAATCAAATGCGATGACCATTCCAAGGCCTGCCATCAACCAAACAACTGCCGCTGAAGTAACTCCCTGAATTTGCCCATCGCGTGCCATCATGACACCTGCACCCAAAAAGCCGACCCCGGTAACGATTTGACCTAACACGCGGGCGTGATCAAGCGAATTGTCTGAAAGGGATGTAGCCAGACGCATAAAAAGATAAGTGCCGAGTACTATCAGTATTGCGGTGCGGATCCCAACGGGTTTTCCTCGCAGTTGCCGCTCTAAACCCAATATCCACCCGCAAACCGCACAAGTTAAAACGCCTTCCCAGCTAAATGGGTGATATCAAAAAACTCGACCAACTACCTTTTCTCCATAGTGAGGTAAACAATGATGTAAGTTAGTGCGAAATATCGGCCTAAGACGGTAAAAGAACAATAGTGCAGGAGATGAAATGATTTAATCGTGATAAAGAAATCCGTTTCTGAATGGCTCTTTTGACATTGAATGGCGGAAAACGGACAAACTTTCCCCATTTAGCGTAAGCGTGCTGGTTAATTAAACATTTGACGGGAAAGGTAACGGAAAAGCGTTGACGGGGATTCTCGTCGCTTTATAATCCTGCCCTGCATTCGCGCGATTGTGCAAATGAAGTGCGCCCTTAGCTCAGTTGGATAGAGCAACGGCCTTCTAAGCCGTGGGTCACAGGTTCGAATCCTGTAGGGCGTGCCACTTTCTCTTCCTCCCCATCTGTTCAGATTCCCCTTTGTTCTCTAATCTCTAATCTCTAATCTCTAATCTCTAATCTCTAATCTCTAATCTTCGATCTCGCATCTCTTAATCTTCGCTTTCCCCCTTGAATTCACATTTCCCGCCCCAACCTCACAGAAACACGACGATGGACTTGACCCGTCTCGACTCGACCGAGCGGTGCCGCTATAATGGCGCGTCTTAAAAATCGCACCTTGTTTATCGAGGGTATTCGATACCGTGCACAATGTGCCGTGTATCCAGATTCACAGGCGCTATGGTGAATGATTCGCTGTAGCACGAAAGGATGCTACCGGCTATGCCGGGCAACATCACTCAGTGACCCTGAGTAAGTTTTGAGGTTAAAAATACAATGCAAGTTACCGTTGAAACCACAGAAGGCCTAGAGCGCCACCTGACTATCACCGTTCCAGCAGCAAACATCGAAGATGCTGTGACTGCAGAACTGCGCAACATCGCTAAAAATCGTCGTTTCGATGGTTTCCGTAAAGGTAAAGTGCCTTTGAAGATGGTTTCTCGTATGTACGGCAAAGCAGTACGTAACGACGTGATGGGTGAAGTGATGCAGCGTCATTTCATCGAAGCAATCATCAAAGAGAAAATCAACCCAGCAGGTGCACCGACTTTCACTCCAGTTGATACTACTGAAGGTCAGGATCTGGTATTCAAGGCTTCTTTCGAAGTTTACCCAGAAATCGCACTGAAAGATCTGGATCAAGTTGAAGTGGTTAAGCCACTGGCTGAAGTAAAAGAAGAAGACGTTGCTGAAATGATCGAGACTCTGCGCAAGCAGCAGGCTTCTTGGTCGGAAGTTGACGCGGCTGCTGAAGCAAACAGCCGTGTAACTATGGACTTCACTGGTTCTATTGACGGCGAAGAGTTCGAAGGCGGTAAAGCAGAAGGCTTTGCACTGGTTATGGGCCAAGGCCGCATGATCCCAGGCTTCGAAGACGGCATCGTTGGTAAGAAAGCAGGCGAAGAATTCACTATCGACGTTAACTTCCCAGAAGACTACCACGCAGAAAACCTGAAAGGTAAAGCGGCGAAATTCGCAATCAAACTGATCAAAGTTGAAGCACAAGAACTGCCAGAACTGACTGAAGAGTTCGTTGCACGTTTCGGCGTTGAAGACGGTAGTGTTGAAGGCCTGAAAGCTGAAGTTCGTAAAAACATGGAACGCGAACTGAAGCAAGCGGTTAAGAACAAGACTAAAGAGCAAGTGATCGATGGTCTGGTTGAGAAAAACAACATCGACGTTCCTGCAGCGCTGATCGACCAAGAGATCAATGTTCTGCGTCAGCAAGCTGTTCAGCGTTTCGGTGGCAACATGGAAAACGCGCCAGAGCTGCCACGTGAGCTGTTCGAAGAACAAGCTCGCCGTCGCGTAGTTGTTGGCCTGCTGCTGGGCGAAGTGATCAAGTCTGAAGAGCTGAAAGCAGACGAAGAGCGCGTTAAAGCGCTGATCGCTGAAATGGCTTCTGCATACGAAGATCCAGCTGAAGTAGTTGCTTACTACGAAAAAGACCAGCGTCTGATGGAAAACATGCGCAACGTTGCGCTGGAAGAACAAGCTATCGACGCACTGCTGGCTAAAGCACAAGTTTCTGAAAAAGAGCAAAGCTTTACTGAGCTGATGAACCCAGCTCAAGCTTAAGTGCTAGAATTGTTGAGTGGACATTTGACTTAGAATTCACTCTTCTGATAACAATGGTCCGTATGAAGTATTTTCATCCGGGCCATTTATTTTAGGGAAATAACACTATGAGCTTTCAAGAAAAAAACGGAATGCCTTCGATTATGGATGCACTGGTGCCGATGGTGGTCGAACAAACCTCCCGCGGTGAACGTTCGTATGACATCTATTCCCGCCTTCTGAAAGAGCGTGTGATCTTTTTGACCGGTCAGGTTGAAGATCACATGGCTAACTTGGTGGTTGCGCAGCTGCTGTTTCTCGAATCCGAAAATCCGGATAAAGATATCTTCCTGTACATCAACTCTCCAGGCGGTTCTGTAACAGCAGGTATGTCTATTTATGACACCATGCAGTACATTAAGCCAGACGTGAGTACAGTATGTATGGGCCAGGCTTGTTCAATGGGTGCATTCCTGCTGGCGGGCGGCGCAGAAGGCAAACGTTACTGTCTGCCTAACTCACGTGTGATGATTCACCAACCATTAGGTGGTTTCCAAGGTCAGGCGTCTGATATCCAAATTCATGCGCAAGAAATTTTGACGATTAAGAACAAGCTCAACAAGTTGTTGGCAGAGCATACTGGCCAACCGCTGGAAATCATTGAGCGTGACACCGACCGCGACAACTTCATGTCGGCACAAGATGCGGCAGATTATGGTCTGGTCGATGCAGTTTTAAATAAACGCGATTAATTTTTAGTTCTGAGACAGTTAGGTGTCATTGATACTTAATGTCTCAGAATTGAGTCAAACGGCCTTCGGAAATTTCTGCTGAGTTGTTATAGACTCAAATCATGGCAAACATGGGCGAAGGCCTAAAGAGGTTAGCGAATGACAGACAAGCGAAAAGACGGTGGCAGCGGCAAATTGCTCTACTGCTCTTTCTGCGGCAAAAGCCAGCATGAAGTACGCAAGTTAATTGCTGGACCTTCTGTTTATATCTGCGATGAGTGTGTTGACCTGTGTAACGACATCATTCGTGAAGAAATAAAAGAGGTCATGCCTAAGCGCGACAGCAACGAGCTTCCGACTCCCCAAGAGATCCGTGCGCACCTTGACGATTACGTCATCGGCCAGGATCGCGCCAAGAAGGTGCTCTCTGTTGCGGTTTACAACCACTATAAGCGACTGAGAAACGGCGACACGACGGCTGACGGCGTTGAGCTGGGTAAAAGTAACATCCTTTTGATCGGCCCTACTGGTAGTGGTAAGACGCTACTGGCAGAAACACTGGCCCGATTCCTGGATGTGCCATTTACTATGGCAGATGCCACCACGCTGACTGAAGCCGGTTATGTGGGTGAAGACGTTGAAAACATCATCCAGAAGCTGCTTCAGAAGTGTGACTACGACGTAACTAAAGCCGAGCGCGGTATCGTCTACATTGACGAAATCGATAAGATCTCCCGCAAATCAGACAACCCATCTATCACCCGCGACGTATCCGGTGAAGGTGTGCAGCAAGCGCTGCTGAAACTGGTTGAAGGTACGATCGCATCTGTTCCGCCACAAGGTGGCCGCAAGCACCCACAACAAGAGTTTTTGCAGGTTGACACCTCAAAGATCCTGTTCATCTGTGGTGGTGCGTTTGCCGGTCTGGACAAAGTTGTTGATCAGCGCGTAGCGAAGGGCAGTGGTATTGGTTTTGGTGCAGAAGTTCGCTCTAAAGACCAAGAAGCAACCCTGAGTGATTTGTTCAGCAAAGTTGAACCAGAAGATCTGGTGAAATATGGTCTGATCCCTGAATTCATTGGTCGCTTACCAGTGACTGCGATTCTGGGTGAGCTGGACGAAGATGCCTGGTACAGATCCTGCGTGAACCAAAGAATGCGCTGACCAAGCAATACGCAGCACTTCTTGAACTGGATGGCGTAGAGCTTGAGTTCCGTGATGACGCTCTGACGGCGATTGCGAAAAAAGCATGGATCGTAAAACCGGTGCACGTGGTCTTCGTTCAATCGTAGAAGCGGTATTGTTGGACACCATGTACGACTTGCCTTCAAGCAAAGATGTTACCAAAGTGGTGATTGATGAGTCAGTAATCAAAGGCGAATCTGATCCGCTACTGATTTATGAAACATCAGAAAATCAGGCAGCAGGCGCTGAGTAAGTCTTATATTGAATAGGGTCTGTTGACCTGTGGTGGTTGAATTTTGTTCAAGCCGTAAGCGTTTTAGGCGCGGCGAGGTGTGTGCCGCCTAGTTATTCTAAGCAAATACACCTTAACAAAGCATAAAACGCTTAGGGCAGAACCTTCGGGCAGCGCTTGTGGGGAATTTCTGCTGCGTTATCGGCTTCTCATGTAGGCTAGCTACACTTCGAAGCCTCTGCCTTGCATAAAATCCCCCACAAACTGCTGCAAAAATCATCACCAAAGGTCATCAGACCCTATGGTTAAATTGCTTATTTAACCAACAAATTACCGAAAAAAGGGAGCATAGGCTCCCTTTTTTACTTTCTGCCAACTGTGCCGTTGAATCCTGACAATCTATCCCCATATACTCATTAATAACGAAAACGGAAGAGAGAAAAATATGAACTTGGAGCGTTCCGAGCGCATTGAAATTCCGGTCCTGCCCTTGCGTGACGTGGTTGTTTATCCTCACATGGTTATCCCACTGTTTGTGGGACGGGATAAATCTATCCGTTGCCTTGAAGCAGCGATGGACAATGATAAGCAGATTCTACTGGTTGCGCAGAAAGATGCCGCGACTGATGACCCATCCATTGCCGATCTATACAAAGTCGGTACAGTCGCTTCTATCCTCCAGTTGTTGAAACTGCCAGACGGCACAGTAAAAGTGCTGGTAGAAGGTCTACAGCGCGCAGAAATCCAGAAATTCCACGAAGATGATTTCTTCACCGCGGATGCCGAGTACATGCTCACTCCTGAAATGGACGAACGTGAGCAGGAAGTGCTGGTACGTACGGCGATCAGCCAGTTTGAAGGCTTTATCAAACTGAACAAGAAGATCCCGCCTGAAGTGCTGACATCCCTCAACGGTATTGATGAAGCGGCACGTCTCGCTGACACCATTGCTGCACACATGCCGCTGAAGCTGCATGACAAACAGCAGGTGCTGGAAATCATTGATATCGCTGAGCGTCTTGAGTTTCTGATGACCATGATGGAATCAGAAATCGATCTGCTGCAGGTTGAGAAACGCATTCGCAGCCGCGTTAAAAAGCAGATGGAAAAGAGCCAGCGTGAGTACTACCTCAACGAGCAGATGAAGGCAATCCAGAAAGAACTGGGTGAGCTAGATGACGCGCCGGACGAGTTTGAAAGCCTGAAGCAAAAGATTGAAGAATCGAAAATGCCTCAGGAAGCCAAAGAAAAGACTGAGCAAGAACTGCAGAAACTGAAAATGATGTCGCCAATGTCGGCAGAAGCAACAGTGGTTCGCAGTTATATTGACTGGATGGTCAGTGTGCCATGGTCGAAACGCTCGAAAGTGAAGAAAGACTTGGCGAAAGCGGAAGAAATTCTAAACGCTGATCACTATGGTCTGGAGCGTGTTAAAGAGCGCATTCTTGAGTATTTGGCGGTACAAAACCGTATCAATAAGCTGAAAGGGCCAATCCTTTGCTTGGTGGGACCTCCAGGTGTGGGTAAAACATCACTGGGGCAATCAATCGCCAAAGCAACTGGTCGCCAGTACACTCGTATGGCTCTGGGGGGCGTGCGTGATGAAGCGGAAATCCGCGGTCACCGCCGCACCTATATCGGTTCGCTGCCGGGTAAGCTTATCCAGAAGATGGCTAAAGTCGGTGTGAAAACCCGCTGTTCTTGTTGGATGAAATCGACAAGATGTCTTCTGATATGCGTGGCGACCCGGCTTCTGCATTGCTGGAAGTGCTGGATCCGGAACAAAACAATGCGTTTAACGATCACTATCTGGAAGTGGATTACGATCTGTCAGACGTGATGTTTGTGGCGACATCGAACTCAATGAACATTCCAGGCCCGCTATTGGACCGAATGGAAGTGATCCGTCTTTCCGGTTACACGGAAGACGAGAAGCTGAATATCGCCAAGCAGCACCTTGTTGATAAACAAGTGAAGCGCAATGGTCTTAAGCCGAAAGAAATCACCATTGAAGATTCTGCCATCATCGGCATTATTCGCTACTACACGCGTGAAGCGGGTGTGCGTAGCCTTGAGCGTGAAATTTCTAAACTGTGCCGCAAAGCCGTGAAAGAGATTTTGCTCAACAAAGACATCAAAACCATCACCATCAATCAGGACAACCTGAAACACTACCTGGGTGTTCAGCGTTTTGATTACGGCAAGGCAGATGAAAGCAACCGCATTGGTCAGGTAACTGGTCTGGCATGGACGGAAGTGGGTGGCGATCTGCTAACCATTGAAACTGAATCTATGCCGGGTAAAGGCAAGCTGACCCAAACTGGTTCGCTGGGTGATGTGATGCAGGAGTCAATTCAGGCAGCGATGACGGTTGTCCGTACTCGCGCTGAAAAGCTTGGCATCAACAGTGATTTCTATGAGAAGCGTGACATTCACGTACACGTGCCGGAAGGTGCGACACCTAAAGATGGTCCAAGTGCCGGTATCGCAATGTGTACGGCGCTGGTTTCGAGTCTGACGGGTAACCCGGTGCGTGCTGATGTTGCAATGACTGGTGAGATCACCTTGCGTGGTGAAGTGCTTCCGATTGGTGGCCTGAAAGAGAAACTGCTTGCGGCTCACCGCGGCGGCATTAAGACGGTTATCATCCCTAAAGAAAACGAACGTGATCTTGAAGAGATCCCGGACAACGTCAAAGCCGATCTCGACATCCATGCGGTGCGCTGGATCGATGAGGTTCTGACGCTCGCACTACAAGACAACCCGCTTGGAATCGAGCTTGTCGCGCCACAAAAGAGTGACGTGCAGCAAAATTAAGCAACGTAAAGCGCTGACAGTCAGTAAAAGGCTTGTCAGCGTTTTTTTTGAGGGCTAACTTAATGGAAACGCTGCAAGCCCTTAATTCATAACAGCTACAGCGTTTTTTAGAGTCTTGTTTAGATAACTAAGGCGATATCAAATATACGCCACCGCAAAAAATGGGATTTGTGGTTCGTTTGTAAAGGGGATGAAAAAGTGAACAAGTCGCAGTTAATTGATAAAATTGCAGAAAACGCTGATCTGTCTAAAGCATCAGCTGGTCGTGCTCTTGATGCGCTGATTGAAGCAGTATCAGATAGCCTGAAAGACGGTGATCAAGTAGCACTGGTTGGTTTCGGTACATTCTCTGTTCGTGAGCGTTCAGCACGTACTGGCCGTAACCCACAAACAGGCGCAGAAATCAAAATTCCTGCGGCCAAAGTACCTGGCTTTAAAGCGGGTAAAGCTCTGAAAGACGCGGTTAACTAATCTTAACGTTACGTTTTGCTCTATGTCGCACACGTCCTAGTTTTAAGCTGTAAAGTGTGTGACATCAGCGTATAATCAGGCTCAATCAGAGTGTTAAAGGCGCATCTCTCGATGCGCTTTTTTAGTTTTAAGAGAAATGACAATTCAACCCTTGAATGTTGTTTTGAATTTTAAAAACGAACGTTTCAACAAGCAGGAGTGACGGCGCGTTATGATGGAGCGACTACGCGAGGGCGTAAATAGCATCGCGGTTAAGATCATCTTAAGCCTTATTATCTTTTCTTTCGTATTCGCCGGTGTGGGCGGCTATCTAGCCAGTGGTTCGGTTCAGCCCGCCGCAACAGTAGGTGATCACGAAATCAGCCGCAGCCAGTTTGAGCAAGCTTATCAAAATGAGCGTGCCCAGATGCAGGCACAGGCCGGCGACATCTTTACAACCCTGCTGAGTGACCCTGTTTACCTGGCACAATTCCGTCAAAACGTGCTTGATCGTCTGGTCAATCAAGTCGTGCTGGATCAAGAGGCTGACAACCTGGGTCTTCGCGTGAGTGACGAGCAAATCAAACAGGCTATTCGTGAGATGCCGGCGTTTATTGGCAGCACGGGAATGTTTGACAACGACCTGTATCTGGCAGCATTGCGCGTAATGGTTTGACGCCAGACCAATTCGCTGAGTACGTGCGTCAGGACATGACCCGTGAACAGTACATCAATGCGTTGGTAAACAGTGAATTTGCGCTGGAAGGCGAGTTGGAATCACTTTACAAGCTGGAAGGTCAAACCCGTGTGGTTCGTACATTAACACTGCCACTGTCTGAGTTTGCTGCCAAAGCGAACATTACTGACGAGCAGAAAAAAGCGTACTACGAACAAAACCCTTCAGAGTTTGTTCGCCCAGAGCAATTCAAGATCTCCTACGTTGAACTGTCAGGTGATGGCATCGCTGACGCTGCTGACGTCACTGAAGAGCAAGCAAAAGCTTACTACGAAGCCAACAAGGCTAACTATGGTGCGGCTGAAAAGCGTAAAGTTAGCCATATCATGATTCAGGGTGATGACGCGGACGCCAAGCAAAAAGCAGAAGCGGTATTGACCGAATTGAACAATGGTGCTGATTTTGCTGAGCTGGCGAAATCCCGTTCAGATGATACCTTCAGTGCAGAGCAGGGTGGTCAACTGGATTGGTTTGACAAAGGTGTGATGGATCCTGCGTTTGAAGAAGCGGCATTTGCGCTGAACAACAAAGGTGACATTTCAGGTGTTGTGCAATCAGACTTTGGTTTCCACATCATCAAGCTGGACGATATCAAACCTTCCCAGGCGAAACCGTTTGCAGATGTGCGTGACGAGATCGTAGCACAGCTGGGTCAACAGCAAGCAGCGGAGAAATACTACGCGCTGTCTACTGAACTGGCGGAAAAAGCGTTCGAAATGCCAGACAACCTGGAAGATGCAGCCAATGCGGTCAATAGCCAGGTTAAGAAGACCGACTTCGTATCACTGTCAGACCTGAGCGGTGTTCTGGCTTCACCAGCGGTTTTGCAAGCGCTGCAACAGCCGGAAGTTCGCGAAGATGGCTTGAACTCAGACATCATTGAAATTGCTCCTGAGCATTCTGTGGTCGTGCGTATCGACGATTCGCGTCCTGAAACTGTCTTGCCTTATGAAGAAGTAGAAGCACAGGTTGCTGAGCGTCTGCAAAGTCAGGAAGGTGAGAAGGCGGCTGAGGCACTGGCTAACTCACTGGTGACAGAGCTGAATGACGGCAATACTGCAGGTCTGGATGCATCAGGCTACAAATTCGGCGCAGAGCAAGAGTTGGGTCGTGTATCGGCGGAACGCGCAGTTGCACAACTGGCATTCACCATGGCAGCACCGGCTGAAGGCAAAGCGGAATATGGCTTTACCCGTGAAATGAACGGTGATGTGGTTGTGGTTGCCCTTGATGCGGTGAAAGCGCCGAAGAGCGAAGAAATCAGTCTGCAGAGCCAAATGGCTGACCGCGTGATCAACACGACAGCGAATATGGATCTGTCGTCAATCGTCGAGCAACTGAAAGAAAATACGGAAGTGACTTACTCCATCGAACCGGTAGAGCAATAAGCCTCATAAAATTTGATGTCATTACAACTCGGTTGTAATTGATAAGTCGCTACGACGGAGGGCAATTCGCCCTCCGTCGTTTTTTATCTACATCAATGGCGACAATCTCTGCGACAGGTATGTTGAAAACGCATATGTGTTATGGAGAACCCACTATGAAAACCCTAATTTCAGCCCTTATTTTTGCAGCAACCTTGATCATGGCGCCGATAGCAAGCGCCGAAGCCGTGAGCACGGACAATCAAATCGAGGTAAATATCAACGTCGCTGACGTCGAAGAACTGGATAAGTATCTGGACGGTATCGGCAAAGCGAAAGCGCAGGCAATTGTTGATTACCGCAATGCAAACGGTGACTTCGAATCTGTTGAGGCGCTTGAAAGCGTCAAAGGTATTGGCCCTGCCATTATCGAAAAGAACCGCGACAGAATAGTACTTTGAGTGCGCTGGGGAGCATGCTCCCCATTATTTATCCCATCCGTATCCTGCTTTTGTCGTCAACGCTTGAGAAATCCCTTCACTGCTTCCAGAATGGAATCTCATTCTTTGCGAATTATCAGGGATTGTATGACGTCTAAAACCAGTCACTTTTTTGCCCACCTGGCCCGTATGAAGCTTATCTACCGCTGGCCTCTTATGCGCAATGTCTTCAACGAGAACATTTCAGAGCATAGCCTGCAGGTTGCTTTTGTTGCCCACGCGTTAGCTTTGATTGAAAACCGCAAGTTTGGCGGTAGTTACAGCCCGGAACGTGTGGCACTGCTAGCCATGTTCCACGACTGCAGTGAAGTGCTGACTGGCGACTTGCCGACACCAATTAAGTACTTCAATCCTGCGATTGCAGATGAATACAAAAAAATTGAGCGAATTGCGGAAGACAAGCTGGTTGGGATGTTACCTGAGGAGTTTCGTGACGACTACCGACCCCTTATCGACAGCGAAGCGATCAACCAAGAAGACTACCGCTTGGTTAAACAAGCGGAT
Organism: Enterovibrio sp. JCM 19048; assembly: GCA_001310415.1. GTDB lineage: Bacteria > Pseudomonadota > Gammaproteobacteria > Enterobacterales > Vibrionaceae > Enterovibrio > Enterovibrio paralichthyis. Next base: position 29,772 of record BAXE01000032.1, on the reverse strand, counting down.
GCGATATGCGCTTATCTGAAATGTCTGGAAGAACTTTCTGCGGGCAACCACGAGTTTGGTCAGGCCAAACGCCGTCTGGAAAAGACCATGTCAGACCGCGGCAGTGACGCCACGGCGTATTTTATGGAAACCTTCGCACCAAGTTTTGAGTTAACGCTGGATGAGATAAGTGATGAAGAGGAGCGCTAATCGCGTTTCCCAAAGTGCTTTTCATAAACGCCTGGTGGCATTTGCTGGATTTGGAAATCAATCATGCCATTAAAGGCATCAATCAAGGCAGAAAAGGCTCTGTTTTACCTGTCATAGCAGACAGTGCGTAGAAGCCAGCCTCTACCGTCGAAAGACCATCAGCCTTGGGGGACTTTCGGATACGGTAGTTACCCTTTAGCGTTTCTCCCAGTGCCACGCATGGCAGTGCTTTGAGGTTTTCAGATAACTGCCGCATCTTAAACGCTTTGCGCCAAGTACCATCAAGCAGGATCAGACCCCTTTGCATGCCCGGTTGGGATTCCCAAGTTTCAATCGGCTTTGCATCGTCAGCTGGGTATAAAAGGGCAAATGCGATATCGCTTTGCAACAAAGCGTTAAGTTCGGCGTTGTCGGTGAAATCTTCACCCACAATGATGCGGCAATTGGGCAGCGACAACGACAAGATCCGCGCTGTTCCAACTGCCTGTTTCACCTCTGAGGGGTGCTGCAGGACAATCAGGGGGATATCACTGTCGATGCGCGTAATAAGTTGGCAGATACAGGCTTTCAGGCTTTGCCACACTGCGGACAATATCGGCTGGCTTTATCGGTTGTGGCCACGGTACGCTATAACTCTTTAATAAATCGAAACTCATGGAGAACATGGTGTCCCCACTTTGGTTTATCGGCTCACTGACACTGCTTGTTGTCATTGCGCAGATCCCCGCATTGCACGCACTGCTTGTCTGGGAGCGCGCAGACATTCTTGCGGGACAGTGGTGGCGGATCGTAACAGGAAATCTGACCCATACCAATGCAATCCATTTGATGATGAATATTGCCGGGCTGCTGGTGATTTTCTTTCTTCACCGTCGCTATTACAGCGATCGTTCTTTGGTGCCTATGGTCTGGCTGATGATGGCGGCAATCGGTTTGGTGATGTTCTTCAGTCCTTACTCATGGTATGCCGGGCTTTCAGGTGTGCTTCATGGCCTGTTTGTGTGGGGCGTTGTCAAAGATATCCAGAACAAGGTGCCATTGGGGTGGGCAATGCTCGCCGGGGTATTTATCAAACTTGGGTATGAAGCTTACAACGGCGGTGACAGTATGACTGCAGCGCTTATTCAGGCAGGCGTTGCCTATCAGGCTCATTGGACAGGAGCCATAGTTGGACTTCTCTTTGCGTTGCTATTTCGTGGTCCAATAAAAAAGCCTGACTGAATAGTCAGGCTTATCCAAAACTTTTTAGCAGTGCTTACTGACTATACGTCGACAGGAAGCGCTCGAAACGGCCAATTGCGACTTCAAGATCATCCACGCGCGGCAGAGTCACGATACGGAAGTGATCCGGTTTGTGCCAGTTAAAGCCGGTACCGTGAACCATCAACACTTTTTCCTGTAACAGGAAGTCCAGCATCATCTTTTCATCGTTGTGAATGCTGTAGCGCTTCAGGTCGATTTTCGGGAACAGGTACAACGCGCCCTTAGGCTTCACGCAGCTGACGCCCGGAATTTGGTTTAACAGCTCATGTGCTTTATCACGCTGCTCCAGCAATCGGCCACCTGGCAGGATCAGCTCGTTGATGCTTTGATAACCGCCAAGTGCTGTCTGAATTGCGTGCTGCATTGGCACGTTGGCGCAAAGGCGCATAGAAGCCAACATGTCCAGGCCTGCGATATAGCCTTTCGCCAAACTGCGAGGGCCTGACAGGATCATCCAACCGGAGCGGAAACCACAAACGCGGTAGGATTTGGATAGACCGCTGAAGGTTACACAGAACACATCCGGTGCCAGAGGGGCAATCGAGTGGTGTTGTGCACCGTCGTACAGGATCTTGTCGTAAATTTCATCAGCGAAAATGATCAGCTTGTTCTGGCGTGCGATCTCAGCGATCTGCATCAGGAAGTCACGGCTGTATACGGCACCGGTCGGGTTGTTCGGGTTGATCAGAACAATACCTTTGGTGTTCGGCGTGATCTTGGCTTTGATGTCGTCCAGATCCGGATACCAGTCAGACTCTTCATCACACAGATAGTGCACTGGCTTACCGCCAGACAGAGAAACAGCTGCTGTCCAAAGCGGGTAGTCCGGAGAAGGAACCAGCAGTTCATCGCCACTGTTAAGCAGCGCTTGCATCGCCATTACGATCAGCTCAGACACGCCGTTACCGAGGTAAACGTCTTCTACGTCCAAATCCAGCATGCCACGCTTCTGGTAGTGCTGAACAACGGCTTTGCGTGCTGAGTAAATGCCTTTGGAGTCGCAGTAACCTTGCGAAGTTGGCAGGTTACGGATCACATCCACCAGAATTTCGTCCGGGGCGTCAAAACCGAAAGGGGCGGGATTGCCGATGTTCAGTTTTAGAATTTTGTGGCCTTCTTCTTCGAGCGCTTAGCCTCTTTCATCACTGGACCACGAATGTCATAACAGACGTTATCCAGCTTGGTCGACATCCCGATTTCTTGCATCTTGATTCCTGAGCGAAAATTTTGGTGTTTCCAGTAAATTACACTAACGATTACCGATATATAAGTAGTGAATAGTAAAAAATGACGAAAAGAAGAAAATAAAGTAATTTAATCCTGTTTTAGCGATATATTATGCTGCCTGATACGATTTTCATCAGAATCAATAAGGTTGTAGAATGGCTTTCCAACAGGAAATATTATTAAGTTTGTTGAGATGTAACGGGCTTTGACGCAAAAAACACCGATTCGGTGGCGTTTTAGACACTTTACAAGTTGAATGCACTTAACTGGCTCACAAACGCAGTTCCACAACATGGCAAAAGGTAACCCAAGGAATCGGATGCTTGCCGTTTTGGTTGTGAGTGAAATGAGAGGTTAGTTTGACCGATTTAACCCAGGCTATCGTCAGGCTGGTGTCATCCCTGTCGACAGCAACACCGATTCCGCATCAGATAACGTATCCTTTTGTCTGGTCAGAGCGTACTGACCTGTCGAATGGCTGGCGGCTCAGCCACTCTTTCCTAAGTTTTATTGGCAAACCCGTGACGGCCGCGAAGAAGTGCTTGCATTGGGGCAGGTGAAAACCTTCACCGATCCGGCGGCCGCTGAAAAAGTGTTGGCGCCCGGTCAGCGTGTCTGGGGAGGGAAAGCGTTTGATGGAAAAACTGAACGTAATCAACGCTGTCTGCAGTCCTTCTTCTTTTTGCCTCAGATAGAGCTTGCCCGCCGTGATGGCACCTGGACAATCACGGTCAACGTCAGTGATGATTTGCTGAAAGCTCGCGCCTCGCTATCAAAACTTACCGCTGGTTGCCCCGCGCTCAACGCACCCCATTGCGACATTCTTGATACGGAACACTCTCCGGCGTTTCCGCAGTGGGCTGAGATGGTAAAAAACGCGCTAAGCACCATTGATACCAGTGCGTTGCAGAAAGTGGTTCTTGCCAGGAAATCGTCCTTAAAGCTCGACAGAGCGTTATCAGCATTTCAGCTTCTTAAAGCTTCCCGCGATGCAAATACAGCTAACTTCCATTTCCTTCTGGCGCTGGATGAAAAACACTGCTTTTTGGGCTCAACACCAGAACGGCTTTTCTGGCGGAGCGGACAGGATGTTTATACAGAAGCGCTGGCAGGCACCATTGGCCGAGGCAAAAACGCGGATGAAGATCTGCAACTGGCCACCTGGTTGCTGAATGATGAAAAAAATATCTACGAAAACCGCCTTGTCGTGGACGACATCTCTCAGCGGCTTGCGCCATTCAGCGAATCGTTGAACATCGAACAAACCCCGCATTTGGTGCGACTGAGGAAAGTGCAGCACTTGAAAAGGGATATCGAAGGCCAGTTAGCGCGGTCTGTCGACAGCGCCACTTTGCTGTCTGCGCTTCAGCCAACCGCTGCTGTCGCGGGCTTGCCCCGCAATGATGCAGTGAACTTTATCGCCAGCAATGAACCATTTGCCCGCGGCTGGTACAGCGGCTCGGTAGGTTACCTCAGCCCTGACCAAAGTGAATTCTGTGTGGCAATCCGCAGTGCGCTGGTGATGAAAGACACCCTGCATCTATTTGCCGGAGCGGGCATTGTTCCCGGATCTGATGCCAACAGCGAATGGAAAGAACTCGACCGCAAAATGTCGACCCTTCGCAGCCTGTTAAGTCCGCTTCCGGACAACTTAATGGAGAAAAAGGCAGGATGAAGCCATCCACCTTAAACCGCATTTGGGCGCGCCTTATCCTGATGTCGTTAAGCCGCGCCGGTGTCAAAGACATCTGTATTGCCCCCGGTTCCCGTTCTACGCCTCTCACATTGGAGGCTGAAGCGCTGTCAGCAAAGAACCCTTCAGTGCGTATCCATACCCATTTCGATGAACGCGGTTTGGGCTTCCTGGCGTTGGGATTGGCGAAAACGACAGATAACCCCGTGGCTGTGATCGTGACATCAGGTACAGCTGTCGCCAACTTAATCCCCGCGGCAGCGGAAAGCCGGCTGACACGGGAAAAGCTGATTTTCCTGACCGCAGACCGGCCACCGGAATTAATCCAGTGCGGTGCCAACCAGGCGATCAGCCAGGAAGGCATCTTTAGTCACCATGCAGAAACCACGACTTTCCTGCCTTCGCCGTCCGAGGCAGTTTCACCCTCCTGGTTGCTTTCAGTAATAGGAGAAGGTCTGCACCAGCTTGTGACTGGCGGTGGTAGTTATCACATCAACTGTCCTTTTCCTGAGCCGCTCTATGGCGAAATGGAAGATGCCAGCCACTACCTGGCCCCTGTAAACGCCTGGCTGGCCGGTGATCAGCCTTATCTGTCTTTTACCCATGCTCAGGCTGACCTGCAAACCTTGTTACCCTGCTGGCAGGCACTTCAACATCAAAGAGGTATTTTGGTAGCCGGGCGCATGCGCGTGATGCGCGTGAGGCAGTGCAATCTTTGGCTGACCACTTGGCTGGCCGCTGTTGTGCGATCCTCAGGCCGGAGAGGGATCAGATTTCGCCGGGTTTGATGTCTGGTTACAAAATCCAGATTGTTCAGCGCTGCTGAAGCAGTCTGAGGTCGTTATTCAGTTTGGTGGCCGCTTGGTTTCCAAACGCCTGGGGCAGTTTGTCGATGACTTTAAGGGGGCTTACTGGCTGGTGGATAAGCATCCCGGCCGGCTTGATCCTTCACATCGCTCAGGTACGCGCATTATCGCTGATATCCATCAGGTTGCTTTGGCGCTGGAAAAAGGTCTGGAAAAAAGCCCAGCCAACGCAGGGTGGGGTGACATGCTGAAAATGGCCAGCGCCCGGTATCTGGCATTGCTCGACAACGTTGCGGGCGGCACCTTATCTGAATTGTCTATGGCAACACATTTTGGGTCCTGGCTTGTTGGGGGGAGCGATCTGTTTATCGGTAACAGTATGGCAATCCGCCTGCTCGACATGGGGTGCCGTTTGCCTGCGTGCGAAGTATTTGCCAACCGCGGCGCTTCAGGCATTGATGGGCTGATCGCCACCGCCGCCGGGGTACAGCGTGGCAGGGAAAAGCCGATGTTGATGGTAATGGGCGATACATCGGCACTTTATGATCTCAACAGCCTTGCGCTGCTTGCCAATAACCTGAATCCAATGGCATTGGTGATCATCAACAATGATGGCGGCGGTATTTTCGACATGCTGCCGGTACCGGAAACGCAGAAAGAGACCTACTACCGAATGCCACACGGTCTCTCCTTTTCCCATGCGGCGGCTATGTTTGGTTTGAAATACCAGCGCCCGGCGACCCTCCATGAGGCAAAAAACTGCTGTCTGGAAGCGCAATCGAGCCCGGGGACCACTGTGATTGAGCTTTGCACGCCCGCCGGTGCCTGCGGTCAGGATCTGAAAGCCCTGTTTGCCGATATTGCCCATGCCAAGCTTATCTGATCCTTTAGCCTGCCGTACCACTGGCGCACCCTCCAAGCCGGCCGTGGTGTTTCTTCATGGCTTGCTGGGTAGCGCCAGGGATTGGCAACCGGTGCTGGATGACATGTCGCATGACTATTATTGCCTTGCCATTGATTTGCCGGGGCACGGTGACAGCAAAGCTGTTGATGTCTGTGGCTTTGAAGATACCAGCGAGGCGATTTTTCAGGCGATCACATCGCATATCAACGGCGCGTTTACTTTGGTGGGTTATTGCTGGGCGCGCGTCTGGGAATGTATCTTTCTGCCTTTTACGCACCGCGTTTTCGCAACAGTGGCACGCCTCTGGAAGCGCTTATCATTGAAAATGGCCATCCCGGACTCGATGAATCTGAGCGTGAGGCGCGTTGGCAAAATGACGACACCTGGGCTGCGCGGTTTGAGGGCGAGCCAATGGAATCTGTGTTGCAAGATTGGTATCAGCAACCCGTGTTTTCATCGCTAAATCATGAGCAAAGACAAAGTTTCGTAGTAGCACGCAGTGATAACCTCGGTACCAAAGTGGCTGGGATGTTGCGTGCTACATCCCTGGCAAAACAACCACTTCTGGTTGAACCTCTGAAAGCAGGCGGGGTTCCTGTCGCTTACATCTGTGGTGAGAACGACCGGAAGTTCAAGGCATTGGCCGCGCAAACAGGCTGGCCAATTGTTGAAGCCAAAAATGCCGGACACAATATTCACGCAGAGCAGCCCGCGCTGTTCTGTCGGTTAGTGAGAACGCTGACCAACCCTTATTTACAGACAAATTAATGGTAACAAGATGGCAAGAACAACAGGATTAACCGAGCAGGAACTGTATGCAGCGGTCGAGTGGAAAGATTGCTCTGAAGGCTACGAAGATATTCTTTTCCACAAGTCTCCGGAAGGGATCGCGCGTATTACCATCAACCGTCCGGAAGTGCGTAATGCATTCCGTCCACAAACCGTCAAAGAGATGATCAATGCGCTGGCTGATGCGCGCTACGACGAAAAAGTGGGTGTCATTGTGCTGACAGGCCAGGGTGAGCATGCATTCTGCTCTGGCGGCGACCAGAAAATCCGTGGCGATTACGGCGGCTACCGTGATGACGAAGGTACCCACCACCTGAACGTGCTGGACTTCCAACGCCAGATCCGTACTTGTCCGAAACCCGTGATTGCATCAGTTGCGGGTTATGCTGTCGGTGGCGGTCACGTGCTGCACATGATGTGTGACCTGACTATTGCTGCTGAAAACGCACAGTTTGGCCAGACGGGTCCGAAAGTGGGCTCATTCGATGGCGGCTGGGGTGCATCTTACATGGCGCGTATTGTTGGCCAGAAGAAAGCCCGTGAAATTTGGTTCCTGTGCCGTTTCTATGATGCACAGGAAGCGCTGGATATGGGTCTGGTTAACCATGTTGTGCCTTACGCAGAGCTGGAGCGTGAAACTGTACGCTGGTGTCGTGAAGTGCTGCAACATAGCCCAATGGCGCTGCGCTGCCTGAAAGCGGCATTGAATGCGGACTGTGATGGTCAGGCAGGTCTTCAGGAGCTGGCAGGTAACGCAACCATGCTGTTCTACATGACAGAAGAAGGCCAGGAAGGCCGCAATGCGTTTAATGAAAAACGCCGTCCTGATTTTGACAAATTCCCTCGTAACCCATAATGGTTGAGCCGATGAAACAGGCACGTTTGTTGGCGTATACCCTGCCGATGGACAGTGGTGTGATTTTGCGTCACACCCGTCTGGCGCAGCGTGAAGGGTTTATCGTGGAGCTGAAAGATGGCGAGCGTATCGGACGCGGTGAAATCGCGCCTTTGCCTGAATTCAGCGTGGAAACGTCGCAAGAAGCGGGTGAGCAGGCAAAGGCCGTCATGACTTCTTGGCTGGAAGGCGAGGTTATTGGTTGGGATACCCTGTATCCCTCTGTCGCATTCGGCCTGTCTATGGCAATCGCAGAGCTTGAAGGTGAATTGCCGTTGACGGGCAACTTCCTTGCTGCGCCACTTTGCTGCGGCGATCCGGATGAGCTGGTAGAGCGTTTGGCTGAGCTGCGGGGCAGAAAGTCGCCAAAATCAAGGTGGGCATGTACGAGCCAATCGTGATGGGCTGGTGGTAAATATGTTCCTGGAAGCTATCCCGGAACTTTGGCTGCGTCTTGATGCCAACCGCCAATGGACGCTTGAAAAGGCAAAGAAATTTGCCGGTTACATTGCACCTGAGTTTCGCCAGCGTATCGCTTTTCTGGAAGAGCCTTGCCAACAACCTGATGACAGTTTGTTGTTCTCTGCCGAAACCGGTATTGCGATTGCCTGGGATGAAACCGTGCGTGACGCTGGATTTGAACCTGCCGCGCAGAATGGTCTTTCCGCGATTGTGATCAAACCTACCTGGTTGGTTCGCTTGCTTATGTGTGTGAACTGGTGAAAGAAGCGAAGGCATTGGGTCTGGATGTGGTGATCAGCTCCAGTCTCGAGTCTAGCTTTGGCCTTAATCAACTGGCGCGGCTTTCGCATTGGCTGGTGCCGGAAACCATTCCCGGGCTGGACACCATTTCGCTGTTTAAAGCCCAGTTAGACACCCCATGGCCGGGAAGTGACTTGCCGGTTATGTCTTTGGATAGCTGCGACCTTGTATGGCAACAACGTCGCTGACTGACTGGCCGTGGCGTCACTGGTGTCAGACAAAGCCAGAAGCCACAGCCTTGTTAAATAACGGCACCGCAGTGAGTTGGCGACAGCTCGCTGCGGATGTCGATGCTCTGGCACTTCCTCTTTCCAGCGCCACAGACAAGCTGGCGATGGCAAGCATCAACAACTACCAAACTCTCATCACCCTGTTTGCGCTGTGGCAACGTGGTGTTGCGACCTTACTCCTTAATCCGGCATTCAGCGCCGGACAGCGCAATGAAATCCTTGATAAAGCCGGTGTCTCCGCTTTCTTGCAAGCCGAGGTCGCGTTCGATAGCGGAGCTGTATTTCCTGCGGTACCATTTCATCGCGATGCCGTGTTAACCCTGACTCTGACTTCCGGTTCGAGCGGTGTCCCCAAGGCGGTCGCCCACAGTGCAGGAAACCACATTGCCAGTGCGCAAGGCCTGTTTTCGTTGATGCCCTATGAAGCATCAGATTGCTGGCTTTTGTCGCTGCCACTGTTCCACATCTCCGGTATGGCTATCGTCTGGCGCTGGTTGACGCAGGGAGCAATGCTGAAAATTGCAGACACCCGCGCCGACGCGCTCTTGTCGGCACTTGACGGTGTGTCGCATGCTTCACTGGTGCCTACCAGTTACAACGGGTGTTGGCTCAGGGCGAAGCGCATACTTTGCAGTCTGTGCTGCTTGGCGGCGCAGCTATCCCGCAGGTTCTGGTGGACAGTGCTGAAAAAGCCGGTATCCGCTGTTGGTGCGGCTATGGCATGACGGAAATGGCGTCCACAGTGACTGCCAAGCGCGCAGATGGGCGTTTTTCCGTCGGGCAACCCTTGCCAAATCGAGAGGTATTGCTCTCTGATGAGGGTGAAATTTGGGTAAGAGGGAAAACCCTTTCTCCGGGCTATCTTGTTAACGGTGTTTTAGTTCCACTTGCCGAGGACTGGTTTGCAACCAAAGACAAAGGAGACTGGCTGGCTGAGTGTCAGGAGCTTCGTATTGTCGGGCGGCTTGATAACATGTTTGTCTGTGGCGGTGAAAACGTACAGCCGGAAGACGTGGAGCGGCAGTTAAGCGGGTATCCCGGGCTGACCCAGCTATTTATCCTGCCGGTACCCCATCCAAAGTGGGGGCAGTGCCTGTGGCGTTGACTGAGACTTATGCAGATCCGGATACGTTTCTGGCTTGGGCGGCAGAAAAATTGCCACCACACCAGCGACCGCAGAAGCTTTTGGTTTATCCGGCCACGCTTGACAGCGGTGGTATTAAACTGTCACGTGCACGGCTTGCTCAATGGCTGGCTGAACAAAATCCATTGTTCTAGCGCAGGGCTAACACGCCTCGCCCCGGAGCGCTTTTACTTCGTCAAACAGCTTCTGGGCGTTGGCATCTTTGGGCTCGATAGGGCGTCCTGCAACCACCTCCACTTTTGACCAGAAGCGGCGCGGGAATTTCAGCAATGCCCGTCCACCTTCCCGGCTGAAATAACTTCCCCATAGCCCACGTAACGCCATCGGGATCACCGGTACTGGCGTTTGCCTCAGGATAATGTCGATACCGCGTTTGAACGGGATCATTTCCCCGTCATAGGTCAACTGTCCTTCAGGGAAAATGCACACCACTTCACCAGCATCCAGCTGCTCTTTGACGGCATTGAGTGCACTGCGTATGGAGCGGTTGGAAAGCTTTATAGGAATGGTGCGGCTGGCGCGGAAAAACCAATGCAGAATTGGAAGGTGGTAGTAGTCTTCATCCATCACAAAACGGATAGGTCTTGGACAGGCTCCGGCCAAAACCAGAGCATCGACATAACTGACATGGTTGCACACCAGCAATGCGCCGCCTTGCTCCGGAATGTTTTTCAGGTTGCGATGGTGGACACGGTAAAAGCTGTGGCTCAGAAGCCAAATCACAAACCGCAGAGCAAAAACCGGCACCTGTTTACCCACGTAAATCGCAACAACAAGGTTTACCAAGGCCAGCACCAGGAAAAATGCAGGGATAGACAACCCGGCCACACCCAGCAATACAATCGCCAATACAGCGCTGACGACCATAAACAGGGCATTATAGATATTGTTGGCAGCGATGACCTGTGAGCGCTCACTCTCTTTGGCTCTGGCCTGCATCATGGAATAAAGGGGAACGATAAATATCCCGCCAAAAATCCCGATGCACAGCAGATCGACGAAAACCCACCAAAGCGAAGGCTCGCTGATGAAAGCCAGTAGCCCTTCGGTTTGTGGCGGTTGCACTGGTGTTGAGAAAAAGAGGTGGGCGCCAAATAGGGTCAAACCCAAGGCGCCAATCGGCACGATTCCCGGTTCAATACGGTGGCAGGAGAGGCGGTCGCAAAGCAGTGAGCCAATAGCGATTCCAATCGAAAATAACGTCAGCAAGAAAGAAACCGAGCTTCCTGCCCGCCAGATAGAGCTTGGCGAAATTCGGGAACTGAGTCAGGTAACTTGCGCCCAAAAACCAGAACCAGCTGATGCCGAGAATGGCCTGCAGCACCACTTTGTCGCGGTGGGCGATACCCAGTGTTGTTTTCATCTGGCGGATAGGCGAGAAGGATACCTTGAGTTCGGGGTTTCCTGCCGCGACAGTGGGGATAGCACGGGCGCTCAGATATCCCAGCACAGCAAAAAGCACGACAGCCACGGCTGCGATATTTTTCGCATCCGGCAGGTTGGCAATCACACCGGCTGCATGGTGCCAAGAAGGATGGCGAGAAACGTGCCGGTTTCGACCAGGGCATTTCCGGAAACCAGTTCGTTGGGTTTCAGGGTTTGTGGCAAAAGTGCATATTTTACCGGCCCGAAAAAGGCCGACTGGGTACCCATCAGAAACAGCAACACCAACAGGGTGAGGTAGCTGTCGTAGATGAACGCGATCGCAGCAAGCGCCATAATGCCGATTTCAAGCAGCTTAACACTGCGGATAAACCGCGACTTTTCGAACTTGTCCGCCAGCTCTCCGGCAAACGCGGAAAAGAGAAAGAAAGGAAGAATAAACAGCCCGGCGGCAAGGTTGATAAAAAGGTCGGTCGACATTCCGATAGCTGAAGGGCCGGCAAATGCCACCAAAATCAACAGGACGTTTTTGTAGACATTATCATTGAACGCGCCGAGTGCCTGGGTAATAAAGTAGGGAAGAAACCGGCGCTGTCTCAGTAGTCCTGACTGGGTGGTCATGCTGTTTCCCCTAGAGGCCACATGATCAGTTTTCAACCCAACCGGCGAGGTAACCGGTCAGCAAGTTGTCAATCAAGGCTGCGCCGTCAACCGGAGCGGTGGTAAACAGTTTGTCGTCAACGCTCAGGAGCGTGATGCCATGAACACCTGCCCACAATACGCGGCTGGCTTCGATGATCTGGGTGTCGGATTTGGAAGGTGAAAGCTGCCGCAGCATGGCTTCCAACATTCCGGTCATGCTTTGGATCCGGTCACTTTGCCACTCAGGCAATGTGTCACCTTGCATGCTGTGCTCAAAAACCAGTTGCCAGCGGAAAGGGTTGGCGGCGGCAAAGTTGAGGTAAAGGTTGGCAAGGGCAAAGAGAGCATCTTTAGGATCTTCAACGGTGGCGAGCTTTTCTGAAACCTGCTGGCGCAGATCATCCAGGGTTCTGCCGACAACATGAAGTAACAGAATGTTGTAGCTGCCGAAAACATTTACCAAGGTGCTGGGGACATATCCGATCATGGCCGCGATTTTTCGCAAGCTGAGCGAGTGATAGGGCTGTGTGTTCAGATACTCTTCAACACAGTTCAAAGTCATTTCAACCAGTTCTTCGCGGCTGTGGTCGTTCCTGCGGGCCATTACGTCTTGCTGCAAATAGTGAACAATGTTCGATATTTTAGAAGTGGGGTCGGCAAAGGGCAAGGTGTATGCCTCTCAGATTGGCGTCTGCACCAAGAATGAGAGGCATTAAAGTGGTTGAATTAACTGAAGCGTTTGGCGTTGCGGATAGAAATCTGGTCGTTCAGTGTCCAGAAATCGTAAATCACGCCAAGGAAGAAAAAGCCGAACGTAAACAGGTAAAGGATACCACTGAGCCACTTGCCCATGTACATGCGGTGAATACCGAATACACCCAGAAACGTCAGTAAAATCCAGGTGACGGAGTAATCATACTGGCCGCTGTGGAATCGCAGGTCGGCTTCCCTGTCCATGGATGGAATGAGGAAAAGGTCAATCAACCAGCCAATGCCAAACAAGCCCAGTGTAAACAGCCAGATGGTGCCGGTGACCGGCTTGCCGTAGTAAAAGCGGTGTGCGCCGAGAAAGCCAAAGATCCACAAAATGTAACCCACGACTTTGCTGTGTGTATCATTCATACCTAAAATCCTACGAGTTTGTTTGGTGGCAAGTTTAAATCAAACTCTCTGTAAGAAAACAATGTGTTTGAGAAGTTCGCTTCTTTTTCGCCGATAGTCGCCAAAAAAAGATAGTGTGTCGCAGACTTAGCCGTATCCGGCGGCAAAATTTAAATGATTGGTAACATTTTAGTCGGCAGCAGGGTTTGACTTTCTGTGTGCGACAGATAAGCATGGGATACCCAAACGATCTGCGTCGCAGGTCGCCACGGCAATATTCTTTATGTATGTTGCGTGGAAACGTGAAACAGAAAAGGTTCTCAATGAAACGCTTCTTTACTCTATTTGCGCTGATGTTTGTGATGGTGCTTTCTGCGCCGCACGCTGAAGCGAAAAAATTCGGTGGTGGTAAGTCTTTTGGCAAGAGCTTTAAGACTGCACCTGCGCCTAAATCACAACCGACGAATACCAACACGATTGGTAAGCAAAGCGATCCTGCCAGTGCGGCGAAAAGCTCAAGCAAAAAAGGCCTGATGGGTGGTTTGCTGGGCGGTCTGCTTGCAGGTGGTTTGATTGCTGCAATGTTTGGCGGTGCTTTTGATGGCTTCCAGTTTATGGATTTCATCATTATTGCGCTGATTGCCTTCGTCCTGTTCAAGATCTTCAAAGGCATGATGGCGGCGAAAAATGGCTCGATCAGCCGACCGAGCAACCAGGCATACGCCGGTGGTCATCAGCCTCAGCAACCAGAACAAAATAAAGGTTACTACCACGAGCAACAGCAATTCCGTGAGAATGCAGCGGCATCTTCTGGGTCTGCTGGTGGTTTTGGTGCGGTTAACAACGATGTGCCGTTTAACTACCCGCCAAACTTCGATATTTCAGGCTTTGTGAATGGTGCCCGTGAGCACTACCGTACCCTTCAAGGTGCTTGGAACCACAATGAACTGGCGACTATTCAGGAATACGTCACCCCAGAACTGTACAACGATCTGGTTGAAGAGCGCCGTAAACTGGATGGCGATCAGCATACAGAAGTGATGTATGTGGATGCGGAAATCGTTCGTGCAGACTACGACGGTAAACGTGCACAGTTGAGCTTGCAGTTCAGTGGCCGCTACTGCGACCGTCAGGAAGGTGTTGAAGAAGACATTACTGACATCTGGCACCTTGAGCGCGACATGACCCAAGCGAATGCGCCATGGTTGATTGTAGGCATTCAGGCATAAGCCTTAAAAGCCCGACAATCCTTGAAAAAAGCAGCCGACAAAGGCTGCTTTTTTATGCGTCATGCATTAGCCCTGCCTTTTGGGTGGTTTTTATTTGGTCGCATAATGAGCGTTTCATCGTTACAGTGGGGAAAATGCCTTCAGGGAACGAAAAAGGTGAATGGACTGAAAACTCCAACCAATTTGCTGATCGCCATGGCCTTTATCATGGCTATGGCGTTTTCTGTCTGGAATGTATTGCTCAACAATTTTGTGATTGAAAGGGCTGCCTTTACCGGAAAGGAAATTGGCATTCTGCAGAGTCTTCGTGAAGTGCCGGGTTTTCTGGCCTTTACGGCAATTTACCTGTTGCTGTTTATCCGTGAACAACGATTTGCGCTGCTTTTTCTGGCCGTAATGTGTCTGGGGGTTGCTGTTACTGGCTGGTTTCCATCTACATGGGGGCTGTATCTGACCACTGTGGTGATGTCCATCGGGTTTCACTATTTTGAAACCGTGAACCAGTCACTGACCCTACAATGGGTAGACAAAGAGAACAGTGCCCACTTCATGGGGCGGGTGTTGGCATGGAAGGGCGCAGCGAGCCTGATTGCCTATGCGTCGGTTTGGCTGCTCATGGATATTCTCGGCGCCAAATACAACGCGGTATACATGGTGTTTGGCTTCTTCGGTCTGATGGCGACATTGCTGCTTTGGGCTGCATTCCCCGCATTTGGCGCCCCTCATACGCAACACCGAAAACTCATATTACGCCAGCGTTACTGGCTCTATTACGCACTGGTTTTTCTCAGCGGGGCAAGACGCCAGATATTCATCGTCTTTGCTGGATTTATGATGGTGGAGAAGTTTGGCTACAGCGTCGGCGAAGTGAGCCTGCTTTTCATCATCAATTACCTCTTTAACATGCTGTTTGCCGCCCGGATAGGAGCCTGGATTGGCCAGGTTGGTGAGAAAAAGCGCTGACAGTGGAATATGTGGGGCTGATTTTGGTGTTTACCGGGTATGCCTTTGTCGACAATGCCACGTTGGCAGGGGCGCTTTACGTGGTCGATCACCTGTTCTTTGCCATGGCGATTGCTATCAAAACCTACTTCCAGAAAATTGCGGACCCTGAAGATATTGCATCCACTGCGGGGGTGAGTTTCACCATCAACCACATTGCCGCGGTAGTGATCCCTGCAGCTCTGGGTTTGGTGTGGCTTTACTCGCCAACCACCGTTTTTCTGGTGGGAACCGGGCTTGCGGTATGTTCACTTGTACTCTCCCGATGCATACCGGCTGCGCCGAGCGCAGGAAATGAAGTCGAGCCTTTTCGTCTTCGAGGGGCTGAGGATGTGGCGTGATTCAAATTTTGGGAGAATAGTGGGCGACAGCAATGGCTGATCGTAGAGTTCTTGATCTCGGCACAAATTACCACGGAAATGACGGTCTATATTCAGGTTGAAACTGATTAAGCAAATGCTGGAGCGCTATGCCATTTCAAACTGAGCTCGTTGATGAGCTGAATATTCTGGTTCAATTTTCCCTTTCCTCCGACATGACGGGTATTAAGGTTCACAGCGATGCTGATCCACGTCTGGTTGCTGCTACAGCGCGTCTGTATGATAAAAAACTGATCACTGCCAAAGACGGTGGTTACCTGACATCTATCGGCCGTGATGCCGTAGAGCACGCGAAAGAAGCGTTACGCATCCTCAAATCAAACCCGTAACCAAACCAAGGAAAACGAAAGGGAGCCAGTCGGCTCCCTTTTTTGATGATGTTGTGTTGTTGACTGTCTGCTTGCTTACCAGACGTCTTTATCGATTTGTTTGTCCAGTTTAGGGAACTTCTTACGGTCGAAAGTTGGCTCTTTGCCTTCTTTACGTTGCGTTTCGTAGTCTTTCAACAGGGCAAACGCAATACCGGACAGTGCCAGAATGGCCACCAGGTTGATGATCGCCATCATACCCATAGAGAGGTCAGCGAACGCCCAAACCGTTGGCAGATCAACAATTGCACCAATCACAACCATGGCCAGTACCGCGACACGGTAGATATTGATCGCCAGTTTGCTCTTGAAGATGTATTCGATGTTCGATTCACCGTAGGAGTAGTTCGCAATCAGAGATGTGAATGCAAACAACAGGATTGCGATAGCGATAAACGCCGCACCCCAGTCGCCCACTTCAGCAACCAGTGCTGCCTGTGTCAGCGCGATACCAGTCAGTTCGCTGCTTGGATCCAACATGCCGGATAGCAGGATGATTGACGCAGTGGCTGTACAGATAACGATGGTATCGATAAATACACCCAGCATTTGAACATAGCCCTGAGCAACAGGGTGGTTTGGCGCTGTGGTCGCAGTTGCTGCGGCGTTAGGCGCAGAACCCATACCCGCTTCGTTCGAGAACAGACCACGTTTGATGCCCTGCATCATTGCAGCACCGATAGCACCACCTGCAGCTTGTTCAAAGCCCAGTGCGCTGCCGACGATGGTGCCGATAACGTCAGGCAACAAGGTGATGTTGATGGCGATAACGTAAACCGCAACAATCAGGTAACCGATTGCCATAAACGGCACGATAAGCTCTGCAACACGCGCAACTGAACGCATACCGCCGAAAATAATTGGGGCAGTTGCCAGCGCCAGGATAATACCTACCCAAGTGTGGTCAGTGCCGAAAGCGGTGTTCATGGCTGCTGCAATTGAGTTTGACTGAACGCCGTTAAACGCCAGGCCAAACGCAATAATCAAACAGATTGCAAAGGCTATACCCAACCAGCGTTGACCCAGACCTTTTTCAATGTAGTAAGCCGGACCACCGCGGAAGGTGTTGTCTTTATGGTTTACTTTGTAAGCCTGTGCCAGAGTGGATTCCACGAAACTGGTAGACATACCCACCAGTGCGGTTACCCACATCCAGAACACGGCACCCGGGCCACCAAGGTAAATAGCGACGGCTACACCGGCCATGTTACCTGTGCTACGCGCGCTGCGAGACTGGTGCTGAATGCTTGGAAAGAGGAGATACCACCATCGGCGCCTTCACGGCTGCCTTTGATAAGGGAGAACATGTGCCCAAAAGAGCGGAATTGAAGGAAGCCAGTGCGAAGAGTGAAGTACAGGCCAGCGCCGATCAAAAGATAGATAAGCACGCTTCCCCACAACACGCCATTCCCGGCATCAACAAAGGAAACGAATAGTTCTTTTAGTTCCGTCATAACAAACTCTACTGTCGTCAAAATTAAACAGGCAGCGGAGCTTCAAGGAGGAGACAGCGGGTCTGAAACTTCCTTTTCAGCTCAGTGCCTCGGGCAAACAAAATACCCTGGCGACGCTTCCGTGCAGAGATTCATGACCGACTGTACCGCGCGTCTGTTGCGCTATCTACAAATCCGTTTGTGTATATACAGCGGCCAGTGATAAGTGCAGAAACTCTCGGTTTCGTCACTTAAAACGGCAGGATAATACTCTAATTTTTGCGTCTTATCACCTTTAAGTTTTACTCAATGGTGACAAATTAGACGATGTGTTCATTTATCAATCTGATCTGTAACATTTTACTCTGATAAATTTAACGTTATCATCAAAGTTAATTACATGTTAGGTGTGAGAACTGTGGGGAGTAGAGCCAAATAACTGAAAATTATCATTCTGATTCTTCAGTTGTTTTTGCTTTTTCTTTCCAGATCTGCCCGGACAATCTCCAGGGCTTTCAAGGCAACATCAGGTTTGATGTCGTGAGTTTCGAGTAGATAAATTAAATCTACCGCCAGTTTTATTTCTTCGGGTGCGTTTTCCAATCCAGAAGAGGTCATGGTAAGGGGCTCCAGTTTGGGTAGTAAGTGTCCAGCGCCGCGAGAATTAGCTCTGCGTGAAGGGGCACCAATGCTTGCTGATCGGTACGGTAACCGCCGCCTATCACCGCTGCCACCGGGATTTGAAGATCTTGACAGGCGCGCAACACTGCGCGATCCCGCTTGGCAATACCTTCCTGACAAACGTTCAGGTATCCCAGCTCATCATCCCGATGAATATCGACACCTGCATCATAAATCACCATATCTGGCTGGTGTTGTGCGATGGCCAGTGACAGGCAGGGGAGAAAATGCAAAAGGTATTGCTCGGTATCCGTGCCGATAGGAAGCGGCAAGTCCAGATCCGAATCAGGTTTGCGTGACGGGAAATTCTTTTCACAGTGAACGGAAAAGGTCGCTATCGCCGGGTTTGTTTTAGCCAGTGCTGCTGTCCCATCGCCGTGGTGAACGTCACAATCAATGATAAGACTTTGTCTATGCCTTCATGCGAAAGGGCATGATCAGCGGCCAGAATAAGGTCATTAAACAGGCAAAAGCCACTGCCAAAGTCATGGTGTGCGTGGTGGTAGCCGCCCGTCAAATGCACAGCCATACCATGTTTCAGCGCGTTATCCACGGTTAACAGGGTGCCGCCAAGCGAGGTCAGGCTTCGCGTCAATAACGCCTCACTCCAAGGGAAACCGATACGGCGCATTTTTACCAGCGGCAGTGTGCCGGTTACCAAGGCGTCGACGTAGTCTTGATCATGTATGGCATGCAGCCTGTTATTTGGCAGCTTGGTGGGTTGGTGTTCAGCGACAGGCCATCGCTCGTTGGCGATATGCTCCCTCAGTAAGCGGTATTTCTGTAGTGGGTAGCGATGCCCCTCCGGCAGGGGAAAGTCAGAATAGATCGGGTGATAAACAATTGGCAGCACGACGACTCAGCCTTTCCTTTCTCGGAAGCTAATGCGGGATTCAATTTTCTGCTTGGCTTCGCGGCAGCGGGCAAGGCGTTTTTCCAGAGTTAATAGCTGATGCTGTGCCTGTTGCTGCTCGACCAGGGTATAGCACTGTCCGATTCGGGCTTCAGCATCGCGCACCATGTCAGCAAGCCGGCGTTCCCACCCCTGGTGTTGTGCCAGATCCTGATACAACTGGCTGATTGACGCTTTCGGTTTTGGCGCCAGGGCTTTTTCCTGTGCGCGAAGCGGTTGGGTGGCGATTTCCCTTTGCAGGGCGCCAATTTGGTTCAGCAGTTTTTCGCAGAGGTGCTCTGCGCGAAGGCCGGATAACTTGCCAGCGCTGTGCTCTCTTTCGAGGGTTGTCACCACGGCTTGCGCTTCCATCACACAGGGGGTAAGAAGACGCGAAAGACAGGTAAAAAGGCGCTCATCGAAAAGTGGCTTGGCGCTCTCGCCCCGCCTTCTGTCGATATCTGCTGCTTGATTCGCGAGCGTCTGGAGCTGCGCTTTTAGGTTGGATAAATCCATCATGTCCTCAAATTAACCGTGCCAGTGGGTGTTGGCTGGCGTCAAAACCACGCATCTACCGCCAATTTGACGGATAGAATGACGACGACGGTGACAAACACAGGACGAATAAACTTCGCACCGAAGCGAATGGCTGAATGTGCACCCAGGTAGGCACCGGCCATCAGGCAGACCCCCATGGTCAGGCCTATCGTCCAGTTTACATGACCAAGGATAATAAAGGTGACCAGCGATGCAATGTTGCTGGTGAAGTTCATCGCCTTGGCAAGACCTGACGACAAAAGGATATTCATTTTGTAGAGGGACATCGAGGAGACAGTCCAGAATGCACCGGTTCCCGGCCCAACCACACCGTCGTAAAAGCAGTGTCAGGCCTTGCCCCCATTGCTTTTGTTTGATTTTAGGATCGTCTTTAGGCAACTCATGCTGTCTCCCTTAGGTTGGGGATGCCATATCGTGTAGGCAGCCGTTGCCAACACCACGAGAGGCAGCGCCTTTTCAAGGAGCTCTGTGGAGATGAAATCCACCATCAGGTACCTAAAATTGCGCCAAACAGGGTCGCCCAAAACGCATTTGACCAAAAGCGTGGGGAAAACAGCTTTTTACGGTAGTAAGTAAATGCTGCAGTGGAGGAGGCAAAGGTTGCTGAAAGCTTGTTTGTGCCCAACGCAATGTGTGGTGGCAACCCCAAAGAAAGCAATGCAGGTACGGTGAGCATACCCCCACCACCCGCTACGGCATCAATAAATCCGGCGGAAAAAGCCACCAACGCCAGAATGACGACGGTGGTCAAATCAAACATTTCAAGCATGATATAGGGTCTTTAAGTGTACTCAATGACACGGTGAAAAGGAGGCAGGGAATCCAACAGCGATTTCCCGTAACGCTTTGTAATGATTCTCCGATCGAGAAGCACGACTCTACCAGAGTCCTGCTCTTTGCGCAGCAGTCTCCCCACGGATTGGATCAGTTTTTTACTCGCTTCTGGAACCGCGATTTGCAGGAAAGGATTGCCTCCGCGTCTTTCTATATATTCTGCATGCGCCTCTTCTACTGGTGAGGTAGGCACGCCAAAGGGGATCTTGGTGATGATCAGGTTTGTTAACTGGTCGCCGGGTAGATCAAGGCCTTCGGAAAAACTACCTGTGCCAAACAGTATTGAGGGCTGACCTTTCTCGCAGCATTTTCTGTGTGCGTCGAGCAGACGGGTGCGTGAGGACTCTCCCTGAATATGAAGGTGCCAGCCATTTTTCTTCGCTGTCGCCCTGATTGATTCCGCGACCTGGTTCATTTGCCAATATGAAGAAAACAATACAAGACTGGCTTTTTCGCTTCAAGGTACTCGAGCAGGACTTCAGGCAGTATCTGGGTAAACTTCGGATCTTGAGGTTCACATGGCATAGCGGGATCACCAGTCGCGCATTCTCCTGGTAGTTAAATGGAGAGGGCAGTGCCAGAAATTGTGTACCATCATTTTCTTCCAGCCCGACCTGACGGCAAAAATAGCTGAAAGAGTTCAGAGCCCGCAAAGTCGCCGACAATAAACAAACGCCAGCGGCGCGCGACCACAGCAACTGGTCAAGCCGCCAGCCAATTTCCAGCGGCGAAACGTGAACGATAAGATCGCTCTCGCGTTCTGGGCAACGTTGAATCCAGCGAGCTAGCGGTGCACCTTTCTCTGAGTTTGGTTGAGCCATCAGGCCCAAACTTTTTCGAGGTTTTCCAGCCGCTGCAGGAAAAACGCGGATTCGGCCAGAATAGGGTCGGCAATCCGGGTGCTGATTTCCCCATCTTTTAAACGCTCAGCGACCAAGTCGTGGAGTTTTGCCTGTGATTGGTTGGCCTTCTTGGCAGCTGTGTGCAGGGCTTTTGCTTCATTGAATAGCAATTCTGGCAGTTCCCCGTCAGGAAAACGGTAAACGCATCATTGTTTAATGGATAGGCCTGAAGCATATCGCGGACACCGCGTAAGCCCGGTATCAGCGTTTGAACACCATTTTGCAAGGCATCCAGAAAACGGTTACTGCGTTTGATGTCACCGGCGTTAGCGAGCTTTGATGCTGATTGGTTCAGTTTCTCCAGCCAGGAGGCCGCGCCCACCAAACTCGCGGAAGCAGCTGAAAAGTCCCTTGCGACGATAGGTAAGTGGTGGCTTCGTCGATCATATAGAGGGCCTGTTCAGGCTCGGGCAGTATCACCCCGCCACCCAGTTCCAGGTCGGCCATTAAAAGGCTATGGTTGGCAACGATAACGTCTGCTTTATCCAGATGCTCTCGGGCTTTGGCAAATGGGCATTGCCTGTGTGCACTCAGGCCAGAATGGCAGGTATGTTTGTCGGAAACGATGGATTGCCAGATAGCGTCCGGAATGGTTTTTGGCCAGCTGTCCCTGTCACCATCCCATTTCCCCCGGTTGTAGGCATCATAGAGATCGTTGATAAGATCAATGTCGGCCTTCTTGGTTTATCAGCAAACAGAACCTGCTGGCTGGCTCCCTCAGCATCCGCTGCACCAGCCAGTTTCTGACTGCAGCAGTAGCGTTGACGCCCTTTAGCCAGTACAAAGCTGAACTCTTTCGGTACAACGCGGCGAAAAAGGGGTAAGTCCTTTTCAATCAACTGTTCCTGTAAAGCAACAGTGGCGGTAGAAACAACAACTTTCTTGTTGTTGTTTACTGCAAACGAAATCGATCCCATCAGGTAAGCCATAGACTTTCCGATCCCCGTTCCGGCTTCCGCTACCAATATCCGGCGTTTAGGGTTGTACTCCCCTGCCAGTGTTTTTGCTATCTCAGCAACCAGGTAATTTTGAGCTTTGCGCGGGATAAAATTCTGCAATTGAGATTTAAGATTCTCATAGCTGGATCGGATGTCTTTTTTGACTGAAGGACTTAGCATTTTTAGGGGTCATCTCGTTTTCGACGCCGCATTATATCACGGGTGGAGAATTGTGAATGACTTCAAGGATTCGAGCATTTGTTTTTATTTATGAGAGTCAGATCACGAAAATCTATTGAACTAATATTAGCTATCACTATGAATTCCAAAGGGAATGCCATTCACTGTATAAATGGAATGCTGGCGATATTTTATCCTGTTTATGTTTATTTTTATCGTTATTTATTAGATTAAAATCCTGTGTAATTGTTGCGAGTAAGTTTGCAGAAAATTGACAATTTGACTTCACTATTGTGACCTTACTCGATAATAAAATCATAAGACTATGTATTATAACGATATTTTGATGTTTTGATGTTGTTTTTTGTTGATTTGACAGAATTTAGATTTCTCTGCACTCTAAGTTTCGAAGTTTAAGCGTGTTTGTTGCCGCGTTTTTGTGACGTTGTGACAAGGACAATCATAAAAGGGATTTCGGAACAGGAATTCCAAATTAATAAAGAAAAGGCAGTGGATTAACATGAAAAAGACAATTCTAGCTATGGCAGTCCCAGCTCTGCTGGCAGCAGGTTCAGCAAGCGCTTCTATCACTCTTTATGATGCTGATGGCACCAGCGTAACAATGTCTGGCGCTGCTGAAGTTCAATACCGTCGCAGCGGTGCAGAAGACTTTTATGATCCAGCTAAACTGATCGACGGTGTAGCTGTAGGTGGTGCGTCTACTGGTGACGGTCAAATCCGTGTAGATGACGGTGACCTGGCTCTGCGCATTACTCACCAGGAAGGCGACAACTACGCGTTTGGTGCAATCGAACTGCGTATCGGTGAAGCAACTGGCGGTACTGGCTCTGGTTCTGGTAACGCAGACGTTTCGAATGACGGCCTTTATGTAGGTTTCGGTGGCAACTGGGGTGAGCTGAGCTTCGGTCGTCAACTGGCTATCATCGATGACGCTGGCGTGGGCGTTGACTACGAGCTGAAAGATGCTGCTGGTGTTGATTTTGAAGACACTGACTTCGACCAACTGATCAAGTACCGCTACAGCGGTGAAGGTTACTGGGCAGGTGCGAGTTACAACGTATCTCAAGACAATGCTGCTGGTGCAAACAGCGAGCGTCTATACGAACTGGCAGGTGGTGTAAACGTTATCGATTCTGTTGAAGTACGTGCTTACTTTGCAGATTACAACAACGAGCAGTCAGGTGATGCGGGCGCGAAGCAAACTGCATGGGATCTGGAAGTTGCATACAACGAAGGCCCATTCTACGCAGGTATCCTGTACGGTCAGTTTGAGACCAAAAACAACGCAGGTGTGAAAACCAGCGATACTGACGTAATTGAAATCGCAGGTAGCTACTCTATCGACAAGAGCAAGTTCGGTGCAGGTGCTGCATTTAACGACGGTCAAGGTCGTATCGAATCTACCAGCTACTACATCAACTACGGCTACAACCTGCTGACTAACTGCAAACTGTACGCAGAAGTGGGTTATGAAGACGTTCAAGACGCGACTGCTGCAGGCGACTGGGATGGCGTAGGCTACGTTGCTGGTATCGAAGTTAAGTTCTAATTACAGGTTATCCTGTTAAATCTAGCCGCCCAATTGGGCGGCTTTGTTGTTTGAAACATGTTGGAAAAGGAAACGACTACATGAAAGCGCCTTTGCTGTTATTGTCTTTGCTATCTTTTGGTGCGACCGCTGCGACACTAACTCTTGACCCTGGCCTTGAACTGCAAGTGCTTAATGGTGCTAAGTACAAGGGAGACAACTCAGGCATTGAATTGAATGAAGGGAAAAACCAGGTTGTTATCCGTGTTTACGATAATTCCCAAAGGTTCGAACGAGGAGTTGTTTGTTTCAAACCATATGTGTTGACCTTTGATGCAAATGACGCTGACTTGGAATTGTCCCTGTCACCTAAAATCAACGACTACCGCAAAGTCACTAAGGCATTCAGAAAAGAGATGCCAGAGTGGCAGTTATTAGCAGGTAGTACCAAAACAAGCTTTGACAGTGAGCCATTGCCGGGAAGGGAAGGCTGGCGCCGTTTTCCAATTTGGAATTGCTGGTGGCTGATTACAATAAATCAAATGGCATTATGGTGACCAGTGGTGTTGGCGTGGAAGACTTGGGTGACGAGGTGATTGTTGCCGTTTCTGAATCTGGCGACGTGGAACTTACCGGAAATGCACTGACACAATTAAAACTTTGGTATTCAAAAGCAAGCGAGGAAGAGCGTAAGGCATTCCGGAAATGGATAATTGACGTCGAGTAACCATCGCTTGCTTTAAGCGCGTTATTTACTGGCGCGCATGCTTATAGTGACTTTTGTCTCTGCAGCCTCGGCAACGGGGCTCTGCAGGATCCTCAGACAAATCGTCAATTTCAATTTCTTCCTCACAATCTGCGCAAAGGCCGAAAAGTTCGGTTTCAATGGCGCAAAGTGCGGCATCAATTTTTTCTAGGCGCACTCCTTCAGCCAGTAAGTCCTTACTGGTTTCCGTTCGGCAAAGCTTGATTAAATAGGCAGTAGGTACACTGGTGATATCTGAACCGGTCAAACAAATGAGTTTGTCTTCTACTCGGCTGCGCACCACATCTTTTTCTTTTTCGAGCGATTGTTGCAGTTGTGCTACGATTTTTATATCAATCATGGTGATGTCTCGGTCCGCAATATAACGGGAACAGTGTAGTAAATTCGGCTATCTTTGTTCTGACATATATCAAGACAACAACCAATTAACCATATCGTTTGTCGGTATTTAGGAAGTGGTGAAACGGGTATATTGTCATCTTGCTCAAAGAGGCTGCCCTATACAGCCAAGCCATGACATAAAAGGAAGTAAAAATGGACTCTAACTTTAAAGAACCGTTCAATGTTTTATACTTTTTGGGAATCGTAGCCGTGCTGCTTGTTCCCACTTTGCCGGCAACATTGACCTGGATTGGCATTCTAAGCCATTAACGGTATTTCTTTTGGGGGGAAGCGTGGGACAGACACTGACACGTTTTGCTATGTTGGGATTTGGCTGGCTTAGCCTTTTTCTTGGCGTTATAGGCATTTTCCTCCCGTTACTTCCTACTACACCTTTCTTGCTTCTCGCCAGCGCTTGTTTCATGCGTGGCTCTCCCAAAATAGCCAATTGGTTGCTACAACATCCGCATTTTGGCCCGATCATTGATAACTGGCAGCGAAACCGGGCGATTGACCGACGTATCAAGCGGCGCGCGAACGTTTTCATCGTGCTCAGTTTTGCGTTGTCTATTGCTTTGGTGCCTGCACTTTGGCACAAGTTGATGCTTCTGACGATGGCGGTCGTGCTTTTAATCTGGTTTAACCGTTTGCGTGAAATTGAACCTGTTGCCCGCACCCCAGAAAATACATAACATGGCGGTTTCGGTTTCTTCGCAACAATGCGTGATACGTGTCAAAAGTTGCGGGGACGGACTATCTATCTACGTATTACGGGAAGCCACGTCGAGTGGTGAGACACTATGAGCCAAGACACAATCGCGTTTATCAAAGACAGCATTAAAACCGTTCCAGATTATCCAAAGCCGGGCATCATGTTCCGTGATGTCACCAGCCTGATGGAAAACGCTGAAGCATACAAAGCAGCCATTGCGCTGCTGGTAGAAAAATATCAGGGCCAGGGTTTCACCAAGATCGTTGGTACAGAATCCCGTGGTTTCCTGTTTGGTGCACCTCTGGCGCTGGAGTTGGGCGTAGGTTTCGTTCCTGTCCGTAAACCGGGTAAGTTGCCTCGTGAAGTGATCAGTGAAAGCTACGAGCTGGAATACGGTGTGGATACGCTTGAGATTCACATTGATGCAATCAGTGAAGGCGACAAAGTGCTGATGGTTGATGATCTGCTGGCAACGGGCGCACTATCGAAGCAACAACCAAACTGATCCGTCGTTTGGGCGGCGATGTTGAGCATGCAGCATTCATCATTAACCTGCCAGAGATTGGCGGCGAAGCGCGCCTGAAAGCCGCTGGCATCGATGTCTACAGTATTTGTGAATTTGACGGTCACTAATTGCCCGTTTGACACATACCGGATGGTAGAGCGTGATCGTCAAGATCGCGCTCTTTTTTGTCTGTGCTAGGATGCGAGCAGACTAAAGACAGAAAATCTAACGCATGAGTTATCAGGTACTAGCCCGAAAATGGCGTCCACATCAATTTCGTGATGTGGTGGGTCAATCCCACGTTCTTACCGCATTGGCCAATGCGCTCGATCACAACCGACTTCATCACGCTTACCTGTTCAGTGGCACGCGTGGCGTGGGTAAAACCACCATTGCCCGTATTTTTGCAAAAGGCCTCAATTGCGAACAGGGCGTCACATCTACACCTTGTGGTGTATGCGCAACCTGTCAGGAAATTGATCAGGGCAGGTTTGTCGATCTCCTGGAAATCGATGCTGCGTCCCGCACCAAAGTGGAAGACACGCGCGACTTGCTCGACAACGTGCAATACAAACCTGCGCGTGGCCGCTATAAAGTTTACCTGATTGACGAAGTTCATATGCTTTCCCGCCACAGCTTTAATGCGCTATTGAAAACGCTGGAAGAGCCACCTGAATACGTCAAATTCTTACTGGCAACGACAGATCCGCAAAAACTGCCGGTCACCATTCTTTCCCGTTGCTTGCAGTTCCACCTCAAGCACTTGGATGCCAACCAGATCAAAGATCAGTTGGAACATGTCCTTGAGCAAGAATCCGTTGTTTCTGAACCGCGCGCCCTTTCCCTGATTGCAAGGGCGGCCGAAGGCAGTATGCGTGATGCGTTGTCTTTGACAGATCAGGCGATTGCCCTTGGCAACGGCACTGTGCTGGAAGCGCAGGTGACCGAAATGCTTGGTACCCTGAGCACAGATCAGGCCATTTTGCTGTTGGAAGCGTTGTCTGATGGCCACGCGGATACGGTGATGCAATGTTTAACCCATCTTGCCGAAGTCGGTGTGGAATGGGATGGCTTGCTAAAAGAAATTGCAGCCCAGCTTCACCGTATTGCCATGGCGCAAGCGTTGCCGCGTCAGTGGATGCGGCATCGCCTGATGCTCAGCGCGTGACTGCACTGGCAACAGCCATGACGCCTCAGGACGTTCAACTGTTCTATCAAATTGCGCTGCAAGGCCGTCAGGATTTGCCGTACGCGCCAGATGGCCGTGCAGGGTTGGAAATGGTTTTGCTGCGCATGTTGGCTTTCAGGCCGGTGACGTCACACCAGTTTGAACCCGTCGCAATTCCTGTTCCTGCAACAGAGCCAGCTGCCGGCAATGCCGCGTCGTCTGGCCAGGCAAACGATCGGTTGGCATCGCTAAAAGCCCAAGTGGCTGCGAGCAGAGCCCCTCATACTGGCTCTGCACCGGTAGCTGCACAGCAGCCAGTCACACCGCCACCACAGAGTGTACAGCCTGCGCCAACGCCGGTTAACCAATACGCAGATGATCCCCAAATGGCATCCCACATGGCAGCCATGGAAGTGGAATCTCAGCGTGAAGACGACTACGGGCAGGATTATGATGCCCGCCCTGTTGTTGATTCAAGGCCTCAGGAACCTGTGCGTCCTGCGTCTGCACCATCAACGGCGGGAAGTTTGGTTGCTGCACGCAATATGTTGCGCAGCCGAGCACGTGGCCCGGAGGGGCAAACACCAAAAAAGGGTAAAACGGTATCGGCTGGCAGTGATGCACTGTCAGTGATTGATCGGATCGCGGCGAAACATAAACCCGCTGATCCTGCCAGCTTCCAGACAGAGCCGGTGCCGAATGCTTGATGCCAAAAACTGATGATGCCTATCGCTGGACACCCACCAATGTGGTTGCAGCACCCGTACAATCTTCAGTGACACCGGAAAAAATTAAAAAAGCACTCCAGCATGAAAGAACGCCGGAGATGCGAGACAAGCTGGAGCAGGAATCTATCGCACAGGATGCTTGGAGCCAGATCGCCAGTGCGTTGGAAGTACCAAGGCTGGTGAAGCAAATGGCGCTCAACGCGGCGATGGAACGTGAAGGTGACCATTTCACGCTATTGCTTCGCGCAGAGCAGGCACACCTGAATACTGAAAAGGCGACTGAGGCGCTGGTCAATGCGCTTAGTGCCCAGCTTGGCAAGCCTGTTACTCTGACAGTGGTGCAATCTGATCAAGGGATCACACCACTTGAATGGCGGGACAAACTGTATACCGAAAAATTGGAGCAGGCAGCGCAAAGCCTGAACGACGATCCGAATGTACGCTTTATCTGTCAGCGCTTTGCTGCGCAGATTGATGAAGATAGCATTCGACCATTATAAACCACTGAGCTGCCAGCATATTGTCTGGCAACTTTGACCAAAAAAGAGAGAGTACTATGTTTGGTAAAGGCGGAATGGGTAACCTGATGAAGCAAGCGCAGCAAATGCAAGAGCGCATGCAGAAGATGCAGGAAGAAATCGCAAATATGGAAGTAACCGGCGAGTCAGGTGCGGGTCTGGTGAAAGTGACTATTACCGGCAGCCACAGCGTGCGTCGCGTTAACATCGATGAAAGTCTGATGGAAGACGACAAAGACATGCTGGAAGACCTGATTGCTGCAGCTTTCAACGATGCCGCGCGTCGCATTGAAGAAGCGCAGAAAGAGAAAATGGCTTCTGTTACTGGCGGTATGCAGATGCCACCAGGCTTTAAAATGCCGTTCTAATTCGCGATGCGTACAAGCCAACTGCTTGAACAATTGATGGAAGCCTTGCGATGCCTGCCAGGGGTTGGCCCTAAGTCAGCGCAGCGCATGGCTTTTCATCTTCTGCAGCGTAACCGTCAGGGCGGTGTGAAACTGTCTGAGGCGCTACTGTCAGCGATGACGGACATTGGTCATTGTGAAAAGTGCCGCACCTTTACTGAAGAGGAAGTGTGCGCCATATGTAACAATCCCCGCCGCCAGGAAAACGGGCAGATTTGCGTGGTTGAAAGCCCGGCAGATATCGCTGCGATCGAAGCAACAGGCCAATATTCTGGCCGCTACTTTGTTCTGATGGGGCACCTGTCACCACTTGATGGTATTGGCCCTTCTGATATCGGTTTGGATTTACTGGAAAGACGCTTGGCATCGGAAACTGTGTCAGAGCTGATCCTTGCGACCAACCCGACCGTGGAAGGTGAAGCCACGGCGCACTATATCAGCGAGCTTTGTGCTGAGCATGAAGTGATAGCCAGCCGTATTGCGCACGGTGTGCCAATGGGCGGTGAATTGGAGCTGGTGGACGGCACCACACTTTCGCATTCCATTATTGGACGCCATCGTATTGGTCAATGACCAATACAGAGAATAAAGGAAAGGCCGCATGCGCGGCCTC
>BAXE01000031.1 GCA_001310415.1 Enterovibrio sp. JCM 19048 | reverse complement strand
CGTTCCTTTGTAGGTGTAGTCACCTCCATCAAAAAGGAACAACAAAGAGCACGGCGTCAGTCAACTCGCCCGAAGGGAGGTCATCAATACGCCCACTTCTTCGTTAAATTCCACGGAAATAGAACGACTATTCCTCGTGAAATTTGCCTCGAATTGAACGCATTGATGACCTCTGAATGCGAGCATCTTCAGGTCGTTTGGGTATATATATCTATATCAGGGATGTCACCCAAACCAAACATGCCATTCGAAGAAACTATCCCGTGATTGGGCGATTTCGCTATTGGTTTGAACACATGGGCGAGTTTTTCCGCCAGTATTTCTTTGCTCAGGACAGGGATGAATTGCCTTTCAACCGCGCCCAGCGCAGTTGGGTTTACCGCGCAGCCAAAAACATCGACAGCACTGTTGCGTTTGGTTCAACCCGCCCGTTGAACAACCCGGTGAGATCATCTTCCTCAATTGCCCTTTCCCGACCTTGTCGAAGATGCAGTGCCAGCAAGCACCGTCGTTATCGGCAATGGTGTCGCCCGCACCCCGTATGCTGCCTCCAGTTTCTTCAATATTTCAGGGATGAGCTTTGGGGCGCTCAGTGTGCCTGCTGTTCTGGCACTTTCAAAAGGCGCGAAGAAAGCGGGGATCTGGATGAACACCGGCGAAGGCGGCTTGTCGCCCTATCACCTCCAAGGTGGTGCTGACATCGTTTTCCAGATAGGCACGGCGAAATACGGTGTGCGCGATGAGCATGGAAAGCTGAGTGATGACAAACTCCGGGAGATTGCCGCTCACGAGCAGGTGCGGATGTTTGAAATCAAAATGAGTCAGGGTGCAAAACCGGGTAAAGGCGGCATTCTCCCGGGCAACAAAGTCAACGCGGAAATAGCCGCGATTCGTGGCATACCAGAAGGACAGGACTCCATCAGCCCAAATGGACACCCGGAAATCCGCAATGTCGGGGATTTGCTCGACATGGTCAATCACGTCAGGGAAGTCACCGGAAAGCCCGTTGGTTTCAAAATCGTACTCGGAGCCTACGGATGGCTGAATGACTGATGGACGCGATTCACGACCGCGGCATTGAATCTGCCCCGGACTTCATCACGCTGGATTCCGCCGACGGAGGCACAGGAGCGGCACCACAATCGCTGATGGATTTCATGGGTCTGCCGATCAAACAAAGCCTCCCCATGCTGGTTGATGTGCTTGAGTCATACGGCCTGAAGCAAAGGGTTAAAGTGATTGTTTCCGGCAAACTGGTAAATCCGGCAGAAGTGGCCTGGGCGATGTGCATGGGCGCTGATTTTGTGGTTTCAGCGCGCGGTTTTATGTTCTCACTTGGTTGTATTCAGGCGCTGCAATGCAACAAAAACAGTTGCCCCACCGGCATTACCACCCACAACCCGAAACTGCAAAAAGGTTGGTGGTGGCTGACAAAGCCGAGCGCGTCGCCCATTACGCCAAGAATCTGATGTATGAAGTGGGGGTTATTGCCCACTCCTGTGGGGTGCCGGAGCCACGCCGCCTGAAACGTTTCCATGCACAGACGATCAACGATTTGGGGTTGCCACAATCACTGGATGAGCTGCATCCGCCAGCAGAAATCAAGCCCGAGTACCGAGCTGATAAATAACAGTAGAAAGGCTGATGTTAAAATCAGCCTTTGCAATATCACTTCACGCTTCGCCGCAAGCATCCTCTCGCGTTGCACGTACTCTCAATTTACACCGTAAATCAAAAATCATGAGCAGATGGTTCTCACATCACACTCTTTCCAAACGCACTCAAAACCAAAGTCACTGCGCGCTCTGCCGAAATATTTCCTTTATCCAAAAACGGATTGAGCTCGACCAAATCCATGGATGTCATCTTCCCTGTCTCTGCACATTTTTCCAGCAACAGATGCGCTTCCCGGTAAGTCACCCCTCCCTGCACCAAGGTTCCGGAGCCCGGAATAACATCAGGATCACAGCCGTCGACATCAAAGCTGACATGAAAACCGACTGTGTTTTTCGTCACAATATCGATCACCTCATCCGCGACCCGGCTCATGCCAAGTTCATCGATGTCTCGCATGCTGTAGACTTTCACGCCAGATTGTTTAATCAGCTCTCTTTCTTTTTCATCAATGTCCCTGACGCCTACCAGCGCAACGTTTTCTGGCTTAATTTTTGGGTTTTCACTCAAAATGCCAGTGAAGTCTTTGTCACCGTAACCGAGTAAATGCGAAAGCGGCATACCATGAATATTGCCTGAAGGAGAAATTCCGGGGATGTTCATATCGGCGTGGGCATCGAACCAAACCAGACCTATATCCTGACCTTTTTGTTGGTAGTAATCTGAAATACCCGAGATAGAGCCAATCGCCAGCGAGTGATCGCCACCCACCACCATAGGAACATCACCGTTCAACAGCGCATCTCGGGTGACCACGGACAAATCACGGCAAACCTGTAGGATTTCACTTCGAAAACGCATATTTCCATGCGTTTCTATCGGTCTGGACTCTTTGGAAGGGACAGCGACATCCATCTCTTCTTTTACCTGATACCCTAACTTTTTCAGTTTCTCGCCCAGCCCCGCAATACGTACAGCCGAAACGCCACCATCGGTTCCTCTTCGTGAAGCCCCTAAATCTACCGGAACACCAATGATTTGAATTGATTGAGATTGGCGATTTTCATTCATAAGGCAACCCCTCGATATGATCGTTTTAGTATATTGAGGAGCGTTATCACCTCGCCCCTTAGTCGTGTACTTTCACGTCGTTACACAAAGTATAAGTGGCAAGGCGATAAGCGGAGGGTAAAAGAGAGAGGTAACACTTTGCTCATGCTGGCATCAAGCAAGATGAGATTTTCATTATCAATATGCTCACTGAGCCATTGGGTAGAGACTAGGATGTCTTTAGTCGTTTGTCCTTAACGTGCTCTTTGTTAATTCCCAAGCCATTTATACATGATGTAACTGTCCACGAGGCCGAGTTTTGCGTGCTTATACGCCTTGGGAATCGTCCCTATGATAGAAAATTGAAATCTTACGGCGCTATTTAACATCCGACCTCAAAACCAGCTCAACTCGGCGATTTTGCTGCTGACCGTCTTCATTGAGGTTATTTGCAACGGGAGAATATTCCCCGACACCTTTTGCGGTAAGCTGCTTTTTCGGGATCTGATAATCTTTGGTCAGTGTATTCACCACAGATTTTGCGCGCTTATCCGCAAGCGTTTGATTGTAGGCTTCACTGCCTTTGTCATCCGTGTGTCCGACGACATAAAACTGCCAGTCTGGATGTGTTTTCAGGTACGTTGCCAAGGTATCCATTACCTCTTTGGATTCCGGCAACATTTGGTCGCTGTCGAACTCAAACAGCAAACCATCCAACGCAACATGCCCTGTTTGGGCGATTTTGTCAGTGAGGCCTTCCAAGTCGATAACCAAGCGGTCATCTTTTAGATCGGTTTCTTCAATAACGCGCAGCTCTCCCCAAAGGCCACCATTGAAGCCGAGGACATAGACCATGGCGTGAACCTTGCCTTCGGGCCTTTCCAGCATGAACAAACCGTAATACTGATTGTCCTCATTGCCGATATCGACCAAGGTTTTCAGGCCCTTTTGCAGCTTTTTATCATCACCGCAGCTTGTACCCTGACAACGAAACTGAGGCACAAACCCGAGCTTACTGAGTGCTGACTGATAGTTAGCAAACGCCTCATATTCTGAGTACTGGCGAGGCAACACGTAACCGATGTCGGTAATTTTTCCGTCCAATGACACAAACTGTTGTTCGCCTTTACCTGTCACCGCCGTCATCACTTTTATCTGTCCGTAACCGTGTTGAACGTATTCTCGAATATATGCGCCCGGTAAACGTTGGATCATAGGGTGATCTTGGCTGCCATTTTCATCTTTACTCGACTTATCTTCAAAGCTCAACGCTTCGACCGGCGCGCTCAAATAAGCCGCGTCGACGCTGATCAGATCAAGCGGCTCCTCGATTTCTTCGATCACATCCACTTGCAAGCCGGTGTAAAGATGAGAAGTGGCAGAGTAAAGGGACAAGAAGATGGGTTTATCTGCTTGATTCAGCGTCGCCACCAGCAAAACAGGTGCATCCCCCGGATTATCCAACGTAGGTTCAATCAGTTTTTTGAGGTTCTTTAGCCGCCCACACTCTTTTCCCTCACACGTAAACAGCACTTCTCCGCCTAAGGCTTCAATCTGCGCCTTGTAGTTGTTCATTAAATGAAAAGGCTCAACGCCTGCTGGCAGTTTGTAGGCCAAACGGGTCAATCGGCCACCTTGCGGCTTTGCAATGGGTTCGCCTTTCTCAAACCCAGTAACCAAGGGAAACTTGGTGTAATGCTGAACCGTTCGCGCTTCAAGTTCACTTTCCGGCGGCGCACTAAACAGCTCCCCTGCCAGAGCATTTCCAAATAACAGTACGCCGAGCGTCGCGCTTACAGCGACAGATCTTGTTGTTCGTCCTAGCCAGTTATTCATTATTGCTCCTCGCGCTAAACCACACTGTCTTTGCCGCAATCCGTGGCAATCAATTGGCACCATCTTGGTCAAAATCGTCTTCTTCGAAAGCCTCTGGGAAGAGATCATCACCATCATCTCCCGCTAATATCGCCTGACCAACCAGCGCCTTCACGATATCGGCTTCCACTTCGCCAAACTGCTCAAGGACAGGCGCTGCGTCTTCGAGCATGCAAAGATTATTGACTGCAAACATCGAAGGGACAGTGGCAACCTGAACACTGTTTGCACTCAGCATCATTAGCGTCTCAAGAGCTTGTTCCTCCGTGCTAGGGATAGCTAGTGTAGAGAGGGTGTTAGCTGTATCGCGAAGCTTTTGGATTTTCTGATTAAATTCCACCACAGATTCGGGACGGTTACAGGCAGAATCAGATGCCAATGCACCGATAAATGCCTTGTATTCAGAGACGTACTTGTCACCCAACGCCGCATTGCTACGCGCAAGGGCTGCCAGTTAGAAAGATCGACGGTTTGCATGGCTGCTTTTGCACTCTGAGTGCGCGCCATTACATCACCGACTTCCTCAACAAGCAGGGAGTAAGCATCGCCATTTTCCTGAGCCTCTTCAATCAAAGACTCGGTGCGAGCACTAAACGCTTCAACCGCGCTTAAGTTCTGTTCCAGATCGGTGGCTGCAAACGCACAAAAAGACGTCACTGTCATAACAACAGCGGCAACACATTGGCTCACTCTGGGGCGATTTAATGGCATCTTCTTTGTCATATCCTTTCCTCAATCTCCGCTTCTTAGTACCCGCATTCAGCTTTCATCCACCAAAAATGGCTTTCCGCACATGGCCGCAATCTGTTTCCCATGAGCAATCAACATCGCCCGTCCGCCCAATCGCATTAAGTGCTGACGCTCTCCCGTGTCGAACAGTACTACCAGCTCATAACGTCTGGTGCCGTAGTGACTGCTTCGGGATATCAAGCTTTTCGTTACACAAAAACCGCTCACGGCATGAAGGTTGGCCGAAAACCGATAAACGGGGTAAATACTGGTTATTTGCCTCACTAGGGTGCCCCGGCGCAGGTCAACGCGAACGTGATGGTCAAGAAATGTCATGTGCCAGCCAAAGCCCGCCCACATTGCCCAGTAGACAATTCGGTCATAGGAATCGACGGAATTCGACAGTGCGAGAAAGACGGCATAGAGTAAAAATGAAATCCCGAAAACCCTGAGCACACCGCCCCCGCCGAGCCTTACTTCGCGGACTGCACCGGAGTTTGAAGCAGGGTTTACCATTACTTACCCCCTAACCAATGCAACGCAAACAGCAAAACACTCACGCCAAGGGTCGCAGGAAACACCAGCAACATACGCCAAATTGAACCTTGCACCTGAAACTGGCTGCCTTCTGCCCGCTGCGGCTTCACCACGCGTGCCTCACCCGTCACCCTGGATTCCAACCGGACTTTTGCTGGCCATTTCGTCACATTGTCGTAAGCGGTAATACCTGTTTCTTGGACGATGAATAGCGCCATTTCAGCGCTTTGATCAAATTTGCCAATGCTGTTTCGGGTGAGGGATTGCCCATTGGCATTGAGCCGGAGCCAACATCCTGTGCCGTGCTCCACAATCGGCATAATGGTGAGGTCGCATTCGTGCATCGGCCATGACGCTTTCTCGGCCGGTGATTTCCCCCAACCGAGCAAATGCGTCACGCGATCATGCTGGAACACAAACCGCTCGCTCCTTTTCAATAAGAAGATGACGAGCAAGAAGAGAAATGAGGCCGCAATTAGGTAAAAGTAGGGAATGGTATCTTTGCGTAGCCAAGTCGCTAACGCCATCACCAGAGAGGCGATCATCGGAACGAAGGCTAACAAGCCGAAAACCTGCCAGATTTTTTGTTGCATCCCTATCAGATAATACTGACCAAAACCATCACGTTTCAGGTGATAGCGCGCCCCCCAATAGAGATCCTGATACCGCTTTTCCATCCATTTCCCTGCGGCAATTTGGCTAAATAAAAACCTTAAACAAGGTGTTAATGTTAGTCGACCTGGTGAGTGTTTTATTCATTGGAAATGACTGGGATATTTTCGCGAATTACCGAAATTAAGCTGCAATACCGTCCAACAAAACCCAACGATGTTTTCGGGGAAAAACCGGCCTACCTCTCCCTGAATCCACCAGAAAACAAATGTTTTTGCGCCTTACAATCAAAATAAATCATTAAAGATTTATAAAAACAGGAAAACATTCCACTCAGTCTCAAATGTGTATCACTAGGTGTAAAATTTATCGCTTGAAATTCATTTAAAAATAGACTTTTCCCCAGCTTAACCGAACATTGCGCCCCTTTTTCTTTAGTTCCAACATTACCCGGTTCTAAAACACACTTTATGAAGTCTATTAAGCTAAAGATCAGTGTCTTCACTGGTATCGCCACGCTGGCGGCAGTGAGTGCAATGACTGCATTTTCTTTGTATTCCTCAACTGAGTTACAAGCCCAGTCAAACCAGCGAAACCAAACCCTATTGCTTGAGATGTTCAACAGCGGTTTGCAGGCAGAGCTAAGCGCCGCTGCCGAAACCATTGCCAGCGAACTGTCAGACAGTTTCCTGCAAACATCACTGATGGCGGAAAGCTTTTCTCGCCAACAAAGAGCCAGTGACACAGACTCCCGTGATACGCTGCGTGCCAACATTAACCTTCAACTGCAAGGCTTGTTGGAAACCAACCCGAAAGCGTTGGGCGTTTACACCGCTTGGGAACCGGGCATGCTGGACGGACTGGACAGCCTCTACGCCAACCAAAACGGCCATGATGCCACCGGCCGCTTTATTCCTTACTGGAACCGTGACAACCACGGCCGTTTCCAGTTGGAGCACTAGCGGGGTACAACGATGAGAGCCGCGCTGATAACGGGGCGCGCGTGGGTGAGTATTATCTTTGCTCGCGTGACAGCCTGCGTAACTGTCTGCTTGATCCCTACATTTACCCAATCAACGGCGAAAATGTTCTCCTGACTTCCGTGGTTTCACCAATCATGGTGAACGGCCGATTTGCGGGTATTACCGGTCTGGATATTTCTCTGGCCTCACTGTCGCGCGTCGCTGAAACCACCAGCCAACACCTGTACAAAGGCCAAAGCCACGTGATGCTGGTGACAGATCGCGGCACCATTGCGGCAGACAGCGATGACCGCGCTTTAGGGCGTAAAATCAACTCACTTTCCCGCGACGATCAGGAATGGGCGAAACTTATCGGTCAAAACCGCTTCCAAAGCTTCACCAGTGAAGACGGTCAACGCATCATTGCGATGATCCCGGTTAAACCGGAAGTCAGCATGGCACCTTGGACACTGGTGGTGACACTGGACAAAGCACTGGTACTGAAAGACGTTATCGCCCTTCAGGCACAGGCCGAGGAAGACCAACACGACCTGACCATGATGTCGATGCTGATGGGGCTATTCGCCCTTGGGATCAACATTGCGCTGATCTGGGTGATTGCCGGTCGTATCGCGGCACCAATTCGTTCAACTGCACAGTTCATGCTGCAGGTAGCCGACGGAGATTTTACCCGCCGCCTTGGCAGCGAAGCTGACGCGCCGGACGAAACCGGCGAGCTGGCACGTGCATGCAACACTTTCCTGGATAAAACCCAAAGTGTTATCAAGCAGGTTGCAGCAACCAGCCATACGGTTTCAGACAGCGCTATCCAGTCTTCGGCCGTTTCGGAGCAAACGCTACAAGGCGTCAGCCGCCAGATGCAAATGGTGAATCAGGTTGCTACTGCTTCAACTGAAATGAGCACCACGGCGCAGACCGTTGCCCATCACGCAGAAAGTGCTGCACGTGCTGCCACCAGCACGCAAAGCGCCGCGACCCTTGGTCAGGAAAA
This sequence comes from Enterovibrio sp. JCM 19048, assembly GCA_001310415.1. Taxonomy (GTDB): domain Bacteria; phylum Pseudomonadota; class Gammaproteobacteria; order Enterobacterales; family Vibrionaceae; genus Enterovibrio; species Enterovibrio paralichthyis. The sequence goes on along the minus strand of BAXE01000031.1, from coordinate 40,890 downwards.
ACTGACCGATGTACAACGCGCCATTGAAAAACTGGAAACTGAAGTATCTGAAGCATCAGACGTTATCTCCCGTCTGGGCGAGAACAGCCAGAACGTGCATTCGATCATTGACGTGATCAAAGGCATTGCCGACCAGACCAACCTGCTGGCGCTGAATGCCGCGATTGAAGCTGCCCGCGCCGGTGAATATGGCCGTGGCTTTGCAGTGGTTGCAGATGAAGTCCGTTCGCTTTCACTGCGCACCCAATCTTCCACGCAGGAAATCTACGATCTGATTAACCAGCTTCAGTCAGACGCGCTAAACGCGGTACAAGTGATGGATGCAGGCAGCCAGAGCGCACAGTCCTGTGTTGCGCTGGCAAATGAAGCTGCCGTTCAACTGACCCAGATGACCTCGGAAGTGGACAACATCTCCCAGTTGAACACGGAAGTGGCGAGTATCGCAGTTCAGCAAAGTTTGGTGTCTGAGCAGGTGAGCCTGGATCTGGTTGAGATCTCACAGGTCGTCACTGAACTTTCAAGCGCTGCAGCCCAATCCCAAAGCAGCAGCCGTCAGCTAAAAGAAACCGCTGAATCGCTGGATAAAATGGTGTCGCACTTTACCGTGTAACCCTAATCACGCCTTCCTCCGCATAGAGGGAGGCGTTCCCCCGTCCCCCCTATTTTCTCTCTCCATCGCGCGCTATCCCATCCGACCCTATCCGTGCTAGGCTACAAAGCTTAACCAATGCTTAATAAATAGCCATGCTGCGCGATTACGATCTTAACCTTCTCACTGTGTTCGATGCCGTGATGACTCTCGGTGCTGTGGGCAAAGCCGCCGACAAACTCAACATGACTTCAGCCGCTGTCAGCCAGAACCTCTCCCGATTGCGTGAACAGGTCGGTGAACCGCTGTTTGTCCGCCAGGGGCGGGGTTTGCAACCCACACAATACGCGCTCAACATGCACAAACATGTCTCTGAAGACTAAGCGCCATACGCTTTGGGCTGGAAACCAACGCCAGTTTGATCCTGCCACCAGCACCCGTGAATTTGTGATTGGCGGTCATGCCTATTTTGATTTGGTGGTTTTGCCCCAGCTTCTACAAAAGCTCAGTGATATTGCGCCGAATATCACCGTCAATTTAAGGCCTTATGAAGATAATCACTTCACACCCAGCCAGGTATTGAGTGAACGGGAAGCGGATCTTTTTCTCTCCTCCCTGCCGGTAAGCCATCCATCCGTGATCACCTCACAAGTGACGGAAGAAGCCTTGGTGGTGGTGTTTGCAAAGAACCATCCGCGCATTAAAGGCGAACTGACTTTCCAGCAATTCTTCGCTGAAAAACACACCGCGCTGACAAGCCGCCGCTTTGGTAACTACATGTTTTCCAACCTGGTTGATCAGCCATTGCCTGCGCGAAAAGTGCACTACCAAAGTGACTCTATGCTTAACCTGATGGCAACGGCATCCGTCACGGATCTGCTCTGCTTCACCCCCAAACGCCTTGCCGATATGTGGGCAGAGAAACTCGGATTGACGATCCAACCCCTGCCCTTTTCGATCCGTCCTGTTCCCACCTTTGTTTGCTGGCACAAAGCCAAGCAACACGATGAAGGGCTGATCTGGCTACGCGATCTTGTCGAAGATATTCTTAATCAAAAATAGTTAAGTAATGCTTAATCATTGATTATTGCAGGGCGAATCGTTCTTCGTGCTGTTCTCTCTTATTGTTGTCAGCGCTTCCTTTCGACATACAAGAAGAGATACCTCATGAAAACAGTATGTAAACCAACGCTTTTAGCCCTGCTGGTTGCAGCGGCATCTCCTGTTTCTGCGCATTCATTCACTTCAGAAACCAAAGCCCCAAGCGAAACCACACAGGCATTTGCCGCTGAGCAGCGTGAAACCCTGCCTTTTGCCGACAAAAGAAGATTTCAAACTGGTCGAAAAAGGCTTCATCGCCCAGCAAGACAACCTCGAAATTAAAAACGCACAAGGCAAAGTAGTATGGGAACTGGGTAACTACAGCTTCCTGCTGGATGGAAAAGACTACAACAGTATTCACCCAAGCCTTCAGCGTCAGGCGCAACTGAACATGCACCACGGTCTGTACAAAGTGACCGACCGCATTTATCAGGTTCGTGGCTATGATCTTGCCAACATCACTTTCGTTCAGGGTGACACCGGCTGGATCGTTTTCGATCCTCTGACAGTGCCAGAAACCGCAAAGGCTGCGCTGGATTTTGTGAACAAAGAGCTGGGCGAACGTCCGGTGAAAGCCGTGGTTTACAGCCATGCCCACGCTGACCATTTCGGTGGCGTGAAAGGCATCGTGACTCAGGAGCAGGCAGACAGCGGCGAAGTACAGATCATCGCGCCAAAAGGCTTCCTTCATCATGCAGTGGCAGAAAACGTGCTGGCGGGTAACGCCATGTCCCGCCGTGTGACCTACCAATACGGTAATGCGCTGGCAAAATCGGCCACCGGCCAGGTCGACGCTGCAATCGGTAAAGGCGTTGCACAAGGTGAAGTCAGCCTGATTGCACCGACTAAAGTGATTTCCGAACCAACAGAAACCTTGGTGGTTGACGGCATCACTATGGAATTCCAGAACACCCCGGGCACCGAATCGCCAGCGGAAATGAACACCTATTTCCCGCAGTTTGATGCGCTGTGGATGGCAGAAAACACCGTGGGTGGTCTGCACAATGTATACACCCTACGCGGCGCAGAAGTGCGTGATGCCAAAGCGTGGAGCAAGTACATCAACGAATCTATCCACCTGTACGCGAAAGATGCGACGGTAATGTTTGCGTCTCACTCATGGCCGCGTTGGGGTAAAGACACCATCAACGATTTCCTGCGCAAGCAGCGTGATATGTACGGCTACATTCACGATCAGGCGCTGCGTCTGGCAAACCACGGTGTGACCATCAATGAAATCCAGGACGAATTCCACGTACCTGACGTACTGGCACACGAGTGGTACAACCGTGGTTACCACGGCAGCTACCACCGCAACGCAAAAGCGGTGATCAACAAATACCTGGGTTACTTCGACATGAACCCAGCGACCCTGCGCCCACTCGCGCCTGCAGACGCTGCGCCAAAATACGTGGCGGCCATGGGCGGTATGGACAACGTGCTGAAAGTGGGTAAAGACGCCTTCAACGCGGGCGATTACCGCTGGTGTGCGGAAATTGTCGATAAAGCGGTATTTGCTGAGCCAAACAACAAGCAAGCGCGTTACCTGCAGGCCGATTGTTTGGAGCAACTGGGTTACCAGAGCGAATCCGCCGGCGAACGGAACACCTACCTAATGGGTGCATATGAGCTTCGCCATGGCCTGCCTAAATCTGGCGCAACCAAGACGGCTGGTGCAGATACCGTGGTAGCCATGGACACCGAACTGTTCCTGGATTACCTGGGCGTTCGCCTGAACGGCGACAAAGCCGCTGGCGTGGAATACACCATCAACTTCGTGCTGCCGGATGTGAATGAGACGTTCCTGGTTGAACTGGAAAACGCGCACCTGAACAACCTGAAAGGGATTCAGTCTGACAACCCAGACATGACGCTGACCATCAACCGCGCTGAACTGAACAAAGTGCTGATGGGCAAAACGTCAATCAGCCAGTTGGTGAAAGCGGGCAATGCCAAGATAGAAGGCAATGCGAAAGCACTGACCGACATCGCAGGCATGCTGGATAACTTCGAATTCTGGTTCAACATCATCGAGCCAAAAGTGCAGAAGTAATTCGCAGCAAATGGATAAACAAGGAGCCTCGGTTGAGGCTCTTTTTCGTTCTGTTACATCGATTTTTTTGATTAACACTCTGTTTTAAATTAGATATCCGCAGAACATCACCCCTAGAGTAGGTACTTTCTTGAAGGTGAAGACTTCCAGCAATTTGGTGCAAGTGAAATATTCAACACACCTTTCGATATTCTTGGTACCGTTGAAGCCTTGGGGTTAATTGAGCAATAGCGAATTCATCAATAAGCGAAGAGGGTAACAAATGGACAATCAGGGAAAGCTGTTCTTCTTTTGTGGCAAGATGGGCGCAGGTAAATCGACAAAATCCAAGTCATTAGCCGCGGAAAACAGCGCCATACTCATTTCAGAAGACGACTGGCTGTCTGCGCACTATCCCGGCCAGATCCAGACCTTTGATGACTACATCAAGTATTCAATCCTGATCAAACCTTTCGTCAAACGTCATGTGCAAAATCTTCTGAAGTTGGGCGTGAATGTTGTCATGGACTTTCCCGCAAACACGGTAAAGCAAAGAGCCTGGTTTACGGCACTTTGCCATGAAGCAAACTGCGAGCATCAACTTTGGTATCTCGACCTTTCCGACGAACAGTGCCTGTCTCAAATCGCAAAACGCCGGATTGAGCAACCGGAACGAGCCCACTTTGATACCGAAGCGGTTTTCCACCAAGTCACTCAGTATTTTGAGCCACCTACAGAGTGTGAAGACCTGAATCTGATGCGAGTAACCGCGAACGGTTGAGGAAAATAAGCCTTCGTTTTTAGTCAGTACCTTCTGCGTCTCAGTTTTTCCCTGTCAGTTTTTCAAACAGCACATTCGGTCAGATCTTCCGTTTTTACCTGCGGCAGAATCTCCTTAAATGAAAACAAGGAGATAGACAATGAAACGCATTCCAGCATTGGATAGCATCCGTGGTTTGCTGTTGGTCATCATGACCATCAACCACTTAATTTGGATAAGCGGGGGCCAAAGTGCGTTGCAGTATTTTACCCTGCAACCGTTGGGGCAGTTTGGCGCAGCTGAAGGCTTTATATTGATCTCTGGCCTGCTGGCCGGTGCGGTTTACAGTCGTCGCGAATTGAGCGATGGAGAAGCCAAACGTAAAGTGTGGCACCGCGCATTTACCATCTACAAATACCACGTCGCCAGCCTTTTTGTGGTGATGCTGTGGTTCACCTTTTGTGTCGCGTTCCTGCCCTCCCTCTCGCCTGTATTCGGCGCCAGCTTTAACAACCTGACAGAGACGCCCTTGCTGACCGTTGCCTCAGTGCGTTACTGGTCAACAAGCCGGACTATCTCGAAATCCTGCCGCTCTACATCATGTTTATGCTGGTGTTGCCTTTGGCACTGTATGCGTATCGCCGTGGGTATGTTTGGCTTGTTTTACTGGTGAGCACGGGCGTTTGGGCGTTAAGCAATAGCATTCAAGCGACTGTGCTTGCCCCTGTTTTCAATGCCATTTCGCCAGATCTTAGCGTCCAGTTCGGTTACTTTGACCCGTTCGCATGGCAGCTGCTGTTTATTGGTGGCTCTGCCATTGGCTATTTCATGCGAAAAGGCACCCTGATTTGGTATCACCCTGCCGCCGCGGTTGTCGCCGCCGTGCTTGCCGGTCTTTTGTTTGCCGCCCATCACCACGCTTTTCTCAGCTTTGGCATCCATCAGGGTGTGCTCTATTCAATGGCTGACAAACCAGAGCTGGGTTGGCTTCGCATACTCAACCTCGCACTCTGGGTCTACTTGGTCGCTGTCATTATCCGCAAAGCACCGAACTTGCTCGATTTCCGTCCGCTTGGCTATATCGGCAGGCAATCGCTTCAGGTATTTACCTGGCAGGCAGTGCTGATTTATATCAGTGCACCGTTATTGACTGAAATGCGTCACGCTGAGTTTTACATCGCGGTAGTGTTCGCGCTTACCGCGACACTCTGGATAGCGGCTTGGCTTCAAAACGCCAGAAAGACATTGGGTTTTCCTCTCTTGCCTGCTTCGGCACTCTCATCCATTTTCGTCATCGTCTTGGCGACAGGGATGGCAGGCAAGGGCAAACAGGAAACTGTCACTATCGCTGAGAATGAACACTATCCGCTCACCATCAAAATCGAGCAGATAAAGGACGACGCTGCGCCCGTCATGGTGTTGGTTTACAAAGAAAGCGATGTGTTGTTTGGTACGCCGACTGCCCACGCCCGCCCGTATTCTGTCGTGGAAGTAAAAAACGGGGTGACGATTGATACCCTGCCCGCAGGTTACTATGGCGTGATGGCGTTTCAGGACACGGATGGGAACATGACGTTAACCATGGGTGCTGGCGGCCTGCCTGCAGAGGGATTTGGGTTTTCCAACAACCCTGCCTTCAGGGAACGCCCAACATGGAGCAGATAAAATTCGCCCATACCCAGGCGCAGAACCAGACTATCTATCTGACGAACCTGTTCTAACCGCACGTTTCTGATGTGATATTTGGGGTCGCCCGGTGCAGCCATTAGTGCTCCGGGCGTCTTCTATACCGAACTGCTGCCCCGACTGAATCGGACGGGAATCAGCAACTGAAAGACAAAATAGCCCTTTTCCAACGACAGGTTTCTTATCACCTCAAACCCCGGGTATAGGTAGATTGCCGGGCTGTGATTGAGTGCGTGATAAAGCGTCTCCAGCCTATTTTCGACGCAGTAGATATCGTCACCCTCCCACTCGGTGATTAAATACAACCCCTCAAACGACAGCGCTTCTGTACTCTCCGGCGATGTGAAAAATCCCTGAACCTGCGCATCCTCTCCATGCACCATATTGTCCAATATCACCTGACCATCATCCTGATTGGAGACAGCCGTTAATACATTCTGAAACTCGCTAAACAGGGTGGAAAGACGGCGGGTACCCAGGTTCTTTCCTTGCGGAAAACAAAACGGTTCGAGACCCTGCCCCGTCACTCTCAACGTCTCTAACGAGGCGGAAAACGCAGTCAGCAAGTCATCCAGTGAATCATCACTGATGTCCTCTACCGAAAAAGTAAAATGCAACGCGCGGGAATCAGGGCTCGCAAGCCAAAAATGGGGCGGCAGGCCGAGCTTTAACCCCAATTCATCCTTTAACCGATAAGGCAGGCACATACCCATTTCACGGATGTAGTCACTGCCCGGCAGCGAAATGGTCATTGTCCGCTTGGCGGCACATGCACTTCAACCATTTCTGGTGGGATAGCTTTTTCCTCATCTACCTCGAAACCAATCGCCAGTGGAAAACGGGAATTAGCAAACTGGCAGTGATCCCAAAACTCGACGATATGGCTCCCCAGCCCTTCAAAATGTCGCGCAAAAGGCTGGTCATAAAACCTTTCAAAGTTTTGGTAAATGGCAGAATCCATCTCATCAGCTTGCCTTGCAAGGGAGTCCACTTCAAAGCCATAACATGCCCAGCGGGAAGCCGGGGCAGCGTTCTCGACCAAAGGCAGGGATTTCAGATAAGTGAGCTTTTCCAGTACCGCCTTGTCGATAGCGGGAAATTCAACGCGGGCAGCCCAAACCGGTTGCTCACGCAGGTTTTCGGGGCAACCCAAGCAAAGCGCTTAAACGCGCGGGCAAAGGCTTCCTGGGATTCAAAACCATAATCCAGCGCGATATCGAGAATGCGCCTGTCAGTGTTGGCAATTTCTCCTGCAGCCAGAGAAAGCAGGCGTCGACTCTGGTATTGGCTGATAGTCAGCCCGGTCTTGTTTTTAAACTGATGCTGGAGATTGGAGCGGCTCAGCCGCATCTTTTGGCGATCTCCGAAACACTCAGGGTTTCCGGCAGGCTGTTTTCTATCACCTCAACCACAGACAGGACACTGGCAACACTCACGGCTTCAACTCACTGATAGAAATAAAAATACTGTGCGTACTATGGCGAAAGGGAGATAGGTTGATAAACCAGTAATGGTATGAGATTCGAGACAGCTCACATCGGCACGTTCATGCCCCAAACCCAATGCGCCTCCAGCTTTTAGTCCCTTCCCTTTTCAAGGGGAAGGTTAGGATGTTGGTTTAGACCTAGTCGTGCAAAGTCGACCTGATATGGCACGTTTATGCCCCGTTCTGTGTTGGCATAGAAAACGATCTCACACTCACTTCGGGAGTTTTCATTAGATTTTTTAATACTAACCAAGATGTGTTTAGATAAGGCTCCTGTGCGTTTTTTCCTTCGTCCCACATTCTTAATCTGAGCAGCTACCACACCAACACCCTGCCACTGGGCGATTCGTTGATTTCTGACTTTCGATACAGTGACGACCAACGATCCATGTGGGGTTATCTATGCTTACTTACAGTCAGCTTATTGTCTCGCGGTAAGAAAATGGATAAATCACGCTTGGAAGCTTTTTCTGATGGTGTTTTGGCAATCATCATCACCATATTGGTTTTGGAAATCGAACCACCTGAAGACGCCACTGTCGACGCCCTACTTGAACTTTGGCCAATTTACCTCGCCTACACGATATCATTTTTAAACATATTCATGATGTGGCTGAATCACAGGCACATTTTTGCATCAATGGCACAGACAAATTATCGCGTACTCTGGGCGAACGGATTCTTTCTTTTCGCGGCGTCCCATGTGCCATTTGTGACGAGTTTTGCAGGAGAGTTTCAATGGCAGGAGCTTTAGCGGTCGCATTATATGGCCTGGTTTTTCTGCTAGTAGCAGTCTCTTTACTATTGCTTAGAAGAACTGCACTGGCGGTAGGCTCTGATGAGTCTTGTGTGGAAGTTCATATTCGCGAGTCGAAAGTGGGGGTCGCTTTCATTATTGCTTTTGCAGTAGCTATAGGCTTGTCCACTGTGGATACATACCTATCGTTAGCAATCTATACGGCAATTCCAATTCTTCGCGTTGTCATGGGTTCACCTTATCGGTAATAAAATCGGCGCACCAAACTATGGGCGAGCCGCAGAAAATAGTCTTTCTACATTATTCGAAATCAAGCTGAGCGCCACCATGGCCAAGCTGAAAAAGACAACCCCTGTCCAGCTGAAAATGTTCAAATGCGAAAACACCACAAAACGAGCCTAATGCGCCGCCAAGATAGTAGCCCAACATATAGATACCATTTATTCGACTTTGTGCGGCTGGATCGATTGAGAATACCCTGACTTGATTCGATACCTGAGCGCTAAACACACCCAGATCAATCAGGATGATCCCAGCTATTAAACCAATTAAGGTGTCACCAAATACTCCCGAAACAATGAAACCGGAGACAATCAGTGACAATGCAACATTGACCATGTTGCGAGAGCCCACTTTATTGACCAACCCGCCAGACACTTTCGCGCCGATAACACCCGCCATTGCGATTACCCCAAAAAAGCCTGCTTGCTGGGTGTCGTAGTTAAAGGGAGGCTCGTGCACATGAAGCGCCAATGTCGCCCAGAGCGCGTTGAAGGCAGCAAACCAAAATGTCCCAGTCAGTATAGATTGACGCAAAATGGCATATTTGGTGAACAAGGTAAGCATACTTTTCACTAGCTGACGGTAAGGTATCTTGCTGGTCGGCGTATTGTGTGGCAAAAATTGATACAAAAGAACGCCAAATATTGTCGCCAATATTGCCGACATGACAAATACAGCCCGCCAACCAAATTGCTCGCCGACAATCCCACTCACGGTTCGAGACAGTAAAATGCCGATGGTAAGTCCTGTCATCATCGTGCCGATGATATGGCCTTTCGTTTCCGGTGTACTTAAAGATGCAGCGAATGGAATCAATTGTTGGGTGATGTTTGCACTTAACCCAACGAGAAAGCACGCAACTACAAGCATAGGTAAGCCGTTGGAAAACCCAGCTAATACAGAAGAAGCGATAAGGAGAAGTGACAGCAGTCCAATCAATGTTCGTCGTGGGTAAGAGTCTCCAAGCGGGGAGATGAGAAGCAAAGCAACTGCGTACCCAATTTGTCCTGCGGCCGGAATTGAACCCAGTTGTTCGACTGAAATCCCCAACTCTTGTCCGATTTCAGGCAATATTGGCTGATTGTAATAGAGATTGGCAGCAGTAGCAGAAACTGCAGATGACATAAGGAGCAATTGACTTTTACTCAGCTGTTCAACGTTTGCTTGAGGCATGCTTTTCTCCCTGACTTTGACAGTAATAGTAGGTGAACTGTCAAAAAACATGCGCTCTCATGCGTGCGAATTGCTAAAGCCAGTGTAGTTCTATCGGTTTTCTGAAACAGCGTTAGATCAACAATATTGTTGATACCCTTTGCCCAATCTGAACTTATCCGAAAGCAAACAGATAGAGCATTTCATCTAAGTTACTTTTGTCCCTTTCCAATTCGCACAGCCGAAGCATAAAGAGCCAAAACCCCCATCTAACTTCCCCCTTAAAAAGGGAGAAGAACCAAGAGCATTTGTCTACTTCCACGACGAGGGTAAATTGCCCCAAACCACCCCATAAAAGCATCAAAAACCGGTCAGTCCGCTCGCATCCAACACTCAAACCCCGCTCCCTCCGCACAAAAAAAGCGCCCCGAAGCGCTGTGTCGTAGGGTGTTTCTGTTATGGTTATTCGTTTCTTGGGCGGTTATTTCGCCACGTTGCCAGCAACGTTCAGTACGTCCCAGGTGCGGGCGAATGGCGGTGCGTAGCAAAAATCCAGGTAGCCCAGTTGCTCTGTAGTCATGCCCGCTGAAATCGCGACTGCCAGTGCGTTCACGCGGCCTACCGCGCCTTTCTTACCGACAATCTCGCCGCCCAGCAGCACTTTGGTTTCTGGCTGGTAAACCAGCTTCACCAGAATATCTTCCTGGCCTGGGAAGTAGTCGGTCTGGTTTTTGTCTTTGATGACTGAAACCTTCACCGCCATGCCTGCTTGCTGTGCCATCAGTTCGGTCACGCCAGTGCAAGCCAGTTCGTAGTCCAACACTTTCAGGCAAGATGAACCCAGGAAGCCTTTCAGGAAGGTGTCTTTGCCTGCTAGGTGGTCAGCCATCATGCGCGCCTGTTTGTTGGCAACAGTTGCCAGTGGCAAGTAGACAGATTCGCCCAGCGCCATATGGTGCACCAGCGCACAGTCACCCACTGCGTAAATGTGAGCATCGTCAGTCGCACCAAACTCGTTCACCAGCAGCGCTCCGTTCGGGGCTTTTGGCAGGTCAAACTGCTCGGTGTTTGGTTTAAAGCCCAGCGACATTACAACCACATCGGCTTCCACTTCGCCTTGGCTGGTTTCAATCACGTAACCGCCGTTTTCGGCATCGCGGATGCGTTCAACGCTGCAACCCAGTTTGAGATCAGCGCCTGCTTCGACCATCGCACTTTCAACCAGGGTGATGGACTCTGGCTGAACTGACGGCTCATGACGTGCTCTTCGCGCTCAATCAGGGTCACTTGCTTGTCAAGGTGATGCGCCGCATCGAACACTTCAAGGCCGATAAAGCCACCACCGATGATGCAGATACGCTGGTTTGACGCTTGCTGGAACGCCTCTTTCAGCGCCAGGCCGTCTTCCATGCTGGTCAGGGTAAACACATTACGGGTGTTGTATTCACCAAATGCCGGCACGATTGGACGCGCACCGGTACAAATAATCAGTTTGTCGTAACCTAGGGATTCTTCACCGCCTTCGTGGCGCAGGGTCAGGGTTTTGTTCTGGCTGTCCAGTGCGGTCACTTCAGTGTTCACACGCACGTCCAGGCCAGATTGGATTGCCTGCTCCGGGGTGCGGGAAATCATGCGGTCTGTGTCTTCAAACATGTCGCCGACAAAGTACGGCAGGCCACAGCCACCGAACGAGATGTAGCTTCTTTTCTCGATAACAATCACTTCATCTGAAGGCTGGTTACGTTTGTATTTGGCCGCAAAGCTCATTCCAGCGGCGTTACCGCCAACGACAACAATTTTCATTCTATTTACCTTGTACGTTTAAGGCTCCCGTGAAGGGAGCCTCTGATATTTTTGTTATTTTTTATGCGATGGCTTCGCTGTCGCCAGATGACTTACCCGTCACCTCAGCGTTGTATTGCTCTAGGTTGAGCGAGCCATTGGTCTTGGCCGTCACCACACCGGAAAGCATGGAGCCTGAGATATTCAGGCAGTACGCGCCATATCAATCAGTGCTTCGATGGAGACCAGAATCGCCACAACGGTGATATCCAGACCCATGATGGTCAGTACCGCAACCGCTGCGAATGTCGCGCCACCGCCCACACCGGCAATACCGAATGAAGCAATTGCGATCACGGCGGTCAGTTGCAGGATAAAGGCAAGGTCAACGTCCAGACCCATTACCTGTGCTGACATAATTGCCAGCATGGCTGGGTAGATACCCGCACAACCGTTCTGGCCGATACTGGTACCGAAAGTCGCTGACATGTTCGCAGTTTCTTCATCCACACCCAGACGCTGGGTTTGGGTTTCCACGTTCAGCGGAATCGCCGCCATACTTGAGCGCGAGCCAAAACCGAACACCAGTACAGGCCATGATTTCTTCATGAACTTCATTGGTGACAGGCCGAACATGCCTACCATGATGAAGTGAATCGCGAACATCACGCCGATAGCCACGTAGCTAGCCACCAGGAAGCGACCCATTTCTGCCAGTGCGAACAGGTCGTTGGTCATCATGAACGAGGTCATCAGTGCGAATACACCGTATGGCGTCAACTTCAGGATTTCACGCACCATCGACAGCACGACTTCTTTCGCTGCGTTGATGAAATCTACAAAGCTCTGCACTTTTTCAGGCTTGCGCTTTTTCACCTGCAGGATGCTGTAGCCCAGGAACATACCGAACAGCACGGTTGAAAGCGTAGAAGTACGCTGTGAACCGGTCAGCATGTCGAAGATGTTGGCTGGGATGATAGACAGCACCAGACCCGACAGGCCATTGCTTGCCATGGCGTTCTGGGTGCTGACCACTGCCTCACCACGCGCGACAATCGACGCATTCGTGCCAACTGAAGAAATCAGTGCGTTGGCGTCGATGCCGAACAGGTAAATGCTCGCCACACCGACAATGGCGGAAATTGCCACGGTGAAAATCAGGATGCCAATGATTTTCGGTGCGATTTTAGACAGCGCACCGCCGCCATCCACGTTCATGATGGACGAGATCATCGCCACGAAAACCAGTGGGATAACAATCATCTGCAGCAGCTTGATGTAGCCTTGCCGAACACAGAGATAAACTCTGAGAAACCGGCAACACTTTCACTGCCAAAGCCCAGCGTCAGCTGAATCGCGCCGCCGAACAGCAAGCCACACACCAGCGCAGTCAGTACGCGGAAGTTGAAGCTTTTTTTCTGCTTTTTAAAGTTAGAAAGAAGGGCGTAAAAGCCAAGAAAAATGGAACACAAAGCAATAAACGTAAAGCTCATGAGATACTCCTTATCGATCTCAGCAATTACTTGCGATATGCAACCGCTTCAATTTCAACCAGTGCGTCTTTCGGCAGGCGTGAAACTTCTACACAAGAGCGGGCTGGCGCATTTTCTGTGCCGAACACGCTGGTGTAGATTTCATTGAATGCGCGAAGTGTTCCATGTCAGCCAGGAAACAGGTGGTTTTGATGACGGTATCAATACCGGCGCCACCCGCTTCCAATACCGCTTTCAGGTTTTCCAGCGACTGGCGTGCCTGTGCCTCGATGCCGCCTTCGGCGAACTGCATGGTTTTAGGATCCAAAGGCAGTTGGCCTGAGGTATAAACCAGGCCGTTAAACCCGGTCCCCTGTGAATAAGGGCCGATGGCTTCCGGCGCCTTGGCTGTGGCGATGATTTCTTTCACTACTTAACTCCTGATAAAAAAGAAATTACTCAGATTTGAATTCCCGTAAGAATTTGTAAACCGCCTGTCGACTGATTTGGAGCGATTCCGCCACGTACGCCGTGGTCTCTTTCAGCTCAAACATACCGTTGTCATACAGGCGGCGGATGATCGCTTTGTTGCGAATTTTCGGTGTGATGGAGGCGTCAGTATCAACCTCCGCTATCGCGGCATTGAGCGCCTTGGTAATGACGTCCTGCGCGTTGTTGCAAAAGCTTTCGCTGACAAAACTGTTCGGTGAACAATCCGGCATCAGTGTTTTGATAATTTCCGGAAACGGAAACGACAGGTTCATGTTGATGCACAACATACCAATAGGCTTATCGTTATCACCCGCCAAAATACAGGTGGTTGATTTTAATAACGATCCATCTGCGGCATTGGTGAAATAACTTTTCGGCGAAACCTGTCCGGTTTTTTCAAATTCGCGCCACATCTGCAGGCCAAGATCCGTGACAGGTGAACCCAGTTTCCGGCCGGTATGGTGACCATTGACGATTTTCACGACAGAATGTTCGAGGCTTTCAAACGAGTGGATCACCACTTCGCAGTGTGGGCCGATAAGATCGGCAATCGTATCTGCGACACGGAAGTATCGAGCAAGGTGTTCCCTGTCCAGTTGCGTAAACTTAACTTGCTTTACCTGCATGGCCTTGGTCAACAAATGTAAACTTTAATGCCGCCACTTTACGCACGGGTTTACATATCATCAATAGCCATAGTTACCTTTAGTAAACTGAAATGACACACAAAGTGTTACTTTGGTCAAAATTCATTCCGATTTACACTTTGGGTTTATTGATATTCCTCTCACTGAAATTTCACTTTTGATTTAATTTTATAAACCAGATCATGAATTGTGTATTTCTGCATCCCCAGAAACACTGCTGTTTAAATTCGCGAGTAACCTCACGAAACATGGGCTTATAAAAGCAGAGAAAGGACGGACACGGCGGAGGCTTGGCCGTCGGGTTTGATCCCAAAGGTTGCATCGAACAGTTGTTCACCAGTCAGCACAATCCATCAATATTTCATTTCTACGATGAATTTAATGGTGATATGTTCCTTCCATGACGCAAAAGCCAATTATTTGTGTCAATGAATCTAACATCACCTGTTAATGGAAAGTAACATGGATAATGAAATCCGACTCCGCGCGCTAGAGCAAACTGACCTTCGTTTTATTCACCAACTGAACAACAACCGCTCGATTATGTCTTATTGGTTCGAAGAGCCTTATGAGTCCTACTACGAACTGGAAGAGTTGTTCCGCAAGCACATCCACGACAATAACGAGCGACGCTTTATTGCTGAAAACAGCGACAAACAATCTGTCGGTCTGGTGGAGCTGGTTGAAATCGATTCGATTCACCGCAAGGCTGAATTCCAAATCATCATCGCGCCTGATTTCCAAGGTTGCGGCTATGCGCGCACCCTGATCAACAAAGCGCTGAACTACGCTTTCACGATTCTGAACCTGCACAAGGTGTATCTGAGCGTGGCGGTGAACAACGAAAAAGCGATCCACCTTTACGAAGATTGCGGCTTCATCGAGGAAGGACATCTGGTGCAGGATATTTTCGTTAACGGTGAATACTGCGACGTTAAGCGCATGTATATCCTTCAGGATGCTTACTTGAAAAATCGTGGCAAGAAGTAAAACGCCATATCGCTGATTCCGACAAGGGCTTCCCATTGGGAGGCCCTTTTCTTTTTCACCGCCAACGCCAACAATGTTCCTTGACCCGTCTATTAGATCAGGGTCCACGATGAAATCACTTTCAGCGAAAAAGGGGATTTTCATGCTTACAGTGACACAACTCGCCAGACAGTTCGGTATCTCTCGCGCCACCTTGCTTTACTACGAGCGCGAAGGGTTACTGACACCGGTCTGCCGCTCAGAGAATGGCTATCGCTGGTATGGCGAAAAGGAAGTGTCGCTGCTGGGTGATATTCTCGCTTACCGGGCATATGGCTTGCCCATCGCAGCATAAAGTCACTGATTTCGCAGAAAGCGCAAACGCAGCCGCAGATCCTGAAAGCCCACTTCAACGCTTTGGAGCGTGAAATTCAGGTTCTGAAAGCGCAACAAAAAGCCATTGTTGCGCTGCTGCAGGAACCCTATCTACTGGAGGAAAACATCGTGAACAAAGAACGCTGGACTCAAATCATGCTGCCTCAGGCTTCAGTGAAAATGACATGGTCAAATGGCATCAGACGTTTGAGCAGATGGAGCCGGAGGAACATCAGAAGTTTCTGGAATCGCTCGGCATCGCGCAGGATGAAATAGTCAGGATCCGCGCTTTGTAGAAAGTAAGAATACATACTCGCCTTCTTGGCGAGTATGTTTATATCCTGCCAGTCGCTGGCTTGCCCCATGCCCTTGCAAAATTCGCCAGTTTCGAACACCCGCCCCTTTGACACTCCCGTCTGAATGCCCATTTTGCTTGGCTGTTTTACGCAGTTTGTGACGATTTACTTCTAAACTTGAGGGTATGTTTTACGCCAGAAAAGGAACTCGCGTGCAAAGTATCAATGTTGTTTTTCATATCAATGAGCTGGATAAATGGCCGCAGGTTATTTCCAACATCAACAATACCGTGGCAGCCGTCAATATGGATTCTTCTAATATCTCTGTACTCGCCAACGGCGCGTCGGTGTCAGTCTTCGACGCAGTACCCAGCCCGATTACCAGAAAGAGCTGGACGCTGAACAAAGCGGGGGTGAAGATCCACGTTTGCCGTAATTCGATGAAATCGCAAAATATTGATTTGGCAGCGCTACCTGATTATGTGCAGGAAGTGCCGGTTGGCGTGCTGTATCTGGTGGCAAGGCAATCTGAGGGCTTTGCGTACATCAAGCCTTGAAGGACGTTTGCCGGAAAGTGCCACCCGCGTGGCACTCTCCTGTTAGTGGCCGCACCCAAAAAATGATAAGCCCGGCAGATGCCAGCCCTGCATAAAGTGCATATCCAGCGCATGCGCCGTTCCCATTACCCCCACCAGCACCAGTACACCGATTAACAGTTTTTTCATGACTCTTTTCCTTACCATTGATTACAGCAAGCCCCTTGGATAGCGGGCTGCTATTACCTATTTCTGCTTGTTTATGTCGTCAGTTCGCTTCATTGGATTTCTGTGTATCTGGTACTTTTGGCTGTATCAGCTTGACCGGAAAATAGAGATACGGAGGGAAATCCAACAGCGCCTTGATGAACCCTTTTACGCCAGACGGTTTTTCTTGTTTTTGTTGTCTTAGTTGACATGTGCAATCTCCGAGATGCCTATTCATGTTTCGCGCAATATGCCTTTCACCAGCGGTGATAAAAATGACTAATGAAGGCGGATTGATTGGCGCTTTGTTGTTATCAATGGCGGCATCTTAAGGCGTGTTCTGTGGGGGGAATATCGGATTTACACTCCATTACAGTAGCTTGCGTTAACTCACATTGAACGCACCAAAGTGATGGTTATTCAGTCAGATGTGAAAAAAGCGCCTTTCAGCGCTTTTCTCTCAACGAAGGGAAAGAGGGATACGATCGCCGCGCCCGCGTTTTTGTCGGTTGTGGTTTTTCTGTTTCCAGATAGGCGGCAGTTCTGCCAGCGTTTCGAGTACCAGATCTGGCGCTGCATGGCGGATGTCCACGCCATAGTTATAGCCATGCTGACACAAACCACGCCGCACCCTGCTGCCCTGGCCGCGTTCACATCGTTTACGCTTCCGCCAACCACCATCAGCTGCTCGGGGTTAAGATGCAGTAACAGGGCAGCCTCCAGCAAACCATCCGGCGAGGGTTTGGGTTCCTGCAAGGCATCACGCCCCAATATCAATGAAAAGTGGTTGCGAATCCCAAGTCGGGTCAGCAGTTCATTTGCCAGTGACGTTGCCTGATTGGTGACGACCACCATCGGCACTTTTTTTCTTGTCAGTTGACGCAAGCAGGCTTCGACGCCGTGATAGAGCGCGGCTTTCGCATGATTGCGGCGTTGATAGGCTTTCAAAAACAGTGCACTGCCGAGACGGAAAATCGGATCTGGCACGACGCCATCGATTTTGCGGGACAGTATGCGGTGTATGAGTTTGTCTGTGCCATCACCCATCCAGTCGCTGACATGCTCTGCATGCAGGCTGGGCAGGGTAAGATCGGTCAGCATTTCTTCAGCAGCATGACGAACATCAGCAGCGGTATCTACCAAGGTTCCATCCAGTTCGAAAACAACAGCCTTCACCTCTGTTGCTGTCAACATAGGCCACTCCAGTTTGGTGATGAGTTAGTGTGCGAGAACCGGCGTCAATCCGGCGACATTATCGGTGTCATCCCTGTCAGTATTTGAAGGCGTTGTTTCTGAAAATGCACTGCGTTGTTGGAATCACAGCGACGTTTAATGCTGCAAAAAGGAAGGCGGCAGTCGGTGATAAAAACGTCGTCTTTCTAATTTAGCAGAGACAGGGGAAAAGCAAACCAGATGCGTATACCGCACAGTATCTATCTCGTTGATCTTTGCTTTCGCACGGCGATATCTGCGTTTAACGCATTGAAATATATTGATATATATTTTTTTAAAAATATTGATAAGGCGCTCATTTTCGAGACGGGTTCAAATTTTACAGGCAGGCATGTGGTGAAAATTATACCGCCCCTTTACAGGTTCAGAGGCGGTACAAAAAGTCGGGATCAGTTAACTTTAACGGCGTTTTCCATCATTTCAGGCGTCGCCATTTTCAGCAAGGTAACATTCAGTGCATCGGTTTCCTGCTGGTTGCTGGCTTCAATCACCCACATACCGCCTGTAAGCGGATCAACCACCAGCCAACCAATCAAACCACCAAAAAACAGGTTGCCCGCCAGATACCAGCACTGGTGGTTGGCATGAGTTCGATGGACTGGCTTTGATAACCGTCATACCCCACTTCCAGCTTGTACTCCGCCCCTTCGAAGTAGCCAGTGTGGCGCTTCATCAAGTAGGTCAGGCTCCCTTGCTGCTCTTTGAGCAAATCGCCGTTAGCGGTCAGCAGACGGATATGTGCCTGTTCAGGCATCGCTTTCACTGATAACTGCTGGGTGGAGCCATTGACGATGCTGGAACAACCTGTCACCAAGAGTGTGAGAGCAACGAGCATGGTTTTTAAAGTGTGTGTTTGCAGAATGTTGGTTTTCATACTTCTCATGAATAATATCCATCTTACCAATAAGAGGTCGCCATTTTATTGAACAGTGTTTTTAATTCAACCTTAAAAGTAGGGATTTAGTTAGTACACGAACTGTTTGCGCAAGATTTCGCCTAAACAGGGAATGGTGCGGGTCAACTGCCTGAGTTGAAGAAGTAGAAAAAGCGGGAGCTGGGACAGAGGTAGTCATAAACATGCTGGGGTACGGAATTGCGTTTTACTACCTGTTTCACGGTAAGTTCTGTACTGGTCAGCGAAATCATGGGCGCCTGATCGCGCGGCACCATAGGGTCAAAGACCACTACATTCGGTTTAAGCAAGCTTTCCGGGTTGTTGGAAAGCACCATGGCTGCGTTACCGTCCGACAATTGCACCACCGAGCCCGGTGGGTAAACACCCACCATTTTAATAAAATGCTGGAGCAAATCTGTACGGAATTTCTGTTTCATCTTTTTGAACAGTAAAGAAACGGCAGAGCTGGGTTGGTATGCCTTCCCATTCGCTTGCGGCCGGCACAAGTCGTCATACATGTCGGCAATCGCCACAATCTGCGACATTTCATCCAACTCATCACCATATAAGCCCCGCGGATAGCCGCTGCCATCGACGAGTTCATGGTGATTTCCCACGATGTTGATAATTGGCTTTTCAATGTCAGGGATGTCACTGAGGATCCGCACGCCAAATTCAGTATGTTTGTCCTTGTCTTTTGCCGCCGACGAGAGCGTCAGCGAGCCATCGGCGCCGAAAGGAACTGACACGTCAATCAGTCCGATATCATGCAAAAACGCGCCGGTGACCAGATGATTCAATTCCTGTGCGGAATACCCGCGTGCCTGCCGACGATCAGCGAGAGGATCGCCACGTTCAGGGTATGGGAGAAGAGTTTGTCATCGTTGCGCGGACGGTCGACCAGATTCAGCGTTAATGGCCCATCACCGGAAATATCGACAATGGCAGAGGTCAGTGATTTCACTTCCTGACAGGCTCGTCCAGGCTCCCTGCCAAACTCCTCCACGCCTTTTCGCAACATCGACAGCGTCTGTTTGTATTTTTGCGAACACTCAGACTGGCGTGCCCTCAGCGCTGTCATTTCCTGAATGTGCGCCTGTTTTTCCTGATGGAGCTGGATGGACAGATCCAACACATCCTGATGATCAGGCTCTGGCTCTTGGTGGGCATTTCGCAAAACATCCGTCGCCGTTTTGGGATTGCCGCTGCTGCGATGGGGATAATAGAGGATGTAGTCGACCGGCAGACGTTTGATAACAGCAAGCTCTTCCGCTGACTGAATTTCGAAAGCGCTGCGCAAAAATGGGTGTTCATGCCAGCGAAGGGGCAGTTTGATATACAAGCCTTTCGCCAGTTGATCTTTGGTAATGCGCTGCCCTTTCATCTCATCTTCGCCACATTTGTCATCTTTTTAAAATAGCCGCTCGGACGAGATCTGCCACGGTGCTCACTGTAATTCAGGCAGAAAAAAGCCCGCATAGGCGAGCTTGGGAATAATGCCAAATGCATCGGGCAATATGAGAGCAAATAAACTAAGACGTTTGCTTTTGAAACGCCCGGATCAATGGTGCGGGATCAGCCTGACGCGTTTTCATCGCGGGAAGGGGTCTGGCGTAGATATCCCCAACATCTTTCCAGTAGGTTTCACTCAGTGACACCATGTAATAGCGATCATTTTTAATGTCGGCTATCAGGCCGCGTCCAAAGCTCATTAGCTCGCAGTGCACGTCATGAATAAACTCACTCCGCAGTGACTGCCTGCTGGTTAACTCGGTAATGTCCCGCCGTGTCAGCCAAACGTTGGCCTGTGAATCAAACCTTTCTATCAGCCAGGCTGCAAACTCTTTTGCGCTTTTCATGCCGTCCTCCTTAGATATTAAGGAATTAAGTCGCCACACGGTTTGTGTTGCATGACTAAAGAATAATTTGATCTGCGTCACTATCTGTCTCACTTATGACATCGCCGCTATAAAGTTTCATGACAGCATTTTTATCGCTGGCTAATCGTTTGATTAAGCAGCGCTAAACTACAAAGCAAATACCAAACCGCTTTCAGGGTGGAATTTGCCTTGCGCTGTCTTGCTATCAACGCCGGTTCACGTAAACTGTCCGGCTTTTTTGTCGCTGGAGAAATTCCATGTTTATCGGCTTCGACTACGGAACCGCAAACTGCTCTGTTGCCGTAATGGAGGGTGAAACGCCACGTTTACTGGCATTGGAAAACACCCATACCTACATCCCATCCACCCTTTGCGCACCAACCCGTGAAGCGGTGAGTGAGTACCTCTGGCGTCATTTCAACATCCAGCCCGGCGATCAGGTTGGTGAACAGCTGCTTCGCCGCGCTGTTGCCTTTAACCGTGAAGAAGACATCATCGTCGAGCCCGGTGACCTGCGCTTTGGCCGCGCGGCGCTGGCGACGTATCTCGAAGACCCGGAAGAGGTCTACTACGTTAAATCGCCAAAATCCTTCCTGGGTGCGACGGGATTGCACGATGCGCAAGTGAGCTTTTTTGAGGATTTGGTGTGCGCCATGATGGCGAACATCAAGCAACAGGCTGAAGCCGATCTACAGCAAGATATCCTCCAGGCGGTGATTGGCCGTCCGGTCAATTTCCAGGGCATTGGCGGCGAGAAAGCCAACCAACAGGCGGAATCTATCCTGCTGAAAGCAGCAAAACGCGCCGGTTTTAAAGATATCGAGTTCCAGTTTGAACCTGTCGCTGCCGGTCTGGAATACGAAAGTACACTGACCAAAGACAGCACCGTTTTGGTGGTGGATATCGGTGGTGGTACTACTGACTGCAGCTTGATTGAAATGGGCCGAGTTGGCGCAACCGCGATGATCGCCGCGCTTCACTGCTGGCGCATTCCGGCTGCCGTGTGGGGGGTAACGATCTGGATATTCATCTGCCTTTGAGCAATTGATGCCACTGTTTGGTAAAGGCTCGACGCTACAGCGTGGTATTGCTATGCCGGTTACCCAGTTCTGGAATCCGATTGCCATCAACAATGTCGCGGCACAATCCGACTTTTATTCCTCGGCAAACCGCCACGTATTGGAGCAATTGATCCGTGATGCGTCAGAGCCGGAAAAACTGACCCGCCTTCTGAAAGTGCACCGCGAAACGCTGGGCTACCAGATCGTGCGTTGCGCTGAAGAGATGAAGATCCGCCTGTCAGATGAAGACTCCGCTCAGGCGGCGCTGTCTATGGCTGGAGAAAGCCTGACTGCATCTGCAGACCAAAATCAACTGGCAGAAGCGATTGCAACCCGGTTGCGAAGGTGGCAGAACTGGTCACAGAGGCGTTGGCACAGGCCAGCACCCAGCCAGACGCAATCTTTATGACCGGCGGCAGTGCGCGCTCCCCAATCCTGCGTGCCCTGCTGGAGCAAACCTTACCGGGCGTGCCAATTGTGGCCGGTGACTTTTTCGGTTCGGTTACCTCGGGGTTGGCTCGCCACGCGGAGCGCTGCTTCCGCGGGTAATTTCCCTGCCATGGCTTGATAACCAAAGTTTGATATCCAATGTGTCATTAACAGAGAAGGGGCAATTGCCCCTGCTCTTGTCTTCGCCTCTATATTGTCAGGCGCTTTAGTCGTGGTTATCGGTTCGAGACAGGCACCAGCGAATCTGGCACATCCACCAGCACCTCATCATCTTGTCCAGCCATGGGCACTGCTTTGGCACCCTGCCAGTCCAGTAACATAATCGCCAACACGTTTCGGTGCTCTCCTTTCGCTAAATCTGTACCACCACTGACTGAAGGCACCATATTCGCTTCGCGGTTTATAGCTTCCTGAATAATATCCTGACTGCGGGTAACGACCGGGTCAGTATCCAAACCTGCAAGCAGGAAGCTGATGCCGATCTCTGCAATCACATCAGGCTTTGAGCGGGCAGCAATCTCGTCGAAATTGTTGCGGAAATAATCGTAAATCCACTGGAACTCGGCTTCATTTACAGGCTTACGGTAGTATTCCGACGCGGCGAGGATGATATGGGTCATGCCATAAAGCTTATTGTTAAACTGCTGCGCCGAGAGTGACGCATCCCGATTATCCGGATAAGTTTGCTGGAACGCCTCGATGAACGCGGCGGTGTGGTCCTGCTCTCCCAGTTGCTTTAACCAGTAAACCTGATTGGCAAGCTGTGCGGCCCAAGCGCGGATCATCTCTGGGTTGGTGACATAGGTTTCAAAGTCATACCACTCCAACATGTCGCGCAGCTTCTTGTCTTCGACATGCTTGAGGCCATATTCGTTGGCGCGCGCCATGCTGCTGATAAGGCCGGCACCCAATACCAGATACTCTTCCCTGCCCTGTGCGGCTTGGTGTCGCAGAGCATTTCGCTCACCATCACCGGAGTCATAGCTTTTGAGGCGCTCTTTTCCCAATGCCAGCATCTCTTGTGGCGAAGTGAGGGTGTTTGCGTAATCACTGAGTCTGTCTGCCACGCGCGTCAAGTCAGCGCCAATGGCTTCGGAATATTTGGCATCTTCGGTCTGACGGTACATACGAAGGCATAGTGCCCCAACTGATAGGGCGACAGTTCTTCCATCTGGCTGTCATAGGTGTTTTGATCAACGCGGCGTCATGCTGCTCGGAATAGTCCGTCGTACAGGCGGCGATGCTGAACAGCAAGGCGGACGCCAAAATGGTTTTCAGGATCTGTTTCATCGGCTCTCTTATTATTTATTAGCCTTAAACGGGCTTTTTCAGCGCACTTTCATTGCAAAAATCAACATTCCCAAACGGGAAACATACGTTACCCCAGACCTGTCATAAAACGTACAGAACACTGCAAAATTTTCAGTCGTTGCAAACCTTGTACGATCTGTGTGACACCCCCAGCAAAATTCTTCATGAAGTCTCCAGGCTTTTCAACTTATTGATCTCTATCAATATTGGTTACCAATAGACAAGTCGCCCCTTCCTATACTCAACCTATGACTATGTCTAAGGAAAATACGATGGCTTCCGATACTGGCTTCTTAGCAAAATTCCAATCCGTTACCTTTCAACTCAAAGGGATAGCCCTTTTGGTGGTGGTGACCCTGTGTTTTATCGGCTTCAAGGGATTGTCTGGCATGAACAATGCGGCCAACTCCCTTGAAGATCTCTATTCGCAAGGGATGCAACACACCATCCGGGCAGGAAAAATCCTGGATAAGCTCGGCGACGCACGCAGTAATTTGTTGCTGGCACAACAACATGACCCAACCAGTGAGGTCGCTTCGCTTCACGACCACCCTATCAGCGTCCATTTTGACGAAATCACCACTGCGTTGACATCACTCCACCATATCGTCGACAACGAAATTCTGGTTTCCGACATCAGCGGCGAAGAACGAGCACTGGTTAACCAAATGGTTGACGTGTTGGACGTGATCACTGACGACGGCTTTATGCCCGCCATGGAGTACCTGAAGAATAACCAGTTCAGTGATGCCAATCTGCTGCTGTTGAAAACCATTAACCCTGAATTCAAAACGCTCTCTCAACAGGCGGAGCGTTTTTTGGCACTGCAAACAGAAGAAGGTGAAGCAAATTACAATGAGGCGGTCGACAATGCAGACCGCTTTATGTGGACGGTAGGCGGCGTCATCGCCTTGTCGGTGATTGTCCTGTTTGGGCTGTTTGCCAAGATAGTTTTCCGTATGAACAACGCCATTACAGAGATTGAATCCACTTCAACATCAATCAACAAAGGCGATCTTACCCGCCGGGTTAACGTCAGTGGGGACGATGAATTCGCCCATATCGCTGATTCCGTCAACACCCTGGTAGCCAACTTCCAGTCGCTGGTGAAAGACACCCAACACTCCACGGGATTGCTGGCAAACTCCGCGTCTGAAAGCGCGGTTGTCACGAACCAGACCAGAGAATGTGTTGGATCAGCAAGCGCAGACCCAGATGATTGCTGCTGCAATCCACGAATTCACTGCCACAGTGCATGAGGTTGCCAACAACACTTCTTCCGCCGCTACCGCTTCACAGGAAGCGGACAATGCCGCATCGGATGGCCAGAAAATTGTCATGCGCAGTATCGAAATGATTGAGCACCTTTCCCGCGATCTCGAATCAACTGTCGATGCCATGAACCAGCTGCAAAAACACACCGAGGCAATTGGCAGCGTAGTGGTGACCATTCAAGGCATTTCTGAGCAAACCAACTTACTGGCCTGAATGCAGCGATTGAAGCTGCGCGTGCCGGGGAGCAGGGACGCGGTTTTGCTGTGGTCTCCGATGAAGTGCGTTCTCTCGCACAACGCACCCAGTCATCCACCATCGAAATCCAGTCAACTATTCAGCAACTGCAGGAAGGCAGCCGTAATGCCATGGCGCGGATGGAAAACGGCAATACTCAGGCGCAGGAAACCGTGCAAATGGCGAAAGATGCCGGAGAGGCTATCAAGCGCATTCTCGCCAGCGTGGATGAAATCAACGCCATGAACACACAGATCGCGACTGCGGCGGAACAGCAAAGCTCTGTCACCGAGGAGATAAATAAAAACATTACGACGATCAGCTCGATATCCGACCAGACTGCAGCCGGCGCAGAACAGAGCCGGATAGCGGCCGATTCACTGCAGAAACTGTCAGACGAAATGAAGGATAAAATTCAGAAATACGTTATCTAACAGGGATAAAGAAAAAGGGGAAGAAAGAAATCCACCCGCTCTGAACACTATAGGTAGGGAGATAAGTTCAGGCGGGTGATCGTCAAGGCTCGACGAAACCTTCTCCATGCAAGCTTCAGGTCTAAACACAGAGAAGTCATCAGCAAACAAAAGGCAGTGGATAGCTGATAGTTAAAAAATTTCTCAACGCAAACCGCTATTGAGATACACATCATTTATGACACAAATTAAGTTGGCCGTGACCTGATTTGGTCATTTTGTGCGGCGCACTTCTACTTTACAGAGAGTGAATTGAGATCTGCTTCGCCGAATTATTCGCCCTCAGATATCTGATACCCGAAACACCAAATGCAATCCATTTCATAAACAAAAAAGGAGCGCCAAATAAGGGCACTCCTTTTTATTTTTCAGAATGTTAGCTTGGTTCCAAACTTTATTGCGGGGATTTATCTCCACGCGGTTTCAACGTCGCCCATGGGTTGTCACGGCCACCACTTTTTGGCTTGCGGTTGCTGTCTTCACCCGCTTTGAAACCGCCCGGCTTTGCATCGCGCTGTGGTTTGCGGTTACGTGCCTTGCTGTCCTGACGCTCGCCTTCATTGCGGCGTGGTTTGAGTTCACCGCGCGCTGCACCAGCTTTGTCAGATGACTTTCCATCCTGTTTTGGTTCGCGCTTATTTTTTGGCACGTAATTGAGAATAGAAACCGGCACCGGTTTTTTCGGCGCAAAGCCTTCGATTTCACGGCGCTCAATCAAATGACCCAGACGGCTTTCAATCATGCAAAGGTTCTTGAAATCGTCTTTCGACAGGAATGAAACCGCTTCACCGGTTGCACCTGCACGGCCGGTACGGCCAATACGGTGAATGTAGTCGTCAGCCGGGAATGGCAGATCGTAGTTAATCACACGTTTCAGCTCATCAATGTCGATACCACGGGCAGCGACACCGGTTGCCACCAGAAATTGCAGCTTACCGGTTTTGAACTCTTCCAGCAGTTGTTCACGCATCGCCTGGCTGCGACCACTGTGGAAGGATTCCGCATGAATACCACGCTTGCCTAACTGCTCAACCAGCTTGGCAGCACCGTGTTTGGTTTCAATAAAGATCAGCGCTTGATCCCACGCATTTTCAGTGATGAGGTGCGCCAGCAGTGAAGACTTTTTGTCTTTATCGACCGTGGTCAGCCACTGCGAAATTTCCGCCTTGCTGTTACCTTCAGATCGGATTTCTACTGGATTCGGTACCGCGGTTTTCGCCAGGAAACGAACTTTGTCAGACAGGGTGGCTGAGAACAACAGGTTCTGGCGCTCAACCGGCAGACGCTCGATGATCTTGTTGATGTCTTCGATAAAGCCCATGTCCAGCATGCGGTCAGCTTCATCTAGCACCAGACAGCGCAGTTCATCAAAGTGCACCGCGCGCTGGGTCATCATGTCCAGCAAACGGCCAGGCGTGGCTACCAGGATATCAACGCCGTCAATCAGCTGCTGTTTTTGCGCCTGCGAATCAGTACCGCCGTACATCGCCAGCGTCTTCAGTGAGAGGTTTTTACCGTATGCCGCTGCGTTCTTTTCCACCTGAGCCACCAGCTCACGGGTTGGTGCGAGGATCAATGCACGGACGCGCTTCTTGCGCAGGGTTTCCCCTTCGCTGAGTATCTCCATAATAGGCAGCAGGAAGCTGGCGGTTTTACCCGTACCTGTCTGCGCTGTCGCCAACAGGTTCTCGCCTCGCAGTACCACAGGAATCGCTTTTTCCTGGATAGGCGTAGGTTGCTGGTAACCCATATCGGCAAGGGCGGAGACAATTGGCTGGCTGAGGCCCAGTTTGGAGAATGGCATGACGGCTCTCGTTAAATATCAAAAATCAAAGTATGGCAGACGTGCTGAGTTGCACACCCACCTTAGTGGGCGCGCATTCTAGCATGCACATGGTTAAAAGACAGGAAAAGGCGCCGCCAAAATCAACAGGATTGCCAGATGCTTTGCCGCCGGAGCAATTAGCCTTTGAGCTGGGTAAAAATCTGCTCACACTGGGTGCGCGTCAGGTAGTGGGGAACCGGATAGTTCCAGTGGGTTTCCCTGACCGCATTTTTTGCGAGTGCGGGAATGTCTTCGGTTTGGATGGCGGGCAGGGTGCGGACAATTCCCAGCGCTATCTGCAAATCGACCACGTAACTGATAAAGGCTTTCGCGTTGGTTTCGTCATCCCACTGCCTGTCGCCCCTTTCTGTCAGCAGAGCCAGTTTTGCCATCCGTGACGAAGCTGAAGGCAAGGATGCATTCAGTACCAACGGAAGCGCCAACGCATTTGCTATGCCATGGGGCGTACCGTATTTCGCGCCGAGTTGATGGGCAATGGCATGGGCATAGCCGAGGCTTGCTTTGGTAAATGCCAGCCCCGCATAGTAAGACGCCATTGCCATGTTTAGCCGCACTTTGAGCGATTTGCCATCTTTGTATGCCGCCAGCAAATTGCCGTGAATAAGCTTTAGCGCCGCAGTGGCATAAGCATCCGTTTCCGTGGTGGCATTGTTGGACAAATACGCCTCAACGGCGTGGGTGAGCGCATCCATCCCTGTCGCTGCGGTAATCGAGGGCGGAAGCTCAGTCATCAAGGTAGGGTCAAGCGCTGCCATCAAGGGCACCAGTTTTGGATCCATCAGCGGGGTTTTCTGGTGATGTTTTGGCTCAGAGATCACGGCGGCGACCGTCACTTCCGAGCCGGTTCCTGCAGTGGTGGGAATAGCAAAAAGCGGCGCGGGCGTGCGCCAGACTTTTAAAAGCCCCGCCAGCCGTTTGATCGATTTTCGGTTGGTCACCCTTGCAGCAATCACTTTGGCACAATCTATCGGCGAACCACCACCAATGGCGAGTACGCCCATACACTGCTCTTGGCGGTATAGTGCCAACCCCTCCTCCGCCTGCAAATAGGTGGGGTCTGGCAGCACACCGTCGTAACGCACGAACTCTATTCCTGCGTGGGAAAGTGACCGCTCGACTTTGCCAACAATGCCCGCTTCGACCAGGGGTTTGTCCGTCACAATCAACAATTTTCCAATGTTCATCAGCCCTATGGCATCACACAATTCAACGGCACTGTCTGCACCTGAAAAGAGTGTTGGTCTGGGAATAGGAATAATACGCGCTGCCACTTTCAGCGCCTTCATATAGGTTTTATGGACGGCTTTTGCCAACATACTGAAATCTCTCCTATTGGTCATTTCAGGTTAGGCAACACCACGCCGTTCTTCTATGTTTTCCCATAAAAAACAGGGATTCATCACGGGTGGCGTTTATTTAGCCAATCATGGTATTACTGGTTGCATCCAACGCGACAAATCAGGGAATGACGATGGGACAAACGACCAAATCGCTTAACGAAAAACAGATCACCCTTATTGAACAGCAGAAGATCTATTTTGTGGGCACTGCTGCGGAAAGCGGCACCGTGAATATCTCCCCAAAAGGTGGCGATTCACTGCGCGTTATCGACAGCAAAACGCTGGCGTGGCTGAACCTCACTGGCAGTGGCAATGAGTCTGCTGCCCATGTGTTGCGTGATCCGCGCATGACAGTGATGTTCTGTGCTTTTGAAGGCGCACCACTGATCCTGCGCGCTTACGGTCAGGCACGGGCAATCCACCGCAATGACCCGGAGTGGGAAATCTATGTCTCCCTGTTCCCCGAAAGCATCGCGTCGCGTCAGATTTTCCTTCTGGAGATCGACAGTGTGCAGTCCTCGTGTGGGATGTCCGTGCCCTATTTCAGCTACGAAGGTGATCGGGATGAGCTGGCGAAATGGTCAGAAAGACAGGGCTCTGAAGGTATCCAGAATTACTGGCTGAAGAAAAACCAACGCAGCCTTGATGGGTTCGAAACCGACATCGCCGCCCGTTCCGGCTTGGAAGGAAAAAAATAGACTGACAAAGATCACATTATTGCCCATCACACACACAGCCTCTGTCTGGGGGTGGGCGTAGAATAGACCCAGACTTCTCAATGGACAGAGCGCTGTGACAACGAAAATTATTCTTGATACCGATCCCGGCATTGATGACGCAATGGCGATTCTGTTCGCCGAAGCGAGCCCGGAGATTGAACTGGTCGGGCTGACCAGCGTTTTCGGCAATGCCGATATCGACACCAGCACACGTAACGCGCTTTACCTCAAAGAGCGCTTCGGCTTTCAGTGCGATGTGGCTAAAGGTGCAAGCCAGCCCTTAGAGCGCCCTCCCGTTGGCGCCAGTGTGGCGGTGCATGGTGAAAATGGATTTGGCGATGTTGCTATCACTGAGCAACCATCAGCGCCGATCCGCGCCCTGCACACCAGTACATTATCGACTCAGTAAAAGCGGCACCGGGAGAAATCACTCTGGTGGCCGTTGGCCCGTTGACCAATCTGGCGCTGGCACTGCAACAGGCACCGGAAATTACCGGCTTGGTGAAAGAAGTGGTGATCATGGGCGGCGCATTCGGCACTCATGACCACACAGGAAACGTGACGCCTTTTGCCGAAGCCAATGTGCATGATGACCCGCATGCA
The DNA here is from genome assembly GCA_001310415.1 of Enterovibrio sp. JCM 19048. GTDB lineage: Bacteria > Pseudomonadota > Gammaproteobacteria > Enterobacterales > Vibrionaceae > Enterovibrio > Enterovibrio paralichthyis. The sequence goes on along the minus strand of BAXE01000031.1, from coordinate 10,949 downwards.
GCTGACATTGTGTTCACGGCAGAATGGCCGGTGACTATTGTTGGCTTGGATGTCACCCATGAGGCGTTTTTCTCTAATGACTATATCGATACCCTGCGCGATACCTGTGGCGAAGTGGGTGAATTCATCTGGGATATCAGCCGCTTCTATCTGGATTTCTATAAAGCCCGCATGGGTGTAGATGGCTGTTTTGTTCACGACCCTTCCGCCATTGCCTATGTGATTGACCCAAACCTGTTTGAGGTGCGTAAAGGCCCAATCCGCGTGGTATGTGATGGCCCGGCAGAAGGCCTGACTCTGCAAAAACACAAAGACACCAAACACAAAACCGACGATTGGGCAGACAAACCTGCACAAAGCGTGGCGGTGAAGGTAAACGATCAGGCGCTACTGGATTTGTATCTCGATACCATGTCCCGCTTCGGTTGATTCGTCCCAGAATTCGTACCAACAAAAACGCCCCCTGCTTGATAAAAGACTGGGGGCGTTTTTCTTCCGATAATTGAGTTGTCGCTTAGTTAAGGCTTAGTTGGTTGCTTCCTTCAGCTTCACCGCTTCGACTTTCACCCCTTCTGCAAACTCACCACGACTGAGTTTCTCACGCAGTTTGGCATGCTCATCTTCGGTAAAAGTGTACTTCGACATGATGGCGATACGCGCCATGGCACCCAGTGCAGGCAGCAGTGCGATACAGAAGAACAGACCATCCAGCGTGCCAGTGCTTTGCGCGGCATTCGGCACGTAGCGATATACGTCAAGACAAATCCTGTTATTCCCCCAGCGACAGCCACTGACAATTTGCCGGTGAAAGTCTGTCCGGAGAAAGTGATCGCCGCCGTGCGTTTACCACTGTGGTAGTAAGAGTATTCCACGGTGTCGGCAATCATGGCGGAGATCAGCGGGTTGGTCATCATGAAAATGGTGGTGATAACGCCTAGCCAAATCATCACGCTGGTCGCGCTGTCGTAACCAGAGAAGTAGAAGCCGACACGGGCAATCACTTCCATCACACACAGTGCGATAAAGATGTCGCGTTTTTTAAAGCGTTTGGTCAGCACTGGGGTGGCAAGACACGCAATGGCACTGGCGAGCGTGATGGTACCAATCAGTGAAACCAGCCCCGCATCGCCCATGTTGTAAGTAAAGAAGAACACATACAAACCGTTGACCATGTTAAAGAACACGTTCATGAAAAAGGCAGCGAGAATGAAGAACAGCGGTTTGTTCTTGCGCACGGCCGCAAAGGTGTCTTTCAGCGTGACTTTTTCACAGCTTTGGGTGGAGATGCGCTCTTTGGTGTTCCAAAAGCCGTTGAGCATAAAGCCAAGGCCAATCACCATCAGCACAGCAACCGCAGGCAGATAGCCCTGGTCGATACGGCCTTCTGCAAAGAAAGCGCTCAGTTTCGGGAAGATGACCATGGTGGCACCGATACCGGCGTTCACACCCAACATGGCACAGGTCGCCGCTTTGGCGCGCTCCTGCGGCTCGTCCGTCATCACCGCAGACATCGACCAGAATGGCACGTCAGAAATGGTGTAAAGCGTGCCCCACAGAATGTAGGTGATACCCGCATACATCACTTTGGTCGAGGTATCTGCATCCATATTGTAGAAAGCGGCAATGGTCACCAGCACGATAAGGAACGGCGTGAAAAGCATGTACGGCCGGAACTTACCGAAACGGGAGTCCAGCGTGTCCATGTAGCCCGCGATGATAGGATCGTTCACCGCATCCCATACCCGGGCGATTAGGAAAATGGTACTCGCAGCAATAGGCGAGATACCGAGAATATCCGTGTAGAAATAGAGAATAAAAGAGCCGACCAGACCAAAGCTGAAGCATTGGCCGACGCCGTATCCAAAGTAGGATACCAGCTCTCGGTTAGACAGTTTGTTGGGTACAGTAGTCATTATTATTGTTTCTCCAATCAGGGAGTTATTTTCTGGGCGATATCGGAGCCTTGACGTTTTTATTCCACTTCTGCGAGTGTTTTGATTAATTGAACTTCGTTTTCGTCGTACGGTTTTCCATCGTCATCGAGCAGGTCATGGAACCAGCGACGACAAAAATCCGGATCGTTGCGTTTGATTTCAGGCCACGGCAGGTGCGTCTGTGTTTTGCCCTTCACCAACCCCCACTGGTAACAGCCAATGGTGTGTTCTTTGAACACCGGTAGCTGTTCGTGCATCAGGCTTTCGGCGTGTCGCGCCAGCCACTCGGTACACATCATAGGACGCTCGTAACGGCCGACGATTTCCAGCGCTTTGTGGAACAAATCCAGCGGTAGGTAAGCGTGGAAGGTAATAATGTCTGACAGCTCCAGTGCGCGCTGGTCTGTCGGGTGTTCGTAAATCGGCAGGGTGCGGTCGAGCACACTCGGTGCATGCCAAGCGCCTACGGTGAGAGGTTGGGATGGATTGATGTCGCGCGCCCATTCAAAGGCTTTTTCCATCAGGGCGTGGCTGAATGTTTCCATTTCCAGATCGTACGCAAGCTCACCGTCGACGGTGAAAATCATGCGGTTTGTTGGCTCGTTGTAGAGATCCCAGATAACAATGCGGGCATCATCTTTGTAGGTGCCGATAATGTCACGGATATAGCATTCCACTTCGCCCCATTTCGACGTATCCATCACGATATTGCGACCCGGGCTCGCGGCAGCCTGGCTGTTATGCAGATCCGGTACCGGCGCTTTCTGTTCGCCAAGGTAAGGATGGTCACCGGAAAAACCGCAGTCATCCATTGGGGTCAACATCACTTTGATCTGGTGTTTGGCACACAGGCTGAGGAAGGTTTCAATGCGGGAGTGGAGGCCATCGCGGTCTGCTTGCCAGACAATAAATGGCAGGTTGGTTCGCAGTGTGTTGTAACCCACTTCATGTGCCCAGGCCAGTTCCTGATCAATGACTTGTGCATTGAACGTGTCCGCCTGCCACATTTCCGTCCAGTTCACTGCCGTGCGCGGCAGGTAGTTAAAACCACGCAGCCAACCCTGCTTTTTCTGCCATTCCCATGCTTTTTCCACAGACCACTTTTGCATCTCACTCACCCTAATCAAAATGATTTACTAATATTATTAGCTAAACTATTAGTTAATCATTTATTCAACCAGTGGAAAGGCGAGCTTTGTGGTATCGGTCACAAGTCGTCATCACTCTGAAATTCAAAGTGTGATTTCGGTTAAACACGGGTGCTTCAGTGGGCACTTTTCGCTAATATCTTTAATCAACGGAAACGACGTATTAGGGTTTTGATGAGTAAGAACAAGAAGGTCACCATGAGTGATATCGCCGCTGAAGCTGGTGTATCGCAATCGACCGTTTCTCTGGTGCTTAACGGTTCCACTTCGGTAAAAATCGCGGAAGCGACCCAGCAACGCGTGCTGGAAACGGCTGAAAAGCTGGGATATGCCAACCGCAAAGTGGCACATTCTCTCGGACGTCCCAGAAAAATCGCACTGGTGATCAACGGACTGAACAACATCGACCCTTTTATCGATGCCGTTAACGGCGCGCATGAAGAGGCGTGGGCAAATGATTACGTATTGGTCACCTTTAATTATCGTCATGACGAAGAGCTTGCCGCCAAGATTGAAGCCGAAATCAATGGTGGTGATTACCAGGGGGTTATTTACGCCTCCAGCATGACCCGCGAGCTGTCAAACCGCCGCGTGAAAACGGCTCTGCCGACAGTGTTGTTGAACTGTACGTTGCAATCAGAATCGGACTTACCCGCGATTCTCCCTGCCGATATGGTCGGTGCTTACAAAGCGGTACAGCACCTGATTGAGCAAGGTTACAAACGCATTGCCCACCTGACGGGGGAAAGCTGGATGTTGGCGACGGAGCAGCGTCTGGAAGGTTACCGACAGGCGTTGATTGATGCTGACATCATGCCGAACAGCCAGTATATCCGCGAAGCCAACTGGTCTCCCAAAGAGGCGCACCTGCAAACCAAAGCGCTGCTTGAACTGCCAAACCCACCGGAAGCCATCTTCTGCGGCAGTGACTACATGGCCATGGGCTGCTACCACGCCATTGCAGAGAAAGGTTGAAGATCCCGCAGGACATTGCGGTGGTGGGTTATGACGATCAGCCGATGGCCGCGGAAAGTTTCCCCTCACTTTCCTCAGTGGAACTGCCCTACTCACTGATGGGTAAGCAGGCAATAGATACCCTGTGTGCCTTATCAACCAGCAACCCATCCTGACCCTGCGCCAGAAAGTGGAAGGGGAGCTGGTGGTGAGAAGTTCTTCGCGTCTTTAGCCAATAAAAAATGCCTCCGGTCGGAGGCATTTTTGAATCAGAAAGAAAACGTGTAACGGGTGGTATGACGGTAAGTCTCGCCCGCCTGCAAAATCCCGCTCAACGTCCCCCACTCGGTGATTCGGGCCATCTGGCAGAAACTGGGTTTCCAGCGCCAAACCATCATAAAGCGCATAGGTACCACTCGCGCCCGGTGTGCCTTCGAGAAAGTTACCGGAATAAAACTGAATCGCAGGCTTGGTGGTGGCAACCGCCATGGTTACTGCACCATCCGGTGAAATGAGGGTGGCAGCAGCTTTGTGCCCATCGCAGTATGCGGCATCAAAGATAAAGGCATGGTCGTATCCACCTGCGAGTTTCTGATCGTCATCGGCCAGAAAATCCCGCCCAATCGTTTTGGCCGTTGAAAAGTCAAACGCTGTCCCCGCGGCGTTTTTCCACTCCCCCACGGGGATCAAATCTGCGCGGGTCGGCAGATAGTGGGTCGCATGCATCAACAGCGTATGTTCCAGACTTTTCGCCCCTGAGCCTTCCCCAGCGAGGTTGAAGTAGGCATGGTTGGTCAAATTGACCGGACAGATTTTGTCACATTCCGCGTGGTATTCGATCTCTACCGCGTTATCGTCAGACAGGGTAAACGTCACGCGCGCGACAAGATTGCCGGGAAAGCCCTGATCACCGTCTTTTAAGGCTAATCCGAAGGTCACGGATGTCTCAGTCTGGTGTTCAATTGTCCAGCGACGCTTATCAAAACCATCCTTGCCACCATGGAGGATATTGTTGCCTTCATTTTGACTGAGCTGGAATTCCTCGCCATTGATTGAAAAACGCCCGCCGTCAATACGGTTGGCATAACGCCCGACAGTCGTCCCGAAATACGCGGTTTGCTTCATGTGCTCAGCCATGTCCGGCGAGCGCAGCAACACTTCACGACGCCCGGTGTCGAGCGGCAAGGTGCAGCTAAGCCAGGTTGCCCCGACATCCATAAATGAGGCCGTCATTCCCTTTGCATTCTGAAGATGCACCAAATTGGAGGGCGCACCGTCGAATGCCGGTGTATTTCCCATCGTATTTTCCAATTGTGTCAATACCGATCCCACTGTCATGGCAGTTGTGCTCCTTATCATTAGATTCCGGCACCGTTTTTTTGTTGCCGTGAGATTGACGATTTTCGTCATGCTTTACGCGCTGATAATCAACAGGTTTTGCGATTATTTCCGCCCTGTCGCCCAGCAATGTCTCGAAAATGCGCGCCTGTTTTGATCACATTTTTTCAACAAATACTGGCATTACTAATATTATTAGCTAATTTTAATTAGCAATAGACACGACTGTAAAGGACACACGTCGCACATGCGAAAAGCAAACAAGGAAAGATGGTCAGTTCCAGCCGCGCAGCGATGGCGGATGAAACACGGTTGGCAATGCGGGTTTAATTACCTGCCACGCACTGCCGTGAACTGGAACGAGATGTGGCAGGACGCCACCTTTGATATCAAAACAATCGAACAGGAGTTGGTCTGGGCACACGAAGTAGGCTTCAACACCTTGCGCACCAACTTGCCTTTTATCGTCTGGCAACACGAACGTGATGCCTTGATGGCCAATATCCGCCAATTTTTGGGGGCCTGTGAATCGGCCAACATCAAGGTCATCCTTACTTTGCTGGATGATTGCGAGTTCAGCGGCGAAAGCCCGAGGTATGGCAAACAACCTGAGCCGGTATCAGGCGTGCATAACAGTCAGGCGCTTGCCTCTCCTGGCCGTGCGGAAGTGATGAACCGCGACCTCTGGCCAGAGATTGAGCGCTATGCCAAAGACGTGATCAGCGAGTTTGGCAATGACAGCCGCATCATCCTTTGGGATCTCTACAACGAGCCCACCAACCGGATGTTGTTTAAGAACGGGGTTCACAGTGAATTCGACATTGCCATCGAAACGCACAGCCATGCGTTGATGGAAAACCTGTTCGTCTGGGTGCGGGAAATGACCCCCATCCAGCCACTCACGGTCGCTGCCTGGCATGCCGAAGGCGAAACACCGTTTGCGCACCCGACTGACAGAAGGCGTTTGAACTTTCTGATGTCATCACCTTCCACGCCTATGTCGAACCCGCACAAATGGCGAAGGTGGTGCAAGCCTTGCCGTCTCGCGAACGCCCTGTTCTCTGCACAGAATGGATGGCACGGCATCTGGCTCTACCTATCCGTCGCTACTTCCTATGCTTAAACAAGAAGATATAGGCGCCATTCAGTGGGGTTTGGTCAAAGGCAAAACCCAGACGTGGATTCCCTGGCCTTGGTTGAGGTGCCTGAGCACCAACGCAATCTCTGGTTTCATGACCTGTTGGATGAAAACGGGAAGCCGTTTGATATCGATGAACTGGCGCTGATTGCGCAATGTGTACAACCCGACGGAGAGCCTGAGTAATGCGGTATAAAACCAAAGTGGCGATGACCGGCTACCTGTTCGTGTTGCCTTACATGCTGCTGTTTTCACTGTTCCTGCTCTACCCCTTCGCCAAGGGGTTTTGGATCAGTTTGCATGACTGGAACCTGCTCGAAGTGGCGTTCGACCCGGAAAGCAAACGCTTTATCGGCATGTTGAACTATCACAAATTGCTGCTGCCAAGACGCTGGGATTTCGAATGGGATCAGCTCCTCACCCTGCGGCTTATTCTGCTTTCTGGGCTTGGCTGGCTGACATGGCGCTGGCATCAACGCCGCGCACTCAGCACATTGCGCCTCGTGTTTCTGGTACTTGCCGCGTTGTTTGTGATTATCGCCATGGGCTGGGGACCGGAAGGACGCGCCCGTGTCGGTGACCGTAGGTTCTGGACAGCCGTCGGCAACACGCTGGAATTTGTCGCTCTGACCGTCCCTTCCATCACCTTTCTGTCATTGGTACTGGCCATGCGTCTGAACCAACCGACCCGTACCGCCGCCATTTTGCGTACCGTATTTTTCGGCACTCAGGTGCTCTCGGTCACTGTCGTCACCTTGATCTGGCAGATGATGTACAGCCCAAGCCAAGGCTTTATCACTAACATTCTGCGTGACTTTGGCATTACCGCCCCAGCCTGGCTCACCGACCAACACCTTGCCATGCCTGCTATTGTCGTCACGACGATTTGGTGGTCACTGGGCTTTGCACTGGTGGTGTTCCTTTCAGGCTTGCAAAGCATTCCGCCTGACAGGCTGGAAGCGGCCAGGCTCGATAATGCCAAGGGCTGGCGACTGCTTTGGTATATCGTCCTGCCTTCAATAAAACGCACCACCTCATTTGTGGTGATCATGCAAATCATCCTGCATTTTCAGGTGTTCGGACAATCTCACCTGATGACCAACGGTGGCCCCGGGGACAGTACACAGGTGCTGGTGCGATACATCTATCAATCGGCTTTCCGTGATTCAGAAGTGGGTTACGCCTCGGCAATGGCGATGGTGCTCTTTGTGCTGATGCTGCTGTTCAGCGTGCTTCAAATGAAACTCAACAAAAGCGAGGAAGGACGATGAATTACCGCTCGATGCAGACCCTTTTACTCGCGCTGATGGTGGTACTTGCCGCTGTCTGGATGATGCCGCTGATGTGGATGTTCTCCCTTTCTTTCCAGCCCAACGAGCTGCTGGCGCGGGATACCGGACATACCCTTTATGGCCTATTGCCGTACCCGTTCACGCTGGATAACTATGCGGCGCTGTTTGACCTTGGCAAAACGCCGGACTGGTTTTTAAACAGCGTCATTGTGTCCGGCCTTACCACTCTGTTGGTGCTGGCGATTTCCAGCATGGCGGGGTATGCCTTCTCGCGCCTTTCTTTTATGGGCACCAAGATCATGTATGCCTTTGTGCTGGCGGGTTTGGTGGTGCCGGAGCAGGCGATTTTTATCCCGCTCTACACCCTGTTTGCTGATTTGGGCTGGCACAACACCTATGCCGCGCTCATCCTGCCGCGGGTCGCACTGCCGATTGGCGTTTTTATGATGACCCAGTTTTTCAGCGATGTGCCAAATGAACTGGAAGAAGCGGCCAAGCTCGAAGGGGTCACTCCGTTTCAGGCGTTCTGGCATATCTACTTGCCGCTCGCAAAACCGGTATTGACCACGCTCGGATCATCACCTTCCTTTATTCGTGGAACGATTACCTCTGGCCGTTGGTATCAGCGCAGCAACCTGACATGTTCACCATCACGGTAGGTTTGGCTTCCATTCAAAGTAACTTTGCACAATCTGAAGGCTTGGGACGTTTGATGGCATCCGGCGTGTTTGCATCGCTGCCTGTCATCATCGCCTACCTCATCTTTCAAAAACACATCATCCAGGGATTTGCCCTTGGTGGAGAAAAATAGCAGGGCGCAACCCTCTACACGGCCCTGTACATAGTTAAGGAGTACCTATGAAAACATTCACCCTGGCAGCGCTTATCACCTTAACCTCGTTAAGCAGTGCGCATGCGGCAGACAAGGAAATCACACTGGGGCGCTTTTTCGGTGCCTGTGAAGATGTGCCGGAGAAAATCGCGGATGCCACCGGCGAGGCCTGTATTATCCAGTCGATCATTACTGGCTTCAGCAACGAGAAAAATGGCATTTCGGTCAAAACCCTGCCAACAGATTGGGGCAATTATTATGACCAAATCAAGGCGTCCTATTCCGGCGGCACACCGCCAGATGTCCATGTCATGCATAAGCACCGCCTGCCGGAATTTGCCGGCGTCGGTATCCTTGCTGAGATCACTGCTGAAGACTATGCCAAGGCGGGCATTGACCCTAATGATTGGACAGACAGCGCCAAACAGGCAGTGACTTACAAAGGCAAAACGTATGGTGTGCCGATGGATATCCACGCCAACCTCTGGCACCTGAACATGGATTTGTTTAAGCAAGCAGGCTTGGTCAATGCGGATGGTTCGCCGAAGCTGCCAACATCACCGGAAGAGCTGTTTGCACAAGCCAAGCAAATGAAAGAGAAAACTGGCAAGGATTATCTGGCAGCAGACTTTGCCCAATATCCGCTTGGCGTGCGCACTGCACTGGCGCTGATTTGGCAGCAAGGCGGCAATATTTTTGATGAGAATGGTGTGACCGTGGATACGCCAGAAGCGCGCAAAGCTATCAAGGTGCTGACCGATTTGTTTGACGCTAACTACGCCAATCCAAAACTCAATTACGCCGAATCGCAGCAGGCGTTCCTAGACGGCAATGCCGCGGTGCTCATTAACGGCACCTGGGTGGTGGACTTCTACACTGCGCAAGCGGAAGACAACAAGGTACCGCTTGCCGATTACCGCATCGCCAACTTCCCAACTATTTTCAATGAAGGCGCAACCTGGGCAGATTCCCATATCTGGGCAATTCCGGCGGCAGTGAAAAAAGACCCTGAAACCTTTGATGCTGCGATGCAGATACTGGCATGGATTAACAACCACAATATTGATTGGGCACGCACCGGACACATAGCTGTTCGCAACTCAGTGTTGAATGATCCAGCCTATCAGGCGCTGCCACACCGCGATGAGTATCTGGAAACGGCCGTGATTGCACAAGACAACCCGCCCTCGAAAAAATACGGTGCGATTCAGGACGTGCTTAACCGTGAATTGCAGTCTATCTGGCTGACCGGTAAATCGGTTGATGATGCGCTGGCTGACGCGCAATACGACATTGAAGATTTGCAGTAACCGAATCAAGATAATCAAACGCCCCGGCTGATACCGGGGCGTTTTGTTATCACATATTCTTCAGCGGTTTAACCACTTCATCCAGACCTTCAATTTTCAGGGCGAGACAAAGTGCCAGCAGTTTGCCCAGCTCACCGCTCGGGAATCCCTGTTTTTCAAACCAAAGAAGGTACTCTTCCGGCAGGTCTATCAGAACACGCCCTGCATACTTGCCAAACGGCATTTTCATACGGGCAAGTTTCAGCATGTTTTCTTTGTCTAGCATTGGATGGATACTTTCTATGGCGGGCAGAACGAGAGAGTATACCCGTTTTGAGCTGTGTCGTAGAGGGGGAGAGTCTGGAAACGTCGCCAAGTATCCGCTCTGCTCCAGACTCTTAAATAGAGCCGCGTTGTCAGTCGATTTTGCACACTTCACAGCCAAACATCTTTGCGTGCATCCAGCAGCCAACACAAAAACCCAATACCGCTTCCAGCCAGGTCAACATAAAGCAGACTCCCAAAACGGCAAACAACCAGATATCCGGTAACTCTAAAATGCGAAATGCCAAGCAAGTAATGCCCATGGCAGCACCGAGGCTCCAGGCAAAACGTTTCGGTTTTATCGGCTTCCACACCGGCTTGGATTTCATTGTCATGGCCGTACCGAGCACACCAGTCGGACTCAACGGCGTCAGACCAAAAATAGCCGCCATCACCATATCGAAAATCACATAAGGGCCGACATAGATCACCGGATCCCACTCAGGTCGCACCAACAAAATCACCATGGTCACCGCCGAGAGCACATTCAGCAGCCCAGCTCTCGCGCGGGTTGCTGTTTCGTTGATACGGAGATCACTTTCCCCCGGAATCGTCTGCCCCATCGCGAGCAAAGGTGAGGTAAAAAAGGTATGGTATTGTTTTAATTCATCAGTGCGCATAGAGATTTCCCCAAACTCTTTTCTTTTCAGTCTATACGCTCATTTGCATACCATCGTGTTGATTAGCCAAAACTTGCCCG
>BAXE01000030.1 GCA_001310415.1 Enterovibrio sp. JCM 19048 | reverse complement strand
GATTGCACAATTAGGATCTGTCACAGCTGCGGCAAAGAACATGGCACTGTCTCAAGCAGCAGCTTCGCTCCAACTAAAAAGGCTGGAAGATGTTGTGGGTGCCAAGCTGGTAAAGCGGACATCCCATGGCGTGAGCCTTACCCCGGCCGGAGCAAGATTTCTTCCCCATTCTCTCAGGCTACTGGAAACCAACCGCGACGCACTTTTTGCCACACAAATAAGCAATGAGCTACGACGATTTTATTAGGGGTCCCCCACGAAATTGTCTATCCCACCGTCCCCAAAGCCGTCAGGGCATTCAAGCGTTCTGGAAACTATCAAGTAAAGGTTGTTATATCCAATGCGAAACAGCTCCAGGCTGCTTTTGAACAATCAGATATCGATATCATTCTTTCGGTAGATCCCTCACCCTTACCAGATGGCAGGGTATTGGCTGTCCGCAAACTTGAATGGCTATGCGCCCAAGACAGCGAAAGCTGTCATCAGCGGCCACTTCCAATGATTTATCGTCAACAGTGTCATATCAGTGTCCTCATTGAAGACATTCTGCGCCGCTCTGGTATTCCTTCGGAAAAGAGACACGTTGCAAAAGACACAGAAGAAGCATTGTTGTACGTCGCCGGTGATGAGGGATTGTATTTTTCTCCATCATCCGTATATCAAGATGGATTGATCACGGCACCGTTATCTGCACAGCTTCCCACCCTACCCAACGTATATATTAATCTTCGTATGCGGGATCTGAAACTAGAGCTCCTTCGCCTGTTCTCTGTATTTCTGGTTGAGGCTTTTTCAGCGGGCAATAGGTAACAACCCCAACGCTTTGTATAAAAAGGGAAGTTGGTGAGATGGCTTTAAAACGTTGGCAACGCAAATTTGGATAGAGTAACGGTTTGATAAACAAGAGTTTTAGACGCTCAGTCAGCGTCCTGGCATCAGTTATCACCACAAGTACTTCAGTTCTTAACCGGTTGACCTCACCTATTTTGTGTTTCTGGACGCCGCCGAGGCTCCGGTCGTTAACGTCGAAAAGATGGACTCGATGCGGGCTGCATTGCCTGCCCAGGTGAGTTGCCTGTATTTAATCGTTTGCAAGGCTTGCCGTTGAAGTCGTGCCCGCAACACATCATCTCCCACAATTTGTTTGATGCGGACAATAATCGCATCCGGTGCGTCTACCGGATAGAGCAGGGCGTTGTTTCCATCCACTAAAAGCTCACGGATATTTTCTGTATCCGGCGCAATAATGGCCTTTCCCTTGGCAAGATATTCAATCAATTTTAAAGGCGACGACCAAGGGGTGACCGCGGGCTGCAAGGCGATGTCTATCTGGTCGAGCCACATTGGCATGGCGTGGCGCTCCACAAGGCCTGTTACATGAAGCTGTGTGGCAATACCCAATTCTTCTGCCTGCTGTTGCAGTGGAATAGCGACGGGGCCGTCTCCGACAATCAATAGCATCAGATCTGGATTTTTCGATGCTGCGATAAGGGAGAGTACTTTATCCAACTGGTGCCATTCACGGCAAAAACCGACGAAGCCAATCGTTAACTTTCCTATGAATTCGGGGCGACGGACGCTGTTCTGATTAGGGTGGAAAACCGAAGGGTCAATGCCATTTGGGATGACGGTAATATTGTCTTCTGACACGCCGGCTTCAAGCAGATAGCCGGCAAGTACATGTGTGACCGGGCAGACATGGTCGGCGTTGCACCAGGTGTAGCGCTCGGTCCATTTGGCAAGCCTTGCAAGGCTGATACCCCCATATTGGGCCCGCTCCAGATAAAGGGGGAGTTCACCTCCAATACCAGTTTCAACCCGAGCAGCTTCTTGACCCAAATTCCGGAAGGAAGAAACAGATTATAGCGTTCGTATATCGCATCCGGACGGTGCTTTAAGCAAGCCACGAGCAGTTTGAAAAAAACGTAAAAGGCGTAGCCAAATTCGAGCAGTTCCGAACACCACTTTGGCAGGGCGCGGCGAAGTGAAGACACCCAACCGCCATCACTGCCAAATGCCGCTTCGGTGGCGACCTTCGGCCCGACGACGATCAGTTTATGTCCTCTCTCGGAAAGCGCCCGGATGATCTCCTCCACATGAACGTATTGGCCATCTTTCGATGCGATCCTGTGGTGATAGAGTATTTTCATGTCAATTAACCTTGTACGTGTTCGCTATCGCCCATGGGCAGTTTTCGAAATAAGGGACGAGAAAATCGCGTGTTGTCCCTGTGAAGTGCTTAGCCAGTCAAACTGCTCTGCATAACGCCTTGTATCGCTGCGAAGGGGAGGGGAAGTGAGCAGGGCATTCATTCCCGCGGCGATCGCTTCAGGTGTTCTCTCAACCAGCAAGCCCGCGTCTGCTGTTCGGACGACTTCCGGTGTGCCCCAGATATTGCTGGCTACCACAGGCGTGCCACACGCCATGGACTCGAGCAGTACATTGGCCCAACCCTCTCGGCTGGAGGCGAGCACCAAAGCGTTGGCGGCACCATAGTACTGGGCGAGTTCTTTCTGGCTTACGCTGCCAACAAAACTGATTCGGGATGCCAGCCCGTTGTTGTGAACCTGTTTACGCAGCGCTTTTTCTTCCGGGCCACTGCCTGCAATGACGAGTACAGCATCCGGTACATTTTTCATGGCATCAATCACCAGATGGTGTCCTTTCCGCTCTATCAGATGACCCACAGAAAGTACAACCGGTTGGTGTGACGGCAATTTGAGTTGTTGTCGAAGTTCGGCTTGCTTGGCTGTGTCGGCGAAAGGAAACAGGGTCAGGTCAACGCCATTTCTCAACGTGGTCACGCTGTTTGGCGCAGCGCCCAGTGCAATCATTGTCTGTCTCAGCGCTTCACAAACAGCCATGTTGTGGCCGCTTTTTTGCAACACAGTCTGAATGGCTTTTTTGGGGGCGGGGTATTGTGGGATCAGGTTGATGTCCGTTCCCCGTGCCGTCACCGTGAACGGTTTTCCCAACCGGGTTGCAGCTTGCTCGATGGCGACCCCGTCGGGATAAAAGTAATGTCCGTCAATAACATCAAAATCAAATCCCTGCTCCTGGAGCAGGCTCGCCTGATGGTAGATAGCGCCTGACAGTGTCCGGGGGGTGAGCGTCATTCCAATTTTCGGAATAACAACATAACGGGGGTGATAGACATCCATCCCAAAACGTTGTTCGTGTGCGGGGGCTTTGGCGTATTCTGCGTATTCACCAAAAACGGGGTGACGGAAGGGAAACCAGGGTACCGGTGCGATCACTTTGACTTCGACATCTGGAAAATGCGCCATCAGATGGCGCAACCGTGTTTCTATGAACACCCCATGTTTGGGGTTGTTGGCATAGGGGAATAGGGTGGTGACAGTCAGGATCTTCATGACGTTACTGCCGGTTGATGAATTTGGCGAACATCAGGAGACTCCACAGTGCATCTGCATGGTCACTTCGCCCTGATGTGTGTTCGGCGAGCATGGTTTTCAGCGTATCGGCGCAGAAAAAGCCACTGTCCAGCATGTTTTCTGACAACAGGTTACTGCTAAGTTCCTGTCGCAACGGCCCTCGAAACCAATCAGCAAGTGGAATGCTAAAGCCCATTTTAGGGCGGTAGAGGATGTTGTGGTCGACGTAAGGCTCAAGTGCTTTTTTGAAGGCGTACTTGCCTTCGGTGCCCCGGATATTGTCGGCACTGCTAATGGAAAAAGCCCATTCCATAAAGACATGATCGAGCAGGGGGGCGCGAACCTCCAACGAGTTTGCCATGCTGGCACGATCCACTTTGGTCAGGATGTCACCAGGCAACCAGGTTTTCATATCAAGATATTGAATCAGTTTGAGTGGGTCATCCGTGGGAGCGGCTTTCGCATGCGTTTTCATGATCTCCAGGCCGCTGTAGCCAGCTAATTGGTGTTGGTAGCTGGCGCTGAACAATTTCGCCCGCTCTCCCTGGCGCAGTTTTGACATGGTATTGGCGTACGCTTCTACCGCGTCCATTGCCAGGGACTGCAGGGTGGTTTTGGCCCGCAGTGGCTTTGGTGCCCAATCTGCTTTGGGGTAGAACTGGGCGAGTTGACCGAACAGCGGTTTTCGCAGCCCAGCTGGTATTTTGTCGCGCAGTCTTTGCTCGGCAAGATGCATTCGCTGGCGGCGGTATCCAGCAAAGATTTCATCGCCACCATCGCCGGAAAGCGCCACCTTAACCGACTGCCGCGCCAGTTGGCAGACCTGGTAGGTTGGCAGTGCAGAGCTGTCGGCAAAGGGTTCATCGTAAACATGGCTTAAGGTATCGATCAGCGCAAATCGTTTGACGATACGATCTGGCGGGTGTGGTTCGTGTGGTACCTCGCGGCAATTTGATCGGCATACTCGGTCTCATCGTAATCGCGCTCCTGAAACCCGATGGCGCAGGTATTCACGGGGGAGTCCTGTATGCCCGCCATCAGCGCAGTGATGGCACTGGAGTCGACGCCGCCGGATAAAAATGCGCCCAATGGCACATCGGCAAGAAGGCGTATACGCACCGCTTCGGTGAGCCTTTCAATCAGTTCAATTTGTACTGTTTCCCACGGCAAGGTGACTGTGGGGGTGGTGAAATCCCAATACGCGGTGGGTTTCAGCGCAGAGTCCGGTGTGAGAAGCAGGTAGTGGCCGGCAGGGAGTTTACTGATGTCTTTGTATGCGCTGTGCGGGTCCGGCACATAACCGTACATGAAAAATTCTTCCGCCAGCTCAGTGCGCAAGGTGCGATTAACATCCGGGTGTGCGAGCAGCACTTTAAGCTCTGAGCCAAAAACCAGTTGGCCATGACGGGTAACCGTGTAGTACAGCGGTTTTTTCCCTATCCGATCCCGTGCTAAAAACAATTGCTTTTGGTTGCTGTCCCAGAGTGCAAAAGCAAACATGCCCCGAAAACGCTCAAGGCACTGCACGCCCCACTGCTCCCACGCATGCACAATCACTTCAGTATCACTGTGTGTGGCAAAGCGGTGTCCCAGTTCGGTTAGCTCAATCACCAGCTCGCCAAAGTTGTAGATTTCACCGTTAAACACCACGCAGACGGAGCCATCCTCGTTGAACATCGGCTGTTGACCGGTGCCGAGATCGATAATGGATAAACGACGGTGCCCCAATCCGACAAAATCATCGATGAAGTAACCCTCATCATCCGGTCCACGGTGCGATTGTTCCCGGTTGATCCTTTGCAGTAACTGGGTATCAATAGGTTGACGCGAAGACAGATTAAAAATTCCTGATATCCCACACATCAGCGCACTCCCTGGCGGTACTGGTTTATCCATTCAATGGCGAGTTGCTCAAGCTGTTCATCGTTCAGACTTGAACTAGACAGCGCAAAGACATCGCCCTTTCCTTCCCCGTCCGTAAGTAGCTTCTGTGCTTTGAACAGCTTCAGTTTTAGGGGATTGGTTGAACAAAACTGCTCTATACAATACCAATATAGGATCTTCTTGCTCTGCCCCCGTGGATTGAGCAGTGTGATCATCGTAGCGTCAAATGCCGGCGCTATGGCAGGGGATAACGATACTGCCGTTCGCTCGCTCGGTGCCCACCGCTCGGGGTCGTAAAAGCGGTTAATGGAACTGATCAGTTCTCCATTGGCTTGGTTAATGGCATAGCGCGCGGAAAAATACTCAGCACGTCCCTCAGGCAGCACGCCCCGGCTCACGGTCAGCGCTTCTGGAAATGCGACTCCCCAAGCTGTTTGGTGCCCACTAATGGCTTTTTCCGGTAAAGAGACAGGCGACAGCGTAGGATTGGCCTGAACATGCAATGTCCTGGTCCAAACAAACAGAATAGAGAAGATGACAACGAGGGCGACCGGCACCATATAAGGGCGCAGAGCCGTTTCATTGCGCGCTACCAAGGTGTCACTGGCTGATGGTTGGTCAGGGAGAGGGTCTGCAAACTTGTCGGCGACAAAAAAGATCACGCCAATCACCAGAGTGAAAAATACCCAGCCATAGATGAGGTGATCTGCCCCGTGGCGTATTTCATGTCACTGAGATAACCGACCAGTATGATTCCGTACGCCCGGATCCCGTTGGCGATAATGGGGAAGATAAAGGAGAAGCTACGAAGGCGAGTATCTTCCACCACTTTGAGAAGCTGAGATACGCAAACAAGGTACCCAGCGCCAGACTGGAAATTAAAAAACGGATGCCGGAACACGCTTCAGCCACTTCGAACATCCCGTTGGGGATCGTGAGGTACAGGCCTTCGCGGTATACCGGAATATTGGTGAGATGAAGGGCGAACACGGTGATATCCGCAGTGACCAGTTGTAGGTAGGGCACCAGTTCTTCGCCAAAGGGAATACAAAATATGAGGTAAAAAATGGGGAAAAACAGTAGTTTGGTGAGTGGCGTGCCAAGCAATGCCCAAAGCATCAATTGCAAGCTGGTAACAACAGCAATATGTTCAAACAGCGCAACGCCAGCGGCATTCCCGACCATCCACAGCAGTGCGGGCACAATTAACAACACCACAGGTATCCATGCTGATCCCAGAGGTGTCACCTTAATTTGCTCGCGTTTGCGCCAGACCAGCCAGAGCGAAATAGGCAGTATCAGAAAGCTGTGTTCGTAAGTTTTGACTGCAGCCAAACAGACACCATCCCTTCGATAGCGTCATGGAAAACCACGCCCCATGCCAGAAGCGGAAAAGCAAACCTCAGAGCCAGGGAAAGGTTACTCAATCTCTGCCCCTAAATAGCCCAACAGAGGGGTCAACTTGGCCTCCCAGCTAAAATTGGCTTTTAGCCAGTCCCTGCCGTCTTTTGCACGTACTACGTTTTCACGAAGCTTTGACACTATCCACCGCACCATCTCTTCTTCCGCATCAGTGACATACAGGCATTCAGTGGGATAGTTTTCCAGCCTTCCACTCCAAGGGAGGAGGTCATGACGGGACGCTCCATGGCCAGGGCTTCCAATATTTTGTTTTGAATTCCCCGGGCCATCAACATGGGCGCTACTGCCGCTTTGGCGTGCGCCAGATATGGGCGTACATCATCGACCCGTCCTGTGACGACTACGCCGGGATGCGTGTTGAGCTCAAGAACCTGTTTAGGGGGAGACGAGCCAACAATGTAAAACTTACTGTCAGGACATTGTTGGAGAACCTGTGGCCAGACACGTTTGATAAACCAGATAACTGTCTCAATGTTTGGCCGGTAATCCATGGCACCGGTAAACACGATGTAATTGTCACTTTCCAGGGGGTAATTTTCCGCAAGGGAAGAGGGGGCTAATGGCGAGAAATAATCGCTATCGATGCCGTTTTCCAATGTTCTGATTTTATTGTGTATGTTAGTGCTTACCATCTCTCTGAAGTGCGAAGATTCGGTGTCTGATATGAAACAACTGATGTCAAATTGATCCGCTACCAGCTTCTCATAATTCGCCAGCGTACGGTGTTCCCGCTGATAGACTTTGCGCATGATCCCTGTCGATGCATTCGCGTATTGGCGCCATTTGTCAGAATCAATATCCGCAAACTGCATCACAGTATGGAGCTGGGGCGTTTGGTGGGGAAGAACGTACTGGGCCATACAGCCGGAATACACAAACGCTTTGGTGATAGACGTGGAAGCCAGGGTTTGCTTCACCCAACGGGACAGGCTGGCGCTGCGGTAGTAGGGCAGGGTAATGGGCTCTCCCTTTCCCAAGGCGGTCAGCCCCTTCAGTTTGGCAAATGATGGGTTTAAGTCGACAAAAAACGCCTCTTTGCAGAAGGTCCGAACCTTGTCGGTGTATTGCCTGTCGTTAGGGTCATCAATAAAGCAGCCAAGATAGACATCATAATGCCGTGCGAGAAATTTAAGCACATGAAAAGTCGTGATTTTATCCCCTTTGTTAGGGGGATAAGGGATACGGTGGCACAGGTACAGTAGTGGCTCTTTCATGGATCACCCTAAAAATTTTGAAATCTGGGGGCCGATTTGGCGCGACAAACCCAATGGCATTTTTTTCCAAAGGTCGATAAACAGGCGGTACTTTGGATTGTTTGGAGACAAATTGGGCAGCTCTTTGGCTTTTACCAACGCGATTCGATAGTGCAGTTTTTCCTCGTCCATCCCCCAGTGCTTTTTGTAATGGTATGCCCCCGAGTCAACTTTGCTCCGGCCAAAGTCAAATACCTTCATGCCTCTCTCTTTAGCCAGGCACATCAACTGGTAATACATGAAGTCGTTACTTTTCAAATCTCGGGCTGCATGTGTACCACCGCCGTAATACGGCAATACCATCTCTTTATAGTAGAAGCTGAGTACAGCGGAGACGGGCTCCCGGTTTTCATCCCGTATGATCAGTGTTTCGCAGCGCTCACCGAAGGCCAGCTTGAGCGCGTCAAACAGCTTTTTGTTGAAAACCGGGGTGCCGAGGTTGTGGACGCTTTGCGCGTAAATGTCATAACACAGGATGGATTGTCGCTGCTGTCCCAACTTAGATGGTTGGCAAGTGAATGTCGGATAACCGCGCGTTGTTTGCGCTTCACGTTTGTGAGGATTTCCTCTGGGGTTTCTGCCAGCGTCGAGGAAAAGGTGGAGTGACGGCAATGGATTACCCAGGGGGATTTATCTTCTGTCGGCGTTTTATCCCGCAGTTCAACATAGTCAACATTCAGCGATTGCCCTAACTCAAGGGCGGCATGTTCGAGCTGGTTTTTTAATTCGAGGGTATCGGCAATGGCGCCACCATACACGCAAAACGGGGTGGAGATCAGGGCGTGGCCGAACATCCTGCTTTTTTGCTCAAACAGCGGCAACACACCCACAATTTTTCCATTGCACTCCGCCACCATGTAGTGAGGCTTATGATTGAAGACTGCGCTGATCACATGGTACCAACCCATGAGATGAAAAAAGCTCCCGTCAGGGTGATGGTCGACGTAATCATCCCAAGCTAACATATCTTGCTGATTTAGCGGCCTTATTTTTAGTTCTTGAGTCATGGCTAGATCCATCCAATTGGTAAACATGGCTCATCGTATTCCAGGAAAAATCCGACAAGAGATAGCGAATGCGCGCCTCCATCCGGTTGATATTCAGATAGTGGCGAAATCGGGATTTGAGGGAGATGTCAGGAATTCTCGGTTGCTTGTCGTCTATCTCCCATGGATGAAAGTAAAAGCTATACGGCTGCCCCGTGACTTTGATGTAGTTTTCTATCAGGGACCGGCTCAGTCTGTATGGGTATAGCCTAAAGAAACCCCCGCCGCCAATTGGGATATTTCTGCCCAAAGCGTTATAGGTTGGAATGGGGATTTCCATTATCCCTTCAGGGCGCTGATAAGGGCTTTTGGCCAAGACGGCGCGCGTAGAGGTCGTGTTTTACCGGATAGGTGCTGCTGCTGTAGATAAACCCGAGATCAGCCAGTGCTGAAAAGGCCCATTCGGTGTTGGGATTAATGGAGAAGCTCGGTGCACGGTAACCCCGGACAGCGCAGCCGGTAATGTCTTCCAGTAAGGACTTACCGCGGAAAACATCATTTTTGAAAACCAGTGGTGTCTGGCTTGTGACAACTTGATGGGCATAGCCATGGCTGGCCAATTCATGCCCTTGCCCGACAATTTCCCGTGCCAGCTGCGGACAACGCTCTGCCACCCAGCCAAGCATGAAAAACGTGGCCCGCGCATTATGTTCAGCGAACAATTCCAGTAGCCGGTGGGTATTTTGCTCAACACGCAGTGGGTACTTTGTCCCCCAGTCTGCGGGCGTAATGCGGTTACTGAAAGCCGAAACATGGAAATAATCTTCCACATCTACGGTGAGCGCGCACTGTGGCAGGATATTGGCTGCTCTCTTATGGGTATCCGGCATAGGCTAGCGACCCTGACCGAATATGATGATCTCGGACGTCTTTAATAAAATCAGGAGATCGAACATCAGGTTTCTATGCCGGATGTAATAGAGGTCGAATTTCAGCTTTTCTAACGCATCTTTTTCGCTGCTGCCGTAGGGATACCTTAACTGTGCCCACCCAGTTAACCCAGGCTTAACGCTTAACCTTTGGTCATAAAAAGGAATTGATTTACATAGCTCTTTTGTAAATTGAGGACGCTCTGGGCGAGGACCTACAAAATACATGTCGCCACGAAGCACGTTATATAATTGTGGTAATTCATCGACCCGAAACTTGCGGATGATTTTGCCAACTTTTGTTACTCGTGGGTCTTCTTTTGATGCCCACTGGGCACCATTTTTCTCGGCATCAAGGCGCATGCTGGTAAATTTATAGATTTTGAAAATTCTACCTCTAAGCCCAACACGCTCTTGTGAGTAAATAACGGGAAAGCGAAAACCGCACTCAATTTTGATAGCAATGGTGGCTATTATCATTAATGGCAAAGTGATCAATGCGATAGCAATTGCGATAGCACTATTGAGCAATGAATAGGCTAAAGTGCGAAGCCGGTTTTTACCTTGCTGATTGTGATAAAGCATCCATGACGGGTCGAGATGATCGATGGCGACTTTTCCGGTTTCACGCTCAACAAAGTCAATAATATCCGTAATTTTTGTGCCACTTTGTTTTAAGTGAAAAAAGACATCTAACGAGAGCGTGTTTCTGCGCTCATCAACAGCGACGACAATTTCATCAACCCGATGGTGGTTAACGAAAGCCTCGAGCGAATTTTCATTTTTCAAAGACAACGAAATAATTGTTTCGTTGTGCAGTTGAAACTGCTCATCACCTTCTGTAGGGACAAAACCCACAATTTCAAATCCATTTCGGTCTGATTTCCTGCGCATACTGTTTTGTATAATGCTGGCACGTCGGCCAGCCCCAATGACCAAAACACGATTGATAGAAATATTTGTAAAACCATACCGTTGAATTGAAATGCGACAGGCAGTAATAAGCATGAATGTTGAAGCGGTGAGATACACCGTCATAAACGTCGGGCACTGTTTATCTGCAACGCTTTGCAGTAAAACACTGGATATACCATAGGTGATAAGTATGGCGACGAATATACGTAACGCTATGCCTTGGTTGTTTTCCCTTAATTTTTCGTTATAAAGCCCTAGGCAAAGTAATGATATTAACAAGACAACCAAAAACGTAAAGAAGAGTGTGGCGGCGCTGATGATACAAAATGAATACGTTGGGTGGAAATAGTGCGCAGCATAATCGTTAATGAAAAGGCAATGCAAATCATTAATAAATCACTGGCTATGAGAATAACCTTATTGGCGTTCAGTTCATGAAAGCTAGTATTTGACATGTCGACTTCCAATCCATTATCGCATGCATCAACTTTTCTGAATCTAGACCTGAACTTTAAAGAGTTCCAATTGAAAATCGGTTAAAACATTAAAAATTCGTCTTATTTAGGACTCACTCAACTAAAAAGCCATAGTAACCATATGATATTAGTGATTTATATTTTTTGTGTAAATTAGAGTGTTCTAAAAATAATACAAAATAAGCAAATGAGAACACTGACACCATATATCTCAATATTGAAACAAATTTTCTTGTTTTATTTGCTTGAATGGATGTTAGTGGATTTTGTTTTGCCATGAACTTGGTGTTCAGTTAACTGTATGATTAATTTGGATACTTTAGGTACGCCGTGCGGTAATTGTGATGTTCATGATTTTGTTGAGTTTCAACGATACGACAGAAATAAAGCTGGATATGGTGGCGAATCCTATTAACCATGAGTCTGGAATGTTCTACAAGCTGACTATATTTTAATGCAGTTTATGCCGAGTTTAGTTTTGAATTGTTGTATGAAAGTTAAAATACACAATCTGTCGTTTTGTAAAGTGAATAAGTGGTCTGTGTCGCCTCGATAAAACAACAAGTTAAATTCAGGATGTCACTGGTTTTATAATTTAAAAGTGTCTCACTTTAGATATAAAAGTAAGAAGAGCAGTGCAATAAGGGTTGTATTGCAAGAATAAAGCGGATTTTCACTTATCGTGCCAAACAGAAATAGGATTCTGTCCTATATTAGTACGTTACAGAACACAGAGTTATGCATATGACCATTGTGGCTGCTGCTTTGAACCAAAAAGATGCAGGCGAAATGATGTAAAGGAAGAAAGGACTTCTGAGGAATTATGTATGGTAAGAGATTGGAAAGTATTTTCTGTGGCAACAAGACTGATGGTCACGAGTGTTGTAGTGCTGTTAGTGGGTTGCGCATCAGAACAGCTCCCTGTGTTGCCTACAGCAACAATCCACCCGTCCATTACCAAAGATGTCAATGACTATCGCTACATCATTGGACCTGGAGACAAAATCAAAATCTCTGTCTGGGGTAACCCCGAAGGCTCGGGTAGCTACCAAGTCAGACCTGACGGGATGGTGTCGACGGCCTTGGTCGATGACGTTGTTGCCGCGGGTCGAACGCCAACCGAATTGTCCCGTGACTTGGAAGAAAAACTGTCCCGCTACATACGTGACCCGATTGTCTCTGTGTCGGTCGACAATTTTGTTGGGCCGTTCAGTGAGCAGGTCAGGGTAATGGGAGAAGCTGTTGAGCCCCGGGCAATCAGTTACAAAGAAGACATGACACTCTTTGATGTGATGATAGAGGTCGGTGGGTTAACAGAATTTGCCGATGGCAACAGTGCCCGTTTGATCCGCGTGATTGACAACGAACAGCGCCAGTTTAGCCTTCAGATGGACGACCTGATGCGGGATGGCGTCATTGAGGCAAACGTCGACATTCTCCCCGGTGACATCATCTTTATACCTGAAGCTTGGTTCTAGTCAGGGAGTCGGGTAAATGCAAGAGCAGTTCGATATTGTAACGGGCTATTTGCGCGCCACGTGGCTTAAGCTCGGTACATTCTCATCTTTGCTTGGATTATTTGTCCTCTTGGGTGGATTGCGGTGACGCTGCTTCCTAACCAGTACACCTCTGAAGCCAAAGTGTATGCAGATACCCAGTCTATACTTCAGCCGCTCTTGCGGGGGCTTGCTATTCAGACTGACCCATCCCAAAAGCTAAACCTGATGGCGAAAACGCTGCTCAATAAGAAAAACCTTGAAACCATAGCCAGGCAGGTTGATGCAGATGTTTTGGCCGGTACGCCCGAGCAGTACGAACAGTTGATTGATGAACTGGAATCTGACATCAAGATAGCGTCTGGAGGTCGTGACAACCTCTATACCATCAGTTACACGGGAGAGAACCCGGTCTACGCCAAGAACGTGGTTCAGGCTGCACTGAATGTGTTTATTGAAAACACCTTGAGTGATAAGCGCTTGGATGCTGAACAGGCCAGTGAAGTGATCACCGACCAGATCCGGTTTTACGAGCAACGACTGGTTGAATCAGAGAAAGAGCTGGCTGACTTCAAGCGAAAATACCAAGGGCTACTGCCCGGCAGTGACAAAAACTACTACTCAAATATAGAGCAGCAGAAGGCGGAGCTTGAAAGCGCGGAGTTACTGCTGAATGAAACACGCTCACGTCTTGAGGAAGTGGAAAGTCAACTGGACGAGGAAAGAACCGCTGCACTGAAGCAGCTTTCTACGGTTGAAACCGAATATGACGGGCGTATCGACAACCTGGAAATCCGACTCGACGAATTACTTTTTCGCTACACCAACCAGCATCCGGACGTGATTGAAACCAGGCGTCAGTTGGGGGAGCTTAAAGCACTTAAGCGACGCACCATGGCCCGTGTCTCTGTGGATGATGTGCTGAAAAACAGCCCGGTTTATCAAGATCTTAAAATTACGAGCAACGAGCTAAACAACGAAATTGCGTCATTGGAAGTTCGTGTTAATCGACATCAAAGCAAAATTGAAGAGCTGGGACTCAAGCTCGATGTTGTGCCCGATATCGAGGCGATGCTGACGTCATTGACCCGAAATTACGATGTTACCCGAACTAAATATGAACAATTGCTTGCCCGCGGAGAGAGCGCAACCATCTCCCATAGCGTAGGCGCCGCGTCGGAAGACATTAAGTTCAAAATCATTGAGCCACCTACCGTCCCAAGGAAACCATCCGGACCGCACAGGGTTTTATTGCTGGCTGTTGTTCTGGTTGTGGGGCTGGGAATTGGTGTGGCTTTTTCCCTGCTCATCAGTCAATTGAGTCCCGTCGTATTCTCAACAAACCAACTCTATCGAGCCACAGGGATCCCCGTTTTCGGCGTCATCACTGCCACGGAAAGCTCAGGATCCTGAGAGCAGAAAAACGGGGCTTGGTCGTCTTTTGCATTCTTGGTGCTTTATTGATTCTGGGCTTTGTGAGCTCCATGGCCATCAACAGCGACCCCGTGATGCACCAGGAATTCATCAATGAAACCGTAGGGAGATATCATGAGTTTTTTAAGAAAGTCACGGATGACTCTGATACCGACACCAGAAACGTAAAAGTGCTTTCACCAACGACCAGCGGCGATGGGGATGATTTTGATTCTGGCATCGAGAATGAAACCATATTCATTGATGAAGACTACCTGCTCCGAAAAGGTATGGTCAGCGTCAAAGACAATCGGGGAAAGTTGCCGATCAACGATGAAGTCAGGGCGATAAAACACAAGCTGGTCAATAATGCCTTTGGTGCAGGCTCTGAAAGCCACGAAAACGGCAACCTTGTCATGATCACCAGCGCATCACCCAACGAGGGCAAGACCTTCAGCGCGATTAATCTGGCATTGATGCTTTCTCTGGAGAAGAACAAATCCGTTCTGTTGGTAGATGCCGATGTAAGAAAGCCCAGCGTTAACAAATCATTGGGCATCAAAACCTACCCAGGCTTGATTGATTACCTGAAAGGTGACGTGGAAAGTGCTGATCAGGTCATCTATAACACGTCGATTAAAAACCTGAGGCTAATGCCCGCCGGTGACTCCCACCATTTGAGCTATGAATTTCTCGCGAGTGACAAAATGGTCAACCTCGCTAAAGAGTTGGCGACACGATACAGCAACAGAATGGTGATCTTTGATTGCCCGCCGCTATTGGGTGTAATTGAAACAATATCGCTCTCAAGGTACGTGGGACAGGTGGTCGTTGTTGTGGAACACCACAAATCAAAAATGGCCAATGTCATTGAGGCTGTGTCGCACCTTGATGAACGGTTAGCTGTGGGATTTATCATAAATAAATCAGTCAACAATGAGCTTAGCCAGTACGGCTACGGGTATGGCTATGGGTATCAATAATATGAACCGAAGCACTCATTGGTATGGCCTTTGCGCTGTTGGCGTTATGGTTGCTTCTGCGCACGCGGTAAACGCTGAAGAAGTAGAGTTTTCGCCATCGGTTTCCGGCATATTGACGTATTCTGACAATATCTACCTTACCGACGAAAATGAAATTGGCGGGTTTATTGGTACCTTGTCAGCAGGCGCAAACCTGAATGTGCAAGGAAGCAAAAGCAGGCTGATGTTCAACTACGATGTCTATCAGGTTCTGAACGAAAAACGAACAGAAGACAACCGGTTATATAATGAACTCAGCTTAACGGGATACAGAAACCTGGCGGGTGAAAGCCTTACGCTGGATACAAACGCATACATCAAGAACATATCCAGAAACATACAAGATAACGCCAATGAGGATGTGATTTCGGGCAACACCATCGAGTCCCGCTATTTCGCAACGGGCCTGAGTTACCAGAGTAATCCCAGGGGTTACTTCGATATCTACAGCCGTTTGGACGGGAATATCACCTCAAACGAAGACAATATTGGCGACTTTTACCAAGTGGCAGGCAACCTGGTCGTCACTGAAGGGACAGCCTCCCGAAACTTCTTTTGGTTGAATGAATCAAACTACACGCGGAATGAATCTACAACCAATGACGGCGGAAATTTTAACTACAACATTAAGCAAGAGTTCGGGATCAAGCCGATATACAATATCAGTCCTTTCATCCGCATTTTCTATGAAGAATACAGTGACTTGGATGGAAATCAGAACGATAACCTTGGTAGTTGGGGGCCGGCTGCCCGCTACTATTTAAGCCAACGTTCTTACGTAGAAGTGAGCTACGATTTCCTGTTTGACGGTGGACACTTTTGGCGCGGTGCGTTCAGTTTGTATCCAACACCAAGAACAAACATTGAGTTTGATTATTCCCGCCGTGTCTTTGGAGACAGCTACTTCTTCTTGTTCTCCCACAGGACAAAAAGGCTCACAAACATCATCAGTTACACCGAATCACTTACCAGTTTTGATAGAGAGCTGTTTTCGAAGGCGAAAATATCGAAGAAATTCGCCTGACGAAAGAACTGCTATTCGGGTCAACGTTAGCGCTCAAGCGCACCACCTTTGGCGTCGACGTCAGTTTTGTTGAACAACGCCCGGTATTGACGAATGTTGTTGAAAATAACAGCAATGACGTACTGAGAACGACGTTTAGATTTACGCATGAGCTATCTAACAGAACGACGTTGTCTGGTAGCTTCCAGTTCAACAACTACAAGCGCCGCGCCGCGGTTGATCCCATCAATGATGATTACTCGCGGGTTTTTGATCTTTCGTTGAGAAATCAGCTCTCCAGGCGTATTTATTGGAGTGTTTCAGCGCGTCATGCCGATAACACTGATTATGCGGAAAGCAGGGCAAGTTTAGAGGTTGGCTTTGTTTATTGACGAAGTTGTTTAGTCAGTCGTTGGTAGATACAACGAGCACTCGTGTGGAAAGTAAAACTTGCCCATGAGGAAAAATTGTGACCAGTCCACGTAATAAAAATCTTCTTATGAAGATTTTTATTTTAATTAGCATTCTAATTGTCGTTTTGTTTTTTTATCTGGCAAATTCGGCATTTTCTTCCTCTCCCATTATATCAAGGTCTTATGTTCAACCGGGAGAAGTAAAACAGGCCGTTTCACTCTACAAGAAAATTTCCAATGATATCTCTCAATCAAACGAGAATGTGGAAATCTTCTTGAGCGAAGATGATTTAAACGCAATATTTAAAACCTCTTCCCATGTCACGCCAAGATTGAGTTTTGATTACAACATGGTGAAAGATGTTGGCTTGAATGTGTTTGCGAGTTTGGATCTCAGTGACTATCGCAGCGAGTCCTACATCAATGTCTCTTGTGTTATTTCAGGTAGTGCACCACATAAAATAGATGTCTGCCAAATGGGGGATATTACGGTTCCAGGGCAAATGGTTTATTGGCTTGGTTATGCAGCACTGACCGTTTTGTTTGATGATGATGTCAAATCAACGTATCTACAGTTCTTGGATGGATTAACGTTTATAGATGGCGGTGTATATACCAGCGCAACGACCACTGATGGATTTAAGGAAACAAGCAAAACAAGCCTGAAAAATTTCTACAACACATTTAAATCTTTTATTCCGAGCGACATGGAACAGATGAATGCTGAAGTTATCAGGCGGTACCTGACAGCTATCACTAACCAAGTCAGCCTCTCAAATGACCGTAAAGTCGATCTGGTTGAAGTCTTTAATGTGGTTTTCCAGCTGGCGAGTGATAGAAGCCAGAATGGTAACCCTATCGATGAAAACTCCTATGCCCTTTGGTCTGTTTCAATCGCATTTGCAAACCCACGCTTTTCTGAACTTATCGGATTTGAGCCTCAAGAATTTGAACAAGCGATTGATTTATCAAGACAAAGGATACTGACGCTGGAATCGAGGCATGATCTGGCTTTGCATTTCCTGTACTCCGCGATCATTGAACGGGTTGGCAGCGAAGCCATTTCTAACAATATCGGAGAGTTGAAAGAACTGTACGATGCAAATGAAGGCGGCTCAGGGTTTGACTTCTCAGATCTGGCTGCTGATATATCGGGAGCCAGATTCTCCAGTTATATATCAAGTTCTGAAAGTCATGCTTATCAAGCCCAGCGGTTCCTCTCAACAGCCAATAGTTCAGGGTTGTTCAACTTAAGTGTTGATAACAAAACGGTGCTGAGTAAAAAGGAAAACTTCACTGGTAACTTCATGAATGAAGAGAATGAACGCTATATAGACGAGATCAATGGAATAAAAACTAAAGTAGCCGGGCTTCCGCTTTACATGAAGTAGATTTTATATTTCAGAAAAAGAAATGATTATTCAAAAGCACATTAACTTAAAAGCTTCAGCATAGACTGAAGGCTTTACAGATTTGAATTTTTTACGATAAGCCGGACACTCTTCTCTTACGTGAAAGCACACCGATACAAAGAAGAATCAAGCCAAATAAACCCAAGGTTTCGGGCTCTGAAATAGGCGTGGGTCCATTTTGCCCGCCTACAATAAGTTGATCTTGCTGGGTATCAGATCGAATGATGTTCATGGTGTAATTGCTGGTCCATGAATCCAAACTATTCAGATAGCTACTTGCCCATAATTCAGAGTTGGCATTGCCAGTAGAGACCACCTGGAACGAACCGCTATTTAAACTGTATACGCCTGATGTTTCGTGGACAATTTCCCATAGTGCCAGCTGGAAAGCAGCCGCTCTCGCAGAAACATTGCCGATTAAATCAAAGGCATTGGTATATAAGCGCCCAACATAATCCTCAACTGAGCCCAATCCATTCGAAGGATCAGAAGCCTGAAAAAGGGAGTAATTATACGTTTGTCCCTGTTGGATATATTGGCTTAGCTCGATACAAAATGTTTGGAATACATCACCCGTACCTTCATTTGTCCAGTTGAACAATCCAGCATTAGTTCGCATGGTACTTGTACCACCATTGGTGGTTACCGTTGCGCTGTCTTTCAGGTTGTTTTCATAGCCATTAAACGTGGCAGTAATGATCCCTGCTTGAGCAACACCCGCCCACAAACTCGTCACGAGAAGCGTAGTTACAACAGTGGCGTATAGCTTTCCCATACCTGCTTCCTCAGTCCTTTAACTTCTTAACAGTCATCTCTTATCAATAAGTCAAAAGCAAGTTGCATACCATATGATTAACACACTGATATATATGACTTTAAAATAACCACTTAACTGAGCCGTTAAAAATTCTGACATGGCCGTATACAAAGTGACACCAAATTAATAGGCAAACACGGTATCTGGGTTGCTAGAGCATACCGCAAGCCACAAGCCACTTTCTTTCAATATCATGTATTAGGTAATATAATTGCCGTTATGTTACTTAAAACTCACTTCGATGGCTGTCTGTGTGCGTGACGCTGTCACATTTTTGTTTGAGAAGTTGTTCTGGCTCTTTGCTAGGAAAATTCACGCAGTCACTGACAACACTTTCGGCGATATTTGATATGACACTGACACCTTACAGTCCTGGTACCCAGTTGGTTCTCAGTTGCCGGATGAGCAGTTTGTGGAAACCGTCACCCGGCGATTGACCGACCCGAGGTTAAAGCAACGTTACGCAGAGCTTGTGACGGCGCTTCGTTCTGAACTGTTCAGTATCGGAGCTGCTGCGAATTTGTCTACCGAGCAAATTCACAATGCCAACCTTGGCATAGACAGTTTCCTCAGTACCGCCACTGGTCAATCTCCTCATTCATTGCGCCAATACCTGCACAACTTCCGGTTTTACCGCCGGTGGTGTATGGCGAAAAACATCCCGACCTTGCCGATCGCGCCATTCCATGTCAGCGAATATCTGGAATTTCTGGAAAGCAAAGGGCGAACCAAAGCGCTGCAAGTGGATTTTGGAAAAAGCCTTAAGCCATCGAGTATTGCCAGTCACTTGAGCAGCATTTCTCTCTTACATCAAATTGCCGAAATCACAGATATCACAAAAATCAAACGTATCAAGCAACGATGAAAGCAATCCGCAATACCGCAGCGCGGCAAGGTATATGGTCCACCAACAGAGCCCTTTTCGCCGCCATCATTTGTCGGAATTGAATGTGATTTGGGGTGACAGTGTCAAACCGAGAGATGTTAGAGATTTGGCTTTTATATCATTAGCTTATGATTCTATGTTGCGGGAATCGGAAATGGCCAATGTCACGTTTTCTATGTTGTCACGCAGCCAAAAATCCGGTCACTACACTGGCCGTATCAGCCACATAAAGGGCAGTTATGATGGTACGGATGGCCAACATGGCGGGCGTTTTCAGGTGTCCAGTCATACCTACCAACTTCTGGTAAAAGCCTATGAAATGACCACGGATGAATCCGATCGCGACCGAAATGGCCTGCTGTTTTTCCCTCTAACGAAAGGGGGAAAACTGAATAAAAGATTTGTGGCCGAGGAGCAGGGCGTGGTTTATCGCAAACCGCTTTCTGGCAAAGCAGTCGATGAAATATTCCAGCGTGCCTATGATGCATTATTGCCAGACGATGTAAAAAGCCCCTGGCGTGGTCACTCAGCGCGAATTGGCCGAGCCAGGATTTGTCCATGGATGGAAAAACCAACCAGCAGATCATGCAAATTGGTCGGTGGAAGAAAGCTGATATGCCTGTTCTGTATACGCGTGAACAGGATCTCGATGAACTTTTTTGATTTTAACCGTGCCGTTAATACCTTACTTAACAAAGAGTTACAGTAAATTAAGTTATAGTGCGTTAAAGACCTTTCATGTTTTCTCTATCAATCTGCATGCTAGCTTTCGAGAAAACAAAAGCTAGCCTTTGAATTCTTCTTTGCTCTGCACCGCTGACTTTCTATTAACAGCGACAGGTTTGCCGATTTTTCGCCCAGTCATAGCACCTTTACGTTTTGGTATTTTTGCCTCTTCTGCGTCTTTTTGCAGAATGGATAAACAGACAACCATGCCGACAATGACATAAAACATCTCAAAGTAGGCCATAGAAACCGCTGCACCGGCAACGCAATAGGCGACAAGAGAGACCTTGAGCATTCGCGCCAGGTTAGACTCCCAACTCCCCCTGAAGTACTTTTCGACAGAGGAAAGCTTCAGAAAAGCGAGAATAATGATAAGTAAAAACAGAGTAAGCCCGGGGAATCCGTGATCGCCTAACACCTGAAAATAGATACTGTGGGCGGCCCAAGGTTTGTCTCCGGCAGGCGCTGACGGGATGAAATTCAGCTCATCAAAGTCCAAAGCGAGTGAGCGCCAGACATACGCATATTGCGGCCCCTTGAATCCTCCACCGAGAAGTGGACGTTCTAATGCCATAAGTGTGTGGATTTTCCACGAAACGACACGCGCTTCAAACGAACTGTCTTCATCAGCCGTCTTTATCGTGTTCATCCGGCTATACCAGGAGCTTGGTAATAGGTTTATGGCGACAATCAGCACGGGAATCACCGCTATCAATGTTCGTGCTTTCCGCTTACTTTTAAAGAAGAAGTACGAACCGACAAAAAGCAGACCGATAAAGCCGCCGCGCGACTTTGTTCCAAGCACCGCCAAAACACAGATGAAAATCGTTATGACCAGCCCGACCCGCAACCACTTTTCTGGGGTTACCGTAATAAGGTGAACGACCAAAGGCAGCATGACCAATATAGCCAGCGCCATATGGTTGTTGTCCGCCAAAATATGACCAGCTGGGCCATTAATTTGGTGCCCACCGAATGATTTAACGAATTTGAGCCCCTCTACCAGAGCGAAGAAGCCGATAGATAAAACCATGGCCCATATCAGCATGTCAAAATGATGGGACTTCCGCATCGTTAACGTGATAAAAATAAACAAAAGTATTACTTTGGAATAGCCGTCCCAAACCACCCATGGAATTCCAGAGGGGATTAACGCTGTTGTTGTGGTTATGGTGGTGTCGATTAATAGAAGTATGACCAGTAAAAATATGCCATCAAACCTAATTGATGGCTTGTTCCTGCAGAACAGGTAAGTCGCCATCGCAAACAAAGAGAAGATTAAGTTATATCGAAATGATTCAGCAAAACCGTAAAGCCAGTAGACGGGTACAAATAATCCAGACCACAGCCAAATAGACACGGCAATAAATGGCTTTCTGTATGAAACAAAGATAATGATAAAAAAGAACAATATAAATACTAGGTCTCTCATTGCTCGTCCTTATCATCAATTTTTTTTGCTCTGATACAGATAAAGATAAGTGCGGCTAAACACCCAGCATATAACAGACTTTCCATACTATCGTCCCACCATGCTGTATAACCTGTCGTAAGACGCGATCATTTTTCTTTGACTGTAATGAGATACAACCCTGTTTCTTGCTTCTGCAGACAACTTGCTTAAGTTTTCTTTCTCCTGATAGGCTTCAATCAGCGCTTTAATGAAGTTTGCATTGTCATCGCTCTCTACGACATACCCCGTTTTGTCACGCTCTACAACTTCGGCAATCCCCCAACAGGGGTGACTAGATGAGGCACACCGACAGACATCGCTTCCAGCAATGTCATAGGAATACCTTCTGCTATTGATGCCATCACAAATACATCAAACTCGCGGTAGTAGCGGCGTACATCTGATTGGGCGCCTACAAAAATGACCTTATCCTGCAAGAAATCAACCTGCGAGACAGACTGTCTCAGCGCCTCCTCCTCAGGCCCATCTCCGACGAAAACAAGCACGCAGTTTTCCATAAATGATGGATTGGTCAGACAGGCTGCTTTGAAGCATTCGATGATAAAAGACTGGTTTTTGATCGGATGAAGTCTGGACACATGTCCGAAAACAAACTTACCTTTACTCTCTCTCTGGCATGCCACACCGTTGCGCTCAGGGAAAAAGAAATCCGTATCAACCCATTGGCAATGAGGCTGACTTTCCTTTTTGGGATGTTAACGTCCTCACTTAACCAATCAGATAAATCTTTTGATACTGCAATGAAAGTATTTATAAACGGACTCATGGCCTTTCGGAGAAATCTGTATTTCCATACACTCCCATCAACATCATAGGAATCACGACCATGTTCAGCATGAACTCGTAAGTTCACATTAAGAAGTGATGCAACCCATTGATACTCAATGGTTGAAAGATTGTAGCTATGAAGGACATCAGGCTTGATTGACCTTAATAACTTATAAAGCTCCCAGTGAACACAAAAATTGTGTCCTACTTTTTTGTGCAGTGCGTAGAAATCAATTTGCCCATCAACTTCTTGAATAAATTCGCCAATATTTGTCAGTGCAACAATGGAGTGCCGGTATTTTTCTTTATCCAGAGCGTTTATACAGTTAATTATTACCCGCTCCAATCCGCCGATATTAAAGCTGTATACTAAATGACACACATGTATTTTTTCTTTGTCATTCATAAAACTTCTACTTTTTTAAACAATCCAT
The DNA here is from genome assembly GCA_001310415.1 of Enterovibrio sp. JCM 19048. Taxonomy (GTDB): domain Bacteria; phylum Pseudomonadota; class Gammaproteobacteria; order Enterobacterales; family Vibrionaceae; genus Enterovibrio; species Enterovibrio paralichthyis. The sequence continues at coordinate 56,403 of BAXE01000030.1, read as the reverse complement.
TGTCAACGCTAACTTTAGGACCACACTCGGTTATTTGCAAAAACACCGTTTTTAGTCTTTAACTACAATTTAGTAAATAAGTGAAAAGCGATATATTTAAAAGGACTTGAGACATGTTGGTACGCTCACGCTCCCCTCTTCGCCTTGGTATTGCCGGTGGCGGTACAGATCTTTCACCTTACTGCGATACTTTTGGTGGTTGTGTTTTAAATGCCACCATAGATATGTATGCCAATTGCACCATTGAATTGCTTGAAGATCAGGATGGCATCACGTTTGTGGGTCAGGACATTGAGAAAACCTTCCACTGCCCATTGCAGAGACATATTCCTCTGGAAGGCGACCTGCAGCTTCATAAGGCTATCTACAACCGCATTGTGCGCGATTTCAACGATAACAAACCGCTCCCCGTCAAAGTCTACACGCACTCTGATGCGCCGCCAGGAAGTGGTTTAGGATCATCCTCCACCATGGTGGTGACCATACTCAGCGCATATAACGAACTGCTTAAACTTCCCCTCGGTGAGTACGATGTTGCCCGTCTTGCCTATGAAATCGAACGGGTTGATTGCAACCTTGCCGGAGGGAAGCAAGACCAGTACGCCACAACCTTTGGCGGGTTCAATTTCATGGAGTTTTTTGAAAACGGGCGGGTGATCGTCAATCCATTGCGAATTCGTCAAAACATCATCAACGAGCTGGAAAGCCAGATGGTGCTGTTCTTTACCGGCGTATCGCGATCTTCGGCTGACATCATCAATGACCAAGTCAAAAATACCTCTCAGATGACAATAAACCGCTGGAAGCCATGCATGAAGTGAAAAAGCTGGCCTATTCAATGAAAGAGTGTCTGCTCAAATCAAACATAGATGGCATGGCGGACCTTCTGAAAGAAGCGTGGAACGCCAAGAAATCCACGTCAAACTCCATTTCTACCAAACACATTGAGTTGATTGAAGATAAAGTCATCAGTGCCGGCGCAAAGTCCATCAAGATATCCGGTGCAGGTGGCGGGGGCTTTATGATGCTGTTTGTCGATCCGATTTACCGCATTGATGTCGAAAAGGCATTGCGGGAATTTGATGGGCACATCCAGCCTTTCCGTTTCACTAACGAGGGCACGCAATCGTGGACAGTTTAGAGACGATAAAGCACCACATTTCAGCGTCAATCGAGACCAAACAGGCAATTCTGGCTTCCGAGTCTGCGCTCCAGGCGATCAATGACGCTGTCAGGGTTTGTTTAGACGCCTATAAACAAGGTAACAGGGTGCTCATCGCGGGTAACGGCGGCAGCGCGGCTGATGCGCAACACATTGCCGCCGAATTTGTCAGCCGGTTTGAGTTTGACAGACCCGGATTACCGGCAATGGCCCTGACGACAGACACATCTATTCTCACCGCCATCGGTAACGACTACGGTTTCGAGCGTCTGTTTTCCCGCCAAGTAGAGGCCAACGGTGTGACCGGAGACATCTTTATCGGCATCAGTACGTCCGGCAATTCGCCTAACATTCTTGCCGCATTCAAAACCGCCAAGGAGAAAGGCCTGGTCACCATTGGATTGGGAGGTAAGGGCGGCAAAATCCAGCAAGCCTGCGACATTTGTATCAGTGTGCCTTCCGACCACACCCCAAGGATCCAGGAAAGCCATATTCTGATCGGCACATAATCTGCGCGTACGTGGAAGCTGAGTATTTCAATGACTACGCCAAATAAGATCACTGCTGTGGTTCTGTGCGGGGGACTAGGGACGAGACTTCGTGAATTCTCAGGTGGATTGCCAAAACCTATGGTCGATGTCGCTGGCAGACCCTTTCTTGAGTATCTGCTGGACTACCTTGCCGACCAGAATGTGAAGGATGTGGTACTCGCCGTCTCGTACCAATATGAACACATCACGGAACATTTCGGCAACCACTACCAAGACATGGCCATACGCTACTCGATTGAGCAAAAACCGCTGGGCACTGGCGGTGCGATAAAACAAGCGATTGATGTGTGTATTCCTGATCGTGAGAACGCGGTGCTGGTTATCAATGGCGACACCTTTGTCGATTTCAGCTTAAGCGAAATGTACCAAACCCTGACGGCTTCAAATGCCGACCTTGCCATGACATTGGTAGACTGCGAAGACACCAGTCGGTATGGACGCGTCACCACAGACGAAAACAGGGTCATACGCTTTGAAGAGAAACAACAAGGCAGTCCTGGACTTATCAATGCTGGTGTATACCTCTTAAGCCCGCGCCTGATCGATGATCTCCCAAAAGGCGATGTTTTCTCCTTTGAAAACGACGTCTTAATGAAGATTGTATCCACCCACCGCCTTTACGGCTGCGTAACCAAAGGTACTTCATCGATATCGGTATACCGGAAGACTTTAAAAAAGCGCAAATCGACTTCGGAGAGCCTAACAAACACGGGCGAAACACAGGGATATGATTAGAGCATTACGGGAAAGATTTTCTGAATTGGAGAAACGGAAGAACCAATTTCTCTTTAGTAAAGCTATGGCGGACGTCACGAAGACGAAACCCATCCAAAGCATAGAAAGCGCCCAAACTTTGGTTGTTACACAAGTCCACCATGTGGCGGTTGAGATGTACCTTCTTGCCGTCAAATCCTTCGTCTTACAATACGGGCCATGCAAAATCGAAATCGTCAACGACGGCAGTTTGACCCCGGATGATCTATCCCTGCTTAACACCCACATCGAAAACCTGACCGTTGTCGATATCGGTGAAATCGACGTGTTCAATTGTCCAACAGGTGCCTGCTGGGAGCGGCTTCATTATGTTCTGAGCCGGACTGATGAATACTATGTCATACAACTAGATAGTGACACTGTCACGTTTGGTGCTGTGCCGGAGATCTACCAGCATGTCATCGACAACCAGGGGTTCACTGTCGGCTCTCCCATGTTTGCCGAGCCAGTGTTGATTGACTACATGTCGACCTTGGCTGGAAGCTGGAATAATGCACACATCCAGTCACAGGCAGAAATGAATCTTCCTGCATTGAAAACACTTGGCTTGACGCACTACATCCGTGGATGTGCCGCTTTCACAGGCTTTCCTAAAGGCTCGAATTTACGGGAGAAACTGTGTCAGGTCAGCGAAATAATGGAAGGTAGCCTGGGGAAAGAGAAATGGAATGAGTGGGGAAGCGAGCAATTTTCCAGCAACGTGATGCAGTCGCTGTATCCCAACAGCCGCGTATTAAAATGGCCGAAATATCAAAACCATGAGTTTCCCAAGTATGCCTCCGGTATCAAAGGTCTTGCGGGATATATCGGTAAGGTGTCTTTGATCCATTTTATCGGTGCATCCAGATTCTCAAACGCTGTGTATACCGAAGCGGTGAAACGCGTACTTCCAAAGCTAATGTGAAGAAGTCAAAGGCTTAACAACATGAATGCAGACAAAGTAAAAAGATACTGGAACTTTCTTTCTCACTTTAACCGCTCTCTCGAAGACAAAAAAAATGTGTTCATCATCAGTCATATGCGGTCAAGAAGTACATTATTAAGCCATGTTCTAGCGTCCCACCAGCAGATCTGCGGTCATCGTGAACTTCATTCTTCCTATACAAAGAAAATCCACCTGTTTAAAACCCGGGCAAGCCTCTATAGGGAGAATGATAGCTTTGAGAGTGCAGACTATCTCCTTGATAAGCTCTTGCACAGCAAGCTAATCATTGATGAGCGCATTTTTAAGACATTGCCCTCTTATATCTTTCTCTTGCGGCAACCCGAGCAAACCATGGTCAGCATGATAAAAATGCACCTGTCAGACAAAAATTCGCTGGATACCGTCAAAAGGCTAGAGGATTACTATGTAGAGAGAACAGAGTATATGGTTGATAGTTGGCATAAATTTGAAGGTGACAAAATTTACATTTCATCTGAGAAACTGGCCAACAACACACAAGAAACCTTATCTGATATCACCACCTTCCTTGGCTTAACTCAGCCATTGTCAGAAAACTACGATACCTACAAAGACACCGGAAAGGGCGGCATTGGCGATCCTTCTTCCAATATAACGACCGGGAAAATAATCAAACCAAAACCGCTCAGTGAAGAGTCAAAAGCACTCCTGCAACGCTTGGACATGCAGAGAATAGAGGATGCTTACTTAAAAGCCCTGGATAGCCTGAGCTGAAAAAACGGCGGTGAATTCAACAGCAACCGAAACATAGCTGGGGTTAAAAGTAACGTCAGGGGCGCAATTGGAAAGATTATCCGCTTGGAGTAACGAATCTGATGATGACGACAATTAAATCGAAACTTTCAGACATTTACACCATACAGCACGGAAGACACAGCACCATCAACGCCATTGAGGGGCTAAGGGCCATTGCTGCCTTTATGGTGTTTGTTGTTCACTATGCGGCGCAGTTTACTCCCTGGATAGATACCCACTCCTTAACATGGGAACTCATCGTCTACTACCGTCATATCGGCGCCAAAGGTGTTGAACTCTTTTTCGTCATCAGCGGCTTTCTTATCTATGGCATCATCATTGGCAAGGACACCCCTTTTGTCACTTATTTCTGGCGCAGGATCGTCAGACTCTATCCTGTATTTCTGGTTGTTCTCGCCTTATACATCGCATTGTCTTTCATTTTTAGCAGTGAAAACAAAATCCCTGACGGCATAGGTCAAGCCACTCTCTATATCATTTCCAACATTTTAATGCTCCCCGGCCTTTTCGATATCAAGCCAATTATTACCGTCGCTTGGAGCCTGAGTTATGAAATGTTCCTTTATCTGGCACTGCCGGTATTCGTCTATGTCCTTCAAATGCGCAGCTGGGAAAGTGAAACACGCATACGTTTCCTCGCAGTGTTGTCCATTCTGGCTTTGTCGTTATCTATGCCGGGTATGACTCCCACCAGAAGATGGTTCTCTTCCTGGCGGGAATGTTGATGTATGAGTTGAAAAACAGACCATTGCTACAGAGCGACAACCCCTTATCAAGCAATGCATTTATCCTGACTATCCTGGCAATTATCATCATCCGGATATTTTCATTGGATAGCGTATTACTTCTGCCAGCCCTCTTTATTGGCTTTTTCTTCACCTTCGCGTCATGTCTGAATAAAAACAGCAAATTCAGCCAACTCTGCTCTACGCCGTTTCTGAGGTATTACGGCAACATGAGTTACTCCTATTACTTGATTCATGGGATCACCCTAAAGTTCTTCTTCATGGTCATGGCTGTCTTTATTCCACCAAATCACCAATGGGACTTGGCACTGTATGTTTGGTTCCTGCCGGCGTTTGCTTTCACATGGGTCACCTCTACCGTGCTCTTCCTTCTGGTTGAAAAACCGTATTCTTTGATGAAAAAGTCGGCATATAACAAAGGAAAGAAGAGTACAAAGGCCATTTGATGCACTGTATTGAACGGTGATTAAAGCATGGGGATTTGTAAGCATTGTCGTGACGGTATCAACATCCAAGTGGCAGAGTGCGTATCCAGGTGATATATTTTCATGAATCATGAAATATTTAAGTCGTGAAAATGAATCAGCAGATACTAAGCCAAGCCTAGATGCACTGCCTGAACATATTGAGGTCGCCGATGTTCGCTATCAACCTGCGACGACACCTGACAGTGGCGTGGATGCATCGGTGACGTTGACGATAGCCGGTGAGGCGCGCACCTTTAATGCCGAAGTAAAGCGCATTCACCGCAAGGCCTCACTGGATACGTTTTTACAAACTCGCCCTCCGCATGAAACCCTGCTGATCTGTAACCCACTCAGCACTTTCTTACGCCAGTACAGTGAAGAAAAAGGGATCAACTACCTTGATGAAGCCGGTAATGCCCACATTGTGCAGCCCGGTTTTTTCTGCACATAGAAGGCAAGAAAGGCGAAAAGATTCAGGATGCTCGACCAACATTGAGTGAGGGGATCATGAAATGCCTGTTTGCCTTGCTGGTTGATGACGAACTCCTGAACCAGCCCTATGAAATCATGGCGAAAAAAGCCGGTGTTTCGCTGGGGATGGTCAGTAAAACGATGAAGTTCCTCGTCGACAATCAGGCGATCCCGAAAGACAAGAAATCCCGTCGCTTTTTGGATAAGTTAGCACTCATCCACCAATGGCTGCTTTCCTATCCTCAAGTGCTCAGAAAAAAGCTGGCGCCTTTCAGGGTGAAAACCCCGCTGCACTGGCAAGAGATAGCACTGGAAGAGGGGGAAATCTGGGGTGGGGAAGTAGCAGCGGCATTGTTGACGAACTACCTTGTTCCCGAAGAGTACTGGCTGTTTACCCGCGAGTCGATGCAGAAAAAGATGCGGGATCTTCACGCTCGCCCATCCGCCGACGGCCAGCTCCTGATTGCAGCTCCATTTTGGGGAGCAAGCCTGACAGTATCCCCCAGCGCTCAGGCACTGCTCACCGTGGCGGAGCTTCTGGCCAGCAATGACAGCCGCAACCGAGAAGCAGCCGAGATCTTAAATGACCAATACTTACACCTTAACTCACTCCCTTAACCCGCAGTTTGAGCGGGCGCTCGAAAGCCTGGTGCGTATCGTCAACGGGCTTGGAGTCGCTTATTTCATTGCAGGTGCCACCGCCCGAGATGTGGTGCTGCATGGCATTCATGGTTACCCACCCATCAGGCGACCCGGGATATCGATACCGCCATTTTGGTCGACAGCTGGGATAGCTTTCAGACACTCAGAGAGAGTCTGCTAAAGGAAGGATTACAAACCACCCGTGTCGAGCACCAGCTCATTGAGCCAGTAACAAAGTTACCCATTGATATTATTCCGTTCGGCGCAGTCGCTGACGAGAAAGGGGACATCGCCTGGCCACCTCATTTTGACATTACGATGTCCGTTGCCGGTTTTCAGGAAGCTTATGAGTCATCCCTTACCGTGACTTGGAACGAGCTCACTTTTCAGGTGGCTTCTCTGCCGGGTATTGCGCTTTTAAAGCTAATTGCCTGGCTAGAGCGAGGCGCGAATAGCCGCAAAGATGCGACGGACTTTTTCACGGTGTTGAGCCGCTACCATGAGATTCATGACGGGCGATTGTGGGAGGACTATGTTCCCGGCGACACGCTCGGATTTGACGTTGAAAGGCAGGGGGCGTATTTGCTTGGCTTCGACTTAACGCCTTTACTGAGCGTTTCAACATCCCATGCACTGGCAACGATTCGAGATAAAAAGCACGACCCTTTTTGTCGCTGCGATCACGGCCACACATCGCGGTACTGATGTTGATAGGGTCAGCCAACTGCTGTCAGATTTTTGGTTGGGATGTGGTATCAATTAAGGGAGAGATGTGTGGTCGTGTTAGGACGCTATTTCTCCATCGCTAAACTCAAAATGACAAAATTGTCATCTCGTCGATAGGCGGGTGTCAGAGTGTACTCGCGATACTGCACTTCAGACACACAGCAACCTAAAGACAGGTGATGATATGAAAACGCTAACACACATTGCAGCCACAGCTGCCATCGTACTTGCCAGCACCACCGCTATTGCAGAGCCTCTAAACAGCACTGCCAAATTTACCTCAATCACAGAAACCCGCTCCATTGAAATGCCTGCTGCTGAAAATAAGCAAGATGCCTACGACTGGGCATATGTCCAGCTTCAAAACCTGCAGTCGCAAACGCCTGAGCAACTGAAGAAGTCTCTAAAGGTCTGGTCGCCATCCAACATAAAAAGCAACTCACTACACCTGAAAGACCAGGGGTTTGTGACTGTCGAAGAGCGCATGAACAATGACGGCGACCTCGAATATGTGGGTATTGCGAATGTCCGATACCACTATTTGAACCGCGAAGACAATTAACGGTCTCTTAAGTCAGGCAATGGGTACTCGGCAGGAAAAACTGCCGGGTGCCCTCTTTTCGTTTGGGCGGTTATAGCAGCGATCCCTTCTCTGCTAGAGTTAATCTCATAATAACCAGAATAATCACAGTCTTGTGATATGACATTTTGCCGGGGAAATGGATGAAATTGCTCGTCATTGAAGATGAAGTTAAAGCGGGTGCATATCTTAAAAAAGGGCTGACAGAATCAGGCTATGTGGTTGATCTGGCTTCCGACGGCGTGGACGGTCTCTACATGATCACCAGCGGTGAATACAACCTGGTCATTCTCGACATCATGCTGCCGAAACTTGATGGCTGGCAGATACTTAAGACCATGAGAAGCAACAACATCAATACGCCGGTTATTTTGCTCACGGCCAAAGAGCACGTCGAAGACAGAGTGAAAGGGTTTGAGCTGGGCGCCAATGACTACCTGATCAAACCTTACGCCTTTGCAGAATTACTCGCGCGCATACAAAACCTCCTCCGTAATTTCACTCCTCCCCAGAATAGCGGTGCGGGTCACCACATCATGACCATGGCGGATTTGGAGCTAGATTTGCTTAAACGCACGGCGAAACGCCGCGGAGAAACCATTCATCTTACCGCCAAAGAGTACCAACTGCTGGAACTGCTGATGCGCAAAGAAGGCCAGGTACTCTCCCGAACCACGATCGCTTCTTTGGTATGGGACATGAATTTTGACAGCGACACCAACGTCATCGACGTCGCGATAAAACGGATAAGAAACAAGATAGATAAGCCTTACGACAACCCTCTTATCCATACCATTCGGGGAATGGGCTATAAAATGGAGGATTTAAGCCAATGACGTGGTTTTCACTCTATTCAATGAAGAACAGATTGATCCTGATGTTCATGGCTTTTTCTGTACTGGTTTATTTGTTTGTCGCATCAATTATCGAAACCTCCCTCAAGTATCACTTCTACGATCAGGACTACCAGCACATTAAGGACAAATACGACGCAGTTAGCTGGGGCGAGGTACTGCGCGAGCCTCCGGAAAACCTCGTCGGGCGGATAAACACGACCGTCGACTATTGGGTCTTGAAGAACAACCATGTCGTCGCCACGAATTCAGGCATACCGCTCCAGACAGGTATGCCTGAAACGCTTTTATCTGCCTTTCAATCAGGGAAGCAATTGGATGAGTGGGAGGATGAACAAGGACTATACCGCCCTTTTTTGTTCGACGCCGGTGACCAGTTCTATGTGTTAATGGTGCAAAAATTGATGGCCACCTGCAGTTTTTCAAACAGTTAAGAATTGTGCTTCTGTGGTCTGCGCTTTTGGTCGTGTTGCTGGCAATCGCATTTAGCATTGTCGCCGTCAATCTCGGCTTAAAGCCCCTCAAGCATGTTCAGAACCACTTAAAAACCGTTAACCCAAACAATCTGGATGTTGTCATACCCACTGACAACTTGCCCGATGAACTACGGGATCTGGTCACTATTCAGAATGACATGCTAAGAAAGCTCAATTTAGGTTTTAGCCGCTTGTCGGAATTTTCGTCTGATATCGCCCACGAACTCAAAACGCCACTGTCAAATATCAATACGCAAACCCAGGTGACCCTCGGCGTTGAAGAGTATCAGGATGTATTGCAATCCAATCTCGAGGAAATCGAGCGGATAACCAAAACAATCGATGACATCCTCTACATTGCCAAAGCAAAAAACGCATTACTCATACGAACCAATACGAAGTTTGCAGTAGAAACTGAAATCGACCGTATTGCTGATTACTTCAGTATTCTTGGAGAGGAAAAAGGTATCGACATCATTACCCGTGGCCATGCCTCTTTATCTGTCGACAAGAACATGCTGGAACGCGCAGTCACGAATTTGCTGACCAACGCCTTGCGCCATGCAGATCACGCATCCAACATCACTATTGAGGTGCTCAACCTTCCCGATGAAGTTTGTATTTTGGTGGAAAACCAGGGGGATACCATTCCAAAAGCGTCGCTACCCTACCTGTTTGACCGTTTCTATCGGGTTGATAAATCGAGAAAACATGAAAGCTCCGTCGGCAGCGGTCTTGGCCTGGCAATCACACAATCGATTATGGAAGCCTATGACGGCTCTGTGTCTGTAGAATCGAAACACCGGCGCACTGTCTTTACCCTGACGTTCCCAAAATGACCGGTTGATGACTTTGGTGAGCCGCCAATACCGAAAGCCATATCACGCCTTGTAGGTTGGCTTACCGCCAGCACAAGATTCCTTTTATTTCCGCTGCTTTCCTTCGTTTTTACGCAATAAAAAGGCCGCTAGTGATAGCGGCAAAGTTTTTTGGATATTGGCGTTTCTTATTGGTATCAGTTTACAGAGACCTTTCCTACCATTCCCGCTTCCATATGACCCGGGATGAGGCAGGCAAAATCGACGTCACCCGGCTCATCAAATTTCCATATGAGTGCAGACATTTGACCTGGTTGAAGTGTGATCATATTGCTTTCCTGATGCTGCATATTCGGCATTTGGCGCATCATTTCAGCATGGTTTTTCATGTTGTCGAGCGAACCAATCACCAGCTCATGGGGGATTTTCCCTTCATTTTTGACGAAGATTCGCACCGTTTCGCCAGCATCTGCTGAGAATTGAGAGGGTGTAAATGTCATCGTGTCTTTCATTGATACTTTGATGGTCTTCGTCACATCAGCCGCATTGCCCGGCTACCCACTGTCTCTGTATTCATCGGTTTGCCATGCATTTTTTCCCCGTGACCGACATCGGCGAGCACATTTCCCGAAAGCAAAGCAGCCGCAAGGGCAAGTCCTATGGTTGTTTTACGGATCATTTTGTTCTCCTTTCTACACAGTTAGTGATCAGAACCAGATGCGAACGCCAGCAACCCAGAGTGTCTCCTCCGGTGTTTTACTGCTGTCTTTTCCAAAATCTGTTTGCCACTCAACACCAAGGTAGGGCGCGAACTTGCGCGAGAACTCATAACGTACACGCAATCCGGTAGCCATTTCCGGTGTCAGCCTGCTGATATCCCACTCAGTGTCATCCTTTCCGTAAGTGCGCAATGCGATAGATGGCTGGGCAATCAGTCTTTGCGTAAGCAGGACTTCGTACTCCGCTTCAACATCTACAGCCACCTGCCCGTTTTTACCTACCGCCAACATCGCATCCACTTCAAACCAATACGGCGCCAACCCTTTGAAGCCTGCCGTTACCCAGAAGCGATCATTGCTATCAAGAGTGTCGTAACGGACACCACCCTGAACATCCCAAAACGTTGAGATGGCATGGCGCCACAGCAAATTGGAAGATGATTCATCCAACTCGCCATCGACGATATCCCCTTCGCTTTGCAACACCACTTTGTTGTAGTCGCCACCGTAGAAGACCTCGCCTTCGTAATTTATGGGGTCGTCTCCATGCCGGAAATCCTGATATTCCAGACGGTCTAAACGCAGACCCCAGAAGTGTTTTTGGTCGGCCAGTTCTGGGCTTGCCACGCCATCCAACAAGTAAGGCCCTGAATTTAGTGTGAGACCGCCAGAATATTCATTCGGGTCGCGGCCAGCCGTCATCTCCTGGCTCGGTTCTGTTGATGCCATCCCATCGTGACCCGCTAGCTCAGCGCCAGCATTCGCGGTGGCGGAAAGCGCTGCAACCAGCGCCAGAGTCATCATGCTTTGGCGCATGAGCAGACTGTGCGTTTTTTGGGTTTGAATCTTCATGAAATAACAACCTCCCTGAACATGCCGGCATCCATGTGGAACAGCAGGTGACAGTGCCAGGCCCACCGGCCAAGAGCATCTGCAGTAACGAGAAAACTAATCCGTTGTGCGGGTTGCACAGGAATGGTGTGGCGACGGACGAGAAACTCCCCATCTGGCTTTCTACTTCACTCCACACACCGTGCAGATGCATGGGATGCGTCATCATGGTGTCGTTTTGCAATATGACCCGGACACGTTCGCCGTAATTGAAATGAATGGGCGTAGAATTACCGAACTCCACCCCATCAAACGACCAGGTATAGCGTTCCATATTGCCTGTCAGGTGAAGTTCGATTTCCCGCTCAGGAGGACGGGGGTCGATAGAACCCCCCAGGGTTCGCAGATCAGCCAATGTCAGTACCCGGCGGCCATTTCCACGTAACCCGACACCCGGGTCATCCAGATTGGTTCGTGGCGTATCGACACGCATATCAACACTTGCGCCGTATTCACTAGAAGCATGCCGAACGGTACTGCTCGGCTTGGCAAGCGGGACGGCGGCCGTACCATACCGCTATGATCCATCCCGGGCATATTGTTGTGTCCATACCCGCCATCCCATCCATGCTATTCATGTTTGGCATACCCGCCATACTGCTGTGATCCATTGATCCATCATGTCTTCCATCGTCAGAGGCTGAATTGGGTCAATGGCAGGAACCGGTGCAGTGAGCCCCTCCCGCAATGCGAGGGTGCCAGAAGCAAAACCCGTCCTATCCATGGATTGGGCAAAAATCGTGTAAGCCTCATCACGCGGAGATACCACTACGTCGTATGTTTCGCCCGGGCCAAAACGGAACTCATCAACTGTCACAGGATGAACATTCACGCCATCGCTCTGCACCACAGTAAGAGGCAAACCGGGAATGCGGACATCATAGAAAGTGTTGCTGGAGCCATTGATAAAACGGAGTCTTACCCTCTCACCTTTTTTGAAGCGTCCCGTCCAATTGCTCCCCGGAGCGGCCCCGTTCATCAAGTAAATCAGGGTTGCAGCAGAAAGGTCTGCCAGATCCATTGAACTCATTCGCATGCTGTTCCACATACTTTTGTCGGCAAGCGTATCGGAAAGACCGTTCTTTCTAATCTGTGTGACGTTATCTGGCAGCGTTGGCTGAATGTAGTTGTAATAATCCCCCTGCATTTTCAGGTTGTTGTATACAGTTTGAGGATTATCATCCGTCCAATCAGAAAGCAGGACGACATGTTCGGAATCGTACTCCACCGGGTCTTCGCCACTGGGCTCAATCACAAGGCACCGTACATGCCTGTCATTTCCTGGAAACCGGAGTGAGAATGGTACCAATAGGTGCCGTTTTGCTGGACGTCAAAGCGATAGGTAAACGTTTCACCGGACTTGATGCCGGCAAAACTAATACCCGGCACGCCGTCCATCTGAAACGGGAGGATCAGTCCATGCCAATGGATGGACGTCTCTTCTTTCAGCAGGTTTGTCACCTTGATGGTCACTGACTGGCCTTCTTTCAACCGTATCGTTGGCCCAGGAAGCACACCATTGATAGTGGTCGCGATTCGGGAACGGCCGTTAAAGTTCACCACCGTCTCCTGAATGACCAGATTAATGACATCACCTGAAACCTCGGGGATCGTATTTGATTTGGTGTTTGGTACGCCCGCCCAAGCAGGGGAAATGATCGGGGAGATCCCCGCAAGTACCCCACCTAGCGCAAGACCTTTGACAAAATGTCTCTTCGAATGATCGACACGAGAACGCATATCCTGACTCCATTCAGCCTTTGAAATGTTTCGTATCCATACGTTAGGGGCTGGCAGCTTTCCGGCTCATGACTTGAAAATGACAAATTTGTCATTTTGCTTCTGGCACTTATTCTCGTTTGGGGTGGCGTCGTGATGAGAAGGGGGGAAGATAGGCACATCAGGAAGTAATGGGTCGAAACGGTGGAACAATAGTTCGTAGTCCTGGTTGGTACCCAATTGGACTGCAAGAAATACGGCGGGTGATGTTGCGTCAGTTACGTGAGGTCCCCTTCTTACACGTCAACTAATTTTACGCCATGCTTGGTAGCCACCTCAATCTATTAGTAACTGCTTGATAAGAGTCTTTTTATATTTCAGGCCTGATTATTGCTTATGTCGTACTGTTTATTAAATAAGCATTAGTGAGGCCAATATGAGCCGTATTATCATCCAGAGACTTCTCCTCCCGGTTCTCAGTCTCTTTCTCGCGCTCCCAGCGCAGGCGATCTTGATTTACGATACGTGGACGACCAATGAGGGTGGCACGGGTAACTATATCCTGACTATCGAACACGACGTCGCCAACTCTGAGTTTAACTATTCATTTACCGTTGACCCATGGAACGCTGAAGGCTTAGGTTTGTTTCTTGACTTTGGTGATGTGGATGTCATCTCACCAGCCCTTACCAATGTGAGTCCCGTCGGCCAAGTCTCTGTTTGGGATACGGACACGACTTCAACAAGCTGTGGTCCCGGTTGTAACCTGAATGGCTTAATCAGTGGTCAGGAATGGGAGTTTGTTCTCAGCTTAGGCTCGCCGGGCTTTGATGAGATCCAAACTTTCGAATGGACCACAGATGATCAGGGGTTAACGTTGGACGAAGACTGGGTTGTAGGCGTTCGAAGCCAACAACTTTGTCCTGATGGCTCGACCCTACCAAATGACGAAGCGCAATGTACAGGCAGTGACAAGTCCTATTCGAGCACGGGTTACTTTGGCCCAGACCCAAGAGACGTTCCAGAGCCAGCCTCTATTCTGTTACTGGCCGTTGGTTTGCTTGGTCTTGGATTGATTCGCCGCAGAAAAAGCGCTTAATCATTGCCCCAATCAAGATGCGCACAGGCAGCCAGATGGCTCTGTGCGCATTTTTCTGCACAATCCATCCGACTGCTCCCGCTCACCATAGAGCCGCAACGACTTAGCCTTACTTAGTGCATTCAGGCCATAAATCCCCCGGCTTGAATACGCCATCACTCTTACCTATCGAATCTATAGCGACTTCCAGTTATGTAACCGGTTACCTGTACAGATAAATTGGTCACAGGCGTATCGAAATAATGGGAGCGCTTATCAGGCTGACTGCTACTCAGAATTGGGTAATAAAACTGGACTTAATCTGAAAGATTTTGCCTAAATACATGGTCACATCAATGCTCTGAAGCCGATTCAGCACTGATGTGAATAGATAAACAACAATAAAAAGGACCCACAAAAATGAACAAAACAACTTGGCTTGCGGCATTAACGCTTCTCTCTTTCCCAACGTTAGCAGAGACCGTCAACGTGGAAATGATCGATCTTGGCTCAGGTCAATCAGCAGGAACGGTGACGATCACTGCCAGTGATTACGGCACCGTTTTCGCACCAAAACTGCAGGGGTTGCCTGCGGGTACACATGGCTTCCATTTGCATGCGAACGGTTCATGCGACAGCGTTACCAAAGAAGGTAAAACGGTCCTCGGTGGCGCCGCGGGTGGACACTATGACCCAGAAAAGACGGGCAAACATGGATACCCTTGGACAGACGACAACCATCTCGGTGACTTACCCGCCCTTTACGTGAATGCCAATGGCATGGCAGACCAGCCAGTACTGGCACCACGGGTAAAACTCGATGATGTAAAAGGCCGCGCATTGATGATTCATGCCGGTGGCGACAACCATTCTGATCACCCGGCAAAACTTGGCGGCGGCGGAGCCGCATTGTATGTGGTGTGATTAAGTAGCCCACGTGTCGCAAGCATAACGCAGATGATAATGGTGAGGTTGTTCTTCAACGCGAGTCATACCAAGCTGAACTCGCAGTTAGATAACCTCACCATTCACTGTGCGGGTACTCAGGAATTGGAAATACCGTGCTTTGTGAATAGGCGACAAGGTCATGGTTGGACAGGTTTTTTGGGGCAGGTCAGTTTGCTGTAAGCAACGACTTTATGGCGGAAATGACAAAACGAAGTAGACGACTTTGTTGTTCGAGAGCATTGGCTGCTAACGCAGCCAAAAGATGGCTATTGCCTATTGACCGGAGAAGGGCTCATATGTGTTATGAGTTTGAACTACAGATTAAGCTTTGACATTATTAGTTTGTAGCCATTCTCTAAAGCTTGAGCGCTTGCACTGTCTGCGCCTTCACATACGTCATTGAAATCGTGTTCAACTAACCATGTTTCAAGAACGTGACACTTCTGATGCCACAAGCTTTCCGACCAAATGACGTCCTCAGCCTCAATTCCATGCTGAGCCATTGTTATATCGAAAACTTCTCCTTTATGTTCAACCCAATAATGCCACATACCCTCAGGAGTTTCCCCATGCACAACTCTTAATTCTAGTTCTGGATAGTTCCGAACTAAAAACCTTGCCAATAATTGACTAGTTAAAACACAGCATGCCTCTGGGAACCGTTTAAATTTTCGATATTCGTGACCAAGTAGGTAGAGCTCAGCGTCAATGAGAGCTTGTTTAAAACTACGGATTTGTACCTTAATGTTTTCTATGTCCACAAAAACCTCTCACTAAACTCGAAAAACTCATAACGTTTGAATAACGCCGCAATAAGCGGCTAAAAAAGCTTGGCTATAATTGTGAGGTACGAACTAAGCCAAGCTTTTTAGTCCACACTTAATTGCTTTGTTATGTTTTGTACTAGCTTTTGACCAATTTCATTAATTTTTCTAATGTTAGAACTATTTTCAATGTCAGCATGTAAACAAGCTAAAACTTCTTGAGCAGTTACCCATATCGCTATTTTGGGATTCTCAACTGTAAAGTCAGTTCTATTTAAAGAAACACCATTAATTTCAAACTTTTCATGAACTCCATGCCCAAAAACTTTTGCAAAAGATTTCTTTTGGTTTTTATCAAGCTTGGAGGTGTATGTTTCCCAACTAAAGGTTACATTGCTAATGTTATGTACAAGTGTATTCCTCAACGAAGCAAGCTCAATTAAAAAATTTTGATTGCTCTTTCGTAATAATATTTAACTTAAGTATTAAATTTATTTTCTTTACTTGTTCAAGGTAAGACAACTCACTTTCAATTTCTGAATGCTGTAATTTGGCAGCAAGCGCTTGTCCACTAGCAGCTTCAAAAAGAGCACTTAACTTAATAACAAAAGACCAGTCATCTTCTGCCATTAGCGAGTTATAAAAACCATTTGGTAATCTTAAAAGGCTCTCTAAATTAGATACCTCTCTTGATATTTCATCCATAACTGAACCTTTCAGATTAAAAACATAACAATTTATTAGATCCCAAAGTGGGGTAATTAAACACCCCTCTTTGGGATTTTTTACACATCTACCCATCACCAAGGTTTAGTGTAACTACATGTTTTCGCGAGGGTATCATCATACCCTACAAAATCACGAACGCGAAAATACGACAAAATGGGGTATTTCTCCACAACGCAAAATGGGACATTATCTGCGGGACAGTTTTGCCCCGATTTTTGCCGTGATGACCGACATGGTGTGAAGGATGACGGATTCGTAAAGGTAGCGGTAGTCGGGCACTCTTTTCTTCAAGAGATTCAAGGTAAAAAGACAAGCACCGAGGTAGAAAATAAAACCCGTTCCGATAAGCACCAGTAAACGGGAGGCATCGCTCCATTGGGTGATATAGCCGTCTACTGCATGAATGAGGATGGTCATTGTCCCCGACAGTATGAAAGGCAAAATCATTATTTTCATCACCCTGCCAACCCTGATAGGTATCATCTTCGACAGATATAAAATCATGCTCAGCAACACAAGATAGGCGAGGATAACGCGGCAAATAGCAAACTCGAACAATGGCAATGACGACACCAGAACGACGATTGCTATCACGATCACAGAGGATACCAGCTCGTAGAGAAACTGCTTTTTGACCTGGTCAATCAAGACAAACACATCTGAAAAGACCTGGTTGAAGTTCCTTGCAAAAGTCATGACGAGGAACAGGGCAAACAAACTTGAGGTATCTGCCCATTTCTCCCCAAACACAAAGTACGAGCGTTTCCGAGAGGTATACGCCACCAAAAACGACTGGCATATACAGCAGGGAGATCACCATCAAGAACTTGTATATTTTGTCGACAAGCTGCTGATTATCTTCCACATAGCTGGACAGGCCAGTGTAAAAAATCGATGTGATGGGCATGATGAGGAAATTGACGACGGTGTTCGATGCTTCCTTGGAGAACTTATACATACCAAGGTCAGACAGCACAAAGTTCCGGCTGACAATCACGTTGTCACACACGTTCTTGCTGTATGAGGCGACGCCTTTCAGCAAGATCCACTTCGAAAATGTCCATTGGTTCTGGATATCAACCACCCTGAATTTAGGCTTGTAGCAGCAACCCGGTAACTGCCAATGGCGTAGATGGCCTGATACGCAATTTCGCCCACTACCACGGCCCAATAGGTTTGATAGTAAATAGTGATAACCACGGTAAGCGTGGTCGATATTGTCTTGGTGATGGTTCGCAGGTAGGAGATGGCCGAGTAGTCCAGATCTTTGAGTTTCAGGCTCACGGCTGGGTTGTGTAACCCAATGAAAAATGGCGAAAGTGACATTACTTTCAGCACCATTTCCAAATCGGGGATTTTCATAAACGACGCCAGCGGGTTCGCCAGCAGGAAAATCGCTATCGCAATCAATGTCCGGGTGGAAAAGTTGATGGTGAAGGCAATATCGAGGTCTTCCTTTGTAACCTCTTTTTTGCGTATCAGATAATGGTTGGTGCCCACATTGGCGATAACAGCGAAGAATCCCTGCACGACAAAACACCCGGCGATCACACCAAAGTCATCCTTGCTCAGATACCTCGCCAGAATGAAAAACGACAGCATGCCCGCAATTTGGGTATACCAGGTGACAAAAAGCAGCCAGTTCACCCCTTTGAAGAGTTTAACCACTTTGGTTGTCATGGCTGATCGCCTTGTTCCGGCGGCTTTGACTTTGGCTGGGTGCGACTTAAACCTCGCTCAACGCCCTTAGGTAGAGCACGATCAAACTGGCCTTAAACTCACAGCCCAGCGCCTGACGGATCAGCACCAGCGCCGAACGTACTTTATCGCGTTCAATCAGCACGATGGCAGCGCGCGTCAGCGCATAGCGGCAATGCTGCCGGGCAAAGGTGAGGAAGTCTTCGCGGTCGCTCGTCGTCATCAAACGGTTGAACAGAGTCGCCCGCATAAGCTGAACATCCAACTCATCGGTTTTTGTGGAGACATTGTTCTTTTTTGAACGGTCAGGCGCGTAGTGTTTACTCACAACCTTGTCGTAATAAATCACCCTGTCGGCATTAACTGACAGTCGATGGAAAAGCTCACAATCCTCTTCATAGGTGATGAGTTCGTAGAAGCCGCCGTATTTTGAAAGATGGGATAACGCGTAGACTGATGCATTGAGGTGCGGAAAACCGCCATGGGTGTAAAAGTAGTTCAGGTTAATCTCGTAGCAGGAAGCTTCCCCGAGCGGGTGGGCAAACTGGTTGACGAGTTCGGGGCGAAACCAGCTGTGTTTATTCTCCTTGCCGTCGCAGAACTCTGTCTCCTGATCGGCAAAAATCACATCGGCTTTTGTTTTTTGAACAATGTCAGCGACCGCGCTGAGGTACTCCTCATCAACCACTCATCATCGTCATCGCAAAAGGCCACATACCCACCACGCGCCAGCCCTATACCGAAGTTTCTCGCTTTTGATGGGCCAAAGCCTTCGCCGAGGCAGTTGTTCAGGTTCACATGACGGATAGGCAAACCGTCGAAAAGGGTTTGATACCTGGCGACATTTTCCTCCGTCGAACCATTGTTCATCACAATCACTTCTTTGTTGGCGTAGGTTTGCTGCAATACCGACTTCACCGCCCTGAGCGCAAGTTCAGGCCGGTTCGATGTCGCCATGACCACAGAGATCAATGGCTGATCTGCCGGTATATGGCTTCTCCTTTGGCGTCCATGTTAAAAATACGCTTCATTAGCCACCCGCAGCACTCTTCAACCTTGGCATCAATAAACTCGGGCGGTATTTTTTCATGGATTTTCACGCTGTCGGCCAGCTTGTTGGTGTGTACTGGTGCCAATGCTTTGCCTTCATAGCCGACAAAGTCACTGATCCTGTCGACACTTTCGGAGATGTCGCTGGTTTTCAGCACCATCAACCTCTCTTCAGGGACGGCATCAAAAATTATCCGGTATTGCTCGGCGTACTGCTTGAGGTATGCCTCCAATGAAAACAGTCCCAACTCCTCAAGGTACTGTTCCTCTTTGCTGAATCCCGTGTGGTGTCTTGCCCAGATAAAATCCCGGTAGACTTTCCATTCCGGCGGGGTTTTGTTCAGGTGAAAATTAATGCGCGATTTAATCCATGATCTTGGGTCCCGGATGGTGACCAGGAATTTGGCATCAGGAAATGAAGACACCAGAAGGGGTGTAAAGTATCCCAGTGGGTGTGAAGACTCCATTTCCAGGTTGAGCCTTTTATCCCGAGCCATTAAACGCTTCGCGCACTCAGTCTCTGATAACCGCCCCGACAGGTAGTCCATCACACAGCCTGTGGTTTGTTCCACTTCGGGCTCATGGGCTGTCCGGTAGACTTTGTTGTAAATCTGCGCGATAGATGTCGTCCCTGTCTTAGCCGCGCCAATACAGTAAACGTGCGTTTTTCTGCCCCGGAGGAGCGGACAAAATTCATCATGCTCATTTGCACACCTCCCGGCTCAGCAAAAGGTGCTTGGCTTTCTCTATTTCCGCGGCGATCTGCGCCTGTTTTTGTTCCAGCGTGCTCTCTTTGCTGAGCTGGAACGCACCACGTTGTGCAAGTTGTTCCAGCTTATGCCTGACCACCTTCGCCTTGAGTTTGTCCTTGGCTTTCGCGGCCAGCGTTGACGGAGGTTCTGGCCAGATTGGCGGCATCACATCAAGTTCTGCCGTGATATCGACAGAGGAGAACCAGTCTTGCCACTTGAAGTTGAGGATTTCCGGCGACGTGCTGATGGGAAGCCAGGGAGTCCGGTACGCATCAGCCAAAATCGCGCCATGCATCGCCGAGGTGATTAGCTTTTCTGTCGCCGCGATGTCAGCCAGCACAACGCTCTCTTCATCGGACGGAGAGATATAGTGCCAACCCAGTGAATGGATAAAATCCCGGTACCTTGGTGAGTCGATGTTCACATGCGGCATAAAGGACAATTTGTGCTTTTTGTCGCTGCTCTGTGGCCTTAACTTGCTGATGAGCAAACCGGGATCAGAGGCCACTTTGGCCTTATCAACCAATCGCGCTTGCAGTCAAAAAGCCCCGCACAAAGTGAATATTCCACTGCCTGTGGTGAGTCAGTTCTCCATAACCCGCGCCACTGCCCATCACGTGTATGTCTCTGTCTTTCGGCAGATTGTCATTCAATACCGTTCCGATGCCGACCAACAGGCTTTCATGATGGGTATGCAGCGCGTCCCCCATCAGCTCTGGCCAAAACCAATAGTTGAGTTCATCACCGATGTTTTTCTTATTGCAGGGGTGCACGTAAATATCCATCAGTCGTCCTTAACAAAATGGCCGGGAAGAAAAGCTTCGCCCTTCTTCTGACGTAACAGGTAGTCGATGTAGGTAACCAGTGAGCGCTTGAATGCATCGTACTGGGCTTCGGACTTTACATAGGGCGTACAACCAGGTTTGACGCTGGGCGAATGCAGGGAAACGATGTACACCTCCTGCCCTATCCTGAGCTGAGCCTCCGTGACGGCCTTCATATGAGCAAAGCCAAAGCCCTCTGGCGACAGGCGGTATTTTTTAACACGCAGGATTTTCAGCAAAATGGCGGTCAATTTGCTGCTGGCCCACTTCTGGTAGTGCGCCGGATTGCGGTTAAAGTGCTGTTCCACCCACGGTAATGGGCACACAAATGAGCACGTATGGGGAATGGAGGTGACCGAGTCATCCCGAGTGATTTGGTTTGAGAAGAGGCTGAAATCTGGCCCTTCGTTCCGGGAAAAATCCGTATAGGCGCTGACACTCAGATCAACCTTGTAACCCAGCGATTTAAGGATTTGGCGACTGTGCTTTCCTATCCCATACCTGCCAGCAAGATAGGTGACAGGCCGGGTTCCGGTGACGCGCTCAATCTCATCGGTCAGTGCCTTTAACTTGGCGTATTCTTCTTCCTCTGACAGGTTTCCGGGGAACGACTCCCGGTTGGTCACGCTGGTTGTTCCTTCCGGAATGGGTGGGTTTACCCAAGGGTGTAAGTGCGTGGCGAACTCTATCCGCTCGCCATCCAGATGTTTAAAGT
Organism: Enterovibrio sp. JCM 19048; assembly: GCA_001310415.1. Classification (GTDB taxonomy): domain Bacteria; phylum Pseudomonadota; class Gammaproteobacteria; order Enterobacterales; family Vibrionaceae; genus Enterovibrio; species Enterovibrio paralichthyis. The sequence goes on along the minus strand of BAXE01000030.1, from coordinate 34,529 downwards.
GACTGACAACCCGCTTTCCGTCCTCACTGGTGATAAACGGGTAATCCATGGCGAGGGTGACGTTAGCACCGGCATCGAGCAGCGCGTCCACAAAGCGGATTAACTCGGCGCCATGCGTGACCGCGGTATTGGCCGGATAAAAGCCGCCGTCCCAGTCGAACTCTTCTTCGGCATGAATGACGACACTGAACTTGGGCGTTATCACTGCAGCGCCCTCCGGTGAAGGCTCATGAGGTTATCCAGCGCGACTTTGACCTTGTCGTAGCATCGCCTGATGGTCTCGACATCGCTTTCATAAGGGTCGCTGATTTCATCAAGTTCCGGGTAGCTGTTTTCGAGAAAATCCGCCGCGCAAAAGGCATGGTTTACCCGGTAACCGGCTTCCAGCATGGCGCGGTTTTTTTCATCGAAGTAGATGACAATATCCGTTTCCTGAAGATCGTACTGCGTGAGGCATTTGGACTGGTGTTGTGTGAGATCGCAGTTCAGTTGCTGCGCGGCAGTGATGGCGATGTCTGGGCTGCTCCTGCCCTCTTTATGATGGAACCCGAACGAATCCAGCTCCACGTGAACGCCTTTTTGGTCCATGTGGTCGTGAACATAACGCTCAGCAAAGGGGCTACGGATGATATTCCCGTAACAGATGAAAACGAGCCGCCTGTGCGGGTTTGACTGTAATGCCGCTGTAAACCGTTTTTTCGTACGCATCCTTTGCAACTTAATCAGGAACGTTTGTTGTTTAAGCAGCGACATAAACACATTGCCGGTAAATGCCCCTACTTCTGCAAAAAAAGGTTTTGCATCATCTAAGCGTAGGCTATCGATGCTCTCTTTCGTCGACAGCACCCTGCCAATGTTCGCCAGCCGCACCGCCATGTGTCCCGACGCAGACAAACGCCCTTCTGCGTTGGCTATCTTTTCAAACTCCCGCTTGATCTCGTAGAGGTCAGCGGTCAGGGCGCGGGCAGAGACAACGCGAGGGCTGCGGCTGTAATCCGTGTTATCTGCCAGCCCAGCAGGTGATTGGCGTACATCTGGGGAAAATCGATATCGGCATATTCCGCCAGTGGCAATCCGCCCCAAACTCTCGCATTCACTTCCACGAGTATCCATTCACCCGTTTGGGTATTGCGCCGGAATTCGAACATCGCCAACCCGGACAGTTTTGCCTCCCTGCAAATCGCTTCCACGCCGGTTAACTGTTCAGGATCCAACGGAATGCTCTGACGATAGGAACTGCCACCGCCCGAATCAGGTTCGGCCAAACGCCGGTAAGCGAATGCCATTTTTACCTGTCCATCCCACGAAAAAACGGAGACCCCTTCGCCTTGCCCTTCAAAGTAAGCCTCTATCAGATACTCGCCGCTGTCTTTATTGACTTCACTAAACGCCAAATAGTCAGCCTCAGATTTTACGATGACCACCTGGTTCCTTTTTCCAGAGAAGTCATCTCAAAAGACTGCAGGGGTTTGAGTACAAACGGAGAGCCAAACTGTTGCACCAGTTGGTCATAGCTGTCGGTCTGGATCTGAATTAACTCTCCCGCTGCGACAGGCACATCGCACTTTAAGGCGATTTGCTTGGTCTTCCATTTGTCGAACAGCGCCACCAACGCTTCCTGATTGGCAATTGCGAGTTGGGTATGGGAGGGAAGTGCTGCCTTGGCATGCCAGAGCGGATAGATTGCACGCTCGTCGCAGGGAAAAATGAGGTTGTATTGGTAACGTGAAACCAGCGCGAGCACACTCGAAAGCCAGTCTCCACTGTCAAACGACTGATAGTTGTAATAAAAGCTTGCTGAAATGTACTTACTTCTCAGTGCCGGACTTTTGCGGTTGTAGCAGACTACATGCACTTTATATCCCGCCCGACCAAACGAACGGATGACAGAAAGGAAGCTGCGTGTGTCTTCGCCCAGTACAAGAACAGACAATTCATCACGCGCTATCGGATTGGTTGTTGTGTTGCTTTCTAACATCTGAATTCCTTTTCAGCGTTCCCCAAGCGGTATGCACACGAAAAACCGATACTGGTCTGTTAACTGCCTCCTGCCCCACCACATTGAGCGGGATGATACGTCATTCAAACTTGGTCCAATGGCGTCAACCGCCCTTGAGACATACTGCGATTCACCCGTTTCAGCGTGAAACTGACGGCAGAACTTTATTTATCACAGTAAAGATAAACGCATACTCAGGTAACCGTTGTTTAAAAAGAATTAATGCGAAACTCATTATCGACACAAAAATCGCGCCACCTATGACAGCCAACGTCAAAAGATTCACCACAGGCGGGAAAGGCAATAGAGGTTCAATGCTGCTGACAGCCAACATCATGAGCCAAGCGGGAAGTACCGGTAGCAGCATGACACGCAGCAGTTTCATGGTGTCCAGAGACAGCAGAAATCGATAGAACACGGCCAACAACACGATAAACACACCGACCAGCCAGGCCCGATACTGGGTGTATGCCAGTAGCTCCAATGTCCCGTTTGCTGCCAATCCCACTAACAGCCCCACAATCAGAGCAATCATAATCAGGTCGATAATCACCAGGTACTGGATCTTTGCCTGACTGGTTAACACGGTTTGCAGGCAGATATTCAGCGGCATGGACAGCATCAGAAATCCCAGCAGACCAATCACCGGCGCGGCCTGTGACCATTTGTCGCCCAGAAGCACCGCGGTAAAAAGATCGCTCAGTGCATAGAGACCAAATACACAAGGGATCACCAGCAAATAGGAAAACGCCAGATAACTGAGAATGCCGGTGTGAAGGGCATTTGAGTCGTCCCTGATCTGGGTCAGTCCCGCATACATGGAGTTTGTTGCCGGAGAAATCAGTTCAGTGAAAGGCAACCAGGCAAACTCCTGGCTCACTCTGTATATACCGACATCCCCCGCCGCCAGGTACCGGCCAAGCATAAACGCATCGATGCGGGCGCGGATATAACCACTGGTCATCGACAGCAGATGCCATTGGGAGAAAGACCACTGATGGCGCCATAAACGACGCGACCATCGGGGTCTGAACGGGTGAATGAGGTAAGAGCCAATCACGGTGAGCACTTCACTGGCCACAAGACCGGAGATCAGCGCCCAGTAATTTTCCAGATACCACGCCAAGCCAAGTGTGATGGGTAAGACGGCCAATTTTACCGATACCGAAAACTGCATGAGAGGTTTGTAGTTAAGCTCGCGCTCATACTGTACAAGCCCGACATTTTTAAACGCCCCAATCACTGGGATGAGGCTCGCAACAAGCAGCACATTGACCAATACAGGCTCATGCATAAAAGCCGCAATCTGGTGGGAAAAGAGCGCCACTATGGCTCCACACGCCCCCTTAAGAAGTATGTTCAGCGACCACGCACTGTTGAGCATTTCAGTGCTGCATTCGTCAGCTTTAATCAGGTACTTCTCGGTGCCCGCGTCGGAAAGCATGACAAAAAACGCCAGTACAATGCTGGCTAACGCAACCACACCGAAGTCTGCAGGGGCAAGCAGGCGAACAAGAAACAGGGTCGAAACCAATCCCACCAAGCGGTTTGCCCACTTGGTGAAAAGATTCCACAAATACCCAACGGCTACCCGTTTTCCCAGCGTCATGGTATGTCACTCCACTGCCGTGTTTATGCGCAGAGGTGAGGCTCTGTATGGCTGTTGTTTAAAAGCATTGCTACGAATAAAACTCACGGTTCCTCTTTTTAACAATCCACTCTTTTGCAAACCGGAACTTGCCTTCAAAGGAGAGCAACATGCTGGGATGTTCGAACTGGCTGACAGAAAGCTCACCCTGCCGGTTTGAAAATGAGGCTTTGTAGCGCGCATCCCCACCCATAAAGTCATAACAGGCAATGCTTCGTTGAGTGCCTTATCAATTAATAAGTAGTGAGACACCAAGCCGGCTTATATTGCGCGCTGGTGTGACAATAATTGATGGCACAAAGGTAGAAATAAATGCGGTTGTTGTAGTGAAAGTTATAGATGATAGACAGCGTTTCATTGCCCGCTTTGACATGGTAAAGCTCGACAGCGCCGGATGAGATCCCTCTTTCAATGAGGCGTTCATGAAAGGTAACGAAATTGTGGTTCGCAAAACCGCTCTTTGGATGTTGTTCATTCCAACGTGCCAGATGTAAGGGTTTTGCCCGTATTAATAAGGACTTGGCCTCATCAACGGTTTGCGCCTTGTGCAGTGAAATTTCACCAATCTGACGGTAATTGCGTAAGCTACGCAGGATTTGGGATCGCGAATTTCGAGAAAGGCTTTCAAGAACTGTTTGTCCCTTACTGCGCAGTTCCGTTAAATCGATGGCGTAGTTTTTGGTTTCCCAGATTTTCCTTTTCGTCAGCCCTAACTGGCTGATGCATTGGAAGGTTTCATCAAGACTGGCACCAATGACGATAGCACCGCGCCGATCAATGGTATACACAAGACACTCCACCATTTTCTGGCGTATTACTTCTTGCTCAGTGGTATCGAGCAAAAAATCATTGTACTCAATCCAGATCTGGTCGTGGGAAAGGTTTCCTGTCCGGTGAAGGAAGTACTTTTCCCTGAAACTGGGAAAATGCGGGGGATTTTTAACAATGACGCCCAACCCTACCGTTTTGCCTTGTTTTCTAGCCTCTATGACCCAAAAGTCGTCCACAAAGCTGTCAAGCCAGGTTCCAATCCAGAGCCAGCTAAGAAAGAAATTGGGTTCAGCACGCTGCTCTAATTCACACCATGCCTGTTTCAACCATACAGGGCAGGGATTGGCGAAAATTTCACACGCCACATGGTGTTTAAGACGTTCTTTCAATCTCAGTCCTTGTCCATTAAGTCCATACATCCAGCCTAGAAGAGAATAAAAAAGCTTGTCTAACGATTACCGCGACAAGCCGTCATTACAGGTATTTTTATTAAAAATTAGACAAAAGGGTCATCGAAGCGTCCAACGCCGATTTTGCCGTATGCACTTAACTAATAGCGTCTATTCTGGATCTGTCTATGAATTTTTTGGTCATGAGAAATCGTATGTCAAAAGAAATAGTTAAATTACCGAAAGGAATCGTAGTCGCTGGATTCACAATTGGATTGCTTCTTTTGCCTACGTACAGCCAAGCCAAAGATTACGTCAAAAGTGCTGAAGAGTATTTAAGCGAAAATGATGTGAGCGCGGCGGTGATCGAGCTGAAAAACGCCATTAAGGAAGACCCGCAACAAGCGCTTCCCCGATTTATGTTAGGGGAAATACACCTCAGTGAAGGACGCTTCGCCAATGCCGAGAAAGAGTTCTCGCGTGCTCTCGAGTATGGATACGATCCCAATGTTGTTCTTCCGCTTCTTGCCCGCTCTTTGCTGAACGAAAATCAACCCCAAGCGTGCGCCAACTTATTGATGACTATGGCACTACACCTGCCCCCAATGATCTCTACGCCATCGCAGCGATAGCTGAAGTTCGTCTGGGAGATTTAGGTGCAGCCGCTGACTATCTGAAAAAGGCCGGGGACAACACGCTCTACGCCCGGCTTGCTGAGGCCACTTATCTTTCTGCGACCAACCAATTGGACGCTGCGATCAGCGACGTGGACAGCCTGTTGAAAAACTACCCTGCCAGCAGTGATGCATGGCTGCTGAAAGGACATCTTGCGTCAGCAAAAAATGACTACGGCACAGCTATAACAGCTACACGAAAGCCTATGAATTGGCACCGGATGCTACGCAATACAATATCTTCATTGCGAATGCCCTGGTGAACGCTCAACGGTTTGATGAGGCAGAGCCTTTGGTCGACGGCATACTCGCGATTAATAATCAGTTTCCGGCCGTCAATGAAATGAAGGCGGTGATACTGTATTCGAAGGAAGATTTCGCAGGTGCTAAAACCTATGCAGACCGTGCTTTGGTCGGCAATGATGACAGCGTAAGAGCCACCATGATTGCGGGGATTTCTGCGGTCAGGCTTGGGCAGTACGAACAGGCTTACCAGCGTCTATCAACCATTGCCTCCGAATTGCCACGCAACCATTTGGCTAACCGCTTGCTTATTATGACGCAACTGGAGTTAGGCAATGTAAATGATGCGCTTGCCGCGTTGAATGACTACGAGAGTGCCACGCTGGACGATGCCAAATTTCTATCTCAGGCGAGTGTCGCGTTGGCAAAACTGGGAAGGAATGAAGAAGCACTGGTGCTGGCAAAACGTGCCTCGGTCTTCGAAGACAGCCGCATTGAATCAGCACTTGGGTTGGCCAAATTAGCCAACAACGAGATTTCAGGGATCGAGAATCTCCAAGCCGCTATTGATGCAGACCCTGACTCAAAAGATGCCAAGGTGGCACTGACCAACTACCTGCTTGCCCGTGGCATGCAAGATGATGCCAATACCATTGCTGACAACTGGCTGCAGAAAAATCCCAAAGACACTGTCGCGCTGATGGTAAAGGGATTGCTGTTGAAGGAAAAAGGCGATCTAAACGGAGCCCGTGATTACTTCAATCAAATCCGCGAGATCGAGCCAAGCAATGTGCAGTCACTCGCCGCGCTCGCTGAAATAGAGAACCTCAAGAACAACAAAAAACAAGCTATTGCGCTGCTAAAGCAGGCCAAGGAAATCGCACCGACCAATTACAGCGTCAGTCATCAATACATCACGTTGAGCCATGAGTTTGGCGATCTTCCACGCGCAATGGCCACCATTGATGAACAGATCAAGGCCGATCCATTCAATGCGCAATTGAAAGTGCAAAAAGCACTCGCGCTGGTCTTGAGTGGGGATAACCAAGCTGCCATCAACCTTCTGGAAGGCATTTCGGATACAGACAGGTATGCGGATGTATGGCGTTTATTGGGGAATGTGTACCTGGCATCGGACAATGTCACTGACGCCAAACGTAACTATCGCCGTCTGCTCGAAGTGACCCCCAATGACCCCAATGCCTTTCTACAGCTGATTCAATTGGCGAGCATGCAAAGCCGGATTGATGAAGGACTGGTGTTAATAGATCGCGCCCAAAAACAATTCCCCAACGACATCCGGTTTCCCATTATCAAAGCGGGCCTTTATATCAACAATGGCGAGATAGACGCGGGCCAGAAGGTATTGGATAGCTTACCGGAAGCGCTGAAAAACGCCCCATATGCTCTGCAACTTCAGGGTCGGGTCTACATTGCACAAAAGAAACTCCCAGCTGCTATCGATGCCTACACCAAACGCTACAACGCAGAGCCAAGTGTACAAACCGCGCGAGAGCTGGCATCCGTTTATTCACTGAATGGCGACAACGAGGAAGGGGCGCAGTTTCTTGAAACCGCCATTGGTGATTTTGGGGAGAAAGCCCAACCACTGAAGATATTGCTGGCGGAGCTGCAGCTTAGAACGTCACCGCAAAAAGCGGAAAAGTCCTATAAAGCCATTTTGACTGAAAATCCGCACAACCCAGTAGCCCTCAACAATCTCGCTTGGTTGTACATGGAACTTAACGATATCGAGCAGGCCTGTGACTACGCCAAAAAAGCCCATGACATTGCTTCCCGTAGTTATGAGATTGTGGATACGTATGGGTATTGCTTACTCAAGAAAGGGGATACGGACAAAGCGTTAGAGCTGCTCGAAATGGCATACAGGAGCCGCCCGAACAATGCCGAAATTGCCCTACATTTTGCTGAAGGTCTGGTTTCTGTCGGCAAATATCCTCAGGCAACTGAGGTGCTCTCGGTCATAGAAACAGACGACCCTGAATTAATGAATAGCAAGATAAACCTTCATAAACAGATAGTTAAAGAATAGCGTTACGGACTATGGCTAGAATTACTATGTTGAAGCAGTTGATGGTACTTTGCCTTGCTGCGACGTTTTACTTCAACATCGCAAAAGCAGAGGATCTGCCTGCTACTGCGGCGTCAGTAGAAGCGTCTGTCGTGGGAATAGGCATCTATAACCGGCTATCCAAGCCCACATCAAAACTGATTGGGACTGGATTTGTCGTCGGAGACGGAGAGTTGGTGGCGACAAATGCCCATGTGGTTTCTGTCCCACTCAACAGTGAACAGAGAGAGCGTTTCGTTGTTTTTGTCGGCACCGGCAATACTGCCAAGAAGCGCCACGCCGATGTGGTTGAAATCGACAATGTGCATGACTTAGCGCTTCTTAAAATAGAAGGCCCGCCGTTAAAACCGTTGCCGCTGTCTGACAGCAAGGTGCGTATTGGCGATCCCATCGCGTTTACCGGCTTTCCTCTGGGCGATATATTGGGTTTATACCCTGCCACGCATCAAGTATTGTTGCCGGTATTCCCCCTATTGCCACACCGGCAAAAACCGCGAAAGATCTCACCATCAAGCAACTGAAACTGCTGAAAAGAGGCTTTAAAATCTATCAATTGGATGCAATTGCTTACCCAGGAAACAGCGGCAGCCCGGTATATAACCCTGAAACGGGTGAAGTTATTGCCATTATCAACAAGGTCTATGTGAAATCGGTGAAAGAAGCCGCACTGACCAACCCCAGCGCGATAACCTATGCCATTCCAGTCACTTTCCTGAAAAAGCTGATAGATAAGCGTTTTGGAGTACGGTGATAGATAACCCCGGATAACCATTAAACAAAAACGCAGACCATAAAGGTCTGCGTTTTTGTTTCCCGGAATACCTGCCAACAGGTATCGATAGCAGGATTAAACCTTGCGTCGGCGTAAAGCAGCTAGGCCGAGCAGCCCCAAAGCAAACACCGCTAACGATTCAGGCTCTGGCACCAACGCCACATCCATCGCCGCTACATAGTATTGCGGGCAGTCTTGGAGACTACATCCATTGGGATAGCCCAGTTGGAATGAATCCCCGGCACTGATGTACAACGAGCCCAGCGAAAATACGCTGAAAATGCCGTTTGTCGCGTCGAACGATTCATCATCAAACAGTTGTTGGCCGATCAAGTTGCCATGGCTGGCAGATGTGAGTGTCGGTGACGCTGAAAACGTTGAGATTGAATCAGAAAGCAATCCCAGATTGTCTCCATCGGAAAAGTTGCCGTCATGGTTGTTGTTCAGCCATACATTGTTGATGACGACATCTTTTGAAAAAGAAAACGTCAGGTACTCGTTCGCTCCGGCCGCGATATTGTCGTCACTGGAAGGATTACATTGGAAGCTAAAGTTGAGCGATCCACAAACACCCAGCCTGCCGTTCCCTGATCCAGGTACGGTGAGGCCGATACCATGTTCTTTGTCGCTGTGATCGTCAAACCCAGCTCACTGAACAGTGACGAAAAAGCGCCTGTGTTCGAACTGTCCATACCTGACGAAAATCCGCGCTCACCAATCGTGCCGATATTGGTTCCCTGACTCAGGCTCGAGTCGGCCATATCGATAAAGTCGAGTAGCAGTGCGTGGGACGGGAATGACATTGCAGTCATACTAAATAGAAGTGGTGCAGCTAATTTTCGAGTAAACATCCGGTTACCTCTCAGGGTCCATCATTGACACCGGAAAGACAATGCAACAACGATTCCAACCCGATAGGCATATGATTTTTAGGCTTTCACTGACCTCCATTGCGCCCGTTGTAATATTTATTGACGTGATTAGAAGCGCGCATCACCGGCCGTCAATCGCGCATTTCCAACACATCTGTGAATTTGCCCCCTGCTCTTCACGCTTTTATTTGCCAGCGAAAAGCGCAAAAAAGAAACAGCCATTTCTGGCTGTTTCATCTGTCCACCTATACGAGGATCGGTCAACGCATTTAGGATATTGGCTTGTTTACTGCTTTTTGTTTTTACGGCGATAGCCGACAAAACCCAGCATCAACATACCTGCACCCAACATAGACAGTGCAGCTGGCTCAGGCACAGCGACAATACGTCCCAGGCTTAAATCCACGCTGAGAATCGAGTTACCGGTATTTTGCGTACTATCCAGGTTAAACCAAGCTTGAAACGCCCCGATTTTCGCCCAGTTGATGCTACCTGCGTCACTGAAGTTATTCACACCAACCATACGGTCATACAGCGTTGGGTTTAAAGGATCGGCCAAACTGGTACCCAAAGTGGTCAGGTCAACAAGGTGCTCAACATAGACACCGTTGTCAGCATCGTCAGACCAAATTTTCAGCACTGCTGGCGCGGCACCATCATTGAAAATGTCCTCAAACAGGAAATCCGTCGTACCGGTAAAGTCCATACCACCAAGACCACCAGTATCCACACCACCTGCGAAATTGCTTCCAACCTCATTGCTACCGTCATAGGTGACAACGGCAAACGCCTTAACCAAGCTACCCAGCTCAACCGTTAGTCGATCACCAGATACTTGCGCAGTAATACCACTGGTGGGTGAATCAGCAAACAATCCACTCGCTACTTCTTCAATGTAGAGGTCACGATAACCCCCGAGAATTGATGTATCACCTGCGGCACCAACCTGGCTGAAATCACCGCTGCCATCAACGACCTGATCGGATAGCAAAGCCTGACTGGTTGAAAAGTCATCGACAAGCTGGATCTCGCTTGCGAATGCACTGGTGCCCGCCATAAGCAACGCACATGCAGTTAACGATAATGATTTTAAGTGCTTCATACTTCCCTCTATCGACTTCATAATCAGACACGAGATGAAAGCGAACGTGCCCTTTAGTTAATACACATCACCTATAAAGCACTATTCGTACCAGCATTCGGTAAATCTTATATTTAACCAATTATCAGATAGTTATAAGAGTTAGGAATTTACCCCTCACGTCAGCCCCGCACAAAACGTAAAACTATTTGACGATTCAGACCTTGAGCTCAAAAAGCCTTAATGCACCGAAATACATTGAGTGGCAGCACCGGAAAGCAGGTTTTAGTTTATCCCAATGTCCGGCAATGCTGGGTAGGCATCCAACCATAGCTTTGGCGATCCGAATACAGCTCATTGCGGGCAGGAATATTGTGCTTTCCACTGTCGTAAAATGGCGAGCCAATGAAGTCGTTGTTCCGAATCTCGATATCAAAGCTGTTGTATGACGACGGGAGGCCTAGCAACACATTCTTGCGGCCGTGATCCATCAAGATAATATTGTCTTCCAGCAGAACAGAGTGCGGTACATCTGTATGCGGGCCTTCCACTGCGAACCCTATCATCTGGTAGTTCACTGAACGCGGGCCCTGCTCAATCACACTGTTTCTGACAACCAGTTCGCCACCATTTGAAATATCCAACAGGCGGCTGTCATTACCATTGAGCGAAGCAATCACGGAGAATTCGATAACGGTTTTCTTGGCGCGGGATTTTACTTCATGCCCCTGATCTTTTGAGCTCAAAATCTGGCTGTAGCGGATGTTCAAGGTGTCGTTGTGACTGTAAATACCATGCGCCCGGCCAAGTTTCCCCAAACGCTCGAACCGCGAGTGGGCAATGGTCAAGTCACCCGTGCCTTTTGCTGACAAGATCCCCTGTTGGCTGTCATGGAAATAGACATTGTTCAGTGTCAGGTCACGGCCTTGCTGGCGAACACAGGCGCCATTGTTGTCAGGCACGGCAACTTGGCTGCATTCGATGTTTTCAATAGTGACAGCGTCACCATCCACCACAAATGTGGCTTTACCGTGGATTTGTGCCCCTTTGAAATGCGTTTTACCGCTCCCCTGGATTGTCACGTTGTCTGCTTTGACCAGCATTCCTTTGTTATAGATACCGTTGCCGACAACCATGGTGCTGCCATCAACCAACGCTGAAGCAGCGGTGGTGACTGATGTATAGAGTTTGCCGTCTACACTGATCTGCCCATCAGGCACAGTGCTCAAATCCAGTTCTGGCTCCGGGGTCGGGGTCGGATCTGGTTTCAGTTCAGGCTCTTCAAATTGATCGCCTGTGCTCGGCTTGTTGGGTGAGATGGTTGGAAGGACATCCGTGCCATTAACCCCTTCATATGCAGAGTCCTGCTCCCCGCATCCAGAAAAGAGCAGTGATAAACTGAAAAATCCAACTAATAACTGTAATTTGCGTAACGTTGCCATGGGCTTGCCATCTATCCTGATTTAAAAAAACGCTATGGTGGCAGGATTTTTCGTGAATATGTCAGGACACCATGTATTGAGTGTAAATTTGGCTCAAGTACTTTTCGAGAAGAAATACTAATTAATTAACGCCACACAGCAATGAGAAATACCTGACAAAGGCACAAACTTGTCATGACCAAAAATAACTCACATAAAAACAGGAAATTATGCGAAGTACAAAAACACTGACAAACTTGTTCGCTTACCCAATGCAAATAAATAAATTCGCCGATATAAAAAGCACAACTAATCATAAAATGTGAGCTTTATTTAATATATTCAATTACTTAATAATAACCACAAAAATAGACACCAATAAATTCAGTATTTTCATCACCTGAATTCAAAGCACCTATACTATTATCGTTAAATAGCCGGAACAAAAATTGACATACAAAACCCAGCTTTTACAAATGGGCGACTTTTCATTTACACAAAAACAATCAAGCCATATGAAACTGCGCTTATAAAACTGAATTATACATGCACTTGAGAATGTTATTCATGATATCCCGCGATTAAAACAGACAAGAATGCAAGCAGTTGAATATAACCATCACCTCTTATTTTTCCCATTTTAAGGTTTGAAGATGGATAAATATGACAACCCACTATTTGTTGATCTGGATGGCACCTTTACAAAAACAGACCTACTCTTCGAAAGTCTCATTATTGCTATTAAAAACAACCCATTAGTCATTTTCATGTGTTTAATCTGGATATTCAAAGGAAAACAGCACCTTAAACATCAACTCTCTTTATCTACCGACGTTGACATTCGAAGCCTTCCTTTGAACCAAGAGTTTTATCACTTTTTAAAAACAGAAAAGCACCGTGGCAGACACATAGTCCTTGCGACAGGTTCTGCAGAAAGATACGCGAGAGAGATTGCCTCAAGTTACGCGGTGTTTGATGGATTTATCAGTAGCAATAACGATGTAAACCTAACCGGCAAGAGGAAACTAGAAAAAATCCAGGAAACCAATGTGGTTTTTTCTTATGCCGGAAACGAAAAAGTGGACTTTCACATCTTCCGTTCAGCGAAAGAAAAAATTTTGGTAAACCCTTCTCCTGGCACTAAAAAAAGGGCAAAACATCTCTTCATCGACAAGATATTTGATGACACTGACTCCCATTTTAAATCATGGTTTGCTCAACTTAGGATTTATCAGTGGTTGAAAAATTTTCTCATTTTCGTGCCGCTTTTAGTTTCCGGTAACTTCACAAACACCCACGAAATCTTCATTGTCTCTGTCGCTTTCTTTGCATTTGGTTGCCTCGCATCTTCGACCTACATCGTCAATGATTTGATTGACCTCGAATCTGATCGTCAGCATCCCGATAAGAAATTCAGGCCGTTAGCTTCAGGCTTACTTTCAATAAAAGATGCGATTGCCGTTTCAGTGTTGCTTTTTATTGTGTCACTGCTTTTATCCCTATGGATAGGGCATGCTTTCGTCATTGTTGTTGCATCCTACCTATTTTTAACCATTTTCTATTCCTTCCAGCTTAAAAAATTTGTCGCCATGGATGTCATCGCACTTGCTCTGCTTTACACGCTAAGGATCCTTGCAGGAGCAAGCGCGATTGATGAAACACCGTCCTTTTGGTTGTTGGCCTTTTCAATCTTCGTGTTTCTCAGCCTGGCCTTGGTCAAACGGTGCTCTGAAATTAAAGCCATGATGAAAAACGGGAAGACGCACACCAAAGGAAGGGATTACACGGTGGATGACTATACCGTTCTGTGTAGTTTCGGCGTCTCGTCAGCGCTTCTCGCCGTACTTATGTTCTGTTTCTATATCAATAACAATGCGTTAAGTAACCAATACCAACAACCCAACTTGCTTTGGCTTATCGTTCCGGCTCTCACATATTGGTTGATGCGTATGTGGATAAAAACACATCGGGGAGAAATGCATCATGACCCGATCATCTTTTCACTGAAGGACTACGGGAGCATCGTGACGATAGTCATCTCTGGTGTAGTTGCAATAGTGGCGCAAGTTTCATGAATAGCATCTCTGTCTTTCTCATTATTTGCAGTGTCACCCTGTCTGTCATTGCGCAAATACTCCTGAAATACGGCATGTCGAACCCTGTGATACAGGAGTCTTTCAGGGTCAGTTTACTGTCCGGGATTTTGTCCGTATTAGGAAGCTACTATGTCCTTGCAGGACTGGCATCTTATGTGTCGAGTGCGGCGATATGGCTCGGGGTTCTGGCCAGGGTTGATGTAAGCCGCGCCTATCCATTTGTCGGGCTGGGGTTTATTGGCACTATGCTTTTTGCCTATTGGTTTCTGAATGAGCCACTCACCCTCAGTAAGGTTTTGGGAACTCTCCTGATCGTAGCGGGCGTATTACTTATCTCTAAGTGAACGCGGACAGACGCCCTGTTTTCACCCTATTGCTACCAGGCGCCCCTGGTTGCGTTGATCGCCCAATAAATCTCAAGGACATTGTTTAGCATGAGTACCATGGTGAGAAGGCCCGCGATAATCAGGTACTTCACGGGAGACAGGTTACTGAAGAAACAAGCGACAATGACCATCAAAGGTAACATCGTATGGCCGGTATAAAGGAAGATGCTTCCCCGGTCTTGATACTGCAAATGAAAACCTATGGTTATCCCCAGCCAAATGAATGAAACGAGTAACATCGGATCAGGCTTCTTCACCAGTAGCACCAATGCGGCAGCGAGCACCGCGATAACGCTGTATGTTACGAAGACATTTTCCCCAGGACGAAAGTCCGCCATCAAAGCGTTGTTTCCAATATCTACCACTGTGTGGGAAGGTGCAAAAAACGTATAAAACAAAAACGTCGTCAGTATCGATGTTACCCCTTCTTTCTCCCCTCCCCTGACCACAGCCCACAGTGTTTTCTGAACCACATTTACCGGGTCGGAAACAATCTCTGAAAGCGATTGATAGTAGCAAATAGAAAACAACAGCAAGAACAAGAGGGAAAATCTTACAATACCTGACAGCAGATACCTGGTGATATGTGAGACGCTGAAGTCATGGCGTTTTGCCAGTACAAGGCTGGCTTCCAACACTATCACCAGCAAAAGCAGATACGTTGTGGTTCCTACCGCCATGACATAGACAATGATTTTCAGCCAGTCGACCTCCAACCGCATTGTCGCTTTCAAATCGCTCTGATAGATAGCGAAAGCACAGGTGATCCAAAAACCTGCCAGCACATAGCTATCCACAACAATGCCATTCACCAGGTATGTTGCACTGAACAACATAAAGATGCACAACAGAAAGGCCTTTGCGAAGGATTGGAAAACATCGGAAAAGATGTAGAACCCGACAGTCATCGTGCCCATGTGGAAAAGGACGCTGACAATGATGACTGCTTCTTCCGGACTAAAACCGAAAAACTGGAGTAACTCAGATGGCCATCGGTACAAATACAACAGGGGTGTTTGAGGATAAGGGGGTTCACATCTGAGGCGGTTTTATATATCCACTCATCAGGTGGGTACGACAGGATTTCGACAAACCAAGCCTGGTCAAAATCAAACGCGATATTGATTTTGTTATAAAAACCTTCATTCAGTAAGTAGAAATCAACCAACAAAAAGAGCGCTAGTGACACCGGCAGGAGAACAAAAAAGAAAATTTTCTCTTCTCTGGCGAACCTTCCCATACACCCACCTCGACGTGACTTGTCCTTGTTACCCTTCCTGCTTCAGAGAGTATTTGTCGAGCAAGTAATAAAGTGTGGGACGGGTAATCCCCAAATGCTTTGCAGCGCTGGTCAGGTTTCCGTCGCAAAAGGACAAGGCTTTTACGATGGCCGCTCTCTCTGCCTTTTCCCGGGTTGTTTTCAGGTTCAGCTCAAACTGGGCATCATCCTCATCACTCACGGCCAGCATCAAATCGTCTGCGTTGATGACTTTCCCCTCACACATGAGTGCAGCGGACTTCACTTTATTTTGCAGCTCCCGGATGTTCCCCGGCCAGTCATGAGCCATCAGGGCATTGATGGCGTCATCGCTGTAGCCACTCACTTTTTTCGAAAGCTGTTGGCTGTATTCGTTCAGAAAACCCGGCTAAGGGCGATCACGTCATCACCACGCTCGCGAAGGGGCGGAATATCAATAACGATTTCACTGATGCGGTAGAACAAGTCCTCACGGAAGGTCTTGTCCAATACCATTTCCCTCAGGTTTTTATTGGTGGCGCAGACGATTTTGATATCAACGGAAATCGAGCTTCGTCCACCCACCCGCTCTATCACTTTGTCCTGAAGGAAGCGGAGGATTTTCGCCTGTAAGGGATAGGACATATCCCCAATCTCATCGAGAAACAGGGTACCGCCATCCGCACATTCAATCTTACCCGGCGTTGTTTTATGGGCGCCGGTAAAGGCCCCTTTTTCATAGCCAAACAACTCACTTTCCAACAAGTTCTCTGGGATAGAAGCGCAGTTGATGGCGATGAAAGGCTTGTTGTGCCGTTTGCTTCTTTTGTGGATTTCCCGAGCCACCAGATCCTTACCTGTACCACTTTCCCCCAGCAACAGGTGGTTAACTCAGTCGGCGCGACTTTGTTGATCATCGATTTGACTTTCATCACCTCGGGGCTGTTGCCAATAATGGCTGAGTCCTCTTGGTCGATGATTTCTTGCTTGGCGTTTTCCTCTTCGATGGAAGCAACGAAAAAAGCCCGGTTGATAATGACCGTAAGTTCCTCATCATTGATGGGCTTTTGGTAGAAGTCATGCGCACCGAGTTTGATTGCTTTGAGGGCGTTTTGCTTATCTTCGTTACCGGTAATGACAATCACTTTGCAACCAGGATCCAGCGCCAGCATCTGTTCAAGCGCAGCGAGACCTTCGCTGGCATTTTCCGCATCTGGAGGCAAGCCAAGATCTAAAGTGACAACGCAAGGTGAATGCCTGCGAAGCTGTGAAATAGCAGTATCCCTGTCCTTGGCGAAGATCACGTCAAAATCTGACAACGCCCATTTCAGCTGTTTCTGAATACCTACATCATCCTCGATCACGAGCAATTTATTCATTACATCTTCCTCTGGCGCGTTTCATTTCAGGTATGGCTAGATTACACCGAAGTATAGTCAAGCCCCGGTGCTTCGGGGGATGTACACATCAAAGCGGGTCCCAACTCCAGGCTTTGAATGGACATCAATGTAGCCACCTAACTGTTCGATAAACTTTTTGCCGTCATATGCGCCAATCCCCATCCCCGCATTGCCTTTGGTGGTGTCAAACGGCTTGAATAGGCGCTCTGCGATAAAGTGCTCTGACATCCCTTCCCCGTTATCTTCAATGTGTACACACACATAGTCATCATCAGCACGCAGCGAAACCTTGATGTAGCCATGTTCGGGTGTCGCATCCTGCGCATTTTGGATGAGGTGCGTGAAGACATTTTTAAGCCGCTCCCGGTCAGCCAGGATCACAAACCTCTCACTCTCGCTGATATCGCAATGCGGTTGGGGCGCATTGCTCATACGTTCATTGCACGCACTCATGACGATTTCCCCAACATCTGCGTTCTCGTTGGGTCGCTCGTGAATGGAATGCTTCCTGAGGTGCATCAGCACCTTGCCCAATCTGGATCCCGCTGAATCAATGGTCACAAACACATCATCAATAAACTCCGGGTTATCCCGGTGTTTTAGTCCATTTTTAGAGAGCAGCTCGAGTTGCGCCAGCACGTTTTTTAAATCATGAACGAGAAAAGTCGACATTTGATTGAACGCATCAAACTGCTGGTTTTCCGCTATCTTCAGGCTGTTGATATGGGATTCCAAGTAAACCGCCAATTGTTGGCTGATCACCCACATCAGATCCCTGTCCTCCCAGTTAAAAGAGGTTGAACTGGTCAGGTTTGAAAGAAAACAGACAAACCGGATGTTGTCCGCCCCAAAGATTGGAACAATAAATTTAATGTCATCAACATCTGTTATCGCCTCTCGAGAGTATGCAAAAGGCGTTGATGCACCGCACCGCTGCAACTCTTGAATATCGACTATCCAGTGGTGTTCGAGGGCGTTGTTTGCAAGCTCAAACAGCACGGCATGGGTGTTTCTTTCAGGCAACTTTACCTGTGCTTTCTCCACCCAACGCCGCCCATCCAGCGCATACAGCCCCCCTTTTTCACAACCAAAGGGGGTCATCATCGCTTGAAGTGCAACAGAGAAGGCAGACGCTTTACTGTCTTCTAGGATGGATGAAAAACGCATCCACTCTTCCCGGTAGTCGTATTTGTTTTCATAAAAGTGTTTGGCGATGAGTACCTTTAAATGGCTTCGCAAGGATTCAGACAAAAACAGAGTCGCCAGCACAACACCACTCAGTGAAAGGAAAATGTATTGCGCGACGTTGCTCCACCCTCCCCCCAAATAGCGAATGAGATAACCTGTCATCGCCATCAGCAACAGATATCCCCCTGATGCCACTAACAGCGTGCTATGGAAAATCACATCCCTTGAAACATACACCCGTATCGCCCAGTACTTAATTCGCCTTACGGACATCAGAACAAGCGGCGCAGCAATCAGGCGACCCAGCCTCGACCGTACAGGAGCGTGGCATCAAAACCTTGCGTAAGTAATGCATCTGAAAAGTAGACCAAATCGTAGGTGTAGATCAGCCCAATACCCAGACATAACGGCTTTATCATCCAACGTTGTCCGGGATCGGTTCGGCGGTAAAGCTGCTCCAACAACCAGAGAATCATCACCGCCTGGAGTAAATGAAAAGCAGGAATGAAGGACTCCAGGGGCCAAACACCAAGCCCGGTAATGAGCTCACCAAGAATGGCTAGGACAAACAATGCGACCAGCAGGCTACTGGCTACATTTCGACGTAAATGGCTCAGTAAGGCGGTGTCCTGCAACAGTATTTTCGCAAGTACCACACCCCACATGACCGTCTGCAGCGAATCAAGAACCAGCGCATCCAGCTCAATAACGCCGTTATACATTTGCACTGCATAGTTTGTTGCGGTCACCGCGGTGGCCGCAAAAGCACCTGTCAGGAAGACCCTTGATTGAGAACGGGTCTTGGCCAGCCAAATCAACACAATGAAAAGTGTGTAGGCGGCCGCGGCCAGTCCATAACCAATGATCCCTAACCAGGTATCCAAAATATGTGTCCTTGTCGGCAGTAAATCTTTAACGGGGTAACGCGGCGTTGCCCTCAAGTTGGGTTTATCGGTAACAACCTGGGCGCATTAACAAACTGTGCTGCTGAGCCCTTTTCCAGCCCCGCAGCGTTTTCCTCGCTATTGGCGGTAAAACTCCCGGTACCAGGTGACAAAATCAGACACCCCCTCTTTCACCGTGACCTTAGGTTTGTAGCCAACGGCAGCGAACAAGTCAGTGGTGTCAGCGTAGGTTTGATAGACATCACCGGGCTGCATCTCGCGAAACTCTTTCATTGCTTGCTTGCCCAACGCTTCTTCCAGGGACGTAATAAAATCCATCAGGTTTATCGGTGCCCCGTGCCCAATATTGTAAAGGGCATACGGCGCTGAGCTTCTGGCAGGGTTTGACGTTTCGACAGACCAGTTTTCATCGGTTGTTGGTACCGCATCGGCAATTCTTACAACGCCTTCAACGATGTCATTGATGTGGGTGAAGTCCCGCCACATATCACCGTGGTTGTTGATCTGAAGCGGCTGTCCTTTCGAGTATTTTTTGGTGAAGATAAAAGGTGCCATGTCTGGCCGCCCCCACGCACCGTACACTGTGAAAAAGCGCAGACCGGTCGTGGGAAGACCATAGAGATGTGAATAGCAATGTGCCATCACCTCATTGGCTTTTTTGGTTGCTGCATACAGCGAGATGGGATGGTCGACGCGGTCTTGCGTGGAAAACGGCGTCTTGTTATTCAATCCATACACAGAGCTGGAGGACGCATACACGAGATGCTGTACATTGTGATGCCGGCATCCTTCGATGATATTTACGAACCCAACCAGATTCGAGTCCACATAGCTGTGGGGATTTTCCAGGGAATACCTCACGCCAGCTTGGGCAGCAAGGTGAATAACACGGTCAAAGTTTTCGTTGGCAAACAAGGCGGCCATACCGGGTCTGTCTGCGATATCCAATGGGAGAAATCGAAAGTCCGGGTGTGCAATGCGGTCCAGACGCGCTCTTTTCAGATCCACATCGTAGTAATCGTTTAGATCATCAATGCCGACGACTTCATGTCCGTCAGCATTCAATCTCTCAACCGTTGCACTACCAATAAAGCCAGCAGCCCCAGACACCAGATACTTCATTTTCTCTACCTTCCTTGGCTGTCACAGTTACTTACGCCTTCTTTGTTGAAGTGTAGTCGGCGTTTCCAACATCACAAAAACGCTATCACCTTAAGTCCATACATCAGCAAAAGTGAGACGCAAGGCGCGCACTCGTGTCCTCTGGAATGCGCAATTCTCGTGCTTTTACGTTTATGTCAGGTGCCGTGTTTCTGCTGTGCGAGCGCAGTAACAACGGACAAACGGCAAAGATTTACGGGTGATAAAAAGAAGACTGGAGGCGAAAAGTGAGGAGTCACAATTGGGTGTTCAGGCACTCTGGATTTGGCTGGTATGGCCGTTTGCTGAGAGACCATCGCACCTTAGTTCTCATTACGTTTACCTAAATATCAATATTGACACTAAATTTAGGCGGTAACGTTCGATGTGGTGAAATTAGTTCATGGCGCTGAGACAAAAAGCGAGGTTGTTTGCGTTTACAGAGACTCAACGCTGCAATTACAGCTTGTAATTGCCAACACTTCTTACAATGGAAAGCTTCTTAAGCTTGGCTCTGGGGTGTTTGGATAATCATCACAATGGATGGGTACCTGATAACGTTAAAGCAACCTGCGTCGAGTTCAATCAAGCACAACCACTCCTGCCTGTTTGGCAATTACAAGCTGTAATCGTCGTGGAGCTTTGATCACGAAGACCACGATACTCACTGTTTCGAATATTCAGTCACTGCCAAACAAGTCGCGGGTATAGACCTTATCGGCGACATCGGAGAGCTCTTCCGACATACGGTTGGAAACAATCACATCAGATCGGACTTTGAAAGTATCCAAATCCGTAATGACTTCTGAACGGAAAAACTCTTTGTCCTCCAAAACAGGTTCATACACCACTACTTCAATCCCTTTGGATTTCAGCCGCTTCATAATGCCCTGAATGGAGGAGGCACGGAAGTTGTCAGAACCTGACTTCATGATCAGCCGGTAAATCCCAACGACTCTGGGTTTCTTACTCAGAATGGAGTCTGCGATAAAATCCTTTCGCGTCGTATTGGCATCAACGATGGCACGGATCATGTTGTTTGGTACTTTTTGATAATTAGCCAACAACTGTTTGGTATCTTTTGGCAAACAGTATCCCCCATAGCCAAACGAAGGGTTGTTGTAATGATCGCCAATGCGTGGGTCAAGACATACCCCTTCTATGATTTGGCGCGCATTCAGCCCATGAGCCTCAGCATAAGAGTCCAGTTCATTGAAGTAGGCAACACGCATCGCCAGATAAGTATTGGAAAATAACTTAACGGCTTCCGCCTCTGTCGAGTTGGTAAAAAGCACGTCGATTTCTTTTTTTCTGCGGCATCCACTAACAACTTGGCAAAGGTTTCTGCACGCGCACTTCGCTCACCAACAATGATTCGCGATGGATAAAGGTTGTCGTATAACGCTTTACCTTCACGCAGGAATTCAGGAGAAAACATGATGTTCTCGATACCAAATTCCTCTTTGATTTTTGTGTATAGCCGACAGGTACCGTGGACTTAATCACCATCACGGCCGCCGGATTGATAGACATCACATCCCGGATAACAGACTCAACTGACGAGGTGTTAAAGAAGTTGGTATAGACATCATAATCTGTTGGGGTGGCAATGATGACAAAGTCGGCGTCCTTATAGGCGCTTTCTTTGTCCAACGTCGCGGTAAAATTTAAGGATTTGTTGGCAAGAAAATGTTCAATCTCTTTATCTGATATCGGAGACACGCCACGACTGAGCATTTGAATCCGCTTGTCTACGATATCGACCGCAATCACTTCATGATTTTGAGCCAGTAGTACTGCGTTGGATAAACCTACGTATCCCGTCCCTGCGACAGCAATTTTCATAGCGCCCCACTTATTTTCTAATGCCTATCTTTAGCGTAGGCATTGTTTCCCAGCTCGCAGTATTAATTGGCAAGATGACAGTGAGTTTCTCGGAATGTGAAATTTGTCTAACCGATGAAAAAGGGAAGCTGGTTCTTCAGTGCGTTAGGCGCTACGTAGCGAAAAGCGAAATATTGCAAGCAACTCATGACAACACTTTCACTGTCTTCTTTTGTGTAGTACTGGCAATTACAAGCTGTAATTGCCATCGTCTGAGCAGATCTACTAATGCAAAAGAGGGGAAACTTTGGCGAAAAAAAATGGCACCTTTAAAAAGATGCCATTTCTCAACGGGGAGGGGACTTAGCGCTCGAGACGCTCTTTAATCATCTCGAGGATGTCGTCGACCAGAGCTACGTTTAAACGAGACAGCTCAATGGTTACCTTACGATCTGAACGTGTATAACGCGCATACTTAAATGGGCTATCAAAGTCTGCCAAAGTCACAGGAGCGGGCTTTTCTGGTTTTGCTGGCTTCTCAAACGCACTGTCAAATGCCTTTAGGATATATTCAGTCACCTCATCTTTGGTCACCGAGTTCACATTGGCAAGGGACACTGATACTGCCGAAACAACTTGTGAAACAATAGCCTCGCGCTGTGCTTCCGGTGTAGAAACACGTGTTTATGCAGTGCCTTGAAATCGGCAATCGCAATGTCATTCACACTTGGATACAGCTCAACCAAAGAGATAGGAATTTCACCGGCTTTGACCGCATCAGAAATTTTTCGCTCAGACACCTGATACAACGCGGCCAACTCTTTTTGATTAAGGCCGTCGTTCTGTTTCGTCGCAATCAGTTCAAGACCAAATTCATAAAGGCTGTGCTCTTTCACCGTCTTTTGAATTTCCCGCGCCAACGCTTTTGCATCACTGCCAATGACATTATCTTTGGTCACAAGTGCACGCAGGCCACGTTTCAGTTCCAGCGCAGACAATCGACGACGCGAGCCATCCAGGAACTCATATTGTCCGTCAGGATGTAGCTTAACAATCACCGGTAAATATTGGTTGCGCTTTAAAGAACGGGTAAGGGCGGCACGTGCTGTCGCTGTGTTCAATTGTTGATTACGGCCATTGATCTCTTCATCAACAAAACTGTTGTTCAGCAGCGTTTCGTAGCTTAATTCCGTTTCGTGGAAGGTAGCGACCAGACCACTTTGCATTTTCCACTCTAATGTCGCCACGCTCTCAGCGGCACTTTCTGCACCTTTAGCCGACGGGGCAGCAGCAGGGGAAGATTGCATAAACCGATCGCGACCTAAGGGTTTGAAAGCTTTCTTTGACATTTATTTTTCCTCGTCAGAGCGAATATATTCAATGCTGCTCATTAGGGAACGAGCGAATTTATACGTCGCTTTTTTCGCATTTGTCAGCGCTGAAATACTGCCTGGATATGTCTCCGGGTTGGCGGAGATAGTGGTGTCAAACGTTTCACCGCAACGTTCGAAGCCATCAAGACGCGGCAGTTTTTCATCCAACATGTTTCCACCAAAAATTTCCTTCGCAATTTCTGTGATTTGCAAATGGTCTTTTTTCTCTGTCATGACTTTCGTCATGTAACCAAGGTTGATGGGTTTTGGTCTCGGTGTGCCGGATTCCTGTAGCTTGGCATACAAATCAGGCAGTCGAATAAGGTATTTACACGTACTGTGGAAGTCCACCTGAGAGGGTGGGATAGGGGTAAGCAATAGATCTGCCGCGCCCAGAGTATTCAACAGACAAGAGTCAAGGTGGGGACCACAGTCCACAAAGACCAGATCATAATCATCAGCCAATCGATCGATCACATTCTCGCGCAATACACTGTACTTGGCCTGACCTGGCAGGTGTTCCTCACACAGGTTTTCCCATTCGGACGCAATGAATGCATCGTCAATAGACGACACCATGACATCTACGCCAGATACCGAAGACTCTGTAATAAAACTTTCTTTGAGCACGCTGGCAGGAAGGTCATTTAGCATGGCCTGGATAGCTGTGGTCTGCACATCGCCGTAGCTCAGTGAATGTGCCAGGAACATTGTCGCAGAGCTTTGTGGATCAATGTCGATAACCAAAATTCGTAGGTCATCTTTAATAAGATCAGGATGCGTACGTAGAGCATGAGCCAGGTTAACGGTACTGACTGTTTTAGAAACCCCACCTTTCAGGTTGCCAACAAAGAGTGTAAACCCACCTTTAAAACGTTCACGGTAGGTTGGGACCCCTCGATGGCGGTAAATCGCGCGGATATCATCGTGGGAAAACACATCCACATCAATACCGCCATATTTGCGTTTAGGAAAAACGTAACCCGCTGCCTTCATATCGATCACAGCTTGTTTTACGATGGCTTTTGACAGCATGGGTAATTCAGCCAACTTAGACTTGGTCAACATCTCGTTAAATTTACCAATGCCGAATTCTTCTTTCCCAGAGGAGATGAAGACGCTCATGTCTTCGAGTTTTTGAGCTGCTTTAACAGAAACTCTATCGATATTAGAAAAATCCTGAGTCATCCTACAAATCCTTGCGCAATCAACTTTTGGGGGATAATGCCACTAAAGTGGAATGTTAGCGTCAAAACCTAAGTATTTCACTATTTATTTGTGGATATTTCCACTTATCAAGCGGCTTCACTGGTTGGTTCACAAACACGATAGAAACAATGCCCACTTAGGTTTGATTGTTTATAGTGATACGCATGGGGCTGATGTCAAAGGCCATGTCCAACAGGCCTGATGAATTCGGAACGTGGCGATACTCATGTTTTATAGAAAGAAAAAGACCTGATTAGATCTCATCCCAAAGATAATTAATAAGATATGTATAAGATCTATTTAAGATGGAAGATGATAAGATAGGGATGTTTATCTTGTTGTTTTATAAGATTTAAATGTAACTCTTTTAACCCGTTCAGATCGCTATTCCTGCCTTGTTGATCATTTCTTCACTGTGGTTGATCTGATTTACACGCTCTCAGATCATCAATTTCACTCTCTTAGATCTATATTTCATCCGTATAGATCAAGCGTTGTGGATATCTGATGATGGTTAAATGATACTATATTATTGATTTTAAATAGAGATCCTTCGTTTTTGTATTACTTGCTCTCACCAGAGACGCTGAATGACCTGTGTATATGATCTCCTTGAGTTGAAAAGAGATTTGCGGGATTAACATGCTGATCTAAGTGAGTAAAAGAAATTGTGGCCTTTTCCCGCTCAAAGTCAGCCCCCTGGCAGCCGTTCGATTAAACTATTTCACTCGATCAGATCTGTTCAAAGGACCCAGTGGCTAATTCCACTCGCAGAGATCAAATCATCGATGCTATTTTCGGCAATAAAGCCCCCATTTCCACTCTTTCAGATCGAGATACTGAATTCCACTTTTTCAGATCGCCATTTGGCTACCTATTCCATGCATTCAGATCGGATTTCCACTTTTACAGATCAAATTCCCGTCAGTCAGATCGCAAAACTACCCCTAGATATCGTGTTGTTTGATCTAAAAGAGTGGAAATCAGCTTGTGATGATATAAGTGAGTGGAAAAATGTGCTGTATAGCGCGTATTTTGATCTGTATGAGTGAAAATGCCGGGTGTGATTTGATCTGTGCGACTGGATAAATAGGTAAAGCGCCTAAATTTGATCTCTGCGAGTGAAATTGTACATTGAGGTGCCTGGTTCACGACCGAGTGGTAGCCTAGTTTGGCCGGAAAGACAGCGACAAACTTGTGTTGCTCTGATCTAAACGAGTGGAAATGTTCATCTTGTCACATAATCTGATCTGCGCGAGGGGAGAATGGTGGCGCTCTGGTTGAAAAATCATCGTTTCTTGATCTGGGCGAGTGAATAAATCATCTTCCGATGATCTGTACGAGTGAAAAATAAAGCGTAGCTCTCTGCTGTCGCTTTTCTACCAAAAGGGGAGGGGTGCCACTAACAACTTGTATTCCCCAGTATTTAAACGCGTCCAATACGACATCATTGATATAAACGAGTGGAAAAACATGCGAATTAGGCTATTTGATGTTATAAACGAGTGGAATTCATTACCCACTGATCTGATATAAACGAGTGGAATAGCCTGTGGTTGAAGTGAACTGAGTACAACATGGAACTACGCTTTATCCTGCAAATACTGCAACGTATCGGCTTACTGAGTGCTGCAAACGTTGAAGACCTAAAAGACATGGATCGCGCCTTACTGACATGGGTGTCCAACAATGTGTCAGTGGTCGATATCGTGGCCATTGAGAGCAGCCCTGAACCTGTGCGTATCTACGCTGACTGGATTAATCAGTTTCGTGCGGCTGGCGTTGTCGAGCAAGTCGCAGAGCCGGAGCCGAATACGGTGCCTGAGGCGGTTGTGAACGACGTGGGAGCAGAACTTCTGGATTCTGTGCCTGAGATAAATGGCTTCTCACACAAGGTATTATATAACCAGAAAGTGCCTCACAGTCATGAGCTGGTTCCGCGTTCTTTCTTTGGTTTGCCGATTTTCTCTACCAATGATCCGGGTACCAGCTTCGAACACATCGATCGCCGCTCCATGAAGTACATCTTAGACACACTGGATTTGAATATTCAGGAGCCGGAGATCTTGGGGGTCACCTTAGACCCAAGATTCGATGCCCTGCTGTTTCGTGCCATATTGTCCCGCCTGCGCGGGGCGCCGCATGATGATTTTGAACTGAGAAATGAGCTGGGTGGTATCACGCAGGAAGGGCGCATGTATTCCGTTGAGTACCGTTCCTTGATTGATACAGACAAGTACTCCGAGAACACGTTGCGTTCACCGCAGTTTGTCGAAATGGTAGATCGCAGCTGTAAACGTATATCCCAGTTCCGTTTGGCCTATAAAGTGGAAGAGGGTAAAGAGCGCATGGCACGCTACATGCCGTTCTTTAGCCACCTGCAATTTAATATTACCACGCAGAAAATCGAATTTATCGGCACCAATCTGATCCCACAGTTGTTCCGTGACGATAAAACGCTCAGTTTGAATACCCGGACCCTAAACCTCTCCAATGGTAAATTGGAAAGCTCATTGCTGTACTACCTGACATCATTGCCTCGTGGCTACGTGAGGGAGCGGCGGGTTCCTTTGAAGCAGCCGGTTCCTATCATCGCGTTGTTGACCCGTTGCTACCCGGATATTTCACCGGCAAAACTGGAGAAAGACTATCCGCGGATCGAGCGGGTGAAAATTGCTATGCAATCGCTCAGGGATAAGGCATTGATCGCCTACACCATGACGGGCAGGGGCAAAAAACCCTGTTTCAGATGTTGAACACTATTGTGAGATGACCGATCCCGAGTTTTCTGCGCTTGAAGCCCTGGTGCAACGTCCTGTGAAAACCGGTAACACGCTGAAGCACTTTCTGGACGCACAAAACGCACCGCGTCGAAGCAGTGACGAACAGCGTTTGGCATTTGGAGAGAAACTCATCCCATCGGCACTGGCGTTAATTGACGATAGTACTGAAGAGAGCCTGGTGGATTCTTTCCGTGGTGTCGTTAAGCCTAAACTGCAACTGCTAAGAAAATACGCAGAGATCGTAGGCGATGGGCGCATGATTGATGTTGTCGACCGTGTTATGGATATTCGCTCGCGATAGCGGCTCTTAGAAATTAACCCCTTATCATAAAAGGCCTAGTTTGGCTTTGCTGCGAACTTAACGAAAGATCCTGTTTTATCTACCCATGGTTTCTGTGCGGTAAAACAGGATTGGCCACAGCACGTTACCGTTTTGTTATGCACTATAACTTTAAATGTCTGATGAATTTAGGATTCAACTGAGCGCTTCTCTGGCGAAAAAAGTGCTTGATTGGCAACTGTAATCTCACATCCATCGAGGCTTAGGCTTGATTTTGTCCTATTAACCCGCAAAATGCCCACTTTAGCCCTCTGATTGAGTCATCAATGACAAAAAACTCACCATATTGGATATCGCAAAACTGGCTGGCGTTGGTAAGTCAACGGTTTCCCGTGTGTTGAATAACGATCATCGAGTTAAAGACGAGACCCGTGCGCTTGTTCAATCAGTGATTGCCCAACATGGGTTTTCCCCTTCAAAGTCCGCGCAGTCCATGCGGGCTCGCCGATCACGTTTGATAGGCGTTATTGTCGCGAGACTGGACTCAAGTGCGGAAAATGTAGCTGTGAGTGGGATTTTATCCGCGCTTTATGCACAAGGTTACGATGCCGCCATCATGGAAAGTCAATTCGATGTCGATCTCACCGCTGAGCATATCGAAGTCCTCAAACGTCGAAATGCTGATGGCGTTATCATGTTTGGATTTTCGGAATTTGACGTTGCCCAACTTTCTCCCTTCGAAGGTCGATGTGTGGTGATGGCGGTAGATACAGATAGATTCAGCTCAGTCAGTTATGACAACTGGGGTGCCGTCGAACAGCTGATGACTCACTTCCATGGAGAGGGTTTTAGACATATCAGCTATCTTGGTGTGACCCCAAAGGATTTAACAACAGGTAAAGTACGTCTCGACAGCTACCTGAGTTTTTGCGAATCCCACGATCTTACCCCTGTCTGTAACATCGCTGAGGTGTCGTTAGACAGTGGCTATCAGGTGACGGACTCCCTCATTCGTCCCGAAACGCAGGCTGTGGTTTGCGCATCAGACACATTGGCACTTGCGGCGGGCAAACGCCTCCAGGACATTGGTCGCACAGACATCCGCATTGGCGGTATTGGCAACCATCAACTGCTTCGATTTGTCTTTCCGCAATCCATCAGTGTGGATTTAGCTACCGACAAGCAGGTAACGCCGCCGCTAAACAGTTACTCGACCAAATAGAAAACCAAGATAAAACAAAGCGTTGCCACTTTCTTCAACCAAGCAAGTTGCTGATAACTGACTAATTCCAGTCGCGTCCACCCGCTATTCACTTCGACTACTTTGTGAGCTAAATCCTGTTTTGGGAATGTTCCCAATGCCACTTTGCCAAAGCCTGATATATTTTTGGGAACGGTTCCAATGTTGGGCGTAAATAGTAAAACGCAGGGATAAGATTATGAGTAACATTACGGCAAGTGGAGTAGACGACCTTATTCGTCTAGTCGGCGGACGAGACAATATCGCGACTGTCAGTCATTGTTTAACGAGGCTTAGATTCGTTCTAAACGAAACGGATAAAGCCGACGCCAAAGCCATTGAGAAATTGCCTATGGTGAAAGGTTGCTTTACCAACGCAGGGCAGTTTCAGGTGGTGATAGGAACGGATGTTGATCAAGCATTCAAGCTACTGGAGCAGCAAGCAGGCATTAAGGGTGAATCGAAAGAAGCGGCGAAGAAAGCTGCCCGGCAGAATATGAACCTTCTAGAGCGTGCTATTTCTCATCTTGCAGAAATATTTGTTCCGCTGCTACCCGCTATTATCACTGGTGGTTTGATCCTCGGTTTTCGCAACGTGATTGGCGATGTAGAAATGTTCGGCGGTAAAACTTGATAGAAACCAGCGAGTTCTGGGCAACCACACACAGCTTTTTGTGGTTAATCGGTGAGGCTGTGTTTTTCTTCCTTCCTGTCGGTATTTGCTGGTCTACGGTCAACAAGCTCGGCGGCACGCCAATACTGGGGATTGTCTTAGGGGTAACCTTGGTATCCCCACAATTGATGAATGCGTACCTCATCGGCACTCAAGAGCCGGAAGTCTGGGATTTTGGGGTATTTGCCATCGAACAGGTGGCTATCAGGCACAGGTTATTCCTGCGATTTTCGCCGGTATTGCTCTCGCGTTTATTGAAACACACCTAAAACGCATCATTCCTTCATACCTTTATCTCGTTGTGGTGCCGTTTCTTGCGCTGACTAGTGCTGTGATTTTAGCGCATAGCATCATTGGTCCGGTTGGTCGTGAAATTGGCAGTGGTGTTGCCTTTTTAGCGCGCTCTGCAATGACCGGAGATTATGCATTTATCGGTGCAGCCATTTTTGGATTCCTCTATTCACCTCTTGTTATCACTGGTGTGCATCACACAACGAATGCGGTTGACCTTCAGCTCATGCAGGAAATGGGAGGAACACCAATTTGGCCGATTGTCGCACTGTCCAACATGGCACAAGCATCGGCGGTATTGGGCATCATCATTATCAGCAAGAAAAAGAATGAGCGAGAGATATCCGTACCCGCAGCAATCTCCGCATACCTCGGTGTAACTGAACCTGCTATGTACGGCATCAATCTTAAATATCGCTTCCCAATGCTGTCAGCAATGATTGGTGCGTCGATGTCGGCGGCCTTGTGTGGGTTTGCAGGTGTCATGGCCAACGGCATTGGTGTGGTGGATTGCCGGCTATTTTATCTATCCAAAGTCAGTACTGGGGCGTGTATGGCATTGCAATGCTGATCGCTATTTTTGTCCCTCTGTTGCTGACAATCATGGCCTACAAGCGTCAGGAACGAACAGGGAAACTGGCACTGGCGTGAATTAGAATCCAATGAAAACAACGAGGAAAGTAATGTCAGAGAACAATGAGTGGTGGCGTTCAGCCACCATTTATCAGATTTATCCGAAAAGTTTTTGCGACACAACAGGTTCGGGCACAGGAGATATCAGAGGTATTATCAGTAAGCTGGATTACCTCTGTTATCTGGGTGTTGATGCAATTTGGATCACTCCTATCTATGTATCGCCGCAGATAGATAACGGCTACGATGTTTCTGATTTTTGTGCCATCTCGCCTGAATACGGCACCATGGATGACTTTGATAAGCTTCTGCAAGAAGCGCATCAACGCGGATTACGTGTGATCATGGATATGGTGTTTAACCATACTTCAACTGAACATCCTTGGTTTAAATCGGCTCTTGAATCAAAAGACAGCCCGTATCGGGATTTTTACATATGGCGAGATCCAGTCGATGGGCATTCTCCCAACAATTGGCAGTCCAAGTTTGGAAACAGCGCCTGGGAGTATGAAGCAAATTCTGGCCAGTACTACCTGCATCTATTTGCGAAAGAGCAGGCTGATTTAAACTGGGAGAACCCGGCTGTTCGGCAAGAAATCAAGAACGTCATGCAGTTCTGGGCTGAAAAAGGCGTTGATGGATTTCGACTTGATGTCATCAACTTAATCTCCAAGCAGCAGGATTTTCCAGATGATCATGCCGGTGACGGAAGACGCTTTTACACTGATGGCCCTAGGTTCATGAATACTTGCAGGAGATGAGCCAGGATATCTTCCAGCGATACGGCGTTGTTACTGTCGGTGAAATGTCATCCACCTCAGAAGAGCATTGTCGCCAGTATTCAGCACCGTCTGGCAAAGAGCTCTCTATGGTGTTCAATTTTCATCATTTAAAAGTCGATTATCCACACGGTGAAAAGTGGCAGTTGGGCGCGTTCGACTTTCTTCAACTCAAGGCAATCTTTCGAGACTGGCAGCAAGGCTTTATCGTCAGGGCTGGAATGCTCTTTTCTGGTGTAATCACGACCAGCCAGAATTGTCAGCCGTTTTGGTTGCGACAAGCAGTACCGTGTTGAATCTGCGAAAATGCTGGCGACCGTGATCCACCTGATGCAGGGAACACCTTATATCTATCAGGGCGAAGAACTGGGCATGACAAATCCCTGCTTTCAAGATATTCACGATTACCGAGATGTAGAAAGCCTAAACGCCTATCACATGCTGATTGACAAAGGCATTCCCAAAGGTGAAGTGTTAGAAATATTAAGTGCAAGATCTCGGGATAATTCGCGCACTCCTATGCATTGGGACAATACAGAGTACGCCGGTTTTTCAAAAGTAAAACCATGGATAAACCTTGCGAAAAACGCGGGTGATATAAATGTAAAAATGTCGATGGAAGATAAAGACTCCGTCTTAAATTATTACCGTCGCTTAATACGGCTTAGAAAGTCAGTAAAAGTCATTGTTGATGGCGATTATGCAGACTTACTCCCTCATCATCCAGATGTCCTTTTTTATCGTCGAAGGAATGAGGATAACGAACTCATTGTATTAAGCAACTTCAAGCCTCATAGTGTTAGTGTCGAGGATGTTGGTGTGGACATGAGTGCTGGAAAAATCCTCATTCATAACTATAACGACGATTTAAATGTGTCAAGTTTATCATCATTAACATTAAGGCCATTCGAAAGCATCGCGATTCTGTTTTAGTCAAAACGTAAGTACAGACAAAAATATTAAAATTTTATGATTCCGCACTAATAAAAATGGCGCTCTATCAATTGTAGGATGAGTGAGCGCCAGCTTTCCTTTCTTATCATTAAAGCCATGTTTACATTGTCTCACTTATCAATGTGAAGTTATTACCTCCATTAAAATCATGTGGCTATCCATCTTGGAGTGAAATTCCATTTAGTCGATATTGTTCTTGTCTGAAAATTAAATCATCCATTTTTATTTCAAAAATCATAGTCTGTTATGATTGTGAGTATAATATTTTTTAAATTCTGATATAACAGATTTTTATGGCATCTTTAGAAGTGAAGTTTCTAGGTGTGTCTTGAATTGCGTTCAGCAAAAATAGTCTCGCATCGCTTCAGGTTGCTAAATAAATTAGAGTTATTTAAAGTTGACTTTAAATCATGAAAGAAGAGCCTGAAAAATCATGCATTCAATATGGTTTAGATTGTAAGTGTAATGGGAAGGAATGTTGAAATAGGTCTCTTTTTTAAATTTAAAGTGGAGGTCAAGCCAATTAAAAAATATTGCCGTTGTTAACTTTGTACGAGCATGTAGGAGCAAAGAAAATAACAAGGAGTAAGGTATGAAAAAACTAAACTATTTGGCTCTTGCTGTTGCATGCGCGATATCTAGTACTGCTGTGTCAGCTGTCGAGTTTACTGGTTATGCTCGGGCTGGCACCGCGATTAGCAGTGATGGTTCTGGCGACCAATCATTTGCAAAAAATGCCCTCGGCCGGCTGGGCAACGAAGGTGACAACTACTATGAGTTTGGCTTTGTCCAGATGCTACAAGAAGGTGAGCAAAATTGGCAACTCACCGCAATGTTGTCGAAAGGAGATGATGGCATCAGCAGTTGGGAAACTGATGTCTCGGATGGCGACGATTCAGTCAATGTGCCGCAGTTTTACGTCACTGCCTCCGGTCTATTTGAATCAGCACCAGAGGCCGTACTTTGGGGAGGGAAACGCTTCTATCAGCGCAAAGATGTCCATATCACGGATTTCTTCTTTCTCAATAATTCTGGAACGGGCGGTGGCATTGAAAACATCCCTGTCGGTGAACAAAAGCTCTCTCTAGCATTTATTCAAGATGGCAAAACGGATAACTCTACTGGCTACTTGGTCGATGCGCGTCTGGCGGATATACCGCTTTGGGACAATGCCACCTTGGAATTGATAGGGGTGTATAACTTTGCTACCGAGCAAGACGAAAAAGACGAAGTATCAGATGACGGTATTTTTGTGACAGCTGTCGTCCACCAAAATCTTGAAAATGGCTTCAACCAAACAGCTTTCCAGTACGGTACAGCCGGCTACGGTGATCAGCTTGCCAATTTTGGGCAGGGACCTGGTTATGCGCGCGGAAACAGTGCTCAAAATGAGGCGAGTGGATTTCGGATCATTAACTGGGGTGTTGTTAGCTTTGGTGATGCATGGGAAATGGGGCACCAGCTTTCTTATCACCGAGGTATTGACCTGATTAACGGCAAAGGCGACTCGGATTTGTTCTCGGTCGTGGTGCGACCCATGTACAAGTGGAGCGATACACAGAGAACCATCGCTGAAGCTGGTTACTTCTCGAAAACCCAAGATGGAGAACAGGATCAAGGTGGAAGTAAGTTCACCCTTGCGCAGGCGTGGGCGATGGGTGATGGATTCTGGGCAAGACCAGAGATTCGGTTCTATGGAAGCTACATCACTGATAGAGACGGGGATACTTTCGGTAGTAAAGGAGATTCAGAATTCGTCACAGGCGTACAAATGGAAGTTTGGTTCTGATTGTTTACTGCTTTCAAGCTGCCAACAGCCTTATTGTTGCCTCCCGCAACTAAGGCTTTGTTCATCAATGTTGAGTTCCCCCCATTCATTGATGTTTTGAGCCGTATCTTGGCTCGGAGCCGTTCTCAATTGTCTTATCACAATTTTGTGCTACGCTAATTTGGGAACGGTTCCAATCTTTTTTTGGAACCAAGAAGATGAGTGTCACATTGCTTCAAACGTTCATATTGGTAGAGGAATACCGATACTTTACGGCCATTTTTCGCTTAGCCCATTAAGCGAATAAGCATGATTGGTAGGGACAGGCACCGTGGACAGTAGGAACAAACTGAAATCATTAGCAATGCAACCTTTGCTCGATCTGGGTTGTATAAGATGCTTTGTTAC
>BAXE01000029.1 GCA_001310415.1 Enterovibrio sp. JCM 19048 | reverse complement strand
GATACAACCTACGGAGATGGCGATTCTTCACCTGAAGTGATCATTACTGATACGACCAAAGAACCAGTCAATGACGACCTCATTACAGCAGGCGAACAAGCTGACATTCTTTTGAAGTTTGCAACTGGCGTTACAAACGGCACTGTTACTGTAGTCATCAATGACCAGGACGACATGACTGATGACATTACCTTCACAGTAACGCTTGAAAATGGCGTCGCCAAATACAATGGCAATGTACTCCAATCCGACGGTGGCTACTTCAAAGTTCCAAACTTCAATGTGTCGTCATTAAGCAATGGTAGACTCACTGCAACCGCAACCTTTGTCGACCAAGACAGTAATATTGGAAAAGACGACAACCATGTAGATAAAGATGTTCAAATCAAAGTCCAACAAGAAATCGTCAAACTTAGCGATGAAGGGCTTGCGTCAGTAGAAACACAAGACGATGTTGCGTTGGGTGTCGTAGATGGCACTGACAATGGTAACAATATAACAATTAATGGCGTTATCGCCCTGAATATTTCAGACACTACTGGCTACACAGTTGAATTAACTGAAACAGATTCACAAGGCATCACGTTTACACTTGATGAAAATGGAAACCTTATTGGAATGCAGGGCGACACGGCGGTAATTTCAATATCACTTAATGGTTTCAATTACACAATTACACTCCTCGCGCCGATCACACATATAAATCAAGGTGAGGATGTTTTAGAAAACATCCAGATCCCTATCAAATTGACCGATCCTGATGGAAGAGAGATTGCACAGGATAGTTCAGCTCATATCAACATCTCGGTTGATGATGATATGGTCAAAATAACTCCTGATTCCGAGAGTGTTAAAGCAGAAATCGTCAATCCAAATTCTATATTTACAGATCTGGTTGAACTAAAAAATAGTGGTCAGAATGGTCAACTTCATTCCTCTTTAACAGTCTCAAGTGGTGATATCGATATCAGATTAACCGCGACTGACAAGTCAGGTTCAGAAGCAAATATCAAGTTGACAGGGCAAGGCCTAGGAGTCATCTCAAAGTATCAAACCCATGGGAATGACAATGAAATAGAGTCCGATGAAGGCTATCAGAAACTGTCATTGGTAAATTAGATGAAACTGCTCACTCTATTACCTTGCAGCTTGGTGATTTTAACGATGGTGGTTCTCAAGACGAACCAGAGACGGGCGTTATAACGTTCTTCAAAAATGGAATTCATGTCGCATCCTATGCTTTTGAAGAAAATAGTGATGGTGTCTTCCATTTTAATGTTCCCGCAGGCTTTGATGAGTTTCATCTAACTCCAACTGAAGTTTGCGACGACGACTCTGACTTTACTCTAGTCGGCATTGCTGTAGGTGGTGGAGCTTTGGATGGTCTTGCCAATGCAAGCGGTAAAATTGATATTTCTTATGGCGCTGACGGAAAAGGTACTTCACCAGAAATTGACTCCATAGAGCCTAATCCTAATTATGTATTTATCGAAAATACTGACGGCAGTTGGACAATTGCACCTAAAGGCTCTGATGCTTCATCGCCACTGGAGTTGGGGAGTCTTACTCTTAATGAAGACGGTAGTTGGCAGTTTGTCCAATATGGGCCAATGAAGCATGATTTCGTATTCAATGTGAAAGCATCTGACGGTGATGGTGATGAAAGTACAATCAGCATAGCTGTTACACCGGCTCAGATTATTGGAACCATACTTTTCGAGGGTAGCGGTGGAGTTAATTCTGTCTACATGCCTCAAGGCAGCACTAGCTCTAACTACGGCAGCACTACACCTGTTGGAGAGAAGCCAACAGTAGTTGTTAATGGCAAAGAATATGAAGCTCACAAAGTAGGACAAATTGTTGATGGCAACGACTTTATCGCAACTGGTGGTGATAATGACCATGTAGAAGGTGGCGCAGGCAATGACACCATCTATCTAGGTAGCGGCTCACTTAATGAAAACGACAACACCCCCACACCTGACGCATCACAATTTGTCACTATATCTGAAGCAGAGCTGTTTCAAGGCGGCAATGAAAGCAATACGTTAAGTAAGTTCCAGTCTCCTGCTTGGGCAGATGCAGCACACGGAGGCGATGGCAATGATCGTATTTTTGGTCAAGAACACACTGACCTATTGTCCGGTGGCATGGGGAACGACCAATTATTTGGTGGTTCAGAGGAAGATTTCCTCCGGGGTGGTTCAGGTAGCGACATCCTAGATGGTGGTACCGAAAATGATTGGTTAAGAGGTGAAGAAGGAAACGACACCTTAACAGGCGGTACTGGTGCAGATACGTTTGTTTGGGGAAGCGGTGACTCGGCGCTTGATGAGGCTTGGGTTGATACCATCACCGACTTCAACATTTCCGAAGGCGATACGTTAAGCCTTGGTGACTTATTGCAAGCCGATTCCATTGTTACTGCAACCGATCATAACGGTTCAATGATCATCAGCATTGACATTGATGGTAATGGCGATGTTGAACAACACATTGTCTTAGATGGTGTTACCGTTGATAACGGAAGTATCGTTGTCAATACAAACCACGGTAACTTGACTATTACTGACTCAAACGACGCAGGTAACTCGACAAGCTACACAGTCGATATGCCAACTATTCCAGAGAGCGACTAAAACCCAAACGGGCACAGCCTTAGCTAGGCCCGTTTTTTGCTTTTAATTTTGCACGTTTATTTTTTGACTTTTTAAGAGAGAAATAGGTGACTGACGCAGCGATTGCCGAACACAAGCCGCAGCAGTGGCGCATTAGTGCGTCGACGCAGGCGGTTGACGACCCGTTGTTAGATTGCTTGGTCTTGCTGACCGAGCACTATGGTTCGCCGTGCTCGGGGGATGCCTTGACGGCAGGTCTTCCGATGACTGACGCCCTGCTGACACCGGATCTCTTTCCTCAGGCTGCAGCCCGGGCTGGGTTGACGGCCAAACTTTCGCGCCGGCAACTAAAAGCACTACCAAAGCTTTTACTGCCCTGCATACTTCTTTTGACCGATAAAAAAGCCTGTATTCTGCGGGAGATCGATGAGAAGAATGGCACAGCGCTTATCCAAACATCGGAAAATGGCGGCGAAGAAGACATTTCACTGGCGGAGCTGGAAGCCATGTTTACTGGCTATGCCTTTCTGGTCAAACGTCAGTATCGCGGGGATCACAGCGTCGACTTGCACCTGCACGACACCAAAATTCACTGGTTCTGGCAAACGGTCAAAGACGCGACGCCTATCTATCGCGATGCCATCATCGCTTCAGTGCTGGTCAATGTCTTCGCTTTGGTATCGCCTCTGTTTGTCATGAACGTATATGACAAAGTAGTGCCCAACCTGGCGTTCGAATCTCTCTGGGTATTGGCAACCGGTGCGCTTATCGCGTTCAGCTTTGATTTTCTGATGAAGAAAATGCGTTCTTACCTGATTGATATCGCAGGCAAGAAAGTCGATATCATTGTCTCATCACGTCTTTTTGCAAGATTGATGGGCATCCCGTTGGAAAAGCGCGCCAAAAGCGTCGGTGGCATGGCCAAACAGCTCGGTGAGTTTGATGGTATCCGAGACATGCTTACCTCCGCCACGCTCACCACCTTGGTCGATTTGCCCTTCGCTCTCTTCTTCCTGTTCGTGATTTACATATTTGCCGGCGATCTGGCGGCCGTTCCGGTAGTGGCGGGCATCCTGATCATTGGTTATGCCATGCTGGTACAACCCAAACTCAAAGCAGCGATTGAAGAGTCCAATAAATACGCCAGCCAAAAACATGGCCATTTGATTGAAAGCCTCTCGCTATGGAAGGCATCAAAGCCAACGTGGCCGAGGGTATTGTGCAAAAAAGCTGGCAGCAGATGACAGCACACACTGCCAATTGGAACCTCAAGGTGAAGCAAATCACGAACTCAGTGTCCTACTTTGCTTCCTTTATTGTCCAGGTCACTTCCGTCGCTGTCGTGGTACTCGGCGTCTATCGGGTGGCAGACGCACAAATTACCATGGGTGGGATTATTGCAGCAGTCATGCTGTCGAGCCGTGCTGTTTCCCCTATGGCGCAACTTGCGGGCTTGATGAGCCGCTGGAACCAAACCCAATCCGGCATGCGTCAATTGAATGCCATGATGGAGCAGGAAGATGAGTTTGCTGATAAAGGTCATCTCATCAGTCGCAAACGCCTGAAAGGCGACATTTACGCTGACAACATCGGCTTTAGCTATCCAGAATCAGAAAAGCCCACTCTTCATCCCACCAGCTTCACCATCAACGCAGGCGAGAAAATTGCCATCCTAGGTAAGAACGGTACAGGCAAGAGTACACTTATCCGAATGCTGGCCGGGCTCTACCAACCTTCTGTCGGCAGCCTGCGCTTCGATGGTGTTGACGCCAGACAAATCCACCCAGCAGATCTGCGTCGCAATGTCGGTTATCTGGCGCAGGATGTCACGCTGTTCCACGGTACGATACGCGAAAATATTATGTTTGGTACCAGGCAGGTAACGGAGCATCAACTGATCAGGGCGACTCAACTTTCCGGGGTTGGTTTGTTCACATCTGCAGATAGCGAAGGACTGGATAAGCAGGTTGGTGAACGCGGCGAGGCACTTTCGCGCGGTCAACGTCAGTCGGTTGCGCTGGCTCGAGCTCTGCTGAATGACCCACCGCTTTTGATCATGGACGAACCCACAGCCAGCTTGGACCCACACGCCGAGAACCAGTTTATCCAAGCCATGAAGTTTGCCTCAAAAGACAGAACATTGGTAATGATCACGCACCGCATGGGATTGCTGCAGCTCGTTGACCGCATCATTGTCATGGACAAAGGGCGTATCGTTATGGATGGCCCAAGGGACAAAGTGCTGGAACGGCTGAACAATAGCAATGCAGGGGTCCAGAATGACTAACGCCTTTAAGCGTGAAGACATAGAGATGACGGATGACCTGTATGGCGCCATGCTGACTGATGCACCAGTCCGCTACCGCATGGTTATCTGGGGCGTGTTTGCCTTTTTCGCCGCAATCATCACCTGGGCAAGTCTGGCATCCCTGGACCGCGTTACCCGCGGTGAAGGAAAGGTCATCCCCTCTTCCCAAATCCAGCTTATTCAAAGTCTCGACGGCGGCATTCTTCAGGCTATGTACGTGCAAGAAGGCCAGTTGGTAAAGCAAGGTGAACCCCTCGCGCGTATCGATGACACCCGCTTTCGCTCCGATTTTGCACAACAAGAAGAAGAAGTTTCCAGCCTTCGTGCCAATGTCATTCGTATGCAGGCAGAACTGAACAGCATCACCCTGCTGCCTGATGCTCCGAGTTGGCGCGAGCAGATTGAGATCAACTTAAAGCCAGTCGTGTTTCCTGAAACCCTTTCCGACAATGAACCTGAGCTCATTGCAAGGCAACAGTTGGAGTATCAGGGGCGGTTAATGGACCTCAAAAACAGGCTGGAGATCCTCGCGCGACAGATTCTGCAAAAGCAGCAGGAAAGTCAGGAAATAGATTCCAAACTCCGCACCCTTTCCGGCAGCTATGGCCTTATCTCGCGGGAACTGAAAATCACTGTCCCTTTGGCGAAAAAAGGCATCGTTTCAGAAGTCGAATTACTCAAGCTTGAACGTCAGGTGAATGACCTCAAAGGTGAGCTTGATTCACTTCGCTTAATGCAGCCAAAAATCAAGGCCACTGTCGATGAAGCGATATTGAAACGCCGTGAGGCTGTACTGGCGTTCAGCAATGAAACCCGGGCCAAAATGAGCGAGTTGGAAACCCGACTGTCACGCCTTACCCAGGCTCAAGTAGGGGCGCAGGATAAAGTCGACAAAGCGGTGATCACAGCACCTGTCACCGGCACTATTAAAACCATTCATATCAATACCCTAGGTGGCGTTGTTCAGCAGGTGTTGATCTGATCGAAATCGTTCCCGCAGAAGATCAGCTTCTGATTGAGGCCAAGATTGCCCCGAAAGACATTGCGTTTCTGCACGCAGGTTTACCTTCGGTGGTAAAA
Organism: Enterovibrio sp. JCM 19048; assembly: GCA_001310415.1. Taxonomy (GTDB): domain Bacteria; phylum Pseudomonadota; class Gammaproteobacteria; order Enterobacterales; family Vibrionaceae; genus Enterovibrio; species Enterovibrio paralichthyis. The sequence goes on along the minus strand of BAXE01000029.1, from coordinate 49,166 downwards.
GTGACGGCTTACGATTTCACGCGCTACGGCGGGCTGAACGGCACGCTGGAACACATTGGCGCAGACACCACGCAGGACGAAGAAGGAAACAGCTTCTATTTGGTTAGGATCCGGACAGAGAAGTCGAGTCTGGAGAAAAAAGATGGCAGTGAATTACCGATCATTCCGGGAATGTTGACCTCGGTTGACATCATTACAGGGAAAAGGACGGTACTGGAATATCTACTCAACCCAATTTTAAGGGCGAGAGAATCAGCACTCAAAGAGCGTTGATAATAATAACAAGGAGAGAGAAATGAGAAACAATGTCAGCCAAACGCTTAAAAAAAGCGTGGCCGCATTGGCAGTAGCTGCAGTTTTGCTTCCGCCAGCAGTGTCCGCCCAGTCTTTGGAGCAAGCCGTTGCTTCAGCGCTGGACACTCATCCTCAAATCAAGCAGGCATTTAACCGATTTAAAGCCAGCGAGGAGCAAATCAACCAGGCTTCTGCAAGCTACTATCCCACAATCAATTTTGATGCAGGGATAGGTCGTGAATGGACAGAAAGCCCTTCTACGCCGGGATTCGGCACTCTATGGCGTCGATGAAAACGTTGACCTTACACGTCGAGAGATTGGCGTATCCCTTCGCCAGGTGCTTTTCAGTGGTTTTCAAACCACCAATGAAGTCAAACGCACAGAATACGAAGCCAGCGCCGAGCAATGGACATTGTTCTCAACTGCAGAAGATTTAGCGCTTGAAGTGACAAGAGCGTATCTCGAGTTTATGCGCGCCGAGCAAGTGGTTGTGCTGGCCGAGCGTAATCTTGCCAGCCACCAGACCATCTTCGAGCAAGTTAAGCAGAAAACCGACTCGGGTCTGGGTTCAACCGCTGATCTGTCACAGGTCACCGGTCGTCTAGCCCGTGCCCATTCAAACCTCATTTCAGCACAGAACAACCTGTCAGATTCACGTGTTGCGTACCAGCGCCTTGTCAGTGTGGCACCGCAAGACACGCGGATCCCTGTCCCCGATGCCATCATGTTGCCCACGACATTGGAACAGGCCTTGTCTCTGGCAAAAGAAAACCATCCAACCCTTAAAGCCGCAGGCAGTGATATCAACGCTGCAATGGCTCAGCGTGATGCCAGCAAGAGCAACTACTACCCTCAGGTCACTTTTGATCTATCTGCAGCTGGGATGACAATCTGGATGGAAATGATGGCACAACCGCCAATCCAAACGACACGATTGGCGCAGATGTAGGTGGGAATAGCGACGAAGTTCTCGCCATGGTGCGTATCAACTACAACCTGTTTTCCGGTGGCGCTGACCGTGCCCGTGAGCGCGAAGCCGCTTACAGCATTAACGAATCAAAAGCGATCCAGCTAAACGCTTACCAAGATATCGAAGAAGGCACAACGCTGGCATGGAACGCCCGGGTGTTTCTCAAGCAACAGATGCAATATTTGCGTCAGCATGTCGAAGCCGCACTGGAAACCCGCAACGCCTATGACGACCAGTTTAAGATTGGGCAACGCACTCTAATTGATGTGTTGGATGCAGAAAACGAACTGTTCCAGGCGCGTCGCGAATACCTCACTGCTGAGTATGATGACCTTATTGCCCAGTATCGCCTGCTTAATGCAACGGGCAGCTTGTTGGAGTCATTACGAATTACGACGCCGGCAGTGTGGGAAGGGGAAAATAGCAACAACGGAGGTGCGCAATCATGAGAATGATCATCACAGCTTTATCAATGCTTCTGCTCGCCGGTTGTGCACAGCAGGAAGTGGTCACCATGCAGGCTCAGGCAGAGCAAAAACACGACCTGCGTGACCTTGATTACGATGGTGTAATAGAAGCGCGGGAACGATGTGGCGATACCCTAGTCGGCGCCGCTGTCGATAACGATGGCTGTCCACGCGACAAAACGGTAAACCAAAGTTTCCGCCTGAATGTGAAGTTCCCCAATGACTCAGCCGACCTGCGTCCGAGCAACTACGCCAAGCTCCAACAGCTGGCGGACTTCCTCAACGACCAGACTGACGCCAACGTCACTATTGAAGGGCATGCCAGTAAAGTAGGTAACCCCGAATACAACCTGACGTTGTCACAACGCCGAGCTGAAGCGGTGGCAAGAGCGCTGGTGAATGATTTCGGTATTGATCAGGCTCGTGTTGATGCCGTTGGTTTTGGGGATACAACCCCCTTATCGATGAAGACTCAGACTATGCGCACGAAGTTAACCGCCGTGTGATGGCAACCCTATCTGGAAGCTACAACACCACTGATATGCGCTGGAACATATTTACCGCGGAATAAAAGACAAAAGCCGGTCTCCAAGAGGCCGGCTTATTTTCGTGCCCTTATAACCCGAGATTCGCTATGTTCACAAAACGCTCGTCGCTGGCCTGGATATATTTGACTGCAGCGTGTCTGGTATTGCTCTCTCTGGGCGCAATGCTGGCAGGCTCAACCTATCAACAACAACGCAGTCTTAATTTACGTGCGGATGCATTGCAACACCAACTTTCCCAGATTTTACCGCCATTTATCGCGCACTATGATGTCACCGCAATCAACCGCATTGTGGATGCCAATCTTTCTGCTGAAGTCGAAAAAATCACTCTTACCGATCAAATCACTGCAGAACAAGCAACCTGGTCTTCCCCCGAACCGACAGTAAAAAGTCACTGGTATGACAGGATTATCTATATTAATCCGGTATCAACAACCACATTACTGACCTATGAAGCACATCGCTTGCCACCATGAGCCTGACACTCTCAGCATCTCAGGCGCGGGCACATGTGGCAGACCAGTTGCTGTACCTTTTTCTACCACTTGGCAGCGCGATTGCAGGACTAGTGATTCTTTTCACAATACTTGTCGCCAGAAAGCAGTCCGCCATTGCGAAGGCGACGGCCACTGTTAAAAAGCTCGCCCAGCAGGATTTCGCCTCCTTGCAATCAGCCCCTCAATCAGGTCTTCCGGCACTGGATGTGGCATTGGACACGCTGACGCTCAATATACAACGCATGATCCAGTCACTGCATAAAGAGCTGAAAACCCTCAACAACAGCATGATGTTCGATGCGGTATCCACCCTCCCCAACCGCGAATATTTTACCCACCAGCTCAATAGCTGGATGAGTGAAAGTGAAGATACGCCGGGTGCCATTTTTATCGCACAGATGGAATGGTTAGATACGATCTACCGCCGATACGGCTATATTGCCCGCGATGAAACCTGGCGCTTGCTGGCCAATTCACTGCGCACAGCTTTCAGTGACAACAAGAACATCTGCATTGCCCGGATAAGTGGCAGTGAAATCGCCATACTGCTGCCGTCACAAAGTGAAGAGCAAAGCCGCAACTGCTTACACAACTTTATCAGTACCCTGAACAACGAAGTCTCCATGGCAGGTTTTGAGCCGAACCACGGCTTTCACATCGGCGCTGTGCATGGGCAGGAGATGCCGGGTTCACAGCTACTGTCTTTGGCTGATAACGCATTACAGCGGGCGATAAAACAGGGCGAGGTGTTTGTATTCAACCGAGGATCAGAAGAACAGGTTATCGACCGCGAAACCTGGCGTGAATTGCTGTCACATGTGATTAAAGAAAAAACCATCCGCCTCCAGACCCAACCAGTCATGGCCTGGGATCATAAGGAGCCGCTTCATGCTGAAGTCTTTACACAAGCCTTGATCGACAATAAATGGCAGACAGCAGGCAGGCTGATGCCATACATCCAATTGTTCGAAAAGGGCTCAGCATTCGACAGGATGGTCATTGATTGTCTGGCAGAGCAGCATGCCAGAGAGCCGATTTCTCAGGCGCTGGCACTCAACCTGACCGATGACAGCCTGTGCAGCCCTTCTTTTGCCCGTTGGCTGGAGCAGATACTGAAAAACGTCCTGCCACCGGAGAAACTCTTCTTTGAAATCAGTGAAGCGAGTGCGCGGAACAACCTCAGTGTCTGTATCACTTTCAGTGAAACAGTCCGCAAATTCGGTGCATCTGTGGGGGTTGATCACTTTGGCCGCCACTTGCAGGGGGTGGAATACCTTTCCGCAATAAAACCTGCGTATGTCAAACTCGATCAGGCCTTCAGCAAAGAGCAAAACGGTCAGAACCGTCTGTTCACTGAAATGCTGGCAAACATTGCCGAATCCCTTGATATTACGGTCATTGCTACCGGCATCAAAGACGATGAGAGCAAACAACTCCTTAACCGGGAATTTATTGATGCCTACCAGGGCTTTATTCACCCGCCGACATTAATGGTACGGGACGAGAAAACATCCTGAAACCGATAACAAAAAACCCGCTGAATGCGGGTTTTCTTTTTGACTAAAACAGGAAATGTCTACTCAAACCAATAACTCATGATCAGCGCATCTTCCGACCAGTGGCAGTTGGATAGTAGTCGTAACGGCGGTCAAACTCGTTAAAGCCCAGCGACTCATAAAGGCGAATAGCGGGCGTATTGCTTTCGCGCACTTCCAGCCAGGCCTCTTCGCCGCCCGCTTCGCGCATACAATTCAAAAACGCCTGCAGGAGCTGTTTACCATAGCCCTTGCCCTGACAATCAGGCGCAACAGCGATATTCAGCAACGACGCCTCCCCGGCCACACACTGGGCAAAGAAATATCCCACCACCTTGCCGTTTTCGACCAATACCCGGTTACAGCCAAATCTGGCCTCAGGCTTCATCAACAAACTGTCAGCCCACGGGTGGCTGTGTGCCGCTTTTTCTATCGCTACTACGCTGTCCAGCCACTGGCTGTCCATTGGGAGAAGTTTACTTGTCATACTGCTTTATTTGCTGCCATAACGCTTTTTTCGCTGACTGATCATGCTCAAGTACGTTCAGTGAAGGAGAGGTCAATACCGCTGCTGTCGCTAAGCCACCTTGGGCCGGTACACCGCAATACCACACCCACTGCAGTTGATGCTGGGTGACATGAGCAACGGCAGAGGAAGGTAAAAGACGCGCCTGTTCAGGCGTCAGTTTCATGCTGGCGAGAATTTTGCCGAACAACCAGGCTTCTTTCTCATTAATGGGTGAGTCACACACCAGCAGCAACTTACAATCCTCCGGCAACGCAACCATTTGAGGTGAGCTATTCGGATAAAGTTGCGGTCGACGAAGTTCCCAGACCGGGATCCCCATCTCCTTGAGTCTTTGCACGTCATTCATGCCACAAGCCTGCTCACAGAAAAAATGGTGGTTGAGGCTGCATGCTACCAAAAATCGCCCAATAGCCAAAACGAAGAGAGCTGCCCGGGGCAGCTCTCAACACGGTTCATGAAAGTGATAGCCTACAAAGCATCAAATTCAGCGCAATATTTCACAACGCCCTCGCAATCACCGAATGCGCCTGGTTCAAGCTCTAATGCCATAAACGCCTCAGCCGGTACATCAAAGGTCGATTGCAGACCATAGCTCGCTGCGGGTTTAAACCCGAAGCGCCCATAAAAACCGCTATCTCCCAAAACCACACAACCCGGATAGCCGAATTCATGCAAGGTTTCTATGCCCTCTTTCACCAACTGTGCAGCAACGCCTTGGTTGCGGTAATCCGGGTGAACGCTAAGCGGTGCCAGTCCCTGAATGCCGATATCCGCACCGTTGACCATCACAGGGCTGAACATGACATGCCCAACCACCTTACCCTCGTCATTACAGGCCACCAACGAGAGCGTGTTGTGGCCATTCTCACGCAGCGACATCACCAACTTCGCTTCCGCGTCGCTCGGAAAGGTCTTATTCAACAGTTTGTCGATGGCGAGCAAGTCCGCCAGCGCTTCAGATCTTATGAGCATAATTTGCCTCGTTTACCGATGGTTCGGTTTGCAGCCCTTTTTGAACAAAGTCTGCCAATGTAAACAGGCCCTGACGCAAAACAGCAGGCAGTGACGCCAAATCGACACTGTCCATCAAATTCTTCACTTCCAATCCCAACTCAGTGTCACCTTCAATAAGCAGGCGGCGCTGGAAAAACAGGGTGTCCGGGTCTTCCTTACGCGCAGCAATCAACACCAAATCATTGAGGTTGCCGCTAAAGCGTACATCGGGTGTTTCAATGTCACTGCGCACCACCAGCTTTTCGTTTTCAAAGCTTATGTAGCTTTTGAAATCAACATCGCGCACGTGCACTTCCAGCCATCGGCCTTCAAGAAACTCAAACTCCCCATCATCAAGCGCTTCGTGAAAAACACGTTTCAACGTTTCCAGCATCAACGTCTGCTGAACAGATGCCGGGACCAGTTTGACAGGGATACGCAGGAAAGACGGCGCTTGCTGCACCAGTGTCGCATGAAGTTTATCGAGCAATGTCGTGTTCCAATTCAGAGTCAGTCGAAAGTATCGGCCATTGTATGCCAGTGTCACGGCGAAATTTCATGCCTTGTGTCAAAAAAATAAAGCTCTTCACCAGAAAGGTTTATAGTTGAGCTCTCACACTATATAGTGTTGTCTCAACAATGGAATCGAATCAGGAAATAGCTTACTAGCTAGGAAGTATGGTGCCTAAATGCCTGTTGAGCAGTTGACCTATTGGTTTTCACGCCTTACCCAGAACAGCCCCTTTCTCTTTGCCGTTCTCGACAAAAATCATCATTATCTCTGGGTCAGCCAACGTTACTGTGAAATCAGTGGGTTAGACCAAAGCGAACTCGTGGGAAAGCAGGACAATGAGATCCTTGGCCCCACTTTTTATGACGCATTGAAACCCCATTACGACTGCGCATTTAACGGCGAGTCTACAGAGGCGAGATTGTCCTCAACGACGGCATCCACGACTCCAGCTTCCACTTCAGCGTTACACCGCTGTCGGGCAGTGAATGGAAGCAGGAGGTCGTGATTTTTCATGCCGCAGACACGTCTGAACGCCAGGTGTTAACCAGTGCACTGGAGTCTTCTGAAAGCCGGTTTGACAATCTTTGCCAGTTAGTCGGCGACGGTTGCTGCGTGCTGGATGATGGCGTGATCCTCAGCGCCAATAAACACGCCGTTAAAATGCTTGGCTTTAACAACCCAAGCGAGATCTTGGGTGAAGATATTGAAAACCTGCTGATTGCGCCGATCAAAGGCCAGTCTGTGATAGCGTCACTGACTTCATTGAAAGCCGGGCAGCAACTGGTATGCCAGAGTAAACACTCAGATACTGATGATGCATCTCTCAACATCGCGTATGGCTCTGTCAGCCTGCTTGGCAGCACTGGGCAATCCTCACCCTTTCACGCACCGTCGAAACGAGCGATCACAAACAGACGATAGAAAAGCTCGCACAGTTTGATGCATTGACTGGCCTCTACAACCGCCACGGGTTTTCGCGCCGGCTTGAACAGTTACTGAAAAGCGAAACGCCCCTGCTGATGTTCTACCTAGATGTTGATAACTTTAAAAATATCAATGACTCACTGGGTCACCACATCGGCGACCGTGTGTTGCAGGATATCGCTCAGCGCCTGCGCCGACAGCTACCGGTAGAAACCGTATTGGGCCATTTGGGTGGTGATGAATTCGCTATCCTGATCCCTGAACAAAAAAGCGATGACGTGGCAGACGATATTGCCAACCGCATTGTGGATGCCATCAGCCAGCCATTCGATTTGTACCATTTCAGTAAATACCTCGCCTGCTCAATCGGTATGGTGAAATACCCTGGCGACGGCAAAGATGCACGCAGCCTGCTGCAAAATGCAGATACGGCGATGTATGAAGCCAAAGAGCAGGGTCGCAACCGCGTGGTCACCTACAACCAGCACATGAACAAAGAAGCGCGCATGCGCCTCTGGCTGGAAATAGAACTGCAGAAGGCGTTGCAAAACAACGGGCTGGAAGTGTGGTACCAACCGAAAGTCAACACCAAGGATTACACTATCAACGGCGCTGAGGCGCTGGTGCGCTGGAAACATCCGGTGGAAGGCTATATCAGCTGCCCGCTTTATTCCGGTGGCTGAGCGTTCCGGGATGATCGAACTCTTAGGGCGTAACGTCATGCGTGAGGTATTCCAGACCGTCCGCCGCTGGCAAAACATGAAAGTGTTGCCGGGACGCGTGGCAATCAACCTCTCGCCACAGCAGTTCCGTAACCCGAATCTGACCGCCCATATGAAAAAGCTTCTGGATGCCACCCAGACCGACCCGTCGTTCATCACGTTCGAACTGACAGAAAGTGCGGTCATGAACGACGGTGAGCACGCTATCCAGATGCTAAATGCCATCAAAGAACTGGGGTTTGCCCTGTCTATCGATGACTTTGGTACCGGCTATTCTTCACTTTCTTACCTGGCGAAGTTCCCGCTGGATGAAATCAAGATTGACCGCGCGTTTATCTCTGACATGGAAACCTTCCCCAAGCAGGTCACCCTGATTGAAAACATCATCAATCTGGGGCGCTCGCTGAACATGTCCGTGGTGGCAGAAGGGGTGGAATCCGGCAAACAGGCGACGGTGCTAGCCAATCTGAAATGCGACACCATTCAGGGTTTCCATTTCTACAAGCCTATGCCCCGGGCAGAGTTTGAAGCCCTGCTTATCAATAATCGCAAGGCGCGCAAAGTCGCTTCCTGACCAGCAAACAGACGCCCCTGCGGCGTCTGTTTTCCTATTCCCACAGCCCTTTTTCCGATTTCCCTGCCTTACATCAAAACCCGTTGGTGCCCGCCCCCCTACAATCCGGGGTTTACAAATAAATAACCGGCCTGACGCTGACCACGATTTGTGGGGATAATTATGGAATTACTATGCCCGGCAGGTAACCTTCCTGCCCTGAAAACCGCTATCGACAGCGGCGCCGATGCGGTGTACATCGGCTTTAAAGACGGCACCAATGCCCGTCACTTTGCCGGTCTGAACTTTGACGGCAAAAAGCTGGAAAAAGCGGTCTCATATGTTCATGACCACAATAAACACATTCACGTGGCGCTGAATACATTCGCCCATCCGGACGGTTTCAAGCGCTGGACGGATGCAGTAGACGCCGCTGTAGATCTCGCGTCGACGCCTTGATCATTGCCGATCTTGCCGTACTGGATTATGCCGCTACCAAACACCCTGACATGGAAATTCACCTGTCAGTGCAGGCGTCTGCAACTAACAGCGCTGCTATCCAGTTCTACAAAGATCACTTCAATGTAAAACGTGTCGTGTTGCCTCGCGTATTGTCTATCCATCAGGTGAAACAGCTGGCACGCACCACGGATGTCGATCTGGAAGTCTTTGCCTTTGGCAGCCTGTGTATCATGTCGGAAGGGCGATGCTACCTGTCATCCTATATGACGGGCGAATCACCCAATACTGTCGGTGCGTGCTCACCGGCGAAATATGTCCGTTGGCAAGAAACCCCTGAAGGACTTGAGTCGCGTTTGAACGATATCCTCATCGACCGCTACAAGGCCGGTGAAAACGCGGGTTATCCAACGTTATGTAAAGGCCGATTTGTCACAGATGGCGAGCCTTTCCATGCACTGGAAGAGCCAACCAGCCTCAACACACTTTCTATTCTGCCAGAGCTGTTTGAAGCCAACATTGCCTCGGTGAAAATCGAAGGCCGCCAGCGCAGCCCTGCCTATGTGGAACAGGTGACACGTACCTGGCGTCAGGCAATCGACAGCTACAAAGCCAACCCTGAGGGCTATCAGGTATTGCCGCAATGGAACCGCTGTCTGGACAGTGTTTCAGAAGCGCGCAGACCACCCTTGGCGCGTACCATCGCAAATGGCAGTAAAGGAGCATCCTATGAAATATTCACTTGGCCCACTCCTCTACTTCTGGCCAAAAAACGACGTAGAAGCTTCTACCAACGCGCCGTCAGCAGCGATGCAGACATCGTTTATCTTGGTGAAACCGTCTGTTCAAAGCGCCGTGAAATGCGCGCTGCAGACTGGATGATCCTGGGACGCGAACTGGCAGCCTCTGGTAAGCAGGTCGTACTGTCGACCATGGCGCTTTTGGAGGCACCGAGCGAAGTCAACGTGATGCGAAGCTATATCGACAACGGCGAGTTTATTGTCGAAGCCAACGATGTTTCCGCTATCCAGCTGGCTCATGAGAAAGGTATTCCCTTTGTCGCAGGCCCGGCCTTGAACCTTTACAACGCTCAGGCACTGCAGGTGATGCTGAAAAAGGCATGATCGCTGGTGTATGCCGGTTGAACTGTCCCGCGAATGGCTGCTAAAAGTGCTGACAGAAGCGCAAACACTTGGTATCCGTGACCAGTTTGAAGTGGAAGTGTTTTCTTACGGCCACCTGCCACTGGCTTACTCCGCACGTTGCTTCAGTGCGCGCGCGGAGAACCGCCCGAAGGACAAATGCGAAACCTGCTGCATTAACTATCCGCAAGGTCTGGAAGTGAAAAGCCAGGAAGGGCAGTCTGTGTTTACCTTAAACGGTATCCAGACCCAATCCGGCTATTGCTACGATCTCAGTGCTGATCTGGCTTCGATGGAAGGTTTGGTAGATGTGGTGCGCATCAGCCCGCAAGGTGCTGAAACGCTGGATGTGCTGGCTGGCTTTAAACGCGGTGATTCCGGGTTTACGCCGAAAAGCCATTTCTGTAACGGTTACTGGCACAGCATTGAAGGCATGGCGACACACAGCTAATGCTCGAAAAACCAAAGAAAAAGCCGCTTCATCACGCGGCTTTTTTATGGAAACCTGACAGGCTTAGATAGCCGGTTGATGCCTGAGCTCGTAAGCGATACGGCTCAGCTCCAGCATCGCATAACGGTGTTCGACAAAGTCATACACATTGCCGGACATGGCGAGCTTATATAGGGCTACGGCCGAGCTGATATCCCCTTGCGCCTGATAACGCTTGGCGAGGTAGAAATACCCTTCACACAGTCGCTGCGCAAGCTGTGTGTTGTCAGTACTGGTTTCCATGATTTCCCGAAAGAAAGCCTCTTCACTGATCTCGTTCAGGTACAGTCTGGCGATCAGCAACCCCAATCAAGCTGATCAGAATTCTGATAACGCGCCTTCAGACCGGCGATGGCTTTTTCATTGCCTTCTTTTTCGAGCTCGGCAAGGTAGAGCCAAAGTGAACGGTAAGCGTCGTTTTCGTTGTCTTTATAATGCTTGAGCAGATCGCGCACCGCCAATTGATAACGGCCGCCATAATACAGGGCGATCCCGCGGTTACGTTCGGCAAACTGGTGCCCTTCGTCCAGCTCAAGGCTTGAGTCGAATGCTTCATAGGCTGCGTCATACATGCCGCTTTGGGTGAAGTACACCCCCAGAATATTGAACACATCCGGCTGTGACGGGTTGTAGGACAGGGAACGGTTAAAATCCAGCCTTGCCAGATCGCGCAGCCCCAGACTGTCGTTGATCAGTCCACGCTCGTAATAAAGCTGGGCACGATCATTTTCTGTCAGATCTTCGCGGAGCAGGATCTGGTCGATTTGCGCCAATTGCACTTCCTGTTGCGTGGTTGGCTGCAGCGGCACTGCCATCGGCAGCAGGTGCCAGGGCTGGTCATTTTTCACTGACGTCGACGTCGCACAGCCTGATAACAGCAAAGCCGTACCCAAAACTGTCAGTGGCAGCCATCGATAATTTCGCATTAACGCATCTCTCCTTGCTCTCCGACAAACAGGAACAACCTGCCTGAGGTTTGCGAGTATAAAACAAAAGGGGCATAGCCCCTTTTTATATCGTGTTTAACGCCGCAGCGTAAACCGTTATGCGTCAGCTTCTGGTTGTGCGTCAGTTTCTGAAGCGTCAGCTGCTTGCTCTACGGCTTCTTTCATTGACAGGCGGATACGACCCTGACGGTCGATTTCCAGAACCTTAACCTGAACTTCCTGACCCATTTCCACGTAGTCAGACACTTTCTCAATGCGCTTATCCGCAACCTGAGAAATGTGTACCAGGCCTTCTTTGGTGCCAATCACAGACACGAAGCAACCGAAGTCTACGATACGGGTAACTTTACCGGTGTAGATACGACCCACTTCTACTTCTGCAGTCAGCGCTTCGATACGTGCGATTGCCGCTTTCGCTTTGTCGCCGTCGGTTGCTGCAATTTTCACAGTACCGTCGTCTTCGATTTCGATAGTGGTTTCGGTTTCTTCAGTCAGCGCACGGATAACTGCACCGCCCTTACCGATAACATCTTTGATCTTCTCTGGGTTGATCTTGATGGTGTGAATGCGTGGTGCGAATTCAGAGATATCGTCACGTGCAGAAGAGATCGCCTGATCCATCACGCTCAGGATGTGCAGACGCGCACCTTTCGCTTGGTTCAGAGCAATTTGCATGATCTCTTTAGTGATACCTTCGATCTTGATGTCCATCTGCAGTGCAGTTACACCGTCGTCAGTACCCGCAACTTTAAAGTCCATGTCGCCCAGGTGGTCTTCGTCACCCAGGATGTCAGACAAAACAACAAAGTCGTCGCCTTCTTTCACCAGGCCCATCGCGATACCCGCAACAGATTTCTTGATTGGCACGCCTGCGTCCATCAGCGCCAGCGATGAACCACACACAGAAGCCATTGAAGAAGAACCGTTAGATTCGGTGATTTCTGATACAACACGTACGGTGTATGGGAATTCTTCCTGAGATGGCATTACTGCTGCAATACCACGCTTCGCCAGTTTACCGTGGCCGATTTCACGACGCTTAGGCGAACCAACAAAGCCAGTCTCACCCACACAGTATGGAGGGAAGTTGTAGTGGAACAGGAAGTTATCTGTTGTTTCACCGGTAATTGAATCGATGATTTGCGCATCACGCTGGGTGCCCAGAGTCGCAGTAACCAGCGCCTGAGTTTCACCACGGGTGAACAGAGAAGAACCGTGGGTACGTGGCAGAACACCGGTACGTACGTCCAGCGCACGAACCATGTCTTTCTCGCGGCCATCGATACGTGGCTCGCCCGCGATGATGCGGCTACGAACAACGTTTTTCTCCAGGCTGTACAGCATGCCTTGGATTTCACGCGCGTCCAGGGTCTCGTCTTGCTCAAGCAGTTGAGCAGTTACAGATGCCTTGATCTCACCAACGCGGTCATAACGCGCCATTTTCTCAGTGATTTGGTACGCTTCAACGAATTGTGCTTCCGCCAGGTCAGCAACACGCGCTTTCAGGTCGGTGTCCACTGCAGGTGCAGACCAATCCCATGCTGGGGTTGCAACTTCTGCTGCGAATTCTTTAATCGCGTTGATAACAACTTGCTGTTGGTCGTGACCAAACACAACCGCTTGCAGCATTTGTTCTTCAGACAGACGGTCCGCTTCTGATTCAACCATCAGAACTGCGCCTTCAGTACCAGCAACCACCAGATCCAGACGGCTGGTTTCCAGCTCTTTCACGCTTGGGTTCAGTACCAGCTCGTCGTTGATGAAACCAACACGTGCTGCACCGATTGGGCCGTTGAATGGAATACCTGAAATTGCCAGCGCAGCAGAAGTACCAATCATGGTCACGATGTCTGGGCTAACGTTCGGGTTTACAGAAACAACAGTCGCAATCACCTGACTTCGTTTTTGAAGTGGTCAGGGAACAGTGGGCGGATTGGACGGTCGATCAGACGTGCAGTCAGGGTTTCGCTCTCAGAAGGACGGCCTTCACGCTTGAAGAAACCACCTGGGATTTTACCTGCCGCGTAAGTACGCTCTTGGTAGTTCACTGTCAGTGGGAAGAAATCCTGGCCTTCAACCGCTTCTTTCTTACCAACAACAGATACGAATACAGAAGTATCGTCCATGCTTACCATAACGGCAGCAGTCGCCTGGCGAGCCATTACGCCAGTTTCCAGTGTCACGGTGTGGTTACCGTACTGGAATGTTTTTACGATTGGATTCACGAGAAATTCCTTGTTGTTACGCGCTATTTTGCGCTTATATACAAAGCTTTTAGCAGCCTCACCAATCGCGACTAATGACAGAGAATTCAGGACAGGAACACTCTCTCAATAGTCGCGACCTGATGGTCGACTTCGTTGACTGTGTGACTGATAAAAGCGCCAGTATTATATACTCAAATTGCCGCAAAATACTCGTTTAAGCGCAAATTCAGCAGCTTTAATTGGTATATCCCCATCGCAAGCCTGACGACAACCAGCAGTAAAAGTCCGTGTCGATTTCAAACCCGCTCAGTCAAACAGCCCAACAGTCAAAGGGGTAAGCGTAGTGGATAGCGGGAAGTGGCAGGAAACAAAAACGAGAAAAGGAGCCATAAGGCTCCTTTTCACAATGCGATGCTTAAAAGCCAGAGGCTTATTAGCGACGCAGACCCAGACGTGCGATCAGTGCCAGGTAACGGTCAGCGTTTTTACGCTTCAGGTAGTCCAGCAGTTTACGACGACGAGAAACCATGCGCAGCAGGCCGCGACGGCTGTGGTGGTCACCTTTGTGCTCAGCGAAGTGGCCTTGCAGGTGGTTGATAGAAGCAGTCAGCAGCGCTACTTGTACTTCTGGAGAACCAGTGTCGTTAGTGCCTTGTGCGTATTCAGCAACGATTGCTGCTTTAGTTTCTGCATTCAGAGACATAGTCTTTTCCTAAATGTAAAAGGTTTTAATTTGTGTCAGCCAATCTCTGATTCAGCCGACACCCGAGGCGGCGAATTCTACAGCGATTCCTAAAACAAAGCAATCACTGTAGAAACCTGTCCGCGAATTATTGCTGGTCGTGTGTACGTACCAGACGACGAGGCTTAAGCATGCCTTCTGCGTCGGTTTCACCCACACCAATGAAAGTGCGCTCTTCACCCACAGTCATGCGAACCACCTCTCCTTCCGCCGGTGCGTTAGGGATGTTTACCGCCTGACCTTGCAGCGCGTAACTAGCCACCGCCGGGATTAGGTTCACTTCACGCAGATCCTGTACTGCAGAATCCAGAGGCAACAGCAGTGATCAAGCAGTTCACGCGGCTGGATATCCTGCTCACGCGCTTGCTCCAGCAGTGCTTCCAGTTGCTCCAGCGTCACCATACGTTCGTACGGGTACTTGGAAACACCGGTACGGCGCAGCATGGTTACGTGCGCGCCACAGCCCAACATCTCGCCCAGATCGTCAACGATAGTGCGGATGTAAGTACCTTTAGAACAGTGTACTTCCATCTCCACTTCATGGCCTTCAAAGCGCAGCAGGGTGATTTCGTACACAGTGATCTTACGCGCTTCACGAGGTACTTCGATGCCTGCGCGTGCGTATTCGTACAGCGGTTTGCCTTCATGTTTCAGCGCAGAGAACATTGATGGCACCTGCATCGTGTCACCACGGAACGACGCAATACTACGTTCCAGATCGCCAAGGCTCACTTTCACTTCGCGGGTCTCCACCACTTCACCGTCAGAGTCTGAGGTGTTGGTGCGCTCGCCAAGTTTTGCAATCACGCGGTAGCGTTTGTCTGAATCCAGCAGGAACTGGGAAAACTTCGTCGCTTCACCGAAACAGATCGGCAGCATGCCGGTTGCCAGTGGATCCAGCGCGCCAGTGTGGCCCGCTTTTTCTGCGAAAAAGATATTCTTTACTTTCTGCAGTGCAGAGTTAGACGTAATGCCGGTCGGTTTATCCAGCAGGATAATCCCGTCGACAGGACGTCCGCGACGACGTGGACGGCGACCCATTACTCTTGCTCTCCATCTTCATCAACACGGCGCTCTTCGTCTGATTTCACCGCTTGTGAAACCAGGTTGGAGATACGCATACCTTCAGTCAGTGACTGGTCAAAGAAGAAGGTGATTTCAGGTGTTACACGCAGACGGATAGCTTTGCCCAGCAGGCTGCGGATATAGCCTGTCGCTTCGTGCAGTGCTTCCAGACCACCTTCTGGGGTTTGCTCACCCATAGTCAGGAAAGTCACGTACACTTTGGCGTAAGCCATGTCACGGGATACTTCCACACCAGATACGGTAACCATACCAATGCGTGGATCTTTAATTTCGCGCTGCAGGATCAGTGCAATTTCTTTTTGCAGTTGATTCGACACGCGTTGAGTACGGCTGAATTCTTTTGCCATAACGCTCTTCTCTCATAAGAAATGGGGGGAAAGCGCAAAGCACTTCCCCCATGGTGTTTATAAACAACCTGTTACAGTCGGTTTATTATTCGATAGTACGTTTAACTTCAACCACTTCGAAGACTTCGATCTGGTCGCCAACACGTACGTCGTTGTAGTTCTTAACGCCGATACCACACTCGTAACCTTTGGTCACTTCTTGTACGTCGTCTTTAAAGCGACGCAGTGACTCAAGCTCACCTTCGTAGATAACTACGTTATCGCGCAGTACGCGGATTGGGTTGTTACGCTTGATGGAACCGTCGGTTACCATACAGCCTGCAATCGCACCCAGTTTCGGTGACTTGAACACGTCACGTACTTCTGCCAGACCCATGATTTCTTGTTTGAATTCAGGTGCCAGCATACCGCTCATCGCTTGTTTAACTTCGTCGATCAGGGCGTAAATAACTGAGTAGTAACGCAGATCCAGGCTTTCTGCTTCAATTGTCTTACGTGCAGATGCATCCGCACGAACGTTAAAGCCAACCAGAATCGCGTTCGATGCTGCTGCCAGTACTGCGTCAGTTTCAGTGATTGCACCCACACCGGAGCCAACAATCTTAACCTTCACTTCGTCGGTAGACAGTTTCACCAGTGAATCAGCGATTGCCTCAACCGAACCTTGTACGTCAGCTTTCAGTACGATGTTCAGTCAGATACTTCACCTTCAGCCATGTTA
This sequence comes from Enterovibrio sp. JCM 19048, assembly GCA_001310415.1. Taxonomy (GTDB): domain Bacteria; phylum Pseudomonadota; class Gammaproteobacteria; order Enterobacterales; family Vibrionaceae; genus Enterovibrio; species Enterovibrio paralichthyis. The sequence goes on along the minus strand of BAXE01000029.1, from coordinate 32,478 downwards.
GAGAACATGTTTTCCAGTTTCGCTTTCTGCTGGCGAGCCAGTTTCACGTCACGGAACTTGCCTTGACGGTACAGTGCTACTTCACGTGCTTTACGCTCGTCACGTACAACTGTCGCTTCGTCACCGGCTTGTGGCACACCTGACAGACCCAGGATTTCCACAGGAATAGAAGGACCGGCTTCTTCAACGTCGTGACCGTTCTCATCGCGCATTGCACGAACGCGGCCATATTCCAGACCACACAGAACGATGTCGCCTTTACGCAGCGTACCTTCCTGAACCAGGACAGTCGCTACTGGGCCACGGCCTTTGTCCAGACGTGATTCGATAACCACACCGCTCGCCATACCGTCACGTACCGCTTCCAGCTCAAGAACTTCTGATTGCAGAAGGATAGCTTCCAGCAGCGCATCGATGTTGATGCCTTGCTTTGCAGATACGTGTACGAACATAGTGTCGCCACCCCATTCTTCTGGGATAACGTTGTACTGAGCCAGTTCGTTCTTAACCTGATCTGGGTTCGCAGTGTCTTTATCGATCTTGTTCACAGCAACGATCAGTGGAACTTCTGCCGCTTTTGCGTGCTGGATAGCTTCGATAGTTTGTGGCATTACGCCATCGTCCGCTGCAACAACCAGAACAACGATGTCAGTTGCTTTCGCACCACGTGCACGCATTGAGGTAAATGCTGCGTGTCCCGGGGTATCCAGGAAGGTGATCATGCCGTTGTCAGTTTCAACGTGGTAAGCACCGATGTGCTGGGTAATACCACCCGCTTCGCCCGATGCAACGTGCGCTTTACGGATGTAGTCCAGCAGTGAGGTTTTACCATGGTCAACGTGACCCATGATGGTAACAACCGGCGCACGAGGTTCGCGCGTCGCATCACCGTCACGATCTGACAGTACTGCTTCTTCCAGCTCGTTTTCGCGGCGCAGAACCACTTTGTGGCCCATTTCTTCCGCAACCAGCTGAGCAGTTTCCTGATCGATAACCTGGTTGATGGTTGCCATAGCACCCATTTTCATCATGGCTTTGATAACTTCGGTCGCTTTAACAGCCATCTTGTTAGCAAGTTCTGCCACGGTGATGGTTTCACCGATTTCTACGTCACGGGTAACCTTCTGCGCTGGTTTTTGGAAACCATGCTGCATAGAGGTTGGCTTAGCCATACGGCCTTTAAGTTTGCCGCCCTTACCACCGCGTGCACGAGAAGAAGACAGATCTTCTTTCTCTTGTGCAGATTTTTTCTTCTTGCGACGACGTGGTGCTGCTTCTTGACGGCGATCTGCTTCGTCTTCAGCTTCACGTGCGTATTTTGAGGTAGTGGTGTGGTGATCTGCCGCTTCCATTACCTCAACCGCTGTGTCTTGTTGACTCCAGCGCTCTTCGTTCAATTCTGCCATCTTGCGTGCCTCTTCTAGCTGGCGCTGACTTTCTTCTTCAGCTTTACGCTTGGCTTCCTCTTCCTGGCGACGCTTGAGTTCATCAGCTTCTTTCTTTGCTTGCTCTTCAGCGGCTTCGCGAGCAGCTTTTTGCTCAGCTGTCTCATTGGAAACTTTTGCTTTTTCAGCCGCAATTCGTGCCTTTTCTTCCGCTTCGCGCTTGGCCTTCTCTTCGGCTTCACGCTTGGCTTTCTGTTCGGCTTCTCGCTTCGCTGCTTCTTCTGCTTCGCGGCGGGCTTTTTCCTCAGCCTCGCGCTGGGCAGCTTCTTCAGCTTCGCGTTGTGCAGCTTCCTGCGCTACACGTTGTTCTTCCAGTTCACTGCGCTTGACGTAGGTGCGCTTTTTGCGCACTTCTACCTGAACATCCTTACTCTTTCCGCCAGCCCCTGAAACACTCAGGGTGCTGCGTTTTTTGCGCTGTAGCGTCAGTCGAGTTGGAGCGCTACCATCATCGCCGTGCTCACGTTTTAGGTGAGTTAGCAAGGTTTGTTTCTCATCCTGGCTTACTTGGTCGTCCGCCGATTTCTGAATGCCGGCATCTTGAAATTGCTTCAGCAAACGTTCTACCGGCGTATCAATCTCACTCGCCAGTGCTTTAACTGTAACCTCTGACATTCTGCTCCTCCTTTGCTGCGCTTAAGCTTCGTCGCTGAACCAGCAAATATTGCGTGCAGCCATAATCAGCTCGCCCGCTTTAACTTCATCCATTCCCTCGATATCCAGAAGATCGTCTGTACCTTGATCAGCAAGATCTTCCAGTGTGCAGATGCCTTTCGCTGCCAGGCGGAACGCCATTTCACGCTCCAAACCTTCCAGACCCAGCAGGTCTTCAGCAGGTTCAGCACCATCAAGGATTTCTTCTTTTGCCAGCGCGATAGTCGTCAATGCTTCTTTCGCGCGGTTACGCAATTCTTCAACGGTATCTTCATCCAGACCGTCGATTTCCAGCAGCTCTGCTGCAGGAACGTAAGCCACTTCTTCCAGCGTGGTGAAGCCTTCTTCAACCAGCATGGCGGCGAAGTCTTCGTCGATGTCCAGGTGCTTGCTGAACAGCTCGATAGATTGGCCTGCTTCTTCTTGGTGTTTCTTCTGAAGATCCGCCACAGTCATCACGTTCAGTTCCCAGCCAGTCAGCTGAGATGCCAAACGTACGTTCTGACCGTTACGACCGATAGCCTGTGCCAGATTATCCGCCTCTACAGCGATATCCATTGCATGCGCGTCTTCGTCAACGATGATAGATGCAACATCTGCTGGCGCCATCGCGTTGATCACGAATTGTGCTGGGTTATCATCCCACAGAACGATATCGATACGCTCGCCGCCCAGTTCACCGGAAACCGCCTGAACACGTGCGCCACGCATACCTACACATGCACCCACAGGATCGATACGCTTGTCGTTGGTTTTCACAGCGATTTTTGCACGAGAACCTGGGTCACGGGCTGCGCCCATCACTTCGATCATCTCTTCGCCGATTTCTGGCACTTCAATGCGGAACAGTTCGATCAGCATTTCCGGCTTAGAGCGGGTCATAAACAGTTGGAAGCCACGCGCTTCTGGACGTACAGCATACAGCAAACCACGTACGCGGTCGCCTGGACGGAAGTTTTCACGTGGCAGTTGGTCGTCACGCTGGATTGCCGCTTCGGCGTTGTTACCCAGATCAACGATAACCACATCGCGGTTCACTTTCTTAACAACACCGGTGATCAGCTCACCTTCGTTGTCCATGAACTGCTCAACCACTTGCGCACGTTCAGCTTCACGTACTTTCTGTACGATAACCTGCTTCGCAGTTTGCGTAGTGATACGGTCAAACGTCACTGACTCGATTTGGTCTTCAACAAAACCGCCCAGATCCAGGGTTTCGTCTTCGTATTGTGCCGCTTCCAGCGTGATTTCACGGGTAGGAAGGGTTACTTCATCAACCACCAACCAACGACGGAAAGTATCAAATTCACCGGTTTTACGGTCAATTTCCACGCGTACGTCGATGTCTGCTTCGTATTTTTTCTTAGTCGCGGTTGCCAGCGCTGTTTCCAACGCTTCAAAAATGCGCTCACGAGGAACCGCTTTTTCATTGGATACCGCTTCTACGACAGCCAAGATTTCTTTGTTCATGAACTAATGCCTCATTTAACCTTAAAATGAAGGAACCAGGTTAGCCTTGGCGATATTGCTCAGGGCGAACGCTTCTTCGTTGCCATCGACGTTGATGGTGACGGTTTCGCCTTCAACAGAAAGGATTTCACCTTTCCACTTACGGCGGTTCTGCATAGCCATTTTCAGTACAATCGTGACTTCATGGCCGATAAAGCGCTGATAATGCTCAGCGTTAAACAGTGGTCGATCCAAACCTGGGGATGATACTTCCAAGTTGTAAGCCACAGTGATTGGATCTTCAACGTCCATCACCGCGCTGACCTGACGGCTCACTTCTGCACAGTCTTCAACCGTGATGCCGTTTTCGTGATCGATATAGATACGAAGGGTGGAGTGCTGTCCAGCGCGGACAAACTCGAGCCCGACCAGTTCGTAATCCAATGCCTCTACAGGCGCTTCCAGCAAGGCCAGAAGCTGTTTCTCTAGTCCGGTCATACAAACCCCAGAAATAAAAAAAGGGCCTAAAAGCCCAGTTATCCATGCGAATGGTCATCTTTAGATAACAAAAAACCCCGAATTTCGGGGTTTAATGTAACTGGACCCTGATGCTACAGTTTCCCGTAGCCAGTGACTGTTTTGGTCTCACTAAACAATCACCTCAAAGTGGTTGCGGGGGCCGGATTTGAACCGACGACCTTCGGGTTATGAGCCCGACGAGCTACCAAGCTGCTCCACCCCGCGTCCGAAACGGCGCACATTATATCGTCGCCTCACGCACAAATTCAAGTGCTGTGACCTTATTCAGGATTTTTTAAATTGGTGCTGAGAGCGGGACTTGAACCCGCACGCCTTAACAGGCACTGCCCCCTCAAGACAGCGTGTCTACCAATTCCACCACCTCAGCGAAATTTTTAGTTCGGGATGTCGCTATTGGTGCTAGCTGGCACATCACCTGACTGAGTTTGTTGCTGTACAGCAGGCACACTCAAGTCATCATACTCACCGCCCACCTGGGTCTGCTTTGCAGTCAGATTGCCCAAAACGAGGCTGAGTACAAAAATACTGTCGCGAAAATCGCGGTCATTCGGGTCAGAAAGTTTCCAGAGCCGCCAGAGCCAAACACTGTGTTTGATGCCCCAGCCCCAAATGAGGCTCCCATATCTGCGCCTTTACCTTGCTGAACCAGAACTAGGCCAATAACAGCAAGTGCGGCCAACAGATAAATCACAAGTAGAATTTCGTACATGGGTTCCACCTATGTTCCAAATTGTTGAGCCAGATGACCCATTCAAGTTCACCAGCGCAACTCCCTCACTGGGAGCGGGAGAATACTATCGAATGCCAGCTGGTGAGACAAGAGAAAATTGCAAAAAACAGGACATTTCATTCCGTTTGCACATCTTGTAACCAACCGGGTACTCCCGCCCCAGACAATCCCTAATGAAACCGATATCAGCAGTTAGCTTTTACTGCATCGGCAATTTCCAACGCGTAAGCTTGCACTTCGTCAGCGTTTTCACCTTCCACCATGACGCGGATCAGTGGCTCAGTGCCAGACTTACGCAACAGAACGCGACCGGTTTCACCCAATTTCGCCTCAACCGATGCTTTTGCCGCCAGCACGGCTTCAGACTCCAGCGGATCTGAGTTACCACTGAAGCGGACGTTTTCCAGTACCTGTGGGAACATTGACATGCCGTCACACAAATCTTTCAGTGACATACCTGTGCCTACCACACTTGCCAGCACCTGAAGCGCAGCAACAATCGCATCACCTGTCGTCACTTTGTCCAACAGGATCACATGACCTGAGTTTTCCGCACCAATTTTCCAACCGTTTTCCAACAGTTTTTCCATCACATAGCGGTCACCCACTTTGGCGCGGGTAAATGGAATGCCAAGGTTTTTCAGTGCGACTTCCATGCCCATATTGGTCATCAACGTACCCACTACACCGCCTTTCAGCTCGCCGCGGCGCAATGATTCACGGGCAATAATGTACGCAATCTGGTCACCATCGACTTTGTTGCCTTCGTGGTCAACCATGATGATTCGGTCGCCATCACCGTCGAACGCGATACCCAGCATTGCACCTTCCGCCAACACGCGCGCTTGAAGAGCACGTACGTCCGTGGCACCGACTTCATCGTTGATATTGATACCGTTTGGCTCAATACCCATGGCAATCACATCCGCGCCCAATTCAGAGAACACAGATGGCGCAATGTGATAGGTCGCGCCGTGGGCACAGTCGATCACAATCTTCATGCCTTTCAGGCTCATGTCGGAAGGGAACGTCCCCTTACAGAACTCGATGTAACGGCCAGCCGCATCAACGATGCGTTTCGCCTTACCCAGCTCTGCTGATTCCACACAAGTCAGAGGCTTATCCAGCTCAGCTTCAATTGCCAGCTCGATATCATCCGGCAGTTTGGTACCTTCAGAAGAGAAGAACTTGATGCCGTTGTCGTAATAAGGGTTATGAGATGCAGAGATCACAATACCCGCTTCCGCACGGAAGGTTTGCGTCAGGTACGCAATAGCCGGTGTTGGCATTGGACCTGTAAAAGCCGCTTGCAGACCTGCAGCAGAAAGACCGGCTTCAAGGGCAGATTCCAGCATGTAACCGGAGATACGGGTATCCTTGCCAATCAGTACTTTTTTCGTACCCTGCTGGCTCAATACGCGACCTGCCGCCCAGCCCAGCTTCAGGATAAAATCCGGCGTAATTGGGAACTGGCCAACTTTACCGCGAACACCATCGGTGCCGAAGTATTTACGTTCTGTCATTATTTTTCTCCAAATATTCCCACTGCGTCATGCATTGCTTTTACAACACGGACCACATCAGAAGTCTCAGCCACATCGTGGACGCGGATGATTTGTGCCCCTTTCAACGCAGCGATAGTAGCGCAAGCCAAACTCCCCCGAGAATATCGGTCGGGGATTTTTCCAGCAGTTTAAAAATCATCGACTTTCTCGACATTCCGGCCAACAAAGGTAAACCATAGCGATGAAAGTCCTCCAACTTCCCGAGAAGCTGGTAGTTGTGCTCCAGGGTCTTTCCGAACCCAAACCCTGGATCGAGAATAATTTTGTCTTTCGGGATCCCCAGCGCCTCACAGGCTGCAATACGACCGTCAAAGAACCCAAAAATGTCACCAAACAAGTCATCGTAAGTAGGGTTAACCTGCATGGTTCGTGGTTGCCCCTGCATATGCATCAGACAAACAGGAACGCCAGCAGCAGCCGCTTCTGTGAGTGCGTCCGGCTCTTGCAAAGCGCGCACATCATTGATGATATCGGCACCGGCATTGGTGGTTTCGCGCATCACCGCGGCTTTACTGGTATCAATCGATATCCAGCAGTCAAACCGAGTACGGATGGCTTCAATGGCAGGAATGACACGGCCCAACTCTTCAGACTCTGACACATCAGGAGCACCAGGCGTGTGGACTCGCCGCCGATATCAAGGATTGTCGCGCCTGATTTTAGCATGGCTTCAGCGTGGTAGAGGCTGCATCTAGCCGGTTAAACTTTCCGCCGTCCGAGAAGGAATCCGGGGTAACGTTAAGGATCCCCATAACGACAGGCGAAGTGAGATCGAGTGTTTTTCCGTGACTGGTGAGTTTCATTGCAGGCTTTGTTCGACGAGAAAAATTTCTAGTGGGAAAAGAAAAACCCCGAGTTCACCCGGGGTTTTTTGCGTTCAGAACTCAATTATGCTTCCGATTTACCGTCTGGATCGACAGACTTATCGCCAGCATCAACGTCGTCTGTTGATGATGGTACATCTGATTTCACCTCGGCAGACGCGCTTGGCTTGGTTGGCGTATTGTCGGAGTTATCGTCCGCTGTCCAACCCGCCGGCTCACGCACAGGACGGCGCGCCATCAAGTCATCAATCTGAGCCGCATCGATAGTCTCATACTTCATCAGCGCATCTTTCATGGCATGCATGATGTCCATGTTGTCTTCGATGATTTTACGTGCCCGCGCGTAGTTACGCTCGATCAGCTCACGGATTTCACTGTCAATCAGCTTTGCCGTGTCATCAGACATATGCTTGCTCTGGGTTACAGAACGTCCCAGAAAGACTTCGCCTTCGTCTTCAGCGTAAAGCAATGGACCCAGCTTCTCAGAGAAGCCCCACTGCGTCACCATCTTACGGGCGATATCAGTTGCACGCTCAATGTCATTGGACGCACCGGTCGACACCTTGTCAGCACCGTAAATCAGTTCTTCTGCCAGACGGCCACCATACAGGCTTGAAATCATCGATTCCAAATGCTGACGTGACATGCTGACACGATCTTGCTCCGGCAGGTACATGGTCACACCCAATGCACGGCCACGCGGAATGATAGATACCTTGTAAACCGGGTCGTGCTCAGGCACCAAGCGACCTACCACAGCGTGACCAGCTTCGTGGTACGCAGTAGACTCTTTGGTTTCTTCTGACATCACCATCGACTTACGCTCTGCGCCCATCATGATTTTGTCTTTCGCCAGTTCAAACTCGACCATAGAAACCACACGCTTGTTACCACGGGCAGCAAACAGCGCAGCTTCGTTAACCAGGTTAGCCAGATCCGCACCAGAGAAGCCTGGTGTACCACGTGCAATCAGCGACGCTTCTACGTCATTGCCCAGAGGCACTTTACGCATGTGAACTTTCAGGATTTGTTCACGGCCACGCACATCTGGTAGGCCAACAACAACCTGACGGTCAAAACGGCCAGGACGCAGCAGCGCAGGGTCAAGAACGTCAGGACGGTTGGTTGCCGCGATAACGATAATGCCTTCGTTACCTTCAAAACCATCCATTTCAACCAGCATCTGGTTCAGGGTTTGTTCACGTTCATCGTGACCACCACCCAGACCTGCGCCACGCTGACGACCCACTGCATCAATCTCATCGATAAAGATGATACAAGGCGATGCCTTCTTCGCCTGCTCGAACATGTCACGCACACGGGATGCACCCACACCGACGAACATTTCAACGAAATCAGAGCCTGAGATAGTAAAGAACGGGACTTTTGCCTCGCCAGCAATCGCTTTTGCCAGCAGGGTTTTACCTGTACCCGGAGGACCAACCATCAGTACACCGGTCGGGATCTTACCGCCCAGTTTCTGGAAACGACTTGGGTCGCGAAGGTAATCCACCAGCTCTTTCACGTCCTCTTTAGCTTCATCACAGCCAGCAACGTCATTGAAGGTGGTTTTGATTTGCTCTTCACTCATCATGCGTGCTTTTGACTTACCAAAAGACATCGCCCCTTTACCGCCACCGCCTTGCATCTGGCGCATGAAGAAAATCCACACACCGATAAGCAGTAGCATTGGGAACCAAGAGATGAAGATAGAAGCCAGAATACTTGGCTCTTCAGGTGGTGTACCACGAACCTGAACCTTGTGGTTGATCAGGTCATCCAGCAATTTTGGATCTTGAAGAACAGGCATGTAGGTGACATAGCCAGTGCCATCACGACGTGTCACTTTCAGTTCGCGGTTATCGAACTGTACATCCTGTAGTTTATCCTGCCCTATTTCTTGGACGAACGTTGTGTAGTCGACTTGACGCCCTGCACTATCGCCCGGTCAAAGCTTTGGAAAACAGACATCAGCACGACAGCGATAACGAGCCAGAGAATCAAGTTTTTGCCATGTCACTCAAGGTGTTAGCCCCGCAAAAACTATATTAATAATGGTAGAGTACTACAGTTTATAGCCTGTAGCCACAATGTAGACCTCACGCGAACGCGCACGGGAGGAATCTGGTTTTCGGATTTTAACCGCTTTGAACATGCTACGCACTTCAGCCAGATACTGATCAAAGCCTTCACCCTGGAAAACTTTGACAACAAACGCACCGTTTGGAGCCAAAACTTCACGACACATATCCAACGCTAGCTCAACAAGATACATAGCTCGAGGTTGATCCGACGCCAGGTTGCCACTCATGTTCGGCGCCATGTCGGACATTACAACATCCACCATATCCGGTTGAATGCGATCAAGCAACGCGTTCAATACAGCTTCCTCGCGGAAGTCACCTTGTAGGAAGCTCACACCAGGCAAAGAGTCCATCGGCAAGATGTCACAGGCAATAACCTGACCCGTATCGCCGACTTGTTCCGCTGCGTATTGTGACCACCCACCTGGTGCCGCACCCAAGTCCACCACTGTCATACCAGGCTTCAGCAGCTTATCTTTGCCCTGAATCTCCTCGATCTTGAAAATGGCACGGGAACGGAAGCCTTTTTTCTGTGCTTCCAGAACGTATTTGTCATCGAAGTGTTCTTTCAGCCAGCGACCAGAACTGGCTGAGTGTTTCTTTTTACTCATTTTTTTCCTAGGACGTAACTCAAGCTACTCAATAAGGATGGACAGCTCACGAGATAGTTAACTTGTTAACCTTGCCCGAACCGCTCGTTACTGAGAGAGATCAGTGGTAGCTCGGGAGTTGAGATGGCGGTAGAATGTCACGTTTTCAACCCCGATAAAACAACAAATCGAGTCAACATGAATCTAAGCACAAAACAAAAACAGTATCTGAAAGGTCTGGCACACAACCTGAAACCTGTCGTCCTGATGGGTGCCAACGGCCTGACTGAAGCCGTGCTTGCAGAGATTGAAATCGCTCTCGATCATCACGAGCTGATCAAGGTTAAGGTCGCGTCAGAAGACCGCGATACCAAAAACCTAATTGTAGACGCAATTGTTCGCGAAACGAAGGCAGAGAAAGTACAGGTAATTGGAAAAATCCTGGTTCTGTACCGTCAAAGCCAAGAGCGTAAAATCGAATTGCCACGCAAATAAAAAAGGCCGCATCGCGGCCTTTTTTGTCTCTATTTTGTAACAATCGCTAACAGTTTTTCTGCTCTGGCGACTGTTATACGTTAGATATATTTTACAGAATCGATTTCAAACTCTTTCACACCGCCTGGTGTGGAAATCGAAACTTCATCACCTTCTTCTTTACCGATAAGTCCACGCGCGATTGGCGAGTTTACCGAAATCAGGTTTTGCTTGATGTCTGCTTCGTCATCACCCACGATTTGATAGGTCACTTCGTCATCGGTGTTCACGTCGATCAGGGTCACGGTCGAACCGAAAATCACTTTGCCGTTGTTCGGCATTTTAGAAATATCGATAACCTGAGCAACAGACAGTTTGTATTCGATGTCGCGGATTTGCGCTTCGCAAATACCTGCTCTTCACGAGCTGCATGATATTCCGCGTTTTCTTTGAGGTCACCCAGCTCACGTGCTTCAGCAATCGCTTGAGTGATCAGCGGACGGCGTTTCAGAAGGCGTTCCAGCTCTTGTCTCAGCAGCTGTTCACCACGCACAGTCATTGGTACTTTATCCATAAATGACATTACCTCTATAACCAAAACAGTTGGGTTTTGGCAAAAACAAAGCCACGCCCAGACTTATGCATGAGCGCGGCAAACGAATCAACTTGGTCTCAGTGTAAACAAGTTATCTGTTTAGGTCACCTACCATTTCACAACACACCAGCTATCCAGCAGGCAAGCAGCGCCAAGCCTCTTAGGGCTTTCATATCTGAGTATAAAAATCCCTAACAAAGATCACATAACACAACGACTTAATGAGATTTCACTCGAGGTAAAATATAAAAAACATAAATTCAAAACCTAAAAATGAACTTCCCAGCCATTCCGTAACCCCCTGTTTTTAATAAGCAAGCACCCAGACACAGCTCGCCACACCGTTTTCAGACATGTGATTTTTGATTGTTTTACTAGCCGTCACAATTCCCGAGCGGTTACAAACAGGTCATCCCGACGTTTGGAGATAACGTCGCGAAATACAAAACCTATTAAAGGACAACGTAATGAACAAAAAGTTGATCGCTCTTGCTGTAGCGGCTGTTGCTTCTACCTCTGTTTCTGCTGCTGAAATCTTTAACGACGGCACTTCTTCTCTGTCTATCGGCGGCCGCGCTGAAGCACGTGCTTCAATCATCGACGGCGACATGGCTGATGCAAGCCGCGTACGTATCAACGTTCTGGGTACTACTCAGATCTCTGAAGATGCATACGGTGTAGGTTTCTTCGAGCGTGAGTTCAAAACTGACGAAAATAAAGACGAAAACCGTTACATCTACGCAGGTATCGGTTCTCAGTACGGCCTGGTAACTTACGGTCTGAACGACGGTTCTCTGGGTATCATCACTGACTTCACCGACATCATGGCTTACCACGGTGCAGCTGCTAGCGGCAAAATCCTGGTTGCAGACCGCACTGACAACAACATCGCATACGTTGGCGAGTTCGGTGGTCTGACTGTTAAAGCGAACTACGTTGGCACTAACACTGACAAAGACGTAGACAACGGTTACTCTGCAGCGGCTACTTACGCAATGGAGAACGGTGTAGCGTTCGGTCTGGGTTACGCAGCTCAGGACAACCTGAACAACACTGACGAAGACCAAATCGAAGCAGCAGTTTCTTACGCATTCGGCGACATCTACGTTGCAGCACTGTACAACACCGGTGAAGTAGCAAACCAAGACGTAGACGGTTACGAATTGGCAGCGGCTTACTCTATGGGTAACACCACTTTCACTACCACTTACGGTAACAAAGAGAAAGCGGACAAAGAAGTTGCAAACGCACTGGCAATTGACGCGACTCACTTCTTCAACGACAACTTCCGTGCATACGTGTCTTACAACTTCAACATGCTGGATGCAGACCAAGTTGCAAACGCGAAAGATGCAGAAGACGAGCTGGCACTGGGCCTGCGCTACGACTTCTAATTCTCTGTTAAGTTAAACGCTTAATATAGAATCCAAAAACGCCTACCTCCGTGTAGCGTTTTTGTACCATACTGATTCTGCTTACACTGCCGGAGTCACTATGGTGCGCTTACTATTTGCATTCTTTGCATTTTTCTCTCTGACGCTTTCCGCTACTGCCGGAGCCGCATCCCTTCACCATATTGAGTCTATGCTGCCTGCTGGCAGTCAACTTGCCCTTTCTATTCAACAGGCGCGGGATGGAAAAAACCTCGCGGCCGTTGATGACGACATTCTTCTGCCTCCCGCCAGCACCCAAAAAGTGGTGACGGCACTGGCAGCATCATTGTATCTACCGGAAGACTTCACCTTTGACACGCTGGTACAGCAATCTGGCAAAGATATTGTTTTCAGTTTCAGTGGCGATCCCACACTGTCACGCAAAGATCTCCAACTATTGATCAGTGCGCTTAAAGCCAAAGGCATAAACAAAATCCGTGGTGATATCTGGCTGGATGGAACCACCTTTACCGGGTATGAGCAGGCTGTTGGCTGGCCCTGGGATATTTTAGGCGTCTGTTACAGCGCGCCTTCCAGCGCCATTGCGTTGGAGCGTAACTGTGTGCAGGGTTCTATCTACAGCGAGAAAGGCGCGAAAAATACCCGTGCATTTATTCCAGGTCACCAACCCATCACGATTGAAACTGATGCCCTTGCGGTGACCCAAGAAGAACAGCAGGCCAGACTTTGCGATCTGGAACTCCACTACGATAATCAGAACAACTACAAACTGAGCGGCTGCCTGCCTCACCGCACATCCCCGCTCCCACTCAAGTTTGCCATTCAAAACCCGCAGAAATATGTGCAGGATGTCCTTCTCGACGAACTGAAAAAATCAGCCATCAGCTTTAAAGGCAAAGTACGGATTGGTTCTCCGGGTGGCAACAAAACCTTTATTGCCCGTCACCGCTCTGAGCCACGCGATAAGTTACTCAACATCATGCTCAAACGTTCAGATAACATGATTGCCGACAATCTCCTGAAGACCATCGGACAGCGTTATTACAACCAGCCCGGCTCATTCGCGAATGGCGCTGCGGCAATTAAAGCCATCATCAAGGAGAAAACGTCTATCGATCTCAATCATGCGGTTATCGTCGATGGATCAGGCCTTTCCCGTAACAACCGCATGACCGCCTCACAGTTGATGGACGTTATCCGTTATGTCTACAGTCATCCTGATTTGGGCATCATGGCGATGCTGCCTATCTCTGGCGTAGATGGTACTTTGAAGTACCGCTCCAGCGTGCGTTATGCACCGCTCAAACAACGCCTTGCTGCCAAAACCGGCTCACTATACGGAAGCTATAATCTGGCAGGCGTACTGAAAAACGATAACGGTGATGACATTTTGGTGGTGCAACTGGTTACCAACTATCACATCCCGGAATCTGACGACAGACCCGCAAACCAGGCAAGCCCTATCACCCAGTTCGAACGTGAACTCTATCAGGCATTACTGACTTCCAGCTTAACGCCATAACTTTCTGACATATACCACCCAAACAACCCCCTACAAAAAAGCCCGCTATCAAAGCGGGCAAGGAGGTTATCGTAACGGTCGGCTTCCTGCCGACTCATTAATATCCCCGACCTAGTTGAAGCCACAGCTTCATTTGCTGCTACGCCAACTAGCTTGGGGATAGTTTATTGATTACTTACCGTATTTCTCAGCCACACGTGCGTGCAGCTCCTGAACCGAATTCACTTTCGACAAGTCAGCAGCAGCGTGTGCCATACAGGTTGCGAAAGCCGCGTTCAGCGTGGTGGTGTAGTTCACCTTCTCTGCCAGCGCGCCGCGACGCAACACTTTCGAATCTTCAATCGCCTGACGGCCTTCGGTGGTGTTGATGATGTAGCTGTACTCACCGTTCTTGATGCGGTCAAGAATGTGAGGACGGCCTTCATGCACCTTGTTCACCAGACGTGGTTGATGCCTGCTTCACCCAGAACAACCGCAGTGCCGTGAGTCGCATCCAGCTCAAAGCCTAGCTTGATAAGCTTGGCAGCCAAGTCAACCACACGTTGCTTGTCGTTGTTGCGAACAGATAGCAGCGCACGGCCTTGCTCGGTGTACGTCTTGCCGCAGCCAAGGTCAGCTTTCGCAAACGCTTCAGCAAAGGTATCGCCCACGCCCATGACTTCACCGGTTGAACGCATTTCAGGGCCCAGCAGTGGGTCAACGCCCGGGAATTTGTTGAACGGCAGTACCACTTCTTTCACTGAGTAGTAAGGCGGAATGATTTCCGTCGTAAAGCCTTGCGACTCCAGAGACTGACCTGCCATCACACGTGCTGCGATTTTCGCCAGCGGTGCGCCGGTTGCTTTGGAAACGAATGGCACAGTACGTGCTGCACGAGGGTTTACCTCAATCAGGTAAACTTCACCGTCTTTCACCGCAAACTGGGTGTTCATCAGGCCGCGAACGCCAAGCTCAAATGCCAGTTTTTCAACCTGACGGCGCATCTCGTCCTGAATGTCCTGGCTCAAGGTGTACGCAGGCAGTGAACATGCTGAGTCACCAGAGTGAACACCCGCTTGTTCGATGTGCTCCATGATGCCGCCGATCACCACGCGCTCGCCATCGCAAATCGCGTCAACGTCGACTTCGGTCGCGTCATCCAGGAAACGGTCCAGCAGGACTGGCGATTCGTTCGACACGCTCACCGCTTCGTTGAAGTAACGGCGCAGGTCGCTCTCGTCGTACACGATTTCCATCGCGCGGCCACCCAGTACGTAAGAAGGACGTACTACCAGCGGGTAACCGATGTCGCGGGATTTCTCAATCGCCTGCTCCATGGTGGTTACGGTTGCGTTCTCAGGCTGTTTCAAGCCAAGACGCTCAACCGCTGCCTGGAAGCGCTCACGGTCTTCTGCACGGTCAATCGCATCTGGCTGGTACCGATGATTGGCACACCGGCGGCTTCCAACGCGCGCGCCAGTTTCAGTGGAGTCTGGCCACCGTACTGAACGATAACGCCTTTTGGCTTCTCAACGCGGGCAATTGCCAGCACGTCTTCCAGGGTTACTGGCTCAAAGTACAGACGGTCAGAGGTGTCGTAGTCAGTCGATACGGTCTCTGGGTTACAGTTAACCATGATGGTTTCGTAACCGTCTTCACGCAGCGCCAGTGACGCGTGCACACAGCAGTAGTCGAATTCGATGCCTTGGCCGATACGGTTTGGACCGCCGCCCAGCACCATGATTTTCTCTTTGTCAGTCGGGTTCGCTTCACACTCGTCGTCGTATGAAGAGTACATGTACGCAGTATCAGACGAGAACTCTGCCGCACAGGTATCTACGCGCTTGTAAACAGGGTGAATGTCGTACTGGTCGCGCAGTTTGCGGATTTCGCTTTCCGCCACACCCAGCAGTTTGCTCAGGCGCGCATCAGAGAAACCTTTGCGCTTCAGTTTACGCAGCGCTTTGTCGTTCAGACCGGCAAAGCCCGCTTCTTTCACATCCGCTTCCAGTTTCACAATTTCTTCGATTTGAACCAGGAACCAGCGGTCGATATTGGTCAGCTTGAACACGCCATCTACAGACATACCAGCACGGAATGCATCCGCGATGTACCAGATACGCTCTGCGCCTGCATCTTTCAGCTCGTGACGGATTTTGGTCAGTGCATCCGGCTCGTCCAGATCAACCATTTCGTCAAAACCGGTCGCGCCCACTTCCAAGCCGCGCAGCGCTTTGTGCAGTGATTCCTGTTGGTTACGACCGATAGCCATCACTTCACCGACAGACTTCATCTGGGTGGTCAGGCGGTCATTCGCACCGGCGAATTTTTCGAAGTTAAAACGTGGAATTTTGGTAACCACGTAGTCGATGGTCGGTTCGAACGAGGCTGGGGTCGCGCCGCCAGTGATGTCGTTCATCAGCTCATCAAGGGTGAAGCCCACTGCCAGTTTGGCTGCCACTTTTGCAATCGGGAAACCGGTCGCTTTTGATGCCAGCGCAGAAGAGCGCGATACGCGCGGGTTCATCTCGATGATAACCATACGGCCATCTTTCGGGTTGATACCAAACTGTACGTTAGAACCACCGGTTTCTACGCCGATTTCACGCAGAACTGCCAGCGATGCGTTACGCATCAGTTGGTATTCTTTGTCAGTCAGGGTTTGTGCTGGAGCAACAGTGATAGAGTCACCGGTGTGGATACCCATTGGGTCGAAGTTTTCGATCGCACAGACGATGATGCAGTTGTCGTTTTTGTCACGAACCACTTCCATCTCGTACTCTTTCCAGCCGATCAGGGATTCGTCAATCAGCAGCTCGTTGGTTGGCGACAAGTCCAGACCACGACGGCAGATTTCTTCAAACTCTTCAATGTTGTACGCGATACCACCACCGGTACCACCCATGGTGAACGAAGGACGGATAATACATGGGAAGCCCACCATATCCAGTACCTTGTGCGCTTCTTCCATGGTCTTTGCGGTGTCGGCACGTGGACATTCCAGGCCGATAGATTTCATTGCTTTATCAAAGCGTGAACGGTCTTCTGCTTTATCAATCGCATCCGCCGTCGCACCGATCATTTCTACACCGAACTCAGCCAGTACGCCGTGTTTTTCCAGATCCAGTGCACAGTTCAGTGCCGTCTGACCACCCATGGTAGGCAGAACTGCATCAGGACGCTCTTTGGCGATGATGTTGCGTACCACTTCCCATTGGATTGGCTCGATGTAAGTCGCATCTGCCATCTCTGGGTCAGTCATGATGGTGGCTGGGTTAGAGTTCACCAGAATGACGCGGTAGCCTTCTTCACGTAGCGCTTTACACGCTTGTGCACCTGAATAGTCGAACTCACACGCCTGACCGATAACAATCGGACCTGCGCCAAGGATAAGAATACTTTGAATATCTGTACGTTTTGGCATTCTCTGCTACTCCGGATTACGCGCTGTGTTTCTTGATCAGTTCAATAAAGTGGTCGAAAAGCGGTGCCGCATCGTGCGGACCTGGGCTCGCTTCAGGGTGACCCTGGAAGCTGAATGCCGGCTTATCCGTGCGGTGGATGCCTTGCAGTGAGCCGTCGAACAGAGATTTGTGCGTCGCGCGCAGGTTGTCTGGCAGGGTGTCTTCATCTGCCGCAAAACCGTGGTTCTGGCTGGTGATCATCACCACGCCGCGATCCATGTCTTTCACCGGGTGGTTAGCGCCGTGGTGACCGAATTTCATCTTCACGGTTTGCGCGCCGCTTGCCAGCGCCAGAATTTGGTGACCCAGACAGATACCGAAAATTGGCAAGCCTTTTTCCAGGAACACTTTGGTCGCTTCAATCGCGTAAGTACAAGGTGCCGGGTCGCCTGGGCCGTTAGACAGGAAGACACCGTCTGGATTCATCGCCAGCACGTCTTCTGCTGAAGTCTGTGCAGGAACCACAGTCAGGCGGCAGCCGCGGTCAACCAGCATGCGCAGAATGTTACGTTTCGCACCGAAATCGTAAGCAACAACGTGGTATGCAGTTCGCTATCATCTTTGGCTTCAGGCAGGCCACCTTCCAGTGTCCATGAGCCTTGCTTCCATTCGTACGCTTCAGCCGTGGTCACTTCTTTCGCCAGATCCATGCCTTTCAGGCTGGGAATTCATTGGCTTTTGCCAGTGCCAGTGCTTCATCGATGTTGTCGCCCGCAACGATACAGCCATTCTGCGCACCTTTTTCGCGCAGCAGACGGGTCAGTTTACGGGTATCAATTTCGGCGATGCCGACGATGTTTTGGGATTTCAGATATTCAGAAAGGGATTTCTGATTACGGAAGTTAGAAGCGATAAGAGGGAGGTCGCGGATTACCAGGCCTTGAGCGTGGATTTTGGAAGATTCTTCGTCTTCGGTATTAGTACCGGTATTGCCAATGTGGGGATAAGTAAGAGTAACGATTTGCTGGGAATAAGAAGGGTCAGTGAGAATTTCTTGGTACCCCGTCATCGAGGTATTAAAAACAACTTCACCAACAGCAGTTCCATCAGCACCAATGGATTCACCGTGGAATACAGTCCCATCTTCCAGGACTAAGAGCGCAGACTTGCTCAAGACAACCTCCAAATCAATAAAGATGCAGAAAAATTATATAATTTTGCATCAAAGCATTCCATACATATGTCGCGTCCTGCCAGAGCAGAATTTTGACAAATTGCGCGCATTCTAGAGATCGAACCGGATAGTGTCAACAATACAACGAAAAAAGATTACTACTTATAGTGCATAACTGCCATTTATCGAATCAAACAGATAAAAGTAAGGGTTATCCTTCCAGTATCGGTGCGGGTTTAACGAATAACGACCGCATCGATCCAAGAAGCCTTATCGCAGAGAGAAAAAACAGTCAACATCTCACGCAACCGTTTTAGTTGACCACATTAACCCTCTCTTTTGGCGCCCTTTCATCTAAAAATGACCATGAGGTGCATTTAAGACAAAAAAGAAAGGCTGTTTCAGCGTTGTATGGAGAGTTATTTACAAGAGGAAAAACGGAAGAAAGCTATGCAGCACGGCTCGCCATACTGCATAGTTATTTTGATTGGCGCATTCAGGCTTATTGCGCGAAATTACAGAGCATCAAGCTCAAGAACGTCCTGCATGGTGTAGAAACCCGGCTCTTTCGCTGCCAGCCAGATAGCCGCGCGGACGGCACCATTAGCGAATGTCATGCGGTTAGATGCCTTATGAGTGATCTCGACACGCTCACCAATGTCCGCAAACATGGCAGTATGCTCACCCACAATATCACCGGCTCGGATGGTGGCAAAGCCAATTTCGTCACGGCTGCGCTCACCGGTGATCCCTTCACGGGCATACACAGCAACATCACTCAATTTGTTGCCCATGGCGCCAGCAATCGCTTCACCCATGCCAATCGCCGTACCAGATGGGGCATCCACTTTGTGTCTGTGATGCGCTTCGATAATTTCGATGTCGCAGTAACCGCCCATGACTTTGGCGGCTTTCTCGAGCAGTTTGAACACCAGGTTGACGCCAACGCTGTAGTTAGGTGCCATCACGATACCAACATCAGTAGCAGCATCGATAAGAGCGCGCTGCTCTTCGCTGAAACCTGTGGTGCCAATCACCAGCTTTTTGCCATGCGCCCGGCAAAGCTCAATATTCTTTAAGGTTGCGACTGGCGCGGTGAAGTCGATAATCACGTCATAGGCGTCAGCGACTTTTGCCAAATCGTCGACGATTTTAACATCCAGTTTGCCAATACCTGCCAGTTCACCGGCATCAGTACCAATCAGGCTCGATTCCGGACGTTCACTCGCTGCTGCCAATACCGCGCCTTCCATTGCGTCGGTGGCCTGAATTAGCTGACGGCCCATTCGTCCGGCAGCGCCCGCAATTGCAATGCGAACCATTTGTTTCCCCTTTTTAACTTCCTGTCGACGCACCGTAATCGGCACGACAATGTGTTGACTTGTCCACCACTCTACCTTTTTCATGACGCGATGTGAATCAAGCCTAATGCCTGAATTTTGGGCATGAAAAAGGGAGCCAAGGCTCCCTAAGGATGAATCACGATCAGTGCACTTCTTTCACCTGAAGCTCGCGGGGCACTTCAAAGAACATGTTCTCTTCCCGGCCTTTAAGCTCTTCTACCGACGTGCCACCCAGCTCTTCAATGCGGGCGATAATGAGATTCACAAGCTCTTCCGGCGCTGACGCACCTGCAGTGACACCCACCTTCGCTTTGCCTTCGAACCATTCGGGCTTCACATCTTCCGAGCAGTCAGTGAGATAACCCGGTGTACCCAGCTTTTCACTCAGTTCACGCAGACGGTTTGAGTTGGAACTGTTCTTTGAACCTACCACCACCAAAACATCACACTGGGTCGCCAGATCGCGCACGGCATCCTGACGGTTTTGGGTCGCGTAACAGATATCGTCTTTGCGCGGGCCTGGATATCCGGGAACACTTTGCGCAGTGTGTCGATAACATCCGCGGTTTCATCGACCGACAGGGTGGTCTGGCTGACAAAGTGCAGGTTTGACGGGTCTTTCACTTCCAGTTTGTAGACATCTTCCGGCTTCTCTACCAGATACATGCCACCGGTTTCACTGGCATACTGACCCATGGTGCCTTCCACTTCCGGGTGGCCTGCGTGACCAATCAGTACCACTTCCATATTACGGCGGCTGGCACGCGCCACTTCCATATGAACCTTGGTCACCAATGGCAGGTAGCATCAAACACGGTCAGCTGGCGCGCTTTTGCTTCATTGCGCACGGCCTGTGAAACACCGTGGGCTGAGAAAATAACAATGCTGTCATCCGGCACTTCGCTGAGCTCTTCCACAAACACAGCACCACGTGCTTTCAGTCCTTCCACCACAAAGCGGTTGTGAACGACTTCATGACGAACATAAATCGGTGGCTGATACAGCTCAAGTGCGCGCTCTACAATGCTGATCGCGCGGTCGACACCGGCACAAAACCCACGCGGGTTAGCAAGCATGACTTTCATTTGTTTGCCTTTTTACTGATTGGAACGGGTTAATTGACCCCGACAATTTCTACATCAAAGATAACACGGTGGCCTGCCAGCGGGTGATTAAAATCCACGGTAACGGACTCGCCCGCCACTTCGGTGATCACCCCCGGAATCTCCTGCCCCCCCGGGCCCGCAAATGCGATAATAGTACCTTCCTCGGCTGGTGCATCCCCGGCAAACAGGCTTCTGTCCATATGCTGGATGTTGTCGGGGTTTGGCTGACCAAACGCATCTTCCGGTTCAAGGGTAAAACTTGCAACTTCACCCTGGGTTAATCCCAGCAGGCACTTTTCAAAGTTCTCGGTCAGGCTGCCATCACCCATCACCAGCTTAGCTGGCTTGCCCGATGTCTTGGTGCTATCTGCTACTGAGCCGTCTTCCAGTTTGATGGTGAAGTGCATCAAGACTTCGCTGTTTGCGCTGATTTTTGTCATCGTTATACATCCTGTAACTTCCGTCACCCATTGTGATGTCGGAATAAAAACAAAAATGGGCATAGCCCAATCCCATAACGTTCGTCGGGATTATCACCTTTTTTATACGACTTGGCGCCGACTGCAGAGCAGCCAGCGCCAAGTAATTTATTTCATGCTTACCAAAACCTAATCAGTTTCGGCTTGGGGCTTTTTTGAAGTAATAAAGCTCTCCAGCACGATCAACACCGCACCAATACAGATAGCGGTATCTGCGAGGTTGAACGCTGGCCAGTGATTATTCCCAATATAGAAATCGAGAAAATCCACCACATAGCCATGAACCAATCGGTCGAACAGGTTACCCAGCGCACCACCTATAACCAGTGCATAGGCGATATTCACCATACGGTTGCTCGCAGGCGTTGCCCGCATCCAGTACATCAGAAGTCCTGACACCCCGAATGCAATCACAGCAAACAGCCAACGCTGCCAACCGCCAGCATCGCTCAGGAAGCTGAACGCGGCACCGTAGTTGTGGACATACAGCAGGTTAAAGAATGGCAAAATCTCAATACGGTTTGGCCAGCCATAACCCATGGTATTCATCACCAGCAGCTTGCTGCCGATATCCAGCACGAAGACCAGAAGCGCTAGCCATAGCCAGCGCAGTCCTGATTGTTTCGCGGTCAGATCTTTCATTCAGCGTTCCTAACCTTGCGAGAATGATTACGCGAACTGGCGATTTTCGCCTTCGCCGTCGATGTTGCTCACACAGCGACCACAAATGGTTTCGTGACCCGCGATAGTGCCAACATCAGCAACATGGTGCCAGCAGCGCTCACACTTCTCAGCTGCAGATTTTGCAACGACAACAGACAGGCCTTCAACTTCGGTCGCTACCGCAGATTCAGGTGCTGAATCCGTTGCCACAACATCTGCTTTAGAGGTCAACAGTACGAAACGCAGTTCGTCACCCATTGCCTGCAGCTTGGCTGCAAATTCAGGTTTCGCGTACAGGGTCACTTCCGCTTCCAGAGAACCACCGATGGTTTTCTCGTTACGAGCCACTTCCAGTACTTTGTTCACAGCACCGCGAACTCGCAGAAGCTCTGCCCAGAAAGCATTGTTCAGCTGTTCGTCTTCGCCCAGACCAAACAATCCGTCGTACCACACTTCAGTGAATACGAACTTGCTGCGGTTGCCTGGCATTTCGTTCCAGATTTCATCTGCAGTGAACGACATGATTGGCGCCATCCAACGAACCAGTGCTTCCACGATGTGGAACAGCGCTGTCTGACAGCTGCGGTGCGCGTGGCCACCCGCTTTCGCGGTGTACTGACGGTCTTTGATGATGTCCAGGTAGAATGAACCCATCTCGACTGAACAGAACTGCATCAGGCGTTGGGTTACCGCGTGGAAGTTACACTCTTCGAACGCTTTCACGATCTCTTCCTGTGCTTCCAGGGCTTTACCTACTGCCCAGCGGTCTGCTGCTACCAGCTCATCTGCCGCCACCATGTCAGTTTCTGGATTGAAACCGTTCAGGTTCGCCAGCAGGAAACGCGCAGTGTTACGGATGCGGCGGTACGCATCGGCGCTGCGGTTCAGGATTTGGTCTGACACCGTCATCTCACCGGTGTAATCCGTTGATGCCACCCACAGGCGCAGGATGTCGCCACCCAGCTTGTTCATGACTTCCTGAGGTGAAACCACGTTACCGATAGATTTCGACATCTTACGGCCCTGACCATCAACGGTGAAACCGTGGGTCAGCACTTGCTTGTAAGGTGCATGATTTTTGATAGCCACAGACGTCATCAGGGAAGACTGGAACCAACCGCGGTGTTGGTCTGAACCTTCCAGGTACATGTCAGCTTCGTGACCGTTGAACTCAGGACGCTGGTTAACAACCGCGTAGTGCGTTGCACCTGAGTCGAACCATACGTCCAGGGTATCCAGCACTTTTTCGTAGTTCGCTGCGTCTTCGCCCAGCAGTTCTGCTGCGTCCAGATCCCACCACGCCTGAATACCGGTTTGTTCCACTTTCTGAGCAACTTGCTCAATCAGTTCAACGGTGTTCGGGTGCAATTCAGCGGTCTCTTTGTGAACGAACAGGGCAATAGGCACACCCCAGGTACGTTGACGGGAGATACACCAGTCTGGACGGCCTTCAACCATTGCTTCAATACGGTTTTGACCCCACTCAGGATCCACTGAACGTTTTTGATCTCTTCCAGTGCTTTTGCACGCAGGCCTGCTTTCTCCATCGAGATAAACCACTGCGGGGTTGCACGGAAAATGATCGGCGTTTTGTGGCGCCAGCAATGTGGGTAGCTGTGCTCATACGCGTGGTGATGCAGCAGTGCACCGTGCTCTTTCAGCACTTCAACCACATTGTCGTTTGCTTTCAGTACGTGCTGACCAGCAAACAGTTCAGTGTCAGGCAGGTATACACCGTTGCTGCCCACTGGGTTTGCCACTTCCAGGTTGTATTTCTGACCAACCGCGAAGTCTTCCTGACCGTGGCCAGGCGCAGTGTGAACCACACCGGTACCTGATTCAGTGGTCACGTGATCGCCTAGGATCACAGGAACATCGAAGCTGTAGAATGGGTGGTTAAAGCGCAGCAGTTCCAGCGCATCACCTTTACAGAAGCCCAGGTTGTGGAAGTGCTCGATACCGGCACGATCCATCACATCTTTCGCAAGCTCTGCTGCCATGATCATACGGCGAGGTGTTTCACCTTCAACCTGAACCAGAACGTATTCCAAGTGATCAGACACCGCGACTGCGCGGTTTGCAGGCAGAGTCCAAGGCGTGGTGGTCCAGATAACGATAGACACATCACCGTGGCCTTCGTGACCGTCTTTCAGGTTGAACTTAGACAGCACTGCCGCCTCGTCAACTGCACGGAACATCACGTCGATAGACGGGGAAACCTTGTTGTAGTACTCCACTTCTGCTTCAGCCAGCGCTGAACCACAGTCTGTACACCAGTGAACAGGTTTGAAACCTTTGTGCAGGTGACCGTTACCGGCAATTTTACCCAGCGCACGGATAATGTTGGCTTCAGTGTTGAAGTCCATAGTCAGGTATGGTTTGTCCCACTCACCCAACACACCCAGACGTTTGAAGTCCGCTTTTTGGCCTTCAACCTGCTGTGCTGCGTACTCGCGGCATTTTTCACGGAATTCGGCCGCAGACACTTTCTGGCCAGGTTTGCCGACTTTCTTCTCTACCATCAGTTCGATAGGCAGGCCGTGACAGTCCCAACCTGGTACGTAAGGTGCGTCGAAGTCCGAAAGGGTTTTGGACTTAATAATAATGTCTTTAAGAATCTTGTTTACAGAGTGACCAATGTGAATGCTGCCGTTCGCGTATGGAGGGCCGTCATGCAGGATGAAAGATTTTTTGCCTTTCTTCGCTTTACGGATTTCGCCGTAAAGATCTTCGTCATACCAGCGCTTGAGCATCTGTGGCTCGCGCTGAGCAAGATTACCTCGCATCGGAAACGCAGTTTCCGGCAGGTTTAAGGTATCTTTAAAGTCACTCATTGATTGTTCATTCCGTATATGGACGTTTAGACATTATTTTCATCATGCTCAGCCAGCCACGCACGCGCTGTCTGAGCATCAATTCCGATTTGGGCTTTCAGTTCATCGACTGAGCCGAATTTCATTTCGTCGCGCAACTTGTGCAGAAGCTGTACTTCGATATGAAGACCATAGAGATCACGCTCCAGGTCAAAAAGGTGTACTTCCAGTTGTTGGCGTACACCACCGACAGTAGGCCGGGTGCCGACATTTGCCACGCCCCCCAGCAACTGTCCTTGTTCAATACCACCTACCCGCACGACATAAACACCGGAAACCGGTGAAACGCGGCGTTTCAAAGGGACATTAGCCGTAGGAAAACCGATAGTACGTCCCAGCTTTTTACCGTGGGAAACGCGACCACTGATGCTGTAAGGGTGACCCAGCATTTTTTCAGCGCCGGTCTGATCCCCGCCAGCCAATGCAGAACGGATAGCTGTGCTGCTGACGCGTTGCGCCGAAACAGTGAAACTGTCAGTGCTTACCACTTCGAATCCCGCACTTTCCGCCTGTTGCTGCAAATAGCAAAAATCGCCCTGACGCTTAGCGCCAAAGCGGAAATCATCACCGACAACGAGAAACTTAACACCCAATTGTTCAGCCAACAAGCGGTGAACGAAGTCATAAGGGGAGATGGCGGCAAATTTCGCATTGAAATTGACCACAACCAATCGTTCGACACCCAACTTGGCCAGCTGGACATATTTGTCACGCAGGCGGGTTAAACGGGCGGGTGCTTTATCGCCGGTGAAAAGCTCTCTCGGCTGGGGTTCAAACAGCATTACCGTGGAAGGGAGCCCAAGCTCGCGCGCTTTTTCCACCACACGACACAGCACTTCGCGATGCCCAAGATGGACACCGTCAAAATTGCCAATGGTCAACACGCAACCGCGGTGTCTGTCGCGGATGTTATGGATACCCCCGAATTAATTCCATAGCGGTAAAACTGCTTCCCCTTAAAAAACCGACGGATTATATACTAATCGTACGATGCAATCAGCCTTCAGCACGAAGTTGGTGTGGTCTCAGGCCCAAAACCACTAAAGAGACAAGGTAAGTCACTGCCCCTGCGGCAATTAACCCCGCCAGCGTGTAAACGCGCGCCCACAGTCCCATGTCTACCCACTCGGTGAATGCCGGCATAAAGTGATAGATGAGTGTCCCCATGAGAACAACACTTACCAGCAGGCGCAGGGTAAATATCATTGTTTCCCGACTTATACGGTAAACACCCTGTTTGTGCAGGCCGCGGTATAGCAATCCGGCGTTTACCAGCGCAGAAAGCGCCGTTGCCATTGCCAAACCAACATACCCGTAAAAATATGCAAAAATCAGGTTGAACACCATGTTGCTGGCCATGGCAATGATGCCGTAGCGCACGGGGGTTTTGGTGTCCTGACGGGCGTAATAACCTGGCGCCAGCACCTTAATCAACATGAAGTTCAATAGACCGCAGGAATAGGCAATCAGTGACATGGATGCCGCCATCACGTCATCTGTGCCGAATTCACCACGCATGAACAGCACCATCAGCATTGGCTTCGCGAGCACAATCATACCGATCATGGCAGGCGCACCCAGTAAAAGCACCATACGTACTCCCCAGTCCATGGTGCTGGCAAAATGCCCGGACGATTGTTCTACATGTTTTCTGGAGAGTGCTGGCAGAATCACGGTGGCTATAGCTATACCAAACAGGCCAAGTGGAAACTCCAGCAGGCGATCGGAGTAATAGAGCCAGCTGATAGAACCTGTGGCCAGAAAGCTTGCGATAAAGGTATCGAGCAATAGGTTAATTTGGCTGACAGACACACCGAACAGCGCCGGGATCATAAGAGTGCGGATTTTTACCACGCCCGGGTGCGACCAGCCCCATTTAGGACGAACCAGCATCCCCTCGCGGTACAAAAACGGCAGTTGGAACGCAAACTGGACAAGACCGCCCAGAAATACGCCGATACCAAGGCCAATCTCTGGTTGTGCCATATTCGGTGAGATCCAGATGGCGGCGGATATCATGGCAATGTTCAAAAACACCGGCGTAAAGGAAGATACCGCAAATCGCCCCAGCGTATTCAGGATTGAGCCCGCCAGTGCGACAAACGTGATAAACCACAAATACGGGAACGTGATTTTCAGGATGAGCGACGCAAGCTCAAACTTATGCGCTGACGGCCCCCCTTCCAGCCAGTCGACAAACCAGCCCATACCAAAAAGTGCAGTGATCACCGGTGAAGCAATGACACCGATTAGCGTCACAGCCGTGACCAATACTCCCAGCGTACCGGATACGTAAGCAATCAATTCGCGGGTTTGTGATTTGTCATCACTGGCGTTGTATTCGGCTAAAACCGGCACAAATGCCTGTGAAAAGGCCCCTTCTGCAAACAGTCTTCGCAAGAAGTTGGGGATTTTATTAGCAAAAAAGAAAACGTCTGCGGCGGCACCGGCACCCATCAGGTTGGCTATTACCACATCGCGCACCAACCCCATCACCCTTGAAATCATGGTCATGCTGCTGACAATCAAGCCGGAGCGAAGCAATCGCTTTGACACTTGTATCCCCTTAAAAAAACAAAAGGAAGTAAACCTGCCCGTCTACTGCCAACTCCCTCTGTGATTATTAAAATAAAGAGGGCGCACTGAATAGCGCGAAAAGCATAGATAAAAAGGCTTACTTCACGAAAAGAATGCTGGTAGAATCTGCCGCCATATTAACCGCGATGTTCGCAGCACGCCAAGCCTTGCTTGATTGCGGCGGATATTTGCACAAATGAATTGACAACTCGGGTGTTTCGGGGCATAGTCCTCGGCCTTAAATTGTCACCGAACAAAAGATTTGGGAGTTAGACCCTTGGCGAATATCAAATCTGCTAAGAAGCGTGCAATCCAATCTGAGAAGCGTCGCCAGCACAATGCAAGCCGTCGCTCAATGATGCGCACTTATCTGAAGAAAACTATCGCTGCTATCGCAACTGGCGATAAAGAAGCGGCTACTAAAGCATTTGCTGAAGCGCAACCTATTCTTGACCGTATGGCTACTAAAGGCCTGATCCACAAGAACAAGGCTGCTCGTCACAAAGCTGCACTGGCTGCTCAAATCAAAGCTCTGTAATAGCGCCCCGATTTGATAAAAAACCGGCTTAAAGCCGGTTTTTTGTGTCTGCAGTTTTCTTATTAACTGCAATAAAGCTGACGCAATGTGGTCATTATTGTCTGTACTTCAATGCTCTTGAGTGAGTAGTAGACCGTTTGTGCTTCCTTACGTGTTGCCACCAAGCCATCTCTTCGAAGCCATGCAAGGTGCTGTGATAACGCAGACTGACTGAGCTGCAATTTCTCACTCAACGTGCCTACCGACATTTCCCCTTCCAGAAGATAACAGAGAATGAAGAGTCTGCGCTCATTTGCCATTGCTTTTAGCAACTGCACAGCTTTAGGCCCAGCTTCTTGCATCTGTTCTAATTCCATAGGTACTGCCTACTTAAATGTCGTCTAATGGGTTGTTTGATTTGATTTAAGTGTAACACCTATCAGAGCGGTAACAATGGTTTGCATATAAGAATGCTATATAGCAAATGAGAATCAATGAAACAATTTGCTGAAATCAGCTTCACATATACGCTTCACCGCGGGATGCTGAATCATGCGCTCCGCAAATATGACATAGTACTCTTCTTTGAGCGCCTCCACTTTCGCCACCTCCCTGACATTAGGAAGCTCCAGAATATCTGACGAGTAAAACGTCGGCGCCACGAACATCGCATGGTGGTTTGAACCGAATGCTTTCATTAAAGCCGCATCATCAAACTCCCCCAGTATGGTTGGGGTAATGCCCTGACTGTCAAACCACAGCATCAGCTTTCGCCCCATCGCAGTGCGTGATCCTGGGATAAGCAGTTTGTGATCCTCAATGATGGCCGGGAAACGCTTTTTGGATACTTCACCTGAGCAGAAAAAGCTCATCATGCTTTCACCAATCTTGACGCTGAAAAGGCCAGGGCTTTGTGTTGAATCAACCGGACAATCAGACAGGATCATATCCAGCTTGTGCTGGCTGAGTTGCTCCAACAGCATTTCGTGGGTCGATTCGAAGCAGCGCAGGTGGATACCGTCATCTTCCGGTAGCGCTTTAAGCAGCACGCGGCTCACCAGGCTTTTTGACAGGCATCCGCCACCCCAACATCAAACAACTGATGCTCACGCTGGCTGTAGTTGACGATATCAAGCATTTCATAGCTCAGGCCGAACATCTTGTCGGCATAGCGGAAAACCAGCTGTCCGAGTTCGGTTGGCTCAACAGTTCGCCCGTTGCGTTTGGTCAGTTTACCTTTCAAACGCTCTTCCAGTGCGCGGATTTGTCCGGTCACAGTCTGCGGGGTTAAAAACAGGGCATCCGCTGCAGCAGAAACAGATCCCTGCTTACAGACCATCCAGAAATAGTAGAGGTGGTTATAGTTTAGATGTGACATACATACTCAATAGCAAAACGCCAGGGGCACTGCCGCCTGGCGCTTTAGAGTGGCTAATCAGCCTTTCTTGGCGATCAGCGTGGTTTTGTAGCGCCCGCCGGCACGCTGTTCAAGCGCCCGTCCCAGCAAGCTGTCTTTTGCCACACTGGCTTGATTCGGCGTTGCTGTGTCATCAAGTTTTGTGGTTTCAAGACCGGCTAAGAACGCCTTACAAATCTCCGTAGAACTGTCTTCAAAGCAATGGGTGTATTTATCCTCAGCCAGCGCAGGGGTGGCCATCAGGATTCCACTAATAATCAATGCTAACTTTTTCTCATCGCTATCTTCCTCCACCTCGTTCGATTTCGGCAATACAGCATTCAGCAGGGCATACCCCGCCAGAGCGAGATAGTAGAACCAATCAGAATGCCAAGTCGTGAGAAGGTGATATAGCTGTCATCTACCCCTACAAACGCCAAAGACGAGATAAAGATAGACATGGTAAAGCCAATACCACACAGCAATGACACGGCAAAGATTTGCTTAAAGTTGACGTTTTCAGGCAAACGCGCGATACCCAGTTTTACCGACACCCAACTGAATGTGAAAATACCCAGCGGCTTACCCACTAACAGACCCAGCGCAATACCCAGCGGCAGCATATTGGTCAGGCTTTCCAGTGAAACCCCTTCCAATGAAACGCCCGCATTGGCAAAGGCAAAAATCGGCAGGATAAGAAACGCAGCATAAGGGTGGATCGCATGTTCAAGTACCTTGAGCGGTGATTTCCCGTCTTTTCCACCTTCCAGCGGAATAGCAAAACCAAGTACAACACCTGCCAGCGTGGCATGCACACCGGACTTCAATACGCTGAACCACAAAATCGCACCCACCAGCAGATACCATCTTGTGGCTGTAACGTTTTTGGCGTTCATAATGAACAGGACAGCAGTCGCAATGAAGGCAACGGTCAACGCGGTAACAGAGAGATCGCTGCTGTAAAACAGCGCAATAATCACGATAACACCAAGGTCATCAATAATTGCCAGCGCCAGCAGGAACACTTTCAGGGAAAGGGGGACTCGCTTACCGAGCAGCGCCATGACACCCAGCGCAAAAGCAATGTCTGTCGCAGCGGGAATTGCCCAGCCGTTGGCAGTGACCGGATCACCGGCGTTAAAGGCAAGATAAACCAACGCGGGTGCCAGCATACCGCCCACTGCCGCGATCGCAGGAAAGATAGCCTTTTCCTTCGTATTGAGGGCGCCTTCGATCAACTCCCTTTTTACTTCCAGTCCAATCAACAGGAAGAATACAGCCATCAGGCCATCATTAATCCAATGTGCAACAGACAGGCCAGCGATATAGCTGTGCAGGGCGCCGTCGTACAGCGGCTGCAGAGGCGAGTTGGCAATCAGGATCGCCAACACCGCAGCTATGATCAGCACCAAGCCACCGGCTGATTCCATCTTCATAAACTGACGAATTGCATCAGTCATTTAAGTGCACTCCATAAATTAAGTAATTCCATATAAGTCTAGGCGCCGATCATCCACGAAGAAAAATCGGTTGTTTGGAGATTAAACATCGGGATTACCGAAGTTTCCAATCAAAAGTGTAACTATTTTCGCAACGATAAAAATGCGCGTTGTAACACAAGACACCAAATGCAGTGCAAAAAACAAGCTAAAAACGCTCAACCGCTCACCTTTTGAGCACCGAGATGTCGCATCAAAAAACAACTGTAACTAACTGTATTAAAAGAAATAACACCAGCAAGGTGGCCGGACTTTACACGCATTATCGACCATGACGCGTCAATGTGTGACGAATTGTCATATTAGTGAAATATTTCCTACCTACTATGCGCCCAGATTCTTTCATTGACACAAATCTGACATACAACTGTCACGGAGATTTCTTTTATGACATCCCAAGCTTCTACTGCTGCACCGATTAACAGCTCTAAGAATTGGGTACGTTGGGCTAACCTGGCGCTGATGCTTTATGTACTGCTGTTGGCAGTATCCATGGTTGGTAGTGGTTTCAAATGGGCTGCGGGTGAAGAGGCTAAAACCCTGTTCGAATTCGCGTCCCATCCTGTTGCAGGTCTGATGATTGGTATCGTAGCGACGGCGCTAATCCAATCTTCCAGTACTGTAACTTCTATTATTGTAGGCCTTGTTGCGGGCGGTCTGCCTGTTGAGACTGCGATCCCTATGGTAATGGGTGCAAACATTGGTACAACCGTTACCAATACCCTTGTAAGCTTGGGTCACGCTCGCTGTAAAGAAGAATTCCGCCGTGCATTCACCTGTGCGACTGTGCATGACTTCTTCAACCTGATTGCCGTTGCTATCTTCCTGCCTCTGGAAATGATGTTCGGCCTACTGGACAAAATCTCAAGCTGGCTGGTCGCACCATTCACGTTTGAAGGCAGCCTGAGCATGAAAGGCCTGGACTTCATGGGTCCAATCACCAAGCCTCTGGTTGGTGGCACCAAAGAACTGTTGTCTAGCCTGCCAGGTAACTGGGGTGGCGTAGCACTGGCGTTAATTGGTATCGCACTGATCTTTGCTTCTATCACTATGATGGGCAAACTGATGCGCTCTCTGATGGTTGGTCGCGCTAAAGACATGCTGCACAAAGCTATCGGTCGCGGCCCTCTGCACGGCATCATGTCAGGTACTATCGTAACCGTTCTGGTTCAGTCTTCTTCTACCACGACCAGCCTGATGGTTCCGCTGGTAGGTACAAACGTTCTGAAAGTTCGCGATGTATACCCATTCACTCTGGGCGCGAACATCGGTACTTGTATTACAGCCCTGCTGGCAGCGACAGCGGTAACCGGTCCTAACGCAGTATTTGCTCTGCAAATTGCCTTGGTTCACTTAGTGTTCAACATTCTGGCAACCCTGCTTATTTTCGGTACGCCATTCCTGCGTGAGATCCCACTGAAGTGTGCGGAAATGCTGGGTGATGCGGCAGCGAAGAGCAAACTGGCAGTTGTTGCTTACCTTGGTCTGGTGTTTATCGCAGTACCTTCAGTGGTCATGCTGGTAACCCAGTAATCAAGACTGAAAAGTTGAATTGAAAACGCCGCTGATGCGGGCGTTTTTGTATTTTGGGTACTGGGTACT
>BAXE01000028.1 GCA_001310415.1 Enterovibrio sp. JCM 19048 | reverse complement strand
CCAGGACCAGACCCAGGACCCAGGACCCAGGACCCAGGACCCAGGACCCAGGACCCAGGACCCAGGACCAGGACCGCCTCAACCAACAATTTTTTAACTGGCATATATGACTACATCAAATCTTTCCCAAACCCGATCGAGTAGTTCAGATGAAATCGATCTGGGTAAGCTGTTTGGCATTCTGATTGATGCGCGTTGGATGATCATTTCTATCACGGCAATTTTTGCGGTGTTGGGGGTGACTTACGCTTTGATGGCGACGCCTGTCTATAAGGCAGATGCGTTGATTCAAGTTGAAGAAAAAAGCAGTGGCATGCCCGCGCTGGGTGAGATGGGAGAGCTGTTTGCCAGCGAATCTTCGTCGACTACTGAAATCGAAATCATTAAATCCCGCATGGTGCTGGGGAAAACTGTTGATAAGTTCAACTTAACCACGGTTTCTGCACCCGAGTATTTCCCGTTAGTGGGTCAAGGTATTGCACGCCTGACGGGCAACCTGAACAGCATTGATATTGCGCGCTTTGAAGTGCCAGATCATGCGAGCACTAAAGCATTCCGTTTAACAGTGACCAATGCTGAAAACGGCGCTTTCCGTTTGGAAGATGGTGAAGGCCGTGAGCTTTTGAATGGGACAGTAGGTGAACCAGCACAACAAAATGGTTATAGCATCATGGTGCGCGAAGTTGTCGCGGGCACGGATGATAGCTTTACCATTGCTAAACGCAGCCGATTGGATGCGATTCAGTGGCTTCAACAAAACCTGGGTGTAAGCGAACGTGGCAAGCAAAGCGGCGTATTGCAGCTTTCATTTGAAGGGACTAACCGCGCTTTGATTGAAGCGTTGTTGGATGACATCGCGACCAACTACTTCTTGCAAAACGTTGAGCGTAATGCTGCAGAAGCTCAGCAGAGCCTTGAGTTTCTGAATAAAAACTTGCCGGATATCAAATACAAGCTGACAGAAGCAGAAGACAAACTGAACAAATTCCGTCAGGAAAATGAATCGGTCGATTTGAGCTTGGAAGCGAAAGCGACGTTAGACGTGATGGTGAAGCTTGAAGAGCAGCTAAACGAACTGACGTTCAAAGAAAGTGAAATCAGCCAGCGCTTTACCCAAGAGCACCCTGTGTATTCGGCGCTGCTAGATAAACGTCAAACTCTGTTAGGCGAGCGTGACCGCATTACCAAACAAACACAAAAACTACCAAAGACACAGCGTGAAGTACTGCGCTTAACCCGTGAAGTGGAAGTGAACCAGCAGATTTATGTGCAGCTTCTGAACAAAGTGCAAGAGTTGAAAATTGTTAAAGCAAGCACTGTAGGTAATGTACGTATTCTGGATGAGGCTGCATCTTATTCTGCAGCAGTAAAACCAAAAAATCATTGATGATAGCAATAGCGACGTTTTTAGGTGGTGCATTAAGTGTTTGTGTCGCATTGATAACAGCTGCGTTCAATCGTGGAGTAGAAAACCCCGATGATGTAGAAGCGATTGGCCTGCCAGTATATGCCAGTTTGCCTCTTTCAGATTTGCAAATGCAGATTGAAAAGAAAGCAAAAAAACAGCGCGGTCTTTCCCCAAAAGAAGCGCTGCTGGCTGAAGCTAACCCGGCTGATCTTTCCATTGAAGCGCTGCGCAGCCTTCGTACCAGCCTGCACTTTGCGATGATGGAAGCGAAAAATAAGATTTTGATGATCTCTGGCCCAAGTCCAGGCATTGGTAAATCATTTGTTTCCGCCAACCTAGCAGCAGTAATTGCCAAAACCGGCCAGAAGGTGTTGGTGGTAGACGCCGACATGCGTAAAGGCTATATGCAGCGTCACTTTGGTTTGAACTGGGATAATGGCCTTTCAGACATGCTTTCTGGCCAGCAAGAAATTAGTGATGTGGTGAAACCTAGCGGTGTTGAAAACCTGGATGTGGTTACCCGAGGAAAGATCCCACCAAACCCTGCAGAACTATTAATGCACCCGCGTTTTAAAGCATTTGTAGACTGGCTTCGGAAAATTACGACTTAGTCATAATTGATACGCCACCGGTACTCGCAGTAACAGACCCATCCATTATTGGTGCCCACGCAGGGACTTCATTAATGGTTGGCCGCTTTGGTAAAAACCCAGTAAAAGAGATTGAAGTGGCCAATGAGCGCTTTGCAAAAGCCGGAATAGAAATTAAAGGCTTTATTTTGAATGCTGTAGAACGTAAGGCTAGTAATGCTACGGAGGTGGCGCTTATGGTTACTATAACTACAGTTACAAGTAATAAAATTAACGTTGTGTGCGTCATTATAATTAGCTAACAGACAAACCGTGTGGTTTGATATTCAAATTTACGAGTAAATACTTAAAAATAAAGCATAAAGGCACATTGAAGTGCCTTTTGTTTTTGTCTCGCTTCTTCGCACTTCTGTATCAAAGAAGTTTAAATGTGTGAGGATGATAACTGATCTTTCTCACTTTAATTGATTGACTGAACATTGGGAAAATTAATGTTAAATAATAAAGCCGTTTTAATTACTGGTGGCACAGGCTCTTTTGGTAAACAGTTCATTAAAACTATTCTTGAACGTTACCCTGAAGTTAAAAAAATCATCATTTTTTCTCGAGATGAGCTTAAGCAGTTCGAATTGAAGCAAAAGTACCCAGCAAAAGATTTCCCACAACTGCGTTTCTTTATTGGTGATGTACGGGATCAAAACCGAATGATCCAAGCTTGTGAAGGTGTAGATGTGATTATCCATGCTGCGGCCATCAAGCAAGTTGATACAGCCGAATACAACCCTACAGAATGTATTCGTACGAATGTAGATGGTGCGGAAAATGTGATTCATGCTGCACTCCAATGTGGAGTAAAAGATGTTGTTGCACTATCAACAGATAAAGCGTGTGCTCCTATTAACCTTTACGGTGCGACGAAACTGGCATCGGATAAGTTGTTTACGGCGGCCAATAACATCAAAGGCTCTAAAGATATCCGTTTTAGTGTTGTACGTTATGGCAACGTAATGGGCTCTCGTGGTTCTGTGATCCCATTCTTTCTAAGTAAACGTGAAGAAGGCTTATTGCCAATCACTCACGAAGATATGACACGATTTAACATCTCACTTCAGGATGGTGTGAACATGGTAATGTACGCACTAGAGAACCATCTTGGAGGAGAGATATTCGTCCCGAAAATCCCTTCTTACAAAATTTTAGACATAGCTGAAGCTATTGCTCCTAACTGTAAAACTGAAGTGGTTGGTATTCGTCCTGGAGAGAAACTTCATGAAGAAATGATCACTGATACTGACTCATTAAACACGATTGATTTGGGCAAGTACTATGCAATTTTACCTTCAGTCTCTTTCACATATTCTGAAGAAGAATATTTGAAACACCACAGAGCAGAAAAAGTTCCTTTCGGTTTCAAATACAATTCAGGCACAAATACTGAGTGGGAAACGGTTGAAAGTTTACGTGCACTTGTAAAAGAACATGTTGATCCAAACTTTGTAGTGTGAGAATGAAAGTGATCCCTTATGGTAAGCAAGACATCACCCAACTAGATATTGATGGTGTAGTCAAAGTATTGAAATCAGATTTTCTTACTCAAGGGCCGAAAGTCCCTGAGTTTGAGAAGACACTGACGGACCACACTGGTGCAGAATATGCGTTAGCAGTTAACAGTGCTACTTCAGCACTACATATCGCTTGTCTTGCATTGGGGCTGAGCAAAGGCGATTGGTTGTGGACCACGCCTGTTACTTTTGTTGCTTCTGCTAACTGCGGTTTATATTGTGGCGCAAAAGTTGATTTTGTCGATATCGACGAAGCTACCTATAATATGTGCCCAAAAAAGTTGGAAGAGAAGTTAATCGAAGCCAAAGTTAACGGTACGTTGCCTAAAGTTGTCGTGCCTGTTCATCTATGTGGGCAACCTTGTGACATGCAAAAAATTGGCAAATTGGCCAAAGAGTATGGATTCAAAGTCATAGAGGATGCATCTCACGCTATCGGTGGCAAATATCACGGCAAGCCAATTGGCAATTGTGAATATTCTGACATCACAGTATTCAGCTTTCACCCAGTCAAGATAGTCACAACGGCAGAAGGTGGCGCCGTTGTGACAAATAACAAAAAGCTTGCAGATAAGATGTCATTGCTTAGAAGCCATGGCATAACTCGTGACACTGAACAGATGGAAGGTGAAAGCCATGGTGGTTGGTATTACCAGCAAATTGACCTTGGCTTCAACTATCGTATGACTGAGTTGCAAGCTGCTTTGGGCGTGAGTCAAATGCAACGCTTGGATGAGTTTATTGAAGCAAGGCATAAACTGGCTTCACGCTACAATGAACTTCTCAAGGCACTTCCTATAGTATTGCCTTATCAATTAGAAAATACCTATTCAGGACTGCATCTTTATGTCATTCGTTTAGATTTAGAAAAAATATCTCTTACTCATAAAGAAGTGTTCGATTGCCTACGAAATAATGGTGTTGGTGTTAACTTGCATTACATCCCTGTTCATACTCAGCCATACTACGAAAAAATGGGTTTCAGTGAAAATGACTTCCCAGAGTCAGTAAGGTACTACAACACTGCTATTTCGTTGCCAATGTTTCATACAATGACCTATGAGCAACAGGATAAAGTGGTACAAATTTTAACTGAAGTAATTAAAGGCTAAAAAATGAATATTGCAATCATTCCTGCCCGTGGGGGTAGCAAGCGTATTCCTCGAAAAAACATTAAACTTTTTCATGGTAAACCGATGATTGCGTACTCTATTGAAGCAGCCCTGCTAGCGGGCTGTTTTGATAAAGTCATCGTCTCAACCGATGATATTGAAATTGCAGAAGTCGCAAGAGAATTCGGTGCTGAAGTGCCATTTATTCGTCCTAAAGACATTGCTGATGATCATGCAACAACGATGGATGTTATGCATCATGCTGTTTCTTGGTACCAAAGCCAGAGCGTTGAACTGAGTACTGTATGCTGTTTGTACGCCACAGCACCTTTCGTGACAAGCAAGAACTTAAAAGACGGGTATGAACAACTGAGTCAGAGCAACGCTGAATTTGTATTTAGCGCTGCGACATATGCGTTTCCAATTCAGAGAGCAATTAAGGTGAACTCTGATGGTGGGGTAAATATGTTTTCACCGGAAAATGAGCTAGTAAGGTCTCAAGATTTAGAAGAGGCTTACCATGATGCGGGCCAATTTTATTGGGGAAGAGCTGAAGCTTTTCTGCAACGAAAAAAAATATTCGCACCGCATTCGAAAATAGTGCTGTTACCGAGAGTTCGTGTACAAGATATAGACACTTTGGAAGATTGGGAGTTTGCAGAAGCGCTATTTTCCATACTAAATACAGGTAAGTAGTTAATGCGAATCGTTATACGTGCGGATGCGTCACTTGATATTGGTAGCGGTCATATCATGCGTTGCCTGGTCCTGGCTGACGCGTTTAAGAGAAAAGGACATCATGTGTCCTTTGCCTGCCAGTCATTGCCTGGTGATTTAAATACATACATTGCAAAGCGTGGTTATACTGTTACTGTCCTCAAAAGCACACCAAAAACACAACTTAACGAAGAGTTGCCTGAAGGTTATTTATTCTGGTTGCAACGTACGGAACTAGAAGATGCGAATGACTTTTTGAAATGCGTGTCTCAAGTGGATGCTGTGGTAACAGATCATTATGCGATAGGTAAAGAATGGCATAACATTGTAAAAGGTGCTTTTGATTGCAAAGTTATCGCTATAGATGACCTAGTACGCGACCACAATGCAGACATCATTATCGACCAAACATTGGGACGAGTGCCGAGCGAATACACAAGCTCATCTACTGTGTTAGCGGGGAGCGAATTTGCTTTGTTAGCTCCTATGTTTGCAAAAAAACGTGAACATGCCTTCGATATAGCCGCACTAAACGCGCCAATAAAAGTATTGGTTTCAATGGGTGGCGTGGATAAGCCCAATGCAACAATGCAAACACTTCAAACTCTTATCAACGAAGATAATATTCGCATAACGGTGCTACTAAATCCTCTTGCACCTCATTATGAAGAAGTGACCGAATGGATTGCGCTCCATGAAAATGTCGTACATCAAGACTTTACGGAAAATATGGCGGACCTGATGCTACAGCATGATATCGCCATTGGAGCCCCAGGAACAACAAGTTGGGAGCGAGCATGTTTGGGGATTCCTAGTGTATTGATTCCTCTCGCACATAATCAAAAAACTAATTGTGAAAAGCTAATTCAGCAAAGGGCGATTGAGGTTGTCAGTCTTGATAGGATAAAGAGCGAGTTAATTCCGGCTATCAATACGTTGACGCGGGAGTGGCATAAGTATCGCGACGCCAACTTAGTAATATGTGACGGACTTGGGACAAATCGTGTTGTAGAGGCAATAGAGAGACTACTTTTCTCAGATGACTCGCTTCCGGTGGCAATACGGCTAGCAAATGAGAGTGATATCAAAACTGTATTTGAGTGGCAATGTCACCCAGAGACTAGAAAGTATGCCTTAAATCCAGAAACGCCAAGTTGGGAGCAACATCAAAACTGGATGCGTAAAAAACTGACTCACATAGCTGACTTTTTTTATGTCATAACATGGTCAAAAAAGCAGGATCCGGTTGGTGTAGTTAGGTTAGACAGGGTATCAGCAGGAAACTATCTTATATCTATATTTATAGATCCAAAGCAACACGGAAAAGGTATAGCTCTAAAAGCTTTATCTCTAATTGATGACATTCATCAAAACATAAACATCCATGCGACAGTGTTGAAAGATAATCAAGCATCTCAATGTCTATTCACTAAAGCGGGCTACGAACGCATTTCAAAAGAAAAATTCATTAGAAAAGAATTGGATTAAATTATGAAACCCTTTATCACAATAGATGGTCGAAAAATAGGCCATGATTATCCCCCATATATTATTGCAGAAATGTCTGCTAATCATAATGGTGACATCAATCGCGCCTATCAGATTATGGAAGAAGCTAAAAAAGCAGGCGCAGATGCCATCAAACTTCAGACTTACACTCATGAAACAATTACTATCGACTGTAATGCTGAAGATTTTCAAATACATGGAGGTCTGTGGGATGGTCAGACACTATATAATTTGTACAAGAATGCTCATATGCCTTGGGATTGGCATAAACCACTATTTGATAAGGCTAAAGAGCTAGGGATCACCATCTTTAGTTCACCATTTGACTTTACCGCAGTAGACCTTCTGGAAGATTTAAATACACCTGCTTATAAGATAGCATCTTTTGAATTAATAGACCTACCACTCATAAAACGCGTTGCTCAAACAGGCAAACCAATGATCATGTCTACAGGCATGGCCAATGAAGAAGAAATACAAGAAGCGGTTCAAACTGCAAGAGATAATGGGTGTGAAGAACTAGTCATCCTACACTGCGTTAGTGGCTATCCGGCTCCTGCAGATCAATATAACTTAAGAACAATTTCTGATATGACCCAACGCTTTGACGTATTGTCGGGACTATCAGACCATACTATAGATAACGCAACAGCAGTAGCCTCAGTAGCCTTGGGGGCTTGTCTAATTGAAAAGCATGTAACGATGGACAGAAATGGTGGTGGTGCAGACGATAGCTTTTCGCTTGAACCTCACGAGCTAAAGGCACTTTGTAAAGATACGAAAACTGCCTGGGAAGCTTTAGGTAATGTAAGTTATGAGCGTACCGAAGCAGAAAAAGGAAACATAAAGTTTCGTAGGTCTTTATATGTCGTCAAGGGATTAAAATCTGGTGAGATAATAACACCCGAACATGTACGAAGTATTCGTCCAGGATTTGGTTTGGAACCAAAGTACTACAATGAAATTATAGGTAAAATGGCGAAAAGTGACCTGGTGAGAGGTCAACCTCTTACTTGGGATTTGTTGAAATAATTGAGAATCATTAAGAGTAAACGGTGTAGAGTACGCCGTTTTACTCTTAACTTTGGCTGTCGACATCACGGTAATTATAAAAAAAGAGCCCATGTTGTCATTTGAAAAATAACTTTCTTTTTCTATGGGAAATAACGCCATAGCAAAGTCATCATAGTGACATAATTGTTTTTATTTTTGCCTATATTAAATTAATCTTTTTCATGGTGATGGTTGAATGAGCGTCTTTAATAAGGCTGGACATTATCTTTTATCAAATGCATTTAGTGCAGCAATCCCTTTTGTTCTCTTACCAATTCTCACCAGAAAGATGTCGTTGAATGACTACGGTGAATTTTCTGTTTTTCAATCATTAATAACTGGATTTGGAGCTCTGGTTGGTTTAAATACAGTTGGCGCAGCAGCTAGAAAATATTACGATGATGTTATATTCGGTCACTTGGTTAGGTATAACTCAAGTTGTTTTGCCATATTAATTCTTAGCCTTATTTTTCTATATATTGTCATAAGTTTGCTTTCGGGAGTTATAACTCGTAAAGAACTTTTCGATAATTCACTTTTGATGATTGCGTTATTCATTAGCTTTTTTAATTATGTATTGCTCTTTCGGTTAAGCCAATTTCAAATCAGAGAGCAATCTAATAAATACTTTCATTATCAATTAATCAAAGGAGGGTCTCTATTCATAATAGTTTTGCTTTTTTTAGAGTTATTTGACGCTTCGGTAAGAACCGTGGTTATGGCATTTTTTACCTCCGCTGCAATAGTTGCTTTCATTTCGATGTTGTCTCTGTTTCGAAGTGGGCTAATTAAGATTAATTCATTTTCAATAGCGGACAGTGTGGATGCTATAAAGTTTGGTTTACCATTAGTACCACATGTATTAGGTGTTTTTCTGTTGAGCTATATCGACAGGATAGTAATAGCAACAAGCTTAGGTAATGAAAAAGCAGCAATATATATGTTAGGAGTTCAGTTAAGCTTAGGTGTTTGTTGTTTTTTTGATGCATTGAATAAAGCTTTGTTGCCATGGTTTTATAGAGCTTTAAAACTTAATGATCCCGATAAAAATAGATTGATTGTAAAACATACATACAAAGCACTTTTTATGATTTCTATAGTTGCTCTATTTCTATTTTTTGTTTCACCTACATTCATTACTATAGTAGCTGGAGAAAAGTACGAGTCAGCGAGAGATTTGATAGGGTGGTTGTTCGTGGGGCAATGCTACGTTGGTTGCTATATGTTATTTACTAATTATCTGTTTTTTAACAAAAAAACAGGAGTGCTATCTGTGATTACCTTCTTGACAGGATTAATGCATTTGCTCTTCGTTTCATATGCAGTGAATAACTATGACTTGAACATGGTGGCTAAGATTTTCTGTATTTCGATGTTTGTACGCTTCATTATGACAGCATTGTTGGCGAATCGTATTCATCCTATGCCGTGGAAATTATCTTTAAATGAATAAATTTTATATAGAATCACCTTTTCAGCTATTATGCGCATTACCCCATGTTAAAGATGATGATGTTGTCATTATTAGACCAACTTCAAGTTCGACTGAGAAGCAGTTAGAGTCGGTAATTAATGTGCTACCAAAAAAGCTAACTGATAATATTAAGATATTTCATTTTAGACCATATCTTAAACCGCTCAATATATTTATTTCTTTTTTTCTTTTTTTGAAAGGTTCGGAAGGGAAAAAATATTATGGCTATCATGGATCCAAGGTTTTTAGATGGGTCCATAAATTATTTCCAAATGAGCATAGTTATATTTTGGATGATGGTGTTGCTACTCTTTCTTTGAATCAAGCTGACTTCTTTTCTTCTTTCCCTAATGTTAAATTACTTACAATTTTTCATAGAGAGCTGGTTGATAAGAATGCAATTTATAATGACAAGGTAAAAAAGTACATCAGTGATTTGTTTTGTGTTGAACAATTAGCAGATCAAGAAGAAACTAAAGCGACTAATTATTTTGTTGGGACTAAATTAGTTAAGGCCGGGTTTTTAGAAAAGGAACGGTATTTCGATATTCTGAGGTTATTATTTGCTTCAAGTGATATTAAATATTATCTCCTTCATAGAGACGAAGTGGTTTCTGACAGCTACATTGCTGAACTAGAAGAGATAGGTTTAACTGTAGTTTCATTAAAGCATCCATTGGAAGTGGCAGTTTTGCTAGGGGAAATTAAAGTTGAAACGCTGTTTGGTATCCTATCTACTAGTCTCATTTCAGTTAAAGAGCTTTGTAATATATCAACGAAATTTATACCCATCTCACATATGGTTTCCGAAGAAAAAAAAGAGATTTGTGAAAATATAGAATTTAGTTTTTTAAGTTATGGGGTTGAAAAATATAGTAAATGAAATCAATAACTGTTTTATTGGCTCTTTTTTTCTACTTTTCACACCTTTGTTTCTTCAGAATTTTGGATGGGCTTTTGATATACCGAGGGTGTTATCTGGACTACCTCTTGTTTTATTGGTTATAGTGTCTATTGTTAACTGGAGGTCTTTTCCCCTTAGTAAGTTGACAAAGGTTCTTTTATTCGTATCGCTTTTTCTTTTTTTAATTGGTGTTTTGAAAGGTCTATTCTACCCGAATGTCACACTGGTGGGTGTTCTAGCCTACACTCGTTCATACTGGGTATTTGTATTAGTTTACTTTCTTGGTGTTAGTATTTCCAAGTATGGACTGGAGAAAAAGGCGAAAGAGATAGTTTTTGCCTTTTTTGTCATATCTATACCAATTTTAATTTTTGAATTTTTATTCAAAACAGACGCCGCTGAAACTTTGGGATATATAGATTTAGCAAATATGACAAAGGAAGAGTGGAGAGCATCTCATAGTAAGTCTTTTCTAAATCTAAATGATTTTGAACATATGGTTTTATATAGCCTACAGGGCCTACTGGCTCTACAATATCATATGCATATGTTCTGTTAGCC
Source organism: Enterovibrio sp. JCM 19048 (assembly GCA_001310415.1). Lineage (GTDB taxonomy): Bacteria > Pseudomonadota > Gammaproteobacteria > Enterobacterales > Vibrionaceae > Enterovibrio > Enterovibrio paralichthyis. The sequence goes on along the minus strand of BAXE01000028.1, from coordinate 49,647 downwards.
CTGCCGCTTTTGTTTCCCGTCTATAAGATGAAATTTTTTATTCTTTGGGCTGTGTCATTTGTATTGTGTTTTATTTTGGGTTCTAAAGGTGGAATAGTTAACTTTACAATGTTAACTGTTTTTTTAATCATCCTTAAGTTTACGACTAAAGGATGGGTTGTATATTCCCTCGCTTTTTTGATGCCAGTGTTTCTATCAGCAGTACAAATTCTAACAGGCGATAATCATGGGTTAGGTCTAGTTTCTGGATTTAATAATATGTTGGTAAATCCGTTTGGTAGTGGTGTTGGTGTTGGTGGCAACCTATCGGGAAGCTATTTTAATCAACTGGATGATGCTAGATCTTTACTATATGGTTCGGAAAGTATATTTGGTGTTTACATGACTCAGATGGGTTGGTCGTTTTATCTGCAATTGTTCCTTGTCATCTCCTTGATTTTGTCAAGTGTACACTCAAAAGCGACACTCATTTTGTCAGCAGTTTGCTTTCAAATTGTATTTCTTGGTTTAGCTCAAGAGGAGGCATGGTCTACTTACGCTTCAATTCCTCTTTTGTTACTTTCAATGTCATCAGCATCGGCAAGAAGAGCTGTTTAATTCAATTATCATAGGTTTTGCTAATGAAAAGTATACTTTTTGTATATGGTGAAGGCGGCCACACTGCGCAAATGAATAGACTGGCGCCAAAAATTATCGAAAATCTAAAAGAAAAATATGAGATCGTCACGCTTTCTGACGTGAAAACTCAACCTGCATGGTCAAGCAAACATTATGTTACTGGTGAAGTCAGGGGTAAGTATAGTCATAAAGAAATCTTTACCAACTCAGGACCAATAAAAGTCATTAGTTCATTGTTTGGAATTTCAAAGAATCACAAAGTTCAAGTTGTCGTTACTACCGGTCCTGGTATTGGTATTTTCGCTGCCTTATTTTTCAAGATTAGGGGTTCTAAAGTTGTTCATGTTGAATCTTGGTCAAGATTTGAAACGGCATCTCTGACTGGAAAAGTGATGTATAAACTGGCTGATAAATTTTACATCCAAAATAATTCATTAAAAAAACTCTATCCTAAAGCCATTTACTCTGGTGTGCTATGACAAAGATATTAGTTACGGTTGGCACAACGTCATTCGATTTATTGATTGAATCTGTAGATATTATAGCTGCATCTAAGACGGGATATGAATTCTTGTTTCAGAAGGCAAATGGCGATTATTTACCAAAGAATGGTGCCTATTTCGAATTTACTGACACCATAAATGATCTTTACGATCAATCATCTGTAGTAATCACACATGCAGGTGCTGGTACAATTTACCGACTTCTGGAGTTGGGAAAGAAAATTATTGTTGTTCCTAATTTGGAGCGAATAGACAAACATCAAAGTGATATTGCAGAGTTCATGAGTAAGAATGGACATTTACTCGTAGCATGGACAACTGAGGAACTTGATGATGCTATTAGTTCTTGTGGCAACTTCGAGCCAATTCCTTATTTGAAGAAAGAGTTTTTTAAATATAAAGAAGTGGCTGAGTTTATAGAGGCTTAAAAATGAAAATTGCTGTTGCAGGAACAGGCTATGTAGGTCTGTCTAATGCTCTTTTGTTGGCGCAGGATAACGAAGTAATCGCAGTCGATATTGTAGAAGACAAGGTGCGCTTACTTAACGATAAAAAATCACCGATAGTGGACAATGAGATTGAGTTTTTCTTATCGAAAAAAAATCTCAATTTTAAAGCTACTCTAGACAAGTTTGAAGCTTATAAAGATGCAGAGTTTGTTATTATCGCGACTCCAACGGATTATGATGTTGAAACCAATTACTTTAATACTTCTTCAGTTGAAGCGGTAATTAAAGATGTGGTTTCTATTAACCCAAGTGCTGTGATGGTAATAAAATCTACTGTTCCTGTAGGATATACGAAACGCATTAAAGAAGAAATGGGATGTGAAAATATAATTTTCTCTCCTGAGTTTCTGCGTGAAGGAAAAGCGTTATATGATAACCTTTTCCCGTCACGTATCATAGTTGGTGAACGCAGCCAGCGAGCTGAAGTTTTTGCTAACCTTTTAATTCAAGGCGCAGAAAAAACTGATATTAAAGTACTATTTACTGACTCGACGGAAGCAGAGGCGGTTAAGTTGTTTTCTAATACCTATTTAGCAATGCGCGTGGCTTACTTTAATGAGCTCGATTCTTATGCAGAAGCTCATGGGCTAGATTCGCGACAAATCATTGAAGGTGTTGGTTTAGATCCTCGTATTGGTAGCCATTATAACAATCCATCTTTCGGTTATGGTGGCTACTGTCTACCAAAAGACACTAAACAACTTCGTGCCAATTATGCGGATGTACCGAATAACATTATCCAGGCTATCGTAGATGCAAATACTACAAGAAAAGATTTTGTCGCTGACTCAATTTTGCGTAAAAATCCAAAGGTAGTAGGTATTTACAGACTCATCATGAAATCAGGTTCTGACAATTTCCGCGCTTCTTCTATTCAAGGGATTATGAAGCGCATTAAGGCCAAGGGTATTGAAGTTGTAGTGTATGAACCTGTTCTTAATGAGAAAGAGTTTTTCCATTCTGAAGTGATAAAAGATTTGGCTTCTTTTAAAGATAAATCTGACGTCATTGTTTCCAATCGCATGGCTGAAGAATTAGCGGATGTGGCAGAAAAAGTTTATACACGTGATCTTTTCGGTAGCGACTAAAAAATTATGATAAAAAAATGCCTTTTCCCCGCAGCTGGCTATGGGACGCGCTTTTTACCAGCAACTAAATCGATGCCTAAAGAAATGATGCCGGTCGTCAACAAACCGTTGATTGAATACGGTGTTGATGAGGCGATTCAAGCCGGTATGACAGACATGTGTATCGTTACCGGCCGCGGCAAACACTCGTTGATGGATCACTTCGATAAAAACTACGAACTGGAACATCAAATCTCCGGCACCAATAAAGAAGCGCTGCTCACTGATATCCGCAATGTTATTGAGTCAGCGAACTTTACCTACATTCGCCAGCGCGAAATGAAAGGCCTTGGCCATGCAATTTTGACTGGCCGTGAACTGGTGGGTGATAACCCATTTGCGGTTGTGCTCGCAGATGACCTTTGCATCAACCTTGAAGAAGGTGTTTTGGCGCAAATGGTGGCGCTGTATAAACAGTTCCGCTGTTCGATTGTCGCGGTAGAAGAAGTGCCGGTTGAAGATACGCACAAGTACGGTGTGATTGCCGGTGATGCCTTGACTGACAATCTGATCCGCGTAACGGACATGGTTGAGAAACCAGCACCAGGCACAGAACCAAGCAACCTTGCTATTATCGGCCGTTATATCCTGACTCCAGATATTTTTGAAATCCTGGAGAACACGGCACCAGGTAAAGGTGGTGAAATCCAAATCACCGACGCACTGCTCCAGCAGGCGCAAAACGGCTGTGTTCTTGCGTATAAGTTCAAAGGTAAACGTTTTGACTGCGGCAGTGTAGAAGGCTTTATTGAAGCGACTAACTACTGCTTTGAGAATGTGTATAAGGGGTAAGAGCGAAAGCAGGACCTGGGAAGAGAAAGAGCGGTCCTAGGACTAGGAAAGAGCTAAGAGCGGGAAGAGCGAAATCCGGACCTGCGTGCTCTTTCCAGCACCGCTCTTGCTCTACCTAGGACCCAGGACCAGCGTGCTCTTCCCAGTGCCGCTCTTAGGCTCGCTCTAATCATCTACTTCGCCAAGCCTCAAACCTCGTGGCTTGGATAAACTTTCTAACCATAACTAAATCATCATGTCATTGGCTATCTTAACAACATTTCTATTGTCATTTGTGCTGCTTTTTACTTTCAGAAAAGTAGCCAAGAAAATTAACTTGGTTGATAAACCTAATGAGCGTAAGCACCACAAAGGGGCTATTCCTTTGGTGGGTGGTGTATCAATCTATGCGGCGATTTTGCTGTCATCTCTTATCTACCTGGACAACCGTTTTGAAGATGCGTTGTATCTAGGTTGTGGTGCTGTATTAATTGTTATTGGCGTTTTGGACGACAAGTTTGATATCAGCTTTAAAATCCGTCTGTTTGTCCAGGCTTGTATTTCCCTGGCCATGATTTTCGTGGCGGGGCTAAGCCTTGAGAGTCTTGGCAGTATTGCGGGTAATGTGCCTGTGTCGCTTCCGGCCTGGGTGAGTTATTTCGTTACTGTCATTGCTGTTATTGGTGCGATTAACGCCTTTAACATGGTTGATGGCATTGATGGTTTGTTGGGGGGATTGGCGACGGTTTCTTTTGCTGCGCTTGGCATCATGTTCATGGTGAATGGAGATACCAATCTAGCAGAGAACTGCATGATGTTTATTGCGGCACTTATCCCTTACATTTTGCTGAACCTGGGCATTCCGCTGGGGCAGCGATTTAAGATCTTTATGGGTGATGCGGGCAGTATGCTGATTGGTTTTACTGTCGTGTGGTTCCTTATTCGTGCGTCGCAGGATGTACAAACTGATGCTATTCGCCCTGTATCCGCGCTGTGGTTTATTGCCCTGCCGCTGATGGACATGGCAACCATCATGACGCGCCGCATTCGAAAGGGTCACTCTCCGTTTAAACCGGATCGCGAGCATTTGCATCATATCTGTCAGCGCATTGGTCTTTCTTCACGCCTGACACTGGTTTTCATTTGTTTGTTGGCGTCTGCATTCGCTGGGATCGGTATTGCCGGTGAGCTCTACAACATCAATGAAACGGCGATGTTTATTGGCTTCTTGGTATTGTTTGCGGTGTATTTTTATACCATCAGCCATATCTTCCGCATCACAGCCAAAGTGCGTCAATGGTTGGGCAAAGAACCACTGGTGCAAGAGCCGGCATAATCGATTTGTGGTTTCAGTAGATAGTCAAAAGTGAAAAGGCGGTGGGTTAAACCATCGCCTTTTTTGTTTTAGCCGTTCTTTTAGATTACAGGAGAGTTTTTATAAACGGTTACGTCGAAATAGATTTGAATCAAATCCAGATCACCGTCGTTATCTAAATCCGCTAACAGGTTATGACCCACCTCCATCGATTTCGGTTTGGGTAAATGAACCGTGATTGTTGCTATAACTCATCAACTTCAGGCTGCTCGAATTGGTACCTTCGTTCGGTATAGATATTCCCATTACGACATCATTGAAACCATCGTTGTTGATGTCACCAATTGCCGGTGGTTCCCGGTCAGTGTCAAATTGGGCAAGGTGAGTATGGAAGGTAAATTGTCCTTCACCATCGTTTAAATAGACTGAAGACAGATTTTCCCAACTTGTTGTAACCAACAGATCCAAACTGCCATTGTTATCGAAATCCGCGAGCTGTTGGGTTTTTACATTGGCCTGGTCGTGTAGCGAAAGGCCTATCGGATCAAACCCGCCACGTTGATTATTAATCAGAACGTCATTCGCAATAATGTCTGGATATCCGTCATTGTTTACATCACCTACTGCAAACTCACGATCAGTCGAAATGCGATGTGACGACTGCAAAGTAAATTGATTCTCTTCGTTTTGTGCATAAATGCCGATGTTCCATCGACCAATGGAAGCGATCAGCTCCAATGCCGTCTCCGAAATAGAGGTCAACAGTAAAGTCGCGAGTGGCAATAGCCAGGTCAATATGTCCGTCTCCGTCGATGTCACCCGTTGCACCACGTCGTAACCAGTGTCTCGTGTCGTCATAAGTCGCGTGTTTAACGAAGTTGCCTGTACCGATATTCGGATCTTGTCCCAGGATCATTTGCACATTTTTGACGTCCAACGGCTGTAGGATTAAGTCTTCATTGGCTGTACCGCTGCCCATTTTTACCGTGACTTGGTACTCGCCTGCAACCAGGTGGGCTTTGAGCGTCCCCGCATCAATCTCTCCACCCGTTGTGCCAATTCGTTCGCCGTTGATATACACATCGGCACCCGCCGCCGGCACCCAACTTTCATCCAGTACATTAAGGCGCAGCGTGCCAAGAATGCGGTTGGCAATCACGCTTTCGCGTTTCAGCTCAATTTTGCAACCCAGGGTTTGGTTTGCCGCCACATTGACGGTGGTTGTGCAGCTTGAAACCGGATCGAGGCTTTCCAAATCTGACGCAGAATCGGCTGGTAGAACGCAAGGTACACATTGACTGTTTCTGCGCCTCCGGTTTCAAACATCGTGCTCGCGACAAACGCGCCATTGACATCAGAGACGCTCAATACCTCTTCTTGTAATGGCGTGTCAGTGCCTGAAAGGCGCGCAATCACTGTCAGGTTCTCTGCGCCACCCACTTCTTCAACCAGCGCTGTTGGCAGGTTGAAGGTAAAAGTGCCGCGATCTTTGATTTCCGCAATTTCAAACGACACATCACCCTGAAGTGGAATGATGTCTGTTTGTGCGCTTTCCCCTTCAACAAAATTGACGGTGGTGTCTTTGTCGTTTTCGCCAACCAGCAGGTTACCGTCATAGAGACGCACGGATAGGGTGTAATTGCCCGCTTCAACGTTCATGGTCAGCTCTGCCAATCCCGTTTCTTTGTTGATGGCGTAGATATGTTCTTCACCACCATTAATCGCTAGTCCAAATTGAGGCGTTGTCAGGCTTGCCAGTTCTTCTGCCTTCCACTGAAATGCCAGTTTGGATACGTAATTCACTTCATCAAAGTCAGCAATGGTTTCGCCAAGGTTTGGTTCAACGATGAACTCGATCGCGCTGGCATCACCGTCGACCACTTCATGACCAAGGGCTCTGGCAACATACTGTTTGGACGCTGCCTGCTCCGAGTTCAATAGCAGCACGAAATCATACACACCTGGCTTTAGGGTCAGGGCACGGTGTGACGTGGTCGTTACATTCCCTTCGCTATCGACAGTTTGAGTGACAGGCCAGTCGAAAACCTGGCTTCATTGCTGCCAACCTGTGTGACTTCCAGCTTGCCGTTATAACGAACCTGCGACGCCTTTAGCATGCGCTCTGCTTTTTCTGCACCAGCCAGTACCAGTACATTTTCTGGTTGTTTGCCTGGCAAGGTCTGAATATGACGGGCGGTGAAGGTAGTCGTTACATTCAGCGGTACGGCGGCATCTTGGGTGTTTTTATCACCGCCACAACCGGCGAGAAGGGTGCTGGCAATTAACACGCTGAGGATAGATTTTTTCATAGAACCTTTGCTGTCCATTTTTTTATATTTTTTGGAAGTAAAATCATACATTGGTTATGTATCTGAATAAAAAGAATTTTTAGTCACCAAGTGAGAGGGTTTTGACTTGGGAGCGAACATGGTGGGGCTAAGTTTGGTGAGGAGGATAATGGTCTTTGGATGCGTCGCGCGTCAGGCTGAGGGAGTGTCAGGAGAAACGAATTGAGCGAGTGGGATGGAGTCCCACTTGCCCTTCATTTATTGGCCAGTCGTTGTTGAGCTATCAGCCGGGAAGGCACCCTTATCCGTTTTTTCTTGCTCGGTGGAATGGCCAATGACCAGCAGCAATGTCATCAGCAATGTGTATAGATACACCAGATGGGTGTGATGGAAAGGCACATCCGTCAAACTCGCAAGCAGAACCATCAGCACAATACTTGTGGTTAGCGGCGTGAGTGCGTTGTTAGACAGTCTCAATGGATTGGAACGCATTAAAGGCGACAAAATCCACATCATTAACAAGCCAAAGCCGACCAACCCGCTTCTTGCCAGGTATCTAAATACTGATTGTGCAGGTGAGGCACTTTCGCTGCATTTGGGTTAGGTAACGCAACAATGGTCGCTTGAAGTGCTTCATCACTTGCGCCAAATAATGGGGTACTCTCAATGACGTCTGCCGCAGTCTTCCAAAGGTCTAGGCGAACACCGATGGAGGTTTTTTGTTCCCTTCCGAAATGGCTTTAAATTCATTGACCGTCACTTGGATACGGTTGTCTATTTTTTCCTGAAATGCCATATACCCAACCGCCGCCAATGCAGAAACGATAACCAATGCCAAACCATAGTAACGTTTGGATGCTGGCAGCATTCTGACGATCAGATACAGCGCAACGACAGGAACGAACAGCAATACGCCGCGCACATCGGTAAGCACTAAGGCTGTTAAGGTAAACATGACACCCACCCCAGCAACGCTTTTGGTGACGAGAGATTTTTCTGAAAGCAGGTAATAAAGCGAAATCAGAAAAAGGGTGGCACAAAACAGCGCGTAAGGGATGGGATTGGTGGCTATGCCGACCCGCTGAATGCTCATTGCAAAATACTCATAACCTGCATTAATCCCGCAGAATATTGCCGCGCCTAACAACAGGTATCGAAGCGAAGCTGCGCCAATGCGGTTCCAGGGTACCAATAAGATGTAAATCAAGCAGGTCAGCAATGTACGGGAAAAACCGAATTCATCGCCCCGGGTGATATGCATAAAGGTAAAGTAAATAAGTGCAGCAAAGCTTGTCACCAACAAGGGCTTTAGCGTTGGGTTGTCCCAGTTTTTGCGTCCTGAGTTTCGGTAGTAGACCATGCAGTACAGGCATACAACCGGGATCAGACGTGACAGTATCCATTTGGTATCAACAATGTTGAAGATGGAAAACAGCATCACGATCAGTGGACTGAGCAGGAAAAGTGACTCAGCAAATTTCTTTTCTGCGCGGTATGGGGCTGGAAGGGGTTGGGCTATGGTCATAAATACAACGTTAAACTGGGCCTTTGTGTTGCCACTCAGGCAAGCCAGGCAATGAAGCGGATACGTCAGTAATTCACTGCGTCTTTAATTTTTTCCTTTGTGGTTCTGTAACTTACACTCAGCACTCCGTTGAGGTGTGTCGCAATAACGCGGTGTAAGACCGCTTTATATTCAAAAAACGCTCGAAATGTATCACATCTTGATGTGGCGGCGTAATGCTTTCGGCAAGATGAATACTCGCCACGACGGACTCCGGTGCGGGCTTATGCGGCATTGGGTGCAACAACAGGGGGCAACGTGAGCCAAGTGCGGCTGAGCCAAAGAAAACACCCTGCAGTTTCATGGTGACTGCAGGGTGTTTTTGTTTGTGCTGGATGGGGGGAAGTGGACAGGGGCAATGTGACGCGACAGAACAAAAAAAGCCCCTTGCGGGGCCCAATCTTAAGGTGGAGTTATTCAGACTTACTTCAGATCTTTGATATCGATGTGGTCCATGTCGGTGAAGGTTTGGTTTTCACCCACCATACCCCAGATAAAGGTATAGCTTTGTGTACCTACACCTGAATGGATGGACCAGCTTGGCGAAATCACCGCCTGCTCATTGCGCACCACCAGGTGACGCGTTTCTGTTGGTTCGCCCATCATGTGGAACACGGCGGCATCTTCTTTCATGTTGAAATAGAAATACACTTCCATACGGCGGTCATGGGTGTGGCAAGGCATGGTGTTCCACAGGCTGCCCGGCTCCAGTTTGGTCATACCCATCAAGAGTTGGCAGGTTGGCAGTACGTCTGGCACCAGGTATTTATGGATGGTGCGACGGTTGCTGCTTTCTGCGTCACCCAGTGTCACCGGGGCGGCCTCTTCCAGTGTCACTTTCTTGTTAGGGTAGTGGGTGTGTGCCGGGGCAGAGTTAAAGTAAAACTTTGCAGGGTTATTGCTGTCACGGCTGGTAAACGACAGGACTTTAGCGCCCATGCCGACATACAGCGCTTCATTGGCATCAATGAAATATTCTTCGCCGTCAACCGTGATGACACCGTCGCCACCCACGTTGATCACACCCAGTTCACGACGCTCTAGAAAGTAGGAAACACCCAGTTTCTCACCAATGTCATCGGCAAAACCCAACGCGCTTTGTGCTGGCTGAATGCCACCGAAGATGATGCGGTCGATATGGCTGTAAGTCATGGTGATTTCACCGGACTTGAAAATCGTATCAACAAGGAACTCTTCACGCAGACCCTGGGTATCCAGTTGCTTGGCGTGTTGGCTGTGGATGGATTGACGAACTTGCATGTTATCTCTCATGTATTTGGCTAACGACAGCGAAATACTACGCTTAATTACTGCACGCTCAATAATTGAAACGGCGTTTTGTTTATCTTGTCACACAATTCCTAAAAACATTCAATTTTAAATGAAACGTCATTTCAAAAATCTATGTACTGTTTAGAATGCTTGAAAAAACTGATGGATATCAAGATGTCTACGTTTCGCATCGGGTTTGTCGGGGAGTGCATGATTGAGCTTCACGAAACCCAGGAGTGCATTAAGAAAGGCTTTGGTGGTGACACAGTCAACACCGCCATTTACCTATCCCGCCTTCAACAGCTGGCAGGGGAGGGTTTGCCTCGGGTTTCCGCAACCTACCTTTCTGCAATGGGAACTGATTCCCAAAGCAGCCATGTGTTGTCGTGCATAGCCAAAGAGGGCGTAGATACCCGTGGTATTTCGCGTATCGACGGCAAATTGCCCGGCTTGTACCTGATTGAGAATGATGCCAGCGGGGAGCGCCGCTTTCACTACTGGCGCAATGACGCGGCAGCCCGGTTCTGGACGCAGGGGTTTGACGACGCCGCGCTTTTTGAGCTTCTTGCATCGTTCGACATGATTTACCTCAGTGGTATTTCCCTCGCGATTCAGTTTGCGGGCGAGCGCGAACGCCTTTTGTCCGCATTGCAGCGTTATCAGGCCAATGGCGGCAACGTCGTGTTCGACTCCAATTACCGCCCACGTCTTTGGGAAAACGAAGCACAAGCCCGTGATGCCTATGCGATGGCGTTGTCCGTCTCCTCGCTGGCGTTGCTGACGTTTGATGACGAAGCCCTGCTCTTTGGTGATAAACACCCCATTGAAACGGTTGAGCGCGTCAATGCCCTGGGTTGTAGCCAGGTGGTGGTGAAGTGCGGCGCTGAAGATTGCCTGGTGGCAACTAAACAGAATGTGGTGAGGGTGCCGGCGACAAAAGTCGACTGCGTGGTGGATACCACTTCGGCGGGTGATGCCTTCAATGCCGGTTATTTGCTGGGGACGGTTGCCGGGGCATCCAACGTGCAATGCGCGGCCATGGGACACCTCCTTGCCAGCCATGTCATTCAGGCAAAAGGGGCGGTGATCCCGCACGAATGCATGCCAACAGCGCAGCAGATCCAGTCATTACTTTTTACGTCTTAATTTATTGGAGTTGTTATGGAAAACGTTCGAGCATTGAGGCCATCAACGATGCACTACGTACATTGAAAGTTATTCCGGTGATTGCCATCAAAGATGCAGACAGCGCTGTGCCGCTGGCGAAAACCTGATGGAAAACGGAATGCCAAGCGCTGAAATTACTTTTCGTACCGATGCGGCCGCGGAAAGCATCCGACGTATCCGTGCCGCCTATCCGGACATGTTGATTGGTGCGGGCACCGTACTGACCACAGCGCAGGTAGATACCGCGCTGGACGCTGGGGTGGATTTTGTCGTCAGCCCAGGATTAAACCCGACCGTGGTGCGCTACTGCCAACAACGCGGCGCGGTGATGATCCCCGGCGTCAATAACCCAAGCCTAGTTGAAGCGGCGATGGAAATGGGGCTGCGCACCCTGAAGTTTTTCCCGGCAAGTGCGTCGGGTGGCACGGCGATGCTGAAAGCCTGAGCGCCGTGTATCCGGTGAAGTTTATGCCGACCGGTGGCGTGTCAGAAAGCAATATCGGCGAGTATTTGTCTGTCTCGTCTGTGCTGGCCTGTGGCGGTACCTGGATGGTGCCGGCAGAGCTGATTGATGCCAAGGACTGGGATGCCATCGGCCAACTCGTCAGGGATGCGGTGGCTGCACTCAACTAAGTTCGTGATTCATATAGTGGGCCTGCAGCAGCAGGCCTGATTTTCCTTCCAATTCAGTAACCGACAATGACAACCTTATCAGCTCCTTGCTCCAGACGTTGGCGATGGGAAAGGGCGTTACCTTTCCTGCGCTGGTTGCCTCTTGTTTCTAAAGCGACGCTAAAAGCCGACGCACTGGCAGGCTTAACGGGTGCCATCATTGTGCTGCCGCAGGGCGTGGCGTATGCATGATTGCCGGTTTGCCCGCGGAATACGGCCTGTATACCTGCATTGTTCCGGCCATTGTCGCCGCCTTGTTTGGCTCTTCCCATCACCTGATCTCCGGTGCAACAGCGGCGTTGTCTGTGATTGTCTTTACCACGGTCAGCCAGTTTGCCGCGCCCGGATCGCCGCTTTTCATCCAGCTCGCGATTACCCTGACGCTTTGCGCCGGTGCCGTGCAGCTTTTGATGGGCTTGATGCGATTCGGTGCCGTGGTCAACTTCGTTTCCCATTCCGTGGTGTTGGGTTTCACTGCCGGGGCGGCCGTGGTGATCGCCATCAGCCAGCTTAAACACCTGTTGGGGCTAGACATTGAAAGTGGTTCAACGGCGATTGAAAACCTGCGATTGACGCTCAGTGCTGTGTCGGATGTCGACCTGCGAAGTGTGCTTATCGGTGTGGTGACCATTGTCGCGAGTGTGGTGATCCGGCGGGTCTGGCCGAAAGGGCCCCATATGTTGTTGGCGATGGTGATTGCAACCTTACTGGCGCTGATGCTCGGTAATGTGGCGTTGGTGGGGGCAATGCCCGGTTCACTGCCTGTTTTTACCGTGCCGGTGGTCGAGCTAGTCAGTGTCGAGCGCATGGCGATGGGCATTGTCGCGGTGGCGTTGCTTGGGCTGGTGGAAGCCATTTCCATTGCCCGCTCAGTGGCAATGAAATCAGGCCAGCTGATTGATGCCAACCAGGAGTTTATCGGTCAGGGTATGTCGAACCTGCTTGGGGCGTTTTTCTCCTGCTATGTCTCTTCCGGCTCCTTTACCCGAAGCGGTGTGAATTACACCAGTGGCGCACAAACGCCTTGTGCGGCGCTGTTCGCGGCGTTGTTCCTTGGCTTGATCCTGGTTTTTTCGCACCTTATGCCGCCTACATTCCGATTGCGGGTATGGCAGGCATCTTGTTTGTGGTGGCCTACAACCTGATTGATATTCCCCATATCCTCGACATCCTGCGCAATGACCGCAAAGAAAGCATTGTGCTGGGAGCCACCTTTATCGCCGCAATGTTGCTGCATCTGGAACTCTCTATCTATGTTGGCATGTTGCTGTCGCTCTTTTTCTATCTGCGCCGCACTTCAAGACCGACGCTGGAATTTATCGATCCCCGCGTCTACCAAGTGCCAGTAGAGCTAATGAGCAACACGGCGATCGTGCGTATCAACGGCTCTATTTTTTATGGCTCTTGCCAGCACCTGCAGCGCAGTTTGCAGGCTTGTCAGGCGGAGCACCTCATCATCCTTAGCCGGGGGATCAATTTCATTGATTACACCGGTGCACAGATGTTGGCTGATTTGGTCAGCCGTGAACGGCAAAAGATCTATTTTTGTCACCTGAAACCGGCGCCCAAGCGTGCATTGCTGGCTCCCGGTTTTGCTTCCTGTTTCTCTGGCCTGACGTTTTATAAAAACATCAAACAGGCGTTGGCGGAGATTGTGTCCACTTCATCCTTAACCCGTTAGAGCCTGTGGCGTCATCCTTATGGCGCTTCTGGGGACGTTTTTGGTGAGTCCAAATGACAACGTTACCTTTTGACCCTACAGAACACCCGCACCGACGCTACAACCCATTGACCGGCGAGTATGTGTTGGTATCGCCACACCGCGCAAAACGCCCCTGGAGCGGCGCACAGGAAGCGGCTGCAGATCATGCGCAGCCGGCCTATGAACCCGGTTGTTACCTGTGTCCGGGGAACAACCGCGTTTCCGGTGAGCAAAACCCGGACTACACCCACACCTTTGTATTCCAGAATGATTTCGCGGCGCTGAACCAGGAAACCCCGCTGGTCAACGTAGACAGTGATCCCTTGATGCGCATGCAGGGCGTGCAGGGCGAAGCACGGGTCATCTGCTTTTCACCTGATCACAGTAAAACCCTGCCGGAACTCAGTACCGAAGATATTGAGCGCGTGATTGCCACCTGGCAGCGCGAATACACGGCTCTGAGTGAGCGCTACGAGTGGGTGCAAATCTTCGAAAACAAAGGTGAAACCATGGGCTGTTCACAGCCGCACCCGCATGGGCAAATCTGGGCAAACAGCTTTGTGCCGACCGAAGTGGCGACCAAAGACCGTCACCAGGCGACCTACTTTGCGGAGCATGGCAGCTCACTGCTGGTGGACTATGTTCAGCGTGAACTGGCGCAGCAGGAGCGCATCGTGGTGGAAACCGAGCATTGGGTGGCGCTGGTGCCATTTTGGGCGGCTTGGCCGTTTGAAACCCTGTTGCTGCCTAAAGCTGCCGTGTCGCGGATTAATGCGTTGAGTGATGCCCAATCCCGTGACCTTGCCGATGCTCTGAAAAACTGACGACACGTTATGACAACCTGTTCCAGTGCAGCTTCCCTTATTCCATGGGATGGCACGGCGCCCCCAATGTGAAAAACGGTGAGTCTGTCGAGCACTGGCAACTGCACGCCTGTTTCTATCCGCCACTACTGCGTTCAGCAACGGTGCGCAAGTTTATGGTGGGCTACGAAATGCTGGGCGAGGCGCAACGCGATTTAACGCCTGAGCAAGCGGCAGCGCGCCTTCGCGACGTCTCTGACACCGTTTACTACAAGTAGCCGCAACGCGGGAAACCTGAGAAATGTGATCAGGTATTGAACCTGTTCACTAATAATTGAAATGGCGTTTTTATTTTCTTGTTTCGAATTGTAAGTTCGATAAGATAGATAAAATAATAATGAAACGGAGTTTTAAAATGATTCTGGAAGCTTTCCGACTGGACGGAAGTGGCGGTTGTCAGTGGTTGCAATACAGGACTGGGGCAGGGCATGGCGGTTGCGCTGGCGCAAGCGGGTGCAGATATTATCGGTATCAATTACAGCGATGCCGGTGATACCCCCGCGCTGGTTGAGCAGACTGGCCGCCGTTTCCACAATATCACGGCTGATCTCAGTAAATCTGAAGTGATTGAGAGCGTGGTGGCTGATGCACGTGGTGTGCATGGCCGTCTGGATATTCTGGTGAATAACGCCGGGATCATCCGCCGTGAAGATGCCATCAACTTCAGTGAAACTGACTGGGACGATGTCATGAACATCAACATCAAAGCGGTATTTATGATGTCCCAGGCCGCTGCCCGTGTTTTCAATGAGCAGGGCTCTGGCGGCAAGATTGTGAATATTGCCTCCATGCTTTCCTATCAGGGCGGGATCCGAGTGCCATCTTACACGGCGTCAAAGAGCGCAGTGATGGGACTGACCCGTGCGCTGGCGAACGAATGGGCGTCTCACAATATCAATGTGAATGCGATTGCGCCGGGCTATATGGCCACCAATAACACCGAAGCACTGCGTGCCGATGTTGAGCGCGAAAAGGCTATTCGTGAGCGTATCCCGGCAAACCGTTGGGGCACGCCACAGGATGTGGGCGGCGCGGCGGTATTCCTGGCGTCTGAAGCGGCTAACTACATCAATGGCTTTACGCTGGCGGTTGATGGTGGCTGGCTCGCCCGCTGAGTTCCGTTTACCTCTATACCCTACAAAAGCACAAAAAAGGCCAGCGTTCGCTGGCCTTTTGATTTTGCGTTTCTTTTAAAAATAAAACCGCGTTTTGATATTGTGATTTGTCGTCGGTTTTTTCAGACGACTCCACGTAGAATGCTTGCCAACGTGATAAATAATTTCGGTGTTGGCACAAAATGAACGAGTACATTGCATTACCACCACTGCCCGGCAAGTTAGAACGTGAGCGTGTGCTCGCGCATCTGCCGAAGGTGATGGCCACAATCAAACGTAACATCCCTCGCATTGGCGAACGCAACCCTAAAATTGGCAACCCTGATTACTCCTGGACCCATTGCGGCCCGTTTGACTGGGTATCATCGTTCTGGGCTGGCCAGCTCTGGCTGTGTTACCAAACCACCGGCGATGAGCAATATAAAAACAGCGCCAAACTGCGTAAGTCCTATTTTGCCAACATGCTGCTGGACCCATTCTGGCTCGACCATGATCTCGGTTTCCAGTACAGCCTGAGCTGCGTTGCAGAGTACAAGCTGACTGGCTGTGAAGAAGCCAAAATGATGGCGTTACGTGCAGCTGATCACCTGATCCACCGTTTCCGCAAAGTAGGTGGCTACATTGTGGCCTGGAACGATACCCATCCGCTGGCGCTGGAAAAGCCTGATGTCATCCAGGGCAAATCTATTATCGATTCACTGCAGAACACGGCACTGCTGTTCTGGGCGGCAGACGTGACCGGTGCACCGCGTTACCGCGAAGTGGCAATTCGCCACAGCGAAACCCTTGCCAAAAACATCGTGCGTGATGACTTCTCAACCTATCACTCGTTCAACTTTGATCCTGTGTACCAGACTCCGGTGAAAGGGGAGACGTTCCAGGGCTATGCTGATGAATCTTGTTGGGCGCGCGGCCAGTCTTGGGCTATCCATGGCTACGCTCAAACTTATCAATATACCCGGAACGATGAATTCCTCGACCTGGCGAAAAAGCTGGCGCGATTCGCAGCAGAGGCCATAACGCCAGACGGCGTGCCTGTGTGGGATTACCGCCTGCCTGCCAATGAAATCCAGTACAAGGACAGCTCTGCCGGTGCCATTACTGCGGCGGGCTTTTTGCTGATTGCCCAATCACTGGAAGACAAAGCCGAGTCGTTGCCTCCGAAAGACGCGAGCCGTGATGCATTGATGGAAGAAGCCGCAGAATACCGCGATTGGGGTCTGTATATGCTGCAGGGGCTGATGGAGCTTTGCGACCTTTGCGACAAGGAACAGGCGCAGGGTTTGCTGGCGCATGGCGCATCGTTTGTGAAGGTTGGCCTTTGCGACAATATGCTGCCCTACGGTGACTATTACTACCTTGAGGCGCTGATGCGTGCTCATGGTTACCGCAATTTCTTCTGGTAAGGGCGGCGCATGATGAACAAAGCACCAAACATCATCCTGATCATGACTGACAGCCAGGGCGCGAATGTCGTAGAGCGCTACTCCGGTCAGGCCACCGATACCCAGCATCTGGATCGCCTTGCTGATACCGGGGTGCGTTTTGACAGCGCCTACACCACCTGTCCACTGTGCACACCGGCGCGAGCCGGTCTGTTTACCGGTATGTACTCACACCAAAGCGGCGCCTGGACCAACAACCTGGCGCTTGGCAGCAACATCCGCCACATGGGCAGATCTTCACAGCCGAAGTACAACACCGGCTATATCGGCAAGTGGCACCTGGATGGACACGACTACTTCGGTACGGGAGTCTGTCCGCCGGGCTGGCACCCTGAATACTGGTATGACGGTGTTAATTACCTCAACGAACTGACGGAAGAGGAAATTACCCTGTGGCGCCGTGGCCTGAATACGCCGGAAGAGCTGGAAGCGCATGAGATAACGGCAGATTTCACCTGGGGTCACCGTATTACCAACCGTGGCCTGAAGTTTATCGAAGAACACCGTCACGAAGAAAAGCCATTTTTGCTGGTGCTCTCCTATGATGAGCCGCACCACCCGTTTACCTGCCCGCCAAAGCATGTCGAAAAGTTCAAAGACTTCAAATTCGATTTGGGTGAGGCTGCGTTTGACAGCTTAGAAAGCAAGCCGCTGCATCACCGTCTGTGGTCAAGAGCCAAAGGGGCGGGTGTCGGCTCCCAGTATTTCATCAATCCGCTCTATTTCGGCTGCAATGATTTTGTGGATGAGGAAATCGGCCGCGTGTTGAGTCACCTGGACGAAACAGAGCTGGCAAATACTTGGATTGTGTATACCTCAGATCACGGTGAAATGAACGGTGCGCACAAGCTTTGGGGTAAAGGCGCGGCGGTGTATGACGAAATCACCAATATCCCGCTCATTATCAAAAATACCGACGGCCAACTGGCGGGCACAGTGGTTGACCGCCCGGTCAGCCACATCGACATCATGCCGACACTGCTGAAACTCGCCCACATTGAACAGCCACCCATCATGCCGGGTAACGATCTGTTAGATGGCACAAAAGAACGTGTTTTTGATGGCGTCATGGTCGAGTTCAACCGCTACGAAGTGGAGCATGACTCCAACGGCGGATTTATCCCTGTGCGGGGCTGGGTGACAGACAAGTTCAAATTGGTCATTAACCTGTTGGGCACCGATGAGCTCTATGATCGCGTGAACGATAAAGCAGAAAACAACAACCTGATCGAGCACCCTGATTTTGTCGAAGTGCGTAATGCCCTGCACGATGAACTGCTCGCCTACATGGATCATATCCGCGATACCTTCCGCACCTTTGAGTGGGCGTGTCGCCCATGGCGTCCAGAAAAAGAAAGAGAATGGATGGGCTTGTTCCGTCCCCGCCCGGCGGACGGTGTCGCCCCGGTCGTTCGAGACTATGACACGGGTTTGCCGACCAAAGGCATCAAACGCGAAGACGTACAATTGAGTATTGAGGTTTAATTTTCATGGCACAAGCTACCCAAGGCCACATGACACTGCCGGTTGAAGTCGGGCAGGAAGACGTTGTTCTGGATCTCTACAAACGCTGGCAGGCGGATGCACTGCGCGACAGTGATGGCACCACAATGCCGGATTCTCTGGCTGAGCAGGATTGTGATATTTACTCGGTACTTTGTATTGTCCGCGCCGATCAAGAATTTGCCAAAGCGCACCCGGAATTTCTGCACCGCAAGTACCTGTCTTCATTCCCGCTGACAGCGATGAGTGAAGAGTTGGTGATCAAACCGCTTGAAGGTTATTGCGCCGAGAAATACGAACTGGATGACCACAGTGAACCGAAACGTCACTGGGAAGTGCGCAACCGAACCACGGGCGACGTCGTGCCTGCCGAACAGTGGGACTTTGATGCAGAAAGCGGCACCGTGACTGTACGCAACTGCACGCCTTTCCATGAGTACACGGCATCTGTCATGGTGCGCCAGGTGTGGGACAGTGTGTCGATGTACAACGCACTGACCAACGGCTGGACAGGCGACAAAATCCGCAGTCTGGACCCATACCACCCAGAATGCCGCGCGCACCTGAAGCGCTATTTTGCCAAGTGGCTGGAAGATCACCCGAATACAACCGTGGTGCGATTTACCACGTTTGCTTTCCTGTTCGTGATTGATGCCAATGAGCAGAACCAGGACATTTACCGTGACTGGACGGGCTACGGCGAAACCGTGAGCCGGAAGCGCTGGACGACTTTGAGAAAGCGTACGGCTACCGACTGACACCGGAAGATTTCGTGGATGCAGGCTATTACAACGGTACCTACAAAGTGCCGAGCCAGCGCTACCGCGACTGGATGGCATTTATCCAGAAGTTCGTGGCTGATTTTGCCGGTGAACTGGTGGAGATGGCGCATGCTGCCGGTAAAAAAGCGGCGATGTTCCAGGGCGACCACTGGATTGGTACTGAACCTTTCCTGCCGTGCTACCAGGATATCGGTATCGACATCAACGTTGGTGCGGTGGAAGACGGGGTGGCACTGCGCCGCCTGACGGATTCTGCCGGTGACCAAATCAAGGAAGCGCGTTTCTACCCGTACTTCTTCCCGGATGTGTTCCGTGAAGGCAATAACCCGGTGACAGAATCGATGGCGAACTGGGTGAAAATCCGCCGCGCCATGCTGCACAAGCCACTGGATCGCATCGGCTATGGTGGCTACCTGTCGCTGGCAAACAAGTTCCCGCACTTTATTGACCACGTTACCCAAATCTCAGATGAATTCGGTACCTACCGTCAACACAGTGCAGGTACAGAATCGGCGAAAATTGGCGGTAAGGTCGCGGTATTGAATGCCTGGGGTCTGGCGCGTTCATGGCTGCAAAACCAGGCGCAGGATCAGCGTTTCTATGTGCCACCACGTCCGGATGTCATGGAGTTTGTTGGCAACAACCCTCTGGAATGTCTGGCGGGTCTGCCGTTTGATGTTGAGTTCATCAGCTTCGAAGACATCCTGGAAAACGGGATTGCAGATGATATTAAAGTCATCATCAATACCGGTGATGCCAATTCAGCCTGGAGTGGCGGCGAATACTGGGGTAACCCGAAAGTCGTGACTGCACTGCGTGAGTTTGTGGGCAAAGGTGGCGGTTTGCTGGGTATCTGTGACCCGTCTGCACACCTGCAAAATGGTCGCTTCTTCCAACTGGGTGACGTCTTTGGCTTGGAAAAAGAAACCTCTTTGACCATGGGTCGTGTTGCCCAGCCGGTGAAACTGGATGGAGACCACTATCTGGCATCGTGTCTAACCGGTGAAGAGGATTTTGGCAACCTGAGCTACGTCTACTCGCAAGCCCATGACATGAGTGTGATTGCCGCACAAGGCCAACACCTGGCCATGACGGCGCGTGAATATGGCAACGGCCGCTCGGTTTATCTGGGTAACCTGCCGTTTACCATGACGAATGCCCGTTTGTTGCAGCACATCCTGCTATGGCTGTCGAAGTCAGAAAATGAGCAATATGCATGGGTATCTGATGCAGCTTGGGTCGATGCCTGTTATTACCCAGATTCGTCCAAAGCGACAGTGGTCAACTACACGCCTGAAGTACAGCAAGTGACGGTGACCGATTTGTCGGGTGAAAAACAGACAATCACGCTGGAAGGCTACGAATGGCGCTGGCTGGATGCCTGATTTGAGACGGGCGACTCAGTCTAGTTACTAATTTATCAATATCCTGAAGGCGCAATTTCTGATTGCGCCTTTTTTCATTTCTGCAATCAAGAGTTCGTACCATGCAACACCCCCGCATTGATATCCAGATAGACACAGATCCAAAACCGCTCGCAACCCATCCCCTTTATCAATCACTCCGTGGCGCGGCTTCCTCGTTACCTGAACCCGTGCATTGCTACACCATGGCCAAACCGACGGGGTCAGTGTGCAACCTCGATTGTCACTACTGCTTTTATCTGGAAAAGGAAAAGCTTTATCCGGAGCGTCAGAAAGCATGGCGTATGGGCGATGAAACCCTGCAACGATACATCGAGCAGCAAATCGATGCGCAGGCTGGCGGGCAGGTGGTGTTTTCCTGGCAGGGCGGGGAGCCGACCATGATGGGCGTGGCGTTTTATCAAAAAGCCTTTGAAATGCAAAAAGCTATGCAGAAAAGCTTGAGCATCAAACTGGACGTTTAGTGTCAGTGGTAAACACTTTCCAGACCAACGGCATTTTGCTCGACGAAGCGTGGATGGCGTTATTCAAAACCTACTCGGTGCTGGTGGGAATATCCATTGATGGGCCCCAAGAACTGCATGATATCTATCGCGTGAAACGGAATGGTGCGCCAACGTTCGACCGGGTGATGGCCGCGGTTCATTTACTCAAGCATCACGATATTCCCTTTAATACCCTCACGGTGGTTCACCGCGAAAATGCCCGGCATCCCCGTGAGGTCTATGAGTTTTTGACCGGCATTGGCAGCGGCTTCCTGCAGTTTATCCCTCTGGTGGAACGTGAAGCACAGGACGACAGTAAAGCACTGAAGCTGGTGTTACCCGATGAAACGGATGCTAGCGTCACGCCTTGGTCCCTGTTGCCAAACCAGTTTGGTACGTTCCTGAGCGACATCTTTGATCTGTGGGTCACGCAGGATGTGGGGAAGGTCTTCGTCCAGATGTTTGACAGCACGCTGGCCAGTCACCTCGGTTACCCGGCGACCTTATGCTCCCATGCGGCACAATGTGGCAGCAATTTCGCGCTGGAAGCCAATGGCGATGTGTATGCCTGTGATCACTATGTCTATCCAGAGCACTATCTGGCAACATTCATCACCGTTCGCTGGTGGAGATCAACCAGAGTGTGGAAAACCGGGCGTTTGGTCTCGCCAAAATGGCGCACCTTAGCGAAAGTTGCCAGCAATGCCCGGTCAGATTTGCCTGTCATGGGGCTGTCCAAAACACCGTTTTGTTTTTAAAGCCGGTGACACATTAGCCAGCCACTATCTCTGTCCTTCATATGCACAATTCTTCTTACATACACAGGAAAAAATGACGCGTATGGCGTCACTGATTGCTCGTGGTATACCCCCAGAAACCATCATGAAATAGTGGATTGATCACAATTTGGAATACCGCAAAAGCAAAAATATGATCCACTCGAATATAAAAATGAAAAGATGTTTTAGAAATAAAAAGAAAAGGCGTTTAAATAAACACATCAAGTAATGATGAGTTTAAAAACAATGCACCCATTCAACTCTGTCGAACATGCTGAATCTTTTGAGTGCCGCCAATCGGCAGCCAAAGTGTTGGCGTCGCTGCTTAAACAGCACATGGGTGCATTTTTGCCACAGCAGGCTGCACTAGCCGCTTGTCCACAACGTGCCCACTATGACGAGGGTGCACAAAATCTGGAAGGCGTGGCTCGCATGCTTTGGGGGGCTGTGCCTCTGGCAGCCGATGAACCAGAACTTCTTGTGTCACTGCGTGATGCTGTGGTGAATGGCGTGGATCCGGAACACCCTGCGTATTGGGGAACGCCAACAGATTTCAACCAACGCTGTGTTGAAATGTCAGCGGTTGCGTTTGCCATCGTGGAGCAGGAAACGCTATTTTTCCGTGAGCTTCCTGAGCTGACAAAGCGTCATCTGGTCAAATGGCTGCAATCGGCAACCTATATCCAAATTCCCAACAACAACTGGCACTTTTTCCGCATCCTTATCCTGATGGCACTCCGCCATATTGGTGCGGTATTTGATGCAGATGTACTGAAGCGTGATTTACGTGAAATCGACAGTATGTATCTGGGAGAAGGTTGGTATCGCGACGGTCGAAGCGGTTGCACCGACTACTACAACCCGTTTGCCTTTCACTACTACGGTTTGGTGTTTGCGCGCTGGGTCAATCTGGTTGCGGACTTTCACACTCCCTGGCTGATAGAAAACGGCCAACTCTTCATTCACCGCGCAGCGCTGTTCGCGAAATCATTCTCTGTGTGGACAGATCAGGATGGTGCTTCCATCGCGTATGGCCGTTCAATGACCTACCGATTTGCCGGAGCCGGCGTGTGGAGTGAACTCGCGTGCTATAGCACTTCATTGTCGAATGTTGGCTTGTCTGTGGCGGATATGAAAACCCTATGGACAAAGACGCTGGCCTGGTGGGGCACACAACCGATTATCAGTGATGGTTTGCTTAGCATCGGCTATCGCTATCCAAACCTGATCGCCAGCGAAATCTACAACAGCCCTATGTCGCCCCTGCTGACGTTGAAAGGTTTCGCCGCGCTGAGATTGGCGGAAAACCATCCTTTCTGGCAAGCCGAAACCAACAATTGCCTTCAGCAAGACGACCTGATCTGTCTTGAGAAAAACCGCCAAATCACGGTGCGTCACCAAGGTGCCAGTTACCTCCTTTCCGGTGCGCCGAGCGCAGCGGAACTTCGCAACAGCCACGACAAATACCTTAAGTTTGCCTATTCCTCTGCCCACGGTTTTGGCGTGGAAGCGGTGCGCTGGATTGAGCAGGGCTTTATCGGCGACAACGTGATGGCTTGCCAGCACCCGATGTCCGGCGAGTGGCACTTCCGCCGCGAATTTCTGAGCAGCGAGCTGGTTGATGGCCGTTTGATCACGATGTGGCAACCCTTTGCGGATGTGAGTGTGACGACCACCCAATGGTTTGAAGATGGCCGTGAGTGGCGTGAGCATCGCATTGAATCCCAAACAGCCTTTGAATTCATTTTGTCGGGTTATGCCGTGGATGCCTGGGTGAAGTGCATCGGGACACCGGCGGAAATGGAAACCGCCCTCATTCATGGCAGTCAGTATGTGTCGGGATTGAAACTGGTGTCGGGTGAAGGGAAGCACAGCGTGATGCCTTGCGCGCCCAATACCAATTTGCTGTTTGCACAAGCGGCCGTGCCGGTGATTTTCGGCACAGTGCCAGCGGGTAACCACACCCTGAAAGTGGAAGTGATATCTGAACGCATTTAAGACGGTGCCGGCAAGACAAGGCACCACCAATAACGTGAATTACAACATTAACTCTTCGGAGAACCCTATGACTGGTAAACACTTTAATAGCAAGCGTAACTTGCTTGCCGCGTCGATAGCCGCGCTGATGTCGGCTTCAGCATTTGCAGGAGCTGGCTTTGAGCAGGCTCCAACGCTGGATGCGCTGGTAGCAGACGGCAAACTGCCGCCTGTGCACGAACGTTTGCCGCAAGATCCACTGATTGTTACCCCATTTGAATCTGTCGGCCAATACGGCGGCACGCTGAACCTGGTGGGTCTGTGGGGCGACAACGGTCACCGTATGCGTATTCTGGGTAACAACAACCTGTTTTCGTTCAACCACACTTATACCGATGTTGTTCCGAGCTTAGCGACTGGCTACAAAGCCAACAAAGAAGCGACTGAATACACCATTTTCCTGCGCGAAGGAATGAAATGGTCTGACGGTTCAGCGTTCAGCGCGCATGACATCGTTTACTACGTGAATGACGTTCTGGGCGATCCAAACCATGCTGGCAACCGTCCTCTGTTCTTCAAAGATCATGAAGCGGCAAAAGCGGAAGCACTGAACGACAACACGGTAAAAATTACCCTGAAAGAGCCAAATGGCCTGTTTATCCGTCAGCTGGCGGGTGTTGATGGTTCAAACATCGCGGCATTCAGCAAGGCATACTGTTCTCAGTACCAGCCACAATTTAATGCGGAAGTAGAAAAAGAAGCGACAGCAGAAGGTTTCTCATCCTGCGCGAATACTATGAAGTGAAATGTCCTGCACATTACTTCACACCGTTCTACGCCAATGTCGACCGCCCAACCATGGCACCATGGTCGTTCAAACCCCACCAACTGCTAACTCCCCGTTTGCGGAATACGTTCGCAACCCTTACTTCTGGCAGGTGGATACCGCCGGTAATCAGCTCCCTTACATTGACTCCGTGAAGTGGACTTTCTCTGAAAACAAAGAAGAGATGCTGCTGCGCGCGGTTGCGGGTAAAACCGACTTCCAGTCACGTCATATCGATAACGCAGCGAACCGCCCAATCATTTTCGGCAATGCGGAAAAATCGGGCTACAAAGTGATGCTGCGTCCAGAAACCCGCATGAACGTTGCGGTACTGGGTTTGAACCAAAACTCAAAAGACCCGGTAAAACGTGAACTCTTCTCTAACAAGGACTTCCGTATTGCCCTGTCGCATGCCATTGACCGCTGGGACATCAGTGAAACCATTTTTGCCGGTGCCGTCGAACCGTACCAAGCAGCACCATCAGAAGCTTCTCCGTTCTACAGTGAAGAATTTGCCAAACAGTACACTGACTTTGATCTGGCGAAAGCCAACAAAATGCTGGATGCACTGGGCTTGACCAAGCGCGATAAGGACGGTTACCGCCTGATGGAAAATGGCGAACGTATCCGTATCGAAGCGTTGAGCACCACCTTGGTGAAACCGGAAACCCGCGACACGCTGGAAATGGTGAAAAAGCACTGGGAAGAAATCGGCGTGATGTTGGATATCCGCATTGTTGACCGCTCACTGCAGAACTCTATGCGCTTTGCCAATGACTACGACATGATCCCTTGGTACGGCGATGGTGGTGTAGGCGTGATTGATGAAGCCCGCTGGTACATGCCGTTCTCTCCTGAGTCCACGTTTGGCCTGGGCTGGTTTAACTGGTCTGCAAACCCAGACTCTGACACGGCGGTAGAGCCACCTGCTGATGTGAAAAAGCAAATCGCGCTTTACAAAGAGCTGCGAATCACTGCTGACAAAGCAAAACAAAACGCACTGATGCAGGAAATTGTCGACATTGCGGAAGAGAATTTCTTCGCCATCGGCACGGTAAACAACCTGCCAAACACCGTTATCGTGAATGAAAAACTGCGTAACGTCCCAGAAGGCATGCCTGAGTCTTATCACCTGATGACACCGGCACCAATGCGTTTGGGCCAACTGTGGTTTGACAATAAATAACAAAAACGAAAAGGGTGGTGAATTGTCACCACCCTTCATTTCGGCGGTTCTGGGAACTGGGGAAAAGATATGAGTAATATCGTGATGGGGGCAAGAGAGCAGGTAAGCTCAGTGATTGCGCCATTTTTTGAAAAACATCCAATGGTGGCGAATGGGTTGTCCCGTCTTGGCCTGATGATGTTTACCTTCTTCTGTATGTCGATCATCATTTTCCTGGTCATCGACTTACCAGAGGGCGATTTTGCAACAGCAAAGATTGCCGAGCTGCAATCTTTGGGGCAAACCGTTGACCCTCGTATGATTGAAATCCTCCGCGAAACCTATGGCCTGGATAAACCTATCATGGTGCGTTACTGGGATTGGTTTTCTGGTTTGCTAACCGGTGATTTGGGCATGTCCCTGTCTACGCAAGAGCCTGTGTGGGACACCATTCAATCGCGCCTGCCAGTCACGATTATGCTGATGTCCGGCGTTCTGCTGTTTATGTTTGCCACAGCTATTCCAATCGGTATTTATTCTGCATTACGCCCTTACTCTGCGGGTGACTATGTGGCAACGATTATCGGTTTTCTGGGAATGGCGACCCCTAACTTTGTTATCGCCATCATCGCGATTTTGATTGGCTACGAATATTTCGACACTGTGATCACCGGCATTAACTCCGATGAGTATCTGGGTCAACCAATGTCCTGGGCCAAGTTCTGGGACTCAGTGCAGCGCAGCTGGGTGTTTATCCTGGTGCTGGGCACCGCAGGTATGGCAACCATCATCCGTAAAGTGCGCGCTAACCTGCTGGAAGAAATCAACAAGCCTTACGTGACCACTGCCCGTGCAAAGGGTTTGAGTGAGCGCAAACTTACCCTGAAATACCCTGTACGTCTGGGTCTTATTCCAATCGCGGCAACCATTGGCTGGCAACTGCCGGTGCTTCTGGCGCCGACATCATCGTCAGCCAGGTCATGAATATGCCTACCCTGGGTCCACTGATGCTGCAGGCATTGGAAAAGCAGGACATGGTTCTGGCCGGTGACATCCTCCTTATCATGGGTGGCCTCACCATCATCGGTACGCTGATTTCCGACATTCTTCTACGTTTGATTGACCCACGCATTCGTGCGGGTGCTCTGAAGGGATAGTGACATGAGTGCTTTAGTCGAAAAACTCAATATTTTTAAGCCTAAGAAGCTGGATAAAGAAAATGCAACAGCTTCACAGCTGATGCTGCACAAATTCCGCAGCAACCGACTGGCATGGTTCAGCTTATGGTTCCTGGTGGTGGCTTATGTGGTTGCCATGCCTTTTGCGGAGTTCTTTGCGCCGTTTGAATCCGGTGACAGCTGGCGTCGCTATACCTTTGCGCCACCGCAGGAAGTGCATTTCTTCGAAAAAACCGACAAGGGTTACGAGTGGGCACCGCACCTGACCGTGTACAAGGTGAAAACTGACCCAATGACGCTGCAAAAATCCTATGAACTGGATGAGAACAAGAAGGCGTACTTCGAGTTCTTTGGTCAGACCGATGAATACCATCTGATGGGCTTTATCCCGATGACCACCAAGTTCATCGTACCGCATGATAAAAAACTGCCGTTCTTCTGGCTGGGTTCAGACCGCATGGGGCGTGACATGCTCTCCCGTGTGATCCACGGTGCGCGTATCTCCCTGTCAGTGGGCTTGATGGGCGTGTTCTTCAGCCTGGTTATCGGTATTACTGTCGGTTCGATTGCCGGTCTGAAAGGGGGCTGGTTTGACACTGTTTCTAACCGCACCATGGAAGTGATCAAAGCGATCCCCACACTGCCACTTTGGATGGCGCTGACGGCTTCACTGCCACGTGAGTGGGACAGCATCACCAAGTATTTCCTTGTCACCCTGATCCTGGGTTGTGTGACCTGGCCGGATATGGCGCGTGAAGTGCGTTCCCGCTTTATGTCACTGCGCAACGAAGAGTTTATCAATGCGGCTTGGCTGGATGGTAACTCGCAGGCGTCTATCATCCGCCGCTACATGGTGCCGAACTTCATGGGGCACATCATTGCGGCAGTGACCCTGGCTATCCCTGCAATGATTCTGGGCGAAACCGCACTGAGCTTCCTCGGTCTGGGTCTGCAGGCACCGGTGGTGAGCTGGGGCGTACTGCTTCAGGAAGCGCAAAACATCCGTTCTGTCGCTGAAGCACCATGGCTGCTGTATCCCGCTGGACTGGTCGTGGTGGTGATCCTTGCCATGAACTCACTGGGCGATGGCCTGCGTGACGCAACTGACCCGTATCATGAGGCATAACAAAATGACGGACAAAGTATTAGAAATCAAAGGCCTGAATGTTAGCTTCGACAGCACGTTGGGTTCAAAGCACGCGGTGAAAGATGTCAGCTTTGATATCGTCCGCGGTGAAACACTGGCGGTAATCGGTGAGTCCGGTTCGGGTAAGTCAGTGACATCAAAAGCCATTTTGCAAATTCTAGGTAAGACCGGCCATATCGACTCCGGTGAAATTATGCTGCACCTGGATGGCACCAAAGTAGATATCACCACGCTCAAGAGTGACAGCATTGAAATGCGCCGTATCCGCGCAGAGCGTATTTCTCTGGTTTCCCAGGAGCCAATGAGTGCCTTGAGCCCGGTGCATACCGTGGGTGACCAGATCAAAGAAACGCTGTTCCTGTGCAATCAGGGACTTTCTGAGCAAGACGCGCATCAGCAGACCATTAAACTTTTAAGCCAGGTTCTGCTGCCAGATCCGGAAGTGCTGATCAACAAATACCCGTATGCGCTATCCGGTGGCCAACGCCAGCGCGTTTGTATCGCGATGGCCATTGCCAGCCGCCCGGATATCTTGATTGCGGATGAACCGACAACGGCGCTGGATGTGACCACGCAAGCAGAGATTCTGGAGCTGTTCGCCAAGCTTCAGCGCGAAATCAATATGTCGATCTTGTTCATCACCCATGACTTGGGCGTGGTTGCCCAAATCTCAGATCGCGTGGTGGTGATGAAAGACGGTGAGGTGGTGGAACGCGGTGATGTGCGCCAGATTTTTGAAAGACCTGAGCACCCTTACACTATTCGCCTGATGGATGCGACGCGCCGTCTTGAGATGCGCTCTGAGCTGAAAAAACCGTTTGAATTGGCTAACGCAGACGTGAAAACGCCAATCATTGATGCGCGCAATGTGTGCAAAGTGTTCGAAAACGGCGGCGGCTTTTTCAAAAAGGCAAAGAGCTGGTGGCGCTGGACAATGTTTCTGTGGTGGTACACCAGGGCGAATCACTCGGTATTGTGGGTGAGTCCGGCTCCGGTAAGTCCACTCTGGGACGTGCCATTCTCGGTCTGGGTCATGCCACATCAGGCTCGATTCAATACCATGATCCAAGTCGCAACCTGGATATCGATCTGGTCGATCTGGAGCGCAAAGCCAAAGACCACCTGTTTATCGACCTGCGCCTGATCTTCCAGGATCCGATGTCTTCTCTTAACCCGCGTATGACGGTGGCAGATATCATTCTTGAGCCTCTGCGTCAGCTTAAGCCGGAAATGACGGAAGAAGAGCGTAAGAAAGAGCTTCATGAAGTGATGGATTGGGTGGGCGTTCACCGCGACTGGGCTGCGCGCTATCCGCATGCATTCTCTGGTGGTCAGCGTCAGCGCATTGTTATTGCCCGCGCGCTGATCACCCGGCCAAAACTGGTTATTGCGGATGAAGCAACGGCGGCATTGGACGTTTCCTTGCGCTCCCGTGCCCTGGATTTGTTGATCGAATACCAGAACCGCTATGGCACCTCATTTATTCTGATCACCCACGACATCGCAACCGTGAAGTATTTCTGTGACCGTATGGTCGTGCTCGAAAAGGGCGTGTGGTAGAACAAGGCAAGCGTCGACGATGTGATCAACCATCCTCAGCAGCCTTACACCAAGCGACTTATCGACGCGGTACCAAAAGCAGAATTGCCACCGCTGCCCCCTGAACCTGAACGTCTAACGGCATAACTCTATTCAATTAACACCTCTCCGGGAGCCCCAACGGGCTCCTGGCGGGATCGCTGTACCTACAAATCCAATAATAAAGAGATAAAAGCCACTATGAACTTCAAAACCTCTGTACTCGCGTTAGCGATTACGGCAGCGCTGACAGGCTGCCACTCCGATCAAGAAAACTTACGTAATCCGGACACCGGTACTGGCCCAGATATCCCAGTACCAGAAGTTGTGGATTATGAGCTTGCAGTGAAAAACTGGTCGACCTTGTGGGCGCCGCTGGATACCAGCGATCCGGTTTACGATCTGATGATGGATGCCAAAGTAGAAAAAGCCCGCGCATCATCAGAAGGTTTTGTGAACGACAACCCGGACTACCTGTGGGCAAACCTGCCACTTTATAAAGTGACAAATGATCAGAAGCACGTTCACGAGAAAAACACCAAAGCATCTTTCATGCGTCTGTTTGATATGGCTGTCGCCTATAAACTGGGTGGCGAATTCCAGACCGACGAGAACCTCAAAAACATTCTATTTGGTATCGACTTCCTGCTGGACGGTTTCTACAACGAAAATCTAGACCAACACCCGAATGACAACTGGCACGAATGGGAAATAGGAACGCCGAAGTTCCTGCATGACACACTCTCCCTGATTTTTGAACATGTTCCGCAGGAAACCCTGACCAAAGCAATTAACGCTACCCGCTACCACCAGGAAGATCCTAGGTACCAATACGGTGATTCATCGCCGCATACTCAGATCCCTACGACGGGTGCGAACCGTGTCGATGCTGCCCTTATCGTGTTGCAGCGCGGGATCTTCGACAAGAATGACGAAGAAATCCAACTGGCGCTGAACAGTATTCCAGATTTGCTGAGTCCGGTAACCGCGAAAGACGGATTCTATGAGGACGGCAGTTTTATCCAGCATCAGGACATCCCGTACATCGGTACCTATGGCATGATCCTGTTGTCGAACATCTCCCGCATCATGGTCATGATTGATGACACGGGTATCAAACTGGAAGATGAGCGCTACGCACTGGTGATGAGTACCTGATGGGTGCAGTGGCTCCGTTCTTGTTCAAGGCGCAGATGATGGATGCTGTGAATGGCCGTGCGATTGCCCGTGGCTGGTCACAGAATAAAGGGGAAGGGCGCGGCGCACTAAGCGTGCTGTTGCGTTACTACGACTCCCGGGAAGGGGAATTTAAGAAAAAGCTGGGTGCATTGATCAAAGAACAACTCCAGACCGATCAAAATGTCTTCTTTGAAAAAGCGAGTGATTTTAAAGTCCTGGATGTGGCTCAGCGTATTCTGGACGATGCCAGCATTGTGCCGGCAGGGGAAATGGAAGGTAACTTTACCTTCTACAATCAGGATCGTGTGGTTCACCGTAAAGAGGGCTATGCATTTACCCTGGCGCTGCACTCAAACCGCGTTGGTAACTATGAGTGTGGTGCGAACAACACCGAGAATACCCAAGCTTGGTATAGCGCAGATGGCATGACGTATCTTTATGATGCCGACCATGAACAATACACCGACTGGTGGCCGTTGATTGACCCTCGCCACTTGGCGGGTACCACAACCACCGGTGAAAACATCGGTAACTGTAAAGGCCGCAATACCTACGGTAACAAGAAAGCGGACATGACCTGGGTCGGCGGTGTATCAAACGGTGAGTTTGGTGTTTACGGTGCGGACTTTATCAACTCCAGCCAAGGCGTTTCGGCAGATAAATTCTTCAAGACGACAGCCAAGAAATCCTACTTCATGTTTGACGATGAAATCGTGATGGTAGGTTCTGATGTGCAGTCTGAAAAAACCTGGGGCGTGTCGACAGTGGTTGAAAACCGCAAGTTGAACACGAATGGCTCTAACGTGATCACCGTCGATGGTGAAGTTTGGTCGCCAACCGTGGACATGGAAAAACGCATTGCGTTGAAAACCTACCATGTAGAGGGCAATGTGGAAGGCTCGCAGATGGGCGTTTACCTGCCAGCCAAGAAATCCATCGAGTTGACGTGGGATAGCCGGAACGGAAACTGGGCGACCTGGTATCCGGTGAATAACAACAATATGGACGATACATTTGTCACCGGTTACACCCTGCTGAGTAAAATTCCGCATCAAACCGGGGTAGGGAAAGTGGACAACTATGCCTACACCTTGCTGCCAACTTTCTCAGCGCAGCAAACGGAAGCTTATGCTGATAACCCTGACATAGCGGTACTGGCGCAAACAGAAACCCTTCATATTGTTGAAGAGAAAACGCTGGGTATTTTGGCTGCCAACGTTTTCACGGAAGAGGCGGTAACCAGCTTCAGTTGGACGCTCACGGGGAAATGTCTGTGATGGCGCAACGTGAGGGGGATGTCATGACTGTGTGGGTTTCACAACCGACACGCACTGAATTGCCAGTTTCCCTGAACCTGAAGCAATTTGCAGGGGACGCGCTTGTCAGTGACAGTGAGGATCGCGTTCGCTGGCAGGATGGCAGTTGGCAAATTGATACCAAAGGGCTGAATGGTCGAACTTACAAGTTTAGCTACCGTGTTCAGTAACCATTTGACATATAAGTGATAATCAAGAAAGCGCCGCGAAACACCGTCGGCGCTTTTTTTGACAGTATGCAATTTGTGATTGGGACTTCCAAACGATGGTGCAAACTGGAACGTTGTCAGTCAACCTGTCTCTAAAAATTAAAATAACATTTTATTAATTCTGAATTGAGATTGATTTTCGTGAAGCGCAACTTACAATTGTTAGCATTATTTCTGTCCAAGGTTGATGGAAAACAATTCTTTTGAGGAAAGGATGAATCTATGAGCAACAAGCAACCTGATGCAGTCTCTTCTGTTCAAAAAACCATGGCGATTTTTGAAACACTGAGCACTGAGAAGGAAATTGGCATAAGTGACCTGGCGCAACGCCTGATGATGTCAAAAAGCACGGTTTATCGTTTCCTTCAAACGATGAAAACGCTGGGTTATGTTTCCCAGGAAGGTGAGAGTGAACGCTACACGCTCACATTGAAGCTGTTTGAAGTCGGTGCGCGTGCGTTGCAGCATGTTGATATCATTGATTATGCCAATGCCGAGATGGTGAAGATTTCTGATGAAACCATGGAAGCTTTGCACTTAGGGGCATTGATGAAGACAGCATTATCTACATCCACAAAATTGATTCTAAATATAAGCTGAGCATGCAATCGCGCATTGGTAAGCGTAACCCGCTATACAGTACGGCTATTGGTAAAGTGCTGCTGTGTGAGATGTCAGAGGAAGATGTTCGCGAACGTCTGAAAGACGTTGATTTCAAACTGTCTACACCAAAAACGCACAAAAACGTCGATGAGCTGCTGGCCGAACTGCCTAAGGTAAGGGAACAGGGTTACGGCGAAGATAATGAAGAGCAGGAAGTTGGCTTGCGCTGCATTGCCGTGCCAGTTTATGACCGCTTTGGTACCATTGTTGCTGGCCTGAGTATTTCCCTGCCAACCATGCGTTTTACTGAAGGAAAGAAAGAAGAGTTTATTCAGTATTTGCATAACGCGGCAGAAACCATTTCCCAGCGTTTGGGTTGTCCTGAATATCGTGCCAAGCAGCGTTAAACCAAGCGATTAAAATTCAGAAAGCGGCGAATAAGCCGCTTTTTTGTACCTCTAGAACAGGGGACTATTTATATCCGCGATTACTCACTACAAAAAATCCCTGCCAACATGACAGGGATTGAAGTTTAAGCAAATGGAAAAGACTTAATTATTTTGCAGCAAATGAGTAAGACAGCATCAGTTTCATGTCGTTACGGTCATACTTGTAGTTGGTGTCTTCTGAGCGGAAGTACGCTGGGAAGAAGTTCACGTTCAGACCTTTCAGGTTGCCATCCAGGAAGCGGTAGCGAACGTTGTAATCGATTGAGTACATGGTGCCGTCATAGGTACGTGCATCACCGGTGATTGCTGTATTGGTGACAACATCCCAGCCATAGTTACCGCTCAGGCCAACACTCAGCTCAGGAATGCCCCAGGAAGCAAAGTTATAGTCAACGCCCAGTTTGACCGCCTTGGTACCATCGGCGTTGTAGTCTTCAATCTGTGACGTAGTCTGCATGAAGTTGCGGTTGTCAGAGTTTGCCCATGGCGTCAGACGGAAGTTGTATGCAGAGGTATCTGGTGCATCAGTCTGGCTGTAGGCCGCGCGGAATGTGAAACCACCGTTTTTGATATCTGCACCCAACGCGATGTAGCTTTCAACGGTTGCATCATCAATACCAGAAACTTTACCTTCTACGTACTTACCGCCTTGGTAGAAAAGGGCGGTGTTCAGTTTGGTTTCTTCAGACAGATCCCAGCTGTATTTAACCAATGCCTGCCAGTTGTCGCGGTAGTCTTTACCTTGACCATAGCCCACATCGATCAGACCTTTGTCCAGCTCATAAATCGCGCCAATGGAGTGGATGAAGTCAATACGCTCCGCTTTTGACATGCTCGCATCGCCTTGGTGCCAGCGGTTAGTCATGTCTTTAAAATCATCCGACCAATCGTTTTTGAACTGATCAGCCCACGCATAGCCTACATGGAATTTACCCATGGAAACTTTCGCTTCAGCACCACGGTAGGTGTGTGGGTTCAAACCCCAGGACGAGCGGATGGTACCCATGTTGATGCGGGTATAACCGGCACGGGCAGCCAGACCAAGGTCTTTGTCACCCAGCTTCATTTTCAATGCTGCGATGTTCAACGAGGTGTTGGTTTTTTCACAGAAATCACCGCCAACGCCGTCATCGTTACAGTCGTAGTCATACAGCAGGATCTCTGATTGACCCACAGTATCACCGACTTTCAGCAGGGTACTGCCCCACAGGTCAAAGCCGATAAAGTCTTTGAAATAGCCAGATTGGTAGTCAAAAGCGAGCTGCATGGTCTGGTTTTCAATTTGTGGTTTGAAATCCTCGCCAGGCTTACGCTCTTCGCGGTCACGAATATAGAGGAAGGTATGCAGGTTGAGTTTTGATTCGTCGTAGAACGCTTGTTTCGCTTGCTCACTCAGATCTATGGCAGCAACACTTTGGTTTTGCGCATCGGTCTGATCCAGTTCCGCTTGAGCAGAAAAAGTGCACAGAGCCGCTGCAATAGACAGGCTTAGCACAGACTGTCTAGTGTTTGTTTTTATCATGGTTTCATCCACTTGTAGGGTATGTTTTAGGTCTGCAAGTAGATTATTTGAAATGAGTTTTGATTAAAAACAAAACAGCGTTTTATGTTATGAATGCTTGATTGCGATCTTAAAATGAAAAGATGTTTCAATAATAGAAAAGGTTCATTTTATTTTTGTGATTTTTCTCGCTGTATTTTCTACGAAGCGATCTTCTCTTATTCAGCGGGCGTTCAGGCAACGAGGAGATAGGTGAGTAAGGTGGTGGGGTATAAAACGCTACTTCAACTTCCCTGGCAGCAACAACGCGATACCGATGAACACGGCGGAAATAGAGCCTGCGACGAACAGGGAGTGGGACTCAAAAACCGAAGGATTTTTGCCGTTGTGGATGTCGGCAAGTGTGGTTGCACCACCGAGCGGTTCAAACAGGACGGTGTCTGAGAGAGGCTCATAGGCATACATAAATGCCAGTGCGCCCAGCAATCCTCCAAGTACAAAGACCAATGCCTTTTTGCTCAGCTCGCCCAACGCGGTGATCGCAGTGCCGGGGCAAAAGCCTGTGATGCCCCACCCAAGGCCAAAGATAGCGCCGCCGACCAACACGCCGAGATACATGCTTTTGATGCTGAAATGACT
Source organism: Enterovibrio sp. JCM 19048 (assembly GCA_001310415.1). Classification (GTDB taxonomy): domain Bacteria; phylum Pseudomonadota; class Gammaproteobacteria; order Enterobacterales; family Vibrionaceae; genus Enterovibrio; species Enterovibrio paralichthyis. The sequence goes on along the minus strand of BAXE01000028.1, from coordinate 13,976 downwards.
GGTGTTGAACAATCCCAGACTCAAAAGTATAAAAAGCACCAAGCTGCTGGCGCCGATCCCAAGCAGGATTTTTTCATCAGCACGAATTCTTCCAGTTGCAGCATCTTCCTGACCGAGCCACTTCTTGTAACGCCGTTTTTCTGCAGCACAAAACCAAACAGGGTACCAAGCACTATGGCGAGGAGGATAGTCATTGGCTGTCTCCCCGCTTTTTCAAAAAGATGGCGGTTGGGACAGCGACAGCAAAAACGGCGATGGCAAAGGCATACCCGCTGACAGAGGTTTGCATCATGCCGCTCATCATGTGTCCACTGGTGCATCCGCCTGCCATACGGGCGCCAAATAACACCAGAAAACCGCCGATAAAGAGTCTGAAGTATTCACCCATGCTGGTGGATTGGGAGGGGGTGATTTCGCCTTCATTATGCGATGACCACTTTCCGAGGGCGCCGCCCAACATCATTGAAAGCACAAAGACAAAGGCGTAATTGAGCGGGTGTTCGATGCTTTCTGCGTATTTGCCGCCGCTTTTGTTCAAGTAAGCGTTGTCACTTTCAGCGCCTGAAGCATTGACGGTGCTTTCGTGGGTCAGGTCGGTTGCCGTGTCCAATAAAATGCCGTCGAATATGACGAACTGCGTCGACACACCAATAGGCTGAACCAAGATGGCAGAGAGCAGGAAAATGGCAGCCAAAGCAATACCACCCTTAAACCAACCCCATTCTCTTTGCTTGAGAAAGCTGCCCATACGTCAATCCATTAATTAGAATGTACTAATGTATTTTTAGTGTGCTCCTGCCTTATCGTCAATTTTTGGTATGACAGAGGTGATGCGTAATCAATCTGATTCCCAAAAAACTCGCCCCTCAAAGTGAGGGGCGATAAGAGGGAAGTCGCGAGATAGGATCAGCGGCGGTTTAGCGTGATCTGATAACGGTAGTGTTTATCGTTCAGCTGAAACTCGCGGTGTACACTTGGGCTCCAGGAGTCATCGCCACCCACACCCATATGGCGGTGGTCGATGTTCAGGTACACACAGTCTTGCGGGTTCAGCTCGTTGGTATGTTTAGCCTGTGTCAGTTGCGTAGCGTCATATTGGCTGACATTGAACTGGAACTCGCCGGACACATTTATTTCACCAACCTGGAGCCATCGCGTTCCGCAACGCAGTCCACTGTCAGTTGGGAATATATACGGCGTGTGCATGGCTGAAAGTGGCGCTGTGTAATGACCGAATCGCGCTGCGGCTTGGCGATCCGGATAGTTTTCAAATGGCCCCAATCCTTCCCAGCAAACGGCGTCTGCTGCGCTGTTATGTGGCAGCGTCATACTTAGACCAATACGTGGCATCGGCGGCAGGAAGTCGGCCAGTTTCACGTCAACATCTACCGTGACTTGTCCTGAACCATCGATTGTGTAGTGCCAGCATGTGAGTGCAGCAATGCTTCCCTGGAAGTGATAGGCAAACGAAGCGGTTATCTGCACACAATGTGCCCGTTGCTCCGCATGGAATTGAACACATTCGCGCTCCCAGCAGCCAATGCCAGCCGCATCCCAGCGGCATACCCAGGCATTGGATCAACATTGTCCACTTCGCTCACACCAATGTCGTTGTCGAGCGGTGCACGGTAGAAGTTATCTGTGGGGCCTTCTTTGATTACTGATGAACCGTTTGCCGACCAAGCGGTCATCAGACCGCTTTGGCGGTTCCACGCCCACTGTTGCGCCCCATCTGCTGTGATGACCTGAACGGACTCCCCTTCCTGTAACCGGGTTGGGGCTATTGTTGTATCATTGCCAGGTAACATCAGGCTTGAAGTGTTAGTAAGCGCAAACTGCTCGGTGGCAATCACATGACCTGCCGGTGCCCAAGGCGTCTCCTTTGCCAGCACGATATCAGTATTGAGGTGATATTGTGCGTCGGCTTTAGCCGTGTAGGTCAGAGGGAGCACAATAGTGTCACTTTGCTCAGCGCCAATGGTTAGCACTGTTTCGCCACAGGCAATGGCCTTACCGTTTTCGAGCAATTGCCAAGTTAGCATCTCGTTATCTGTGGTGCGGAACAGGTTTTCATTGGTCACGCGCAGTGATAAGCCATCATTGCCTTGTTCAATGAGTTCAGCGGTGATCATGCGCTGGCAGAATTTCGCTTCTTCTACGGTTGGATGGGCACTGCGATCCGGGAACATCAGACCGTTGATGCAGAACTGGCGGTCATTGATGGTATCGCCAAAGTCGCCGCCATACGCCCAGAAATGGGTGCCGCTCTCATCCCACTGGCTCAGTCCTGATCAACCCAGTCCCAAATAAAGCCGCCTTGCAAACGGGGGAACTCACGGAACGCTTCCCAATAGTCACTGAAACTGCCGAGGCTATTACCCATGGCGTGGGCGTATTCGCAAAGGATAAGCGGACGCTGTTCATTCGGCAGGGAAATCCACTTTTTTAGTGGCCACTTCGGCACGGCGTCATCTTCGATTGTGCTGTTCACGCGGGCGTACATCGGCACAATGATGTCAGTCGCGGAAGTATTGGCGCCGCCGCCTTCGTATTGCACCGGGCGGGAAGGGTCGAACTGTTTCGACCAGCCATACATGGCGCTGTGGTTGCTGCCATGCCCGGATTCATTGCCCAGGGACCAAATAATGATGCTGGGGTGGTTTTTATCGCGCAGCACCATTTGGGTGTAGCGGCTCATGTAAGCGTGTGCCCACATCGGGTCGGCCGACAAGCGGTTCATCGGCTGCATGCCGTGAGTTTCGATGTTGCTTCGTCGCAGACATAGAGGCCATATTCATCACAAAGCTCATACCAGCGCGGGTGGTTCGGGTAATGGGCGTGCGCACGGCATTAAAGTTGTTTTGCTTAAGCAGGCAAATGTCGCGCACCATGTCGTCTTCGGTCATCACATGACCCAACTCAGGGTGGTGCTCGTGGCGGTTTACACCGCGGATCAGCAGCGCTTTACCGTTTAATTTAAGTTGGCCGTCTGTGATCTCTACTTTACGGAAACCCACCGCATAGCTTTCACTTTCCACATGCTGGCTGTTTTCATCCAACAGCGACACCACCAAGCGGTATAGGTGTGGCTGCTCTGCACTCCATTTTTTGGTGCGTCGACGTGAAGCGTCTGGAAGACACATCGTCATAGCTGCCGCGCTCGTCAATGCGGCGGTTATGTGTACCGGCAGTCAGCGGATCTGAGACTGGTTGTTCTCCGTCAAACAACTGGATTTGCACCTGATAGCTTTGTGGCGCATCAATATGGGTGACCACAGAAAGTGAACCATCGCGATAGCAGGCATCCAGATCCGGCGTGACAAACACGTCCTGAATGCAATGCTTGGGTTTTGCCAGCAGGGTGACATCACGGAAGATGCCACTTAACCACCACATGTCCTGATCTTCCAGATAACTGCCATCACACCAGCGCATGACCATCACTGCCAGGCTGTTGGTGCCTGAAACCAGATAAGGTGAGAGATCGAACTCTGCAGGCAGGCGGCTGTCTTGCGAATAGCCAACCCAGTGGCCGTTACACCAAAGGTGAAACGCAGAGTTCACGCCATCAAAGATAATACGCTGGGTTTCAGCAAGCTCATGCTCTGAAAGGGTAAAGCTTGTGCGGTAACAACCGGTCGGGTTGTCTTTTGGCACAAACGGCGGATTGACCTCAAACGGGTATTTCACGTTGGCATAAATCGGCTTGTCATAACCGTGCATTTGCCAGTTAGCCGGAACAGGAATGCGTGACCACTGGCTGTCATCAAACGCCGGCGCGATAAAATCACCGTCTACGTTTTCCGGGGCATCAAATAGCTGGAAAGCCCACTCACCATTAAGTGAACGTCGGTTAGGAGCATTCTTCTGCAGTGCATCAGCAGGGGTGCGATAGCTGGCAAGCGGGCTGTGTGCTTTCAGGCAATGGATATTGACCGACTGAGGGTTTTCCCAGTCGCGTCGCTGCAGGATTTCAGAAAAAGTGGTCATGGTCTTCCTGTCGAGTTTGTTCTGTGGCCATACCGCAAGGGGCGTTTTTGTCATCGGACACGCCCGTTGTCGGTGCTCATGGCTGCATTCTAGATTTTTGCTGTAAACGTTTACAATAATGCGTCGTGAAAAATGTGCGCCAGCGTTTATTTAGAAAGCGACTGGGGGGCAGGAGATAAGGTGAATTCCGGTTTTTTCATGGATGTCAGCCGTCTGGCAAATAAACCTGCATATAAGAATAATTTGTGTAAACGTTTCCAGTTTGTGCCGAGGTTCACGGAAGATCTTGTGGAATCGCCTATTATTCGGCGAGAAGCAAAATGCCGTGAGATAACGAGATGAACACAAAAACTGTCCTGGAATTAAATGGCACAGACAGCCAATTGGTGCTGGCGTGTGGTGATTACGCTGAAATCCTTCATTGGGGAAAGCCGGTAGCAGGGGATAAAACCCAGGCTGTGTTGGCGCTCCGTCGTCCCGTTCCTTATGGACGTCTGGACAAAGATGTCGCCATGACACTCAATCCTGAGCTGGGTCGCGGTGTGTTCAGCAGTCCCGGTATTGAAGGCCATCGTGACGGTTTGGACTGGGCACCGGTGTTTACACTCAATCACGTTGAACAACATGATGATACCTTGTCGCTGGAAAGCGCAGATGAAGGTGCGGGTTTGATGCTGTTGACCGAGTTATCGCTCGACAAGCATGATGTACTCAAAGTGCGTCATACCCTGACAAACACCAAACCGGGCAATTATCAGGTGACCCGACTAGCCAACACCTTGCCGCTGCCTGCGCGGGCAGGGGAGCTGATGACCTATCATGGGCGTTGGGTACATGAATTCCAGACTGTGCGTCAGCCTTTGCTGCAAGGCGGTTACCAGCAGGAAAACCGCCGCGGCCGCACATCCCACGAGCATTACCCGGCGCTTGTCGCCGGTACGCCGCATTTTGATGAAATGCACGGAGAAGTGTGGGGATTTCATTTTGCCTGGAGTGGTAACCACCGCCTTCGTGTGGATGTGAAAACCGACGGCCGCCGTATTATGCAGGCTGAAGAAATCTACCTGCCGGGTGAAATCTCGCTCGGGGAAGGGGAAAGCCTGACCACGCCTTGGCTGTATGCCAGCTACAGCGCCAATGGCCTTAATGGCATGAGCCATCACTTTCATGACCATGTCCGGGCAACCATATTGCCAGCCGACTTTGCGCTAAAACCAAGACCTATTCATCTCAATACCTGGGAAGGTATCTACTTCGACCACAATCCGGGTTACATCATGGAGATGGCAACACAGTCTGCGGCGATGGGCGTTGAGCGCTTTATCATTGATGACGGCTGGTTCCGTGGCCGCAATGGTGATAAAGCCGCCCTTGGTGACTGGTTCCTTGATGAAGGGAAATACCCTGATGGGCTGAAACCGGTTATTGACCATGTGAACCGGTTGGGAATGGAGTTCGGGCTCTGGTTTGAGCCTGAAATGATCAACAAAGACAGTGATCTTTACCGTGAGCATCCTGAATGGTTGCTGGCCGTTGATGGCTATGATCAGCCTACCGGACGCAACCAGTACGTGATTGATCTGCAAAATGACGAAGCCTTTGCGTTCCTGTTCTCACGCCTCGATCACTTCCTGAGCACTTACAACATTGCCTACATCAAGTGGGACATGAACCGGGAGATCGTTCAGCCCGGCCATTAGGTAGAGCCGCAGGCCACAACCAGACCGAGCGCTACTATGCGTTGGTCGACAAGTGCGCGCCGCCCATCCGAATGTGGAAATCGAATCCTGCGCAGCGGGCGGTGGCCGCATCGACTTTGAAGTGCTGAAACGCACCCACAGGTTCTGGACATCGGACAACAACGACGCGCTTGAGCGTCAGCATATCCAGCGTGGCATGAGCTACTTCTTCCCGCCGGAAGTGATGGGAAGCCACATTGGTGCGGCGCACTGCCACAGCACCCGTCGCCGCCACAGCATTGCATTCCGGGGCTTAACTGCGCTGTTTGGTCATATGGGGATTGAGCTGGATCCGGTCAAGGAATCGAAGGAGGAAAAGCAGGGTTTCGAGCGCTACATTGCCCTGCACAAATCACTGCGTCCACTACTGCACAGCGGTAAAACCTGGCGCGTTCCGACAGATGATGCTGCGCATCAGATACTGGCAGTGGTGGCGGAAGATAAATCGGAAGCTGTGGTGCAAATCGCCCAGCTTGCCATGCCGACCAATGCCTGAGTGGTCATGTGCGCATTCCGGGGCTTTCTCCAGACGCCTTTACCGGGTTGAATTGATAGACGCACCTGAGAACTTTAACGACATCGTCAACTGCCAGCCAGCCTGGACACAAGAGGGCTGTGAGCTTTCTGGCGAGTGGTGTTCTGCGGTTGGTCTTACGATGCCAATACTGGACGCCGAAACTGCAGTATTGATCGCGCTGAAGCGTATCGACTGATAACAATACATCACACCTGTAAGTCAAATCCGTCTGGTGAAAGCCCGGCGGATTTTTTATCTCATTCATCCTGCTAGTGTAATCGTTAACCCAACATTTCGGGCATCTAAAAGAGAGGCGTGTCCAGGTATTCCGCCTGTTCTGCTAGCTGCGCCATCTCAAATAATGCGCAAGTCACACTTTGGCAAATTGGCCGTGTAAACGTTTCCATTGAGGATCTTCGATCACAGAACTGTCAGCGACTCAAAGGTAGGATTCGTCTCAGAATTACGACGAAAACTCTGCAGTATGGCGCCCGGCGATTTAGCTGGGACGGTCATCGAGGATAATAAGATGTCTGATAAAATTACCCTACAAACCAAGCTTTCCTACGGTTTGGGTGCACTTGGCAAAGACTTCGCCTGCGCCCCGATTTATATCTTCCTGATGTTCTATTTTACGGATGTTGCGGGTCTTTCCGCCGCATTTGTCGGTACCATTTTCCTGGCTGCCCGTGTCATTGACGCCATCACTGACCCAATGATGGGCGTGATTGTCGACAATACCCGCTCCAAGTTCGGCAAATTCCGTCCATGGATTGTCATCGGCACCTTGCTGAACGCCATTGTGCTGGTAGGTCTGTTCAGTACCCATATGTTTGAAGGCACTGCGCTTTATATCTATGCCGCAGCAGCTTACATCCTCTGGGGTCTGACCTATACCATTATGGACATCCCTTACTGGTCGATGATCCCTGCGCTGTCGAGCTCGCGCCAGGAACGTGAAAAGCTGGTGGTTTGGCCGCGTCTGTTTGCGAGCCTTGCATGGTTTGTCACCGGTACCTACGGCCTGCACATCGTTGGCAAGCTGGGTAACGGCGATCAGGGTGAGGGCTTCTTCAACGTTGCCATGCTGATTGCGGTATTGTTTGTGATGAGTGCTTTCCTGATTGCCCGCAACGTGAAAGAGAAAAGCACGCCAGCTAAAACCATGGAGAAATTCAACTTCAAGGATGTGCTGCAAATCATTGGCAAAAACGACCAGCTGAAAGCGCTGATCGGCACCGTGCTGATGTTCCAGATTGCAAACCTGCTGGTGGGTGGCTTTGCGATCTACTACTTCACCTACGCGCTTGGCAATGCAGAACTGTTCCCTGTTTACATGATGGTGGCGGGCATTGCGGAAGTGGCGGGTGTGTTCCTGTTCCCACGCCTTGCGACCATGTTGCCGCGCAAGTACCTGTGGTTTATTGCCAGTGGTTTCCCGATTGTTTCGTGTGTGGTTCTGGTGGTCATGAGCGTGTTTGCGCCGGGCAGTGCACTGCTGATTGGTTTGGCAGGTGCGGCTATCAAGTTTGGTGTGGGCGTGGCGAATGCGCTGCAAACCGTGATGCTGGCTGACGTAGTGGATTATGGTGAGCACAAAACCGGCCGCCGCAGCGAAAGCGTTATCTTCTCGGTACAGACCATGCTGGTGAAGTTTGCCGGTGCGGCAGGCGGCTTTATCGTGGGTATTGGCCTGTCTGTGGTGGGTTATGTGCCCAACGCGGTGCAGTCTGAGGCAACCATCTTTGGCCTGCAGTTTATGATGGTTGGTCTGCCAGCCATCCTGATGCTTGCCAGCGCCCTTATTTACAAAGGCTACTACCGCCTGCATGACGGATTTGTGGCCGACGACATGGCGCAAGAACTCCCTAAGGCCGCAGCAGTGACGGCTAACTGATTGACCTGAAAACCGGTGTGGGTAGCACTAGCTGGATGCCGCTCACACTTCTAGACTTTTAACTTCTGAATTGAATCAATAAACTGCACAGTGTCTGGTTGGCTCAAACAACTTAGGATATAGTGGTGTAAACGTTTACATCGCTGTGTGGAAAAACAATTAAGGGCGTCAGCTTCAGAAAAAGCAAAACGCCCAAGGAGACGAAATCGTGAAAGTTCTGGTAACAGGTGGAATGGGATACATCGGAAGCCATACCTGCGTTCAGTTGATGGAAGCAGGCATGACGCCGGTGATCGTGGATAACCTTTGCAATGCCAAAGACGAAGTACTGAACCGTATTGCTGCATTAACCGGTCAGGCTCCTGCATTCCATCAGGGTGATATCCGTGATGAAGCATTCCTGGACAGCGTATTCACCCAACACGAGATTGATGCCGTTATCCATTTTGCCGGTCTGAAAGCAGTGGGTGAGTCTGTCGCAAAACCGCTCGAATACTATGACAACAACGTCAATGGTTCTCTGGTACTGGCGCGTTCAATGCGCAAAGCCGGTGTGAAGAGCATTGTATTCAGCTCGTCTGCAACTGTGTATGGCGACCCTGCGATTGTGCCAATCACTGAAGATTCTCCAACCGGTGCAACCACTAACCCGTACGGCACCAGCAAACACATGGTAGAGCAGTGCTACAGCGATTTGTTTGCGGCGGAACCTGACTGGAGCATCACGCTGCTGCGCTACTTCAACCCAGTGGGCGCACATCCATCTGGCACCATGGGCGAGGACCCTCAGGGCATTCCAAATAACTTGATGCCGTTTATCGCGCAGGTCGCCGTCGGTCGCCGTGAAAAGCTGTCTGTGTTTGGTGATGACTACGACACCGTTGATGGCACCGGTGTGCGCGATTACATCCACGTGATGGACCTGGCTGATGGTCATCTGGCAGCACTGAAAGCCGTCGGTAAAAAGTCTGGCCTTCACATCTTCAACCTGGGTACCGGTAAGGGCTCCAGCGTGCTGGAAATGGTGAATGCCTTTGGCGAAGCCTGCGGTAAACAAGTGCCTTATGAAATTTGTCCACGTCGCCCGGGCGACATTGCCGCTTGCTGGGCAAGCACAGATAAAGCTGAGAGAGAACTGGCTGGAAAGCGACCCGTACCATTGCACAAATGACGCAAGATACCTGGCGCTGGCAATCCAACAATCCTCAGGGCTATTGATAAATAATCCGGCGCATTGCGCGCCGGATCCTTCAAAGTTCGTGTTGAGAAACCAATGATGTCAAACCTTGAATTTAATCCTGTCGATCACCCTCACCGTCGTTATAACCCGTTAACCGGACAATGGATTCTGGTCTCCCCACACCGCGCCAAACGCCCTTGGAGCGGTCAGGATGAAAAGCCTTCGACAGAAGCGCTGCCAAGCTATGACGGCAACTGCTTTTTATGTCCGACCAATACACGTATTTCCGGCGATGTGAACCCGGATTATCAAGGTACGTATGTCTTCACCAATGACTTTGCCGCACTGATGACGGACACGCCGGATGCACCTGTTTCTGACAACCCGTTGTTTAAGGCGCAAAGTGCCCGTGGACTGAGCCGCGTCATTTGTTTCTCCCCCGATCACAGCAAGACCCTGCCGGAGCTTTCCTTGCCTCAAATCCGTGGCGTGATTGATACCTGGGATGCGCAGATTGAAGAGTTGGGTAAAGAGTACGTGTGGGTTCAGGCCTTTGAAAATAAGGGCGAGACCATGGGCTGCTCCCAGCCTCACCCACACGGCCAAATCTGGGCGAACAGCTTTTTGCCAAATGAGATTGAGCGCAAAGAGAAAAACCTCAAAGCGTATCACGACGAGCATGGCCGCAACCTGCTGGTGGACTATGTAGACGCAGAGCTAAAAGACGGTGATCGCATTGTGGTGGAAACCGAGCACTGGGTCGCCGTTGTGCCTTATTGGGCGGCGTGGCCATTCGAAACCATGCTGCTGCCGAAAACCCATATCCGTCGCATGAGTGAACTGACCGATGAGCAGCGTGACGATCTGGCGCTGGCGATCAAAAAGCTGACCAGTCGTTACGACAACCTGTTCCAATGTTCTTTCCCATACTCCATGGCTGGCATTACGCGCCATTCTTTGAAGAAGGCACGGACATTGAACATTGGCAATTGCACGCACTGTTCTACCCACCTCTGCTTCGCAGTGCGTCAGTGCGTAAATTTATGGTCGGTTATGAAATGCTGGCAGAAAGCCAACGCGACCTGACAGCTGAACAGGCGGCGCAACGTCTGCGAGACCTCAGCGACGTTCACTACAAAGAACAACAATAACAAACATACGCCGCGGGCAAGGCTGCCCGCGCCTCTGGTATTACGTTTTAGAGAGAGAAGTCCAATGTCTGATTTAATCCATAATGTGAAGGCGTCTTTTGAGCAAGTACTGCATTACCTCCCTACCCACATTATTCAGGCGCCGGGTCGTGTGAACCTGATTGGTGAACACACTGACTACAACGACGGCTTTGTGCTGCCTTGTGCCATTAATTATCAAACCGTTGTTGCGGCGGCAAAGCGCGACGACAATCTGGTGCGTCTGGTGTCTGTCGATTACGGCAACGCGGTTGATGAGTTCGACCTGACCCAGGAAATTACCTTCCAGCAAGACAAAATGTGGGCGAACTATATTCGCGGCGTGGTGAAATGCCTGCTGTCCCGCGGTTACGCTCTGGGTGGTATCGATCTTTCCGTGAGCGGCAACGTGCCGCAGGGCGCGGGTCTGAGTTCATCTGCAGCGTTGGAAGTCGTGATTGGCCAGACCTTCAAAGAGCTGTTCAACCTTGATATCACCCAAGCGGAGATCGCGCTGGTGGGTCAGCAAGCGGAAAACGAATTCGTGGGCTGTAACTGCGGCATCATGGATCAGATGATCTCTGCTGAGGGCAAAGAAAACCATGCGTTGCTGCTCGATTGCCGTTCACTGGAAACCCAGGCGGTATCGATGCCGGAAGACATGGCGGTGGTGATCATCAACTCCAACAAACGCCGTGGTCTGGTCGACAGTGAATACAACACTCGTCGTCAACAATGTGAAGAAGCGGCCCGTCATTTCGGCGTTAAAGCACTGCGTGATGTGACGCTGGATCAGCTAAATACTGAAGCGGACAAACTGGATGACGTAGTACTGAAACGCGCCCGTCACGTGATCACTGAAAATGCACGTACATTAGAAGCAGCGAAAGCGCTGGCTGACAACAATATGACCCTGATGGGCGAGTTGATGGCTGAATCCCATGCCTCAATGCGCGATGACTTTGAAATCACAGTAAAAGAAATTGATACCCTGGTTGATATCGTGAAAAACGTTATCGGCGAGCAAGGCGGTGTGCGCATGACCGGTGGCGGTTTCGGTGGTTGTATTGTGTCACTGGTGCCACCATCACTGGTGGATGCGGTAAAAGTGGCGGTTGAAGAGAAATATGAAGCGGCCACCGGCCTGAAGGCCTCCATTTACGTCTGTAAAGCCATGACCGGTGCAGGTCTTGTTGACGCTCAGTAAGGGTTTTCTATGGGAGCCTTTACGACACTGACTCACACCATGAGCGCGCACAATGCGTGTGACGGTAAACCTGCAACTCTGGTGTGTTTAACCAATACAAAAGGTATGGAAGTGGTGCTGATGGATATCGGCGCCACCTGGCTAAGTTGCCAAGTGCCTCTCGGTGAAAACGACCATCGTGAAGTGTTGCTGGGTGTCAGCAACATGGCAGACTTTCAGGCGCAGAAAAGCTATATGGGCGTGACGGTAGGCCGCTATGCCAACCGCATTGCAAAAGGTCTGTTTTCGCTGGATGGGGAAACGTATCAGGTTGCGGTCAACCAAGCCGGTAACTGTCTGCATGGCGGCAACGAGGGTTTTGACAAACGTCGCTGGAAAATCAGCACACAATCATCCTCATCCGTTTCTTTTTCTCTGGTTTCACCCGATGGCGATCAGGGGTTTCCCGGTGAGCTGTCAGTGTTGGTCACCTACGCACTGGATGACGACAACGGGCTGACCATTGACTACAAAGCGACGACCGATAAAGCCACGCCTGTTAATCTGACCAACCATGCTTACTTTAACCTGCAGGGGGCTGACAGCGGGGAAGACTGCCTTTCCCATCATTTGACGCTGACGGCGGATAATTATGTGCCGACAACGGAATCTGGGATCCCGTTGGGAGAGATTGCAAGGTTGATGGTACCGCGTTCGATTTTCGCGCCGGTAAGACCTTGCGTCAGGATCTCTTAACTGATGACCAACAAAAGGCGGCAAAAGGGTACGACCACAGTTACCTGTTTGATTGTGCGCGGGATGTGTCTGCGCCCGTGGCGACTGTGTTATCGCCGGATGCCAAATTGAGCCTGGTGGTATATACCGATAAACCTGCTGTGCAGCTTTATACCGGCAACTGGTTATCGGGCACGCCAAACCGAGAGGGTGGCGAATACCGTGACTACGCAGGCTTTGCACTGGAAACCCAGTTTTTGCCAGACTCCCCAAACCATCCAGAATGGCCTGTTGCGTCTTGCATTCTGCAACCGGGCAAGGCTTACCGCTTTTTCACCCGCTACCAATTCTTGAATCATTAAGCGGGCAACACAGCGTAAGGTGACTTACGCTGTGTAATCGTTAACAACTCAAAAAAGTGATGTATTACAATTCATCGCGCGTGATATGTTTCCTTCCAGTTTTCAAATAGTGTAATAATTTTCACTCATTCTCCCGTCCACGACGCCAGAAGTAAGAGGAAGCCTATGGCCACCATAAAAGATGTTGCGAAAGAAGCTGGCGTCTCAGTGGCGACTGTTTCACGCGTCGTCAATAAATCCCCTAAAGCCAGCCAGGCATCGATTGAAGCGGTGACCAAGGCGATGGCGAAATTGGGTTACCGTCCGAATGCGAATGCCAGGGCTCTGGTCAGCCAAAGTTCAAACACCGTCGGTGTGTTGGTCGCCGATGTGTCCGATCCGTTTTTCGGCAGTATGGTTAAAGCGATCGACCATGTCGCCAGAGAGCAGGGTAAACAGATCCTGATTGGCAACGGTTATCACGATGCCGAAGATGAACGCAATGCACTGGAACTTCTGATCAACAGTCGCTGCGAAGCCATTATTGTTCATGCGAAAGGGCTGTCTGACGAAGAACTGACAGCGTATGTGAAAGAAGTGCCGGGGCTGGTGGTGATTAATCGACATATCCCACAAATTGCCACACGTTGTATAGCGTTGGACAACTTCAAAGGGGCGTACCTTGCTACGGATTACCTTATCCGTCAGGGGCACAAGAAAATCGCCTGTATCGCATCCTCGCGGGATATTGAAGATACCCAGGCGCGTATTGAAGGATACCTGGCTGCGCTTAAAGATAACGGCATAGCGCTCAGTAAAAGCTATATCGAATACGGGGAGCCCAACAGTGATGGTGGAGAAAGCGCCATGACCAATTTGCTGAGTAAATCCCTCGATATGTCTGCCGTATTTGCCTACAACGACAACATGGCCGCAGGGGCCATGATGGTGCTGGAGCAAAACGGTATTGCCGTGCCGAAGCAAATGTCTGTTGTCGGGTTTGATGATGGAATCCTTGCCCGTTTTCTTAACCCCGGGTTGACCACAGTCCGTTATCCCATCGAAATGATGGCAGAACGCGCGGCAAGGCAGGCATTGTCACTGTCTCGTGGTGACGTGATAGATGAAGAAACTGCCGTATTTTCACCGACTTTGGTAAGACGCAGTTCCGTCGCTTCAATTTAATCACTGTACATTTATATCTAAACGATTTGAATGCGAG
>BAXE01000027.1 GCA_001310415.1 Enterovibrio sp. JCM 19048 | reverse complement strand
GTCGCATTATAGAGAGTTCGATCACGTTGGCAATAGCTAATTTCAATTAATTTCAAAAAATCACACCAAACGAACGAATTTCAAGCGAAAAGCTCAAAATCGTATAATTAGACACCTATTTTTTCGCTTAAACCGCCAGTATTTTGCGTAGCGGCACATGAATTTCACACTAAAGCACACGAAAGCCCAGCTCTTCATAAATCCAAACATGCCTTTGGAGCAAGCCTTCTGGCCAGTCAACACGCAAATAGCGCGTACACTTCTCTGGAAAATCAGCATTTATTCCAAACTTGAGTAATTTCCTAAACAAACTCTCTTTATATACAAAAAAGCCCTGCTCATAGTTCGCAGGGCTTTTTACGCAATTTTCCCGTTATCTATATATAGAGGAGAAAAACGCACTCAATCAGGTAGGCAACTTTCAGATTCCGCATTTAACTTTTCTACCCGGACTGCAGCCACTTTAAACTCCGGAATTTTGGCGTGTGGATCGGTCGCGGTGGTTGTCAATCGGTTAACCGGCGATTCGACAAAGTGGAAAGGGATAAACACAACCCCCTGCTGCATCCGTTTAGTCACGAACGCCGCTATTTCTATTTCGCCGCGCCTTGTGGTCACCTTCAGCATATCGCCATTCCCAATACCCAACGCTTCTGCATCTGCCACGCTGATCATGGCTCTTGGCCCGGCCAGCTTATTCAGCCCCGCCGTTTTGCGGGTCATGGTACCGGTATGGAATTGCTCCAACACACGCCCGGTTGTCAGCACCAACGGATAATCGTCGTCAGGCAACTCGGCAGCATAACGGAAGGGAATCGCTTCCATTTGCCCTTTCCCACGTGTGAACTGCATCTGATGCATGATGCGGGTACCGGCAGGGTTATGTTTACTGCTCGGCCATTGCACGCCATCTCGCGAGATATTGTCCCATTTCAAACCGGCGTATTGTGGGGTAACGCGGGCAATTTCATTGGTGATGTCGGAGACATTCTGATATTGCCAACCACCGCCCATGGCATTGGCGATATCCTGGATAATTCGCCAGTCCTCCCTGGCTTCGCCGGGTGGCTGAACCGCAGGCTGATCCGCTGCACGCGCCTTTCAGTGTTGGTGAAGTGCCCTTCTTTTTCAGCAAAGGAAAAGGATGGCAATACCACATCCGCATACTGCGCAGTTTCTGTAAGGAATATGTCCTGCACGATGAGAAAATCGAGTGCTTTCAAACCTTCAATGACATGCGCCTGGTTTGGGTCGCTGAGAACCGGGTTCTCCCCCATCACATAAAGTGCTTTCACTTCCCGTCGGCAGGCTGCATCGATGATTTCGGTCAGGGTAAGCCCTGGCTCTGCAGATAGCGCCGGTGCTTTCCACTCGTACGCAAATTTATCTCTTATCAGCGGATTGTAGACTTTCTGGTAGCCGGGATAGTTGTTAGGCAAGGCTCCATATCACAGGCGCCCTGTACGTTGGATTGTCCACGCAGTGGATTGATGCCGCCTCCTTCCATACCAATGTTTCCACAAAGCAATTGCAGATTGGCGATGGAACGGACATTGTCATGACCGGAGGTATGCTGGGTGATCCCCATGGAGTAATAAACCGCAGTGTGCTTTGCAGTACCTATCATGCGCGCCATGGTGAAAAGATCCGAGGCTTTCACCCCGGTCACCAGCTCTACCTTATCGGGCGCATAAGCAGGTGACATCACTTCCTGCAACATGGTATCGAAACCATCGACACGCTCTTCTATATAGTCGTGATCGTACCAGCCGTTTTTGATGATCTGCTGCATCACGCCATTGATCAGCATCACATCCGTGCCGGGACGGTGTGCCAGATACAATTCAGCATGATCGGCCATCGATATGCGCTTTGGATCGGCCACTATCAGCCGCGCGCCATGGTGTCGGATTGCCCGTTTGATATGAGACGCAATCACAGGATGTGCTGCCGAAGTGTCAGAGCCAATGATAAAAATCACATCTGAGTGCTTGATGCTCTGAATGTCATTGGTCATCGCGCCACTGCCCAGCGAGGCTTCGAGTCCGGTTACCGTAGATGCATGACAAAGACGGGCGCAATGATCGACATTGTTGCTACCCAGCTCACGGCGGATAAATTTCTGGAACGCATAGTTGTCTTCATTGGTGGTTTTCGCTGAAGAGAACCCGGCCAAAGCCCGCCCCCCTGCATCCTGTTTGATGTTGGTGAGCTTGCGCGCAATCAGGGCGATAGCTTCGTCCCAGCTTGCCGGCTGCAGCCAGCCATCTTTTCGGATAAGTGGCGTTGTCAGACGTTCATCACTGGCGACAAAATCAAATCCATAGCGGCCTTTCACACACAGCATGCCTTCGTTGACCGGTGACTGCGCCCCTTCCACAAAGCGGATACGGTTTGCAGTTTCATCAACATGCAATACCAACTTGCACCCGACACCGCAGTAGGTACAGATGGTTTCCACTTTTTTAAGCGGGCTTTCCCGCCCCTGGGATTTATCACGTGCATCAGTCATTGCCCCAACAGGGCAGGCCTGCACGCAGGCACCGCATTGAACACAGCGAGAATCCCCCATCATAACGCCTGAACCGCCAAAGTTGGGACGACAGTCTGGCCTCACTTCCGGACGCCCTTTTTCGCTGCGCATAAAACTCAGTACGCCCTGCACGGATTGCTCTCGACATGCCTCAATACACTGTCCGCAACTGATACAACGGTTGGCGTCAAACACAATAAATTCTGCACTGCGATCGACAGGGAATTTATGACGGTGGTCGCGCTGGTGCTGCGTTTGCCAGGCATCGTGGTTTTTCACATCAACGGAACAGGTAAAGGTCTGCTCTGCCTGATATTCAGTAGCATAGTCGCGCAAATCACAGGCGGTGTTGGCCTGACAGCCACATTCCAGACAACGCGCAGCCTCGGCAATCGCATCTGCGCTTTCAAAACCCAGCTCAACTTCCGCAAAGCTTTGCTCCCTTTGCGCACGGGTCAGCTCGGGCATGATACTGCGCGCCTTTTTGGGATAAGCAGAAAAATGGCTGGGATCGACCTGCTTCAGAGAAGGCTCTTTGCGCGAGTTAAAGGGTAAGCGCGGCACGTTTTCCATGTCGCCATTCAGAAAGCGGTCAATCGCCTGTGCCACAATGCGTCCATCCGCAACCGCCTCCACAGCAGTTGCAGGCCCACGGCGAAAATCCCCGATACTGAAAATATTACCTGTACCTGTGTGCAGAGTATTAGGGTCGACATCCGCCGTGTTCCAGCGAGTTAGGGGAAGGGTGACAGTATCCCCGTTCAGAAAACTGAGATCAGCCTGTTGGGAAACCGCAGCAATCACCGTATCAAAAGCTTCGGTAAAGTAATCACCGGTCGGCTGCGGGCTACGACGTCCTGAGGCATCCGGCGAGCCCAGCACCATTTTTTCCAGCTTAACCGCGCTGACCCAGCCTTTTTCATCTGCGATATTTTCCGCAGGATTGGTCAGGAAGTGGAACTTAACGCCTTCATGTTCCGCTTCCTCAATTTCATAATCTTCCGCTGGCATTTCATCACGGGTGCGACGGTAAATAAGCGTGGTGTCTGCACCTGCACGCACCGCTGTCCTGGCGCAGTCAATGGCTGTGTTCCCGCCACCAATCACCGCTACTTTTTTTCCGGTGACAAAGCGCTTTTCAGTGACAAAGTCTTTGAGGTAATCAACACCCAGATAGCATCCATGCAGATCACTACCCGGGTAGCGCATCTCCACCGCTTTAGAGGCACCGACCGCAAGGCATACCGCCGCGTATTCACTGCTCAGAGCCGAGAGCTTTATCTCTTCGCCAAGCTTTTTACCGGTGTGGATTTGCATCCCGTTGCGGCACATCAACGCGATTTCTTTATCGAGAATAGATTTGGGCAAACGGTATTCCGGGATGCCGTATCTTAGCCAGCCGCCCGCCTTCGGCATCGCCTCAAACACATCGACCTGATAGCCTTCGTTTGACAGGTAGTACCCCCGCGGTTAAGCCACCTGGCCCGCTGCCGATGATGGCAATGCGCTGCTCTTTAGCCGCTTTTTTAGGAGGCACATAAGATTCGTACGCGGACAAATCAATGTCTGCGGCGTGGCGTTTAAGCTGACGGATAGCAATGGCATAATCCACCAGCGAGCGGCGGCATTCACTCTCGCAAAACGCAGGACACACCCGGCCAATCGAAAGTGGCATTGGCAGCGTACGCTTGATAACTTCAATCGCCTTTGGAATATCGTTCTGGGCAATATGATAGAGGTAGGACTGGATATCGACCCCAGCCGGACAGGCTGTTTTACAGGGTGCTTCGCAATCAGCGTAATGATCGGACATGATACGGTTCAGTGCATCACGGCGATGTGAAGCGAGCGCTTCACTATGAGTGTTTACGTTCAGCCCTTCGTATACTTCCAGTTCACAGGCACGGCGATTGCCCTCCCCTTCAACCTCGACCACACAAAGGTCACAGGCAATTTTCTCACCTGAGCGGTTGAGTCCACAAAGCGACGGTATTTCTTCACCACACACCTTGGCAACATCGAGCAGCGTCTGCCCTGCTTCTGCAATCCGGAATTTCCCGTTGATGACGATTTGAATCATGCTCACTCCTGTCTGCCCCCAGTCAGCAAAAGCGTCCAAGCAAATCTCAGGCGCACATGAGAATACTGCGAAGGGGATCGATGTAGCCGCTGTTTCTTCCAGCTGGATTTGCGATAGAACGTAGGGAATTTGAATAGCGGCCTTTTAATCCATAATTTTAATGCGGATTAACAAACAGGATTGTGACCAATGAACGATGAATGAGCTGATAAGGCCGGATAAATACGGACGGGCGTGGTAACACCGGAAAGCATCAATAGATAAAGTTTGGCGGGAAATTGGCAGAGCCCAGATACAACAAAGCCCCAATCTTTCGATTGAGGCTTTGTCATGAAATTGGTGCCCGGGGCCGGACTTGAACCGGCACAGTTATTCACCGGCGGATTTTGAATCCGCTGCGTCTACCAATTTCGCCACCCGGGCAAGTGCGAGCAATTATACGCAAGCGTTTGATTGACGCAAGCTCTAATTCACAAATCCCTTCTGACCGTTTCTTTTTTCACCAAGATGCCCTTTTTAAAGCCTTCTGATGCGTTCAATGGCTGGCACAACGCTGGTAAACTAAACACCATCATCATTTCTAGGACAGGTAAATGGCTCAATCCTCCACTCCGATGAGCGTACCCAAAGGCGCAGGATTTTTCCGCCGCATGGGCGCATGGCTCTATGATTTTCTGGTTTTGATCGCGGTTGAAATGCTGGCGATTGCTTTGGTTGTCGGCGGAATTGCAGTAGCAATGCAAATGGGGCTTTCTATGGAAGGCTATGTCGATGTGGGCGACTACCTCACCCGCAATCCTGCCGTCAGCCCATTCTTCTCACTGTTTGTCTTTGCCGTTGCCGCCGCTTTCTACGGCTACTTCTGGACCCACGGCGGCCAGACTGTCGGCATGAAGGCGTGGAAGTTGAAGATGGTCAGCGAATTCGGTGGCGATATCTCTTTCACCCAATCACTGGTTCGCATGGCGACCGCCTGTCTGGGGTTGGGGAATCTGCTGGCACTGTTCGATAGCAACAACCGCGCGTTTCAGGATCACTTCGCACACTGCCAGGTTGTGAAAATCGAAAAATAACACGCAGTAAAAAGGGAGCATTTCGCTCCCTTTTTTGTTTCTTTCTGCGCTTAGAGTTTGCGGTTCAGCAGATACAGCGTCACCACAATAAACGCGAGACTCGGTGCCACTGCCCCGACAAATGGCGGCAATTTATAGACCAGGGTCATCGGCCCGAACACTTCGTTGGAAATATAGAAGGCAAAACCAAAGATAACGCCTGACAGCACGCGCGCGCCCATGGTGACAGAACGTAGCGGCCCGAACACGAAGCTCAATGCCAGCAACATCATCACACCGATAGACAGCGGCTGTAGCACCTTACGCCAGAAAGCGAGTTCATAGCGCGAAGCATCCTGATCTGATGCCTTGAGGTATTCCACGTAGTTGTAAACACCACTCAGCGACAACTCTTCCGGTTTCACCGTCACAATCGCCAGCTTCTCTGGCGTCAATGTGGTTTTCCACGCCAGTTGCGCTTCTTTGGACTCAGTGATTTTTGTCGGGTCATCGAAGTAGGTGATGGTCACATCGTTCAACATCCAGCTGTCTTTATCCAGATAGCTTGCATCCGCCGCAAACACCTGTGAAGTCAGCTTCTGCTTGTCATCAAACTTCCAGATATTCACACCGGTCAGGGATTCTTTCTGATCCGTACGGGCAATGTAAATGAAATCAGCACCGTCTTTGGCCCACACCCCACGCCGCACTGACATCACACTGCCGCCGGACTTGGCATAGGCACGCAGTTCACGCGCCGCCTTCTGCGCTTCCGGTGCGCCCCACTGCCCCAGAGCCAGTACCATCAGCATCAATGGCATCGCCGTTTTCAGCACAGACAGACCAATATCCAGCTTGGAGAAGCCGGCCGCCTGCATCACCACCAGTTCAGAGCTGGATGCCAAGGTTCCGAGACCAATCAGCGCACCGAGCAGTACCGCCATCGGAAAAACATTTCCACGTCGCGGGGCATACTCAGCAACACAAACTGCGCGGCTTTCATAATGGTGTAGGTGCCTTCACCCACAGAACGCAGCTGCTCAACAAATTTGATGATGGCGGAAAGTCCTACCAGCGTCGCCAAACAGAGCGCAGTGGTCGCGATAATGGTGCGACCGATATAAAAGTCGAGGATCTTAAACATCAGGCCGCTCTCCGCAGTCGATATTTGAGTTTACGCATTGGCAAGCTGTCCCAGCTGATAAGTACGATAGCCACCAGCAGCGCCAGTATGTTCACGCTCCAAAGGCCGATTTCCGGCGGTAAGTCCCCTTCTTCCAGCGCTGATTTGGCAGCACTGATGGCCAGGAAGTAAGCCAGGTAAATCAACACCGCCGGGAACAGTTTGGCAAAGCGTCCCTGTCGCGGGTTAACAGAAGAAAGCGGCACCACAATCATGGTCATCAACGGAATACACAGCACCATCGAAATACGCCACTGCAATTCGGCCTGCGCGCGTGGTGCTGACTCCTTTAACAGCTTGTGCGTCGGTACGGCATCCCAATCGCGGTGACGCTGACGCACCTTACGTTGGCCAATGAGTACCTGATAGTTTTCGTAGTCTGTCACTGTGTAATCAAGCATGGTCGGCACACCTTCATAGCGGATGCCGTCCGCCAAATCGAGCACCTGTCTGCCATCCGGCAACTCTGAGATATAGCCTTTTTCAGCCACGACCACATTCGGGCGCAGGGTGCCGCGCGGTACAGGCTGGGCAATAAAGACGTTGTGCAGGTCTTTGCCACTGCCGGTAATATCATTCACATACACCACGGCCTGACCATCCGGCGTCGCCTGGATTTGTCCCTGAACCAGCAATTCAAGACCAGAATCCGCTTCCAGCTTTTCCATCACTTTGATTTCTTTATCATTCGCGATAGGCGTCAGCCACAAAGCATTCACTGCTGCAAACGCACCGGTAATGAGCGCCAGATACAGCGCAGCGCGGATCAGGAATTTGTTGCCGATACCGGTGGCATTCATCACCGTTATCTCACTTTCGGCATACAAACGGCCAAAAGTGATCAAGATGCCGATGTACAAGCTGAGCGGCAGCATGAGCATGCCCATGGATGGCATATAAAGCTAACCAGCGTTAACACATCACCGCTCGGAATTGAGCCATCTGTAGCGTTAGCCAGCACACGGATAAATTTCTGGCTAAAAAAGACCAGAAACAGCACAAACAGCACCGCAAGTTGCGTTTTCACTGTTTCTCGGATCAAATACCGAACAATAATCACGGCGTTTTACCTTTAGAAAACTTGTTTTTTACTCGAATCGCTATAGTTTTTCGGTAAATCAGTTATTTTTTAATCTTTCGGCCAGGTGTTGGCCTGCTTAAATATTGTTTACGTCGAACGCGAATTCGGGTTCCGATAAAGCGGGCATTATCCAACATTTAGCCTCACTTGTCTTTAGGATGTAGGAGTACGCATGGAGTTCAGTGTAAAAAGCGGGAGTCCCGAGAAACAGCGCAGTGCATGTATCGTAGTTGGCGTATTTGAACCGCGCCGCCTGTCACCTGTGGCAGAGCAACTCGATAAAATCAGCGATGGCTACATCAGCAGCCTGTTGCGTCGTGGGGACCTCGAGGGTAAGCCTGGCCAGATGCTGCTATTGCATCACGTTCCTAATGTACTGTCTGAGCGTGTGCTTCTGGTGGGTTGTGGTAAAGAGCGTGAACTGGGTGAACGCCAGTACAAAGAAATTATCAAAAATACCATCAACACCCTGAACGAAACTGGCTCAATGGAAGCCGTATGCTTCCTGACTGAACTGCACGTAAAAGGCCGCGACACTTACTGGAAAGTGCGTCAGGCCGTAGAGAGCACCAAAGACAGCTCTACACCTTCAACCAGTTCAAGAGTGTGAAGCCGGAAACCCGTCGTCCATTGCGCAAGCTGGTGTTCAACGTACCAACGCCGCGAGCTGAACCTGGGCGAGCGTGCGATTTCACACGGTCTGGCGGTCGCATCCGGCGTGAAAGCTGTAAAGACCTCGGCAACATGCCACCGAACGTGGCAAACCCTGCGTACCTTGCTTCCCAAGCCCGCCGTCTGGCGGATGACTTTGCCAACGTCAGCACCAAGATCATTGGCGAGCAGGAAATGAAAGAGCTGGGCATGACCTCTTACCTGGCAGTCGGTCAGGGTTCGAAGAACGAATCCATGATGTCTGTCATCGAGTACAAAGGCCACCCAGATCCAGAAGCAAAACCTATCGTATTGGTCGGCAAAGGCCTGACCTTCGACGCGGGCGGCATCTCACTGAAACCTGCCGCTAACATGGACGAAATGAAGTACGACATGTGTGGCGCAGCGTCTGTATTTGGCGCAATGAAAGCACTGGCGAAACTGGAACTGCCAATTAACGTGATTGGCGTGCTGGCTGGCTGTGAAAATATGCCAGATGGCGCGGCGTACCGCCCAGGCGACATCGTGACCACGATGTCAGGCCAAACCGTTGAAGTGTTGAACACGGATGCTGAAGGCCGTCTGGTACTTTGTGACGCCCTCACTTACGTTGAGCGTTACGAGCCAGAGTGTGTGATTGACGTAGCGACCCTGACAGGCGCTTGTATCGTGGCACTGAGCCATCACATCAGTGGTTTGATTTCCAACCACAATCCACTGGCTCACGAAATCGTGAATGCGTCAGAGCAAGCGGGTGACCGTGCGTGGCGCCTGCCAATGACCGAAGAGTATCAAGAGCAGCTCAAGAGCCCGTTTGCTGATATGGCAAACATCGGTGGCCCTGGTGGCGGTACCATCACTGCAGGTTGTTTCCTGTCACGCTTTGCCAAGAAGTACAACTGGGCACACTTGGATGTGGCCGGTACTTCTTTCAAAGGCGGCGCAAACAAAGGTGCAACCGGTCGTCCGGTCCCATTGCTGGTCCAGTTCCTGCTGAACCGCTCTGGCCTTGAAGTTGCAGAATAAACCTGTACTGAAACATTAAGGAGGCCTCGGCCTCCTTTTTTGTTGCTTGCATTTTTAGTTGCCTCAATGGGCAACACCACGCACACTGAGCCGAACAAAATACCTCCGCGTGACATAACGCTGCACTAGGCAAAAAGGGAACAATCAATGAACGGCACGGCCACCTTCTACTTACTGGACGAATCACACAACGATGCGTCATTACGTATGGTGGAAAAAACGTGTCAGCTATCTGCCCTTTTTAGCCAGCAAGGTATGAAGGTATTTATCAATGCCGGCGACAAACTGCAGGCAGAAGCTATCGACGAAATGCTGTGGCAGCAATCGTCCGATGCCTTCGTTCCCCACAATCTGGTGGGTGAAGGGCCAAGAGGCGGCGCGCAGGTTGAAATCGGCTGGCCGGGTGTACGCCATTCCGGCCACCGGAATGTGCTGATAAATTTGGCGCAAGAAGCAGCAACTTTTGCGCCTTCCTTTGCACAAGTGGTAGACTTCGTGCCTTGCGATGAAGCTCTCAAGCAACAGGCTCGGGAACGCTACAAAATATACCGCATGGCGGGGCGCCAGATGCGCACCCTCGTCATTGAAGAAATGTCCTATTAAATCAGTCCATCAAGAGCGCTATGGAAAAGACATACAACCCAACATCAATTGAAAAGGCGCTGTACCAGCGCTGGGAAGAGGCTGGCTACTTCAAGCCTCACGGTGACACATCTAAAGCTGCTTACAGCATCATGATCCACCACCCAACGTCACTGGCAGCCTGCACATGGGCCACGCGTTCCAGGATACCATCATGGATACCCTGATCCGCTGTGAGCGTATGAAGGGCAAAAACACCCTGTGGCAGGTCGGTACTGACCACGCAGGTATCGCGACCCAAATGGTTGTAGAGCGCAAGATCGCGGCAGAAGAAGGCAAAACCAAGCACGATTACGGCCGTGACGCTTTCATCGACAAGATCTGGGAATGGAAAGGCGAATCCGGTGGCACGATCACCAAGCAGCTGCGCCGTCTGGGTGCGTCTGTAGACTGGGATCGTGAGCGCTTCACCATGGATGACGGCTTCTACGCAGCGGTTCAGGAAGTGTTTGTACGCCTGTACGAAGACGACCTGATCTACCGCGGCAAGCGTCTGGTTAACTGGGACCCTAAACTGCACACTGCTATTTCTGATCTGGAAGTAGAAAACAAAGACGTGAAAGGCCACATGTGGCACTTCCGCTACCCGCTGGCTGACGGCGTGAAAACTGCTGATGGTAAAGACTACATCGTGGTAGCGACTACCCGTCCGGAAACCATGCTGGGCGACACCGGTGTTGCAGTAAACCCTGAAGATCCACGTTACAAAGATCTGATCGGTAAAGAGATCATCCTGCCAATCGTTGACCGCCGCATTCCAATCGTGGGCGACGAACACGCAGATATGGAGAAAGGCACAGGTTGTGTGAAGATCACCCTGCGCACGACTTCAACGACTACGAAGTGGGCAAGCGCCACCAGCTGCCGATGATCAACATCCTGACGTTCAACGCGGACATCCGTGATGCAGCCGAAGTGTTTAACACTAACGGTGAAGCAAGCGATGTTTACAGCACTGACCTGCCAGAGAAATACCGTGGCATGGAGCGTTTTGCTGCGCGTAAAGCGATCGTGGCTGAGTTCGACGAACTGGGTCTGCTGGACGAAATCAAAGATCACGACCTGACCGTCCCTTACGGCGACCGTGGTGGCGTGGTTATCGAGCCAATGCTGACTGACCAATGTACGTTCGCACTGCGACCCTGGCACAGCCAGCGGTTGAAGCGGTAGAAAACGGCGACATCCAATTCGTGCCTAAGCAATACGAGAACATGTACTTCTCTTGGATGCGTGACATTCAGGACTGGTGTATCTCCCGTCAGCTGTGGTGGGGCCACCGCATTCCAGCATGGTACGACAACGACGGCAACGTCTACGTTGGCCGCAACGAAGAAGAAGTGCGTGAGAAGAACGCTCTGGCACCGGTTGTCGTTCTGCGCCAGGACGATGACGTACTGGATACCTGGTTCTCATCTGCGCTGTGGACCTTCGGTACACTGGGCTGGCCTGCAGAAACCCCTGAGCTGAAAACCTTCCACCCGACTGACGTGCTGGTGACCGGTTTTGACATCATCTTCTTCTGGGTTGCGCGCATGATCATGATGACCATGCACTTCATGAAAGATGAAGACGGCAAGCCACAGGTACCGTTCAAGACTGTTTACGTGACTGGCCTTATCCGTGACGAAAACGGCGACAAGATGTCGAAGTCTAAAGGTAACGTGCTTGACCCAATCGACATGATCGACGGTATTGATCTGGAGTCACTGGTAGAGAAACGCACCGGTAACATGATGCAGCCACAACTGGCGGCGAAGATCGAGAAGAACACCCGTAAGACGTTCGAAAACGGTATCGAAGCCTACGGTACTGACGCCCTGCGTTTCACCCTGGCTGCCATGGCTTCAACCGGCCGTGATATCAACTGGGACATGAAGCGTCTTGAGGGTTACCGCAACTTCTGTAACAAGCTGTGGAACGCAAGCCGTTACGTGCTGATGAACGCAGAAGATCAGGATTGCGGCATGAACGGTGGTGAGATGGAATTCTCACTGGCGGACAAGTGGATCGAATCCCAGTTCCAGCTGGCAGCGAAAGAGTTCAATGCGCACATCGAGAATTTCCGTCTGGATATGGCATCGAACACCCTGTACGAATTCATCTGGAACCAATTCTGTGACTGGTACCTGGAGCTGACCAAGCCAGTTCTGTGGAAAGGCACTGAAGCACAACAGCGCGCGACCCGTCACACGCTGATCACCGTGCTTGAGAAGACCCTGCGTCTGGCGCACCCAGTGGTTCCTTACATCACCGAATCTATCTGGCAGAGCGTGAAGCCGCTGGTGAACGGTGTAGAAGGTGACACCATCATGCTGCAGGCGCTACCTCAGTACGACGAAGCACAATTCGATGCAGACGCACTGGCGGACATTGAGTGGGTGAAATCTTTCATCACTTCGATCCGTAACCTGCGTGCAGAATACGACATCGCGCCAAGCAAGCCGATGGACGTCATGCTGAAAGCGGCTGACGAGAAAGACGCAGCACGTGTTGAAGCGAGCAAACAGGTTCTGATGTCTCTGGCGAAACTGGAAGACATCCGCATTCTGGCAGCTGGCGAAGAAACCCCGGCATGTGCAACAGCACTGGTTGGCAAGTCTACCTGATGATCCCAATGGCGGGTCTGATTGACAAAGACGCTGAGCTGGCTCGTCTGGACAAAGAGATCGCCAAAACCCAAGGTGAAATCAAACGCATCGAAGGCAAGCTGAACAACCAGGGATTCGTAGCGAAAGCACCGGAAGCAGTTGTTGCTGCAGAACGCGCAAAACTGGACGGTTACGCGGAAGCGCTGACCAAACTGGAAGAGCAAAAAGCGACTATCGCTGCACTGTAATTTCAGACATCCGTAAAAACGAAAAGGCCGACAGGAAACTGTCGGCCTTTTTATTTTCCCTTATCCGGCATCCGGCCAAGTTGATAGCTTTAACCTATCGGAATGATTCGCTGAATTCGCATTTACAAATGAGAATTATTTGCAATAATGAATTCATAACCGAATGAGGGAACCGTTATGAAAAAGACCATCAGTTTTGCAGGCATCCATTTTACCGTTGCGTTTACCGTTGCTTACGTGCTGACAGGTGACATTCTGCTGGGTAGCTTGATTGCCATGGTAGAACCGATGGTCAACACCGTGGCTTTCTACTTCCATGAAAAAGCTTGGCAAACGCCTTTGCTGAAACGTCTGGGAATGAATCACCCAGGCCGCAAAACCGCCAGCTTTGCCACGGTGCACTTCTCGGTTGCCTTTGGTGTGGCTTACCTGCTGACCGGCGATATTCTGGTGGGCAGCGTAATGGCGATGATTGAACCAAGCATCAATACCATGGCGTATTACTTCCATGAGCGTGTGTGGCAAACCAAAGAGCGCTTCCAATTAATGCAGTGCCACCATCATCACGCTGCCAAGCTTAAATCATCCGACCTACTCAGCCGGGCATTCAGCAGTGCCCGGCTTTAGTTTTCCCGGTTTACTTTCAATCTCCCTCAACTCCCCTTATATTTCCTTGAAAATCGACCTGATTTTTAGCGCCAGCATTTTTTCCAAGCAAGGATGTAAACCATGAAGACGGGACCTGTAGAGATCCGGCAATTAGTCAGACAACTCCTCCGCCACCGCGGCCTGCTCGACAATATTTACGGCAATGCCGGGCTGACAACCGTGCAGTGCCATGTCCTGATTGAGCTGGAGCAACAAACCATGGGCGCTGAAGAGCTGGCGAGAAAACTCAATATTGATGTCACCAATGCTAACCGAACCCTCGCTATCCTGATCAACAACGACAGCGTGGTATCGCAAATCGACCCTGCGACCAACCAACCTCGTTATGCCCTGTCAGAGGCAGGAAAAGCACGTTTGAACGAACACCACTGCGGGATAAACCAGCAGATCGCCCTTTATCTGGAACAGCTCGACACGGATGAAATTGAGCTATTAGCGACGTCCCTGCACCGTTATAACCGCGCTATGGAACAGAGCGACAAGCAAAAAGGCTTTACCCTGCGCAGGTTGGAACCGGCAGATAACGCCGCCATTGCCGCGGTGATCCGCAAAGTCTCTGCCGAATATGGCCTGACCGCAGACAAAGGGTTCAGTGTTGCAGACCCTACACTCGATACCCTCAGCGAAAATTACAAAGCCAGAAATGCCGCGTACTGGGTAATAGAGCAAAATGGGAAAATTCTGGGCGGCGGCGGTGTTGCGCCTTTAGCGGGTGAAGCAGGTGTGTGTGAGCTACAGAAAATGTATTTCCGCCCGGAACTGCGTGGCCGGGGGTTTGCGCGGAGGTTGGCTGCAAAGGCAATGAAATTTGCCCGTGAGCAAGGGTTTACCGCCTGTTATCTCGAAACCACCGCCTGTTTGAAAGAGGCGATCCGGCTGTATGAGTCCATCGGATTTGAGCATCTCGATGGGCCGCTCGGTGACACCGGACATACAGATTGCGAAGTAGCTATGCTGAAAAAGCTATGATGGTAAGCGACCCTGCGACTTATCAAGATCCCGGGGTACAAAAAAGCCGGAGCATGCTCCGGCTTTCTCAATTCTGTCGATAACGATTAATCGTCTTCTTCCAGCTCACCTTCTTCTTCGGCGTCTTCTTCATCCGATTCAAAGTAGGTGCCCCAGCCGTCGTAATCGATCTTGTGCTTTTCAGCCAACGCGACCAGTTTTTCCACCTGCTCGTCGATGCGATCCGCATCCAGCGCAGATTCCATCACTGCATCAAAACAGATCACTGTGCCGCCATCTTCCAGCTCCAGCTCTTCTGCTTCCAGCACTTCAAAGCCCATTTTGAACGCATCAACCGCTGCGCCTTCCAGCTCCGCAAAGCTGTCCGCTGACAGGTGGTGTTCAATGGTGTAAAGCGCATCAGGATCGCTGCCGTCTTCCAGCAACGCAGCAATGATTTCACGGGTTTCCGCTTTTTGTTCTTCAATAATGTCGGCGTAAGACATCTGTAAGCTCCAGACTCGAATTAACGGGGGCACTATGGCACGGATCGCAGCGGTTTGCCATGCTAAATTCACCGCCACAGCACATGTTAATCAAAAGTAAAATTGACCTAAACGAACAAGGTTGTCATTATTTGAGAACAGGGATGTAACAACACATGATGCTGGATAAAGTTAAAATTACCCAATCTTGCGCCATAAAAACCCTGAATTATGGAATAGTGTGCATTTATTTCGCATAGATACGCACTTATGGATGTGAGGACATACCGAAACAGCCGCTGCGCACCAGCAGACAAGGCTTAGGTGTCCAAACAGGATAAATGGATTTACGACGGGTTTTCAGGCGTCTTTGCTATCAGGCGCCACAGTCACAGAATTCTGTCGCTTTATCTCCATTTCCCCCACCGTTTCTGCTGTGAACATGCATTAAGACATTGCATCTTTGTGCGTTCGCGCAGAGAACAACAAACCGGTTGGGGGTTAATAAAAATTCAAGAGAGAAACGATCATGAGTCAGTTATATGTGGGATCTGAAGTCGGCCAACTAAAACGGGTGATGCTGCATCGCCCTGAGCGTGCATTGAACCACCTAACGCCATCAAACTATAAGGATCTGTTGTTTGATGATGTGCTGGCCGTAGAGCGTGCCGGTGAAGAGCACGACCAATTCGTACAAACCCTGCGAGATCAGGATGTAGAAGTTCTGCTGCTGCACGATCTGCTGGCTGAAACGCTGGCCGTGCCCGAAGCCAAACAGTGGCTGCTCAATACCCAGGTTGGCGATTACCGCTTGGCCACCAGTTTGCAGAAGATGTGCGGCATTATCTGGGTACCCTCAGTGATGATGAGTTAGCGCATATCCTGTTGGGAGGCCTGAGCTACATTGACTTCCCTCACCACTCAGCTTCTATGATGCAGGCAATGCATGAGCGCACAGACTTTATCATTGACCCCCTGCCCAACCACCTATTCACCCGCGATACCTCCTGCTGGGTCTACGGTGGTGTATCGCTAAACCCAATGGCAATGCCTGCGCGGCAGCGCGAAACCAATCATCTGCGTGCAATTTACCGCTGGCACCCGCTGTTCGCAGGACAGGACTTCATTACCTATCTCGGCGCCGAGCAACGTGACTACGACAATGCCATGGTCGAAGGCGGTGATGTGCTGGTGATTGGCAATGGAGCAGTGTTGGTCGGAATGTCTGAACGCACCACCCCACAGGGCGTGGAAGCGCTGGCTCGCAGCCTGTTCGCCCACGGTCAGGCCAAAGAGGTGATAGCGATTAACCTGCCAAAACACCGCTCCTGCATGCATCTGGATACTGTCATGACCCACATGGATATCGACACCTTCTCAGTCTATCCGCAGGTGATGCGCAAAGATCTGCAAAGCTGGCGTCTGATCAATAAGGGCAATGGTGACGTTGAAGTCAAAGAAGCCGACTACTTCCTGAACGCCATTGAGAAGGCACTGGAACTGCCACAGCTCAATATCATCACGACCGGCGGTGACAGCTTTGAAGCTGAGCGTGAGCAGTGGAATGATGCCAATAACGTGCTTACCGTCCGTCCGGGTGTGGTCATTGGCTACGAAGGAAACGTTTACACCAATGAGAAATACGACAAAGCTGGCATTACTGTGCTCCCTATCCCCGGCGATCAGCTGGGACGGGGACGCGGTGGCGCACGCTGTATGAGCTGTCCGATTGAGCGCGAAGGCCTCTAGGTTCACCCTCCTATACAACTGCCATAGCAATAAGGCTACCGCTTCGGCGGTGGCCTTTTTATTGTGACGGACAAATCGCCAATAATAATTATTTATTCACAGGGGTTGCATTAATAGTCATATATAGGTCAATATCGTGATTACTATCAAAGTGGTAGCCACATACCATAAAGAGATACATCAAGATGTTGAAAGGGACCTCACCATGGCATTTAATCTGCGTAACCGGAACTTTCTGAAACTGCTCGATTTCACCCCACAGGAAATTCAGCACCTGCTTGAGCTTTCTGCCGACCTGAAAAAAGCCAAGTACGGCGGCTATGAGCAGCAACGCCTGAAAGGGAAAAACATTGCACTGATCTTTGAGAAAGCCTCAACCCGTACCCGCTGCGCCTTTGAAGTGGCGGCATTTGATCAGGGTGCGCAGGTTTCTTACATCGGCCCTTCCGGCTCACAGATCGGTCATAAAGAGTCGATGAAAGACACTGCCCGTGTACTCGGCCGCATGTATGACGGTATCCAATACCGCGGTTTCGGCCAGTCCATCGTGGAAGAGCTGGGTCAGTATGCGGGGGTACCGGTCTGGAATGGCCTGACAGACGAGTTCCACCCTACCCAAATCCTGGCGGATTTCCTCACTATGCAGGAGCATGGCGGTGGCAAGGCGCTCAGTGACATCTCATTTGCATTCCTGGGGGATGCGCGCAACAACATGGGCAATTCCCTGATGGTCGGCGCAGCAAAATGGGTATGGATATCCGCTTGGTCGCGCCAAAGCAGTTCTGGCCGGAAGCGTCACTGGTTGAGCAATGCCAAGCCATTGCCGCCCAAACCGGTGCACAAATCACCCTGACCGAGAATGTTCAGGAAGGCGTCCAAGGCTGTGATTTTCTGTATACCGACGTGTGGGTTTCCATGGGTGAAGCCAAAGATGCATGGGATGAGCGTGTTGCCATGATGAAGCCTTATCAGGTCAATATGGATGTGGTGAAATCCACCGGTAACCCAAAGGTCAAATTCATGCATTGTCTTCCGGCCTTCCACAATGATGAAACCACCATCGGGGCGGAAGTGGCAGAAAAATACGGCATGAAAGGTCTGGAAGTGACCGAAGAAGTGTTTGAGTCTGATTTTTCCATCGTTTTTGATGAAGCAGAAAACCGCATGCACACCATTAAAGCGGTGATGGTAGCAACGCTAGGCAACTGAGCGCACAAATTGCCGGGTTGCACCCCTGAAAAATGGGCGTATAATCCTTCGCAATTTGTCAAAAAAACGAACCGGAATGCCACATTTAGCGCCACAATCTGCTGCTAAAACCTGCCGAATCGCGGCATTGGCACCATTTTTCGTTTTTAAAGGAATTAGAAGAAAAGCCTCCTGATCGGGAGGCTTTTTTTGGCCGAAATTCACCATTCACCACTGTCGCAACGTGGGCGAGTTACCACGACTGCACAGGGAATCTGTTAAGGGAAGAGAAGACATGGCGACCTCGCTGTACAACAAACACATTATCTCCATCCCGGAGTTGTCCCGCGAAGAACTGGAACTGATTGTCGACACCGCCGGCAAGCTGAAAGCCGAACCCAACCCCACTATCCTGAAAAACAAAGTGGTTGCGAGCTGCTTTTTTGAAGCATCTACCCGCACCCGACTGTCGTTTGAAACCGCAGTGCAGCGTCTTGGCGGCACAGTGATCGGCTTCCCGGATGGCGGTAACACGTCTTCAGGTAAAAAGGGCGAAACCTTGTCTGACTCGGTGCAGGTGATCTCTTCCTACGTCGATGCCTTTGTGATGCGCCACCCAAAAGAAGGTGCTGCGCGTCTGGCATCTGAATTCTCCAAAGGCGTGCCTGTGATTAACGGCGGTGACGGTGCTAACCAACACCCATCCAGACCCTGCTCGACCTGTTCAGCATCTTCGAAACCCAGGGCCGTCTGGACAACCTGAATATCGCCATGGTCGGCGACCTGAAATATGGCCGTACTGTGCACTCCCTGACCCAGGCGCTGTCAAAATTCAACAACAACCGCTTCTACTTTATCGCGCCGGATGCGCTGGCAATGCCGGACTACATCCTCGAAGAACTGGAGCAACAAGGCATCAACTACAGTCTGCACAGCAGCATTGAAGAAGTGATCCCTGAGCTGGATATTCTTTACATGACCCGCGTACAGAAAGAGCGTCTGGACGAGTCAGAATATCAACACATCAAATCAGCGTTCATCCTGGATACCCCGCAACTGGCGGAAGCACGCGACAACCTGAAAGTGCTGCACCCGCTGCCACGTGTGGATGAAATCACCGTTGCCGTCGATAAAACCCCGTACGCCTACTACTTCCAGCAGGCCGAAAACGGCGTCTATGCGCGTCAGGCACTACTGGCACTGGTTATCAACGGCAGCATTTAAGGCAGGAGCATTATCATGGTTAAAGAACACAAACTTCAGGTTGAAGCGATCAAAAACGGTACCGTTATCGACCACATCCCTGCCAATGTCGGTTTCAAGGTAATGAAACTGTTCAAGCTGCATAAAACCAACGAGCGTGTGACAGTCGGCCTAAACCTGCCTTCTTCTGCGCTGGGTGCCAAGGATCTGATCAAAATCGAAAACATCTTCGTGACTGAAGAGCAGGCGCAACAACTGGCACTTTACGCGCCCAAAGCAACCGTCAACCAAATTGAAAACTACCAGGTGGTTGCCAAACTGCCGCTGACGCTGCCAAAAAGCATTCAGGGCGTATTCCGTTGCCCTAACACCAACTGCATCACCCACGATGAAAAAGCAGTAGAGAGCAGCTTCAACGTGATTGAAAAGGCAGACGATGTGCACCTCAAGTGCAAATACTGCGAGAAAGTCTTCTCTCGAGAGATCATGACTGAAAGTCACTGATAAACACTTTCGACGTGTTTCAAAGCGCCGGCTGAGATGCCGGCTTTTTCTTGCCCATGAAGCGCGGAAAGTACCAAAAGACGAGTAAAATGTGACGTCTTGGGTTTACGCTGGCGCCGACGCAGTGCAGACTAAGCGCCATCCCTTTTGTCGCTACTGTTTAGATTAAGGAAAGGTAAATGACTAAAGTGCTTCACACAGAACATGCTCCAGCAGCTATCGGCCCATACATTCAGGGCGTTGATCTGGGCAACATGGTACTGACTTCGGGTCAGATCCCAGTGAACCCGGTAACGGGCGAAGTGTCTGCTGATATCGCCGTGCAAGCGCGCCAGTCTCTGGAAAACGTAAAAGCGGTGGTTGAAGCGTCAGGCCTGACTGTCAGCGATATCGTGAAAATGACCGTATTCGTAAAAGATCTGAACGATTTCGGTACCGTAAACGAAGCTTATGGCAAGTTCTTCGACGAGCACAATGTAGAGCACTACCCAGCGCGCTCTTGTGTGGAAGTTGCCCGCCTGCCAAAAGATGTTGGCATCGAGATTGAAGCCATTGCTGTTCGCAAGTGATTGCTACACATCGAAAAAAGCGACCTGATGGTCGCTTTTTTTATACCTACGTATCACGCTTTTTATGCCGTAAGCTGGCGCTCAATACGGTTGACCACCATCCCAAACCAGGCCGTAAACAATTCCGGCGATTGCGCCATGGTTGATGACATTTCCTGCTCAGGCCACCAACGCCAGCCCATGACCTCTTCCGGGTTCGGTGTCATGCAACGTCGTCCACCTTACACACGATGATCTGGTCCAGCTCATGCTCGGTCAGGTTATTGTCCAGCTCGGCACGGTAGCAAAATGTATCGCCCATTTCGAACTGGAGTGGCGCAGCAATACCCAGCTCTTCATTCAGGCGGCGCGCCGCCGCAGCTTCAAAAGATTCCCCCTGCATGGGGTGCGAGCAGCAGGTATTGGTCCAGAGCCCGCCGCTGTGGTACTTACCCAACGCACGTTGCTGGAGCAGGTATTCACGCCCCTTTTCAGTTTCACGGTAGATCATCACAGAAAATGCCAGATGCAGCAGACCTTGTTGGTGCGCTGCCATCTTTTCAGCCAGACCGGTGGGCTCACCCTTCTCCGTGACTAGAACAACCTGATCTCTCAGCATACTTGTCTTACTTCTTCTACAAAAACAGGTTTCCAGAAAACACAAAAGGATACGCTACAGCGTATCCTTCCGGTTTCATTATGACGCTAGTTTATTATTTTTTGTTCAGTTCGACCACTTCAGCGTCAAGCTCAGCGAGTTTCGCCGCCATCACATCGTGGCAACGCTGCGCCAGCTCTCGAACCTGATCTTTACCCAACCCTTCGGTGGAAATCGGATCCATCACTTCTACGATGATATGGCCATTGTCACCACGGGATGCACTCAAGTGACGGGTAGAACTACAAACGATAGGCACAATCGGTACTCCGGCGCCAATTGCGGCGTGGAATGCCCCGGTTTTGAACGGCAGCAAACCGCGGCCACGTGAACGGGTGCCTCCGGGAACAGCCAGACAGAGACATTGCGCTCTTTGATTTTATCAATCACCTGACCAATGGTGCCCATGGCTTTGCTGCGGTTATTACGGTCAATCAGGATATTACCGGTCAGCCAGTACAAGGTGCCAAAAATCGGGATGTAGGCCAGGCTCTTTTTACCCACAGTCACTGCCCCCGGACGGATAGCATTGGAGACGGTGACCAAATCCCAGTTGCTCTGGTGGTTGGCGATATAAACGCAGGTACCGACATCTTTGGATGCTGCAGACTGGCGCAGGTCGACTTTGATACCAAACAGGCGGGACAATTTGCCAAACAGGCGGCCGAAAGTGTAAACGTGCTTTGGGTTTCTCGGGCTGAACAGGCAGTAACCACAACCGAAAACGAGCATGACAATCGCAAATAGCGCGACAGCCAACAGTCGCAGTATAAAGTACATTCAAAATCTCCTAAAACCGGCGAACCGCTGCGAAATAATGGCTATCTGCCTGGAGCGGCCGGGTAAAATTTACAGCGTACACATGTGCGCTAAAATCAGTTGCGACTAGTATATACCCAAACGACCTGAAGATGCTCGCATTCAGAGGTCATTAATGCGTTCAATTCGAGGCAAATTTTACGAGGAATAGTCGTTCTATTTCCGTGGAATTTAACGAAGAGTGGGCGCATTGATGTCCTCCCTTCGGGCGAGTTGACTGACGCCGTGCTCATTGTTGTTCCTTTTTGATGGAGGTGACTACACCTACAAAGGAACGCCGCGATCACAACGCCAGTCAATCTCGCTGAATCCTGCATCTTCAGGTTGTTTGGGTATACAAGCGTTACTAAAAATCATCAACCTTCTTTACACATTCTTGAGCTGACAGAAAAAAGCCCTCCGGAGAGGGCTGGGTATCATTCTTCTACCGGGGTATCCGGTGAATCTGTTGCGCTGCCAGGCGTCGCAATCTCAAACGCAGTCACACGTTGCAAGCCTCGCGGCAGCATGGCGCCACGGCGGCCACGCTCGCCACGGAAGTTATCGATATCCGTTGGCTTCAGGGACAGCTTGCGCTTGCCGGCATGCAGGGTGAGTGTTGCGCCTGTGGCACCACCAGCAACTGCGCCAGCAGCTCTTCACGGGCTTTAGCGCGGGCTGACGGGATATTGATAATCTTATTACCCTTACCTTTGCCCAATTGCGGCAGCTCTTTAACCGGGAAGACCAGCATACGGCCTTCGTTAGTGATCGCCACGATGTCATCGCTTTCGATGTCAAACACGCGCTGTGGCGGCATAACCTCGGCAGCTGTGGCAGACTCAGCAAAGCTTTACCACTGCGGTTTTTCGACAGCAAATCGTCTTGCTTACACACGAAACCGTAACCGGCATCCGATGCATCAGCACCAGATTTTCATTCTCTCCCATCATCACATGGCGCACAGAAGTGCCTGCTGTGATATTCAGGCGGCCGGTGATAGGCTCACCCTGGCTGCGCGCAGATGGCAATGAGTGGGATTCCAGCGCATAGCTGCGGCCATCGGTACCGATAAACACCGCAGGCTGGCTGCTCTTACCGCGGGCGGCAGCAAGGTAACCATCGCCAGATTTGTAACTCAGGGTCGTTGGATCCACATCATGGCCTTTGGCATGGCGAATCCAACCTTTTTCAGACAGCACGACGGTGATCGGTTCACTTGGGATCAGATCACGCTCAGTCATGGCTTTCGCTTCCGCGCGCTCAACCAGTGGTGAACGGCGATCGTCGCCATACTTCTCGGCATCTGCAGGATCTCTTTTTTCAGCAGGGTGTTCATGCGGCGCTCAGAGCCCAGCAGTTTTTCCAGCTGATCACGCTCTTTGCTCAACTCATCCTGCTCACCGCGGATCTTGATCTCTTCCAGCTTCGCCAACTGGCGCAGTTTGATTTCAAGGATCGCTTCGGCCTGTTTCTCGCTGAGCCAAAACGGCTCATCAGCTCTTTCTTCGGCTCGTCTTCGGTGCGAATGATCTCAATCACTTCATCAATGTTGAGATACGCGGCCAACAGACCTTCCAGAATGTGCAGGCGGGCCAGCACTTTATCCAGGCGGTATTGCAGACGGCGACGCACCGTCTCGCGGCGGAACTCCAGCCACTCAGACAGAATTTGCACCAGACCTTTCACCTGAGGACGGCCATCAAGGCCAATCATGTTCAGGTTTACGCGGTAGCTCTTTTCCAGATCTGTAGACGCAAACAGGTGGTTCATCAGCTGATCGCAATCCACGCGGTTTGAGCGCGGTACGATCACGATGCGGGTCGGGTTCTCGTGATCCGATTCATCACGCAGATCGTCCACCATCGGCAACTTCTTCGCGCGCATCTGGTTGGCAATCTGCTCCAGCAGTTTCGCACCAGACACCTGATGCGGCAGCGCCGTGATCACGATATCACCGTTATCTTTGTGCCAGACAGCACGCATCTTGACCGAGCCACGGCCTTCACGGTACAGCTTTTTCAGCTCTACCTGCGGGGTAATGATTTCAGCTTCAGTTGGATAATCCGGACCTTTCACGTGCCCAAGCACGCCATCCAGATCCATCTTCGGCTCATCGATGAGTGCCACCAGCGCGTTGGCCATTTCACGGGCGTTATGCGGCGGAATGTCTGTCGCCATACCCACTGCGATACCGGTGACGCCGTTCAGCAGGATGTGTGGCAGGCGCGCAGGCAGCGCTTTAGGCTCCTTCATGGTGCCGTCAAAGTTAGGCTGCCAGTCAACGGTGCCCTGACCCAACTCTGCCAGCAGCACTTCCGAGAAGCGCGACAGGCGCGATTCGGTATAACGCATCGCTGCGAAGGATTTCGGATCGTCCGGTGCACCCCAGTTCCCCTGACCGTCCACCAACGGGTAGCGGTAAGAGAAAGGCTGCGCCATCAAGACCATGGCTTCGTAACACGCCGAGTCGCCGTGCGGGTGGTATTTACCCAGCACGTCACCCACGGTACGGCAGATTTTTTGTATTTGGCTGTCGCCGACAGGCCCAGTTCAGACATTGCGTACACAATGCGGCGCTGTACCGGTTTTAGGCCGTCGCCGATAAATGGCAGCGCACGGTCCATGATGACGTACATCGAGTAGTTGAGGTATGCATCCTCGGTAAACTTCCTCAGCGGAAGCTGTTCGACACCGTCATAAGTGATATCAGTCATTGAAAACGTCCGATCTTAAAATTCTTGCTTAAACTTCGGTCAGCTCGGCCATGTCGCCTTTTTCCTGCAACCAGTGGCGGCGGTCTTCAGCGCGTTTCTTGCCAAGGAGCATATCCATCATGCGATCGGTTTCTTCATGATCATCGATGGTGAGCTGTACCAGACGGCGGGTGTTCGGATCCATGGTGGTTTCACGCAGCTGTAGCGGGTTCATCTCACCCAGACCCTTAAAGCGCTGCACGTCGATCTTCGCGCGTTTCTGGCTCAGGCGCTCAAGGACGCCTTTCTTCTCTTCGTCATCCAGGGCGTAAAACACTTCCTTGCCACAGTCGATACGGTACAGAGGCGGCATCGCCACATAGACGTGACCGGCTTTCACCAGTGCACGGAAATGTTTCACAAACAGGGCGCACAGCAGGGTTGCGATGTGCAGACCGTCCGAGTCCGCATCGGCGAGGATACATACCTTGCCGTAACGCAGGCCGCTGAGATCGTCGCTGTCCGGGTCGATACCGAGGGCAACAGAAATATCGTGCACTTCCTGCGATGCCAGTACCTGATCGGCGGAGACTTCCCAAGTGTTCAGGATCTTACCGCGCAGCGGCATGATGGCCTGGAATTCACGGTCACGCGCCTGCTTGGCAGAACCGCCCGCAGAGTCACCTTCCACCAGGAAGAGTTCAGTACGCGCTAGATCCTGCATAGAACAGTCAGTCAACTTGCCTGGCAGTGCTGGGCCGGAAGCCACTTTCTTACGCACTACTTTTTTGGCCGCGCGCATACGGCGGTGAGCGTTGGCAATACAGACTTCTGCCAGTTGCTCCGCCAGTTGCGGACGTTCATTCAGCCAAAGGCTGAACGCATCTTTGACCACGCCGGAAACAAAAGCCGCACATTGGCGCGACGACAGACGCTCTTTGGTCTGTCCGGCAAATTGTGGATCCTGCATTTTCACCGAAAGCACGTAGGCGCAGCGATCCCAAATATCATCAGCGGTCAGCTTCACGCCACGCGGAAGGAGATTGCGGAATTCACAAAACTCACGCATCGCATCCAAAAGCCCCTGACGCAGACCGTTGACATGGGTACCGCCCTGCGCGGTCGGGATCAAGTTAACGTAGCTTTCTGCAACCAGTTCACCGCCTTCTGGCAGCCAGATCACCGCCCAGTCTGCCGCTTCTTGTGGCGCTTTAAATTCGCCGACAAACGGCTCTTCCGGCAGCAACTCGTAACCTTTTACACCTTCAGCCAGGTAGTCTTTCAGGCCGCTTTCGTAACACCAGGTGATGGTTTCGTTGTTGATTTTGTCGGTAAAGACAATCTCAAGCCCTGGGCACAGTACCGCTTTGGCCTTGAGGATATTCTTCAGACGGGAGACAGAGAATTTTGGCGAATCAAAGTATTTGGCATCAGGCCAGAAGTGCACACGTGTGCCTTTAGCGCGTCGGCCACAGGTACCGGTAACGGTCAGCTCCTGTACTTTTTCACCGTGTTCAAAGGCAATTTCATACACCTGTCCATCACGTTTTACCGAGACTTCAACACGGTTAGAGAGGGCATTTACGACTGAAATACCCACGCCGTGCAAACCACCACTGAACTGGTAGTTTTTATTGGAGAATTTACCACCGGCGTGAAGTTTACACAGGATCAGTTCGACCCCCGAAACCCCCTCTTCCGGTGGATATCCACCGGCATACCGCGGCCGTCATCAATAACTTCCAGCGACTGATCCGCGTGAAGGATGACTTCCACTTTGCGTGCATGACCCGCCAATGCCTCGTCGACACTGTTGTCGATAACTTCCTGACCGAGGTGATTTGGACGGGTGGTGTCTGTATACATGCCCGGGCGACGACGCACCGGCTCAAGACCATTGAGTACTTCAATGGATCCCGCGTTATAAACTTGCTCTGTCATAGATGAATGGTTTTCTAAAGTTTGTCACATGGTCTGTGATGCCCCGTTGGCTTGTCAAATAATGTCACAGCAAACGAGGTTATTCTGTGAGTTGTGGTCATAGTCCCAGGAATTGAATAATTTCAGCGGGGTATCTGTCGAATCCGACAAAAGCATGATCGCCGCATGCTTCAACTGTTTGTTTGCATCCCAGGTACTTAGCCACCGCCTGTCGGTAATCCAGCACTTCATCCCCTTCCTGTTGCAATAGCCACAGGGTATCCGGCTGGGAAATGGTGTCGACATCCAGCGCCTTGAGCTCCGCCATATGATGCGGCTCTAATAGGTACTTTTCGCCTGTGTACGGGTTTTCCTGCGGGCCAAGATAATCCGCTAAAAGATCATAAGGTGTCACTGCAGGATTAACCAATACAGCGCGAAAACCATATCGGGCGTTCAGCAGGTTGAGAAATAGCCTCCGAGAGAACTACCTACCAGTCCGATATGATAGTCACTTTGGTACTTTTCGACCAATTTCTCTAGCTGATTCGCGGCTTGGGCAGGGTAGCAGGCAAGACGGGGAACTTCCACTTTAATGTCGGGACGGTGCGTTTCACACCAAACCCGCATCTGCTGTGCTTTTGCCGACAAAGGCGAGCTGTTAAAACCATGGATATAGAGCAACATGGTTGGCATGTTCAATAGCCTTTTGAGTGCATATCCGGCTGAAATTCCGTGCCTTGGAGTCGTCCTACTTTTGTGGAAATGGTGCCGTCCTGGTGCAGGGAAAATTCACGCCAGCCCGGGGTTGTGCTGTCCAATGCGAAATCGTCAGAATCCGGTTTGAACTGGATACAGGTTGACGGCGCTGCCATCACGCGGCATCCGTTGTGCTCAGTATCCAACGCCTGGTGAATATGGCCACAGACTACGGCTTTGACATTGGTGTGTTTTTCCAACACCGCCCAGAATGCGTCACGATTATGCAATTGATGCTGATCCAGCCATGCGCTGCCTGCAGGCAGTGGGTGGTGGTGCAGTAACACCAAGGTATGTCTGCCAGCCTGCTTGGAAAGTGCCGCATCTAACATCGCCAGCTGCTCATCGGATAAACGGCCATGTGGGACACCTTTTACCTGACTGTCGAGCATCACCAGTTGCCAGTGATCGCCAGCCAAGGCCACCTCACAGCGCTCAAGGGTACTTTTCACCAGTACGCTTTGCATTTCAGGCTGGTAGTCATGATTGCCAGGCAACCAAAAACAAGTTTGCGGCCATTCAGCAATGCCGTCGACAAAACGCTGGTAAGACTCTGGGGTATGATCCTGAGAGATATCGCCAGTGGCGATGATGGCGTCAAACTTCACATCCTGCGCCTGGATTTCGCTGACAACGGCGCGAAAGCTATCGACCGTGTTGACACCCAGTAAACAACCATTGGGATCAGCAAAGAGGTGTGTATCTGTAATTTGCAACAACCGAACTGTCTGGCTGTCGTGACTTGGTAGATGACTAATCCGCAACGTTTTGAAAATCCCGATTAAAAGTACACGTAACCACGCGCCAATTTAATAAATTATATTCTGTTTTGTAATGCCATTTCTAAGGCAATGCGCTAACCAGTCCGCGAGAAATGCGTTGACCTGATGTTTTTCATTACGCTGGTGCATGCGCGGATTCGGGTAATCATAACGCGGCCGAATCTGAGAAATCTGCTGTGTGGTACACACTTCAGCCACCCGTGCATCATGGTACATACGAACCGTGAGCCGTGGCCGCAAATATTGAGGCACATCGCCACGCTGCCAGATATCGAGCAAAGTGGTGTAACGGGTAGATTCAATGATCTCTACCTGAAACTCATGTCCCTGAATTTCATAGACGCAGGATTCCCCCACGTTGTCATCACGCGGCATCAGTCTGAGCAATTTGGCATAGTTGGTCTCATACATACGCATCAGCGCATTGAGATCCACTTTATACTCTTGCTTTAACATCCCCGTTCCACTTTCGCTTACGATTTATGCCAGCGGTGCTTATTCAGCGCCAACCATTGCAACGCAATGATAGAGGCCGCGTTTTCGATTTTACCTTCGGTGACCCACTGCATGGCCTGATCAAATGACACCACGTGCACCAATATGTCTTCACCTTCATCGGCCAGGCCGTGAATGCCTTCAGCTTGCGCGGCGTCAACAATACCTAAATAAAGGTGAATA
Source organism: Enterovibrio sp. JCM 19048 (assembly GCA_001310415.1). Classification (GTDB taxonomy): domain Bacteria; phylum Pseudomonadota; class Gammaproteobacteria; order Enterobacterales; family Vibrionaceae; genus Enterovibrio; species Enterovibrio paralichthyis. Next base: position 35,665 of record BAXE01000027.1, on the reverse strand, counting down.
CGCTCGGAACAACCGCCAGAGCTTGAAAGATAACTGGTCATTGGCGCCAGCTCGCGTACCGTCAAACCCGCTTCTTCTTCCGCTTCGCGCACCGCCACCTTCTCGGGCGTTTCATCTTTGTCGATAATCCCGGCAACGATCTCAAGCTGCCAGGGAGAGTCACTGTCTACCATGCACCGACACGGATTTGCTCGACCAGCACAACCTTGTCAGACACCGGATCATAAGGCAGCATCGCCACCGCATGGCCGCGTTCAAACAGTTCGCGATCAATCACTTCGCTCCATCCACCAGCAAACAGGCGGTGACGGAAGCGATATTTTATCATCTTGAAATAACCATTATAGACAACGTCTGTTGCCTCAATCTGGATGTCATCGCGACCGAATTGTGTGGGTTGTTTATTATGTGGCACGCAATATCCTTTTTGTCTGGGAGCGGGTGGCAAATGATAATTCCTCGCAAAGGCGGGCTGCAATGATAAACCTTTACTTTTTTGGTATGGATTGCAGAATTATTTGAATATCTTTACCGGCCAGTTGGTTTTACAATCAATTTTTCTCAATAAACCATCACATAGTCAGTTCCATGTAAGCAACCATGGTTTACACTAGGGCTAGCCCCTAAGGTCGGACACCTTTGGCACTGACATATAACGATACGTTCAGGGATTACCTACTATGAAAAAATTGCTCCCCCTTTTCATCGGGGTTGCGCTGGGCACTGCAGCTCCCCTGGCAACTGCTGATGATTTGATTCAGGTATACGAGCAGGCGAAACAAAGTGACCCGCAACTTCTGCAAGCAGCTGCAACACGTGATGCGGCATTCGCATCAGTGGGCACTACCCGCGGTACGCTGCTACCTCAAATTAACCTTTCTGCCGGTTACAACCTTTCCCGTAACAGCAATGAGCAAGCTATCGCTGACACAAATACGCTGACAGCAGGTGTGGCTCTGAGCCAAGAACTGTTCAACCGTAACAGCTGGGTAAATCTCGACATCGCAGAAATCACTGCCCGCCAAGCAGACGCAGTGTATGCAACACAGCAACAGGGCCTGATCCTGCGTGTTGCCCAGGCATATTTCAATGTGCTGCGTGCTACCGATGACCTGATTTTTGTCCGCGCAGAGAAAGCCGCGGTTGGTCGTCAGTTGGAGCAAACCAAACAGCGTTTTGAAGTGGGTCTGTCGGCCATTACCGACGTGTATGATGCACAAGCGCAGTATGACTCTGTACTGGCTCAGGAAATCCTGTCAGAAAACAACGTATCTAACAGCTACGAAGCACTGCGCGAAATCACAGGTCAAACCCATGATGACCTGTATGTGCTGAACACCAAATCATTTTCTGCCAGCCGCCCAGAGCAGGCGGTTGATGCGCTGGTAAAACAAGCGGAAGAAAACAACCTGAGCCTGCTGGCCCAGCGTATTTCCCGCGATGCATCCAAAGAGCGTATCTCTCTGGCGGAATCAAACCACCTGCCTTCTCTGACGCTGAATGCAGGTTATGGTTACACTGACCAGAACAACAAAACCAACTCTGCCCGTGACTTTGACAACAACCAGCTGACTGGTGGCATCAACTTCGCAATGCCATTGTATTCTGGTGGTAGCATCAATGCCGGTGTGAAAGAAGCACAATACAACTATGTTGCCGCTTCTGAGCAGTTGGAAGGCACTTACCGCAGCACAGTGAAAGACGTTCGCGCTTTCTACAACAACATCAACGCCAGCATTGGCTCACTGCGTGCTTATGAGCAAACCGTGGTTTCACAGCGCTCAGCACTGGAAGCAACGGAAGCCGGTTTTGAAGTCGGTACCCGTACTATCGTTGACGTACTGGATGCGACCCGTCAGTTGTACGATGCGAACCGTAACCTGTCTGATGCCCGTTACGATTACATCCTGAACGTACTGCAACTGCGCCAGGCGGTGGGTTCGCTGAACGAACAGGATCTTGTGGATATCAATAACAGCCTGCTGCCACCGAAAAAATAAGGTGTGACAACAAAAACAAAAAAGGCACCGCGTCGGTGCCTTTTCTTTTCCTGCCAGAACTTACTTGTTGTGGCCACTCAGGATTGAATTGATAATTTCAGTGGTTGAGCAACCGTCTTCGAAGTTCAGTACCAGCACTTCACCGCCCGCTTCAACAACTTCCTTACCACCGGCAATCTCCTCCGGTTTGTAGTCACCACCCTTCACCAGAAGGTTTGGCAACACTTCGCTGATCAGACGCTGAGGGGTTTCTTCACCGAAAGGTACCACCCAGTCAACCGCGCCCAGACCCGCCAACACCGCCATGCGGCGATCAGTTGGGTTCACAGGACGACCAGGGCCTTTCAGGCCGCGTACAGACTCGTCAGTGTTTACCGCCACAATCAGGCGATCGCCCAGTTTTGCCGCTTCATTCAGGTAAGCCACGTGACCGGCATGCAGGATGTCGAAACAACCGTTAGTCATCACCACTTTCTCACCGCGCGCCTGCGCCATCTGTACCGCAGCTTTCAGCTGTTCTTCAGTGACCACACCGTAGCCAGACTGGTGGCTGCCATGCACCGCTTCAGTCAGTTCAATGGTAGACAGGTTGATGTACCCAGCTTGCCGACCACAACACCTGCGGCAGCATTTGCCAGCGCACACGCATCTTCAATAGGCTTGCCTGCAGCCAGAGACGCCGCCAGTACGGAAATCACGGTATCACCGGCACCAGTCACGTCGTAAACCTCTTTCGCCAGTGTTGGCAGGTTCAGAGGCTCATGATCAGGGCGCAGCAATGTCATGCCGTTTTCGCTGCGGGTTACCAGCAATGCGTCAAATTCAAACTTGGCAATCAGTGCCAGACCACGTTCAACAATGTCTTCTTCAGAATGACACGCACCCACAACCGCTTCAAATTCGGTCATATTCGGGGTCAGCAGGGTTGCACCGCGGTAGCGCTCAAAGTCCGTGCCTTTCGGATCCACCAGCGTTGCTACACCGGCCTGACGTGCCAGCTGGATCATTGGCTGCACGTTTTCCAACGCACCTTTTGCGTAGTCAGACAGGATCATCGCTTTGGTGTTTGGCAGTGCAGCTTCGATACGTGCCAGGATTGGTTGAGGATCCACGTTGTGGAAGCCTTGCTCAAAGTCCAGACGGATCAATTGCTGGTTGCGGCTCATCACACGCAACTTGGTGATGGTCGGATAGTCTGCCAGACCAACAAAATCGCAGTTCACTTTCAGTGAGCTAAGCTTGCTGTTTAGCACTGCTGCCTGCTCATCCTGACCTACCAAGCCGATCAGGCTCGCCTTGCCGCCCAAAGCAGCAATGTTCATTGCCACGTTAGCCGCACCGCCCGGACGCTCTTCAGTCTGGTTGATTTGCACAACCGGTACCGGCGCTTCCGGTGAGATACGTCCAGTTGGGCCATACCAGTAGCGGTCTAACATCACGTCACCAACAACCAGAACATCGGCTTGCTGATAGTCAGGCAAAGTCAGTTTCATTGTTTTCTCCACGGAAAAAGGAACGCGGCGATATTATCATAAACACCTGAGCACAACAGCCAAACACACCACATCTCCCAAAGCCCTGCACCGGATTTGACATTCATTGACAAACCACTCACGCCAAATCTGACTATTTCGCCGGTTTTCGTTATACTCATCGCTCGTTTTTATCGCTTGATTCAGGAATCAAAGATTAGCCATGAGCAGCAATTTCAACGCGCCGACTTTCCAATGGTCCTTCCTACATCCCCGCTACTGGCACACCTGGATTGGCGTTGGATTGATGTTTTTGATCAGTTGGTTGCCATACCGCGTTCAGCGCTTTATTGGTAAAAAGCTTGGCCTGCTGATCATGAAGTTTTTCAAAAGCCGCCGCAAAATTGCCGAGCGTAACCTTGAGCTTTGCTTTCCTGAAATGACCCGTGGCGAGCGCGACCACCTGCTGAAAGAAAATTCAGAGAACATGGGCCTTGCGCTAGTAGAAACCTGCATGGCCTGGTTCTGGCCGCAGTGGCGAGTGAAAAAGCACGTCAAATACGTCGGCTTTGAACAGATTGAAGAGTTTAAAGCCCGCAAAAAAGGTGTGCTGCTGATTGCAATACACTCTTTTAACCTTGAGTTCGGCGCCCGGGCTTTTGGCCTGCATACCACCGGCTATGGTGTATACCGTCCGAACAGCAACCCGGTCTATGACTGGTTCCAATACCGCGGCCGTACCCGCGAGAACAAGCTGATTGACCGTCTGGACGTCAAGCAGATGGTAAAACGCCTGCGTAAAGGCGAGTTGGTCTGGTACGCACCGGATCATGACTATGGCCGTCACCGCTACGCATGGGCCCCACTGTTTGCCGTGGATAAAGCCTGTACCACAACGGGTACCCACCTTCTGGCAGCCGCGAGCAAGTGCGATATCGCAACGTTCACCATTACCCGCAACCGCGAAGGCACAGGCTATACCCTGACGCTTGACCCGCGAATGGACGCTTTCCCGTACGACGATGAAGTCGCCGCCGCGGCCTACACCAATAAGTTTATCGAGCGCTCCATCCTGCGTGCACCTGAGCAGTACATGTGGCTGCACCGCCGGTTCAAAAGCCGCCCGGAAGGTGAGCCGTCGCTGTACGATTGAGACGAGAGACGAGAGACGAGAGACGAGAGACGAGAGACGAGAGGAGTTTTATCGTCTCTCTGAAGCAAGTCAAACCCTTGCAGCTCTTCTCGCTTTTTCTTTTCTCTGCTCTTTCTCGTGTCTCAATTCTCCAGTCTCAAGCCTCTGGTATGGCTAGATAGCTGGCTCCATCCACTCCCCCAAGCCGCTTTCACCACTTCGCGCTCCGCGGTATACGCGCTGTCGTCCACCTCCACTGACGCATCAAGCAGGTTAAGGCGGTGGATTTCATCACGCATACTCACATAAGCATCGCGCAAGGAAAGCGCCTGAGGTGTCGAAAGGATCCCTGCCTGAGCCATGTCTTCAAGGATGCGGACATTGTCGCTCCAGCGGGTCAGCGCCGGTTCATCGTGGGCGTTGGCCAGCACGAAATACTGGGTCATAAACTCGATATCCGTGATCCCACCCGGATCCTGTTTGATATGGAATTTTCCCTTCTCCTTACTGCCAAGGTGGTCGCGCATTTTATGGCGCATATCCACCACCTCCTGCCGCAGCGTAGCCCTGTCGCGCTCCTTGGTCAGCACCCGCTTACGCACATCAGCAAAGCCTTTGCCCAACTGGCTGTCACCGTAGATCATACGGGTACGCACCAGTGCCTGATGCTCCCAGGTCCAGGCCTCTTCATTTTGGTACTCCTCAAAGGACTCCAGTGTTGTGACCAGCATGCCGGATGCACCGGAAGGACGCAGGCGGGTATCAATCTCATACAGCACGCCGGACGCAGTGCGGGTAGAAAACAGATGCACAATGCGTTGGGCGAGGCGCAGGTAAAACTGGCGGCCGTCTATCTCTTTCGCACCGTCAGTGTAGGTGTTGTCCGGACAGTCATGGACGAAGACCACATCCAGATCTGAGCCATAGCCCAGCTCGATGCCACCGACTTTGCCGTAACCAATCACCGCAAAGCCCCGGCCATCACGTCCTGCCAGGTGCGAAGGCTGGCCATATTTTTCGGTCATCTGGTACCAGGCCTGGTTCACTACCGCTTCCACAATGGCTTCGGCCAGATAGGTCAGGTGATCACTGACTTTCATCACCGGCAGCACACCGGCAATATCGGCAGCAGCAATGCGCAATAGCTGGCTTTGCTTGAACTGGCGGATGTTTTCCATCTGCTGCTCCATATCCTCTTCCGGAATACGGGCGAGGAAATCAAACAGCGCGTTGCGGTATTGGTCGATTGGCGTCGGATTGTAAAGGTGCTGCAGATCGAGCAGTTCATCCAACAGAATGGGATAACTGGCCAGTTGCTCTGCGACCATCGGGCTGGCGCTACACAGGCGGATAAGCTGGGTAATGGCACCGTGGTGTTCATCCAACAGCTCAAGGTAGGTCGTGCGGGTGGCAATACGCACCAGAAGTTTCAGCACCCTGTCGAGTACCGCGATGGCATCTTCACGGCACACCACCTGGCTTAAAATCACCGGCATCAGGCGGTTAATCACTTCGCGCCCGCGTGGCCCCAGGGTACGCTTGGCCAGCTCTTCCTTGAACCGCAGCAGGGCACTCGCCTGCGCTGAGACATCAGCGGCCTGCATGTCAGACAAGATCTTCTCGGTTAATTCCGGATCGCGCGCCGCATCCCAGATCTCGCTGAATTCAGCCGGGATCGTCTTCTCGTCCTGCTCGTCTTCATCACCAATCAGGCCATCAAATATCCGGCGCACGCCGTCCATGTGCACAGCCAGTTTTTCCGTAAAGCCAGCCCAGCTGTCCTCCCCCATCGCCAGCGCAAGACGCAGTTGATCGCGCTCGCAATCAGGCAGGGTCTGGGTTTGCTTGTCACCGATTGCCTGCAACAGGTTCTCTGCGCGGCGTAAAAAACGGTAAGAGGCTTCAAGAGTATCGGCATCATCTTCAGGCAGCAATGCCAGCTCGCGGATGGCATTTAAGGTGATAAACAGCCCGCGTTTACGGAGGATAGGATCACGTCCGCCACGGATAAGCTGAAAGGATTGCGCAATAAATTCAATTTCACGGATCCCACCCGCCCCCAGTTTGATGTTGTTGGTCAAGCCACGGCGGCGAACTTCACTGCGGATCAGTGCCTTCATCCTGCGCAGCGCCTGAATAGCGCTGAAGTCGATATAGCGGCGGAACACGAACGGACGCAACATCTGGCGAAGGGTCTGATAACAGGCAAACTGCTCTTTACCCATCACCCGCGCTTTGATCATGGCGTAGCGTTCCCAGTCGCGCCCCTGCTCCTGATAGTAATCTTCCAGCGCCGCAAAGCTCATCACCAGCGGACCACTGTCGCCAAACGGGCGAAGGCGCATATCGACGCGATAGCAAAAGCCGTCGTAGGTTTGTTGATCCAGTGCTTTGATTAGACGCTGCCCAAGGCGGGTAAAGAACTGCGCATTGGCAATACTGCGCCGTGCGCCCTGGGTTTCGCCGTTTTCCGGGTAGGTAAAAATCAGGTCGATATCGGAAGAGAAATTCAGTTCGCCACCACCAAGTTTACCCATACCGAGGATAAGCATGGGTTGAGGGTGACCGTCGGCATCGCAGGGGGTGCCCCACTCACTGCAACAATAGCGGTAAAGCCAGCCATAGGCTTCCATGATGATAGCTTCAGCGAGCTTGGAGAGGTGCGAAAGACCATCATCCAGTGACAAGGTGTTGTTGAAGTCATGCCATGCCAGCCAAACCATTTCCCGGCGGCGGAAGCGCCGCAGCTCACGCAGCAGGCCATTTTCATCAGACTGGGTATCCAGTAGTGCTTTCAGGTTACTGCGATAATGGGCGCGCGGATACCGCTGCGAGGTTGTCCACCAGCCATGGCAACAGGGTTTCATCATGCAGGACAGATTCGGTGATAAAGTCGCTCATCGCCATTGAGCGGGTCAATGACTCACGGGCATCGCCCTGCCATTGGGCAAGATTTTCAGGCTGTTTCTCAGCCAGTAATTCCAGTGCGCGGGTGGCGCAGCGTTCCAGTTCCTTGGGCAGCGACATTCGAGTTCTTTCCTTTGGGCGTTTCCGTTTGGCTTAAAATACCACAAAAAAAGCCCGCACAAGGATGCGGGCTTAGTGATTACGCGACGGCGGTTAGACCGCAAATTCTTTGATTTTGAGATCCAGTTGTTCGGCATTGCTTTGCATGCTGCCAGAGGTTTCAGCAAGCTCAGTCACCACCACCACAGACGCTTCGACGATCTCGCGCACATTGGTCAGGTTCACATTCATTTCATCCGCCACCGATGCCTGTTGCTCTGCGGCGGTGGCGATATGGAAGTTCATGTCATTGATTTGGGCAATCTGCTCCACGATCAGGTTCAGCTCTTCACCGGCCTTACTGACCGATTCCACGCTGTCTACCGCTTCCACCACACTTTGCTCCATCAGGCCCACTGCCTGCTGCGCTGATGACTGCAGCTGGGTGATCATTTCCTGGATTTCCACGGTCGCTTTCTGGGTATTCTGCGCCAGGTTTCGCACCTCGTCTGCCACCACCGCAAAACCGCGACCCGCTTCACCGGCACGCGCGGCTTCAATTGCGGCATTCAATGCCAAAAGGTTGGTCTGCTCAGAAATGCCCTGAATGGTAACCACCACAGAACTGATTTTCTCAACGCGCTCTTCCACCTGGTTCACCACGCCCGCAGACTGGCGGATATCGTCCGACAGCTTATGGATGGTGTTGATGGTGTTGGTGACATAGCTCTGGCCGCGAACAGCCTGCTCACGGGAGCTTTCGGTTGCCTGTGAAGCAGCACGGGCGTGCGCAGCCACATCCTGTACGGTTGAGGTCATTTCGCTCATGGCCGATGCCAGCTGGTCTATTTCTCCGAATTGCTCTTTGGCTGACTCTCGGGTCTCATCCATGCTGATGGTCATGACTTCCGCGATAGAATACAGCTCTTCGGAGGAGTTACGCTGGGTGCGCAGCACACTTGCCAGTTGGATACGGGCTTTCTCCAGCTCCCTGGCCAGCTCACCGAATTCGTCCTTGCAGTCCATCTCCACCGGCTGGCTGAGGTTTTTTGCGCCATTTGGCGCATGCCGTCGATAAGGTAGTTGATTTGGCGCAGCATCAGTCTTGAGCCGCCCAGCAATATCACCATAAAGGCAACGATCATAATGCCGGTCTGCCATGCGACCTGCACCAGGTAGGCGTTGTAATACTGCCCTGCGGCAGAGTCTGGCTGCGAGGCGATTGCCAGCCAGTCTGTGCCTTTGACGGGTACAGCAATACCGTGACGCGCTTCCTGCGCCAGATGGTAGCTAAAACCGCCGGAATTGCGGCCGAAAAGGTCTGTCAGTGTACCGCCATTTTCCAGTGGCAGCGCCAACCCTCGGAACCTATTGATGTTCGGGTGTCCCAGGATTTCTTTCGTCGCAGGATTGGCAAAGAAAATGTACTGCCAAGTTCACTGGTGGCATTCTCACCCGCCACTATCTGCTCAAGCAGCGCTTCACCGTTAGCTTGTGCCAGTAAAGTTCTGGCCATTTCGGCGCTGCGCAGCGCGATGCTGTGGCTCTGGTTTTCCGTCACTTCCAGTACTGATTCACGGAAAGTGTTGGCATCCCATAGCTGCTTGGCCAGCAGCAACACTGTGCTGAAAGCCATCAGCAGGATCAGTTTAGGGACGAGTTTGATATTGGCGATAACCTTTTCCCAAGGTCTCAGAACCATCTGTGACATTGTCGTGAACTCCTTGACATACGCACCTTGCGTGCGGCAATAACCCCATGAAAAGCATAAATTTGACTACTCTTTTGTGTTATCGGCATGGCAGGTGGATTATTGAGCAACAAGACGCAAAATTTCGGGCTTGCTCATTGTGGTGGGCATCACGGCGCTCAGGCTGTGCTCCCTTGTTGGGAGACGTTATACCTTAATGTCAGTATGGAAAGCGCGGGGAAGGTGAGGATTTTTGTTAAATCAATGAAACACAATCTTAAAATTGATAATGAGGTCACTAATTTTGCGAGCAACCTCACCTCAAAGCGAATTGCGCCAAAAAATCGCGCCGTTACAGCGCGATTTAAAGGCATCTATCCGGGTGACTTTACTCGTCCCAGTAAGGTTCCAGATTCAGCCCCATCTGACGTGACTGCATCATGGCATGGAGCAGTGACTCTTCTTTGCGTCCTAGCCATTTGGCGATTTGCTGACGCTCTTCGTCGTCAAACTCTTCGTCATCTGCCAGCTGGCGAACGGGTTCCAGCAACTGGATATCTTCTATGCCCTGTTGCAAGTCCAACCAAGGCAAGCGGAAAGACTCCCGCTCTTCCGCATCATACAGCGCGGCGACACAGCAGCCTGACATCAGGTTGCGGATCAGGCGCGGCTGCTGATCCAGATAACCGAAGCGATCCAGCTCATTACCCAGTGCAAACACAGACAGCAACTCTTCCAGGATTGTGCCAGTGAACGGTTAGCAAACTGGCGCAAAGGCTCAGCCAGCTTTTCACGGGCTTTGTCATCCAGAAACGGTTGCCAGCCGCGGGTCAATATCCAACGGCTCAAATCCAGCAGCAGGTTGCAATAGCGGCTTGCATGCAGCAACTCCAGCACTTCCGCCCGCTCAGGCAGCGCCTCGTAACGTGCTTTCAGTTTCGCCATCAACGGCTTCTGGGTGCTGAGTTTACGCAGGAAATAGCCTTTGTCATCCAGCAGGCGCTCAATGGCACGGGCTTCATAAACCCAGCTCAGCTCACCTTCCAACCACTGGAGTTCTTGGCGTAGCAATGCACTTGCGCGGCGCGGGATTAACCCACCGAACAATACCAGCGCCTGGCGGATCAGGCTGACTGCATTGCAAATCTCAAAAATGGCTTCCTGCTCAGGGCGTTCAACATAGATTTGCTCATGGTAGTGCCAGTGCTCCAGCGCATGTTCCAGTGCGTGGACAAAAGACTGCTCGACAGAAAGCCTGTCGTTGACGTCCACCATGGTCAGCGGTTTGACCGGATCACCTTCGTAACCCGTCGCCAGGCGATAGCCACGCGCCGCCTTACTCAGGTTCCCCAGACGAAGACCACCGTTTTCCGCCAACTCACGCGCCAGCACAAACAGGGCGTCAGTCTGGCCGGATTTCAGCTCCAGTTCGACTTCACAAATCGGGTCATAACCGCCTGCGTCAGTGGTCACTTCACCACTGTCAAACGCCAGTTCTACCTGACTGCTGTCCGGCATGGCCAGCAGCCATTGCTGACGTTCAAAATCTGTAGAGAACAAAGGATTTATGCGCTGGGAAAGCGCGTTAACGTCCAGTCCATCCGGCCATGCATCGGCTGGGATCAGGGACAAGTCCGGCACCGGAGAGTCTAACTCAGCGTTATATTCCGGCCGTTGATGCAGCCCGGCAACCACGCGGCCGGCTGTTTTCAGAGTCTGGACATAAACGTCATCATATCGTCTTACCCGAAGGCCGATATCATGGCGTCGAAGCAGGAAATCCGGAGTGTCATAGTAGATATTGCCCAGGTTCTTCTGACGCTGCTGCAACACTTTCAGATCGGTGATTTTGTCTCGAATTTGGCGTGAAAAATCGGAAGAGACAAAAACTTTAACTCTATCTCAGTTTCCATAAAGGGACCTATAACCTAACGCCGAACAAGGATATTGGGAATCACACAGCCGGGCAAGGAACTTTCATTGATCTGAAACGGTATCAATACAAATGTGATTGCGTTAACATTCGCCGCCTAAAATACCATCGTGTAAGTTTTAGCCTAATCTTGGGATACGTCATACTGTTTGATGTCCCCCTGAGCGGGTTTTTTAGGTAGATACGGCTATGCCTGTAAATACAATTGTTGGGCTGTTTGCAAAGAGCCTCTAAACCTTTGCAACGTCACGTGAGCCGCGTCAATGACTGCTGCTCTGTGCTGATCCCCTTCTTCGAAGCATGCGAAAAAGGCGATTGGGAGCGCGCAGAACAACTGCGCCATGAGATTTCTACGCTGGAAAAAGAGGCTGATGTCCTCAAGCGTGAAATCCGTCTCAAGCTGCCTCGCGGTCTGTTCCTCCCGGTTGACCGTACTGACATGCTCGATCTGGTTATCCAACAGGATAAACTTGCCAATCTTGCCAAAGACATTGCTGGCCGCGTTATTGGCCGCAAGCTACAGGTCCCTTCTGCGCTTTACCCTGATTTCGTTGCCTACGTACAGCGTTGTTTAGATGCTGCCGATCAGGCCCGTCGCGTGATCAGTGAATTGGATGAACTGCTCGAGTCCGGCTTCAAAGGACGTGAAGTTACCCTGGTCGAAGAAATGATCCACCAGCTGGATACCATTGAGGGCGACACTGACTCAATGCAAATCAAGCTTCGCCAGCAACTGATGTTAGTCGAGGGTGAATACAACCCGGTTGACGTCATGTTCCTTTACAAGATTCTGGAATGGGTCGGCGCGATTGCCGATCAGGCACAGCGTGTCGGCTCGCGTCTTGAGCTGATGCTTTCGCGCTCATAGTGCGCCGTTCATCGAACATTTAACAAGGTAAAACAATGGAAATCCTAGCGAATTACGGCACCATGATTATTCTGGTGGCCGCAGTTTTTGGTTTCATGATGCTATTGGTATCGGCGCAAACGACGTTGCTAACGCCATGGGTACGTCAGTGGGCTCTAAAGCGCTGACCGTAAAACAGGCGATCATCATCGCGATGATCTTTGAATTTGCCGGTGCGTACCTGGCAGGCGGTGAAGTGACCGACACTATCCGGAAAGGGGTAATTGAAACGTCGCTGTATGCCCACCAGCCGGAAATTCTGGTTTACGGCATGATGTCGGCGCTGCTTGCTGCAGGTAGCTGGCTGCTGCTGGCATCCTACATGGGCTGGCCGGTATCCACGACTCACTCCATCATCGGTGCCATCATCGGTTTTGCGTGTGTGTCTGTCGGTACCAATGCGGTTGACTGGAGCTCAGTGCAAGGCATCGTGGGTAGCTGGATTGTCACGCCGCTTATTTCCGGTGTGTTCGCCTACGCGATTTTTGTCAGTGCCCAGAAGCTGATTTTCGACACCGACAAGCCACTGATCAACGCCAAGCGTTTCGTGCCTGTTTACATGTTCCTGACTGCGATGATTATCGCGCTAGTGACCATCAAAAAAGGCCTGAAACACGTTGGCCTGCACCTGACCACATCGGAAGCTGTGATGGTTTCTCTGGTGGTGTCTGCGCTGGTTATGGCATTCGGTTACGTTTATATCAGCCGTAAATACAAAGACGATACTGCCAGCGCGAATGGCTATCAGGGCGTTGAGCGCGTGTTCAGCCTGCTGATGGTTGTGACCGCTTGTGCGATGGCTTTTGCCCACGGCTCTAACGACGTAGCAAACGCGATTGGCCTCTGTCTGCGATCGTCTCTACCGTTGAGCACATGGGTCAAATCACTGAGAAAAGCGCCATCGCCTGGTGGATCCTGCCGTTGGGCGGTATCGGTATCGTGGTTGGTCTGGCTACCCTAGGTCACAAGGTAATGGCAACTGTGGGTACGGGTATCACTGAACTGACACCAAGCCGCGGTTTTGCTGCGCAGCTGGCAACCGCTTCTACCGTGGTTCTGGCTTCTGGTACTGGCCTGCCAATCTCAACCACACAAACCCTGGTGGGTGCTGTGTTGGGTGTAGGCTTTGCCCGTGGTATCGGCGCGCTGAACCTGAACGTAGTGCGTAATATCGTTGCAAGCTGGGTGATCACCCTGCCTGCCGGTGCACTGCTGGCAGTGATTTTCTTCTACATCATGCGAGCGGTATTTGGCGCGTAATTAGCACGGCAAGAAAGGCATTTCAGTCACGTTTTTGTGCAGTGATGTCAGTCTTCGGTTAAAAAAGGGAGGTTATGCCTCCCTTTTGTTGTACCTGAACCTCAAAATTTTTTAGTATCTGATACCAATCAAACAGAAACTCACGACCAACCAAAGGAATACCCCGTGAAGCAACTTTTTTCTGCCCTGGCTGTGCTGATGATGCTGGCTGTCCCTGCTGCACACGCGAAGGATAACTACATCTCTGATGAGCTTTTCACCTACATGCATTCTGGCCCGGGCACCCAATACCGCATCATTGGCAGTGTGGATGCGGGCACTAAAGTAACAGTTGTGGACACTAACCGTAACGAAGGCTACAGCCAGGTGATCGATGATCGCGGCCGTAAGGGTTGGGTAGAGTCTAAATACGTGACCAACCAGCCAGGCTGAAGGTGCGCGTTCCTGCACTGGAAGAAGAGCTGACGCAGGTGAAAGAAGCACTGGCAAGCGCACAGGGTGACACGGAAGCCAAAACCAAGGGATTAATTGAGTCTCTGGCACAGCGCAACGCGCAAGTGAAAGAGCTGGAACAGCACACCAGTGAGCTGAACCAGAAGCTGATTGATGCGCAAACTGAAATCCGCGAACTGCGTGCACGTATCGATACCCAGAAAGACGACCTGCTGATGCGTTACTTCGCATACGGTGGCATGGTTGCAGGTGGTGGCTTGCTGTTTGGTCTTATCCTGCCGCACCTGATCCCACGCCGTAAAAAGCGTAACAACGGTTGGGCGTAAGCGATATTCGAACGACATTAAAAAAGCCGCGGAAGCGGCTTTTTTAGTTTAGAGACCAGAGACTAGAGACTAGAGACTAGAGACTAGAGACTAGAGACTAGAGACTAGAGACTAGAGACTAGAGACTAGAGACTAGAGACTAGAGACTAGAGACTAGAGACTAGAGACTAGAGACTAGAGACATTCTGCACTTTCTGCTCTTTCTCCTATCTGGTTCTTCTCCTATCTGCTTCTTCTCCTGTCTGCTCTTCCTGCTTTATCTGCTCTTACCACTTCGTCAACGCAGGAATGGCAATCAATTCATTTTCAAACTGCACCACGACCTGTTGTGGCTCAATGCCCCTCAGCAACACACCCTCTGCCACAAACTCCCCTTCACGGGCATCTTTGCCGTTGACCTTTACCCGTCTTGAGTTTTCATTAGACGCATAGACGTGAGACTGGAAATCCATGGCCGGAAGGCGATCCAGCATATCTGCGGATAACTGGGAAATCGGTATCACATTACTGGCCGGTTGCGCGCGTTCCAACTTAGCATCAAGCGTGCGGGACTTATCACCGCTCATTGCCGCTTCCACTTTTTGGGCAAGCTCCGGTGACAACTCAGACAAATCAAGATCGTCCAATGTCAGTTCATCAGAACTTTTCAATGGCGTCTGATTGGGCGCGGTCACATTGGTACGGCCGTACTGCTCTACTTTGGGTTCCGGCTCGGCCACTTCAACCAACTCCACCTGCGGTAACGGTGTCAGTGCCAATGTGAATACGTCAGAGGACGGAACTTCCACCACCTCACCATCTTCCAGCGCTTTCTGTTCTGCTGGTGTCGCAGTGATGCTGTCGGTCAGCATTGGCCCTGGCATCTGCAATACCGTATCCAGCACCATAAAGGTCATCGCGCCCGGAATGCCGTCAGCATCCAATCCTTTGCTGCGCTGGAAATCACGAACCTTGTTACGCTGCGCCTGCCCAAACTGGTTGGAAACCGGCGAGTTGTCGCCAAGCACCAGATTGAGCCGCTGATCAAGCCACTGTACGCGCTCACCGCGTTGACCCAATTTGATGA
Source organism: Enterovibrio sp. JCM 19048 (assembly GCA_001310415.1). Taxonomy (GTDB): domain Bacteria; phylum Pseudomonadota; class Gammaproteobacteria; order Enterobacterales; family Vibrionaceae; genus Enterovibrio; species Enterovibrio paralichthyis. Next base: position 20,420 of record BAXE01000027.1, on the reverse strand, counting down.
AGTTCGGGTTGCCTAACGGCGGACGCCAAAGGATTAACGCCTCCCCACTCCAGAACTGATTCACAAACTGCTCGCTGACCAAAACACGCCTGTCTGCCGCGAGAAGTTCAAACTGACCGTCACCTTTGCCATAAAGCACAGCAAACCAGCTTTGCCCCTGTGGGCCATTCATCTGCAGCACTGCTGGGCGGTCAATCGTCAGCAGTTGCGAAAGCGGCAATTCGCCTTTGTAACAGGCCAGCTCGCCACGCACCTGCGCCGAACAACTTGCAGCCAGTACATCGGCATCAAACCCCCAGAGCTTATACAGGGACTGCATCGCCGCCCCTGCGCTTAGGCTCTCCCGCACCAGGGTATTGAACGGCAAGGTGTCAACGTTTGGTTCAGGCTTGGAGGCTTCCACCACAACCACGGGCGCCACGGTTTCAGGTGCCGCGGCAGAAGGTTGCGGCGACGGCGCAACAACGACGGAATTTGCCACTGGTTCGCTAATCTGGGGAGCGGCTGGCACATCATCACCGCCGAGCCCAATACGGATAGCAATCGCCAGCAGCGCCGCTCCGCCCACAGCACCGGCATACACCGGCCAGTAGCGTTTATAATCAAACGAAGGTTTCGGCTTGGCAGCCCCCTGCCACTCCAACACATCCTGACAGGCACGCTCAGCAAGTTCTTTGTTGACCTTGTGGCGGGATTCTTTGAACGCCATCTTGAGCGATTTGTCGCAAACCAGGTTGACCAGCCGCGGTACGCCGCCGGTTTCTTTGGCAATCAGCTTGATGGCGGCACCATCAAACAAAGGGTCCAGTCCACCAGCACAACTGATGCGGTGGGTGATGTACTGGTGAACTTCATCGGCAGAAAGCGGCATCAGGTGATAACGCGCCGTAATACGCTGAGCAAGCTGACGCAAGTTTGGCTGGCGCAGCATTTCCTGCAGTTCAGGCTGGCCAATCAAAATCACCTTGAGCAGCTTGCGGTATGACGTCTCAATGTTGGTCAGAAGACGCAGTTGCTCAAGCACATCCGGCATCAGATGCTGGGCTTCATCTACCAACAACACCGTCTGGATGCCTTTCGATTCATTGTTGAAGAGCTTATCGGCAATCAAATCGTACAGACGCTTGAAGCTGTCTTCGTCTTTATACGTCACGCCCAGCTCATCGCATAGGGTCTGCATAAGCTCCAGCGTGGAAACGCTCGGGTTGAGAATGGTCGCAACCTGCGTTTTTTCCGGCAGGCGATCCAGCAAGGCTTTCATGGTGGTGGTCTTACCCGTCCCCACCTCACCGGTTAACAATGCCAGACCGCCACCGTCTTCAATACCGTTCAGCACATGGCTTAACGCTTCGCGGTGGCGTTCACTCAAAAAGTAAAACTTAGGGTTTGGCACGATCGCAAACGGCGACTCTGACAACCGGAAAAAGTCCTGATACATGAAAGGCTCTCTGTTTCCTTAACCTGTGATACCCGCAGGCACGGTATCGCGCCCCTAATACGTTGTAAAGAAAGACACTCGTTGAGACCACGGATTCAGGGACAGGTTCGCAGCTTCAGCACACCTTGCACCTAGTTGCACCCTTTGTGCCCACCTGCATCTTGGCAGTGTTTCGATTAAGATAATCCTATTATTGCTTAGACTCCGGATATTAATGTGAAAACCTACCTTGTCGGTGGCGCAGTACGAGACAAATTGCTGGGCCTGAAAGTGACAGACAGAGACTGGGTTGTTGTCGGTGCCGACATCAACACCATGCTGAATGCGGGCTATCAGCAAGTCGGCGCAGACTTTCCGGTCTTCCTCCACCCTAAAACCCACGAAGAATATGCGCTTGCCCGCACCGAACGGAAATCCGGCCAGGGCTACACAGGCTTTGTATGTGACTTCACCCCGGACGTGACGCTGGAAGAGGATCTGCTGCGTCGTGACCTCACCATCAATGCGATTGCGCAGGCGGAAGACGGAACCCTGGTTGACCCTTACGGTGGTCAGCAGGATCTGGAAGCACGCCTGCTTCGCCATGTTTCGCCAGCGTTTGTCGAAGATCCACTTCGGGTGTTGCGGGTTGCCCGCTTTGCCGCAAGGTTCCATCATCTAGGATTCAAGGTAGCAGACGAAACCCTTTCCCTGATGCGCGAGATTGTTGAAAGCGGTGAGCTGGAAGCACTGACGGCAGAACGTGTCTGGAAAGAGTGGGAGAAGTCGCTTTCTTGCGCGCACCCTGAAGTGTTCCTAAGTGTACTCCGCGATTGCGGCGCCCTGGCTGTGGTACTGCCGGAAATCGACGCGCTGTTTGGCGTCCCGCAACCCGAGCAGTGGCACCCAGAAATTGATACCGGCATCCACACCTTGATGGTCGCCAAACAGGCAGCAGCCCTAACTGATGATGATGTGATCCGTTTTGCCGCCCAGGTGCATGATTTGGGCAAAGGGCTGACACCGAAAGAAGAGTGGCCAAGCCACAAGCTGCACACCAAGCTGGGGCTGAAGCTATCAAAGCCCTGTGTGAGCGTATCCGCATCCCCAATGCATACCGGGATGCCGCGATGCTGGTCTGTGCAGAACACACCAATGTGCACAACGCCGGAGAGTTAAAAGCAGCGACCTTCGTTAAAATTTTTGATCGTAACGATTGCTGGCGGAAACCGGAAAAGATCCCGCAACTGGCGATTGCCAGCCAGGCCGATCACCAGGGTCGCACAGGTTTCGAAAACCGCGACTACCCGCAGGCCACCCTGCTGATCGGAGCCTTTGATGCAGCAAGCCAAGTGGATGTAAAACCGATTGTGGCATCAGCCTGAAGGGCCCTGCAATTAGGGATGAGCTGACAAGGCAGAGAGTTGAAGCGGTGAAGAGCTTTCTCGCTAACGCAAGGTAGATAAGAGATTAGAGATAAGAGATTAGAGATTAGAGATAAGAGATAAGAGATAAGAGATAAGAGATAAGAGATAAGAGATAAGAGATAAGAGATAAGAGATAAGAGCAGGATTTTGAACAAACTCCCCAGACCGCAAAACGCGCTGATGAGTTAGCTCTTTCTTATATCTGCTCTTATCTCGCGTCTCACAACTACGTTGTTAACGCGTCGCCAAAAACACCGCCAAGCCGAGGCCTAGCGCGATACGGTAAATCACGAACGGCAGCATGCCCACACGGGTCAGCAGCTTCAGGAACCAGTGAATACACGCATACGCACTCACAAAAGAAACCACCACGCCAGTCAGGATTGGCGCCCACATCACTGGTGCGTCGCTCTGTACCAGACCCAGACCCAGGTAAGAGCCTGCCAGCACGATGATAGGAATCGACATCAAGAAAGAGAAACGCGCTGCTGCTTCTCGGGTGTAACCCAGGTACAACGCCATGGTCATGGTTGCGCCTGAGCGTGATGTGCCCGGGATCATTGCCAGCGCCTGTGCAATACCAATCCACAACGCCATTTTCGGCGTGGTCTTGTATTCATCAAACTCGCACTTGGCTTTTACATCCACCCACCACAGCAGCAGGCCGAAGATAATACAGGTTGCAGCAATTACCCATGCTGAACGCAGGTACACCTCGATGATGTCTTTCATGAACAGGCCAAACAGACACGCAGGAATGGTCGCCAGGGCAATCATCCACGCCAGAGAAGCATCAGCAGAGCGCTCGCCTTTGAAAATAGAGCGGAAAAACGCACCCAGCAGATCTGTCACTTCTTTGCGGAAATAACCGACGACTGCCATCAAGGTACCGACGTGAACGGCCACATCAAAGGCCAGCCCCTGATCCTGCCAGCCTAGGATTTCTGACGGGAGAATCAGGTGCGCAGAGCTTGAGACCGGAAGGAATTCCGTCAATCCCTGAATCAAAGCCAGCGCAAAGGCTTCAAACATACTCATAGTTATCAATCACTTTTAGTTATTAAACGGGGAGATCGGCGATAGGCCAAAGGGGTTGTGGTTCAGTGAATGCATCCCATGCCTGCTGATAGGTTTGCGTATCACCCGGAATCACCTGATCCGGCAAAGCTCTGCCAGCGGCCAAAGGGTAAAAGCAAACTTGTAGACATCCTTGCGTGGCAGGGTCGGGCCCGACGCCTGAGCCAAATCACCAAAGGTGAGCAAATCGATATCCAGCGTGCGATCGCGATATTTTACCGCATTCCGTTCACGGCCCCAGCGGGATTCAATCTCCCTCAGCGCCGCCATGATGCCTTCAAGGCTCAGTTCGGTGTGCAGTTCGACCACAAGGTTATAAAAATTCGGGCCTTCAAAGCAACAGGTTCAGCTTCAAATATGCGGGAGCAACGGCAATTGGGATCGAGTTCTCTCAGCGCAGCAATTCCTTCTGCAATGTGGCGCTCACGCTCGATGTTTGAGCCCACACTTACCAGTACCTGTGTCACTTTGCGCCCCGCTCGATCACCACACCCACAGTGAGTGCTTGCGGCACTGCACCCGGCTTGCTCACTTTCACGCGAACCCAAGGCACAGAGAATTGGGACTGGATAAGCGCGGCAATCTCTTCCGCTACCCGCTCAACCAAAAGGAAACGGCCATTTTCGACCAGATTGATAATCGCGCCACTTACCGCAGCATAATCCAGCGCATAAGCCACATCATCGCTTGTCGCTGCAGGCTTGTTGTCATGCGCCATTTCGATATCAAACACCAGCTTTTGTTTGATCTGCTGTTCCCAGTCATAGACACCGATGGTGGTCACGACTTCAAGCTGCTCAATAAATACTAAATCCATGTTCACTCAAAAAATTCAGAGGTCGGATACCCATTATGCGCAAAAGCACGTAACATCGTTCAATCAGCAAAGTGTCCATTGAGTCCCGCTTTTGCGGTCATAGACACGTGCTGTATCTACACAATATCCCTAAAAAATGGATACTTTGTGTCTGGTGCGCGAACTATAGCAAGTTCTCGCCGCCCTAGCGAATGTTCAACGTGGATGACGACATGACGGCACTTGGCCTCCTGATGATTGTGCTTGCCTACCTACTGGGTTCTATTTCCAGTGCGGTGCTGATCTGTCGTCTCTATGGCCTGCCTGACCCGCGCGAACAAGGCTCCGGCAATCCGGGCGCCACCAATGTGTTCCGCCTTGGCGGACGCCTCGCTGCCGCTTTAGTCCTGCTATGCGACATGTTAAAAGGTACCATTCCCGTTTGGGCAAGCTACCTGATGGGCATCAACGTTCATGCTTGGCCTGATTGGTATCGCTGCCTGCCTAGGACATATTTACCCAATATTCTTTCATTTTCGTGGCGGTAAAGGCGTTGCCACCGCATTGGGTGCTATTGCGCCTATCGGATTAGACCTCACGGGAATGATGTTAGGCACATGGATTGCCACGGTCATGCTGACCGGCTACTCCTCAGTGGGTGCCATTCTCGCATCCCTATTCGCTCCGCTTTTCACCTGGCTGGTCAAACCCCAGTTCACCATGCCTGTTGCCATGCTCTCCTGTCTTATCATTTCCGTCATCAGGAAAACATTAAGCGCCTTATCAAAGGCGATGAGCAAAAGATCTGGAATAAAAAGAAGAAGCTGACGGAAAGGGAAGAGCAAGAAGGAAGAGCTGGTCCTAGGTCTTAGGATCCTTGAAGACAATACTCCCAACATAGACAAACAAAAAGCGGCGCTGAAAATCAGTCGCCGCTTTTTTTAGTTCTGCTTTTTGCTCTTCCTAGGATCTAGGACCGCTCTTCGCTTTTCCCAGTCCCTGCTCTTCGCCCTTACCCCTCAACAGGCTTGAGCGTATCAATCGGCCAACGCGGGAAGGCTTTCACACCCAAGTCGTTATGCTCACCGTTTTTCAGGCGCTGCATACCAGCGAATGCGATCATGGCACCGTTATCGGTACAAAATTCAGTGCGCGGGTAGTAAACCTCACCGCCAATGTTTTTCGCCAGCTCCTCCAGCTTGGCACGCAGGTGACGGTTGGCACTTACGCCCCCCGCGATAACAATGCGCTTCATGCCGCACTGCTTCAAGGCACGTTTACACTTGATCACTAGCGTGTCCACCACCGCATCTTCAAATGCGCGGGCGATGTCTGCACGGGTTTGTTCATCGTTGCCATGCGCCGCAATGGTATTGGCTGTGAAGGTTTTCAGGCCAGAGAAGCTCATATCAAGGCCTGGCACTGTGGTCATCGGGCGTGGGAAGGTAAAGCGGGAGCTGTCACCTTTTTCTGCCAGTTTCGACAACAGCGGGCCGCCCGGATAGTCGAGCCCCATCAGCTTAGCGGTTTTATCAAACGCTTCACCGGCAGCATCGTCAATCGACTCGCCAAGGATCTGGTATTCACCGATACCTTTTACTTCCACCAGCATGGTGTGACCACCGGAAACCAGCACCGCAATAAACGGAAACGGTGGCGGGTTATCTTCCAGCATCGGTGCCAGCAGGTGACCTTCCATATGGTGAACGGCGACAGCTGGAATATTCCAGCATACGCCAGACTGCGGCCAATCGTTGCGCCGACCAACAGCGCGCCCACCAGACCTGGGCCTGCAGTATATGCCACGCCATCCAAATCTTTCGGTGTCAAACCCGCTTCTTCCAGTGCAGCTTTAACCAGCGGAATCGTCTTCTTTACGTGATCACGAGAAGCCAGTTCAGGGACGACGCCACCGTAATCGGCATGCAGCTTCACCTGACTGTATAACTGATGTGCCAACAGACCTTTTTCATCATCATAAATCGCAACGCCAGTCTCGTCGCACGACGTCTCGATGCCCAGAATTCGCATAACACCTCAGCTCTCTTGGATCCCAGATCGATCCGCTATCGATCTGCCAATTTCTAAAACAGGCGGCAATATTACATGGGCGTGATCAAATTCACCAGTTATGCTTTACAAGCACCCCTGTATCGGATTAGAATTCCGCACCATTTTTAATCAAAGCTGGTCATTTTGTCACCAGCGTTAACTAGATAACCCCTGAGGTGAAAGGCACATGCCAGTAGTTAAAGTACGTGAAAACGAACCATTCGACGTAGCACTGCGTCGCTTCAAGCGCTCTTGTGAAAAGCAGGTATCCTTCTGAAGTTCGCCGTCGTGAGCACTTCGAAAAGCCGACTACCGTTCGCAAACGCGCTAAAGCAGCTGCAGTTAAACGCCACCTGAAAAAGCTGGCTCGCGAAAACGCACGTCGCGTTCGCCTGTACTAATTACGATTAATACAGGATTGCGAGATGGAATTGCTTGAACGTCTTAAAGGCGAACAGATAGCGGCGATGAAGGCGAAGGACAAACCTCGTCTTGGTGCCATCCGTTTGATCATGGCTGCAGTTAAACAGCAAGAAGTTGACGGTCAGAAAACTCTGAACGATGACGAAGTGCTGGCAGTGATGACAAAAATGGTTAAACAGCGTCGTGATTCCGTCGCGCAATATCAAGCAGCAGGCCGTGATGACCTGGCTGACGTGGAACTGGCTGAAATCGCCGTATTGGAAGAGTTCATGCCAAAGCCACTCAGCGACGAGGAAGTTGATGCTCTGGTTAAAGAAGCCATCGCAACTTCTGGAGCAGGCTCCATGCAAGACATGGGTAAAGTCATGGCCGTCCTGAAACCTCTGGTTCAGGGCCGTGCTGACATGGGTAAAATCGGCCAGTTGGTTAAGGCCAACCTGTCCTAAATTTTATCCAACCTGCAAACAAGCCGTGCTTTCCATTTTTGGAGTGCGCGGCTTGTTCGTATTTGTGCGCTAGCAAATACTTATTCATATCGCTTCACCCAATTACCAGATAAATAAAGGTTATGGCAGGAAAAATCCCACGCTCATTCATTGATGACCTACTGGCCCGACTGGACATTGTCGAGCTGATAGACGCGCGGGTGAAACTTAAGAAGCAAGGCAAAAATTACGGTGCTTGCTGCCCTTTCCATAACGAAAAAACCCCCTCTTTCTCCGTCAGTCAGGAAAAGCAGTTCTATCACTGTTTCGGTTGTGGTGCCCACGGCAACGCCATCGACTTTGTGATGGAGTTTGATCGCCTCGAGTTTGTCGAAGCGATTGAAGAGCTAGCCTCCCAGCTGGGTCTTGATGTACCGCGAGAGCAAAGTGGCGGCGCCCCAAAAGGGCCCTACGCCCGCAGCGACCAAAAGCGCGACCTGTATCAGATGATGGGGCAAATCGCCCAGTTTTATCAGTCAGGGCTTCGCAGCGAAGCGGGGAAAGTCGCGATTGACTACCTCAAAGGCCGCGGCCTTTCCGGTGAAATCGTGCAGAAATTTGGTATTGGTTACGTCGCTGACGAATGGGATCAGGTGCGTACACGTTTCGGACGTGATAACGCCAGCCAGCAAGCACTGGTATCAACCGGCATGCTGATTGAAAACGACAACGGACGCCGTTACGACCGCTTCCGTGGCCGTGTCATGTTCCCCATTCGTGACCGTCGTGGTCGTGTGATTGGCTTTGGTGGCCGTGTCCTTGGCGACGGCACCCCAAAATACCTCAACTCACCGGAAACCCCGATATTCCATAAAGGGCGTGAGCTTTATGCCCTGTATGAAGTGCTCCAGGCACACCGAACCCAAACAACTTCTGGTGGTTGAAGGATACATGGACGTCGTGGCGCTGGCGCAATTTGGTGTTGACTACGCCGTTGCGTCACTTGGTACCTCGACCACCGCCGATCATATCCAGACATTGTTCCGCCAGACATCCAGTGTCATTTGCTGTTACGACGGCGACCGTGCTGGACGCGACGCGGCATGGCGCGCAATGGAGCAAGCTCTGCCACACTTAGTGGATGGGCGTCAGCTGAAATTTATGTTCCTGCCAGACGGTGAAGACCCGGATTCCATGGTGCGCAAAGAAGGCAAAGAAGGCTTTGAAGCCCGCCTTGCCAGCGCCATGTCCCTGTCGGAGTTTTTATTTAACACTTTGATGGAACAGGTCGACACCAGCAGCCATGAAGGCAAAGCCAAGCTGACCACACTCGCCGTGCCACTTATCGACAAAGTGCCCGGCGGCACACTTCGCCTCTACCTGCGTAACATTTTGGGGCAGAAGCTCGGTCTACCTGATGAACAGCAGCTCGAAAAGCTCATCAGCAAGCAAGGACAGACGCAATCGCGCCAGCCCCTGCCTGAAATGAAACGCACACCCATGCGTGAAGTGATCACCCTGCTGTTGCAAAACCCGGGATTTGTCGAAAATGTGCCCCCACTCGATGGCATGGAAGAGCTGGGGATTCCCGGCTTAAAATTATTCACCACCATGCTTGAAATTTGCCGTAGCCGTCCCAATATCACGACAGGACAACTGCTCGAACATTGGCGAGGCACCGAGCAAGAAGCATTGTTAGCCAAATTGGCCGGATGGGAACTCCCCATCAATGAAGACAATGCGTTAGATGTATTTTTAGACTCACTGGACAAGATTCTGGGCCAGTGCGTCCAACAACAAATAGCCAAGTTGCAAGCTAAATCAAATACCGTCGCTTATCAGCCGAAGAGAAGCGGGAATTGCAGTTGTTAATCCTCAACCGCCCCGATTAGAAACTAGCCAGCATACTTGCAATTTGCTAAAATTGGCAGTTTGCGTTTCCGCATACTAAATTCTTCACTCAGACCCGAAGTTGGATATCGTCTATGGATCAAAATCCGCAGTCACAGCTAAAGTTGCTTGTCGCAAAAGGTAAGGAACAAGGCTATCTAACCTATGCAGAAGTAAATGACCACCTACCGGAAGACATTGTCGATTCTGATCAGATAGAAGACATTATTCAGATGATCAACGACATGGGTATTCAGGTAGTGGAAACCGCGCCTGATGCCGATGAGCTCATGATGTCTGAAACTGTGGCTGACGAAGATGCCGTCGAAGCCGCAGCAGCAGCGCTTTCCAGTGTCGAATCTGAAATAGGTCGTACAACTGACCCAGTGCGTATGTACATGCGCGAAATGGGTACAGTAGAACTGCTTACCCGCGAAGGCGAAATCGATATCGCCAAACGCATCGAAGATGGTATCAACCAGGTACAGGTTTCCGTAGCGGAATACCCGGGTTCAATCTCCTACCTGCTGGACCAATTCGACAAAGTTGAAGCCGAAGAGCTTCGCCTGACTGACATCATTTCTGGCTTTGTAGACCCAAGCCAGGACGACATCGCGCCTACCGCCACTCACATCGGCTCAGAGCTTAGCGAAGAGCAGCTGGACGATGAAGACGACATGGATGACGATGATGACGATGACGAAGACGGTGATAGCGACGACGACGCAGGTATCGACCCTGAGCTAGCGCGTGAGAAATTCACCGAGCTGCGTTTGGCCTATGAAGGCATGCAAGCTTGCATCCAGAAAAACGGCCGCTTCCACGAAGAAACCGCCACCGCAGTTGGCGAGTTGTCTGAAGTGTTCAAGCAATTCCGTCTGGTACCAAAACAGTTTGACCGCCTGGTTAACGAAATGCGCGACACCATGGACCGCGTTCGTACCCAAGAGCGTCTGGTAATGCGCCTTTGCGTAGACCAAGCGAAAATGCCGAAGAAAACCTTCGTACAGCTGTTCAGTGGCAATGAGTCTTCTGACAACTGGTTGGATGCTGCGCTGGCAACTGAAAAGCCATACGTAGATCGCCTGAAGCAATACGAAGAAGATCTGCGCCGCTGCGTACAGAAGCTGAAAATCATCGAAGATGAAACCGGCCTGTCTGTAGAGCGTATCAAAGACATCAGCCGTCGCATGTCAATCGGTGAAGCGAAAGCACGCCGTGCGAAGAAAGAAATGGTTGAAGCGAACTTGCGTCTGGTTATTTCTATCGCGAAGAAATACACCAACCGTGGCCTTCAATTCCTGGACCTGATCCAGGAAGGTAACATCGGCCTGATGAAAGCGGTAGACAAGTTCGAATACCGTCGCGGTTACAAGTTCTCGACTTACGCAACATGGTGGATCCGTCAGGCAATCACCCGTTCAATCGCAGACCAGGCGCGTACAATCCGTATCCCTGTTCACATGATTGAAACCATCAACAAACTGAACCGTATCTCTCGTCAGATGCTTCAGGAGATGGGTCGTGAACCACTGCCGGAAGAACTGGCAGAGCGCATGCAAATGCCAGAAGACAAGATCCGCAAAGTGCTGAAGATCGCCAAAGAGCCAATCTCCATGGAAACCCCAATCGGTGACGATGAAGATTCACATCTGGCGACTTTATCGAGGATACCACCCTCGAGCTGCCAATGGATTCCGCGACCATGAACAACCTCAAGATGGCAACCAGCGAAGTATTGGCTGGCCTGACGCCACGTGAGGCAAAAGTTCTGCGTATGCGTTTCGGTATCGACATGAACACCGACCACACGCTGGAAGAAGTAGGCAAACAGTTTGACGTTACCCGTGAGCGTATCCGTCAGATTGAAGCGAAAGCACTGCGTAAACTGCGTCACCCAAGCCGCTCAGAAGTTCTGCGCAGCTTCCTGGACGAATAATCCTGACGTAAGTTAGCGAAAAATGAGAAGGCGAGCACAGCTCGCCTTTTTCATATCCAAGAATTGGTTTAAGTGATTAAAAACCATACCGTTCGCACTGCCCTTGTGTCTGGACACCCCCGCCCTCAACCCTTATAATCAACCGCCTACACGGCCCCTTAGCTCAGTGGTTAGAGCAGTCGACTCATAATCGATTGGTCCCCAGTTCAAGTCTGGGAGGGGCCACCAAATTTTTAAAGGCCTGAGAGGTTAGTAACCACTCAGGCCTTTTGCGTTTCTGCTCCGTAATATCACATTCACTCCACTAGATTGCTTTCACTCTCTCACCACGAAAGATAGAACCGTCTCCATAAGTCGGAATAGCTCACTATACCCTTACATTCTTGAGCATTAGTCTAGCGATACACTCATGTTCGAGGTGGAGCCTAAACTATGCACTATTACTTGATCACCACACACAAACCTCCAATGTTTTATCGGGTTGACGGCAGTATCGCAGACGTAGAATTACCCTATGCTGATAATAAAGATGTCAGGACATTAAACGCAAAAGGCGAGCTACAAATTCAGACTATAAGAGGTATTAATGGCCGCGATCCGATCTTTGTCGCTAATGGTAAATGGATGGTGAAAGATGGTGAAAAATGTAGATGATGCTATTGCGGAATTAGGTAAGGCAGGGATTTACCCTTTCGAAAGTAAGGAAGCGGCAAAGCAATATGCAAAACAGCTCTCATTGACCTCGTTCAAATATCTACCTATATCCGTGAACTGAAACGTCTTTAGCCTCTATTTTGAATTGAGGGCATTTGGGGAAGCATAAATGATAGTCGGTGGTGCGGTTGTCAGAATGCTAACGCACTCAGTATTACCAGCAATAAGATACTCAGTTAGACCTTCGGGATCGGATAGAAAACCAGACCGTGTTTTCTCAAGACTAAGCCAGCCTCCATCTTTCACCGTGCAAAGCCAAGTGAGGTCGGCATTGTCTGCCCACCAAAACTCATTTAGATCGACTTCATCCAACACTCTGAATCCATCTACCCAAAAAAAGCAAACGTAAACAGGCTCTTCGACACTATCAAACTCGACATGGACTTTGAGCAAGCAACCGTCCCAATTTACACCGCGAACGTTTGACACGCGTTGTTCTCTGAATTCATTGTCTACTGCTCTATCTTGACGCCCGAGTTTTTATCCATGCTGATACTTCCTCATTTTTAGCGCTATTCACAAGGTATAACCGTCTCTGTTTCTTGCGTATCAGCAAACTGAATTGTCAGGCAGTCCAACTGCCAGTTCCGATTGACATGGCTCGCTTTGAAGAAGAACACGCCCTCGCCATTGTCGCCTTCAATATCAAGATCCATTTCAGCGTAACCTTTCGCGTCATGGCCACCAATCTTCCCTGCATTCAATGAATAATCATAGGGAATGCCAATCTTGCTTTGAAAGGACTCGCTTTGCTCCAATTCAGCCAGTGCAAGCTTCACAGAAGGAGACTCTTCAAAATCTCGAAAACTTAAATTGAGAGACACAATCACATAAAGCACGAGAACCAAAAGAAACGCCAGTGCACCAAACGACCACTTCTGCTGGGTTGCTTTAAAAGCCTCGATACTCTCCCAACTATTGTTTTCCCATGCCCACTCGTTGCCTTTTGCTCCTATCACGAACGTATAGAAAGTGCCAAAAAGAGGGACTAATGCCAAAGTGCCTTATAAGACTTGAAACGTATTCCCCAAATAAAACTGAATACGAACGCCCCCCAATTCCAGCCCTTAATTTCGTCTGGAACTTGCTTCTCACTATCCATATGTCTGATTCCTTTTGACTTAAATCTGAAGGCTAATCATCCAGCCCTTACTGATTCAGAGTTACTGGTCTAAAGGGAAATAACAAGACTCAAACGTTCGACTTTGTATAATTCGTTCGTTGATTTACCTATCTGTGATAAACCCAAAATACAGTTATTCACAGAACTCCAAGTAAAAGCGCATCTGTCTTCATGACAGATGCCACTCGTTGGTTCGGGTGACAATGGTTTTGCCACCCGAAGAGATGCCTTTCTGTACCTTCAAAAGCTCCTCTTCGCTATACATAGACGTTTTCACAACGCCTGTTTCCGTATCAACGGCGAGTTCAAAGTGCGGCGCGATGGCTGTTCAGTGCGTTTACATAACACGCCGACCAGGCATCTACGCTCACCGCCGCGCATTTTGGGCCTTCACCGCCCCCCTAAAAAAGCTCTTCCAATTCCACAGCTAAAAACCTCTCATAATTTAGGCATGTCTTATGTTTGGTACCTACACTTAGAGAGAACCCACAGATAACTGAAGCGGCAGATTTTTAATGAAAAACTTGAGTATTAAAGGTGCCGTAATTGGCATTCTTACTGCAGCTATTGCAATCCTTACGTTGATTTCGGTCACTACCATTTTGTCTTTGCGAAACGATCTGCAGGAATACGACTTTGTCGTGAACACAGAAATTCGTTCCGCACAGATCGCAGATAAAATGAACATTGAGTTCAAGCGACAGGTACAAGAGTGGAAAAACGTGCTGATCCGCGGGAGCGATGACAAACAAAGAGAAAAGTACTGGGGCAAGTTCCAGGGACAAGAAGGGAAAATCCAAGCCCTGGGCCAAGAGCTGTTGCCACTTTTGGAAGGCCGGCCACAGCTTAAATCTCAAGCCACGGAGTTTTTAGCCTCCCACAAGCAAATGGGCACAGCATATCGAACCGGCTTTAACGACTTTGTTGATGCAAACTACAATCATACCGCGGGTGACAAAGCGGTCAGTGGAATCGATCGCGAGCCATCCTCGCGCCTTGACGACCTGTCTAATGAGCTGACCGAATCTGCTGCCGCGCACGGAAAAATTCTTCAGGCTACCGCTCGTGAGTTGGTGCAGATATCCATACTATCAGTGGTTGGGATCAGCATCATTTTGCTGGCACTCGCTTATGTACTTATCGTTAAGTTCATCACCCGGCCGCTGGAAGCCACAAGTAAAGAGTTGGACATTATTGCAAGTGGTGACCTTACCAGTTCGCCCTCTGCAGTTGGCTTGGGTGAAATTGGCACCATCAATGCGTCCGCTGCCAAACTTCATAAGCAATTGGCGATACTCATTGGCGGCCTGCAACAATCCGCCAATGAACTCTCCAATGCTTCGAATCAGTTGAACCAGAACTCTCAGCAACAATCGAATTCTGCAAACACCCAGAAACAACAGACGGAGCAGGCATCCACGGCGGTTGAGGAGCTTTCAAGTTCGGCGGCAGAAATTGCACGCAGCGCCAATGAAACCTCAGACAGCACCCAGCAGACGACCGAGTCTGCAGCAACGGGCGCCAGCCAAATGGAGGCGGTGAATGGTCTGATGAATCAACTTCGCAGTGATATAGAATCGGCCAGCACCGCTGTAGGGGATCTGTCTAAGCGCGTTGGGCGTGTTGATGAAGTGATGACGGTAATCAGCGGTATTGCCGAACAAACGAACCTGCTCGCACTGAATGCGGCGATTGAAGCTGCCCGCGCAGGTGAACAAGGCCGTGGTTTTGCGGTGGTGGCAGATGAAGTCAGGGCGTTGGCACAAAAAACCCAGGAATCAACGTCTGAGATAGCAGAGGTTCTGACTGGTTTACGCCAGGGCTCTGAATCCACCGTTCAGGCGATGCAGAACGGGCAAAATAAAACGGATGAGGTGGTAAGTAACATCAGTGAAGTGGCAGAGCGCTGGCAGCAACTTGCCAGTGCCATTAACGATATCGCCACCTTGAATGCCACCGTAGCGGCGACGGCGAATGAACAGACTTCTGTCTCTCAGGAGATCGCTTCATTGATTTCCAATTTACACACTGCTGCGCAATCCCTTCAGGAACAGGCGGCAGACAGCGCTCAATCAAGCTCAACGCTCGATTCACTCGCCAAACAGCTACGCGACCAGATAATTGTTTTCAAACTCGCCTAGCCAGACCGGGGCAGTTGCTAGCGGTGTTCACCGTTTGCGGCTTGCCCCTGATCAAGCTTTAAGTGGTTTTACTAAAGGCTATCCCCCTTTGCTTTAAAAACGTTACGCGTCATCACGCATTTAAATCCCGCCCCTTTCATAACTCACATTATGACTTTCGATCACATCGACAATAGCCAACCCTCGCTATACTCGGATAGTGGAAAAGCCCTAGTATGACTAAAGGCTTATTAAAATTATGGGTATTGACTATGTTAGACAGGCTCGACTATCTACAAAACTTGCTTCCCAGTGATGAGCGGAACAGGGTGGTTCCTATCTATATGTTTGTCACTGATGATGGACTGCCAGTGATCCTGCGGGTAAACATGGGGTATGCAAATCCGGATCTTCCGGTTTGTTTGGTGTCGTTTGATATCGACCCACTCGCCACGTCCATT
The DNA here is from genome assembly GCA_001310415.1 of Enterovibrio sp. JCM 19048. Taxonomy (GTDB): domain Bacteria; phylum Pseudomonadota; class Gammaproteobacteria; order Enterobacterales; family Vibrionaceae; genus Enterovibrio; species Enterovibrio paralichthyis. The sequence goes on along the minus strand of BAXE01000027.1, from coordinate 4,556 downwards.
CATTGTACGTTTCAGTACCCGGCGGAAGATGTCACGAAAAAATATATGGCACCTGACGGGCAACAGTTTTCTGGTGGGCACAACAGAAATTAATAGTTGGTCGACGCTGGAAGATATTGTTGCCTGCTGGCTGAAAGAGCCAGAAATGGTGTTTTAAGAAACAAAGCTTTCCGTTATAGAACCAATCACAACAAAGGGGCATTCAGCCCCTTTGTTCTGTCTGGGTTATATCGCGACCCAAGGCCCGTATTTCGCCCCAGGCTCATTATTTTGTGTCCACCATTGCGCCTCATACAGCACACCATTAAAGGTGGCACGATCCCCAGCATGGTAAATTTTATCGGCTGACCAACTGCCATCAGGGGATAAATCGACTTTCATCCATGGGCCGTACATCGAGCGGGAACGTTGTTTTGTGTCCACCATTTGGCTTGATAAAGGTCACCGTTAAAAACCACTTTGTCGCCTGTCAGATAGACAGTTTCTGCCTGCCACGCCTCTGCATCTGGCAGGGCATTCATGTCAGTATTGCCGACCCCAATGTTCATCGCATTAAGTAAGTCGCCGTTATCCTGTCCATATTCCCACGAGAATAACCCGGCAAGACCCCGGCTCAAGCAAGCTCACCTTTTGCGACCACATCTGCTGGGTGATCAAAGCCGATAAACGCGGCATCTGTTGCGCGCCACGCATAGTGACACTGGCAATCCTTGTCATAGACGATCTCAAACCCGTTGATGCCTTTACCGTCCGGACCTAAGACTTCATTCACCAGACGGGAGTAAACCGCTATCCCCGCTTCATCCCATACATTGACAGGTTTGGGAAACAAGCCGCTGGCATTGCCACCAATAGGGGAACCACCAGGCTGAGCACTACACCGTCCCAGCCTTTGGCATATTTTGCGACGCCCAGTACCAGTTTGTCGGCGGGTAGCCCGGCTGCCAACGCATTTTCAATACCGTTCTCTGCACCATAGCCATAACCGTTAGCCAGGTTTTCGCTGTGGGCACTGATGGCTGTGTGATGGCCGATATTGGTACTCGACCAACCGCCAAAGAAGTCATAGGTCATAAGAAAAACAAGATCTATCGCTGACTCAGCCCGTTTGTAATTCACCTTGTTGATATAGTAAGCCGTGCTGGGAATCGCGGTGGTCACCAGATATTCACGCCCAGTTTCCTGACCCAACTTTTTGAGCGCGACATCAAGATCAATCATCAAATCAACATAGGCTTCCCCTTCTACCGGGTCTTTTGGGAATTCCCAGTCAATATCCACGCCATCAAATGCCGGGTTTGCTTTCAGGTAGGCCACCATGTTTTCAACAAAGAACTGCCGGTTTGTGCTGTCCATAGCCATGGGCGCGAAAGGGCCATCACCGTTCCAGCCACCAACAGAAGGCAGAATTTTCAAGTGCGGATACTGGGCTTTCAGCACCGAGAATGATGCAGCAAAAGCTTTGTCTACGGTGCGTTCATTTTCAGCCAGTGAAAAATCTGACTTATCTGCACAGGTGGCTTCGTGACCTGCCCGTTGCCCTGGGCCACAGATATCCAAAAAGGCATAAAGGATGTGGGTTAAGTTGTTGCCATTAATATTCTTAACCGCGCTGGGCTCTGACCAGTTAGCGACATACGTAGCGACGACTTTGCCACTGCTTTGTTGATATTCACCATGTTTTCCGGTGAATAAATCTGTTTCTCCTGCGTTTGCCGCAGAGGCAACAAGCCCAGCGGACAACAGCAATCCTATTGTTGTTTTCATTTTAGCTCCCTGTAATCGAAAAACGTCTGTGTTCAGGGTGTTTATCAAAACCCACAGAGCCACGCAGTAAGGCGATTCGGTTTATGGGGGAGCACGTTGACTATCAATGCACAATAGATTTATCACTTACGTGATTAGGCGATCTGGTGCATTTTTGTACAACCCATGTCAACCATGTCCGTAACAAATGCAGTGACGTCTCTTGGGACGAACAGGTATCGATACGCGGGGGAAAATGACGGAAAGTAAAGAGGGTTCGCTGTCTAAAAGACACAGATTGAGGAGTGTGACAGGTTACAAATCAAACTGCCTGGTAAGTGCTTGCTCTTGAAGTATATCTTCGATGCGTCGGCGGATGTGGTGTGGTGAGATTTTACCCGGTTTAGTCTTAACAATTTTACGGTAATCTTTTAACTGGCGGGGAGAAAGGTATTCTATAGTTTTCACTCCTATCAAGGGCTTATCACAGGAAATGGTTAATAAACGGTAAAGTCACCCACAAGCTTTCCTGTTGATTCCAGTATTTTCCCTGATCCGGTTTTATCACAATATTCGAAATCAAGGAGATAACTGGTTGATGTAATTCTTGGTAATATATGCCTTTTTAATACATCGCTATTTCAATTGATGTATTTCGCTCGCCAGCCAATATTTTCTTGCTCAAGATGAAAATCAATTTTCACTATCATTACTCTTTATTAGTATTTTTTTATCGCGACATAGTTGATACCAATGTCGTTGTCGACCAGTTCTACGGGACATGGTTTTCCTTATTGTTTTTAATAACTCCAGGGCTATTTAAATTAGCTTAATTCTGAGCGTTTATTTTTATGGGCACAGAAACACCTGCACTGTGATAGCGCATTCATTGTATTTTTGGGTATAAGAGTATTTCCGAAGGGAAGTATCAGCGCGATCAGGCAGTAACCGCGCTGCTGCGATGCAATTAGATCGCAGTTACATTCGTTGCTTGTAGACCTTTTTGGCCTTCCTCAACATCGTAACGAACTTTCTGGCCTTCAGCCAAAGTTTTGAAACCTTCAGAAACGATTGCACGGAAATGCACGAATACATCTTTACCGCCGTTATCTTGAGTAATAAAGCCAAAACCTTTAGTTTCGTCGAACCATTTTACCAGACCAGTCATTTTACCAGACATAGAGACCTCTATTTTGAGTTTTAAATTAAATATATTAAGGCTGTTACGGAAAGCTATTGAATGGTAGATGAAGCAGAAGTTGGCGCAGGGGTTTAACGAAGAATTTCGAGAAGTCGCTGAGATGGAACTTAAACTAAATGTAGCATTAACAACTCTTTCTTAAGAGCCGTGCTTTACTATACAGGGGATTAATTAAATAGCGAGGTTTTTTTCGTTTTTCGGCAATTTCATTTTGATCGTATACTCCCACTCCTCTACTTTTATCTCGCTTTGGAAGCCTACCTATGTCATCAACATCTGCCAATACCGTCGTCGTGCTCGACTTCGAAACCACAGGTTTGTCCCCTAACATGGGCGACAGGGCGATTGAGATTGGCGCTGTCAAACTGGTTGACGGCGTGGTGGTAGATACCTTTCAGGCGTTGATGAACCCCGGCTTTCGCGTCAGCAGCTTTATTGAAAGCTACACGGGCATTACCAACAATATGCTGCGCACCGCGCCAAATTGTGAAACGGTAATGGCTGAATTTGCTGACTTTATCAGTGGCTTCAATCTGGTCGCGCACAACGCCTCATTCGATAAGCGTTTTCTGGATGCCGAACTTGAATTTGCCGGTGCCGGTTATCACGGCCAGTTTGCCTGTTCAATGCTGATTGCCCGTCGCCTGATCCAGGATGCGCCGACCCACAAGCTCGGCGATCTGGTGCGGTATAAACAGATTGAGAATGACGGCGTATTCCACCGTGCTCTGGCAGATGCGGAAATGACCGCAAAGCTCTGGCTGTTGATGGTCTCTGAACTGGCCGGGCAGCGAGGCATTCAGCCAAGCTTTACCCTGATGCAGAAAATCAGCAAAGCCAACAAACATGCGTTGGATAAGGTGTTGAGCAGTACTCATCGGTAAAAAAGAACCCGGCTAGCGCCGGGTTAAATGCCTTTAAATTGCCCGCTTGTTCATCTGATCGGCAATGTAATCAGCCTGTCTGATCGCCAGGGCGACAATAGTCAGAGTCGGGTTTTCCGCCGCACCGGTGGTAAACACACTGCCATCAGAGACAAACAGGTTGTCGATATCATGGCTTTGTCCCCAGCGGTTCACCACCCCATCCTGCGCCTTGGCGCTCATACGGTTAGTGCCTAGGTTGTGGTTGAAGGGTATGGCACCACTTCATGGGTTTTCACTGCACCCACGGCCTCATAAATTGCCTTACCCTGTTGATAAGCGTGGTTACGCATGGCGATATCGTTGGGATGATCATCGTAATGCACATTTGGTACTGGCAGGCCGTACTGGTCTTTCACATCGGTGTTCAGAGTAATGCGGTTGGTAGCACGGGGCATATCCTCACCCACAATCCACATACCGGCCATATTTTCATAGCCTTCCATGTCTTTGGCGAAATCCTCTCCCCATGCACCGGGTCGCAGGAATGCAGCCATAAATGGCAAGCCAAGCGACAGGGTTTCCAGCTCATAGCCGCCAACAAAACCGCGGGAAGGATCGTGGCGCGCCTCATCTTGCACAATACCTGCCATGGTCGTGCCGCGGTACATGTTTACCGGTTTTTCAAACTCACCGTAGACAGAGCCGGTAACGTGGCGCATGTAGTTCCGCCCGACCTGACCGGA
>BAXE01000026.1 GCA_001310415.1 Enterovibrio sp. JCM 19048 | reverse complement strand
AGGCGACAACGTATCTATGACTGTTACTCTGATCGCGCCAATCGCGATGGACGAAGGTCTGCGCTTCGCAATCCGTGAAGGTGGCCGTACTGTAGGTGCGGGTGTTGTTGCTAAAATCATCGAATAAGATTTGACGACACACTAGCAAAAAGGGCATCATTTGATGCCCTTTTTCTGCACCAAAACTTCGGATTGAACTTTTTTTCGCCGATTGGTCGCAGTGATATACGTTTTGGGATAAGAAAATAGACGCCCATTGACGGCGCGTTATTGTTTTCCTATTCATTTCACCTCGCGGACGCGAGGTTGTTGTCGTCTATGAAATAGACTAGTTACAGGTAGAATGTATGAAAGCGAATGCTGAAGCCCAAACCGGGTCAATGGACGCCCTGAAGTGGGTGGTGGTCTTTGCCTTACTGGCCACTGCGGTAGTGGGAAATAGCCTGTACAGTGATATGTCTGTTGTGCTACGAGCTGCAGCTGTCGTCGTGCTGGTTGCTGCTGCCGGTGGTGTTGCTGCACTGACTGCAAAAGGTAAAGCAGCGATCACCTTTGCACGTGAATCGCGTATGGAAGTGCGTAAAGTTGTTTGGCCAACCCGCCAGGAAACTTTACAGACCACTTTCATCGTTCTGGCTGTCACTGTCGTCATGGCGCTCATCCTGTGGGGTATCGACGGTATTATGGTCCGTCTGGTCCGCCTAATCACTGGCGTGTGAGGTTAACTACATGAGCGAAGCTCCTAAAAAACGTTGGTATGTTGTTCAGGCTTTCTCTGGCTTTGAAGGCCGTGTGGCGAAGTCGCTGAAAGAACATATCAAGATGCACGAGATGGAAGACTACTTCGGTGAGGTTTTGGTACCGACCGAAGAAGTGGTTGAAATGCGCGCAGGACAGCGTCGCAAGAGCGAGCGTAAATTCTTCCCAGGTTACGTTCTGGTTCAAATGCTGATGAATGATGAATCATGGCACTTGGTACGTAGCGTACCGCGTGTGATGGGCTTTATCGGCGGCACACCAGATCGTCCAGCACCGATTTCTGATAAAGAAGCCGATGCAATCCTGAACCGTCTGGAAAAAGCGAGCGAATCACCAGTACACAAAACTGTGTATGAAGCAGGTGAAGTTATCCGTGTTACTGAAGGTCCATTTGCGGACTTCAATGGCGTGGTTGAAGAAGTGGATTACGAGAAGAGCCGCCTGAAGGTTTCTGTATCTATCTTCGGCCGTGCAACACCGGTAGAGCTGGAATTCAGCCAAGTAGAAAAAAGCTGATCGTTTTTTGCTCGTTAACAGTTGCGAGGGGCGCGAAATTTGAATACAATTTCGCGCCCTTTTGTTAAACGGGGAGTCTGTTTTCATAAAACAGACGTTTGAACCCAAATTTAGGTATTTAGTAATGGCTAAAAAAGTAGAAGCTTACATCAAGCTGCAAGTTGCAGCTGGTATGGCTAACCCAAGTCCACCAGTTGGTCCAGCTCTGGGTCAGCACGGCGTTAACATCATGGAATTCTGTAAAGCGTTCAACGCACGTACAGAATCTTTTGAGAAAGGCCTGCCAACTCCAGTAGTTATCTCTGTATACAGCGACCGTTCTTTCACTTTCGAACTGAAGACTCCACCTGCAGCAGTTCTGCTGAAAAAAGCAGCTGGCATCAAGTCTGGTTCAGGCCGTCCTAACACTGAGAAAGTTGGTACTGTTACCGACGCTCAGATCCAGGAAATCGCGGAAACTAAAGCGAAAGACATGACTGGTGCAGACATTGAAGCGATGAAACGCTCAATCGCTGGTACCGCTCGTTCAATGGGTCTGGTAGTAGAGGGTTAAGACAATGGCAAAACTGACTAAGCGCATGCGCGTAATCCGCGAAAAAGTTGATGTGACTCGCGAGTACGACATCAACGAAGCTGTTGCTCTTCTGAAAGAACTGGCTACTGCTAAATTCGTTGAAAGTGTAGACGTTGCTGTAAACCTGGGCATCGATGCACGTAAATCAGACCAAAACGTTCGTGGCGCAACTGTACTGCCACACGGTACTGGCCGTGACATCCGCGTAGCGGTATTCACTCAAGGTGCGAACGCTGAAGCTGCTAAAGCTGCTGGTGCTGACATCGTTGGTATGGAAGATCTGGCTGACCAAGTTAAGAAAGGCGAGATGAACTTCGACGTAGTTATCGCATCTCCAGATGCAATGCGCGTTGTAGGTCAACTGGGTACTATCCTGGGTCCTCGCGGTCTGATGCCAAACCCGAAAGTTGGTACTGTAACTCCTAACGTTGCTGAAGCGGTTCAAAACGCGAAAGCGGGTCAGGTTCGTTACCGTAACGACAAGAACGGTATCATCCACACCACCATCGGTAAGGTTGACTTCGACGCAGACAAGCTGAAAGGTAACCTGGAAGCGCTGCTGGTAGCTCTGAAGAAAGCGAAGCCTTCTTCAGCGAAAGGTACTTTCATCAAGAAAGTAAGCATCTCTACCACTATGGGTGCAGGTGTAGCGGTTGACCAGAACACTCTGGACGCAAACGCAAACTAATTGCTTGGGGCGGCGGATTGCTGTATAATTCGTCGCTTCAAAAATATGGCTAAGTCTGCTTGTCAGACTTCGTCCAAGACCGTAGGTGTCAAGTTCTTCGGAACGGAGACTTAATTACTACCTACGTAGACGGTGCCAGAACATGATAGATATTTTTCTTTCTTGGATCTGCGCCGTAATTACTCTCCTGCTGTGAAGCAGCGAGTGGTGTAAAAACAATCCAGGAGCAAATCCAAATGGCATTAAATCTTCAAGACAAAAAAGCAATTGTTGCTGAAGTCAACGAAGCTGCCAGCGGTGCCCTGTCTGCAGTTGTAGCTGATTCTCGCGGTGTAACAGTTGGCGCGATGACTAATCTACGTAAACAAGCGCGTGAAGCGGGTGTTTACATGAAAGTCGTTCGTAACACACTGGCACGTCGCGCAGTGGAAGGTACTGACTACGAATGTCTTCAAGACATTTTTGTTGGCCCAACACTGATTGCGTTCTCTAACGAGCACCCTGGTGCTGCAGCGCGTCTTTTCAAAGACTTCGCTAAAGAGAACAAAAACTTCGAAATCAAAGCTGCTGCATTCGAAGGTTCACTGACTGACGCTGACGTACTGGCAACACTGCCAACTTACGACGAAGCTATCGCACGTCTGATGATGTGCATGAAAGAAGCGTCTGCTGGCAAGCTGGTTCGCACTATCGCGGCTGTTCGCGATCAGAAAGAAGCTGCGTAATTCGCATTGCTTTTTACTGGTTGCTATTTAAACTAATTGTTGACTTTAAAGAGAATTGTTATGTCTATCACTAACGAGCAAATCCTAGACGCAATTGCAGAAATGTCTGTAATGCAAGTTGTTGAACTGATCGAAGCAATGGAAGAGAAGTTCGGTGTTACTGCTGCTGCTGCAGTTGTAGCGGGCGGCGCTGTAGCTGAAGCTGCAGAAGAGAAGACCGAATTCGACGTAATCCTGACTGCTGCTGGTGCAAACAAAGTTGCAGTAATCAAAGCAGTTCGCGGCGCAACTGGTCTGGGCCTGAAAGAAGCGAAAGCAGTTGTTGACGGCGCTCCAGCACCTCTGAAAGAAGCTGTTTCTAAAGAAGAAGCAGAAGCTCTGAAGAAAGAACTGGAAGAAGCTGGTGCTTCTGTTGAAGTTAAGTAATTTATACTTAATTTCCTAGCCTGAATGGGCTAATGGCTGGTGGCTAAATAGCCACCGGCCTTTTTGCGCTGTAGGGCAGTAGTGAATTTTGCACCCCGTTTAGTCACTGCTGGCCATGCAAAAACATCGGAATTAACCCTCTGATGTTCCTACAGTAAACGGTTGGTTATTAGTTACTGTCCCATCAGTCTGGACAGTTGGGTCACTTATCAGCGAGCTGAGGAACCCTATGGTTTACTCTTATACCGAGAAAAAGCGTATCCGTAAGGATTTTGGTAAGCGTCCTCAAGTTCTGGACGTGCCATACTTGCTGTCTATCCAGCTTGATTCTTTCGAGAAATTTATCGAGCAGGATCCAGAAGGGCAATACGGTCTTGAAGCTGCCTTTCGCTCTGTCTTTCCAATTCAGAGCTACAACGCAATTCCGAGCTGCAATACGTTAGCTATCGTCTCGGTGAGCCAGTTTTCGATGTTAAAGAATGTCAGATCCGTGGCGTAACTTACTCCGCACCACTGCGCGTTAAACTGCGCCTGGTGATGTTTGACAAAGATGCACCTGCTGGCACCGTAAAAGACATCAAAGAGCAAGAAGTCTACATGGGTGAAATTCCACTCATGACAGACAATGGTACCTTTGTTATCAACGGTACTGAGAGGGTTATCGTATCCCAGCTGCATCGTAGCCCGGGCGTCTTCTTCGACAGCGATAAGGGTAAAACCCATTCCTCAGGTAAAGTGCTGTATAACGCACGCATCATTCCATACCGTGGTTCATGGTTGGACTTTGAATTCGATCCTAAGGACCTGCTGTACGTACGTATTGACCGTCGTCGTAAGCTGCCTGCATCGATCATCCTGCGTGCACTTGAGTACACTACTGAGCAAATCCTTGATCTGTTCTTCGACAAGATTGTTTTCGAAGTACAAGGCAAGTCGCTAGTCATGGAGCTGGTGCCTGATCGCCTGCGCGGTGAAACTGCAAGTTTCGATATCGAAGCTGACGGTAAAGTTTACATCGAGCAAGGTCGTCGTATTACTGCGCGCCACATCCGCCAGCTTGAAAAAGACGGCATCAAACAAATTGAAGTTCCTGTTGAGTACATCGTGGGCAAGATTGCTGCGCGTGATTACATCAACGAGGAAACCGGTGAGATCATTGCGGCTGCTAACCAAGAGCTGAGCCTGGAAACTCTGGCGCTTCTGTCTCAGGCAGGCCACAAGAAGATCGAAACCCTGTTTACCAACGACTTGGATCACGGCCCGTACATGTCAGATACCCTGCGTATCGACAGCACAACTGACCGTCTGACTGCGTTGGTAGAAATCTACCGCATGATGCGCCTGGTGAGCCACCAACGCGCGAAGCAGCAGAGCAGCTTTTCGAAAGCCTGTTCTTCTCAGAAGATCGTTACGATCTGTCTGCGGTAGGCCGTATGAAGTTCAACAGCTCACTGACCCGCGAAGAGATGACCGGTCCAGGTGTACTGAGCCACGACGACATCATTGAAGTGATGCGCAAGCTGATCGATATCCGTAACGGTATCGGTGAGGTGGACGATATCGACCACCTGGGCAACCGTCGTATCCGCTCTGTGGGTGAAATGGCTGAGAACCAGTTCCGTGTAGGTCTGGTACGTGTTGAGCGTGCGGTGAAAGAGCGTCTGAGCCTTGGCGATCTCGACAACGTGATGCCACAGGATCTGATCAACGCTAAGCCTATTTCTGCGGCAGTGAAAGAGTTCTTCGGTTCTTCTCAGCTGTCTCAGTTTATGGATCAGAACAACCCGTTGTCAGAAGTAACGCACAAGCGTCGTATCTCTGCACTGGGTCCAGGCGGTCTGACGCGTGAGCGCGCAGGCTTTGAGGTTCGAGACGTACATGCCACCCACTACGGTCGCCTGTGTCCAATCGAAACGCCTGAAGGTCCAAACATCGGTCTGATCAACTCACTTTCAGCGTTTGCGCGTACTAACCCGTACGGCTTCCTGGAAACACCTTACCGCAAAGTTGTTGACGGTAAAGTGACTGATGAGATCGACTACCTGTCTGCGATCGAAGAAGGTCAGTTCGTTATTGCACAGCTAACGCCGTGCTGAACGAAGACGGTTCTTTCGCTGATGAATTGATTACTGCTCGCCAGAAAGGTGAATCAGGTCTGCACCCACGTGACCATGTTCAGTACATGGACGTTGCAACCAACCAGGTTGTATCGGTGGCGGCATCTCTGATCCCGTTCCTTGAGCACGACGATGCTAACCGTGCACTGATGGGTGCGAACATGCAACGTCAGGCCGTTCCAACCCTGCGCTCTGATAAGCCACTGGTTGGTACTGGTATTGAACGTGCGGTAGCGGTTGACTCGGGTGTAACAGCTGTTGCAAAACGCGGCGGTATGGTTCAGTCCGTAGACGCATCACGCATCGTTATTAAGGTTAATGAAGATGAGCTGGTGCCAGGCGAAGCAGGTATCGACATCTACAACCTGACGAAGTACACCCGTTCTAACCAGAACACCTGTATCAACCAGCGTCCATGTGTCATGCCAGGCGAGCCTGTCATGCGCGGTGATGTTCTGGCTGACGGTCCTTCAACGGATCTGGGTGAACTGGCACTTGGCCAGAACATGCGTATCGCGTTCATGCCTTGGAACGGTTACAACTTCGAGGACTCCATCCTTGTATCTGAGCGTGTAGTACAGGAAGACCGCCTGACTACCATCCACATCCAAGAACTGTCTTGTGTGGCGCGTGATACTAAACTGGGTAGCGAAGAAATCACTGCTGACATCCCTAACGTGGGTGAAGCTGCGCTGTCTAAACTGGACGAATCTGGTGTTGTATACATCGGTGCGGAAGTGAAAGGCGGCGACATTCTGGTAGGTAAAGTGACGCCTAAAGGCGAAACCCAACTGACTCCAGAAGAAAAACTGCTACGTGCAATCTTCGGTGAGAAAGCGTCTGACGTGAAAGACTCTTCTCTGCGTGTTCCAAACGGCGTATCTGGTACGGTTATCGACGTACAAGTATTTACCCGTGATGGCGTAGAGAAAGACAAGCGTGCGCTTGAAATCGAAGAAATGCAGCTGAAAGAAGCCAAGAAAGACCTGACAGAAGAGTTCTCTATTCTGGAAGGTGGTCTGGTAGCACGTGTTCGTGGCGTACTGGCGCAAGCGGGTTACAGCCAAGACAAACTGGCGAACATGGATCGTCAGTCAATGCTGACTCAGACCCTTGACGACGAAGCACTGCAAACTCAGCTGGAACAACTGGCTGAGCAGTACGACGAGCTGAAAGCAGACTTCGATAAGAAGTTTGACACCAAGCGCCGTAAGATCACCCAAGGTGACGATCTGGCACCGGGCGTCCTTAAGATTGTTAAGGTATACCTGGCTGTTAAGCGTCGTATCCAGCCTGGTGATAAGATGGCGGGTCGTCACGGTAACAAGGGTGTTATCTCTAAGATCAACCCTGTTGAAGACATGCCGTACGATGAAAACGGTGAGCCAGTAGATATCGTACTGAACCCACTGGGTGTACCGTCTCGTATGAACATCGGTCAGATCCTGGAAACCCACCTTGCCTTGCGGCGAAAGGTATCGGTAACAAGATCAACAAGATGATCAAAGAGCAGCAAGAACTGGCGAAATTCCGTGAGTTCCTGCAGAAGGTTTACGACCTGGGCGATACCCGTCAGCAAGTAGACATTTCTACTCTGACTGACGAAGAAGTACGTACTCTGATCGAAAACCTGCGTGGCGGTCTACCAATCGCAACCCCTGTGTTCGATGGTGCACCTGAAACAGCGATCAAAGAGCTGTTGAAACTGGGTGATCTGCCAGAATCTGGCCAGCTGACCCTGTTTGATGGCCGTACCGGTGACAAGTTTGAGCGTCCAGTAACCGTTGGTTACATGTACATGCTGAAACTGAACCACTTGGTTGACGATAAGATGCACGCCCGTTCTACCGGTTCTTACAGCCTGGTTACTCAGCAGCCGCTGGGTGGTAAGGCTCAGTTCGGTGGTCAGCGTTTCGGTGAGATGGAAGTATGGGCGCTGGAAGCATGCGGCGCAGCATACACCCTGCAGGAAATGCTGACTGTTAAGTCGGATGACGTGAACGGTCGTACGAAGATGTATAAGAACATCGTCGACGGCGATCACCGCATGGAACCGGGTATGCCGGAATCTTTCAACGTACTGCTGAAAGAAATCCGCTCGTTGGGTATCAACATCGAGCTGGAAGACGAATAAGCCCCGGCTTATTGCGCTTCCCAAAAAGCATTGGCAGTGCGGCCTGGCCGCATTGCCAATCGCGAAATGGAAATTTCCGGTATCAATATGAAGTCGCTGATATCCAGCGTCTTTATGGGTCAACTCCTCACAGGAGCCGAATGTGAAAGACTTACTTAAGTTTCTGAAAGCACAGCATAAGACCGAAGAATTTGATGCAATCAAAATCGGTCTCGCTTCACCAGATATGATCCGTTCATGGTCATTCGGTGAAGTGAAAAAGCCAGAAACCATTAACTACCGTACCTTTAAGCCTGAGCGTGACGGTCTGTTCTGTGCACGTATCTTTGGCCCGGTAAAAGACTACGAATGTCTTTGTGGTAAATACAAACGCCTGAAGCACCGTGGCGTGATCTGTGAAAAATGTGGTGTTGAAGTTACTCAGACCAAAGTACGTCGTGAGCGTATGGGTCACATTGAGCTGGCTTCTCCAGTTGCCCACATCTGGTTCCTGAAATCACTGCCAAGCCGCATCGGTCTGCTGATGGACATGCCTCTGCGTGACATCGAGCGTGTTCTGTACTTCGAATCATACGTTGTGATCGAGCCAGGCATGACCGATCTTGAGCGTAGCCAAATGCTGTCTGAAGAGCAGTACCTGGATGCGCTGGAGCAATGGGGTGATGAATTCGACGCTCGTATGGGTGCCGAAGCTGTTAAAGCACTGCTGGCAAACATGAACCTGGTTGCTGAAGCAGAGCTAATGCGCGAAGAGTTGAACGAAACCAACTCTGAAACCAAGCGCAAGAAAATCACCAAGCGCCTGAAGCTTGTTGAAGCATTTGTACAATCAGGAAACAACCCTGAGTGGATGATCCTGACTGTTCTTCCAGTTCTACCACCGGACCTGCGTCCTCTGGTACCACTGGATGGCGGTCGTTTCGCAACGTCAGATCTGAACGATCTGTACCGTCGTGTTATCAACCGTAACAACCGTCTGAAGCGCCTGCTGGACCTGGCTGCACCTGACATCATCGTACGTAACGAAAAACGTATGCTGCAAGAGTCAGTTGATGCCCTGCTGGACAACGGTCGTCGTGGTCGTGCTATCACTGGCTCGAACAAGCGTCCTCTGAAGTCTCTGGCAGACATGATCAAAGGTAAGCAAGGTCGTTTCCGTCAGAACCTGCTTGGTAAGCGTGTAGACTACTCTGGCCGTTCGGTAATCACCGTTGGTCCATACCTGCGTCTGCACCAGTGTGGTCTTCCTAAGAAGATGGCACTTGAGCTGTTCAAACCATTTATCTACGGCAAGCTGGAAGCACGTGGTCTGGCGACTACTATCAAAGCTGCTAAGAAAATGGTTGAGCGCGAAGAAGCGGTGGTTTGGGATATCCTGGATGAAGTTATCCGCGAACACCCAGTACTGCTGAACCGTGCACCGACACTTCACCGTCTGGGTATTCAGGCGTTTGAACCAGTGCTGATCGAAGGTAAAGCAATCCAACTGCACCCACTCGTTTGTGCGGCATACAACGCCGACTTCGATGGTGACCAGATGGCTGTTCACGTACCTCTGACACTGGAAGCACAGCTTGAAGCACGTGCTCTGATGATGTCGACTAACAACATCCTGTCTCCTGCGTCCGGTGATCCAATCATCGTACCTTCTCAGGACGTTGTATTGGGTCTGTACTACATGACCCGCGAAAAGATCAATGCGAAGGGTGAAGGTCTGTACCTGTCTGGTCCTGCGGAAGCTGAAAAAGCATACCGTACCGGCAACGCAGAGCTGCATGCGCGCGTTAAAGTTCGCATTCGCGAAGTACTGGTTGATGAGATGGGCAACCGCACCGAGAACGTCGGTCTGGTTGATACCACTGTTGGCCGTGCAATGCTGTGGAAGATCGTGCCACTAGGCCTGCCATACAGCATCGTGAACCAGGCGCTGGGTAAGAAGCAGATCTCTAACCTGCTGAACACCTGTTACCGTACACTGGGTCTGAAAGACACTGTTATCTTCGCTGACCAAATCATGTACACCGGTTTCGCATACGCGGCACTGTCTGGTGTATCTGTTGGTATCGACGATATGGTGATCCCACAGGCGAAATACGACCTGATCGAAGCAGCGGAAGCAGAAGTTGCGGAAATCCAGGAGCAGTTCCAGTCTGGTCTGGTTACCGCGGGCGAACGTTACAACAAAGTAATCGATATCTGGGCAGCCGCTAACGAACAAGTTGCGAAAGCGATGATGGATAACCTGTCTTTTGACACTGTTATCAACCGTGACGGCGAAGAAGAAGCTCAGAAATCATTCAACAGCGTATACATGATGGCCGACTCAGGTGCTCGTGGTTCGGCTGCTCAGATCCGTCAGCTGGCGGGTATGCGTGGTCTGATGGCGAAACCAGATGGTTCGATCATCGAAACGCCAATCACCGCGAACTTCCGTGAAGGTCTGAACGTACTCCAGTACTTCATCTCAACCCACGGTGCTCGTAAGGGTCTGGCGGATACCGCACTGAAGACTGCGAACTCCGGTTACCTGACTCGTCGTCTGGTAGACGTAGCGCAAGACGTGGTTGTAACTGAAACAGATTGTGGTACCACCGAAGGTATCAACATGATGGCGGTTATCGAAGGTGGTGACGTTAAAGAAGCACTGCGTGAGCGTGTTCTGGGCCGTGTGGTTGCAGAAGACGTGATGAAGCCAGGTACTGATGAAGTGCTGGCGCCGCGCAACACCCTGCTCGACGAGAAGTGGTGTGAAATCCTGGAGAAAAACTCTGTTGACCAGGTGAAAGTGCGTTCTGTTGTAACCTGTGAAACTGATTTCGGTTGTTGTGCGAACTGTTACGGTCGTGACTTGGCTCGTGGTCACCTGGTTAACCACGGTGAATCTGTGGGCGTTATCGCTGCACAGTCAATCGGTGAGCCTGGTACACAGCTGACAATGCGTACGTTCCACATCGGTGGTGCGGCATCGCGTGCGGCTGCTGAAAGCAGCATTCAGGTGAAGAACAACGGTTCTCTGCACCTGCACAACGCGAAGTTCGTTACCAACAATGCGGGCAAACTGGTGATCACGTCTCGTGCATCAGAGCTGACTATCGTTGATGAATTCGGCCGTACTAAGGAAAGCTACAAGCTGCCTTACGGTTGTGTACTGAGCAAGCTGGATGGCGATGCAGTTAAAGCGGGCGAGACCGTTGCTAACTGGGACCCACACACAATGCCAATCATCACCGAAGTAGAAGGTCGTATCGAGTTCGTTGACATGGTGGACGGTGTGACTGTTCAACGTCAAACGGATGAACTGACCGGTCTGTCTTCGATGGTTGTTCTGGATGCGGCTGAGCGTACCTCTGCGGGTAAAGACATGCGTCCTACCGTGCGTCTGCTTGATGCATCTGGTAACGCTGTGATGATCCCTGGTACAGACATGCCTGCACAGTACTTCCTGCCTGGTAAAGCAATTGTCCAGCTGGAAGACGGTGCAAACGTAGGCGTGGGTGATACCCTTTCTCGTATTCCTCAGGAATCTGGCGGTACGAAAGATATCACCGGTGGTCTGCCACGCGTAGCGGACCTGTTCGAAGCACGTAAGCCTAAAGAGCCTGCAATTCTGGCAGAGATCACGGGTGCTGTTTCCTTCGGTAAAGAAACCAAAGGTAAACGCCGCCTGATCATTACGCCAACTGAAGGCCAGCCATACGAGGAAATGATTCCTAAGTGGCGTCAGCTGAACGTATTCGAAGGTGAAAAAGTTGAGCGTGGTGACGTTATTGCCGACGGTCCAGAATCTCCACACGACATTCTGCGTCTGCGTGGCGTGCGTGCGGTAACTGAGTACATCACTAACGAAGTACAAGACGTTTACCGTCTGCAAGGCGTTAAGATCAACGACAAGCACATCGAGACTATCGTTCGTCAGATGCTGCGCAAGGTAACTATCACGTCTTCAGGTGACTCTGAGTTCCTGGAAGGCGAGCAGGTAGAATACTCTCGCGTAACCATCGCGAACCGTAAGCTGGAATCTGAAGGCAAACTGCCTGCAGGCTTCGAGCGCGATCTGCTGGGTATCACTAAAGCGTCTCTGGCAACTGAATCGTTCATCTCTGCGGCATCGTTCCAGGAAACGACTCGCGTACTGACCGAAGCAGCTGTATCTGGCAAGCGCGACGAACTGCGCGGCCTGAAAGAGAACGTAATCGTTGGTCGTCTGATCTGCGGGTACTGGTTTTGCTTACCACAAGTCGCGCCAAGCGCGTCGCAACGTGCAGAAGAGCCAGTAGCGCCTCAGATTGATGCTGAACAAGCATCTCAGGATCTGGCAGCACTGCTGAACGCAGGTCTGAGCGACGAAAACTAATCTTCGCTGACTTAATACTAAAAAGGCATCCTCCGGGATGCCTTTTTGTTTTTTGGTGCCGAGGAAACGTTATATATCCTGATGACCCAGAAATTGACGGAAGTTAGATTCGGCTGCGGTTAAAGGGGACAAATGTCCTCCCTGTTTTCTTTCGCGCATCTCTACCATAGCGTCAATCCCTCTGTTAAGGCGTTAACATGAATCTTTTAGCCCTGTTTGATATTAATAATACCCTGGTACATATCCCGCTCGGTGCGGGTGGTTATGCCATGTCCTGGATTGAGGCTGTTGCTGCGGTTTTTGGCTTGCTGTGTATCTGGTATGCCAGTAAAGAAAAGACCATCAACTATCTGTTTGGCCTTATCAACGTGACATTGTTTGCCATTATCTTCTATCAAATCCAGCTATATGCGTTGCTGCTCCTTCAGGTGTTTTTCTTCTGGGCCAATATCTATGGCTGGTATGCGTGGACGCACCCGACATCAAGCGGAGAAACACTCCGTGTGCGTTGGTTGGAGAAAAACAAACTCGGTGCAACTGCGTTGGTGAGTGTGGTTGGTATCGCACTGATGACCTTTTACATTGACCCAATATTCTTCGCGTTGGCCAATATCACTGTGGATGGCCTGAACATGTTTGGCGCAGGGCTTGCGCGCCCTGAATTACAGCCGGACGCATTCCCATTCTGGGATTCAGCGGTAACTGTGTTGTGTGTTGTGGCTCAGATCCTGATGACGCGCAAATATGTGGAAAACTGGATGCTGTGGGTCGTTATCAACATCATCAGTGTTGGGTTGTATGCCGCACAGGGCGTGTACGTGTTGTCATTCCAGTACGCTATCCTGCTTTTCATTGCAGCGAATGGAACCCGCGAATGGATGCAGTTGGCGAAGCCGAAAGCAGCGGCCAACTTCACTGCGAAAGAGGCCTGATTGCCATGAAACAACCGCATATCGGTGTCGATAGCACCCAGGTGACTGAGCGGGTTGTCCTTTGCGGCGACCCGGCACGCAGTGAGCGTATTGCCAGCCTGATGGACAATGTCGAGTTTCTGGCAGAGAACCGCGAATACCGTCTCTACCGCGGTGAATTTAACGGCGTGCCTGTCACTGTCAGCAGTTGTGGCATTGGCAGTCCGTCACTGGTGATTGCACTGGAAGAGCTGCGTCTTTGTGGTGCAACGCAGTTATCCGCGTCGGTTCTTGCGGTGCCCTGCAACACAATATTGGCCTTGGAGCGTTGATCATCGCCGAAGGTGCTGTGCGTGATGAAGGGGCTTCCCATGCTTATGTCGGCGCCAACTATCCGGCTTTTGCAAGCTTTACGCTGGTGGCCGGGATGGCGGCGTACTGAGTGCCGAGGGCGTGGAATACCACACGGGTGTGGTGCGTTCCCACGATTCGTTCTACCGTGACGATGAACTCGACATCTGCCGTCAGTGGCATACCAAAGGGGTGCTGGGATGTGACATGGAAACATCCGCCCTGTTTACCGTTGGACGCCTGCGCGGAGTGCAAGTGGCGGCGGTGCTCAACAATGTGGTGACGTATGAAGCCGATGTATCAGAAGGCGTCGCTCACTATGCTGACAGCGAAGGCGCACTGATGGCCGGTGAAAAGCGTGCTGCTCTTGCCGCTTTGCACGCCTGACATCCCACTGATCCCTGAAACAAAAGCCTGCCGATTGCCGTTGCAATCAGGCAGGTTTCCCTCTAGCGTTACCGCTACCCGTCACTACCTTTGCATACCCGATGAAGTTATCGCCATACTCTTATGGACGTTTCCGCCGCAAACTCAGCGCGGAAACACTGCAGCTTCGCCAGTTGATGAAAGCCTGCGTTTCCCACTCGTGCTATTTTCAGGAAGGAGAAACCATTCTCAGGCAGGGTGAGGAGCTTGAGTTCCTTTATATCGTCCCAGTTGGCAATGTTTCCATGAGTATCATTGCGCAAAACGGACGCCGGTTTCAGTTGGGCAGGGCGCACTGTGATGATCATATTTTCGGTGAAATAGAGTTTTTCACCCGCCAGCCTTGCCAATGGAACGTGACCGCGGATGAGGCACTGAA
The DNA here is from genome assembly GCA_001310415.1 of Enterovibrio sp. JCM 19048. Classification (GTDB taxonomy): domain Bacteria; phylum Pseudomonadota; class Gammaproteobacteria; order Enterobacterales; family Vibrionaceae; genus Enterovibrio; species Enterovibrio paralichthyis. Next base: position 51,786 of record BAXE01000026.1, on the reverse strand, counting down.
CGCAGAAGCGGTCTGTTTGCAAAAGTTGAAAGAGCAACTGCTTGCCCATCCCTTATTGTTGCTGCATTTTGCGTCAGCGCTGGCGGCGGATTATCAGGATTCACTGGCGATTTATACCTCCAGGCTAATGCACAGTATCGCGCACAACATTGCCAGTGATTTGCTGCAAGAGAAGGAAACAACCGCGTATTTAGTCGGTTTTGATAAAGTCACGCAGGAAGCGGAGCGATTTGGTACCAGTGCAAGGGTCTACCGCCGTGCAGTGAATGAACTGATTGAACGGGGACTGGTTAAGCGAGAGGCAGGTAAGCTGGAAATTGAAAACGAGGATGGACTGCGAGCGTTTTTAGACAGCCATACATGACTGCCAGTCAGATGAAGGTGCAAAAACGAGCCGACTGGTTATCACCAGCCGGAACTTGCACCTGGATTGCCTTAAGCGCCGGGTGGGATCGCCAGGCTGTCCGCAATCAATTGGATGAGCATGTCTTCCTTCTCAAAGCGCGACTCCATGATTTCGCCCACACTTGAGATGTCCTCATCAAAATCCGCTGAGTTGTCTTCATCCAGCTCAAAGTTGCTGTATTTGTCGTTGAAGTTCAACAAAGGTTCTGTGGTTTCAATGATATGGAAGTAGAGATTGTCTATCTCTTCATTGGTGGAAAAGCCGGTTGCTTTCCAGCGCGCCATTACCATGTCATAGATTTTGAAATGGCCGGCAGAAATGTAATCCACCAAGGTTTCACAGAAGCGGTTCAGTTCTGCCTCTGTTGGCAAACAGTGTTTTTGGTGCCTGACAAGCCTGCTACCTTGCAATACTCCACCAGAAGCTCTTGTCTCAGCGTCAGCCAGTAGTCAATTACATCGCTGTAACCGCCCCACTGCTGTTGGGTCTTTTCGAGTCTATTCAGCATGACCACGTTCCTCATGATCAGCGCACCTGAGCGCTTTTATCGGATTACAGCCATATCAATCAGGCCATCATTTGTCTAACATCAGGTTACTGAAAGTAGATTGCCCCAATTTTTCCGGCTAAGCAAGGATCGAAGTTTCGTTATGTCTGATCAAAAAGATCTTGTCTATCTGTGTTGTGTAACGGAAGGGAAGTTGTGGTTGCCTGATCGCAACCTGCCATTGATACCCAGAATGCAACTGACACACTGGGTTGAGGAAAGTTTTGTCATCGGCCACTACGACGGTTACGAGATCCGATATGCCTTCTCGTCGAAATCAGCAGCGATGCGGGAGGACTTTGACTCCCTGCGCTCGCTTCTGCACTTGCCGCCAGAATTGTTCAACCTCGCTGGCCGGGCTATCCAGCTTGATCATATGCGCCTTACCCAGCGTTATTGCTGCGCCTGTGGTGGGGAAAATGTCTTTGACGCTTCTCATCCGGCGATGGTTTGCAATAACTGTCAGACGGTGCACTATCCGCGGGTGTCACCGTGCGTGATTGTGGCCGTGAAGAAAGACGGGCAGATCCTGCTGGCACATCATCACGCCATAAAACGGCATGTACACAGTGATCGCCGGTTTTGTGGAAGCAGGGGAAACACTGGAGCAGTGCGTGGCGCGGGAAGTCAAAGAAGAGACGGGAATTGAGGTTTGCAATATCCGTTACTTTGACAGTCAGCCATGGGCGTTTCCGTCAAACCTGATGATGGGTTTCATTGCGGACTATGCTGGCGGCGAGCTAGACCCCGACTACGAAGAACTCACGGATGCACAGTGGTTTGACATCGATAAACTGCCGCTGGTGGCGCCAGAAGGGACGATTGCAAGACGTTTGATCGAGGCCTGCCTGGTGTAAATAAGCAAAAAAACGCCGTAGGGAGGCGGGGTAAGATGCGATTATGGGTTGTGTCTTTCAGACATTTTGTTATTTGAGCGATTTTTTAACATGCGCTTAAACATCTCGCAAATATCTTGTAGCGCGGATGATAATAATTATGATCGTATCCACAAAGGGTGCCTTTTGTTGTCCTGCGACGATGGTACAATAGCGCCACTTTATTTTCGGGATGTGGACAATGACAGAATTAAAGAATGACCGCTATTTGCGCGCGCTGTTAAAAGAGCCGGTTGATTACACACCGGTATGGATGATGCGTCAGGCTGGCCGCTATCTGCCTGAGTACAAGGCGACCCGCGCCGAAGCCGGCGACTTTATGTCATTGTGCAAAAATGCTGAACTGGCGTGTGAAGTCACCCTTCAGCCACTGCGCCGCTACGATCTGGATGCCGCAATCCTGTTTTCGGACATTCTGACCATTCCTGATGCCATGGGACTCGGCCTGTACTTCGAAACCGGCGAAGGCCCGAAGTTCGAACGACCAATCACCTGTAAAGCAGATGTGGAAAAAATTGGCCTGCCAGATCCTGAAGGTGAACTGCAGTACGTGATGAATGCCGTGCGCACCATCCGCAAGGGACTGGAAGGCAAGGTTCCGTTGATCGGCTTCTCCGGCAGCCCGTGGACACTGGCAACCTACATGGTTGAAGGTGGCAGCTCTAAAGCGTTCACCAAAATCAAAAAAATGATGTATGCCGAGCCACAAACCCTGCACCTGCTGCTGGATAAACTGGCCGATAGCGTCATTGAATACCTGAATGCGCAGATCAAAGCGGGTGCACAGTCCGTGATGGTATTTGACACCTGGGGTGGCGTGCTGACTCCGCGTGATTACAACGAATTCTCCCTGCGTTACATGCACAAAATTGTGGATGGCCTGATCCGTGAAAACGAAGGCCGCCGCGTGCCAGTGACCCTGTTCACCAAAAACGGCGGTATGTGGCTTGAGCAAATCGCAGCGACCGGCTGTGACGGCGTGGGTCTGGACTGGACCATTGATATGGCGGAAGCCAAGCGCCGCATCGGCGACAAAGTGGCGCTGCAGGGCAACATGGATCCATCTATGCTGTACGCATCACCGGAGCGCATCCGTCAGGAAGTGGCAACGATTCTGGAAGGATTCGGTAGTGGCACTGGCCACGTGTTCAACCTCGGCCATGGTATCCATCTGGACGTTCCGCCTGAAAATGCGGGTGTGTTTGTGGATGCAGTGCATGAGCTTTCCAAGCCTTACCACAAGTAACCGAATTACCGGAATTACAGGCCAGCATTCGCTGGCCTTTTTTCTGTCTGTCACTTTGTGCAGGGTTCACCGGGAATTTTCCTTAGAAAGCTGTACGTGTGCATTTTTGTTTTCTAAAACAACATCTTGTGTAAGGCATGATGTTAAAGATAACATTACGTACAGGAAAAAGCTGATTGACAGATAAAATGCTGATCAAAATTCTTCGGCTTGTGTTTTACCGATTATTTCCCCGTAATTACACCTGTCAGGTTCGTCGTGAAAATTAATGCGAAAGCTGTACAGTGTGGATAAGTTAAGCTAAATCAATGTATTAAAGTGTTTGCTTGTCTCTGTTAGATATGACGTTCAGGAAAAAGCTGTTTGTCATAAGAAAAGCTGATCAATCTTTTCTTTCAACATGGGCAGGATCTCTGTTTCAAACCACGGATTCTTTCTGAGCCACAAATTGTTGCGTGGTGATGGGTGGGGAAGGGCAATAACGTCCGGCGCCCAGTTGGCATTCATCTTCACAGTATCGGTGAGGTTTTTTGGCTTTTCACGCAAGTAGTAACGCTGGGCGTAGTCGCCGATAAGGAGCGTCAATGCAATGTCCGGAAGCTGGTTTTTGATTTTTGCATGCCAGGCTGGCGCACACTCTGGCCTTGGTGGCAGATCGCCGGATTGGCCTTTACCCGGGTAGCAAAACCCCATTGGCATAATGGCGACCTGCGTAGGGTCGTAAAATCGCGGTTTATCCATCTGCAGCCACTCCCTGAGCCTGTCACCGCTCGGGTCATTCCACGGAATGCCGCTTTCATGCACCCGCGTACCAGGAGCCTGACCGATAATTAACAGCCTCGCGGTTGATGCTGCCTGAACGACTGGGCGTGGCCCCAGAGGTAAATGCTCCTGACACAGGCAGCACCGGCGCACTTCCTCCAGCAGCATGATCAGATTGTTGTCCGACATTAATACCCCCTGGAAAAATCCATCACAAAGTTGAGCGGTTTCCCGTCCCTCCAGCGCCGGTAGTTTTCGGCGAAAATCTCAAATACCTGCTCTGGAAAACTTTCAGCAGAGATATGTGGAGTCACTGTAATTGCTGGGTGGCGCCAGAAAGGGTGGCTTGTGTCGAGTGGCTCATGGGTGAAGACATCAAGCACGGCATGGGCGATGTGTCCTTGTTCGATGAGCTTTGGTAGGTCTGCTTCAACCAGCGCGGAGCCTCGGCCGACATTAAACAGGATTGCCTGCTGGCAGTGGGACAGGGTTTCATGCTAAGAATGCCGGATGTTTCAGGGGTCGATGGCAATACAGATACCACGACGTGTGCGCCCCCCAAGCGTGATGCAGTTCAGCGGTGGTTACCACGCGGTCAAAACCTTCTACTTCTTCACCACTGCGGCTAACCCCGGTTACCTGCATGCCAAAATGCCGCGCTGTCGCAGCCAAGTGGGCACCGATAGACCCAGTACCGAGGATGACCAGGTGTTTCCCATGCAGCCCCTGATAGGGCTTGGGCTGCCAACGCTTCTCGGACTGCATGGCACGGTAATGTGCAGATGGCGGGTCAGGGTCAGCAGTTGCCCAAATACGTATTCGGACATCAACGGGCCAAAGATGCCGCGTACATTGGTTAGCTGATAATTTTTTTTGGTTTGGCCAACAGGGCATCTGCACCGGCAAACGTCGATTGCAGCCAGGCCAGCTGGGTTGCCTGCTCCAGTTGTTTGGCAAAGCGGGGAGGGTCGGCGAGGACAATATTGGCCTGCTCCAGTGAATCGGTCAGGGCGAGTCCGGGCAGCGCTGCGGTTTCAAACATGGTGCGGTATTGCGCGTCATTAACTGAGCAAATATAAAGTCGGTTCACTGTGTCTCCTTCCCTTTCTTTTCCTTCCTGTGCGCCCTGACAGCTTTCCTCTTGCTTGAGGTTTTGAGTATATAAAGTAAACTTGCCCCACATTCCTTGCAGGCCAGCAGTTGCTGCGCCTTACGTAGACGGCAGACCATGTTACAGAACCCGATCCAGCTGCGACTCGAAAAACTCGACACCTGGCAGCATATCACCTTTATGGCAGCGCTGGTGGAGCGCATGTACCTAACTACGCGGTGTTTTGCCAGCAAACCGGCTTTGCTGAGCCTCAACCATTCCGCCAACTGCTGGATGCGGTATGGGAAATCCTGACGGTAAAAAATGCCAAAATTGACTTCGAGCGCCAACTGGAGAAGCTTGAAGAGATGATCCCGACCACCGAAGAGTTTGATATCTACCTGGTGTACCCGGCGATCGATGCCTGTGTCGCGATGTCGACCCTGCTTCACACCTTGCTAGACCGTGACCTGATGATGGAATCTGTGCTGAAAATCAGTCAGCAGTCAGTGGCAACGGTCGCGCAGCTGGAAGAGGCGCAATCTGGCGTTGAAGTGACCAACGACAACCAGAAAGAGATTGAAGCGGTGTGTGGGGAGTGGGATGTGCAGTGGGAAATTTTCCGTGCGCTGAAAGAAGCGCAAGAGCGTGATATCGAAATGATCCGCGGTATCCGTACTGAACTGCGGGAAGATGGCGTCAGCAACCTGGGGTTGTCGCTTTAAGCCTTTCTCTGCAATAAAAACGGGCCAGATGGCCCGTTTTTGTCGCTGGTGGTTTATTTCGACGTCTTGTCGTTTTCACCCGCCGGCTGTGTGTTTTCGTCGTCGCCTTTGTCCTTTGGCGATTCGTCTGCAGCCTCTGCCTCATGCGCTGCCTGTTCAGCCGCTTTTTCTGCTTCTTCCGCTTCGTCGTCCTTGCTTTCAATCACGCCGTGGGTTTCTTTCCAGTCTTCCCAACGCTCGTGTGCCAGCGCTTGCATGCTGGTGGTCTTGTCCGCTTCGTCGAGGATCTCTTTGCCCACCAGGTGCTCAAAGATATCTTCCAGCGTGATGATGCCTTGCACATCGCCGTATTCGTCGACAATCAGTGCCAGTTGGGAGCGCTGCGCCATCATGCGGTCAAACGCCTTGGTTACAATCATGGAGTCGTGCACAACAGGAATAGGGCGCATCACACTGCTCAATGGCTGTTTGCCCCTGCCATGCTGGTTGGCTGAAAACAGCTCCAGACGGTGCACAAAGCCGAGGATGTTGTCACGTGACTCTGCATAGACCAACGGGCGTGAAAACGGCGTGTCGTGGTGCTCACGCAGGAAATCTTCGATTGTCATGGTGGCATCGACACGAAACAGTACCGGACGCGGTGTCATCAGCTTGGTGACCGCAACATCACGCAGGTTCAGCAGGTTGGTCAGCATGGTGGATTCATCATCAGCCAGCTCTCCGCTTTCTTTTGCCAGCAGCGCCATGGCTGAAATCTCGTCACGCAGTTTAGGTTGTTCTTTACCACGAGCCAGGCGGCGGGTCAGTTGCTCTGAAGCCCAGACGAACGGCGTTAGTGCCCATACCATCCAACGCAGAACCGATGCAGCACCTGGTGCCAGTTGACGCCAGTACGTCGCACCAATGGTTTTCGGTACGATTTCCGACAGCAGCAGGATAGCCAGCGTCAGTACCGCAGAGAACACGCCCAGCCAGGCATCACCAAACACTTTTGCCGCCTGGGCACCGGATGCAGCAGCACCTACGGTGTGCGCAATGGTGTTCAGGGTCAGGATTGACGCCAGTGGACGGTCGATATCATCTTTCAGTTGTTGCAGGCGACCTGCCGCAGGGTGGCCTTGTTGTCGCATCTGGGCCAGGTAACTGGGGGTAATACTCAAAAGAACCGCTTCAAGTACCGAACAAATAAATGAGACACCGATAGACAGTGCCACAAACATGATAAGCAGGATCATTGTTTTCCAGCGTAATAGTGGTGAATGGGGGTAATACTAGCGCCAAAGATCGGGCATGAACGCAGTAAATACAAGTGTTCAGGAGGAAATATACCCAATATTTTGTGAGGATGCGCTCAGTTTATGGTTAAAGACTCTGCATACAGTCACTTGTGGCGCCACAAACCTTTGCCAGTCGGGCTTCTTTTGAATTAGAGTTGCCTTGTCTCAAGAAAACCTAAGAAGGGAAGACCTAATGAACAAGACCAACTTGATCGACCTGATTGCTGAAAAAGCAGACCTGTCTAAAGCACAAGCGAAAGCTGCACTGGAAGCAACTCTGGCGGGTATCGAGGGTGCACTGAAAGACGGTGACCAGGTTCAACTGATCGGTTTCGGTACGTTTAAAGTTAACCACCGTGCTGCGCGCACTGGCCGTAACCCACAAACTGGCCAGGAAATTCAAATTGCTGCGGCGAACGTTCCAGCGTTTGTTGCAGGTAAAGCACTTAAAGACGCAGTTAAGTAAGTTATAATCCGCCAAAACATCACTTTTGTTTTGGCGGATATTTATGCGCGTTAAAGCGTCCCTCCTCACTGTTCTGACTCTATTGTCTTTGACGGGCTGTGGCTCGACAGAGATGATCACCCCCCTGACCCAAACCATCACGGCTGACGTTAAAGGCGACAGCACAGCAATCTATTGGCTTGATGAACGCCAAGGGTTCCCTGAAACGCTGACTGAGCGCGTTATGATGGGCGACTATGGCAGCTACGCTTCCGAATACCGTTTCCGTAAAGGTGTGGTTCGCGAGATCCAGCGTGACGGCAATATCCTGGTCGATGGCAAGGTTCAGCCAATTTCCCTGTTGATCCGTTATGACTCTGAAGGTCAGGCGGTGTATCAGCAATACCGTTTAAATGGTGATTTGCTGCCGGTACGCGGCACCGAACTGGTGCGTTACTACCGCGAAGCAGAGCAATCGCTGGCGACGGCGCGAGAACTGCACAGCAATGACAGGGATTTTTCCAGGGCTACTGGAACGAAGGGCAGTTTGAAGAGTGTGGCAGCGGCAAAGAAAAGGCGCTGGAGTTTGAAACCGATTTGCCGGGTTATATCGTGCAACGCCTGAGTCAGGAAGATAACTTTCTGGCAGCCGCGGGAAAGGTAGGACGCAACCTCAATGTGGTTGAAGAGGTGATAGCCCTCGACAGCGACAGTGCTGAGTGTTTTACCCGACCGGGCTTCAAGTCTTAAGCCCGGTTTTCAAACCATTAAAAAACGCGCCCGCTGGCGCGTTTTTCCTTTCCATGCAATATGTAATTACTGCTTTTCCTCGCGTGCAATGGCGCGGTAGCCAATGTCATCACGGTGGAACATGCCATCCCAGCTGATTTGTGACGCAAGCTCATAGGCACGCTTCTGTGCTTCTGAAACCGTGTTACCCAGCGCAGTGGCGCAAAGTACGCGCCCACCCGCCGTCACCACGTTACCGTCTTTTTCAGCTGTACCGGCATGGAACACTTTCGCCGCGTCCAGCTCTGCCGTTGGAAGGCCGGAGATGACATCACCTTTGTTGTAAAACGCCGGGTAGCCACCTGCAGCCAGCACGACACCAATAGAGGCGCGTGGATCCCATTTGGATTCTACGGTATCCAGCTTACCCGCTACCGCAGCTTCACACAGTTCAACCAGGCAGATTGCAGGCGCAACATGATTGGCTGGGTTTCCGGGTCGCCAAAGCGGCAGTTGTACTCAATCACTTTCGGTGTGCCATCGGCCATGACCATCAGACCAGCGTACAGAAAGCCGGTGTAAGGGTTACCCTCGGCCGCCATGCCGCGCACGGTGGGGAAAATCACCTCGTTCATCACGCGGTCGTGGATTTGCGGTGTCACCACAGGTGCCGGGCTGTACGCGCCCATGCCGCCGGTATTCGGGCCGGTATCGCCGTTACCAACGCGCTTGTGATCCTGGCTGGTGGCCATTGGCAGAATGTTTTCACCATCGACCATGACGATAAAGCTCGCCTCTTCACCGTCGAGGAACTCTTCAATTACCACCCGGCTGCCAGCATCGCCAAAGGCATTGCCTGCCAGCATGTCGCGAATCGCGTTTTCCGCTTCTTCAAGCGTCATGGCCACGATAACGCCTTTACCGGCAGCCAGACCGTCCGCTTTCACCACGATTGGAGCGCCTTTTTCGCGCACATAAGCCAGTGCTGGCTCAATTTCGGTGAAGTTCTGGTATTCCGCTGTTGGGATTTGGTGGCGGGCAAGGAAGTCTTTGGTAAACGCTTTTGAACCTTCCAGTTGCGCGGCTGCTGCGGTTGGGCCAAAGATAGGCAGGCCAGCTTCGCGGAAAGCGTCAACTACACCAATTACCAGCGGCGCTTCCGGGCCTACTATGGTCAGGCCGATGCTTTTTTCCTTAGCAAATGCTACCAGTGCAGCAATATCTTCCACACCGATGGCCACGTTTTCCAGTGCCGGTTCCAACGCAGTGCCCGCGTTGCCTGGAGCAACAAACACCTTGTTCACTTTTGGTGACTGCGCTGCTTTCCAGCCAGAGCGTGCTCACGGCCACCATTACCAATAACCAATACGTCCATTTTCAATCCTTCAATCAAATCAGCCAGAGTGACGCTGGGCTGTGAAAAATGCTTAGTGGCGGAAGTGGCGCATGCCGGTGAAGACCATTGCCATGCCGTGCTCGTCAGCGGCGGCGATCACTTCGTCGTCACGCATTGAGCCGCCTGGCTGGATAACGCAGGTAATACCGGCTTCTGCAGCAGCATCGATACCGTCGCGGAATGGGAAGAAAGCATCCGACGCCATCACGCTGCCTGCCACCTCAAGGTTCTCGTCAGCGGCTTTGATACCGGCGATTTTCGCTGAGTACACACGGCTCATCTGGCCTGCGCCCACACCGATGGTCATGTTCCTTTGGCGTAGACAATGGCGTTGGATTTCACGTATTTCGCCACTTTCCAGCAGAACAGGGCATCACGCAGCTCTTCGGCCGATGGTTGGCGCTTGGAAACCACTTTCAGGTCATCCAGGGACACCATACCCTGGTCGCGATCTTGAACCAGCAGGCCGCCATTCACGCGCTTCACATCAAAGCCGGTGGTTTTGGTGCTCCACTCGCCACAAACCAGCAGGCGGACATTTTTCTTCGCGCTGACCACTTCTGCAGCCGCATCAGACACGCTTGGCGCAATGATGACTTCGACGAACTGACGGTCAACGATGGCTTGTGCTGTTGGTGCATCCAGTTCACGGTTAAACGCGATGATGCCACCAAACGCAGAGGTTGGGTCGGTCTTGTAGGCGCGGTCATACGCTTCCAGAATATTCTCACCCAGCGCCACACCACATGGGTTAGCGTGTTTAACAATCACACACGCAGGCTCGATGAACTCTTTCACGCACTCAAGGGCGGCATCGGTATCGGCGATGTTGTTGTAAGACAGCGCCTTGCCCTGAAGCTGGGTTGCAGTGGAAACAGACGCTTCCAGCGGGTTGGCTTCGGTGTAGAAAGCCGCTGCCTGGTGACTGTTTTCGCCGTAGCGCATGTCTTGCTTTTTGATGAACTGCTGGTTGAAGGTGCGCGGGAATGTCGACTCCTCATCGCCTTCTTTGTTGTCGCCGTAAGACGCACCATGGTACCGAAGTAGTTGGCGATCATGCCGTCGTACGCGGCAGTATGTTCAAATGCAGAGATGGCCAGATCAAAACGGGTTTGCAGTGTGAGTGAACCGTTGTTGGCATCCATTTCCGCCAGTACGCGGCCGTAGTCAGAGGCATTCACCACGATGGTGACATCTTTGTGGTTTTTCGCGGCAGAGCGCACCATGGTTGGGCCACCGATATCGATGTTTTCCACCGCATCTTCCAGCGTACAGCCTTCTTTTGCCACTGTTTCCGCGAATGGGTACAGGTTGACGACAACCATGTCAATCGGGGAGATATCGTGTTCGCTCATGATGGCATCGTCAGTATCACGACGGCCGAGAATGCCACCGTGTATTTTCGGGTGCAGGGTCTTTACGCGCCCATCCATCATCTCTGGAAAACCGGTGTAGTCAGACACTTCTGTCACGGCCAGACCCTGCTCCGCCAGCAGGCGAGCGGTACCGCCAGTCGACAGGATATCGACACCTTTTTCTGCGAGAGCTTTGGCAAATTCTACAATGCCGGTTTTGTCAGATACGCTAATCAATGCGCGACGAATAGGACGAGCGTTTTCCATTGCTACCATCTCTTTAACTGTGGGGATAGGATATTTGGCAAAACCGCCGCAGTGAGGGCTGCTTTGCCAAATACCCGACACGGCGAAGCCTTGATTGAATTGGCGCATATTCTAACCTAAATTATTGACGCAATCGATTGCTTTTGTGGTTTTGTCACAAAACGGCGTAACGGTGAACAAATGAAGATGTTACAGATAGGACAACTGGCCAAACTCTCCGGTGTTTCAGGGGATACGCTGCGCTTTTATGAAAAAGTGGGCTTGCTGACCCCGGCCTCACGCAGTGACAGTGGTTACCGTCTCTATGACAGTGACGCGGTGTCCCGCGTGCATTTCATTATGAAAGGGAAGCGGATCGGACTGACACTGGAAGAAATTCAGGAGCTGCTTGAGATCCGCCTAGAAGCGAGTCAACACAGCTGTGCGGAGGTAAAAGGGATCACCCAGAAGAAACTGGATGAAATTGACGAGAAGATTGCCGAGCTTTCCCGTATTCGTGTCGCGCTGAAAAAGATCAACGATGCCTGTTGCGGTCATGTGGATGATGATGCCAGTCACTGCTCTATCCTGGAAGCGCTGGCATCAGAAAGGGAAGACTAAGCCATCTCCCCTTTACGTTTTTTATCGTGCCAGTTCGGCAATCACGGCGTTGTAATCCGGCTCGTTGGTCAGTTCGTTAACCAGTTCAACGTGCAGAACGACGCCATCTTCATCTATGCCCACCACAGCACGGGCGGCCAAACCCACCAGTGGCCCCTCAGCAATCGCCACGCCGTAGTCTCGCAGGAATGAAGGATCGCGGAAGGTTGAAGCATGCATGACGTTTTTCAAGCCTTCCACTTCGCAGAATCGGCTGGCGGCAAAAGGCAAATCTGCCGATACACACACCACTTGGGTATTGGGCAGCAAGCTGGCTTTTTCATTAAACGCCCGGGTACTTGCGGCACAGGTAGGGGTGTCGATGCTGGGGAAAATATTCAACACCAGCTTTCGGCCGCGGAAATCGGCGAGGGAGACGTCAGAGAGGTCTGCTTTGGTCAGTGAAAAGTCCGGTGCGTGATCGCCTACCTTTGGCAGATTGCCAACGAGAGGAACCGGTTCCCCTTGAAAATGAGTCTGTGACATGTGAGCTCTCCTTGTCTGGAATGAATATGGTCACCTAAGAGTCTGGCACAATCTGATACTGCGCCATGTACAAATAGTGGTATACGATGCCGAGAGTTGAGACGACCACAACCGCGGAAAATAGTAGTTGGGAACGTGATAAGAGTGTGATAGCGTCAGAAGCATCGAAAGGAAAACACGCATCCAAGAATAAGTCCGTAAAACCAGTGAGTTGGCGTCCGGTGAGCGTGGTAGTTGAAAGAAAAAGGACAAAGATGCTTAAAATTAATGAATACTTCGACGGTAACGTTAAGTCGATCGGCTTTGAAAACAAAGGCCCTGTCAGCGTAGGCGTGATGGAAGCAGGCGAATACACGTTTGGTACTGCAGCGCCAGAGCGCATGAAAGTGATCAAAGGGGAACTGACGGTGAAGCGCCCCGGCACATCGATTGGGAAACCTTTGGTGCCGGTGATGACTTTGAAGTGCCTGGGGAATCTTCCTTCCAGGTCAAAGTAGAGCAAACCACTGCCTACCTGTGCGAATACCTGTAATCGCCTCCTGATATGAAAAAAGCGCCCGAGGGCGCTTTTTGCGTTTCTGGACGTTTACCACGAACCTTGTAGCCAGTGAACCTGTGTACATAAAACGCAAAAAAGGCAAACCACCGGAGATGATTTGCCTTTTTTGACAGAAACTTAAGTTCGGATGATTAGTTCATGCCGTACTTTTTCAGTTTCTTGCGCAGAGTACCACGGTTGATACCCATCATGGTTGCAGCGCGGGTTTGGTTACCGCGGGTGTATTGCATGATGGTGTCCAGCAGTGGCTGCTCAACTTCTGCCAGTACCAGCTCGTACAGGTCATTGACTTCCTGGCCATTCAACTGCGCTAGGTAGTTTTTCAGGGAGGCTTTTACTGAGTCACGCAGTGGCTTCTGGGTGATTTGATCTTGTGAAGTCACAGTAGTCACTGTCAATGCTTCTGAAGTCAGGTTTTGTTCGAACATACTCTGTCAGCTCTTCTCGTATTTATGCAACGTTTTCGAAGTAATCTTGCAGCGCATCGATCTGCTCGTGAGCGTCTTCGATTGCGTTGAAAGCCTGGCGAAAATCGCCAATTTGGTCATGTTCTTTCAGGTACCAGCCCACGTGCTTGCGCGCGATACGCAGCCCTTTAAGCTCACCATAAAACTGATGAAGCTCCTGAACATGACCCAACAAAATAGTTTTGACCTCTTCCTGTGGCGGCATCGCTAAAACGTCGCCCGTTTCGAGGTAGTGTTGGATTTCGCGGAAAATCCACGGACGCCCTTGTGCAGGGCGGCCAATCATCAAGGCATCAGCGCCAGTGTAATCAAGCACGAATTTGGCTTTCTGAGGCGAATCGATATCCCCGTTGGCAATCACCGGGATCGAAATTGCTTCTTTAACCGCTTTAATGCTGTCGTACTCAGCTTCCCCTTTATACATGCAGGCACGGGTGCGGCCGTGAAGGGCCAGTGCCTGAATGCCGCAGTCTTCGGCCAGTTTGGCGATATGGACACAGTTTTTGTTGTCCGGATCCCAGCCTGTCCGGGTTTTCAGGGTGACAGGAACGTCCACCGCAGAAACCACTGCTTTCAGGATTTGCTCAATGATATCCGGTCGGGTCAGCAAGGCTGAGCCAGCCAGTTTCTTATTGACCTTTTTTACCGGGCAGCCCATGTTGATATCGACGACTTGTGCGCCGTTCTCAACACAAAAGCGTGCGGCATCTGCCATCAGGGCCGGTTCAGCGCCGGCGATCTGTACAGAACGGATCCCCTTTTCATCAAGGTGAACCATCCGGTTCATCGACTTGGCGGTGCGCCACATCGCCGGATTGGAAGACATCATCTCGCTGACCGCCATGCCTGCCCCATAACGCAAACAGAGTTCGCGGAAGGGCCTGTCAGTCACACCTGCCATAGGTGCCACGATGAGGTTGTTTTCCAGTTTGTATGGTCCGATTTGCAAGGGAATACCTTCTATGTCAGCAAGGGCGCGCATTTTACGCATTTTTTCCCACGCTGAAAAGGCCAATATTTGAGCGTTTTGTCTTGATTTTTCAAAAAGCCAGCTATTTCAATTTTTTAGTACAAAAAATGTCCATTTATCGCTGGGTTACGCTCTGTGCGCGGTGATACGACACCATTCTTCTTTCTCGGTAATGGCATCTACCGTCAGTTCATCGCGGTAGCAATCCGCGACAGACTCGGCCTGGCTATCCAAAACACCAGACATCGCCAGTACACCCTGAGGCGCGATCAGGCTTTTGATGATTGGAGAAAGCTCACGCAGTGGGCCTGCCAGAATGTTGGCAACCACCACTTCTGCCTGCAGGTTTGCTGGCTGATCTTTTGGCAGGTAAAGCTCAAGGCGATCGGCAACACCGTTTCGCTCAGCGTTGGCTTTTGATGCTTGCAATGCCTGTGGATCGATATCGATACCAATTACTTTCTCTGCGCCAAGCAGCAGTGCGGCCAGAGACAGGATGCCTGAACCACAACCAAAATCGATCACGGTTTTGCCTGCCAGATCCAAACCGTCCAGCCACTCCAGACACAATGCGGTGGTCGGGTGGGTACCGGTACCGAATGCCAGACCCGGATCAAGCATGATGTTCACCGCTTCTGGCTCTGGGGCTTCACACCAGCTTGGGCATACCCACAGACGCTGGCCGAAACGCATTGGCTTGAAGTTATCCATCCAGGCGCGTTCCCAGTCTTTGTCTTCCAGCTGCTCAATTTTGTGGGTGAAGTCTTCACCCAGCAGTGGGCTGGTCTTCAAAATGGCGACCACAGCGTCCATATCGGTTTCTGCGTCATACAACGCGACGATATCGGTTTCGCCCCACAGACGGGTTTCACCTGGCATTGGCTCGAACACTGGGGTGTCTTTGGCATCAAGGAAAGTGACTGACAATGCACCCGCGTCTTCCATCAGCACATCACCGATGGCTTCGGCTGTTTCTGCGGTTGCGTTCAGTTTGATTTGAATCCAAGGCATGGTTTCTTCACTTCTTCGTTTAACGACGATTTAAGGGGGCGGAGTCTAGCATAAAAAGTAGTCAGCCCGCATAGCCTTAGCATGGTCAGGGGTTAAGAAAGGTGAAAAAAGGGCAGCGAATGCTGCCCGGAAGGATTATGCGATGGCGGTTTGTGCCCGGCGGTGTTGCAAACTGCTCACCAGCAGAAAGGCCAGCAGGCTGATTGTCAGAGATGGGACAATTGCATGGATACCGCCCATATCCGGTTTGAAGGTGGACAGTGCCGCGTAGCTGCAAAGGCCGGTCAGCATGGAGGCCAGTGCGCCGCCTGCGGTAGCTTTTTTCCAGTAAAGGCCGAGTACCAAAGGCCAGAGGAAAACCGCCTGCATACCGCCAAAAGCCAGCAGGTTGAGCCAGATGATCATGTCCGGCGGGTTGGTGGCGGCAACAAACACCAGCAGGGAGAAAATACCGGTCACCCAAAGTGAAAGCTTGGGCAGTTTGCTTTCTGCGTCCGGCGCTTTCGCTGCATTCGGGTTGATGTAGTTAAGGTACAAATCCTTCAGCAATGTTGCAGAAGCCTGGATAAGCTGCGAGTCGATGGTCGACATAATGGCTGCCATCGGGCCTGCCAGAAACACACCGGCCACCACAGGCGGTAATACCGTCATCATCAGGGTTGGCATGATCTGATCCGGGTTATCCATTTCCGGCACAATCGCGCGGCCGAGCGCCCCTGCCAGGTGCATCCCCAGCATCAGCACCGCCACCATGGCGGTACTGATCACCATGCCTTTGTGCAGCGACGCGCTGGATTTGTAAGACATACAACGCACTGCCGCATGGGGTAGGCCAATCACGCCAAAACAGACCAATACCCAGAAGCTCAGCATAAAGGGTTCAGAGAGGAAGTTATTCGGGCCATAGGGTGAGACAAGCGCCGGGTCAATGTCATGAAGCTTAGTGATCATTTCCCCCACACTGCCGCCGGCGTGGACGATACCAACGAGCAGGGCAATGGTGCCGACAATCATCATGATGCCCTGTACCGTGTCCGTCATCACCACGGCACGGAAGCCGCCAATGGTGGTGTAAAGGCCGACAGTAAAGGCGAACAGCATCAAACCATGGGTGTATGAAAGCCCTGTGACAGTCTGAAGAAGACGGGCACCACCGACAAACTGCACCACCATAGTGCCGAAAAAGGCCAGCAGCAGCGCCAGTGAGGCAAAAATCACCACAGCACGGTTTTTATAGCGGGCGTAGAGCATGTCATTGAGGGTGAGCGCATTATGGCGGCGTGATTCAATGGCAAACTTTTTGCCCAGTACGCCGAGGGTCAGCCAGGCGGCAGGGAGCTGGATCATCGCCAGCAATACCCAGCCCAATCCCATTTTGTAGGCTGCACCTGGGCCACCGATAAACGAGCTGGCGCTGGCATAGGTCGCGGCCAGTGTCATTGCCAGCACAAAGCCACCCATGCTGCGGTTGCCCAGGAGGTATTCATTCAGGAAGCCGCCGCTGCGGTCACCCTGCTTGCGGGAATAGAGCGCAAGCGCAAACACGGCCGCCAGATACAGCGCCATCGGGATCAGAAGTTGGCTATTCATGCTTACTCTCCGGCTCAATGTCCAATGGCATCTCCTTGTAGAGGTATTTCACCATCAGGCGCACAGCAGGGTAAAAACAAGCGGGCCAATCACACAGGCCATCAAAAACCAAAGAGGCAAGCCGAAATAGAGTGTTGGTGCTTGCTCAATGTTGTCCGGTGCCAGCCCATAGGCGGAGCCATACCACCACGCAAAATAAGCGAGAGCCAACCCAATTGCCCATTTGGCTTCCTTGTGTGCCTGGCGATACCGGCTGCTAAGTGTCTTCATAAGAAGCCTCCGAAACAGAGTTATGCCGAAAAACGGTGTCTGTTCTCAGTAATACGGTATGAAAAAAGAGGGATATTGTGACAAATGTGGCGGGAGAGTGACAGCGATTGGCAAATGGCGGGAAAAGAAAAGGCTGCGCATGCGCAGCCTTTGACCAATTCAGGAGGTGGGTTATTTATGCAAACCCAGCTTCTTCTCCAGGTAGTGGATGTTCGCACCACCGTGCTGGAAGTTCTCATCTTTCATGATTTCCAGCTGAAGAGGAATGTTGGTTTTGATGCCGTCGATAATGATCTCTTTCAGTGCATTGCGCATACGGGCAATGGCCACATCGCGGTTCTCACCGTAACAGATCAGCTTACCGATCATCGAATCGTAGTGTGGCGGCACGGTATAGCCGGCGTACACATGGGATTCCCAACGCACACCCATACCGCCAGGGGCATGGAAGCGGGTGATCTTACCTGGGCTTGGCAGGAAGCGCTCTGGATCTTCCGCATTGATACGACACTCAATCGCGTGACCGCGGATTTGGATATCATCTTGCGTGAATGACAGTGGCTGGCCTGCCGCAATGCGCAGCTGCTCTTTGATCAGGTCAATGCCGGTCACCATTTCAGTCACTGGGTGTTCAACCTGAATACGGGTGTTCATCTCAATGAAGTAGAACTCACCGTTTTCGTACAGGAACTCAAACGTACCCGCACCGCGGTAACCGATTTCGATACATGCACGGCAGCAACGCTCACCGATGTATTTACGCATTTCTGCAGTAATACCCGGCGCTGGTGCCTCTTCAACCACCTTCTGGTGACGACGCTGCATAGAGCAATCGCGCTCACCCAAGTGGATTGCACCGCCCTGGCCGTCAGCCAGAACCTGTACTTCAACGTGACGTGGGTTTTCCAGGAATTTCTCCATGTAAACCATGTCGTTGTTGAATGCAGCTTTTGCTTCTGCGCGGGTCATGGCAATCGCTGAAGTCAGCTCTGCTTCAGAGCGAACCACACGCATACCACGGCCGCCACCGCCACCGGATGCTTTGATGATCACTGGGTAACCGATGCGTTTTGCGAAAGCTTTGTTTTTCGTTTCATCGTTATCCAGTGGGCCATCTGAACCCGGTACACATGGCACGCCAGCTTTCTTCATTGCGCTGATCGCAGACACTTTGTCACCCATCAGGCGAATGGTTTCTGCGCGAGGGCCAACAAAGATAAAGCCTGATTTTTCTACCATCTCAGCAAAATCAGCGTTTTCAGACAGGAAGCCGTAGCAGGGTGAATAGCCACCGCACCGGTGACTTCCGCTGCACTGATAATGCGAGGGATATTCAGGTAACTTTCAACGCTCGATGCTGGACCGATACAGATAGACTCGTCTGCCAACAGAACGTGTTTCAGATCGCGGTCTGCAGTCGAGTGCACAGCAACGGTTTTGATGCCGAGCTCTTTACACGCGCGCAGGATGCGAAGGGCAATTTCACCGCGGTTAGCGATGACAATTTTATCTAACATAACGGTCCTCGATTACTCGATGATCACAAGGGCTTCGTCAAACTCAACCGCTTGACCGTCTACACACAAGATAGCTTTTACCACACCCGCTTTGTCAGCTTGGATTTGGTTCATCATCTTCATCGCTTCAACGATACACAGGGTATCGCCAACATTGACTGATTGGCCGACTTCAACAAATGCTTTCGCGTCTGGGCTTGGAGAACGGTAGAAAGTACCTACCATTGGAGACAGGACTTTGTGACCAGTTTCTACCGGTGCAGCGGCTGGCGCTTCTGCTGCTGGTGCTGCTGCAACAGGTGCCGCAGGTGCTGCTACTGGTGCAGATGCGTAAACTTGTGCCGGTGCAGCTACAGGTGCGATAGCACGGCTGATGCGTACTGATTCTTCACCTTCAGAGATTTCCAGCTCAGCAATGCCCGACTCTTCTACAAGCTCAATCAGTTTTTTGATTTTACGAATATCCATGATGTCTATCTCTTTAAAATTATTGTTCAGTTGGCTGCTGACTGCATGCGGCGAGCCGCTGCCTTCAGCGCAAATTCGTATCCGTCAGCACCGAGGCCTGCAATCACGCCTACCGCTTTATCAGTAAAGTAGGAGTGGTGGCGGAATGGCTCACGGGCGTGAACGTTTGACAGATGCACCTCAATAAACGGAATGCCCACTGAAAGAATGGCATCGCGCAAGGCAACGCTGGTGTGGGTGAAAGCGGCTGGGTTGATGATGATGAAATCCACCTTGCCCATCGCTTGGTGAACCGTATCAATCAATACATGCTCTGCATTGGATTGAACGTGCTCAAGTTGAATATTGAGAGATGCAGCGATCGCCGTTAGATCGGCGACAATGGTATCCAGCGTCTTCTGTCCGTAGTGACCAGGTTCCCGGACGCCCAGCATATTGAGGTTGGGGCCGTTGATAAGTAAAACTTTGCGATTTGTCGTCATATTGATCGCTTTGTTCCTGTTCTTGTTGCGAAAAGACCGTAACTTTTGCTTTTCAGCACCCAAGGGTGCGAGAACCTAAAAAATGGCACTCCTGCCACTTGCTGGATCGCAATTATAGAGAATTCACCGCAAATGGCAGCAAAATACTGGTCTAATCAGCCAAAATCTGACATTCGAGAACACAGATTACGCACTTAGGACAGGGAATTCAGGGCAGGAGTTCACGAAATAACCACACTTAGCCACCAAAGTGTTACTTAGATCTCATTGGGGGATAAATTGACGAAAAATGCGGTGAAATCCACGAAGTTAGATACACGCTGAACCTTATCGACGCTGTCGAATAGGGGTAAAAAAGGCTGCCATTGGCAGCCTTTATAGGGGAAAAGGTTCACGCGGATTACACCACGCTGGACTTCTCTGCAATCAGCTTGTCGACCACGCTTGGGTCTGCCAGCGTTGAGGTATCACCCAGGCTGCCTGTGTCACCGGTGGCAATCTTACGCAGTATACGGCGCATGATTTTACCGGAGCGGGTTTTCGGCAGGGCATCTGTCCAGTGAATGAAATCTGGTGTCGCAATAGGACCAATTTCCTTACGTACCCAGTCTTTCACTTCTTTGGTCAGCTCCGCACTTGGCACTTCACCGGCATTCAGGGTGATGTAGCATAAATCGCCTGACCCTTAATGTCGTGTGGAACACCGACAATCGCCGCTTCTGCAATCTTGTCGAAAGCAACCAGTGCCGATTCGATCTCAGCGGTACCCATACGGTGGCCGGATACGTTCAGTACGTCATCCACACGGCCGGTGATCCAGTAATAGCCGTCTTCGTCGCGGCGCGCGCCGTCACCGGTAAAGTACATGCCTTTAAAGGTCGAGAAATAGGTCTGCTCGAAGCGTTCATGGTCGCCAAACACAGTACGCATCTGGCCTGGCATGAATCCAGCATCACCAGGTTGCCTTCCGCAGCACCGTCGATCAGGTTACCCATGTTGTCCACCAGTGCCGGTTGCACACCAAAGAATGGGCGGGTTGCAGAACCCGGCTTCAGCGCAGTTGCGCCTGGCAATGGGGTGATCAGAATGCCGCCGGTTTCGGTTTGCCACCAGGTATCAACGATTGGACAACGGCTGTCACCGATGGTCTTGTGGTACCACTCCCAAGCTTCAGGGTTAATTGGCTCGCCCACAGAACCATGATGCGCAGGGACGAGCGTGATGTGCCTGAACGGCTTCGTCGCCTTTTGCCATCAGTGCGCGGATGGCAGTCGGTGCGGTATACAGGATATTGACCTGGTGTTTGTCGACCACTTCGCTCATGCGTGCAGTCGATGGATAGTTAGGCACACCTTCGAACAGGATGGTTTTCGCACCGTTCGACAGCGGTCCGTAAATCAGGTAGCTGTGGCCGGTGATCCAACCTACGTCAGCGGTACACCAGAACACTTCGCCTTCCTGATAGTCGAAGACGTATTTGAAGGTCATGGTGGCGTAAACCAGGTAGCCGCCAGTAGTGTGCAGGACGCCTTTTGGTGTGCCGGTTGAGCCTGAGGTGTAGAGGATAAACAGTGGGTCTTCCGCGTTCATCTCTTCTGGCTGACAGTTGTCTGAAGCCACTGCCGTTGCTTCATGCCACCACACATCGCGATGCTCATGCCAGGCAATCTCACCACCGGTACGCTTGTAGACCACGACTTTCTCAACCGATTTCACGGCTGGGTTGGTCAGTGCTTCGTCGACGTTTTTCTTCAGCGGTACAGAGCGGCCGCCACGGACGCCTTCGTCTGCAGTCACAACCACTTTGGCATTGGAGTCGATAATACGACCCGCCAGCGCTTCCGGAGAGAAGCCGCCGAATACGATAGTGTGAACGGCGCCGATACGGGTACAGGCCAGCATCGCAATTGCCGCTTCCATCACCATTGGCATGTACAGACACACCACATCGCCTTTGCGTACGCCCTGGCCTTTCAGTGCGTTGGCAAACTGACACACTTCTTTGTGCAGCTCTTTGTAGGTCAGCGTTTTGTCTTCATTCGGATCATCGCCTTCCCAGATCAGGGCAACTTCATCGCCACGGGTTTCCAGGTGGCGGTCAATACAGTTCGCGGAAACGTTGAGTGTACCGTCTTCAAACCACTTGATGTTGACGTGTCCGGTATCAAACGAGGTTTGTTTGACTTTGGTGAAGGGCTTGATCCAGTCAACGATCTGGCCGTGCTCACGCCAAAACCCTTCTGGGTTAACGACAGACTGTTGGTACATCTCACGGTACGTGTCGTTGGTGGCATGGGCTTTTGCTTCGATCTCCGGCATGACCGGGTGCAGGTTAACCTCACTCATTCTCTTTCTCCTTGTGTTTCCTGCGTAGTGCGCTCTGGCACTGGCGATGGGTGACCGCTTGGCATAAGAATAGGGTACGGTAATGCGGTCTTGTCACAATAAGGTCGGACAGATAGGGATTCTCGACAATTAGACTTTAGGATGACGGGGCGGATTTCTCTGGATTTTGTGACCTCACCACCCCCACAGTGAGCGATGGCTCTCATTTCCAGCCTGCCTGTTGCGTGCTGGTACCACTGGAACCCGTCAGACATAACTTGGCATGCTGATGTCACCGTATTTCAGCCGTACATAGATAAGCGCCGCACTGATGGCATCATCAAGTGCATCATGTCGTCCAGACAGTGGTAATTCCAGATGGTGTCCTATCGCCTCCATACTCAAATCATAGTAGCATTGGGCAAGATATGCTCCAGTTTACGCCGGTAAATATCACTCACTTCAATTGTCGGGTTTGGTAGTTTGAAACCGAGGTAGCGCTTGGCGTAGCGGTCGAGGATCGCTTTGTCGTACTGAATGTAATACCCCACGATGGGACGGTTGCCGATGTAGTCAATCAGGCGGTGCATGGCATCTTTTTCTGTCAGGCCATCGTTGAGATCTTGATGCCGGATACCGTGCACTTTCACTGACTGGGCGCTGAGTGATACAGGTGCCCGCAGCGAAACGTTGAACGGCTCGCTGGTAATAATCGTGTTGCCCCGGATCTTGGTGGCCGCAATGGTGACGATTTCCGCTTTGTGCGGATCCAGGCTGGTGGTTTCGCAGTCGAGCGAAACCAGTTCTTCCGATGTTGGCGCGTTAAACAGTGGCGCATAGGGCGTGTTTCGCCATTTGTATTTGTGCCAGTAACGCGATATCGGATTCATCCTAATCCCTCACCTGGTAGTGGGATGCCAGCCGCTCTTTGAATTTTTTCACTACGCTCAGGCAATCACGCAACAAATCGCGCTCGGTGCGCGGCAGGCGGCTGACATCGAGCAAGTTGCCACTGCTGGCATCGGAGTCCAGCTGCTGGCGCAGACGGATTTTCACAAACAGTTTGAGCGCTTCCGTCAGGTTGCTGGCTGTGTCCGGATCCAGTGCTTTGCACTGGGCAAGGGCATCGAGCCGTTCAAAGGTGTTGCTCGGTACAATGCCGTTTTCCAGTGCCAGCGTGCGCACACCATGCACTAACGGGAATATCCCGCCTTTTTTCACGTCCAGCCCTTCCTTGTCGGTTTTCAGGCTGCCAAACAGGGTAAGCGGTACACGAAAAGCCAGACAGGGACGGACAAAGGTGTTGAGCGCCAGCATATTGCCTTTCATGGTGGTACGGAGTTTTTCCATTACGGGTTCAAGTAACGCCTTGTTGCCAGCCACCGCATGGCTGTCTGCGAAAATGGCCAAATCCATCAGGCTGCGTTCATCGGAAATACGGCTCAGTGCTGTCATTTCTTTCAGCCATTCGGACTGGGTTTTCACCCAACGTGGGTTGTTCACCATCACATTACCGGGGCAGGGTGGGTAACCCAGACGGCTCAATACTTCGCTGAACCTCTCCATGTAGTGTTGAACATCCGGCCAATTAGCATCATCGGCCAGGATCAGGCCGTTGTCCTGATCGGTTTTGAGAATTTGCTCACCACGGCCTTCTGAGCCCATCACAAACAGGCAGCATTTTTGCTGGAAGCCCTCCGGGATAGTCAGGCGGAACGCCTTTTCGATGATCTGTTCATTGACGGCGGAAATCAGCTCCATCACAAACTGGGTATGGATACCGTTATTGGTGAGGTTTTCCACCAGTTGTTGCTGGTTGTTGGCCGCCAGCGACAGCTCTTCTATGGTATGGGCGCGGTTGATTTGCAGTGTCAGTACGTGGGAGTGGGTGGAAAAAGGCTTAGCACCTGTGTCATGTCAAGCATGCCGACGGTTTCACCCTTTTGGCTCACCCGGACCCGTTTTACCCGGTCACGGGTCATGAGGATCATCACGTTGAACAGGTAGTCCCCGAGTTCGACACCGATCACCGGCGACGTTGCTACATCACCAATCGGGGACTCAAGGTGACAGCCGTCTTCGACCAGTGCATGCAGCAGGTTGGTTCGGGTAATAATGCCGATATCGTGTTCACGTCCTTTCAGGGCGACCAATGCGCAATCCTGACGCTCGCTGCGAAGTTTTAGGGTAGCCTCTTTAATCGAGGTGTCATGGTCGAGGGTCATAATAGGCTGGATGTTACTTTCATCCACTTCGGTCAGGATGAACTCGGCCAGATTTTGTTGCTGCTGTGCTTTTTCCAGCATCTTCTTGCGTTTACTGAAACTGGTATTGAAATAGTCAGCAAAGGCCTGGTTTTCGTTGTAGAGTTCCAGGAAGACATCCTTAGGCAATACGTAACAGAGGGTGTCTTCCACGACGCGGTATCTGTGGTGGTTAAAGCCTTTAAGCAGAGCCCGCGCATCGAAAATGTCATCTTTGATGTACTGTGCCTGTACCTCTTTGGTGTCCGGATTGACTTCCTGCACGCGTCCTTTGATCACGATATACAGGGCGTCGTTGGATTCCCCTTTCTCAATCAATACATCGCCGCGCCGGTAATAGGCGACATCCAGTGCCGAAAGCAGGTGTTTGGCCTGTTTGCTGTCGAGGCGGTCAAACGGGGGGAGGAGGTATCAAACGGTTCAGGCATGGCAGTAAACTCCGTGTTTTCGCATGCGCACAAAGCGCCTTGATTTAACTCAGTGTGTCTCACCACCCTGACCTTGCCAGCCGACTTTAGTCTATGAATTCCGGCTGTTAAACTGCGTGGTTCGTGACATGGGCGGCACTGCTCTGGTGCCAGATTGATCTCTTGACCCGGCAAAAGGAACTGCCTGCGTGAGCTTTCTACCATCATCGCCATTTCGTTGGCTCTCTATTTATTACAGCAGCTACTTTTTTGCTTTTGGCGTCTACCTGCCTTTTTGGTCTGTGTGGCTGGCCTGGCTTGGTCTTCCTGCCAATGATATCGGGATAGTCCTCGGCGCCGGTGTTTTGGCGCGGTTTGTGGTCAACCTGCTGGTCACCCCAAGATTTCACCTGCCCGAACAGCTCCTGCCTGCCATCCGCTGGCTTTCCGCCTTGGCGGCGGTCGTGGGGTTTACCCATCTGCTTGCCACGCCGGATTTGCTTTGGCTGACGGCGTTGTCCGTGGCCATCAACATGGCGTTGGGGCCAGCCATCCCGGTATCCGATGCGCTTGCGAACCACTACACCCGACGCCGTTTGGTGGACTATGGCCGGGCGAGGCTCTGGGGCTCGCTGGCGTTTGTGGTGGGCTCTACCCTGACCGGCGGATTGGTTGAGCGCTTTGGTGAAGGGTCATTGTTCCCGTGGCGGCAGGGGCGCTGGCGATTGCATTTGGATGGAGTTTGACCTCGCCTAACCCGCTTCCTGCCAACGAGGAAAGGCAGGGGAGAACGCGCAAACCCCTGCTCTCTGTTCTGCGTCTGCCCTGCGTGGGCGTGTTTATCTCCCTGGTCGCGCTCATTCAGGGCAGTCATGCTGCATATTACGCCTTCAGCGCTATTCACTGGACCCAGTCTGGTATCTCTGATGTGGTGGTGGGGTATTTGTGGAGCCTCGGGGTGGTGGTGGAAGTGGCGATGTTTGCCATCAGCCAGAAGCTCTTTGGTGGCTGGCGTGTGGCCTCCTTGTTCCGACTTGCAGCGGTGGCTGTCATTGTGCGCTGGACAATCACCGGCTTGACCACTGATGTGTGGGCGCTCGTTTTTTCCCAATCCTTGCACGGCTTTACGTTTGGCGTTGCCCATATTGCGGCGATGCGCTACATCCAGCAGCAGGAGGCTGACAACGTGATGGCTTTGCAAGCGCTTTACAGCGCTATCCCCATGGGTATCGTGATGGCGGCACTGACCATGTTGAGCGGTGAGCTTTATCACCTGTTCGGGGGGCACAGCTTTTTTATTATGGCGCTGCTTGGCGTACCTGCCTGGTCTTAACTTCCCGGCGTTTCTGGAACCTTGGCTGACCTGCGGAAGATGTCTTGAGGGAGAGATTGCTCACGGTGCTGGGGCGGCGAATTGTTGTTCAATGGGGAGCGTGGTAAACAATGTCCAACAGATAGGTGCGCTGCGGTTCAGGGTGATAAGGGCGCACCTTTGAAAAGTTAACGCCTTATTATGGAAGGGATTATGTCGGCTGGATGGATCGTGGTGCCGGTGGCGCTTGCCTACCTTGGAGTCCTGTTTCTTATTGCCTGGTATGGCGATAGCCGCCCACGCTGGTTGCGGGGTTGGCGCCCGTGGATCTACAGTCTGTCCATCGCCGTTTACTGTACCTCCTGGACCTTCTTTGGCACGGTGGGGCAGGCGGCAAGCCAACCCTGGTCTTTCCTGCCTATCTATCTCGCACCAATCCTGGTATTCACCATGGGTTGGCGGTTCCTCGCCCGCGTCATCATGATTGCCAAGCGCGAGCACATCACCTCTATTGCTGACTTTATTGCCGCCCGCTACGGGAAATCACAGGGGCTGGCTGTCATGGTGACCATTATCGCCGTGGTCGGTATCCTGCCTTATATCGCGCTGCAGTTGCGTGGTATTACCATGGGGCTGGATGTCATTGCTCCGGATATCGGGCAGAGCGCAGGCTGAACCAAGGGCAAATCGCCTGGCTGGTCTGTATGTCTTTGGCCATGTTCACCGTACTGTTTGGCACCCGCCATATTGATTCAACGGAACACCACCGCGGCATGATGATGGCCGTGGCCTTTGAGTCTATCGTCAAGCTGGTGGCTTTTCTTGTTGTGGGCTTTTTTGCTGTTTTCATGCTGCTGGACGCGCCGGGGCCACTGCCGTCGTTAACCGAAGCCCATGTGGTCGGGGCGCCGGACTGGGGCGCTTTGTTTGTCCACACCTTGCTGACCATGGCAGCCATTATCTGTCTGCCACGCCAGTTTCACACCATGGTGGTGGAAAACGCCCGGGCGCAGGATCTGCATACCGCGCGCTGGGTTTTCCCGCTCTATCTGCTGCTGATGGGCATGTTTGTGTTGCCACTGGCGTATGCCGGGCAGGTATTCCTGCCGGACGTATCGGCAGATACCCATGTTATCCAATTGCCGCTGTCGACCGGCAACGAAAGCATAGCGCTGCTGGCATTTCTCGGCGGGGCATCGGCTGCCAGCGGCATGGTGATCGTCTCGACCATCGCCCTGGCAATCATGGTTTCCAACGATCTGGTGCTGCCACAGTTGCTCCGCCGCATGCGGGTTTCCAACCGCAACTTCACCCAGTTCTCGGGTCTTTTGCTCAATGTTCGCCGTGCCCTGATTTTCCTGCTTCTTATTGGAGCCTGGGGCTTTTATCAGCTGATCCTTGAAGTTCCGTCGCTGTCAGCCATCGGCTTTCTCTCGTTCGCCGCCATTGCCCAGTTTGCGCCACCTCTGGTCGCTGGAATTTACTGGCGTCAGGCCAACAAGAAAGGGGTGTATGCGGGGTTATTCTCCGGCTTTATCGTCTGGTTGATGGCGCTGATGATGCAAACCGGCATGCTGGCGGGAACGGAAGACACCAACGTGGTGTTGTGGCTGTTGTCGCCGCCGGAACTGCCCTTTTTCGCCACGTTGAGCGGTCGACTGGGGCATGGTGTTAAGCATTATGGTGAATACTGCCTGTTTTGTGGTGGTGTCCATGGCAACCCGGCCTTCGTTGAGTGAACGCTTGCAGGCGGCGAGCTTTGTCGGCACGCCACTGCCGGAAGGGGATGATTCCAGCCTGTATCAAAGCCGTGTGACAGTGGCAGAACTGGAAATGCTGGCGGCGCGCTTTGTTGGCCGGACACGTATGCGCCAGACCTTCCGCACCTTCGGTGAGCAGCGTGGTGAAACCCTGTTACCGCAACAGCAGGCCAGTGCCGCACTGATCCGCCATACCGAACGTGTATTGGCCGGTGTATTCGGTGCTTCCTCGGCCAAGCTGGTACTGACCTCTGCGCTGCAGGGGCGCAATATGCAGCTGGAAGAAATTGCCACCATTGTCGATGAAGCCTCGGAGCTTTTCGACTTCAGCCGCGGCCTGTTGCAGGGGGCGATTGAGCATATCAGCCAGGGCATTTCCGTGGTGGACAAACAGCTTAGGCTGGTGGCCTGGAACCAGCGGTATGTCGAGCTTTTCAACTTCCCGCCGGATTTGATCCAGGTTGCCGGCCGATTGCGGATGTGGTGCGCTACAACGCGGAGCTTGGCCTGTGTGGCCCCGGCGATATCGATGAGCATGTGCAAAAACGGGTCGCTTATTTGCGCAGAGGCTCGCCGCACACCTCATCCCGTGTTCATCCTGACGGACGGGTGATTGAAGTGCAGGGCAACCCCATGCCGGGCGGCGGCTTTGTCATGAGTTTTACCGACATTACCGCCTTCCGTGATGCGGAAGATGCCCTGAAACAGTCCAATGAAACCCTCGAAGCACGGGTTGTGGAAAGAACACGGGAGTTGGAAACCCTTAACCGCCGGCTGATCAGCGCCACGGCCAAAGCCGAACAGGCGTCGCAGTCAAAAAGCCGTCTGTTGGCTGCGGTAAGCCATGACTTGATGCAGCCGATGAATGCCGCGCGTCTGTTTGCCTCTTCCCTCAGTGAAATGGCGGAAGAAAAAGAGGTGCAAAAAATGGCCTCCCACATTGAAAGTGCCCTTGGGGCGGCAGAGGATCTGATCGGCGATCTGCTCGATATCTCCCGTATCGAGTCAGGCAAAATGAAAGCAAGATCACCCATTTTGAACTGGATGAAGTGTTCTCCACCCTGGCGGCGGAGTTCGGGGTGATTGCCAACGCACAGGGCGTCGATTTCCGGGTTCAGCCTCCAAGCTGAGTATCCGTTCCGATCGCCGGTTACTTCGCCGGGTTTTGCAGAATTTCCTTACCAACGCCTTTCGCTACAACCCCGGTGGCCGGGTGTTGCTGGGGGTTCGTCGCCGTGGATCCCAGTGCAGGATCGAAGTGTGGGATAACGGCCCGGGGATCCCGGAAGATCGCCAGCAGGATATTTTCAACGAATTCACCCGCATTGATCGAAAAGGCGCTGAACTTGGCCTGGGGCTTGGCCTTGCGATCGCACGCGGGATCAGCCGTATTCTCAATCAGCCACTTAACCTGAGGTCCTGGCCGGGACAGGGGACTGTCTTTTCCATTACGGCCAATATTGAGCTGCGCCTCAGCACTGCGACACTGGCATTGCGACTGACGATCAGGCAAAAAACAGCGAGCCGCTGGCTGGGGTTCGTGTGTTATGCGTTGATAATGAAAAAGACATCCTTGCCGGAATGGAAAGCCTGTTGACCCGCTGGGGTTGTCAGGTTGAACTGGCAGAGGATTTGGATGAAGTGCTGGAAAAACTGAGGCAGGGACTGAGGCCGGATGCGATTTTAAGTGACTACCATCTGGCGCCTTCACTGACGGGCATTGATGTACTCCAGCGTTGCCGCGAAGTGCTGGGAGAGGGCTTTATCGGCGCGGTTATTACCGCTGACCGGACGCAGGAAACCCGTTTAATGGTTAGGGAACTGGGCTTTGGCTATATCGCCAAACCGGTTAAACCGCTGAAGCTGCGGGCATTGCTTCAGCAAGGAGCGCATTGAAAATGGAAGCGTTTTTTATTCCACGACTCGACACCGAAGCCGGACTTATCCGTGCCTCGGGGGACTGGGATCCGTTAACGGCTGAGATCCAGTTGACGGAACTGGATCTGATGGGAACTGATGGTTGGATGGACGTATCTTTCTGGCTGACAGAGCAAGAGCATGAAGCACGTATTGAGGCGGTGCTGGTAGCTGCCAAGCGTTATCTTGTACGTCATTAGTGAAGAAAAAGGGCGCCGAGAGGCGCGCCGTTATTGATCGGTAAACAGGGTTTTATATTCAACAAACAGGGCGGGCGCCTCCGCGTAGTAAAAGGTGCCGTCCGATTTCACCACCAGATGGATTTTACTCTCTTCCGTGGTCGGGGCTGGTAAGCTGACCATCCACTCTTTGTTGTCTTCACTGTTCTGTGCCATGTCCACAGGCTCAGCTGATTGTCCCTCTTTCTGTACCAGGTTGATTTTGGCGCCTTCCAACGGAAAAGCCGATGTCAGCTTAAGTACCACTTCGTTATCTGTCAGGCGTTCAGAGCGCAACTTCACTTCGAAGTCACCGTTTTCCAGCGTACATAAACCACTGGTATAACGGCAGTTTGAATCAGCAGCGAGCTTGTAGGTTGCCCCTTCTTTCGCAACGTGGGGCTTTTCACTGACAGCCAGATCAACACCGAAATAAGCAATGATGGCAAGAATAGGGGGCAATGAGCATTGCCGCAATGATGTGTTTGTTTTTAAACATAATAATCTGTTCTTTTTCGTCCTTGAGCTGAGAGATACCTTACCACACGCGGTATCTCAGCGAGGATAAAAAAAGCCCCGGTGCGGGGCTTTTTCATCGTAACGTGATGCCTATAGCGCAATGGTACAGGCGCTTGTTACTTAGTGGTCGTGTGCCTGGCCTGCGCCGCCCGGAATACGGACGTGCTCAACCAAATCCTTCACGTGTTGCGGTGTCGCTTCAGTCACGCGGGATACTGCAATCGCCACGATGAAGTTCACCAGTGCACCAATCGCACCGAAGGCGTTTGGTTCAATACCGAAGAACCAGTCGCTGCCCCAGCTCTGCAGGAATTTCCAGTCCGCAACGAACAGGATGCCTTTGTGCTGGAATACGTAGAACAGGGTGACGGTAATACCTGCAACCATACCCGCGATTGCGCCTTCCTTGTTGATGGTTTTCGAGAAGATACCCATCATCAGAGCCGGGAAGATGGAGGAAGCTGCCAAGCCAAAGGCCAAGGCCACCGTACCGGCTGCAAAGCCTGGCGGATTGAGGCGAGGTAACCGGCAAGACCAATCGCAACCACCATGGCAAGTCGGCTCGCCATCAGCTCGTTCTTCTCAGAGATATCCGGCTTGAGTATGCCTTTGAGCAAGTCATGCGATACCGCTGACGAGATGGCCAGAAGCAGACCCGCAGCCGTTGACAGTGCCGCTGCCAGTCCACCTGCTGCAACCAGAGCGATAACCCAGTTAGGCAGTTTCGCAATCTCTGGGTTTGCCAGCACCATGATGTCACGGTCAACTTTCAGCTCGTTAGTTGCAGCGTCTGAGGTGTAGTTGATGATACCGTCATTATTCTTGTCGTCAAAACCAAGCAGGCCGGTTTTTTCCCAGTTTTTAAACCACTGTGGACGTTCGTCATACGCAAGGTTCTGACCAGGCGCAGGGTTTACTGTATCCATCAGGTTCAGACGTGCCATTGCCGCTACTGCAGGGGCAGTGGTGTACAGAATCGCGATGAAGAACAGTGCCCAACCCGCAGAGATACGCGCATCACGTACTTTCGGTACGGTGAAGAAGCGGATGATAACGTGTGGCAGACCCGCAGTACCGATCATCAGGGACATGGTGTAGACGAACATATTCAGTGTATCGCCGCGCACCTGTGTGGTGTATTCGGTAAAGCCAAGTTCAGAAACCACCTGATCGAGTCGGTCCAGCAAATAGGTGTCGGTGCCAGTCATGGTGCTGCCCAAGCCGATTTGTGGCAGTGGGTGACCGGTCAGCTGCAAAGAGATAAAGATAGCTGGGATGGTGTATGCCAGAATCAGTACACAGTACTGTGCAATCTGGGTGTAGGTGATGCCTTTCATGCCGCCGAGTACTGCGTACATGAATACAATCGCCATACCGATGTAAAGGCCTGTGTCATAGTCCACTTCCAGGAAGCGGCCAAATGCCACGCCCACACCTTTCATCTGACCGATAACGTAGGTGATCGATGCGATGATAAGACAGATGACAGCGACCACACGTGCGGAGTTGGAGTAGAAACGTTCGCCGATAAACTCAGGTACGGTGAACTTACCAAACTTACGCAGGTAAGGGGCAAGCAACAGAGCCAGCAGTACATAACCACCGGTCCAGCCCATCAGGAATACAGAGCCGCCGTAGCCCATAAAGCCGATAAGACCTGCCATTGAAATGAACGATGCAGCAGACATCCAGTCTGCGGCTGTTGCCATACCATTGGCTACCGGGTTAACGCCACCACCGGCAACATAGAACTCTTTCGTAGAACCAGCGCGGGCCCAGATCGCGATACCAATGTAGAGCGCGAACGTAAAACCAACGACAAGGTAAGTAACGGTTTTCAAATCCATGATTACGACTCCTTACTCGTCATCATCGACGCCAAACTCTTTGTCGAGTTTGCGCATCTGAAAGGCATATACAAAAATGATGGCCAAGAAGGTGTAAATTGACCTTGTTGTGCGAACCAGAAGCCGAGCTTGTAGCCGCCAATACGGAATTCGTTGAGTTGATCAACAAACAGGATGCCGCATCCAAACGACACCACAAACCAAATGACCAGCAGACCTACCATCAACCGGACGTTTTTAGCCCAATAGGCTTTGGCGTTATCTTGTTTCTGTTCCTCAGACATCACCATCTCCTTAAGTGACGAGTTAACGGATTGTTACGCTTCGACAATAGCAGTAGGTGTGCAACTAAACACTGCAACTTTAGTCGAGCGACAAAAGTCGTTAACTGTCTGCTTTTAAGGGGTTTCTGTGATGTGAGGCAATCTTTGGTAGTGTTAACAATTTATTAACCTAGCCAAAGGTCTAATAGGCTTTAGGCGAAGGTGAGAGATGGTTTTAATCCGCGGTCAAATTGCAGGATGTAACAAGTGAAAGCCACGCAGTGAAAGGCGTCAGCGATCAGGTTTGGTGAAAATAAGAAAGCCAGCGCGAGGCTGGCTTGGGGAGGGGTCAGATATCCTGATCCGTTTGTTGCAGCAGGATAACCGCCTGAGTGCGGTTTTTAACGCCGAGCTTGCG
The DNA here is from genome assembly GCA_001310415.1 of Enterovibrio sp. JCM 19048. Lineage (GTDB taxonomy): Bacteria > Pseudomonadota > Gammaproteobacteria > Enterobacterales > Vibrionaceae > Enterovibrio > Enterovibrio paralichthyis. The sequence goes on along the minus strand of BAXE01000026.1, from coordinate 18,936 downwards.
GAAGATAGCGGTCATGTGCGCTTTGATGGTCGCTTCGGACACATCCAGCTCGTAAGCAATCTGCTTGTTGAGCAGGCCATCATTGAGCATGTTGAGCACTTTGTATTGCTGCGGGGTCAGGGAGGAAATCTTGTCCATCAGTGACTCTTCATCGCACTCCTCACTGAAATCGATGCCACTTGGGTAGCAGGTTTCCCCTTCCAGTACACGGTTCAGGCTGCTTATCAGCTCGCGCATGTCGCTGGATTTGGGATAAAGCCAATCGCGCCGTTGGCTTTAACCTGACGGACGACACTCGGCTCTTCACTGGCGGAAACCACCACAATGGGTAATTCAGGGTATTGGACACGAAGGTGGATAAGACCAGACATGCCATTGGTGCCGGGCATTTTCAGGTCGAGCAGCAGCAGATCGATATCGGGCTCTTTGTCGAGCAGGGCGGTGAGACTGTCGAGAGAGTCGGCTTCGAGCAGGTTAGCGCCACTGATCGCCATATGCACAGACTGGAAAAGTGCATTGCGAAAGAGGGGATGGTCGTCTGCGATAACGATGGTGTATTGAGCGTCCATGGCAAATTCATTAATACCCGTTTAACAAAAACGCTAACACCGGGAGGGGGATTGATCAATTTGCTTCGCTGGGAAGTAAGAGCTTGATCCCCCGCCATTTGTGGGCAATGTCGTGGGGATCAAGTTTGATTGCAACAGATGTTTTTATTTAATCATCTGATTTTGCTCAAGATGTTTCAGGAAAGGCGCGGCTTCCATAAAGCCGGTCAGGCGGGCATTTGGAAGCGGGTTGCCATTGGCATCCCAGAAATCGATTGTCGGCAAGCCCAGCACGTTCAGCGTTACCAACATTTTGATGTCCTGTGGGCGGTTTGCCGTGACATCTGCCTGCAACAGCACAAAGTTCTTAAGCTCTGGCGCAACCTCTGCATTGTGGAAGGTGTACTTTTCGAACTCCTTACAGGCCACACACCAGTCGGCGTAAAAATCCAGCATCACAGGTTTGCCAGCCGCTTTGGCTGTTGCCAGTTCACGATTCAAATCGTCGATATCAGCGATCTTAATAAATTCCACCGAGGGCACTTCTGCTTTGGCAACTGGCGTGAACACGGCGTTGTAGGTGTACACCGATGTGCCGCTCAATCCCAAAATGGCAATAATGCCCAGCACACTGGCCAGTTTGCCCGGCTGAAGTGTACGGCTGATGTGATACAGCCAGCTGAGGGAAACCAAAGCCCACGCCGCCCAAAGCCAGACGCTGACGGTTTCCGGCAACAGACGCTCGAGCAGGAAGATTGGCGCGGCAAGCAGTACCAAACCAAAGAAAACTTTCACCCTGTCCATCCATGCCCCGGCTTTTGGCAGCAGCTTGTTACCGAACATAGCGGCCACAATCAGTGGGATCCCCATCCCCAGTGCCAGTGCGTACAGAGTGACAGCGCCGGTCAGCAGGTCGCCACTTTGTGCCACGTACAACAGTGCACCGGACAGCGGTGCCGTGGTGCAAGGCGAGCAAATCAGGCCGGAAATCGCACCCATGGTGAACACACCCAGCTACTGCCGCCCTGCTGCTGGTTACTGAGTTCGCTCAGTTTGGTCTGCAGGCTGGCCGGAAGCTGCAGATTGAACACGCCAAACATCGACATCGCCAGTAGGACAAAGACAGCACTCAAACCAATCAGGACATACGGATGCTGGAAAGCAGCCTGGAACTGCAGGCCAGCCGAAGCGACGACCAGGCCAAGCAGAGTGTAGGTCAGCGCCATACCCTGCACATACAGCATGGAAAGGCGGAAAGTCTGGCCGTGGGATTTCTTGCCGCCGCCCAGCACGATACCGGTCAGGATCGGGTACATCGGCAGGACGCATGGGGTGAAGGCAAGGCCAATCCCTAAGCCTAAAAACAGCAGTGGCTGCCACCAGTTGTCGCTCAGGCTACTGACTTCCGTGTTTGAGCTGCTGCTACCCGCCGGTGTTTTTGATACCGAAGCGGGTGCGCTTTGTTCTGCCATAGAAGAGGGACTGTCGGTTGGCTGTGAAGACAAATCCCCAGTTGATGCTGTGACGGCTGTCAGTGGTACGGTGACTGTTTCCGGCGGGTAACAGAACCCAGCTTCTGCGCAGCCTTGGTAGGTCACACGAAGCTCTGAATTGTTGGTGGCTTCCAACAGCGGCACGGTCACGGTCAGCGGCTTTTTGAAGATCGAAACTTCACCGAAAAATTCGTCGTGATAGGGCTGTCCGCGGCGCATTTCAAGCGCGCCAATCCGGGTGCCTTCGCCAGGTTTTACCTCAATTTTGTCCTGATAGAGGTAATAACCGGGGGTGACCTGCCAGTCGAGATAAACCCGATCGCCCTGTTGGGTAAAGTTAAACGGAAACGCCTGATCAACCGGCACAAAGCTCGGCGCGCTGTTTGCCGCCGGGGCAGGTGAGTTGAACAGGGTGAACTCCGCTTTCGCGGGGAGGGCACTTAGCAGTGCCAGCGCAAAAAGAGCAAAAAGTCGTGAGCCTATTCTGGTCATGGCCTTCATCAAATCGGTTACTTCAAAGGGTTGGTTGAACTATATCACTGAGACCGGGAAAGCCCGAATTCGTTTCCCGATTGTTTACAAAAACAAAGAGGACGCCGAAGCGTCCTCAAATTTTTGGTCGTTTTAACCGGCGTTGCGATTACAGCATGATGCCGCCAACCACAAAGCCCAGCGCTACCGATGTCGCGATAGTCACAACACCCGGAACAAAGAACGGGTGGTTGAAGACCAGGTTACCGATGCGGGTTGAACCTGTGTCATCCATTTCTACCGCCGCCAGCAGGGTTGGGTAAGTCGGCAGAACGAACAGTGCACTTACCGCTGCGAAAGACGCGATGGCTGTCAGTGGTGCCACGCCGATTGCCAGCGCCGCAGGCATCAGGGCAACGGTGGTTGCACCTTGTGAGTACAGCAGCATAGACGCAAAGAACAGTACCAGCGCCAGCATCCATGGGTAGTCTTTCAGCAGGCTGCCTGCCACTTCCTTGATGCCGTCAACGTGGCCGTTTACGAACGTTGACCCCAGCCATGCCACACCCAGTACACACACACACGCAGTCATACCTGAGCGGAATGTCGGTGCAGATGGAATGTCGGATGCATCGATTTTGGTGAAGAACACGATCAGCGCTGCAGCTGCCAGCATAAAGGTCATGATGGCTTCGTTACGGCCCAGTGTTGGGTTGTCAATCAGGCCGATAGAGTCTGAAATCGCCGCTGCGTAGGTCACTACCAGTGCAATCGCTGCCAGGAAAATGTAAGTCGCGGTTTTCGCCGTTGGCGCGATTTCGCGCTTTTTGGTGCCTTGCAGTTTGATCAGGCCCTTAGCCAGACGGTCCTGGTACTCAGGGTCATCTTTCAGTTCACAGCCCATGAAGTTTGCGACAAATGCGCCCACCATACAGGCAACAAAAGTGGTTGGGATACAGATAGCCAGCAGGGTCAGGTAACCGATGCCCAAAGGCTCAAGGATGCCAGAGAAGAACACCACCGCCGCTGAAATTGGGGACGCAGTGATCGCGATTTGGGATGCGACAACGGCGATAGAAAGCGGGCGTGAAGGACGGATACCTTGTTCTTTCGCTACTTCTGCAATCACTGGCAGGGTAGAGAATGCCGTGTGGCCTGTACCTGCCATCAGAGTCATCAGGTAGGTCACGATTGGGGCATAGAAGGTAATTTGTTTTGGGTTCTTACGCAGGAAGTTTTCTGCTTTTTCAACCAGCCAGTCCATACCACCGGCCACTTGCATCGCTGCAATCGCGGTGATCACTGACATGATGATCAGAATAACATCGATAGGGATAAAGCTTTGTTTGGTTGGCATACCCAAAATAAGAGAAAGGGCGATAACACCCGCGCCACCGGCAAGGCCGATCCCGATACCGCCAATTCGTGCGCCCATATAGATGAACGCGAGAACGACGAACAACTCTACTGCTACCATAGGTAACTCCTTAAACATCTTAAAAAAAGAAAAACCAAACGAAGCTACTTTCGTCCGTGACGCTACCCTGCGTCTGTCGCTGAGTTGGATGGTCAGGTCACTGTCGGTGATGAAAGTCTCTTGGTTTGGTATTTCAAAACGTAAAAAGGGTACTCGTAATGAGTACCTTAAGATGCTTGCTTAGTTATAGCGTTTTGCTTTGTACTGAGGGTGCATCAGGTTTTCGGCGGAGAAGATATCGTCGAGCTGTTCTTCGGTCAACAGGCCACGCTCCAGCACTACTTCACGTACGCTCTTACCGGTTTCTGCACAGATCTTACCAACGATGTCACCTTCGTGGTGGCCGATGAACGGGTTCAGGTAAGTCACGATACCGATTGAGTTGTAAACGAACGCTTCACAGATTTCTTTGTTCACTGTGATACCGTTGATGCACTTCTCACCCAGGTTCACACATGCGTTGCCCAGGATTTCGATAGATTCGAACAGCGCCTGGCCAATCACTGGCTCCATCACGTTCAGCTGCAGTTGGCCTGCTTCTGCGGCGAAGGTTACGGTGGTGTCGTTACCGATCACTTTGAAGCACACCTGGTTTACCACTTCTGGGATAACCGGGTTTACTTTTGCTGGCATGATAGAAGAACCCGCCTGCATTTCTGGCAGGTTGATTTCGTTGAAGCCAGCGCGTGGGCCAGAAGACAGCAGACGCAGGTCGTTACAGATCTTAGACAGTTTCACTGCCAGACGTTTCAGCGCGCCGTGAACCATCACGTATGCACCACAGTCAGAGGTTGCTTCGATCAGGTCTTCTGCAGGGGTGCAGTTCAGGCCGGTTACTTCTGCCAGACGTTGTACTGCCAGTTGCTGGTAGCCAGCGGCTGCGTTCAGGCCGGTACCGATAGCGGTCGCGCCCAGGTTCACTTCCAGCAGCAGTTCTGCAGTGTATTTCAGGTTCTTCACTTCTTCTTTCAGAAGTACTGCGAATGCGCGGAATTCCTGACCTACAGTCATAGGTACAGCGTCCTGCAGCTGGGTACGGCCCATTTTCAGGATGCCTTTGAACTCTACTGCTTTCGCATCGAATTCACCTTGCAGGTATTCGATAGATTCAATCAGTTTCAGGATGCTGTTGTATACCGCGATACGGAAACCGGTTGGGTATGCACAGTTGGTAGACTGGCTCTTGTTCACGTGATCGTTAGGGTTGACGATGTCGTACTCGCCTTTGTCTTTACCCATCAGCTCAAGTGCCAGGTTTGCGATCACTTCGTTGGCGTTCATGTTTACAGAAGTGCCTGCGCCGCCTTGGTAAACGTCAGACGGGAACTGGTCCATGCACTTGCCGGTTTCTAGGATCACATCACACGCTTTGATGATGTAGTCGCCGACTTCTGCAGGGATAACACCCAGTTCTTTGTTCGCCATCGCTGCCGCTTTTTGGTGAATACCATGCCGCGAACCATTTCAGGAACGTCAGAGATGGTAGTGCGGGAAATGTTGAAGTTCTCGATAGCGCGCAGGGTGTGAACACCATAGTAAGCATCTGCAGGAACGTGGCGTTCGCCAAGCAGATCTTCTTCAATACGGGTAGCAAGTTGAGGGTTGTTCAGGTTGTTTTCGAAGTCGATCGTCTGAGACATGATTTGGCCCTAAATGAAATATATATTGGTTATTCTGTAGCCAATGATTTCGCTGTAGAGTCCATTCATCAGAGATTTTGGCTGGGTATCTAGGAACTTATACCCTATTCATGCTGCAAGATTGTACACCGACGTTTCGGTAAAAACATGAGTGAGATCACCATTCAAAACTAAGTACCACGATTTGCATGGATCTGTGATCTTGATCGCTAATGCCTCTGTTACCCGTTGTTTCTCTTTGTTTTCTTGCTTGTCTGAAACGTATTGATACCGTTAATTTCTGTACAATCCATGCCCATGTCGTTTAAAACTTCGCGACATATTGCCCGTTAATCAACGTCGCGTAACATTGGCGGATGTCATGCCGGTTGCCGGTGATGTTACTATGAAGTCAGACACCATCATGAGGGTTTACCGTGTTTCCAATTTTGTTGTTGATGTTCATTACTGTACCTGTGATTGAAATCGCCCTGTTTATTCAGGTCGGTGGCATTCTGGGGCTTTGGCCAACGGTGGCGCTTATCCTGATCACAGCGATTGTCGGTGCATCGTTGGTGAGAAGTCAGGGCTTGCAGACCCTGGTTACGGTGCAGCAGCGTATGCAGAAAGGCGAATTGCCGGCGCAACAAATTGTGGAAGGGGTGATGCTGGCAGTGGCGGGTGTACTGCTTTTGACGCCAGGGTTTATGACAGATGCCATGGGCATGGCTGTGCTATTGCCTTGGCACGTGCGTGGCTAGCCAAACAATTGATGGGCAAAATCAAGGTGGCCAATATCCAGACGGGGTTTGGTGGCCAACAAGGCCCGTATGGTCAGGACCCTTTTCAGCGTGGCCCTTATGACAGACAGCAAGGCGGTAACACCTTTGAAGGTGAGTATCAGCGTAAGGATGAAGACCGCGACCGCCTGAACTGATCGCCGCAGTATCTAAAGCAAAGCCATCCCTTGGGATGGCTTTGTTGTTTCTGGCCGGCGGTATATTAATGCTGGAGTTCAGGACGTGCCTTGTATTGCTCCAGTGATTCGGGGTTATCCAGCGCGCTGAGCTGGGCAACCTCACGGCCATGTACCACATCACGTACCGCAAGCTCCGCCAGTTTGCCGGATTTGGTGCGCGGGATATCGGTGATAGTCAGGATTTTGGCCGGGACATGTCGCGGGGTGCAACTGGTGCGGATGGTGGTGCGGATTTTCTGTTCCAGATCGCTATCCAGCACTTGGCCGGGTCTGAGTTTCACAAACAGCACCACCCGGACATCATTGTTCCAGTCCTGCCCAATCACCACGGAATCGAGCACTTCGTCGAGTTGATTAACGTGGCGGTAGATTTCAGCGGTACCGATACGCACACCGCCGGGGTTTAAAATGGCATCCGAGCGGCCAAAGAACACCATGCCACCCTGGCCGGTGAGTTCTACGTAGTCGCCATGGAACCAGATATCCTCAATCTTGTTCCAGTAGGCATTGTGGTAACGCTGGCCGTCGTCATCGCCCCAAAATCCGACGGGCTGGTTGGGGAAACTGTTGCAACACACCAGTTCGCCTTTCTCTCCCTGAACCGCTTTCCCTTCATTATTAAACACCTCGACATCCAGCCCAAGGCCCCTTACCTGGCTTTGACCCCGGTACACAGGAGAGATTGGGCTGCCAAGGACAAAGCAGCCACAGATATCGGTGCCCCCGGCAATCGAGCTAAGCTGCACGTCCGATTTTACCTGACTGTACGCCCAGTCGAACTGCTCCGGCGCCAGCACTGAGCCGGTTGAACACAGGGTTTGCAGGGAGGTCAGGCTATGGTGGTCTTTGGGGTTGTAACCATGCTTTTCCAGCGCTTCTAGGTATTTGGCTGAGGTGCCGAAAAGCGTCACCTGTTGCGCGTCGGTCAAACGCCACAACACACCCGCATCAGGGTAAAACGGTGAGCCGTCGAACAGTACCAGTGTGGCTCCACTCAGCAGGCCACTGGCCAGCCAGTTCCACATCATCCAGCCACAGGTGGTGAAATAAAAGAAGCGCTCGCCGGCTTTTACATCTGAGTGCAATTGGTGCTCTTTGATGTGGTTAAGCAACATGCCGCCGACACTGTGGATAATGCATTTTGGCTTGCCCGTGGTGCCAGAGGAATAGAGCACGTACATAGGGTCGTTAAACCCGACCCGGGTAAAGGTCAATGGCTCGGCAGGTCTGGAAACAATGGCTTTCCAGCAGGTTTCATCGCTGCCTGGCGGTGTGCCGCCGACATAGGGGATCACCACCATGTGGGCGATGTTTTCCACGCCTTCCCGAACCGCACGGGCTTTGCTCAGGCAGTCGTGACTTTTCCCGTTGTAGCGGTAAGCATCCGTGGTAAACAGCACCTTGGGCTGGGTCTGGCCGAAACGGTCGAGCACGCTGTCGACGCCAAAGTCCGGAGAGGTTGATGTCCAGATCGCCCCAAGTGAGGAGGTGGCCAGCATGGCGATAACGGTTTCGGCAATATTGCAGGTAGCCCGCCACCACGTCGCCTTTTTCAATGCCGCATGCTTTGAGGTAAGCGGCAATGCAACTGACCTGATGCTCCAGCTCCCGCCAAGTCAGGTGTGTGGCCGTTTCATCCTCCCCGGAGAAGACAATGGCATCTTCATCAGCACGGGTTGCCACCCAGCGCATTACGTTTTCTGCAAAATTGATCCTGGCATCGGGAAACCAGCGGCTTTCTTTATTAGGGGCAGATGGGGAGCGCGCGATTACTCGCTCCCCGCGGTCTCCGACCACACCGGCGAAACGCCAAAGGCTGTCCCAGAAGTGTTCACTCTGCGTGACCGACCAGTTATAGAGTTGGTCATAACCGTCAAGGTTCAGTGCGTATTCCCGATTGACCTCATGGATGAATGCCGTGAGGTTGGCATTGGCGAGACGCTTTGCATCTGGTCGCCAAAGTGGCTGTTGCGGCATGCTTTCTCCTACACGTTGTCAGGGTGCGCTTGCTCAAAAGCGGATAATGCCTGGCAGCGCTGTTCTATCTCTTTCAAAGTGGGGTAAGGGGTCAGATCGAGTGAGAAGCGACGGGCATTAAACAATTGTGGGATAAGGCATATATCGCAAGGGTCGGGATCTCATCGCAGCAAAAGGCGGTTTGGTGACTTTCCACTTTCTTTTCCACAGCGGCGAGACCAAGCCTGAGCCAGTGAAGGTACCAGTCCAGTTTTTCTTCCTCACTGTGGCCCATCGTGCTGGTGAGGTGTTTAAGCACGCGAAGGTTGTTCAGGGGATGGATATCGCAGGCAATGTCGAGGGCGATTGCCCGGCAACGGGCGCGGGTAACGGGATCCGCCGGCAATATCGACGGAGAAGGGTAAGCCTCTTCCAGGTACTCAATGATGCGAGCGACTGGGTCAGCACTTTGCCGTTATCAATCAGAGCCGGCACCAAACCGCTGGGGTTCAGTGCCAGGTAGTTGTCGCCCCGCTGGTCACCATCCAGCAGGGAAACGGTGTGTGACTGATAGGCCAGTCCCTTTAGGTTCAGCGCAATACGGACACGGTATGACGCTGACGATTTACTGTAGTCATAAAGTTTCACGACGCGCTTCCTTTCTTCGTCCGTTGCCGTTATCGCGGGTAAGGCACCACCTTCTGCTCAATCCTTCCGAAGATTGAACGATCTTCCTTATCACGCATCTCAATACTGACCTTATCACCATAGCGGAGAAAACCGGTGTTTGGAGAACCATGATCCAAAATTTCCAACATTCTTTTTTCAGCGATGCAACATGAGCCTTTCGAACGGTCGAGGTTGGATACTGTCCCTGAGCCAACAATAGTGCCTGCGCCCAGGTGACGGCTTTTGGCGGCGTGGGCGACCAGCTGGGCAAAATCGAAGGTCATATCTACCCCGGCATCCGGTGCGCCGAACAGGTTTGCGTTAAGGGTGACTTTCAACGGAAGGTGCACTTTTGCGCCTGCCAGGCATCACCGAGTTCGTCCGGTGTCACTGCGACGGGAGAAAAAGAGGAGGCGGGTTTGGACTGGAAGAAGCCAAACCCTTTGGCCAGTTCACCCGGAATGAGGTTACGCAGCGAAACGTCATTGACCAGCATCAGCAGTTTGATGTGGCCAGCGGCTTCTCCGGCTGGTGTCGCCATAGGGACGTCATCGGTGATCACGGCGACTTCTGCTTCAAAGTCACAGCCCCACGCTTCGTCACACAACTCAATATCATCACGTGGGCCGATAAATTTGTCAGAGACACCCTGATACATCAGGGGGTCAGTCCAGAAACTTTCCGGCATCTCGGCGCCGCGGGCTTTGCGCACCAACTCTACGTGGTTGACGTAGGCACTTCCATCCGCCCACTGGAAAGCGCGCGGCAGCGGCGAATCACAATCGGCTGGGATAAAAGGGAAGCGACCGGCGGCGCGGTTATCATTGAGCGCTTCATAACGTGCCTGAAGAAGTGGCGACAGGGTCTCCCACTCATCCAGCGCATCTTGAAGAGTGAGGGCGATATCGGACGCGTCGACAGCCTGGGTCAAATCACGGGAGACCAGTATGAGTTTTCCGTCTCGGCGGTGTTTCAGGGAAGCCAGTTTCATTCTCTATTCCTTATTCTGTTATCCGCGTTATTTAACTGCGTGCTGGTGTGCGCCAGGACTGGACATAATCGTCAAGCTCGGTCTGTTTCGCTGCATCCCCCAAATCGAGCGGCATACGGGTATCAATCATCACCGCCACTTCATCGGTTTCGGCTCTGGCCGCTTTCGCCCCGGTAGCAAAGGCTTTGGGGTGCGGGCCGTGGGGGAAGCCGCAAGGATGCAGTGTCACCATGCCGGGATGGATGTTGTCGCGGCTGAAGAACTCCCCTTTGTGATAGAAGATCACTTCATCATAGTCATCATTGTTGTGGTAGAAGGGCACTTTGAGTGCGCCCGGGTCAGACTCGATCGGCCGTGGCACAAAGGTACAAATCACAAAACCATTGGCGACAAAGGTGATATGCGCCGAAGGCGGCAGGTGATAACGGTGGCTCATCAACGGGCGGATGTCGCGCCAGTTGAGACGGAATACCGTGAGGTTACCTTTCCAGCCAACCGCATCGAGCGGGTTGAACGGGTAGGTGATGCGGTTTAGTGCTTCGCGGGACTTGAGGTAGACCTGCCAGGGCTTCTCTTCTGCCTGCTGCGCCAAAAAGGCATCGTCGATCTGCGGGTATTCGAGTACGGCAGGATCAAAGATGGCGTGATCGCCGACGATCCCCCGTTCTGCCGACATATAGGAACCATAAGTCGCCTCAATCATCAGCATGGTAACGGGCGTATCAGGTTCAATGCGCCAGTTGGTGGAGCGGGGCAGGATAAGGTAGTCGCCGTCCCGAAAGCGCAGATGGCCGTAATCACAGTACAGTGAACCCGACCCTTCATGGATAAACAGACATTCGTCGCCATCGCCATTTCTGACCAAATAATCCATTGCGGCATCACATCGCCACAAGCGCACTTTGATGTTGGCGTTGGACATCAATAACGCGGCGGTTAACGGGTTATCGCCAACCTGTTCAATCCGGTTGGTGTCAAAGGCGTGGGGACGGAGGTCACCTTCCCATTCTGTCCAGCCTGTTGGGGCATGTTGGTGGTACATGTGGGTCGCAGGCCCGAAAAAACCTTCCTTCCCGCATTCACGCTCGTACGTCCCTTCGGGTAAATCACAATGTGCCTGTCTGGATGCTTTCCCTTCGGTGATGGGAAATGAAAACCACTTACGCATAGCTCACTCCTGAGTATGAAAATGGTATCAACTGAAACAGTAATATCGTTTCAATTGAAACTAAATTGTCGTTTTAGTATCGACAGAATCTCCCTCATTGCAACAATAAATTTACCTTAATGTTAAAAATATGTTGCCATCATCCCATTCTCATGCTTGTATTTCAAAGGCGCACGGCTTTCGTGTGCATCGGATACAGGAACCTTCTGTGCAACATTATGGTTGCACTTGAAACGAATATGGAGTCGTTAACATGTGGAAACGTGAAGCAATTTCCTGGTCTTTGGCCGCTGTCGTTCTCAGTTTCTCCCTCACCCTTCAGGCTGCCGAGACAACCCTTCGCATCAGCTCCTGGGCGTCACCCAACCATGGTATTAACGCCAAGGTTTGGCCGACCTGGGGCAAGTGGGTAGAAGAGGCGACGGACGGACGGTCGATGTCAAAGTGGAATACAACATGGGCCCGCCACCGGCGCAGGCTGATTTGGTGTTAGATGGCGTGGCGGATGTCACCTGGTTCTTCCATGGGTTTAAGCCAGGACGTTTTGAGCTGACCAAACTCCCTGAAATTCCCACTTTTGATAACACACTTTCTTCGGAAGATGCCTCAGTAGCTTACTGGCGCACCTTTGATAAATACCTGAAAAAAGGTAAGGAACATAAAGGATTGGAAGTGCTGGCGGTGGGTGTTCATGGCCCAGGAGCCATTATCTCCCGCGAACCCATCAACAGCTTTGCTGATCTGAAAGGCAAAAAGATGCGTGTAGCCGGGGATGTGATGACCACGTTGGCTGAACGCATGGGCGTTGTGCCGGTCGCCCTGCCACCCAACAAGGTGTATGAAGCGTTGTCGCAAGGGGTAGTGGATGGCGCGTTCTTTACGCTGGAAACCCTGAAAAGCTTCCGCTTAAACGAAGTGGCACCTTATACGGTGTCATTCCCTGGCGGCTTATACCGCGGCAGCTTCAGTATCCTGATGAACCGCGACACCCTGGACAGCTTGTCAGCTCAAGACAGGGAAGCGGTGCTGAGCGTATCCGGTGAAAAACTGTCCCAACTTTTTGGCCAGATGATGGATGAGGCTGATGCAGCCGGCGTGGCCGACAACCTCGCTAAAGGCACCCCTGTGGTTGAAGCGGATGCTCAGATGGTGGCTGAAGCGAAAACCCTGGCTGAGGGTATTGAAGCGCAATGGCTGAAACAGGCCGACGGGCGCATAAAAGATCCCCAGGCTGCCCTCGATTACTACCGCGAACAAGTCTCATCGTTTAATGGGCAGTGAGCATCATGACTGCTTTGTTTCGTTTTAGCGGCCTTCTGCTGGAAGGTGTCATCGCCTTGGCGCTGATGCTGATGATGGTTGCCACGACAGTAGATGTTGTCGGCCGCTACTTTTTCAATGCCCCGCTTAGCGGCGGGGTGGAGATCATTGAACTGACACTGGCCGTGGTGGTGTTCGGTGCCTATCCCCTGGTGACCTGGCGGCGCGCGCATATCTGTGTCGATTTGCTGGATGACTATGTGCCGGACAGCTGGGTGCGCTGGCGTGAAGTGGTGATTAATCTTGTCAGCGCGGCAGCTCTTGGCTGGTGGCGAATAAAGTTTGGCTGCTTGCTGACCGCGCGCTGGGTTACGGTGATGAAACCGATGTGCTGGCCATTCCCACTGCCTATCTGGTCTATTTCATTTCAGCGATGAGCTGGTTTTCTATGCTGGCCGCTTTGGGGTTGGTTGTCGCCTTAGTGCTTCGCCATCCTGCTGTTTCCCCTTCACCTTCGGAGCATAACTGATGACGGAAACCCTGATTGGATTTGCAGTCCTTCTTCTTTTGGTGCTCGCACGGTTTCCGCTGGCTTACAGCATGGGGATCGTGGGATTTGTCGGCTTTGCCTGGCTGATTGATTTTAACTGGAATGCCACCTTGTCTATGGCAGCGCGCCGCATTGTGGATACTGGGCAGGACTACAGCCTGTCAGTGATCCCGCTATTTATCCTGATGGGAAACCTGGTGAACAAGGCCGGTATTTCCAGTGAACTTTACCGTGCCTCCAATGCCTTTGTCGGTCATCGCAAGGGTGGTTTGTCGATGGCGACCATTCTGGCCTGTGGCGGCTTTTCGGCCATTTGCGGTTCCAGTCTGGCAACAGCGGCGACCATGTCGAAAGTCGCGATGCCGCCAATGCGCCAATACGGCTATCGCGACTCTCTGGCTTCGGCTTCGATTGCCGCTGGCGGCACGCTGGGTATCCTTATTCCCCCCAGTGTGATGCTGGTGTGTATGGCTTGTTGACTGAAAGCAGTATCCGCGAGCTGTTTGCGGCAGGGTTAATTCCCGGTTTGCTTGGGGTCGTCCTCTACTTACTGGCTGTGAAATGGGCGGTCTCCCGCGATCCGGAAAGTGCGCCTCCGTTGAAAGCATTGAGCTGGCCGGAGCGATTTGCGGCGCTCAAAGGCGTGTTGTCGACATTGGTGCTGTTTGTTCTGGTGATGGGCGGTATCTATGCCGGGGTATTTACGCCCACAGAAGCGGCGGGGATTGGTGCGGCGGGTGCATTTGTCATTGCTTTGCTTAAGCGCCAGCTTAGTCTGCCGGTACTAAAAGAAGTATTGGTCGATACGGCCATTACCTCTTCGGTATTGTTCAGCGTGGTGATTTCAGCCTGATTTTTTCCAACTTTATCAACCGCGCCGGGTTTACTGATGAACTCCTGATGTGGGTAACAGGCATGGAGTTGTCACCCTTTGCGGTGATGGGCATTATCATTCTGGTTTACCTGTTGCTCGGCTGTGTGTTTGAAAGCATGTCGATGTTGCTACTTACCGTGCCGATTTTCTTTCCTCTGGTGCAAAGTCTGGGTTTTGACCTGATTTGGTTTGGCATTCTGGTTGTGGTGGTGACGGAAATCAGCCTTATCACCCCGCCGGTGGGGATGAATGTGTTTGTGCTCTCAGGGGTGATCAAGGACATCAGCACCAAAACCATCTTTCGTGGTATCGTCCCGTTTTGGGTGGCAGACATGGTCAGGCTGGCGCTTATCGCCTTTATACCGGCGATTTCCCTTGCGCTTCCTCACTGGCTTTATGCCTGACCCCGCGTTAATGCAGTAAAAGGACTCACATGGTTAAGCCTGATCTTTCTCTTGATAATTTCCTTCCTTATAAGCTGGTGCAAACCGCGGAAAAGGTGGCTGACAGCATGGCGGCCATTTATGAGAATGAGTTTGGAATATCCCGGCCGGAATGGCGCATACTCGCGTCTCTGGGTGCGCGGGATGGAGTGATGTCGAGGGATTTAGCCCGCGAAACCAGCCTGGATAAAGTGAAGGTATCGCGCATTTTATCCAAGCTGGAAGAGCGCGGCTGGGTCAGTCGGGAAGCCCATGCTACCGATCAGCGTGCGGCACTGGTTCGGTTGACCGATGACGGCAAAGCGCTTTACGACCGTATTGTGCCGCGGGTACTGGAGTGGGAGCGCTCCATGCTGGACGGCCTGACGGGCTCTCAGTACCGTGATTTGTATCAGGCTCTTGATGCGCTGCAACTGCGGACGCGACAACTGGCAGATGATGGTCTGGACTACTGACCGGCTTTCTGGGCGAGCAGCGGGATGCTGCGCCGAAGTGAGAGGGCGTAGAGATAGGCCAAGACACCGGCAATCCCGTTGGCGACGGCGATGCCGATAAACATGCCTTCCGTGCCATCCAGATAACGGCCGACCCAAGCCATCGGTAGCAGCAATACAAACAGACGCACCAGGTTCATGGCAAAAGCATGAACCGGTTTTTTCATCGCGTTCAATGCACTGACCAGCATCATCATCACGCCCTGCATGCCATAACTCACCGGTACCACAATCAGGTAGTGCCAGAGTTTATCCTGCACCGCGGGTTCTTGGCTGAACAGCGCGGCAATCGGCAGGCTGAGTGGCACCATGGCGATAAACACAATGAACTGGAACAAAATGGAAAAACGCATTGCGCGGAACAAGCCTTCAAACGCACGCGATGGGTTGTCAGCCCCAAAGTTCTGCGCCATCAAAGGCGTGAGTGCTGATGTCAGCGCCATCATGACAATTAACAGCAATGACTCAACACGCTGCGCTGCGCCATAAGCTGCAACTGCTGCGGTACCTTGTGCGGCCAGCATCGCCATCAATATCGCGCCGGAAATCGGGTTAAGTGCATTGGACAATGCCGCCGGGGTGCCAATAGCCAGAATGTCTTTCCAGTCCTGCACTATTTTGCCCGGCGAAGGCCAGGCCAGCAGTTTTTCCCTTCTTATTAATACATACAGCGAGCATACCAAGGCGCCGCCCAGCTAATCGCGCTGGCAATGGCAGCGCCTTTCACACCAAGGGCGGGAACTGGGCCCAAGCCGAAAATCAGTAATGGGTCGAGAAGGCCATTAATAAAGCCGGCGACAACCATGATTTTGGCTGGCGTCTTGGTATCGCCCGTGGCACGGATAGCCGAGTTACCTGCCATGGGGATCACCAACAACGGAATGGTGAGATACCAGACTGACATATAGTCATGGATTAATGGCAACAGGTTGTCGTGCGCGCCGAGCAGACGGAAAAGTGGGTCGATGGTGGCAAGACCTAATGCGCTGGCACCAATCACCAGTATCACAGCCAGCAAAAGACCATGACCGGAAAGTCGCGCCGCGTTGATTTGGGCATTCTGCCCGAGAAGACGTGCAACGCCGGTCGAGATCCCAACCCCAATTCCCATGGTGATGCAGTTCACTGCAAAGGTGATGGGAAAGGTAAAACTGACAGCAGCCAGTGCATCGGTTCCCAACAGGGAAATAAAGAAGGTATCGACGAGGTTAAACGCCAGGATCGCCACAAGGCCAAACACCATAGGATGGTCATGTTTTTCAGCGTTTGATCGATAGGGCCGGAGAGCAGGCCGTGTTTATCCTTCATTCCAATCTCGATAAGAGGTACTGCTGGGAAGACGACGAAGATGCAAGGTTGCATATCGTGTTAATTGCAAAGGCAGCGCTACCCTAATTCATAGAATGTGATGGGGCAAAAGGTATTGAGTAAAAAAAGGAAAAAATTTGCGTTCCGCCCCTTGGGATTGAGATAACCCATCCCCACGTTATACGCAAATCAACTTGAACCTTGAAATGACGCGTCTTTCAGGGATTCAAAACTTCGGAACCTGCTTTGTGTGGCAAGTTCCAATTCCTTTATCACACGGATCACTACATTTATCAGGAGACGACCGATGAACATTCGTCCATTACATGATCGAGTAATCGTTGAGCGCCAACAAGTTGAATCTAAATCTGCTGGCGGCATCGTTTTGACTGGTTCAGCTGCAGAGAAATCTACCCGTGGCGTTGTGCTGGCGGTAGGTAAAGGCCGTATTCTTGAAAACGGCAATGTGCAGCCACTGGACGTTAAAGTTGGCGACACTGTTATCTTCTCAGAAGGTTATGGCACCAAGACCGAAAAAATTGACGGCAAAGAAGTCTGATCCTGTCTGAAAACGACATCATGGCTATCGTTGAGTAATTTCTATTTCACTGAAAAACAGATTTAAAAAGGAAGAGAGAAATGGCAGCTAAAGACGTTAAGTTTGGCAATGATGCACGCACAAAAATGCTGGAAGGTGTAAACGTTCTGGCAAACGCGGTAAAAGTGACTCTGGGCCCGAAAGGCCGCAACGTGGTTCTGGACAAATCGTTCGGTGCACCAACTATCACTAAAGACGGTGTGTCTGTTGCGCGTGAAATTGAACTGGAAGACAAATTCCAGAACATGGGCGCACAGATGGTGAAAGAAGTAGCGTCTAAAGCAAACGACGCAGCGGGTGACGGTACCACTACCGCAACTGTACTGGCTCAGGCAATCATTACTGAAGGTCTGAAAGCAGTGGCTGCGGGTATGAACCCAATGGATCTGAAGCGTGGTATCGACAAAGCAGTGGTTGCTGCGGTTGAGCAACTGAAAGCGCTGTCTGTTGAGTGTAACGACACTAAAGCTATTGCGCAGGTTGGTACTATCTCTGCAAACTCTGATGAGACCGTAGGTAACATCATTGCAGAAGCGATGGAAAAAGTAGGCCGCGACGGTGTTATCACTGTTGAAGAAGGTCAGTCTCTGCAAGACGAGCTGGATGTGGTTGAAGGTATGCAGTTTGACCGTGGCTACCTGTCTCCATACTTCATCAACAACCAAGAGTCTGGTTCTGTTGATCTGGAAAGCCCATTCATCCTGCTGGTTGATAAGAAAATCTCTAACATCCGCGAACTGCTGCCTACGCTGGAAGCAGTAGCGAAATCTTCTCGTCCACTGCTGATCATTGCAGAAGACGTAGAAGGTGAAGCACTGGCAACGCTGGTGGTGAACAACATGCGTGGCATCGTGAAAGTGGCTGCTGTTAAAGCACCTGGCTTCGGTGACCGTCGTAAAGCAATGCTGCAAGACATCGCGACACTGACTGCAGGTACTGTTATCTCTGAAGAGATCGGTATGGAGCTGGAGAAAGTGACGCTGGAAGATCTGGGTCAGGCGAAGCGTGTTTCTATTACTAAAGAAAACACCACCATCATCGATGGCGCGGGTGACGAAGCATCTATCCAAGGTCGTGTTGCTCAAATCCGTCAGCAAATCGAAGATGCAACTTCAGACTACGACAAAGAGAAACTGCAAGAGCGCGTTGCGAAACTGGCAGGCGGTGTTGCGGTAATCAAAGTTGGCGCAGCAACTGAAGTTGAAATGAAAGAGAAGAAAGACCGCGTAGAAGACGCACTGCACGCGACTCGCGCAGCAGTTGAAGAAGGCGTGGTTGCTGGTGGTGGTGTTGCACTGATCCGCGCGGCAAGCAAAGTTGTAGACCTGAAAGGTGACAATGAAGAGCAAAACGTCGGTATCCGCGTTGCACTGCGTGCAATGGAAGCGCCAATCCGTCAAATCGCACTGAACGCTGGTGACGAAGATTCAGTAGTAGCGAACCAGGTTAAATCTGGCGAAGGTAACTACGGTTACAACGCAGCGACCGGTGAATACGGTGACATGATTGAGATGGGTATCCTGGATCCAACCAAAGTTACCCGTTCAGCACTTCAGTTCGCAGCATCTGTAGCAGGTCTGATGATCACTACAGAAGCAATGGTGACTGAGCTGCCAAAACAAGACGGTCCTGCAATGCCTGATATGGGCGGCATGGGCGGTATGGGTATGATGTAATCATCCCACGTAAAAAAGAAGAAGCCCGCGCAAGCGGGCTTTTTTGCATTTAAATAAAGGGTTATTAGCACCGCCATGTTTTTTGGGCTTGCGAGTAGCAATGATGGCGCAAAAATAATCATACGAATGTGTGGAGATGTGCTTTACTCAGTAGTCTTGTGGGATTTAAACGGCGCGAAGACTTCTATCTGGCAAGTTTTGGATCCGAGCATGGGATCTTGATCGACAATGATCATCACTTTTCCTGTAGGTAAAATAGCCAAAAACGCAAGTTTTGAGTGTTATTTGAACACTTGAACGCGAAAGTGTGATTTTTTTCAAAAAAGCACTTGTGCCAAATCTCGAAGTCCCTATACTGCGCC
>BAXE01000025.1 GCA_001310415.1 Enterovibrio sp. JCM 19048 | reverse complement strand
TGACAAGTTCGGCCATATTGATAAGGCATTGCCGCCTCTACTAGAACGATTAGGTTTAGAACCAGACAGTTGGCTTGATACCTGCACACGTATTGAGCGCGGAAATATCATTGGCACTCAAACGGCGATTCAAGCCGCCCTTCCTCACCTTAAACGACATCGGGTATCTGGCTGCGATTGCCCGACCACTGATTCGAATCCGCTAGCTAGCTTAAAACATGATCAGATGGACGTCTGAGCCTTGTGCTTTCTTCAATTCGCAAACTGACCGTTAGATTCCCCATCACGCTAAAAAATGAACTCAAATAGATAGTCTTAGGGATTAAAAACATCCGTAGAGGCAGTTTCAAGCTCTCTAATTTTTTAAGAATTTTTAAAGTGCCTGTCCCATGTTTTATCCAGTCATGGTTGATGAACAAAGGTTTTCCCTACCTGGCTCAAGCCTGTTCGGGACAAGGGCATCAAGCCCGAGTGCCTGTTGAAGGCGGTCAGGTACGGAACTCATTAGAGGCCGAGGCGAGAGAATCGCCTCATTCTAATCAAAGAAACGAGCCTGGATATATGTCGGTACTGACCTTCCCTTAGGGGGAAAGAAAACCTCAACATCGACACTGAACACAGTGGCAAAAAAGACCAGAATATCGTCTCGCTACGCGAAACGACAAGAGCCGTTTGGCTTGACGTTGAGGGAGCGTCCATATATGTCCCATGTTTTCACCGGAGAAGGGCTCATATGTGTTATGTGTCTAGTTCTTAACCGCCTGATTACAGTAAGGATGTGTCAATTGTACATTTTCTGCTCCACCTGAGCCATCTTCTCGAACTCTGACAATATGATCGTATGAAACTGATTTTTCCGTATCAAGATATCCTTGACATATTGGACATGTAATAGCGGTTTTCAACGCGACATGAATAAATACTTTGCTTTTTTCTTCAGGAGTTATTGTTGAGCTAGTGCGTTTAAAATCTCCCGCAAGAACTTTACCTTCTAGTTTTGATATTTTGATAATGCTATCTTCAGTCACTTCTAAACCTAAAGATAGCTCCTTTATTATCCCGGAAAGCAATTCATGGTATTTACTTGCACGATGTCTACTTATATTTTTTTGAAGAATCATTGCTATCAAATCTTTGTTCAAGATAAGTAGTTCTTCTAAGCGAGATCTAACTTCTGTAAACTTCTTAAAAAATGCTTTATCGTTATTTGCCAGTTTTTCTGCAATTAATGAAACAGTCCCCAAAAACATAGGAGTAGAATGGCGCCCAGATGGGCCATAGTAGTAAATAGCAGGATGAAGACCTAAACTCCCATTATCATTACCTGTAATTCGGCTTGCTAGAATTGAAGCCTTTCGTAGAACATCCACGGTTTCCTGGCCTGTTTTGTCATCATCAAAATTCGTAATTTCAGGCAGCGGACTTTGCTGTTTTCTGACTGACATAAGTAAGAAGTCAATAAGAACTTGGATAGCAGTTCTTATACCTTTAGACCCCCCCAAAGGCAAATCAAGTGTTTTTACAGGGCGCTTTAGCTCTGGCGCAAACAAGATCCTATGTAATTCTGATGCCTCTTGTTCTATTTTTTCAGCCATTTCATCTTCAAAACATGACCAATAACGATGTCCTTTACCAGCTCTAATTATAGCTCGGGAAGCTATCGGGATTGGTTTTTTTCGATTTCGAAGTAATAACTCTTCGAGGTCATCGAGAGGAGTACCTTTCATATTAATGTTAAAAAAGGATGTTTCGGCTTTATCTGTATCCCCTTGTACCCACTGAACTTGAAATCCTCGAGTGGTGATCGTAGATATTTTCTTACGTTGCTCTGTAGTTAAATCCTCACTGTTATCAATTAAGCTCTTATAATATCCCCAAGTTCCGATTCGATCTTTTACTAACTTCCGTGTTTTTTCTGCTGCTTTTCGCTGTTCGGCAGAAATTTCATGACCAAACATTTTATGAGACAATTGACCGTCACCATAGTCGTCTTCAACCCATGCTTTTAGTACACTTAAACGATGCCCACCATCAATTACAAATAGGTAAGAAGGTGATTTCCATAAAATAACAGAGGGTATTAAATCACCATTCACATAGCATTCCAATAATGATACAACTTGCTCAGGTGTCCAATGATTGGTTTCTCTTTGAAAATCAGGTTTTCTTAGTATTGGCATAGTAAAGCCACCTGAAACCAGATCTCTAACAGATATATTGTTAATTGTTTCAAAAGAAGAATTATCACCATCCCCTGCTGCAAAATCTTCTCGCTTTATCATAGCGTCCAGATTTACTAAGTTACTTTTACCTGCCATTCTTAATTCCTTATTTAATTATAAACTTAACACCGAGCCCTGATAGACAACTAACAATTTATTAGATCCCAAAATGGGTTAATTAAACACCCCACTATGGGATTTTTTGCGTATCCGCCGGACAAATGGAACTAGCGTAAGCGCATGTTTTGAATAGAGTATCATCATTCACCACAAAATCACGAACGAGAAAATACGACAAAGTGGAGTATTTCATCCACACCTCACGACAGGCATTAGAAAATCCATGGAAATTTCTCGATGTGAGAATGTTGACGTTAGCTTTCGCCAACGCGGAATGGAGCATGAACGAGCCATAGCAGGTCGAACTGAAACGAGTAAGGCTGAGCCAACCCCATCCTAACCTTCCCCTTGAAAAGGGGAAGGGACAAAAAGCTGGAGGTGCATTTAGGTTTGGGGCAGAAGCAAATTAGCGAGTCTGTCAGGTCTGATTAAATCGTGGTTTGCGAACTGATAGCTTGAGTCATGACGAATTCAGGTAATGCGATAATAAAAAGGCCACCGCGAACGATGGCCTTGTCTGTGGGATTTACACCAGATTCAACAGCGATTTTTCGATGATCTCTATCGCTTCATCCAGTATGTCGCTTTCCACCGTCAATGGCGGTAAAAGGCGGATAGCATTGCCAAACTGGCCGCAGGGCAGCAGGATCAATCCGTTGTCGCGGCAAGCTTTGACGAATGGCGCGATCAGCGATGGCTCGGGTTCTTCGCCGGTGACAAAGTCGAAGGCAATCATGGCGCCTTTGTGGCGGATATGGTTAACGGGAAGCCAGGGCTGGCGGGTTTTGATGTCCACTAAGGCCTGATACAAACGCCCACCAATCTCTCCTGCTCTGGCATTAAGGTTTTTGCTTTCCAGTTCATCCAACACCGCAAGTGCAGCGGCACAGCCCACCGGACTACCACCATAAGTGCCGCCCAATCCCCCTGGAGCTGGGCTGTCCATAATGTCGCTTTTGCCAATAATGCCCGAAAGGGGATACCCGCCCGCTAGCGCTTTTGCCACCGTGATAATGTCCGGCTGCACATCAAAGTGTTCGCTGGCGAAGGTTTTTCCGGTGCGGCCAAAACCTGTCTGCACTTCATCAAACACCAGCACAATGCCATGTTCGTCGCACAGAGCGCGAAGCTTTTGCATCAGTTCCAGAGGCGCTGCGTAGAAGCCGCCTTCACCCTGGATAGGCTCAATCACGATAGCCGCAACCGAGCTTGGGGAGATGTCAGTCTTGAACAGCTTCTCCAACTGGCGCAGCGAATAGGCGGTATCGATGCCCTGATAAGGAACCGGAAACGGCACGTGGTAAATATCGCCGGGGAAGGGGCCAAAGCCTTCTTTGTACGGGGCGATTTTCCCGGTCATCCCCATGGTGAGCAGGGTGCGGCCGTGGAAGCCGCCATGAAAGGCGATCACACCGCTGCGCTTGGTGTAGTGGCGGGCAATTTTCACTGCGTTTTCCAGCGCTTCCGCACCAGTGGTCATCAGGATGGTTTTGGCATTTTCAATCGGGGCAAGGGCGTTTAAGCGCTCTGCAGCGTAATATAGTTTTCATATCCAGCTACCTGAAAGGCCGTGTGGCTAAACTGGTTGATTTGCTCTGTCACCGCTTGCGTTACCGCCGGGTTGCAGTGGCCGGTATTGACCACCGCAATGCCTGCGGCGAAGTCGATGTAGCGGTTGTCCTCCACATCCCAGATTTCGGCATTTTTTGCGCGTTTCACAAACAGGGGCGTTGCCGTTGCCACACCCCGTGGAACTGCATTATTTCGCCGATCCATCAAAGACTGATTGTTCATTTTTCCCTGTCCTAACTGTGTCCGTTATAAAAGCCCGCCGAAGCAGACGTATTTGGTTTCCAAGTATTCTTCAATGCCAAGGCGCGACCCTTCGCGCCCAAGCCCGGATGACTTCACGCCACCGAACGGTGCGACTTCATTGGAAATCACCCTTCATTTACGCCCACCATGCCGTATTCCAGTGCCTCACTCACCCGCAGGCAGCGCTGGATATCTCGGGAATAAAAGTAGGCGGCAAGGCCATATTCAGTGTCGTTCGCCATGGCAATGGCGTCTGCTTCATCCTCAAAACGAAAAAGGGGAGCAACGGGGCCAAAGGTTTCTTCCGACGCGATCCGCATGGCAGGTGTCACTTCTGCCAATACGGTCGGTTGGAAGAAAAGTCCTCCCAGCGAGTGGCTGGTTCCGCCGGTCAGGCGCCGTGCTCCCAAATCCAGTGCATTGTGAATGTGGGACTTCACCTTGGTCAGCGCTGCAGCGTTAATCAGCGGCCCGATCTGGTTTCTGGGTTCAAGCCCTGCGCCTACTTTGAGATTAGAAACAGCGCTGGCAAATTTCTCTGCAAAGGTGTCGTAAATACCGGACTGAACCAGAATTCGGTTGGCGCAGACGCAGGTTTGCCCCGCATTACGGAATTTGGACGCCAACGCGCCTTCGACGGCAGCATCCACATCCGCGTCATCAAAGACGATAAAGGGCGCGTTACCGCCAAGTTCCATCGACACCCGTTTTACCGTATCCGCGCATTGACGGAGCAGGGTTTTGCCCACGGCCGTGGAGCCGGTAAACGAGAGCTTCCTGACGGCCGGGTTGTCGCACAGCGCTTTTCCGACTGCCACACCGTTTGACGCCGTGACCACATTGATTACGCCATCCGGAATGCCTGCTTGCTGGGCGAGGGCGGCAAGTGCCAGCGCAGAAAGCGGTGTGGCTTCAGCAGGTTTGATCACCATGGTGCATCCCGCCGCAAGCGCCGGGGCGGCTTTGCGGGTGATCATGGCCACCGGGAAATTCCACGGCGTGATAGCCGCGCACACGCCCACGGGCTGTTTGATGGTTTGTAGCCTTCTGTCTACCGCAGTTGTCGGGATCACATCACCGTAGGTGCGCTTTCCCTCCTCCGCGAACCACTGGATAAACGACGCGCCATAGGCGACCTCGCCAATAGATTCAGCCAGCGGCTTGCCCGATTCCTGAGTGATTAACGCCGCAAGTTCGTTCTGGTTTTCCATAATGAGGTGAAACCAGCTCACCAGCTTTTCTGCACGCTGTTTGGCGGTGAAGGTACGCCATTGACTGAAGGCGTGGTGGGCAGCTGCCACCGCGCGTTCAGTTTCGACCATACCCATGTCCGGCACGTCAGCCAGGGTGGTGCCGTATGCAGGTCAGTGACAGCAAATGTGGCCCCGCTGTCTGCCTCACACCACTCACTGCCGATCAGCGCCTTATTGCGAAGGAGTCTGTTGTCAGTCATCAGGCTGCTCCGCATTGCTGGATATGTTGTCTCGCCGCTTCAAGCAAGGCGTCGTGGGTTTGCGCGCGGCCAGCGCTTCTTCCAGTGTCACTTTCACAAACTGGGTCGAGGCATTGGGCTGCATCTGGCCAATCAAATCCATGTCCACCGCGATAACCGTGCCAATCATGAAATAGCCGCCGCCGGAAACCGCATCGCGGTGCAACACGATGGGCTCCTTGCCCGCCGGTACCTGAATCGAGCCATAGGGGTAACAGCCATCCACAATATTGGAAGGGTCTGACCCTGCACCGAAAGGCTGCTCGCGCTCGACGAATTCCAGCGGTGTGCCGTTTTTAAAGCGGTAACCAATGCGGTCTGCTTCCGGCGCGACCTGCCAGGTGTCATTGAAAAACTGCTCACCGGAGGCTTGGGTGATGCGGTGCCAGTAAAGACCGGGCACGACGCGCAAGGCCGTTTCGCGTGGCCGGCGCAGTGCTTCCGGCAAATGGCGCGGTGCGAAAGGTGCAGCGTCTTTGCCAACAGGCAGTTCATCGCCCGCCTGAAGCAACCGTCCCTGATGGCCGCCGAGTGCGCCTAGGGTATAGGTGGAGCGGCTTCCCAGTACTTCCGGCACATCAATGCCGCCTGCTACCGCGATGTAAATGCGCGCACCGCCGGTAAGGTGGGAGAAGGTAAGTGTCTGCCCGGCTTTGATTTCAAAGCTGCTCCAGGTTTCCTGCTCAACACCATCGACCAGCGGCGTCATATCTGCACCGGTCACGGCCACCGTGGCATCTTGGGTGAAGGTCAGTTTCGGCCCCATAAAAACCGCTTCCAATACGGCGGCGTTTCATCATTGCCGACCAGCCAGTTGGCACAGCGGCAGGCGAACCTGTCCATGGCACCGGAAACCGGAATACCGAGATGAAAATACCCTTTTCGACCCAAATCCTGCACCGCGGTGGCAAGTCCGGGGTGGATAACATTAATGCTCATACAGCGCCTCCTGCATTGCTGCGTTGTAGCCGGCCATGTCTTTTTCAAATTCCGCCAGTGAGAAGCGCACAGGTTTGATGCGCGGCTGATAGCGGCCTTCTTCCACTTGTTTGACGATGTCGTGGTATTCGCTTTCTGACACCGGTCTGAATTTCACGATGTCGCCCGGTTTGAAGAACACCAGAAAATCTTTCAGGTGGGCGGCTTCCTGTGCCGGGTCATAGATAGGAACGGGGGTAACACCAAACATCTGGTAACCCCCTGCGCCGCGCACGGAATAGATACAGGAGAAACAGCCGCCGTAGCCGACAGTCAGTTTGGGCGTGTCAGTGCGTGGGCGGACATATTTCGGTACCTGGATCTGTTTGTCGCGCTCAACCATCTGGAACATAAACGGTAGGCCGGAGACGAAACCCACCATGGTGACAAACCAGGGCGAGCCAGAGTGGGCGTCGATAAACGCCTCGACTGAGTCGTAGCCGTTGATTCGGGCGGCATAGGAAAGGTCGGTGCCGTCCGGATCCTGGTGGCGATCACGAAAGCGCATCAGGGTTTCGTGGGTCCAGGGGTCTTGGTAAAACACCGGCACTTCAACGATGCGGGTGTCGATTTCTGCTTCGCTG
Source organism: Enterovibrio sp. JCM 19048 (assembly GCA_001310415.1). Taxonomy (GTDB): domain Bacteria; phylum Pseudomonadota; class Gammaproteobacteria; order Enterobacterales; family Vibrionaceae; genus Enterovibrio; species Enterovibrio paralichthyis. The sequence goes on along the minus strand of BAXE01000025.1, from coordinate 60,499 downwards.
GCCGCCTGCGCTTTTTCGATTTGCTGGATGGCTTCCAGCATGTCGTGAGGTGGGCAGATATCCGGGTTGTATTTCACCTGGAATGAGGCATTGGCCGGGCAAATCTCCTCTACACCCGGCAGGTTCGCTTCGCGGATCGCCTGTGTGATAGAGAGGCTTTTGAAAAAGGCAGCGAGTGACATTTCTTCACTGACTTCGACGAAGATATGCTCGTCGCCACCGAATGAATAACGTGATTGCATTGTCTGTCCTTAGCTGGCTTGTGGCAGCGAGCAGTCCTTTTTAGCGTCAGTTTGGGTGTCAGGCTTTGGGGCGTTGAGTGTTTCCAGCCACTGTTCCAGCCAGGCGGTGTGGAACTTGCCGTTGAGCACATCCGGCTCATCACATAACAGGCGAAACAGCGGCTGGGTGGTTTTCACCCCTTCAATCGCCAGTTCATCGAGCGCCCGCGCCATGCGGTGAATCGCGCTTTCCCTGTCTTCATCCCACACAATCAGCTTGCCGAGCAGCGAGTCGTAATAGGGCGGAATAGCAAAGCCGGAATAGATCAAACCATCAAAGCGCACGCCGCTGCCCATGGGTGGGGTAAACGACTCGATGACGCCGGGAAACGGCATGAAATTGTTGAACGGGTCTTCCGCGTTGAGACGGATTTCAATCGCGTGGCCTCGACGTTGAATCGCTTCCTGTTTGAAGGAAAGGGGCTGACCTGCGGCAATCTGGATCATCTCGCGGATAAGGTCGACGCCGGTGATGGCCTCTGTGATCGGGTGTTCGACCTGAATACGGGTGTTCATCTCGATAAAGTAGAACGACTCGGATTCATCGTCGTAGAGAAACTCAATGGTTCCTGCTCCCTGATATCCCACACTTTTGGCGAGCGATACCGCTGACTGGCACATGGCTTCGCGCACCAGATCGGGCAAGACAGCGCAGGGCGCTTCTTCCCACACTTTCTGGCGGCGGCGTTGCAGGGAACATTCGCGTTCAAACAGGTGCACGGCGTTCTCACCGTCTGCGAGGATTTGCACTTCCACATGGCGCGACTGGCGGATAAATTTTTCCAGGTACAGGGTGCCATCACCGAAAGCCGCCTTGGCCTTCGGCAGAGGCCTGATGGTACTGGCCGAGAAAATCGGCTTCTTTTCAATCACACGGATACCGCGACCGCCACCGCCTGCCGAGGCTTTGATCATCACCGGAAAGCCAATCAGTTTTGCCTGCTCCAGCGCCGCTTCCGGGTTCTCGCTCGGCGCACTGCCCGGCACCACAGGCACACCGGCTGCCATGGCAGTTTCACGGGCTTTGGCTTTATCGGCCATCTTGGTCATGGTGGCGCCGGAAGGGCCGACAAATATCAGCCCCGCTTCGCGCACCTTGTCGGAAAACGCGGCGTTTTCGGAAAGAAAACCGTAGCGGGATGGATAGCTTCAGCGCCGGTTTTCAGGGCGGCATCAATCACCTTGTCGCCACACAGGTAAGACTGGTTGGCCATCGGCGCACCGATACAGACCGCTTCGTCAGCAAGTTTGACCGCAAGGGATTCTTTATCCGCTTCGCTGTAAACCTGCACGGTGTGAATGCCCATCTCTTTTGCCGCGCGTATGATGCGGACGGCAATTTCACCGCGGTTGGCGATGAGCAGTTTCTGAATTGTCATACTGACTCCTTGTGTGCATTCAGCGTGCTTATTTCAATCGCACTATGGGTTGCCCCGCGTTGACCGGGCTTTCGTTCTCAATCAGGAAATCGTCAATTTCACCGGCCACTTCCGCTTTGATTTCGTGGAAGGACTTCATGACCTCCACCAGGCCAATCACGTCGCCCGGCGCAATGGTATCGCCCGGTGACTTGTAGTTGGGCTGGTCAGGTGCCGGTGAACGGTAAAAGATGCCGGGCAGCGGGCAGATAATTTCTTTGTCAGACATGTTCCACTCCTTGAATGTCTAGGCGTTGTTCAGGTTAAAAGTGCCGGGTTGACGCGCGCTGGGGGCGAGATGGGGCTGGAGCGCTCATTCACTGCCCGCGCAATATCCACCGCGTTCGGGGTATCTGAATGCACACAGATTGTCTGGGCAACCACGGGGACATCCGCGCCATGGGTAGCTGTGACCTTGCCGTGCTCCACGGCTTTCAATACGCGCTGGGCGGCGTACTGGGGGTCAGTCGCATCATGGTTTGGGTGATCACCAAGTGCCCATCTTGATCGTAGTCGAGGTCTGCAAAAAACTCGGGAACGAACCCTGCGCCGTGTGCCTGGTAGATGGTTTCATGGCAGGTGCCGGAAAGGCCGAACACCGGCACCTGATAGTGTTTGGCGATCAGGGCTATGGTTTCAGCAATTTCCGGATCGGACGCCGCCATGCCATACAGTGCGCCGTGGGGTTTAAGGTGGTTAAGCGGCATGCCGAGCATGTCGAGAAAGCCTTTCAACGCGCCAATCTGGTACACAATGATGTTGTGCAGTTCGGCCTGGCTGAGCTGCATTTTGCGGCGGCCGAACCCCTGCAAATCCGGCAGGGAAAAGTGAGCGCCGACTTTTACGCCATACTGCTTGGCAAGTTCGACGGTGCGCTTCATGTGGTTGGGATCCGATGCGTGGAATCCGCAGGCGACATTGGCTTCAGTGATGAAGGCATCAGCGCTTCGTCATCGCTGAGTTTATAGATGCCAAAGCCTTCTCCCATGTCGCTGTTTATATTAATCATACTGTTTCCTTCCTGAAGAAAAGGGCGTACGGGACGCCGTAAAACGACCGGTCAGTGGGCACCCAGTTTCGCCCGCAGGCGGATGCGGAGCTGGTCCACAATCACGGCGAAAATCAGCAGTGCGCCAATCACCACGGTCTGCAAATAGGACTCAACGCGGGTCAGGTTCATGCCGTTTTGCACCAGGCTAATAAACACTGCGCCCAGCACCACGTGCTCCACACGCCCGACACCGCCGCGCAGGCTGACACCGGCAATCACACAGGCTGCAATAGATTCCAGCGGCATGGCGGCGCCGATATTGGCTTCACCGGTATCCAGCTTGCGGTGATCAACATGCCTGCCATGGCAGCAAAGCTGGCGCACAGCAGATAGGCGAGGATCAGGGTTTTATGGGTGTTGATGCCGGAAAGCCTCGCCGCGTTGATATTGCCGCCCACGGCATAGAAATAGCGGCCGAGGCGGGTGCGGTTAACGATCACCATGGCGGCGATGGTCATCAGCAGGGCAACCAGAATGGGGGTGGGAATGCCGAGAATGCTGCCAAAGCCAAAGGTGTTACCGAACTCCATTGGCATGCCGTACACCGGTGAACCGCCTGTCATATAAAGGGCGATACCAAAGCCGATGGACGAGACGCCGAGAGTCATCACAAACGGGGATACCTGAAACTGCGCCACGCCAATGCCATTCACCAGACCGACAATCAGCCGACGCCGACGCCTGCCAGTAATCCGGCGGCAATCGCCAGATACACGGCATCAGGGAAGGCGGCGTAGACAGACGCCATGGTGCTTGCGCCAATGACTGACGAAAGGGCGATGATGGTGCCGACAGAAAGGTCAAACCCGGCGGTGAGCAACACGAACATCTGGCCGATGGCCACCATCACCAGATAGGAAGACTGGCGCAGCAGGTTCAGCAAGTTACGTGCAGTCAGGAAATTATCTGATGCAGACGCAAAGATGGTCACCGCCACCAAAACAAGGATTGGCAGCACGCCAACCTTCACAAAAAGGCGTGTCATCCGGTTCATAAGCTGTCCCTCTGGGGCGGGCGCGTCGGTGTGCTGCGCCTTCACTGGCTCACTGTTCATGTATTTCCTCCATGGATTCGAAAAAATGGCTCAGTGCCGCGGTTTCAGAAATAGCGTCTCCTTCAAGGTGCGCGGCGATACGTCCTTCGCGCATCACATAGAGACGGTGGGATAGATGCACCACTTCAGGCAGATCCGACGAAATGATGACGACGGCTGCGCCTTGCTCGCAAAGCCCGGCGATAAAGCGGTAGATCTCGGCGCGGGTGCCGACATCCACGCCAACCGTGGGTTCGTCAAACACATACAGGACACCTCGCGGGTCAGGCATTTCGCCAGCAGCACTTTTTGTTGGTTGCCGCCGCTGAACTGGCCGACATCGCGCTCGGTCTGCATGGGGTAGAGTTTTAGCCGGGTGGCAAGCGCATCGGTCTGCTGGCGTTCATGACCGAGATCGAGCGCGCCGGTACGGCGGGAAAACGGGTGGTTGCCAATGGCTGGCAGCTGATGTTTTCCCGGCAGCTGCGGTTAAGCACCAGTCCTTCCGCTTTCCTGTCGCGGGAGTTGTAGAAAAAGCCCCGATCGAGCATCTGGCGGATGCCGAGTCCAGTCACGTTCTCGCCGTTAAAAACCACACTGCCGGAGGCAACATTCTCTGCGCCGAAACAGGCACGCAGGGCTTCGGATTTTCCGCAGCCGACCAGCCCGGCAAAGCGACAATTTCCCCGGCGCGGACATGGAAGGAGAGATCGCTGACCGCCTGGTTGCGGGTGGTGAGCTTGCGTACCTCCAGCACAGTGTTGCCCGGTGTGTAGGGTACGTGCGGATAGACGTTTTCAATCTCACGCCCTGTCATCATGGCGATCAGATCTTGCTCCTGCACCGCATCAATGTCGCGGGTGCCGATGTAGCGCCGTCGCGCAGCACGGTGATGCGGTCGGCTATCTGCCGGATCTCCCCATGCGGTGAGAGATATAGACAATTCCGACGCCTGTTTTTTCAGCTCACTGATCAGAGCAAACAGCTGCTCAGTTTCCTGGTGGGTGAGGGAAGCTGTGGGCTCATCAAGGATCAGCACGGAGAGCTTGCCACGCAGTGCTTTGGCGATTTCCACCATCTGCTTTTCCGCGCGGGAAAGCTCGCTGACCGGCAGGTGGGCATCAAGGGCAAAGCCCATTTTGTCGAGCAGCGCCTGCGCCTCGGTTTGCAGGGTAGCGTTATCCAGCCAACGGCCAATCAGAGGCTCTTCGCCCAAAAAAAGGTTCTGGGCGACGGTCAGGGTATCGACCAGTGAAAACTCCTGGAATACCGCGCTGATCCCCTTCTGGCGGGCGTCGTAGACGTTCTTGAACTTCACCTCATGGTCGAGGAAACGCATTTCGCCTGCCGTGGCTGGTTCGCGCCGGAGAGGATAGAGATCAGCGTGGATTTCCCCGCGCCGTTCTCGCCAAACAGCACATGCACTTCGCCGGGCTGCAGGGTGAAATCCACGTTATCCAGCGCTTTAACACCGGGATACTGTTTATGTATCCCGTGCAGGCTGAGGATTGGGGCGCTCATCATTGCGGCGCCACCGTAAAGGTCGGTTTAAAGTTGGCCGGTGCCAGTGAGCTGTCGCTGTCGAAACTGTCGATGTTGGACTCGTCGATGACATACAGCTGCGGGCCGACATGTTTGGTATATGGCTTGCCTTCAAGGATGCGGATCGCTTGGTCGATAGCGATGCGACCTTGGATAACCGCGGAATCTGTGGGCGCGGCGAGTATCAGCTTACGTTTGATGCCTGATAGACGCCGGGGGTGAAGTAGTAGGAAAGTACGCCAATCTCATCTGTCAGGCCGCGGGCACGCAACAGGCTGGTGGCTGCTTCGGCGGTAACTGCCGTACCGACGATGTAGTCGAGATCAGGGTGGGCTTCGAGGGTGTCTTCCACCAGCTTGAGCTGCACTTCCTTACCGGTATCGCCGTATTTGGTTTCGACCACTTCAATGTTGGAGTCTTTGACCGCTGACTGGAATCCGGCGTTACCCGCTTCTACCCAGCCTGCACCCGGAGGCCCCGGGAACCAACCCACTTTGACTTTTGCCTTGTCATCTTTGTGCTGGGCAACCAGGTATTCACCAATTTTCGCGCCCATCTCACCGAAAGAAACCAGTGATTTGGCGGAGATATCCGGTGATGACATGCCGTTGACGATATCAATCACTGGCACGCCAGAGGCAGCGATGTTTTTCACCAGGTTGTTGAGGCCATCGTAGGAAATCGCACCGATGATCACTGCGTCTGCGCCGGAGGCGACACAATCTTCAATCTGGGAAAGCTGATTATTGAGATTGGTGTAGCCGCCGGCTTCGACCAGTTGCATGCCCACACCGGCACGTTTGGCTTCATCCACCACGCCGTAATTCACCGCAGTCCAGTAGGCATCTTTTAAATGGGGGAAAGAAACGCAGATGTCCCAGGGTTTGCTGGCCTTTTCGACCGGTTGATATTGCATGATTTCGCGGGGGCTGGACATGTCGAAAGGGGTTGTCCAGACATCGACGGTGTAGGGGTACCAGTTTTCACTTTGCGCGACTGCGCTTTGGGTCAGTGTCAGTGCACCTGCCAGGGTTAACCCTAGCGTGGACCATGGGACAGCAGAAGGTTTGCCGCTCATTGTTCTTCTCCCTGTTACTACTTCCTGATATGCAAAAACCACGTTTCTTTAGTGGAAAAATGGCTATTGCGTGATGTGTTAATAACAGGTTAAATTTCGACCGTTGGTATGTAAAATACGGAATGTGGCCTAGTGTTATTGGAAAATCAGATACCAAAAGCCAGTGTGACAGAGGCAGATGAAACAGGTTTAACATGCCGTAAATACACCGCTATCCGGCGGGTGCAGAACGGGATTCTGCAGAGGGGAAAGGATGTGATATCTGAAATTCAGATAGGGTGATTAAGGAAAACAGAAAATGTTACCAACCATGAAACAGATCCGTTATTTCATTGCCACCGCAGACGCCGGACAGGTGTCGTTGGCGGCCAACGTGCTGCACGTTTCCCAGTCGGCCATCACTACTGCCATCAAGCAGCTGGAAGAGATGCTGAACGTGAGCCTGTTTGTGCGCCAGCCTCACGGTATGCTGCTGACTTACGAGGGCAACCAGTTTTATCAGCACGCCACCCATATCGTGAAAGAGCTGGAAGAAGCCATGTTGCTTTCCCACCGCCGCGCGAATCAGGTGGCAGGGGCGATCACGATTGCGATGTCCTATACCCTTGCTGCTACTTTGTGCCGCCATACCTGACCCGGTTCCAGCGCAGCTACCCGAATGTAAAAGTGAAAATGGTGGAAGCGACGCGCAGCGATATCGAAGAGGGGATAGTCTCCGGTGACTTCGATGTGGCCTTTATGCTGACTTCCAACCTTATCAATCAGGAAGACATCAGCTTTCAGACCCTACTGAGTTCCAGCGCCGCCTTTGGCTAAGCTCCAGCCATCCATTGCTTGAAAACAAAATGGTCACCTTCCACGATGTCGCCCAATACCCCTACATCATGCTGACGGTGGATGAGGCAAGTAACACCGCGCAGCGCTACTGGAACCAGACGCCTTATCAGCCGGATACCATTTTCCGCACCTCATCAGTGGAGTCGGTACGTAGTCTGGTGGCCAATGATTATGGCATCACAATTTTGTCTGACATGGTGTATCGCCCTTGGTCGCTGGAAGGTAGGCGGGTGGAAGTACGGCCACTGGCCGATCATGTTCCTGCCATGGAAGTGGGGCTGGTCTGGTCAAGAAAGCGCGAGCGCAGCAAAGCGGTCACCGCATTTTGCGAGTTTATGGAATTGTCGGTGATGCCGGACAGCGGGGCAGCGCCAAGGTTTTGAATTTGTTTTCAATTAAATGGCAAGATTGGGTCGGAAATACACTTATGTCGCAAAGGGGAATGGTCTATAGAAACGAAGCAGGTGTCCAGCTAACTTCTTTCCCGTAGCAATCAAGTACGGCTTCTTGTGGAAATGTTTTACTTCCAACGTAACGCTCTTTGACAATGCTACAAGCCGCATGATCTGTTTTGAAATTTTGCCAACTGATTTGCTGTATGTTATCGAACCGATTTTCCGCGAAAAAAAGAAAAACAACACAGATAGGGGTTAACGTCACGATGATTACCCAAGGTGGCAATGAATCTAGAAAACTGCCCTTTGACTCTATTTCTATTTTCTCAAAATGCATCGACATATCGCCCACCTTCATATGAACACTGTGCTGACAGAACCTTTCTTTAACAAAAACTATCACAGAATCTAAGTACACGTTTCTCAATTGCGAGCGGATGAAGAAAAATAGCTGGTAGATTCTTGGCGGTTGATTATAAATCTATAAATTTCAGATTGTTACATTGCGAGTGGCACAGGTATGCTATGTAACTGTATTCATCTTTCGCGTAAGAAATTCAAATGACAGAACAAGAGATAGTCTTCTTTTTAAGTGGTGGAGTTCTTTCTATATTTGCTGCAGGAATCGGTGCGTATGTTAAGCATCTATTTACTTCATGGGCAAAAAAGGATTCCTTAGAAACCGAGTTGTATATTCAAAAAGCTGTAAAAAATGCCTCAACGGAGGCTATCGAGAAGGCGAAAATTGCAACGATCGCTCGAAATCTAGAAGAAATAAAAGCACAACAAAAAGAGTTAGCTAGAGCGACTGAGGAAGTAAAAAAGATATAGAATTACAGGTTTGGAGAAAGCAAGAAATAGAGTTAGCCAGACGAGAGCGATTAGAGGAAACTGCTGCATTGCTGTGTAAAATGAGAGAGCTGATTGTGGAACTTGTAGATGCAGCTAGGACGAATAATTACGGAAATTTTGAAAAGAAAGACTTAGAGTTTGTTCGAACTGTTCACAGACTAATTATTCTCAGAGACCTGTATTTTTCACAGTTTAATATTGGCGTCTCATGTATCGTGAAAGACACGAGAGCGTATCGAAGTTTTGCGCATGAACTGCTTGGTCGTAAGAACGAACCAAGAGACTTGATTACAGGTCTAGAAGAAAATGGAAACAAATTGCAGAGCAGTATTGACGTTCTTTGGAGCCAAGTAGTTATTACGGCTAAAGAGTTAAATTTGCAGTCAAATCCACATCTGGTTGAGAGAAGCGTGGAAGAGTGTGAAGCAGTTCTTTCATAGCGTCGAGCTGAAAATCAGAATCCATTGGCGGCTCATAACCCCCTCCTAGCCTCCCCCTTGAAAATGGGGAGGGACAAAAAAGACCCACAACCGTGGGTCTTTTGGATTGAGCTAATCTTACGGGCGCTCACCCGCGCTGATGCGGCGCTCGATGTCTGCAATCACTTCCGGCAGATCGGCGATGGTGTCGATAAGGTAGTGGGGGGCGCTTTTGATCATCTTGGCGTGGGCTTTTTCACGTGCTGCTTCCAACACTTCCGGCGTGGCAGCCAGGTATTCGTCGTAAGTCAGACCCGCTTCGTTGCCGGAAAGCAGCAGGCCGACTGTCCACATTCCTGCGTTATGGCCTTCTTCGATGCCTGGGGTGGAATCGTCCACTTTTACGCAGGCACCCACATTGGTCACGCCCAGTTCAATCACGTTTTTCAGCGTCATAAAGGGAGCCGGGCGGCCGCCTTGTGGCAGGTCATCGGTTGCGACGATGTAATCTGGCTTGTAACCGTAATCCGCTGCAACCGGGATCAATACATCCATCACCTGACGCGGGTAGCCGGAGCAGGAGCCAATCTTGATACCTTTAGCTTTCAGGGAATCAACAACCTCGACAGCGTTCAGGATTGGCGCGGCGTGATCGGCCACTTTGGCTTTTTGCAGCGGCATAAAGGCGGCGTAGATAGCGTCAGTGTCGTCGCTGTTCATAGCGCGGCCAAATTTCTCGTTCCAGCGTTTATCGACTGCTGGAATACGGCCAACCGCCTGAATATGATCCCACTTGCCCAGACCCATTGGTTCACGCGCTTCGTCCAGCGTGATGTCAAAATCAAAGCCCTGCTTGAAAGCCTCGACGAAAATGCTGGTCGGCGCGAATGAGCCGAAATCAACGATGGTGCCAGCCCAGTCAAAAATCACAGCCTGAATAGAAGAAGTATTGGTTGTCATCTTGGTTGTCCTTAAAAGTTAAATCGGGTTAACGCCGTGGCAAACCTTGGCGATGGCACGTTCGAATATGTCGAGCGCACGCTGCAGGTCTTCACGGGAAATAATCAGTGGTGGGCTAAGTTGGATAACGTTGCCTGGGAAACTTTGAAACTCAGCCCGTCATTGAGGCATTGGTAGAGCACGGCTTCGGCTTCATCAAAGGCGCGGGTTTTCTTATCGCGGTCGCTGACAAGCTCAACGCCCCACAAAAGGCCAATGCCCCGCACGTCACCGATCAGCGGATACTTGGCTTTCATGGCCGCAAGCGCCTTGCCGACAAAGGCACTGTCGTCGCGTACTTTGGCGAGCAATTCTTCGTTCTCAATTGCTTCAATGGTGCCAAGCGCGGCCGCGCAGCCAAGCGGGCTTTTTTCGTGGGTGTAGTGACCGAGTGAAACCTGCGCTGCAGTGTTGTATTTGTCTTTGGTGACCATGGCCGCGATAGGCACAATGCCGCCGCCGAGCCTTTGCCGATGCAGAGAATGTCCGGTTCGATGTCGTAGGCCTGATAGGTGAACCACTCTCCGCTGCGCCCCATGCCGTTGGGAATGTCGTCGATGATCAGCAGTACATTGTGTTTGTCGCAGATCTCGCGAACCCGCTGCCAATAGGCGCGGCTTGGCACCTGAACATCGGTATTGCGCACCGCTTCGGCGATAAACGCGCCGATACCACCTTCTTTTTCAATCACGTATTCGAGGTAGTCGGCGTAGTGCACATCGCTGCCATCTGTGAAGGCAAAGCGCCGCGGTAGGTGACCGGTGGCGGAATGCGCTCAACACCCGCCATCAATGGTCCCATGCCTTCACGGAAACAGGCTTCGCCGCCTACGGAAATGGCGTCCAGCGATGCACCGTGGAAAGAATCCCACAGTGACACCACCTTGAAGTTGCCGGTGACGTGACGCGCCAGTTTCAGCGCCATGCCGATCACTGAGGTGCCACCCGGCGCGAACAGAACACGGTTCAACTCGCCGCCACAAATAGCGGCGATTTTCTCGGCACATTCTATGGCGACAGGGTTGGTAAAGCGGCGCGGCGAGAAGGGCAGGGTCGCCAGTTGTTCTGTCACACGCTTGACGACATGGGGATGCCCGTAACCCAACTGGTGCACATTGTTGCCGTGAAAATCCATGTAGGTTTTCCGGCGACATCGCGCAGGTAAATCCCTTCCACCGATTCGAGCACATCCAGGCACGGCGTTGACATGGCTTGATGCAAAAACGCCTTGCTGTCGCGCTCAAGCAGCGATTGGGTAGCATCGTCGGCGATTGACGCATGCCATTGCTGACGCGCTGGCGTGGTGTTGATGTCCCCTTCGCTGCGAAGGTGGCTGGCAGGTGCGTGGCTGGTCATCACGGGCAATCCTTTAGTTGAGTTCCCAGTACATGGCGTTTTTGATGGCGCCAATCAAACGCTCGATATCAGCTGGATACACTTCGCCGATATTGCCGATACGGAAGCAATCTGCGTTCGACACCTTGCCCGGATAAATCACAAATCCTTGCGCTTTTAGGCGGTCGTAGAATTCCTTGACTGGTAGTCGCTATGGGTGGGTGAATAGAAAGAGGTGATGATTGGCGAATGCAGGATTTCGTCCAAAAGCGGGGTAAAACCAAGGCTTTTGAGACCCGTAACCAGGGTTTTCTGATTGGTCTGGTAGCGCTGGTGACGCGCCGCGATGCCGCCTTCCTTTTCCAGCTCCAGCAGTGCCTGGTAAAACGCGCGCACGGTGTGGGTCGGGGAGGTAAAGCGCCATTTGCCGTGGTTCATTTCCATGCAGTGCCATTGGTCATAAAGGTCAAGGCTGAGTGAACGCGCCTGACCTTGGCATTTTTCCAGCTCAGACTGTTTGGCAATCACAAAGCCAAATCCCGGTACGCCTTGAATACATTTGTTGGCAGAGCTGATCATAAAGTCGATACGCAGCTCGCCGATGTCCATCGGGATGCCGCCGAAGCTCGACATAGCATCCAGGATCACTACTTTGCCGTGTGCTTTGGCAAGGGCTGCAACCGCTTCAATCGGGTTCAGCATGCCGGTGGTGGTTTCACAGTGCACAATCGCCACATGGGTGATGTCGCTGTCTTCTTTTAATGCGGCTTCTACATTTTCCAGCGCTGGCTGCGACGTTTCACCCGGGGAAATCACGCGGCAGGCAATGTTCAGGTAGCCAGCGATTTGGGCGATACGTGCGCCGTATGCGCCGTTGTCGACCACCAGTAATTTGCCGTTTTTGCTAATCGCGCTGCCGATAGTGGCTTCGACGGACGCCGTGCCGCTGCCCTGCATCAATACGCTGGTATAGCCTTCTTGTGCTGTCGCCAGCGAAACCAGTTTGGTGCGAATAACCTCAACGATGTCTTTGTTGTATTCATCGTCCCACGTACACCAGTCCTTGAGCATGGCGCTGCGCACCGTTTCAGAGGTTGAAAGCGGGCCCGGTGTGAGTAGCAGGTATTCATTTTTCATCGGAGTATCCATCCTGTTAATTGGAATATACCAAAATTCCAAATTACTCTAGCAGCAGGCCGTCAACGGCGTAAATATGGCCAAAACGAATTTCATAAAACTTTCACATCCACGGCTTTCGCGGTTTTAATTCCCTGAATATTCGGTTTTATTTCTTAAAACTGCCAAAAATTGGTCATGGAATCGTCACAAAGCGTGGTTAGGGTGAACTCAAATTTTGGTACACACCAAATTACAGGTAACACCATTTTCAACGTCGACCGTTATCAAAAACAGGGCGAGACCAAGGGAGAGGAAAACCATGAAGGCACGCATGATGAAAGCGTCAGTGGCTGCACTTTTTACATTGATGTCTGCACAGGCTTTCAGTGCGCAGGAAGTGACTGTGTACACCGCATTTGAAACCGATCTGCTGGCGAAATACAAAACCGCGTTTGAAAAAGACAACCCAGACATCAGTATCAAATGGGTACGCGATTCCACCGGCATCATGACCGCAAAATTACTGGCCGAGAAAAACAACCCACGCGCCGAAGTGGTATGGGGATTGGCGGGCTCTTCGCTGGCGCTACTGAAAGAAGAAGGGGTGATCAAGCCTTATTCACCTAAAGGGGCTGACGAGCTGCGCAGCCAGTTGATTGACGGTGAACAAAACCCGGCGTGGTATGGCAACTTGGCGTTCTTTAACGCGATTTGTTACAACGAAATTGTCGGTAAACAGGCGGGCCTGCCAAAGCCAACCTCCTGGGAAGATCTGACCAAGCCTGTGTATCAGGGCCATATTGCGATGCCGAATCCGGCGTCTTCCGGCACGGGATATATGCAGGTATCAGGCTGGATCAGCAGCTATGGCGAGACAGGTGCCTGGGAGTACATGGACAAGCTCAACAACAATATTGCGCACTATACCCACTCTGGTTCCAAACCTTGTGTGCAAGCGGCGATGGGCGAAGTCGCGATTGGTATTTCCATGGCAACCCGCGCGGCCAAACTGAAAAATCAGGCGCGCCACTTGAGGTGATTGTGCCAAAAGGCATTGGCTGGGACGTGGATGCGGTCGGCTTAGTGAAGCCGGGCGATGCCAGCCAGCGCGTTGTTGACTGGGCGGTATCGAAAGCGGCCAACGAGCTGTATGTGCAGTCGTATCCTGTTGTCGGCCACAAAGCAGTGAGCGCCAAGGTCAACAACTACCCGGATGTGGAAGGGGCGATGGCCAAGATGGATTTCACCCAAATGGGTAACCAGCGTTCGACGGTGCTTGCGGCCTGGTCTGAGCGCTACGACAGCAAATCTGAGCCAAAATCTTAAGCAGGAAAGGCAATTAAATCTTGTTCAGACAAAGAGAGAGCATCGGCTCTCTCTTTCTGTTTTGGAAGCTAAATCATTGATTGTCATTGAAGGGCTACAAATCTGTCATGCCGGTGAAATATAGCGTCGCTAGAGTCTGGACTATACCAAATGGAGTTATGATTATGAATCATCACCAACCTTACCTTCAGATTGATAACGTCGCGAAGCAGTTCGGAGCGTTTACGGCGCTAAAGCAAATCTCCCTCAGCATCGAAAAAGGGGAGTTTGTCTGTTTTCTTGGCCCTTCCGGCTGTGGCAAAACCACCTTGCTGCGCGCGATTGCGGGGCTCGACCTGCCAACCTCCGGCGCTATTTTCCAGGGCGGTAAAGAAACCACCTTCCTGCCGCCGGAAAAACGCGACTTCGGTATTGTGTTCCAGTCCTACGCCCTGTTTCCGAACCTGACAGTGAAAGAAAACATTGCCCTTGGCTGATAAATCAGGGGACGCCGAAAAAAGTGGCGTATGAGAAAGTCGATGAGTGGCTGGAAACCATTGGCCTGCCAACTTCGGGTGAGAAATACCCAAGTCAGCTTTCCGGTGGTCAACAACAGCGTGTGGCTCTGGCGCGGGCATTGGCGCTTTATCCGGGGCTGCTGTTGCTGGACGAACCGCTGTCGGCGCTGGATGCCAAAGTACGTATCCATCTTCGTGAAGAAATCTGCCGTTTGCAGCGTAAGCTTGGTATCACCACCATTATGGTGACCCATGATCAAGACGAAGCCCTTTCCATGGCAGATCGAATTGTGGTGATGAACCACGGCGTGATTGAACAGGTGGGTACGCCGCAGGAAATTTATCGCAAACCGGCAACCCGTTTTGTGGCGGAATTTGTCGGCACCATGAACTTTATTCCGGTTTCTGTGGCGAGCGACACCCAGGTGCGGATAGCCGAATCCTTAATTCGTAAACCGATGCTGGAAAATCTGTCGTTGTCGCGCGGTGATGCGTGCGATCTGGCAGTGCGTCCGGAGCAAATCCGTTTTGTCGACAGCCCGAAAAACAGTATTCCGGTCAAAGTGGTGGCAACGGAGTTTCTCGGCGCGTTTTACCGCGTTGATTGCAAACTGCTGCCGGGTAACCGCAGCCGCCTGATCATGGTGGATGTACCGGTTGAGCAGGCGGAAGCCTTGAATATCCAGCGTGGCGATGTCCGCTATATAGAATTTACTGAGTCCGGGCTGCGTGGCTATCCAAGCGAAAGCCGCCAACATCCTGAACGCAAGGCGGCCTAAATGAACCCAAACATGGAAGCCAACACGATGACGATGAACACTCTGGTGCTGCCGCGTAAATCAGCCTCTCTGCTCGACAGAGTCAGCAAGGACAACCTGGTGCTGTTTGGTCTGCTGACCCTGATCACCACGCTGTTTGCACTTTTCCTGCTGTTCCCGCTCTGGACCATGCTGAAAAAAAGCGTCCAGAACGCCAACGGCGAATTTGTCGGTCTGGCCAATTTTACTGATTACCTTTCGTCAGCCGGGGTTTGGACGTCGCTTTCCAACACCCTCATCCTCGGGGTGTCAGTCACCGCGATTGTGACCCTTGCCGCCTTCGGTTTCGCCTATGCGCTCACCCGCTCCTGCATGCCATTCAAAGGGCTATTCAAAGTACTGGGAACGGCGCCGATCCTCGCGCCTTCACTACTACCGGCGATCAGTCTGGTGTTCCTGTTCGGTAACCAGGCATTGCCAAATCCTTGCTAGGGGGCAGTCGGTATATGGCCTGATTGGTATCTCGATGGGGCTTATCTTCTGGACCTTTCCCCATGCCCTGATGATCCTGACCACCTCCATGCGCACCTCGGATGCCCGTTTGTATGAAGCGGCAAAAGCCCTCAATACTTCGCCATTGAAGACCTTTTTTATCGTTACCTTGCCAGGTGCTAAATATGGCCTTATCAGCACCCTGATTGTGATTTTCACCCTGGTGATCACCGATTTTGGTGTGGCAAAGGTAATTGGCGGCAGCGACAACGTGCTGGCAACCGATATCTTCAAACAGGTGGTGGGGCAGCAAAACTTTGCCATGGGCGCGGTCACCTCCATCATCCTGCTGTTTCCGGCTATCCTCGCGTTTATGGCCGATCGCTGGGTGAAGAAAAAGCAGAAAAGCCTGATTGATACCCGCTCTGTGGTGTACCAGCCAGCGCCAAATAAAGTGCGTGATTCGGTTTGTTTTCTTTACTGCACCCTGATTTCAGCCGTGGTGCTGGTGGTTCTCGGCATGGCGGTGTACGGCTCACTGGTCACCTTCTGGCCTTGGAACCAGACCCTGACCCTGAACAACTACAACTTTGCGGAAATCAGCACGTACGGCTGGAGCCCATTCTTTAACTCACTGGAAATGGCGTTTTGGGCGGCGATTTTCGGAACCACCCTGATTTTCACCGCAGCTATGCAATGGAAAAAGGCCGGGCTTTTGCACCGGTGCGCCAGCTTCTTCAAATGGTCAGTATTCTGCCGATGGCGGTGCCGGGCATGGTGCTGGGGCTGGGGTATATCTTCTATTTCAACGATGCCGCAAACCCGCTCAATACCCTTTATGGCTCAATGGCGCTGTTGGTTATTAACACCATTGTCCATTACTACACAGTAGGCACATGACCTCGCTGGCGGCGCTGAAACAGCTTCCGGCAGAAATTGAAGCCACTGCGGCGTCGGTCAAAATGCCGCAGTTCAAGCTGTTCTACAAAGTGACGCTGCCGGTGTGTCTGCCCGCGCTGTTTGATATTGGTATGTATTTGTTTGTTAATGCGCTCACCACAACTTCTGCGGTAGTATTCCTCTATTCGACCGACACCATTCCTGCTTCGGTTTCCGTGCTGAATATGGACGATGCAGGACAAACGGGTGCCGCCGCGGCCATGGCTGTGATGATCATGCTGTCGGCGCTGAGTGCCAGACTGATTCAGTGGCCGGTGGCGAAATGGCTGGGAACCCGTACCCAAGCGTGGCGAAATAGATAAGGACACCCTGTGCAATACGTAAAAATCAAAGATGCCATCGTAGAACAAATTGACGCGGGGATGCTTGCCCCGCGCCAGAAACTGCCGGCAGAGCGTAAGCTGGCAGAGACCTTTGATACCACCCGCGTGACGCTGCGCGAGGCATTGTCACTGCTGGAATCGGAAGGGCGTATTTACCGGGAAGACCGCCGTGGCTGGTTTATTTCGCCAGAGCCGCTTCACTACGACCCAACCAAAACCCTGAACTTTACCAACATGGCGCTGGAGCAGGGGCGTAAACCGAAAACGGAGCTGATCAGCGCCAAGAACATCCTTGCCAACAAACAGGCCGCGAACCTGTTGTCGCTCAAGCCATTTTCTGAGGTGTATCAGGTCAACCGTGTGCGCTATCTCGATGACCGTCCTGTGGTGTATGTGACCAACTACATCCGCCCGGACATTTTCCCGAAACTGCTGGGTTACGATCTTTCCCAGTCGCTGACGGATATTTACCGCGAGCATTATGGGTGGTCTATCAGTCTATCCGTTACCGCATCAGCACCAGTTCGCTGATTGGCCCAATGGCACAGGCGCTGCGGGCAACCTCTGGCACACCGGCGATGGTGGTGGAGCGTATCAACTACAACCAGCACGGTGAGTTGATTGACTGCGATATCGAATACTGGCGTCACGATGCCATTACTATTTCGTCACTGGCGATGCTTACGCCATAGCTTTCGTTTTGAGCCTGAACTGAAATTGCCACCCTTCGCGGTGGCAATTTTGTTTCGGCTGGATGGAAGAAAGGCATTTTCTGACGGCCACAAACACCGATTTCCCCACCGCACTGCTTCCAAATTCACAGTGATTTTTTGAGGCTATTTTTCATTTTGTGACATTGATCGACTCGTTGTCTGAAAGAGAAAAGCAATAGCCTGTTTTGCCACCTTTCAGTTTACTTTTCCGCCCCCCACCATTTTTTGCGAGTTATCTCCAGTTGAGACGACATTGCTCACATAAACGAAGCTTTCATTTGGTTATAAAGTGAAAGGTTTTTAGCGTTTTTCTTATGTTCGACCAAGTGTGATCGCCGTTTTCCTTTCGTTTGCTTTCGTGTGCTGAAATCTTTTACGAAATGAAGCGAAAGGTGGAACCCGATCGCAAGACAGTGAAAGAGAGTGGTTATGGTTACGACCCTTGAACGCAGAGAGCAAATCGTCGAAATGGCGCGTCAGAACAACACCGTGAAGGTGGATGAGCTGGCAGAACGCTTTACTGTTTCAACCGTAACCATACGTAACGACCTGAATTATCTGGAAAGAAAAGGCTGTATTGTCCGTTGCTATGGCGGTGCCATGGTGAACCGGCACTTCGCTTTCGACCGCCCGGTACAGGACAAAGGCAAAATGTTCGCTGACATCAAATCGCGCATTGCAGCCAAGGCGGCGGCGATGGTGCACGACGGCGATGCATCATCCTCGATTCAGGCTCTACCACCGCCAAAATCACCCGCCACCTGGCGGAGAAAAATGGCCTGGTGGTGATGACCAACTCTCTCAATATTGCCTATGACCTTGCCAGCTATGACAACATCGAAGTCATGGTGGCAGGCGGCACACTGCGACGCCAATCCTTTTCGCTTCATGGCCCGGCAGGCGAGCAACTCTTGAAGAACTATCGGTTCGACAAGCTGTTCCTCGGTGTAGATGGTTTCGACCTGAATGCCGGCATCACCACTCCGCACGAGGCGAAGCCCATGTAAACCGTGTGATGTGCGAGGTGGCCCGTGAAGTGATTGCGGTAACAGATGCCAGCAAATTTGGACGGAAAAGCTTCTGCATGATCCGTGATGCCGGGGGAATTGACACCCTGATCACCGACAGCCGGATTCCGGACAATTATTTGCAGGCGCTGACAGCCATGGGCGTAAAGGTCATTATTGCAGACAGGGACGATTAACCTCCTGTTTTCATTTCCTTTCGTTTCACTCTGAACACCGCCTGCATGGGGAGCTACCATGCAGCCACTTCGTGATTTAATCGAGCGCCACAAAGCCGGTGAACCGGTCGGTGTCTACGCCGTTTGCTCGGCGCACCCACTGGTGCTGAAAGCCGCTTTGAAGCAGGGCGTGGCCGACAACTCCTTGGTATTGATTGAAGCGACCTCCAACCAGGTCAACCAGGACGGCGGCTACACCGGCCTGACCCCTGCTGACTTCTACCAATTGGTCTGCTCACTGGCCGATGACATTGGACTCCCACGCGAAAAACTGCTGCTGGGCGGCGACCATTTAGGCCCCAACTGTTGGCAGCACTTGTCTGCTGACGAAGCCATGGCGAAATCCGAAACCCTGATTGCGGCTTATGTCGAGGCAGGGTTCCGCAAAATCCATCTGGACTGCTCGATGTCATGTGCAGGTGATCCCGTCCCCCTGGGTGAAAACATGGTGGCACATCGGGCAGCCCGCCTTTGTCAGGTTGCCGAACAAACCTGGCAACGTGTCGGCGGTGAAGCGCCGCTCTACATTATTGGCACTGAAGTGCCGGTGCCGGGTGGGGCGCATGAACTGGAAGAAGAGCTGGCCGTTACCGAGGCTGGCGATGCTGCCCAGACGCTGGACATGCACCAAACCGCGTTTGCTGCCCTTGGTCTGGACGCGGTTTGGGATCGCGTGATTGGGCTGGTGGTGCAACCCGGCGTGGAGTTTGACCATCACAAAATCATCCATTACGCCGCCGACAAAGCCACTGCACTCAGCCGTTTTATCGAAACCGTTCCCGGCAAAGTGTTTGAAGCCACTCCACGGATTACCAGGCTGATACCGCCTACTGCGAGCTGGTGCGCGATCACTTCGCCATTTTGAAAGTTGGTCCGGCTCTGACGTTTGCCATGCGTGAAGCCCTGTTTGCTCTGGACAGCGTCGAGCGCGAATGGCTCGGCGAGCACCGCGCTTCCCACCTTCGCGAAACCGTTGAACAGGTGATGCGCCAGGAGCCCGATTACTGGCATCGCTACTACAGCAACACCGGGCATCAACGCTATTTGGATTGCCAGTACAGCTTCAGCGACCGCATCCGTTACTACTGGTCGCACCCTGTGGTGGACGCGGCAGTGAAAACCATGATGCAGAACCTGACCGAACTGCCACCGCCGGGCACGCTTTTGAGCCAGTACCTGCCGAACCAATACCGCGCTGTTGTGCGCGGAGAAATCGGCAGCGACCCCGAAGCCCTGATCATCGACAAAGTGATGGAAGTGACCCGTATTTACAGCCGTGCCTGCGGCTGCGTTACCGAGGAAAAATAACAATGACTTATCCTGGTTTTGATACCCAATGGCTGACGCAACATGGTGCTGTCCATACCGCCCAAGAAATTGCCCATCAGCCGCGCCTGTGGCGTGAAATGGCCGCGACACTGACGGCGACAGAAGCGGATGACAATGCGTTCCTGCAACCTCTTTTTGCCCTGCCGGGTCTCCGCATCGTGATGACAGGTGCTGGTACGTCTGCCTATGCCGGGGAAGCCTTAGCCCCTTGGCTGGTGCGCCAGGGCATTGATGCCCGAGCGGTTGCGACAACTGATATTGTGTCGAATCCCCGCGAATACCTTGACCCGAATGCACCGACCTGCTGGTTTCCTTTGCCCGCTCCGGCAACAGCCCGGAAAGCGTGGCGGCGGTAGCGGTGGCAGATCAGACCGTGACCAACATCTGGCACCTGATCCTGACCTGTAACGGTGAAGGTGAACTCTACCGCTACGCACAGCAAAGCGACAAAGCGCGCTGCCACCTGATGCCGGAAGCTCGAACGATAAAAGCTTCGCCATGACGTCCAGTTACACCTGTATGACGCTGTCGGCCATCGTGCTACTCGGCAATGCCACCCGCGCCGCCTGCACAGAGCAGGTGGAACGTGTCGCAAGTTGTGTGGAAAACGGCATGGCGCAATGGGCAGACAAGGTCAACACACTGGCCGAAATGGACTACCAGCGCCTCATCATCCTTGGCAGTGGTGGCTTGGCAGGTGTGGCACGTGAAGGGGCGCTGAAATCTCTGGAACTGAGTGCAGGCCGCGTCGTGACGGGCTTTGAATCATCCCTCGGTTTCCGTCATGGCCCGAAATTTATGATCAATCCAGAAACTCTGGTTATCCAGTTTTTCTCTACCGACAGCTACACCCGCCAGTACGACCGCGACATGTACAGCGAGATCCGCACGAATGGCAAAACCCTCTCGCACATCGCGCTGACGGCGGTTGATGAAGGTGACATCGACGGCGAGTTCATCAGCGTGGCCGACGCAAAACTCGATGATGTCTGGCTCACGTTCCCTTACATCGTGTTCGCCCAGATGCTGGCCATGACCAAATCACTGCAACTTGGGTTGACGCCGGATAACCCGTGCCCGAGTGGCGAAGTAAACCGTGTTGTTCAGGGCGTCACCATTTATCCGTTTTCGTGAAATCACTGCGTAAGCGCAGAAAGGAAGGAGTTTCACCATGCCAAACATAGTACTCAGCCGCATAGATGAACGCCTCGTGCATGGCCAGGTAGGCGTGCAGTGGGTCGTTTCGCCGGCGCCAACATCATCGTGGTGGTTAACGATGAAGTCGCTGAAGACCAAATCCAGCAAAACCTGATGGAAATGGTACTGGCGGACGGCATCGCCATCCGGTTCTGGTCGGTGCAAAAAGCCATCGACACCATCCACAAAGCGGCAGATCGCCAGAAAATCCTGTTGGTGTGCAAGACACCGTCAGATTTCCTCGCCTTGGTGAAGGGCGGGGTGCCGGTCGAAAAGATCAACGTCGGCAATATGCATTTCACCGAGGGGAAAACACAAATCCACAAAACCGTTTCCGTCGATGCCCGTGATGTTGAGGCATTCAACGCGCTGAGAGAGGCGGGCGTGGCGTGTTACGTACAGGGCGTTCCTACAGAGCCCGCTACTGACATTTTCAAACTTCTTTAAGGAGTAATCGTAATGGAAATCAGTTTTATACAAGCGCTGATGCTCGGGATCCTGGCATTTATTGCCGGTCTCGACCTCTTTAACGGCTTGACCCACATGCACCGTCCGGTGGTATTGGGTCCTTTGGTTGGCCTGATCCTCGGTGACCTTGAGACCGGTATCCTGGTCGGCGGTACATTGGAACTGGTCTGGATGGGGCTTGCGCCTCTGGCTGGTGCCCAGCCACCGAACGTCATCATCGGCACCATCGTCGGCACCACCTTTGCGATCACCACTGGCGTTGAGCCAAGCGTGGCGGTGGGTATCGCCGTACCGTTCGCGGTGGCGGTGCAAATGGGTATCACCTTCCTCTTCTCTGCTATGTCACCTGTGATGTCCAAGTGTGACCAGATGGCTGATGAAGCGGACACGGCGGGTATCGAGAAGGTTAACTATTTTGCTCTTGCTGTTCTTGGATCCTTCTACTTCCTGTGTGCGTTCCTGCCAATCTACTTCGGTGCAGAACACGCCAAACCAATGGTTGAGGCGCTGCCACAGCATCTGATCGACGGTCTGGGCGTAGCAGGCGGCATGATGCCGGCAATCGGTTTCGCTGTTCTGATGAAGATCATGATGAAAAACGCCTACATCCCTTACTTCATTCTTGGTTTTGTCGGCGCCGCCTGGCTGCAACTGCCAATGCTGGCGATTGCGGCGGCAGCCCTTGCGATTGCACTGATTGACTTTATGCGCAAACCCGAACAAAGCGCACCGAAAGCGGAGGAACTGGAAGATGGAATCTAATGCAAACACTATGGGCCATCTGAAGGCTCACAAAGAAGCAGATCCTGTGATGTCGCTGGCGACCAACGACACCTATGAAGACCAGAACGTGGGTGCGGAGCTGACCAAGCAGGATATCAACCGCATGGCGTGGCGTTCGCTGCTGTTGCAAGCCTCGTTCAACTACGAACGTATGCAGGCAGCAGGTTGGCTTTACGGCTTACTGCCCGCGCTGAAGAAGATCCACACCAACAAAAATGACTTGTCTAAGGCGATGAAAGGGCACATGGGTTTCTTCAACACCCACCCGTTCCTGGTCACCTTCGTGATGGGCATCATCCTGGCGATGGAGCGTTCAAAACAGAACGTAAACAGCATCCAGAGCACCAAAATTGCCGTCGGTGCGCCGCTGGGTGGTATCGGTGATGCCATGTTCTGGCTGACCCTGCTGCCAATCTGTGGCGGTATCGGTGCCGACCTTGCATTGCAGGGCTCCATCATGGGTGCGGTCATCTTCTTCGTGGTGTTCAACGTGTTCCACTTTGGCCTGCGTTTCGGTTTGGCGCACTACGCCTACCGCATGGGTGTGGCGGCAATCCCCATCATCAAAGCCAACACCAAGAAAGTCGGCCATGCCGCATCCATCGTGGGTATGACGGTTATCGGTGCGCTGGTTGCGACCTATGTGCGCCTGTCTACCACGCTGAAATCACCGCCGGTGATGCAGTGGTGAAACTGCAGGCTGACGTGATTGACAAGCTGATGCCAGCATTCCTGCCACTGGTTTACACCCTGACCATGTTTGCACTGGTAAAACGCGGCTGGAGCCCAATCCGCCTGATCATCATCACTGTCACCCTGGGTGTAGTGGGGCGCTTTGCAGGCATCCTGTAACTGACAGCAAAAACAATAACAACGTGAAACAAAAGCGCTGAATGCGGGAGGCGCAGGCCTCCCGGTTCACGCCCTACACAAAAGGAATTCCTATGATTGGGGTGATTCTTAGCGGTCATGGCGGCTTTGCCAGTGGAATATCTCAGGCGTTGACCCAGGTGATTGGCGAACAGCCACAGTTTGCAGCTATCGACTTTCCGGAAAGTATGACTACAGCACAGCTGGATAACGCCATGCGTATGGCACTGGAAAGCGTG
This sequence comes from Enterovibrio sp. JCM 19048, assembly GCA_001310415.1. GTDB lineage: Bacteria > Pseudomonadota > Gammaproteobacteria > Enterobacterales > Vibrionaceae > Enterovibrio > Enterovibrio paralichthyis. The sequence continues at coordinate 36,943 of BAXE01000025.1, read as the reverse complement.
GATTCAGGCGAAGGCGTGGTGTTCCTGACCGACCTTCTGGGCGGTACGCCTTTCCGCACAGCCTCGTTACTCAGCCAGCAAATGGCCAATATCGAAGTGGTGACTGGCACCAATTTACAGATGGCAGCGGAAATGCTGCTGGAGCGAGATGAGCTGAGCCTGACCGAGTTCCGTGAGCAGGCCTTGGTCTGTGGACACCGCGGTATTACATCGCTGCATGCGCAGCTGGAAGAAAAACAGCGTGAAGAAGCCGAGGTGGGCGATGGTATTTAACCGCCGTTACCGTCGCATCCTGACGCCTGCCAACCAGTGGCTGGACGACGCGTGATTGGTGTCGAAAACGGCCGTATTACCCGGGTTCAGCCATACAGCGACTATCTGGCAACCGGTGGCGAGCCGCTGGAGATGCAACCGGTTTCCCTGCTGCCTGGGTTGATTGACAGCCATATCCACGGCGCGATGGGGTTTGATGTGATGGATGCCAGCCATGAAGCGCTGGACGCTATTTCAGCATTTCTCGCCAGCCAGGGGGTGGTGGCATTTCTGGCCACCACGGTGACTGCGCCGGTCGAGAAAATCCGTGCGGCACTTAGGGCGGTCAAACACGCCATGAAAGTTGGCGTATCCGGCGCGGCGATCCTTGGCTCTTACCTTGAAGGCCCGTATTTCACCGCCTTGCACCGCGGCGCACATCCCGAATCTTTCCTACGCGAGCTGGATGAAATTGAACTTGAACACTGGCTTTCTGTGGCTGATGGCACCCTGAAATGTGTGGCGCTGGCACCGGAAAAGAATGACGCACTGAAGGCCATTGCTTATCTCAAAGCGCACCAGGTCAACGTCATGCTGGCACACACGTCAGCCAGTTATGAACAGACCGTCGCCGCACTTCGCGCCGGGGCAGATGGCATTGTCCACTGCTACAACGGCATGACTGGCCTGCATCACCGTGAACCCGGTGTGGTCGGGGCTGCGCTTTGCTGCGACAGCGCCCACATCGAACTGATTGCTGATGGTCACCACGTACATCCGGCCGCGGCAGAAGTGGTGTGGCGATGCGCCGCAAACCGCATGGTGCTGGTGTCCGATGCCATGCGCGCCGCAGGCATGCCGGACGGTGAATACGCCCTTGGCGAGTTGAACGTCACCATGAAAGCAGGTGTGGTGCGCACTGAAAACGGTGGTCTGGCGGGCAGTACGCTCACCTTGAATACCGCGGTATCCAACCTTTCCCAGTGGTTCTCCCTGCCGTTTGAAAAGGCGTGGTCACTGGCATCTATGAGCTGCAACCCTGCTGGGCGTTGAAAACAATTTAGGCAGCCTGGCTCCCGGCAAACTGGCCTCCATGGTGGAGTGGTCAGACGCGGGCGAGGTGGTCGCGACCTGGGTGGCAGGCAACTGCGTTTACCGCCAGACCAGCGCACAACATGATTCAGTTTTGGAGGCTGTATGTATCTGATTTCTTCCCGTGAAATGCTAAAACGTGCGCAAAAAGGTGGCTATGCCGTACCTGCATTCAACATTCATAACCTGGAAACTGTGCAGGTGGTGGTAGAAACAGCGGCGGAGCTTCGCTCACCGGTGATCCTTGCCGGTACGCCGGGTACCTATGGCTATGCCGGGGTCGACTACATTGTCGCGATTTGTAAGGAAGCGGCGCACAAACACCAGATGCCGCTGGTATTGCACCTCGATCACCATGAAGAATTTGCGGATATCGAAGTCAAGGTTAACGCGGGGATCCGCTCAGTGATGATTGATGGCTCCCACTATCCATTTGATGAAAATATTGATGTGGTATCGCGCGTGGTGCAGTTTTGCCAGCGTTATGACGTCAGTGTGGAAGCGGAGCTTGGCCGCCTTGGCGGTCAGGAAGATGACCTGATTGTCGACAGCGCGGATGCAGCGTTTACCGACCCGGCGGCAGCCGCTGAGTTTGTGCGACGCACCGGTATTGATTCACTGGCGGTGGCGATTGGCTCGGCGCATGGGCTTTACAAGGGTGAGCCAAGGCTTGATTTTGACCGTCTGGCAGCCATTCGTGAGCAGGTGGATATTCCGCTGGTGCTGCACGGTGCATCAGGCATTCCCGACGCTATGGTCAACCGTTGTATCGAAATGGGTGTGTGTAAGGTGAACGTGGCGACAGAGCTGAAAATCGCCTTTGCCGATGCTGTGAAAAGCTACTTTGGCGAGCATCCGGATGCCAATGACCCACGAAAATATATCGTGCCAGGTAAAGCAGCGATGCGTGAAGTGGTGGAAGCGAAAATCCGTATGTGCCGCAGTGAAGGCAAAGCCTGATCTGCCAATAAACTAAATTTGGAAATTATTTGAAGCGAAATCGTCATCCATGGGGTGGCGATTTTATTTTTTATGGATTTTAAACGTGCTGAGACTTATTTTTCTGGTGATTTTCTATGGTCGAAAAATAAAAGAAGGGAGTTTGCTTTTTTGGGGGGATTAGAGAGGGATGATAGCAAGTGCGCAATATTCTTGATATTGCGCACCCGTTGCACTTAATTACAGTGCAACAACGTTCGCTGCTTGCAGGCCTTTTTTGCCTTCTTCAACGTTGAAGCTTACTTTCTGGCCTTCAGCCAGAGTTTTGAAGCCTTCTGAAGCAATAGCGTTGAAGTGTACGAACACGTCTTTGCCGCCGTTGTCTTGAGTCAGAAAACCAAAACCTTTAGTTTCGTCAAACCATTTTACTAGACCAGTAACTTTACCAGACATAAGAACCTCTGTTTTAAATTTTAAATTGATGAATGCGGCTGATGTTGGAAGCTATTGAATGGTATATGAAGATAAGGTTTGACACAGAATATTAAACGAAGGGTATCGAGAACTAGCTGGGAATTTACTTATACTAAATTTTGCATTAACAACTCTTTCCGAAGAGCCAAGGGCACTATACAGGTTAGTGGAGGAATAGCGAGGTTTATTTTTAAATAAATGAAAATAAATTTTTACACAGCTAATATGGCTGCCTCTCGCCTCTCGCCTCTCGCCTCTCGCCTCTCGCCTCTCGCCTCTCTCTTCTCTTCTCTTCTCTTCTCTTCTCTTCTCTTCTCTTCTCTGCTCTCTGCTCTCTGCTCTCTCCTCTCTGCTCTCTCCTCTCTCCTCTCTCCTCTCTCCTCTCTCCTCTCTCCTCTCCCTTCTCTCTCTTCTCCCTCTTCTCCCTCTTCTCCCTTCTCCCAATCGCCCAGTGGCTTAACACACCGTCTCAAAATTGGATTGTTGAAACTTTGACAGAAATTTGTCTTTTCTTTTTTCACCGGGCGCTAGACTCCGCAGCATCTGGCAAGATTGCCAATCTATCGAGATATGAGAAATGAAAGCGAAAACCCTTTTGGCAGCCCTTTGTGTTTCGTTTGGTTTGATGGGTGTGAGCACGGCGGCACAGGCCGATGACACCATCACGCTTGGCCGGACTATCGTGTTTGAAAACAACGATTACGGCGCAGAAATCCCGCTACTGGTTTGCCGCCGCGTCAATGCGATTAAGGTGAAAGCAGACCGTGATATGTTCCTGAACAAAATCAAGGTGACATTCAAAAACGGCGATACCAAAACCTTCCGCTTCTACCGCAAGGTGAAGGAAGATGACACCACGGACTGGCGCAAACTTCCTTACAAGCGTTGCGTAAAACACATTGAGGTGTTTGCTGAATCGAAAAACTCTTCAGCCGGTGTGCGTGTACTGGGACGCCAGTAAACCCTCTCTGACATTTCTGAAAACAGCCGCAATCCAGCGGCTGTTTTTTTATGCCTGCGTTTCAAATAGGCACTGGATGCCCACTCGTCTCGCTACTGACCAACCTGGTTTTCACTCAGATCAGTTATGCTGAATGGCAGGATCTTTGTTGGGCGCGGCTGGTTTTTACCAGCGCTAAAGGAGAGTGCCTATGTACATGTCCACCTTCATTTTTGCCAAGGGCGATTACGACGATACCTTTTACGCCCTGGACGAAATCATCGCCAATGTCGCCAAGTCTATCCCGGGGTATCTGGGTGAAGAATCTTGGGAGAACAGTGACACGGGCCTTATCAGCAACGTTTATTACTGGGAAAGTGAGCATGCACTGGAACAGTTGATGACCCACCCAGAACATGTAAAAGCCAAACGCTCGCATGAGAAATGGCTCAATGGTTATCAGGTAGTGATAGCAAAAGTGGTGGGATGTTACTCCGACAACACCCTTAATCACCCGTTGGCAAACATCAAGATGGCATTCGTCCCCAAAAGCTAGATGAGCCACTTTCTCCAGGGCACACTGGATTCGCTCTGGTGAATACCAGAGCAACAGACTGTTACTTAGTGCTGTTTCCGCTCCTGTCCCCAGTTCTGCTATTATCGTTTTCTTTCAAAATGCTGCGTCGCTTTCATGCGGGGGCTGCATTTATCTGTTGTAACGGGGAGTAAACTGCATGGATCAGAAAGGGCTGGAAAAGTACCTGGCGCTTAACCACATCGACTACAAAGCGGCAACCAACGACGATGGCCTGCTGGTAAATCTGGGTTTCTGGTTGGGCGTGTGCATGTGAAATATGATAACAATGCCAAGGCATTCAGCTTTAACGACAAGCCACGTTGGGTGTCGCAAACCATTTTGTTGGCGCTGATGCTCTATTTCCTGATCTCTAACTTCACTGTCTATTCACCGCTCCAGCTATATACCTGTATAGGTGTTACCGTCGCTATGTTCGCAATCTTCGGCTACAAAGAGCTGCGTATCGGGAAACTCAAAAAAGCGGTGGCTGAGGAAGCGCAGCCCAAATAACACCATCCTTGAGATTTTTGCGGTAAACAGCCCGAGTCATCTGGCAAGCCCCATAGTTACCATCTACAAACAAGCTATAGGTGCGACATTCCTGCCCGCACTTGGCTGGAGGTGGTGATGCTTGATTTAAGACCCAACTGTGAATGCTGCGACAAAGATCTGCCGCCCAGTGCAGACGATGCCATGATTTGTACCTTCGAATGCACGTTTTGCCGTGATTGTGTGGAAACGGTGCTCAAAGGTGTTTGCCCAAACTGTGGCGGCAACTTTTTCCCCACGTCCGATACGTCCGGTAAAGTTGCTGGAAAAATATCCACCGTCAAAAACGCGGGTGTTGAAACCCGGTGGATGTGTCGGAGAGTAGGGCGCAAATTGCCGCTATCTCGTTGTGATAGCGGCCAAAATAGGGATGGAAACCTTAGCGGGTAAGCCGCTATTGTGCTGTTTTACTTTTCTGACACCTGTTATAGAGCTACTATCTCAGTAACTTTGATAAGTATTGCAGTGCGCATTTTTGGCGACGAATTTCAGCCTAAAGCCCTGCCTGGCGATTTAGCGGAGAGACCGACTTGCAACAATACCGTTGGTTTGCAGTTTATACCCACCTGGATGAGGAAATGCTTTTCCTGAGCGCGATGCAAGAGCATGGCGTGGTTGCCTATTTGCCGATGCGCAGGTTTTGGCAGACTGATGGTAAAAAACGCAAAATTGCCTATGAACCTTTGTTCAAATGCCACGTTTTTGTCCGGACCACAACTCAGGGCTCCAGACGGTGAAGGAAGCGCCGGGCTATTCACACATGGTGCGTCACGGTAAGTATTTGGCCGCGATCCCTGAATCCCATATTGTGAAGATCAAAACCATCCTTCATTACTATGAAGATGTCACCTCTTGTCCAAACAACCGCGTCCATGGCGTTCCTGTGGCCGTAGTAAGTGGTAACTTACAAGGCATGGTCGGCTTTCTGGATGATGGTGAAGGGCAACGTCCAATTGCGATGGAAATTGGCCAACTGGGACAATCCGTGATGGTGGAAGTGCCGATGAACACGGTTGTCCGGACGGTGTTACCTACAACCGTCTGAATCGCACTGCGAACTGACTATCAAGAGCAAGCATCCTGGCTTGCTCTTTTTCTCTCTAACGTTTCCTATCCGCAAAAATTTCCAGCCATTGCCACAGTTAATGACGGTATTCAGCGCTATTCTAGCTCTAAGAGACAGCCATGGAGGAAGTCATCATGAGAGTGATTAGAAGCGGCAAGTTCACGGCTGAGGAAGCCTGGGGCGCGATGAATATCGCCAATATGAATGGAATTACCACCAAACTTCACTGGACAGATAAGCCTACAAGTGGCACATCAATGAAGGGGAAGAAGTGTTTGTCGTGCTAAACGGCATGGTAGAAATGCACTTTAAGGAGCAGGGGGCAGAGAAATCTGTGATGCTTCAAGCGGGCGATATTTTTTACGCGTCGGAAGGTACAGAACACGTCGCTGAACCGTTTGGCGAGGCGCGGGTGCTGGTGATTGAAACCGATGGGACTGTCTGAATTTAAAGGCGTGGCGGATCTCTGTCGCAGACCTGTCACCTTAAATTGTTATTACTACATTTGAGTGTAACTTGCTGTTTTAAAATCATTGTCAGGTTCATGTCGGGCAGGTGTCGTTCACTGGCAGGCTTAAAATTGGGTAGTTTTGAAGGGCAAACAACGGAAAGGAAAGCAGGATGATTGTCAGGAAATTACGGTTACAGCGCGGTTGGTCTCAGGAGCAACTTTCTGAAATGAGCGGATTGAGTGTACGCACCATTCAGAGAATTGAGCGGGGAGACAATGCGGGTCTGGAATCGCTAAAAGCCCTGGCGTCTGTGTTTGAAATCCAGGTATCAGACCTTCAGAAATCGCCGGAGCCCGATATGACAGAATATGTAAAAATCCCTACCGAAGAAGAGCGCGCCATTGCGCATGTGAAGAAGATTAAAGGTTTCTACTCCCATGCAATCTGGTATGTGTTGGTAATCAGCGGTTTGTTTATTTTCAATTACGTCTCAGAACCCGGTTATATCTGGGCCTGGTGGCCAGCCATGGGCTGGGGGATCGGTCTGCTTTCCCATGCATTGCGGGTGTTTAAACCGATTAATTTGTTTGGCCCGGATTGGGAACGCAAACAGGTTGAAAAAAGGTTGGGCAGAAAGCTTTAAAACCAATATGTTCTGACAAGGCCGGCACATCGCTGGCCTTTCTTATTTTGTCCACCTGACATTCTCGCACCTTCCTGTCGTCCCCGTGATTTCTCACTATTGATTCATCTATCATTTGCCGAAACCGGTTTCGTTAAATAGTTTTTAAAGAAATTGGATGAAACGGGCTAATGATGGCTGTCAAACAGCGCTTGCCGATGGCAGGACGCGCGCTCAGGGAAAAGCGCCCCACAATCAACGAACTTTCCAAAGCACTGGGGCTCACCAAAGGCACGGTGTCCCGTGCACTCAATGATTATCCCGATATCTCTCCCGCCACCAAACAGCGGGTTCGCGACAAAGCGAAGGAAATGGGATACCGCGCGCTCAGCTACGCGCAGGCGGTGAAAACTGGGCAGGTTTGCGCCATTGGTTTAGTACTGAACCTTGGCAGCGATAACGCCCACCGACCGTTTCTCAGTAATTTCATTGATGGCATCAGCCGCGCGGTCAGCCGCAGGAACTGGACACTCACCGTTGCCACTGCCGACGGCGAAAAAGATGAACTGCTGACACTGAAGCGTTTGATTGAAGAGCACAAGGTTGACGGTTTTATCCTGCCGCGCAGTAAAGCGCACGACCCACGTGTTGCGTTGCTGAAAGAAGAAGGCGTTCCGTTTGTGATTTTTGGCCGCACCCAGGATGTGGACGGCGTGAGCTACTTCGATGTTCGTGGTGAAGCAGCCATGCGCGATGCAGTGCTGCTGCTGGCCAAATCCGGGCACACACGCATTGGCTTTATTAATGGCGGTACGGAATACAACTACAGCTACCTGCGCGAAACCGGTTTCCGGCAGGGAATGGATCGGGCTGGACTGCCACTGGATGAAAGCCTGATGCTTTCCGGTGGCTACACCAAAGCAGCGGGGCATCGACTGGGAGCGCAGTTATTGGATAAAGAGACACCGCCGACTGCCATAGTCTGCGCGTTGGATATTGCAGCCCTTGGAGTCTACCGCGCGGCAGAAGAAAAAGGATTAAGTGTGGGCAAAAACCTGGCCGTGATTGGATATGACGGCCTGCCTGAAAGCGGGTTTTCCCAACCGGCGTTGACCACATTTTCGGTTGATATGCGTTATTCGGGTGAGCAACTGGCGACCTTGCTGTTGCGGCAAATCAATGGTGAAAAGCCAGAGGATTTGCGAAAACTGGTGAATGCCCAGCTGATTAAGCGTATGTCTCATCAGAGTAAGTGAGCGAGTACTGACTTTAAGTACATGACGTATTTAACGCGCACCAAAAGGAGAAAACCATGAACAATTTGCAACTCGGCAAGCGTCGTTGGTTAGCTGGACTTGTCGTAACCGCATTGTTTGGCGCTTCATCCGTTTACGCCGATACCATCCGCTTCTGGACCACGGAAGAGCAGCCAGAGCGGTTGGAACGCCAACAGGAAATGGCCAAGGATTTTGAAAAACTGACCGGCACTGCGGTGGAGGTGATCCCCGTAACGGAAAGTGACCTCGGCACCCGCGCAACCGCCGCCTTCTCAGCCGGCGATCTGCCAGATGTGATTTACCACACCCTGCAATACTCCCTGCCTTGGCAGAAGCCGGCATTCTTGACCCGGACGCCGCTACAGAAGTGGTGGAAGAGCTGGGCATTGATACCTTCGCGCCCGGCGCGTTGAACATGGCAAGAACGGAAGATGCTATGCCGCTGTGCCAGTGGATGGCTGGACACAGATGATTGTGTACAGAAAAGACCTGTTCGATGCCAATAACCTTGCTGCTCCTGATTCCTATGAAGACGTGCTTGCCGCGATCAAAAAGCTGCATAACCCGCCAAACATGTTCGGTTTTGTTGCTGCCACCAAGGTGGACGAGAACTTCATGAGCCAGGTGTTGGAGCATGTTTTCCTTGCTAACGGTGTTTCCCCGGTCAACAAAGACGGCATCCAGCCACTGGATAAGAAAAAGACCACCGAAGTGCTTGAATTCTATAAAGCGATTGCCGATGCCTCGCCAGACGGTGAGCTTTACTGGAAACAGTCCCGCGAGCTCTATTTTGGCGGCAAAGCGGCAATGATCATCTGGTCACCATTCATCCTTGATGAACTGGCCGGTCTGCGTGACAGCGCACCTCCGACAATCAATGACGACCCAACCAGCCGCGAACTGGCATCGAAAACCGGTATTGTGACCCGCTTCTCTGGCCCATCCAATCCGGAAGGGGCGGCGTGGGGCGACCTTCGCTACTTCGGTATTACCACAGATGCAGATATCGACAATGCCATGGCGTTTGTCCGCTACTCCATGAGTGACGGCTATACCAACACCCTGGCCATTGCGCCGGAAGGCAAGTTCCCAACCCGCCGCGGTGACGAGGAAAACCCAAATAAATATACCGAAGCCTGGTCGAAACTGCCGGTGGGTGTGGATAGGAAAGCGCCGCTGTCTGATCTCTATAGCGCAGAGATGGTGGAGGAAATTGTCGGTGGTCTGGATAACGCCCAGCGTTGGGGTGTGGAGGAAGGCCAACTGGCATTGGCTTCCAAAGTGGTAAACAGCCAGGTCATCAACCGTCTGGTTCGTGAATACATCGATAGGGTGCGCGATGCCTCTGCCACGGTGGATGCCATGAACAAGGCGCTGGCAGACATTCAGTAAAAAGGACAGGGTCAGGCTATCTGGTTCAGGTGGCCTGTCCCGCGAAAATGCCTAAAACGGGCGCGATATCAAGCGCACTCGATGGAGAGCTATTGCTCAGGGATACAGAATGAGTACGCCAATTAACACTGTAAAACCCAAGCCGCCCACCGGTGTCGGGCCTTTGCAAAAGCGCGAAACCCGGCTGGCGTGGGGCCTTCTGGCACCGACCCTGATTTCGGTGGCGCTGGTGGTATTGCTGCCTTTGCTGTCGATATTCTGGATAAGCGTTAAACCGATCCAGCTTGCGGATCTTCGGCCGGTAGAGCCCAACGTTTATGAGCGCTTTCGCGGCAAAGCCAGCGAAGTGGGCGATGAAATAACCATTGAATACCGCCTGACCAACCGCTCGAAGGAAAAGGTGATTGAAAGCGTCACCCTGTTTGACGTTGTGCCGCAAGGGCTGGCTGTGCAGAGCGTGCCGGAAAACTGCACCCTTAATGGCCAGGAAATATTCTGCGAACTGGGTGACTGGGAGCCGGGCTATAAGTCCCGCCTGCAAATCCCGGTGGTGGTCGGGCAGCCATACCTTGATAGTCAGGAAAGTCTGCGGGACTACCCGGCAGAGATGACGGGCATCAGCAGTTCCGATCTGTTGAACGCCAATTTCACGCTGGATAACTTCAGCCGGGTATTCGACAGCGACGAGTTTGTCGAAGTGCTGTGGGTCACCATTTTCTACACGGTTTTCGGCACCATTGGTGCGTTGGTGGTGGGCATGATGGCAGCGCTCTTGCTCAACAAAAGTTTCAAAGGGCAGGGCTTTATCCGTGGCCTCCTGCTGTTTCCGTATGTTGCGCCGGTTATTGCCGTGGCCTTTACCTGGGTAACCCTTTTTGACCCCTTTTCCGGTTCCGCCAATGCCTTGCTTATCCAAATGGGGGCCATCGACGCGCCGATTAACTTTTTTGGTGAAAAGCCACTGGCACTGATCAGCGTGACCGTCTTTGAGATCTGGCGTTATTTCCCGCTTTCGTTCCTGTTTATTTTGGCGCGCATGCAGTCGATTGATGCCGACATGTATGAAGCGGCGAGAATGGATGGAGCGTCGCCATTCCAGCAGTTCTGGTATCTCTCGATTCCCCAGTTGCTGGGTATCCTGTCGGTGCTTTTCCTGCTGCGCTTTATCTGGACCTTCAACAAATTCGACGACATTTTCCTGCTTACCGGTGGTAACGCAGGCACCCGAACCCTGACCGTGAACGTGTATGAGCAGCTTTCGCCCTGTCAAACATCGGTGCAGGTGCAGCGGTTGCTGTGGTGGTGTTCCTCTGTTTGTTGCTGTTCTCGTTCTTTTTCTTCCGCTATGTCAGCCGTGAGGAGGGCTTATGACAACCAACACTGCGCGTGATACTGCGCAAAACCGCTGGTTCCGTCAGTCCGACCTTGTCTGCGGGTTGATTGGTGCGGCGTGGGGCGTCAGCGCTTCAGTGACTGTCACTGTCGCCCTTGCCTTGATGACAGGCGCTGCTGTGGCACCGGTGATCTGGGTGGCGGTGGTCACTGGCATCGTTGCCGGGGTGTATATCCTGCGCATGAAAACACGTATTGAGGGCATTGCGTTGGTGGTCAGCGGCACCACGGTTTACCTGCTGCTTTATCTGGCTCTGACGGGACTTGAACCTTTCTCGCTGCCGCTTGAACAGCACACCTTGTCGCAAAGTACCGCGTTTGTGTTTGCCGCGTTGTTCACCGTGTGGCCGCTGTCGCGCATGCTGGGGGAAGCGCCAATGGGCTGGATGGACAGGCACGAATTTGAAGATGCCCTTATCCATTTCTTCTATTGGTTTGGCTATCTGTTTTTCATCATCATTGTGGCGGTACCGTTTTATGTGATGGTGATGACCAGCCTGAAAAGCCAGCAGGCACTACTCGCCAACCCGCTCGATTTCAGCATTGATTTCGACAAAGGGTTTGGTCTGTTCCGCTCCTATGTTGAGCTGTTCGAGCAGTTCAATTTTGGCAGCTACCTGCTGACTTCGTTTTCGGTATCCGTGGCGACGGTATTTATCACCCTGTTATTCAGCGTGCCCGGTGCTTATGCGGTAGCCCGCCTTCGCTTTCGCGGGCAGGCGGCGATGTCCCGCTCAATATTGCTGATTTACATGGTGCCCATGATTGTACTGGCGCTGCCCATCTATATCGGGTTCAGCATGCTGGGGCTGCGAAACTCCCTGTTCGGCATTCTGATGATTTACCCGGTCACCACCATTCCTGTCGCGCTCTATATGCTGCAAGGGTATTTCCGTGGCTTACCGGCGGAAATCGAAGAAGCGGGGCTGATGGATGGACTCTCAAGGTTGAAGGTGATTTGGAAAATCACCCTGCCGCTGAGCCTGCCCGCCATGGCGTCGGTGTCACTTTACGTCTTTATGATCGCGTGGAACGAGTTCCTGCTCGCCTTCATGCTGCTGGATGACCCGTCCAAATTCACCCTTACCCGAGGGGTTGCCATGCTCAATAGTTCTGAAATTCCCCGCCAGCATTTAATGGCCGGGGCGGTGATTGCGACCGTGCCTATCATGCTGATTTTCCTTGGGCTTGAGCGGTTTATGGTGAAAGGGCTCACTGCGGGTTCAGTGAAATAATGCGCGAATACAGTGTGAGAAACGATGATGGAAGCGTTAGACAAACAAGCAATTGAGATACTCAAAGACAACGATCGCGGCAGCTATACCGTTCCGACCGCGGGTTTGTATCCATACCAATGGAATTGGGACAGTGCTTTCGCTGCGCTGGGTTTCGCCACCTTTGATGTGCCAAGGGCATGGCGGGAAATTGAATCCCTGTTTTCCGCCCAGTGGGACAATGGCATGGTGCCACACATTGTGTTCCACCAACCGGACGACGGCTATTTCCCAGGCCCTGATGTGTGGCAGGGGAAAGGGCCGATTGCCTCATCCGGGATCAGCCAGCCGCCGCTGGTGGCAAGCTTTGCGCGCAAGATTCACCAGCGCGACCCTGAACTTGGTATGGAAAAGCTCAAAACCCTGTTTCCTGCCCTGGTGAACTGGCACCGCTGGTACATGGATTGCCGCGCCGAAAGTGGCGTGGTAGCGAGCAGTCATCCTTGGGAAAGTGGCCGGGACAATGCGCCGGACTGGGATGAAGCATCAGAGGCGATCGACATTTCCAATGTCGGTGAATACAAGCGCCGCGATACCTCCCATGTTGATGCCTCGATGCGTCCCACCAAGCTGGATTACGATCGCTACCTGGCGTTGCTTTACTTTGGCCGCGACTGTGGCTGGAACGAAACAGAAATCGCCGACAACAGCCCGTTCCGTGTCGGCGACCCGACCCTGCATTTTACCCTGTTGCGCGGCCATCGCGATTTGGCGGAAATTGGCCGGATGCTGGGGGAGGATGTCAGTGAAATTGAAGGCTGGATTGCGACGCTGGAGGCTGCGTGCCAGAAGCTATGGAACCCCGAGATGTTGGCGTTTGACAGTGTAAATCTGCGCAACGGCAAGTTTGCAAACAGCCTGTCGAACGCTTCATTCCTTTGCTGGTATGCAGGCATTGAAAGCCCGGAGATGGTGGAACATCTCGAACGTTATCTTGCCAACGGACACTATCTGGTGCCGAGTTACGATCCCGCGGGCGACAAGTACGACGCCAAACGTTACTGGCGCGGGCCGGTATGGGCAATCATGAATGCGATGATTGGCTGGGGGCTGGAAGAGCAGGGGCACGTGACACTGGCGCGGGCTGTTCGCCAGCAAACCGCCGGACTTATCGCCAACTATGGCTTTGCCGAGTACTTCAACCCGGATGACGGCACACCGGCCGGTGGCGGGCATTTTACCTGGACCGCAGCGGTATGGCTGAGCTGGTCATTGTCGGATTTAGCAGGAGGCTGAAGATGGGCGCAATACAACTGAACCGTGTAGAAAAATGGTACGGCGAAACGCAGGTGATCAAAGGTATCGATCTTTCTGTGGAAGAAGGCGAACTGGTCATTTTCGTCGGCCCCTCAGGCTGTGGGAAATCGACCCTGCTGCGCATGATTGCCGGGCTTGAGGAGACCAGCCGCGGGCAAATTATGATTGATGGCGTCGACATGACCGACCAGCCGCCGGCGAAACGTGGCTTGACCATGGTATTTCAAAGCTACGCTCTGTATCCGCACATGACAGTGCGCGAGAACATGGGTTTTAGCCTGAAAACCCAGGGACGTCCTCAGGCGGAAATCGACGAAAAAGTGAATTACGCTGCGCAGGTGCTCAAGCTCGATGCCTATCTTGACCGCCGTCCGCGCAATCTCTCCGGTGGTCAGCGCCAGCGGGTCGCCATTGGACGTTCTATCGTGCGTGACCCTACCGCCTTTTTGTTTGACGAGCCGTTATCTAACCTTGATGCCGCGTTGCGTGTCGAGATGCGCTACGAAATCGCCAAACTGCACCAGTCACTGAAATCCACCATGATTTACGTCACCCACGATCAGGTGGAAGCCATGACACTGGCGGACAAAATCGTGGTGTTGCAAGGCGGGATCATCGAACAGATTGGCAGCCCGAAAACCTTGTATGACCATCCTGCCAACCTTTTTGTGGCGCAGTTTATCGGCAGCCCGAAAATGAACATCCTTCCCTGTGTCACCGAAGGCGGTGAATATAGTTTGGTGGGTGGTCAGGGCGGTGAGTATCCGCACCAGCGCAAAGCATCGCAGTTGGGCGTGCGTCCTGAAGCGATGGATCTGGTTTCACCGGAAGAAGGCAACTGTCAGGGCATTGTTGATGTGACTGAATACCTGGGTGCGGATATCTATGCGGTTGTGGACTGCGGCGAACTGGGCCGTGTGACTGTCCGCACCGATGGGGAAAGCACGGTGAAAGCAGGCGACAACGTAGGTCTTCGCTTTCACACCAACAAGCTTCACTTTTTCGATGCGGACGGCCTGTCGGTCGCGTCGGCGTAGTAAACAGGGTCAACAGACCCTAAACACATTCTCCAGAATTAGCGGCTTTACCTTCCAGTAACCGCTATTGCGCCCGGCATTTTCTCCTTTGAATGCCGGGTTTTTTTATTCTACCTGCGATGATTTGGATGAAAACCAGATACTTGCCATCGCAAGCAGGCCGGATGCCACCATCAACAGCAGGGACACCGCATTGATCACCGGCGTCGAACCTTCGCGAAGGCGATCAAACATGGCGATGGTCAACGGTGCATCAGAGCCGACCAACATCAGGGTGGTGTTGAAGTTCTCAAACGACATCAAAAACGCAATGATAGCCGCGCCAATCAGTGCCGGGCGCAAAAACGGCAGGGTGATGGTAAATACGGCTTCCGCTTTTGTGGCACCAAGGTTAAGCGCAGCTTCTTCCAGGCTGATGTCGAATTTGCGCAGGCGCGCTGCAATCACCAGGGTGCAGATGGTGGTGATGAAAGCGAACTGGCCAAGCACAACCAGCACCAGTCCCGGCCGCATCCATTCGATATCCCAGCCGATGGTGTCTTCAATGCCATTGGCGATTGTGCTGCTCATCAGCAAAATCGACACGCCGAGGATGACGCCGGGGATGACCAGTGGCAGCAAAAGCAGCACATAGCAAAAGCCCTTGAAGCGAAAATCAAACCGTTCGAATAAAAACGCATTGGTGGTCGCCAGCACCAGGGAGGCGATGGTCACGGCAATTGCCACCACGAGGCTCACGCCAATCCCGCTGGTCAGTTCACGGTCGTTAAACACGCCGAGTTGTGGCTCGGTATCGCCGGTAAACCAGGCCAGCGTGAAACCATTCCACGGCAGTGACGGAAACAGACTGTCGTTAAAGGCAACACCGCCACCACGGCGAGTGGGAGCATCAGGAACAGGAAAAACAGCGCAATGTAGCCTTGGTAAATGCGCGACAGGGTGCGGTTGGTCGGTAATGACGGAATCATAAATCACCCCATGGTTTTAACGAATGACTGGCGGGTAAGCTTGAGGCCGCCCCACACCATCAACGACGACAACGCGAGCAGCAAAATGCCGAATGCTGAACCTGTTCCCAGTTAAAGCGGGTAATGAACTGGGTGAAGATTTGCTCGGTGAACCAGAGGCTGTCTTTACCGCCAAGCAGGGTTGGCGTGAGGTAGTTACCGAGCGTGAGCATAAACACGACGATGCACCCGGCGACAATCCCGCTCATGGCATGGGGGATCACCACTTCGCGCAGCACGTCCCAGCTGCTGCCGCCTAAATCGTACGCCGCTTCAATCAGGCTGTTGTCGAGGCTGTCGAGCGTCGTAACCAGCGGCACCACCATAAACAGCATGGAGGTGTAGACAAGCCCGAGCATGATGGTGGCATCGTTGTAGAGCATTTCCACGGGTTGATCGGCAAGGCCAAGGTATTGCAGCAAACTGCTGACAAGCCCAGATTCACGCAGCAGGATCATCCAGCCATAGGAGCGCACCAGCTCGCTGACCCAGAATGGCAGCAGGCAGGCAACGAACAGCAGGCTTTTGGTTTTCCCCTGACACACTTTGGCGATGTAAAACGCCACCGGAAAAGCAATCAACAGGGTGAGAGCAGTCGCCAACAGCGACATCACCGCCGTGCGGGCGAAAGTGCGCCAGTACAGGGGCTCGGTGAAAAAGGTGGCGTAGTTTTCAAGACTCAATACCGTATCCCCACCCACAATGCGGTCATGGATAGAGATATTGAACATCTGCACATGGGGCAAAATGATCAGCAATACCAGCCACAGCAGAAAGGGCGTGAGGAGCAGGTAGAGCGCCAGACGGTTGCCGCGTTCAATCATCACAGCCTCCCGTTATGCCTTGGGCAAACAGTGGGATACCGCTGCCTGCCAGTGAATAAATAACTGGTCGCCGGGACGGATACGGCGAAAGCTTTCTGTTTGCGGCAACTGTACCGAGAAGGTGGTCTGTTGCTGTGGGTTTTCCACCACCAACTGGCTGCGCGAACCGTCGAACAGGATCTCTTTCACCGCCACATCCACGCCGTTTTCGGCCTGTTGCGGTTTTTGATCGGGGAAGGCAATCGCAATGGCTTCGGGACGGACAAACACATCCACGCTTTCGCCTACCGTCATTGGGTGACTGGCACTTGCCATCATGCGCTCGCCCGACTTTCCGGTGATCACCACGGTCTGGCCGTTCACTTCAGCCACTTTGCCACTGCGGTGATTGTTTTCGCCCACGAACTGGGCGACAAAGGCGGTGGCAGGGGAGTAATACAAATCTTGCGGTGTGCCGAGCTGTTCAAAGCGGCCACGGTTCATCACAGCAACTTGATCAGACATCACCAGCGCTTCCGACTGGTCGTGGGTGATGTAAACGAAGGTGGTGCCGAATTCCTGCTGCAGGTGTTTCAGCTCCACTTTCATCTGCTCGCGCAGTTTCAAATCCAGCGCGCCCAACGGTTCATCCAGAAGGAGAACGTCCGGGTTTAATACCAGACAGCGGGCGATGGCGATGCGTTGTTTCTGACCGCCGGAAAGTTGGGAAATTTGTTTTGGGCCACTGCCGGAAAGACCGACCCGCGCCAGCACTTCATCCATCTTCGAGTCAATTTCATGCTTGGGCGTTTTGCGGCGGCGAAGGCCATAGCCGATGTTTTCAGCCACTGTCATGGTTGGGAACAGCGCAAGGTGCTGGAATACCATGTTGACCGGACGGCGGTTGGGGGCAATGTCGTTGACCCGTGAGCCTTTGATAAAAATGTCACCGGAAGTGGGCTGCTCGAACCCGGCTAACATGCGCAGCAGGGTGGTTTTGCCACAGCCTGAAGGGCCAAGGATGGAGAAAAAGCTGCCTTTGGGGACAGTCACATCCACCTTGTCAACGGCGGTGAAAGTGGAAAATGATTTACTCAGCGCCCGGCATTCCAGATCCGGGATGGGGTTTTCTGCCATGAATACTACGCCCAGTGTTTTTGAAGGAAAAAGTGCCTGTCTAAAAAGAGACAACGGCCTGATTCAACACAGGCCGTTGAGTGTTGCTGGTGGTGATCAGTTCGCGGCTTTGACGCGATCCAGTACCAGTCCTTCCATTTCTTCAAGACCGGCAGGCACCGTTGGGTACCACTTGATGTTGTCGATAGCCGCTTGCGGGAAACTGGTTTGGAACTGGGTTTTCGCCGTGTCGTTCACAAAGTTGTCCGCACCTTTTGACGCGGTAAAGTTACCGGCCGATTCGGTGATCTTGGCAGCAATTTCAGGCTGGTTTACAAAGTTTATCCATTGGTAAGCAGCATCTACCGCCTTGGATTTCTTCGGAATAGCGAAGGTATCAATCCAGCCCAGTGCGCCGGAAGCCGGTGCCACAAAGTTGATATCCGGGTTGTCGCGGTTCACTTTCCAGCCACCTGCATCCCATGCCATTGCACCAACCACTTCGCCGGAGCGAACCAGGTTCAGAAGCTCATCGCCGCCTGACCAGTAGGCTTTCACGTTTGGCTTACACTCGATAAGTTTCGCCTGCACCTTGTCGAGAATTTCCTGGTACTTGGCGGGGTCGTTGTAGGCTGCAAAGGGGTCTTCACCCATGGCGAAAGCAAAACCAATCAAGGTTGGACGCTTGAGGCGGTAAGACACTTTGCCTTTGTACGCCGCGTCACAGAGATCGGTGTAGTCTTTGATGCCATCCGCGGTTTTGGTGTCTACCACCAGACCACTGGTTCCCCAGATGTGCGGCACACCGTAGACATCGCCGTTGAGTGCGGTGTTCTTTTTGGTGGCCTCCAGCATAGAAGGGATCAGCAGGCTGGTGTCGATTTTGCTCAGGTCGATCGGCTGGTAGATATCAAAATCACGCTGGGCGCCGGAAATCCTGTCCTGACTTGGCTGAACCAGGTCAAAACCCGCACCACGGGTTGCACGCAGTTTGGAGATCATGTCCTCGTTGTTGGACTTGGTGACCTTCACCTCGATACCGGTTTCATCCTCGAACTGATCAATCACTTCTTGTGGCGCATAGCCACCCCATGTCAGCAGGCGGAGTGTTTCTGCATTGGCAGTTTGAGCCAGCAGAAGGGTGCTGGCAGCTATGACGGAGAGTTTCACGCTGTTCATCTTATTTCCCTTTTGTCCTGTTTCCATTTTTCTGTGAAGTCACTTAAGTGAACGTTTTGGGTATCCACCGGTGTCACCCAACGAGGTGCGATGGACATTCGTACCGAAGGAACGGTACGAATGATTTGTTATAAATTTATTACACAGAAATAAACTTGACGTGACACAAAGTTCGGAAAATGACGTACTTATCCTTCTGATTCTTAAGCAACGTGATGGATATCTTCTTTCCCATCCCTGAGAAATCACACGTCGACGGGCTCTTCCGGCGTGACTTTTACCTTGTCGATGCGGTGGTGTTGAACCCGCTGGATTTCAAACTGCCAGCCTTGGTGGTTAAGCACTTCTCCCTCTCCGGGAACCCGTTCAGCCAGCCAACACAGCATGCCGTTCAGGGTCTGGAAGCCTTCCTGTTCTTCCCCTTCCAGTGCGGAAATACCAAGGCGGCTTTTGAACTCATTCATCGGGATCAGGGCATCCATTTCCCAGCCACCTTCCGGCAGGGCTTTGGCCCACAAATCCTGTGGTGACAGTGACAGCTCTCCCGCGATCGCTTCGAGCAAATCGTAATGGGTCACCAACCCTGGATATCGCCATATTCATCGACAATAAAGGCCATTTCAGCGCCGCTGCGCTGCATGTAGTCAATCAAGGTCAGCCCTTTCATCGACTCGGGCACATAAACCGGTTGCTTGAGCAGTTTAACCACGGTGGTGATGGACAGATCGTTGGCGTGGTTGAGCAGCAGCTTGGATGAAACGGTGCCGATAACGTGTTCCAGATTGCCGCGACAAACCGGGAACACACTGTGTTTAGTGCTGCGGATGCGGTTGATGACCTGTTCAATTGGCTGGGTGATGTCGAGTGAATGGATATCGCGGCGCGGGGTCATCAGCGAGCTAACCAGACGGTCATTGAGATGGAAAATATTGCCAATCATGGTCTGCTCGCGAGGCTCAATAACGCCAGATTGAGAGCCTTCACTCAGCATGGCCTGGATATCGTCTTCGGTGACCGTGTCTTCATTCTGGTCTTCTACTCTGAGCAGCTTCAACAAGGTTTGGGTTGAAAAGCTGAGGGCGAAGACAAAGGGCTTGGTCAACAGGGAGACGATTTGGATTGGGCGTGCGACTTTCACGGCAATGGATTCAGCGTGGGACTGGGCGATGCGTTTGGGCACCAGCTCACCGACCACGATGGCAAAATAGGTAATGCCCACAACCACACACGCGGTGGAGAAGTAATCGGCGACTTTGACGTGCATACCGATAGAAACAAGGAATTCGGCAAAGGGTTTGGACAGGGTTGATTCGCCCACGATACCGCTTAAAAGGCCAATCACCGTGATGCCGATTTGAATGGTTGAAAGGAAGGTGGTTGGATTTTCTTTAAGAGAAAGCGCGATGAGCGCACCTTTATGGGTTTCAGCCAGTTTTTTTAACCGGCTGGTTTTGGCGGCCACCAGTGCAATTTCAGACATCGCGAAAAGGCCATTGATAACGATAAGGCCGACGAGCAGTAAAACTTCCATAGCATCCTGAATATATTTGAGAATCCGCTTTAGCTTATGTCGCAAAGATGATCAGGAATGTGACCTGTAGGTCAAAAAGTAAACGCGGCACAGGGGCGGAGGCAGCGTCTAGCACCTAAGGATTCACAACGTGGATGACTCGTTTCGGTTACATATCCTGAAGCTGCAGTTTAGGCCAGAGTGTGAGCCACTGCTTGGATTCGATACGGTGATGGAAAAGGGCGATATCGCGTTTGGGGTTAGGGGTGATGTTGAGCGCCAAAAGGGAGTCAAACCCAAAAGCAGAGACGCATTCCAGCGCGTTATCTGGCGCCAAACGGACAGCGACCGCGGTTTCCTTTTCCGGCCAGTAACTCATGGCATCAACGACATCGGTGTAAGGTGCATCGCCGTTACGATGATGCATCTTTGCCTGATTCCTCACTTGCCAGTTCAGTGAGGGCATGCTTTCCGTCAGCACTTTTTCATACGCAAAGCAGTTATTCGCATCGGCCTCATCCGGATCAAAATAGATCACATCCACATCATTGAGCGGCGTCGGGGTGGTTTTCTGGTGCAGGTGATCCCATACCAAATTACGTACAAACCCGGCGGCGAGATACCCCTGAGGTAAGTTCAGGGCTTGCAGGCATTTCAACGCTTGCTGACGGACGGGGTCTTTTTTAATGAGGGTTTCGATGAGTTTCATGGCGGGATTCTGGATGATGTGTTGCGGGGATCTAGCGAAAAATGCCCACCGACACAGAGGCATTGCGTCGGTGGGCTAAAGGGTTAAAGCAGTTTGTTGCTAGTTATAAAACCGGCCAGCTTGCTGGCGATATCGGCGTGTTCACTGGCCGTGGGGTGCCAGATACAACCTTCAAGGGGTGAAGAAAAGGTGTGACGGTATATTCCTTGCTGCCCGTTTTCATTGAGCAGGGTGATGGCTTCATCTGTTGCGGGAATGATGTAGTCATAGGGATACGCCGGACGCGGCATCAAAACGATATTCACCGCGTTGTAGCGTGAACGCAGATCGGTGACAAATTCAACCATGCGCTGTGTCCAGGCGGATTTCACTTCGTCGATATTCGCCCAGGGTTCATGGGGTTGGGGATCGGTACTGAAATCGTTGGTACCCACTTCCACCACAATCAGATCCGGATAGGTATCTTCAAAATCGGCATTTAAACCGTAAATGGCACCGGCTTTATCGGCATAGTAGGTCAGGTTGTGATGGGGCTGGTTGCCGTTCCAGTTGCGGATAAGGCCTAAACCTGAAAACGAAATTTGGGTGATGCTGGCACCCAGGCATCGCCGGTACGGTGGGGGAAGGCGAGACGGGCGTTCGACGAAGCATAGACCTCTTCCCAGCTGCACTCGCGTTTTTCGGACTCACTGCCAAAGCCTGCGCTGATAGAGTCTCCGATAAACAGGATATGTGGCTCGGATTGCCAGATCCCCTGCAGGGTGCCGTCGTGTTCAAAGGAAACAACCTTGGTCATGGACTCGTAGTTTTCTGTCCGTTTAACCACTTCAATGGTGACGTCCTGTTCGCTGTTGCTGTCGAACACAGTCACTGTTTGAGGCTGGTTACCCACGTTGGTGACGATTTTATGGGAGAGTTTGCCATTAACAACCACATCAAAGTGGTCGCCGTTGGCGATGAGATTCATCGAGAGTTTCGAGCGATAAAGCGGGTTTTGATGGTGGTACCGGGCCAGTTGTAGGCAACCGTGCCCTCTCCGTAGTCTTTCACCGTGCGACCTTCATACACCACGGCATGGCTGGTAGCAGGAAGGGTTTGGGCAGCGGCGCTGCCGGCGAGTAGCATCATGGTGGCGCATCCGAGTTGTTTAAACATGTTCATCCTTTCAATGTGGTTTTAACATTTTTCTGATGCTTTTCTATGGATGGACCGCACACTACCCAACGCATACTGCCTGAAAAGGTGTTCTCTATTTAAAAACCTAATTTATTGAAAGGGAAAGGGTTAAACGTCATTCACTGCGGACGGATGTTTCAAAATATGTCGGAGAAAACGCCCAGGTTCGCTGATAGGTCAGTCAACTTACACTGTGCTATGAATCGCCTCCCAAGATAACCCCAAAAGAAAAGAGCCCCGAAAGGCTCTTATCAAAGCAAAGTGTTTCAGCGCGATCAGTCTTCTGATGTTGCGCCGATTTTGTGGATAGCCAGATCAGCGCCGTTGTATTCATCTTCTTCGCTAAGACGGATGCCGGACACTTTGTCCACCACTGTGTAAACAATCCAGCCGCCGACAAAAGCAATGACCACACCGGCAACCGTACCGATGATCTGTGAGATGAAGCTGACGCCGCCCAAGCCACCCAGCGCTTCAGTGCCGAAGATACCTGCAGCAATGCCGCCCCAGATGCCACAGATACCGTGCAGCGGCCAGACACCCAGTACATCATCAATGTGGAAGCGGTTTTGAATCTGGGTAAACAGCCAGACAAACAATACGCCCGCCACACCACCGGTGATCAACGCACCAATCGGGTGCATCAAGTCTGAGCCCGCACACACAGCTACCAAGCCAGCCAGTGGACCATTGTGCAGGAAGCCGGGGTCATTCTTACCGGCGATGAGGGAAGTGACAATGCCGCCTACCATTGCCATCAAGGTATTTACGGCTACCAGGCCGCTGATGCCATCCATGGTTTGCGCAGACATGACGTTAAAGCCAAACAACCGACGGTCAGGATCCATGCACCCAGCGCAAGGAAAGGGATATTGGAGGGGGCGAAGGCAATCAGTTTCCCGCCGCGGTAACGGCCTTTACGTACACCGAGGATCATAATGGCGGCGAGGGCAATCCATCCGCCCACAGCGTGAACCACAACGGAGCCGGCGAAGTCATGGAAAGGGGCACCAAAGGTTTCGTTCAGCCAATCCTGGAATCCGTAGTTGCTGTTCCAGATAAGCCCCTCAAAGAAGGGGTAAACAAAAGCGACAATGGTAGCGGCAGCAACCAGCATGGGGGTGAACTTGGCGCGCTCGGCCACACCGCCGGAAATGATGGCAGGAATCGCGGCTGCAAAGGTCATCAGGAAAAAGAATTTGACCAGTTCATAGCCGTTGCCCTGTGCCAGCACATCTGCGCTGCTGAAAAACGTCACATCGTAGGCGACCCAATAGCCGATAAAGAAGTAGGCAATGGCCGAAAAGCCAAAGTCAGACATAATTTTTGCAAGGGCATTGACCTGATTACGATGGCGAACCGTGCCAACCTCCAAAAAGGCAAATCCGGCGTGCATGGCCAGCACCATGATGGCGCCAATCAAGATAAAAAGTGTGTTTGCGCTTTCGGACAGCGTTTGAATCGCGCTACTGATATTGTCCACTGTTGTTATTCCTCTACGTCCATGAGATTGCAATTTCTGGTGGTGTGTTAAGCATAATTCGTGCCTGTCTGCGCAGAAGCGGTGCAGCATGGCGCAATGTGGGTGCAGTGCGCTTTTAACATACTGTTAAATAACGTGATGTGATTGCACTGAAATGGTAGTTGAATTGTTGTTTTTCCAGCGGCGAGTTTTCTGTTTGCTTCTTTGTAGTGCGACTTTGCCAGCAAGATGCACTGATGTGGTGCGAAGTAATTGCAGTAAATGGGGATTGATGGAACGAAGTCACGTTGCGATATCCCGAGCCCTAGAATAACGCTTTCGATCTCAAGAGCTAAAACCGCCATAACAGCGCTCAAAGTGGCGCGTTTTCCTCGCCTGATCTGGGGGAGCAAGTTATGATACGCGTCACAAAGTTATTCTATGGTACCGGGCTGCCTAAATCGGGTGATTTTCACCGTGGATTTCGAGTTGTCCTTTCTTTCGGCGGTAGAGCTCTATGCATTGCAAATTCTTCGATCAGCACAAATGTCGTTCCTGTGACTGATGGGCGTTCCTTACGCTCAGCAAGTTACAGACAAAGATAATGCGCTGAAATCCCTGTTTGAAAACCGTCTGCCTGAGCAGTGGTTATCACCGGTATTGAGCGAAGAAACTGCCTGTCGCAACAAAGCCAAAATGGTGGTGCTTGGCGCGGCGCATCAGCCGGTTCTCGGTGCGGATGTAAAACTGGGTGATCACAACGAGTTGGTCAGCCTTACCCATTGTCCCTTGTACACCGAAGACATGCAGGCATTGCTTGATTACCTTCAGGATTGGATCCGTACGTCCGGTATTCCGCCGTATAACAAGTTAAAGAAAAAGGGCGAGCTGAAGTTTATTCTTCTTACCCGCGCCGCGCATTCGGGCGAGTTTATGCTGCGCTTTGTCATGCGAAGTCTTGATGCGATGCCGCGTGTTGAAGCCAATCTGGCAAGATTGAGAGAAGCCTTCCCGAAAGTGCGTGTGGTATCGGTTAACCTGCAGCCAGTGCACATGGCAAGGCTGGAAGGGGATGAAGAAATCTTCCTGACGGAAGAGCAGCATCTGGTTGAAAGGTTTAACGATGTGCCGCTGGTGGTGCGTCCGAAAAGTTTCTTCCAGACTAACCCTGATGTGGCAGAAAAACTTTATGCGACTGCCCGCGAATGGGTAAAAGAGATCGCACCGAAGCGCATGTGGGATTTGTTCTGTGGCGTGGGCGGTTTTGCCCTGCACTGCGCATCAGTGACAGACGCGGTCACCGGCATTGAGATTGAACCGGAAGCCATTGCCAGTGCTAAACGCTCTGCGGCAGAAATGGGTATCAAGAACCTGGATTTCGATGCATTGGATTCAGCCAAGTTCTCCCAAATGCAGCACACAGCCCCTGAACTGGTGCTGGTCAACCCACCACGGCCGCGGATTGGGCAAAGCGCTGGTGGCGCAATTGGCGGAGTTGGCTCCCCAACATATCATCTATTCCAGCTGCAATCCGGACACCCTGAAAGCAGACATCGACGGTTTACCGGAATACTCGGTTAAACGCCTGCAGTGGTTTGATATGTTCCCCCACACTCAGCATGCAGAAGTCATGGTGCTGTTGGAGAAACAATAAAAAAACGGGCGAAATGCCCGTTTTTACGTTTTCCGCCTCTTTCGAAGCAAGATTGCTTCAGCTTAACGCTTTTTGCTTTTTCGCCTGATTGGTCAGGTCGAAATCAAACTCATCCGGGAACAGTACCACGCCTTCCAAATCGGTGTTCGGAAACGCCACGATCGACAGTTCATCGTCCAGCAGACCATTCGTCCAACGGCTGTGCCATTTGTTCAGGCCAATCGCTTCTGGTTTGCAGTGTTCCCACTCGCCGGTTGCCCACTCTTGTGCGAACTCTTCATTCGGCCATACAGGAACACAATCCTCGTCTTCGGTGTTGAGCATCACACAGCCGTGCTCGTCAGTCAGGATCCAGATTTCGCGGTTCTCGACGACTTCTTTCACCAGATATTTGTAACGCTGGTCAAGGTCAAGTTTCAGGATTTCGTCGATGCGTTCCTGTGTCAGGGTCTTTGCCATTATGAATTCCACCGGGCAATAAGAAAGGAGAAGCAGTATACCCCAATCTGCAAAAAAGTTACGTAGTCTTGCTGGTTTCGCCGCTCAGCAAGTTGGGGTGTTTCACGAGCAGCGCTGAGGCTATTTCATTGATGGTTTCTCTGCCATCGTTGCTGCTTATAAGGCGTTCTGTTGGTTGATCAACTGCTAATGTATGTACCACAGAAGTTGGCGAGCGGCTGAGAAACCAGATTTCATCTGCCAGCGAAATCGCTTCGCGCAGGTCATGGGTAACAAACACCATGGTGGATTGTTGCTGGCACCATTGAGCCAGTAGCAGTTGCCTGAGTTGATCCGCGGTAGGGGCGTCGAGCGAGGTAAATGGCTCGTCGAGCAACAGTAAATCGGCTGATAGACAAATGCCCGCGCAATGCTGACCCTGCGCTGCATCCCGCCTGAAAGGGCGGCAGTAGGTGTTCTGTTTATCCAAAATACCCATAGCATCGAGCAGATCAGTGATGGCGGGGTTGCCTTTGCCGCCGATCAGTTCGAGGTTTTCCCGTGTTGTCAGCCAGGGCATCAGCCTTGGCGTCTGGAAAATATAGCCAATGCGTGGCCTGTTTTCGCTTTCATCATCAGAAAAGCGGATCTCACGGTGTCTGGCCGTTTCCAATCCGGCGATCATGTTTAGCAAGGTTGATTTCCCGCATCCCGAGGGGCCAATAATCGCGGTAATTTTGCCTGCTTTGATTTTGCCGTGCAGTTCGCTGATCACCGGCTCGCCGTTTGGGTAGCGTTTGCTTTCAATATTGAGTTTGATGGATATCATGCCCGCCCCCTGGAAACGATATTGTCCAATGGGCGGAAGATCAGTGCTTCGAGCACAAAGATGACGGCGACGAATGCGAAGGTGTACGCCAAGATCCCGGCAATATCAAAAAACTGGAACAAGGTGTGCAGCTTAAAGCCAACGCCGTTGCTGCGCCCTAAAAGTTCTACCACCAATACAATCTTCCAAATCAATGACAATCCGGTTCGCGCTGACGCCATAATGTAAGGGTATAACTGGGGCAGGAAGACCTTAAAAAAGCGTTTGGAAGGAGGAAGGCGGAAGACTTTGGCGACATCGAGCAAATCGTTATCCACCACGCGCACACCTTCCCGAATCATGGCAACAACAGTGGGTATTTTGTTGAGTGCGACGGCGGTAACGGCGGCGGCTTCTATCAGCCGATACTGAGATAACAAAGCAAGATAGTGACCAACGCGGGGATGTTCAGCGCTAGGATCAGGAGCGGATCAGACAATTCATTGAGCTTTGGGAAACGTCCCATCATGATGCCGAAAATTACCCCAAGTACCATGGAGATAACAAAGCTAAGGAAGACGCGCCAGAGCGTTACAGCCAGGTGATAAACCATCTGCTCTTGAGTTAGTTCAAAAACAAATGCCTGATATACCTGCACCGGGGTGGGATAATCGCTGCTGGCGATCAGCGCCGCTGACCATTGCCAGAGCACCAGAAGTGCAACGGGTAAAATCAGGCGTTTGTAATTTGGCAGACTCACGCGCTGGCTGATCCTTTTATTGCGGCATCCAGAAGGTGCCATCACTCAGCGTGGAAGATTCCCCCACCAGTTTTGGACCGCCCTCTTTGGCGAGAATATCGAATATCTGGTTGGCTGCCTTGAGCTGCTCTGCGCCAAATGTACCTGAAAAGCCGCTGCGGTAGGCGCTTTTCAATGCTTCAAACACAGCATCATTTTCGGCTTTGGTCAGTGGACGGATAATGTCCCACTCTTCATCCGAGGTTTGTAATATTTCCCGTGCTTGGTCAGACGTATTCAAAAATGCAGTGACCAACTCAGGATTTGCTTGCGCCCACTTTTCATCAAAAACCCAGCCTAGCATAGGAACTTGCGCGTCGATCCCAAGGCCAGTGACGATCTCATCGAGACTGATCACCGGTTTAAACCCGGCTGCTTTGAGTCGCGCACCGTAGTGCCAGAAGTTAATGCCGACAGGCAGCTTTTGCTGCATCATCAATTTGTTTAATAGAGGCGGTGCGACAAACTGCTGCTCGGTGATCGCGCTGACGTCCTTGTTTTCTGTGGCCTTGCAATAGGCTTGGTACATCAACCAGGTTTTATCGACCGAGCCACCTGCAATGCCGAGTTCTTTCCCATCAATATCACAAGGTGAAGACATCTCCAGGTTGGCGGCGGCAAACAAACCGCCCGCGGTCGCTGAGGTGGGGGAGAGGGTATAGGTTTTTCCGGCTGCGCGCTGACGGCTTACCCACACCCAGTCAGAGAAAATGACATCCACCGCCCCGCCCTGGAGCGCAACGGATGAGGCGTTTTTGGCGGCCAATGGAATCACTTCCAGATCAAAGCCGTTTTTTCATCCAGCTTGTAGCGTTTGATGACGTCCATTTCCCAATTGATGGTGCCAAATTTGAGGACACCCACTTTCACCACTGGCAGGTCGGCTGCGGCGGAGAAAAAGGAAACGAAACATAATGCGATGACGGCGAGCACGCTGCGCGTCGCCCGGGTGATAGCCTTACTGTCCATGATTGCTTAACCTCTTGACTGCACTGATATAAAACTATGCGCTCAAAAGGTTGGCCGCAATGCTACTTTGTGACGAAAAAACAGTTTATCCCCATAGCAAAGACGTTTGGTGAAAGATGTGAATACCGCGATTAGTGGTATGCTGGGCGTTATTGCGCCACTGCAATATGGCTAAGGAGCGCCCCATGTCTGAGATAGCTCAAACCCCTAATCCTCCCTATTACGCGGTCATTTTCACTAATATCCGAACCGATATCGAAGAAGGCTATGGCGAAATGGCTGAACGTATGGTCGAACTGGCAAAACAACAACCTGGCTTTCTTGGTGTAGAGTCTGCCAGGGATGGTCTGGGTATTACGGTTTCGTATTGGACGGATCTCGACGCGATTAAGCTTTGGAAAGACAATGTTGAACATGTGGAAGCTCAACGTCTTGGTCATAAAAAATGGTATGCCGCTTTTACGACCCGTATCGCCAAGGTTGAGCGTGACTACAGTTTCTAGTCTTTGAGGGAATTCGAATATGAAAATCGCGGTAATTGGGCTTGGCGATATTGCTACTAAAGCTTACCTGCCTTTGTTGTCACGGATGGCAGGACTTAAACTGGTGCTTTGCACCCGCAACCCGGAAAAACTCGCCAAGGTCGCAGGAGAATACCGTATAGCGCAAACCTGTTGTGACTATCGTGAACTGGTAGACATGAACGTTGATGGCGTGATGATCCATACCAGCAGCGAAACACACGCTACCATTGCCACGTATTTCCTAGAGCGTGGAATACCGGTGTTTGTCGATAAACCCGCCACCTTGAATTTTGCCGACTACCAAAAACTTCATGACTTGTCGGAGCAACACTCTGTACCCCTGTTTGTGGGTTTCAACCGCCGGTATATCCCCCTTTGGCGAGACCTTATTAAGCGTGATGATCTGCTCACACTTTCCTGGCACAAGCACCGTCTCAATCTTCCCGGAGATCCGCAGGATTATGTGTTTGACGACATGATCCACGTGATTGATTCATTGAACGTTCAAGGAAAGTTAGATCAGCAGGATGTTCAGATTTCAGTGCAACGCCAGGGCGGTAAGATCTCGATGATTAATCTGAGCTGGGAAGAAGACGGCCGGTTTTACAACGGACAAATGAACCGCTTGTTTGGTAAAACGTGTGAATCCGTTTCCATGAGCTTTGAAAATGAGGCGTATCAGTTCAATGGTTTTCTGCGGGGCGAGAAATTTGAGCACGGTAAGACGGAAGTTGTCGAACTTGCTGACTGGACAGATACCCTCGCCAGTAAAGGCTTCAGAGACATGCTGGAAGATTGGGTGAATACGTTGAAAACTGGCTGGGTGGATGAGCAGGTGAAACAGCGTAACCTGTCGACCCATGCCTTCTGTGACAACTTGGTTAAAGCAATTCGTTAATTGGTGCCGTTAAGTATCAACACTGACAAAGCCCATTGAACACAATGGGCTTTGGCATATAAGGCAGGCTGTCTGGGGTTTATCGACTGGCAACCCGCAAATCACTGCGGCCACCTGCGACCATATCCTGGCACCGTATACACGAAGGATCTGCACAATGGGTGATGTCAGGCTGGGTTTTGATAGCGGCCGCCAGCGCATCGATAAAGGGTCGGAACTTATAAATTTTCACCTTGCTGTCACCCAGTTTGGCAACCGTTTCTAAGTGCGACACCTGTTCGTTCAGATTCCCGAACCCCTCTGAGCACGAGCCTTCCTCAATCTCCACGATTTGACCATGAAACACAGACCATCGCCTGAATAGTTTTCTGCCTGCGAGTTCCTCAGCAAAATGCACAGGGGTACAAGCCGTCAAATCAACACCCGCCAGCACAATGTAAGCATCTTTACCTGACTGATAGATGTTCTTGTAAATGGAGTACACGTTAAGGTGCGACTGGCTTTCCAGCAGATCAATGGCTCTGTCACCCGCGACGACAAACGAGCCGCCAGCGTGTTTACTTCGAACCGCGCGTTGATGCTTCAGCAAGGCTTTGGGAATGGCTCCCATGCAGGCTTCAATCTGCTCAATGCTCTCTTGGTAATTGACGCTGCGCATCTCAGGCACTTTTGCGTAATCTACCCCGTTGTTCTGATAGTTTTCTGTTGGTGGATAGGTTCTGGATTCATAGAAAAATGCGGGGCACACCATAGTGCAGCCGTTCCTCAGAAAACCGTCAATAATCGTTTCCGGCCCGCCATCAACACCCCCAAACGACTTGTATGCGGAATGAAGGCAAACCACGCTGCCGCTGAGGTTATTGGTTTGAATAAATTCGCTTATTTGATCTGCGGTGAGCATGTCCGTTTGCCTCTTGATGGGGGTGAATTGCTACTTGTAGAACTCCATCATAGAGCTCTGGTCGGAAAACAGTAGCTTTGAGTTGGATACGAAATCACATTCATGAGATGTAAACGGTGCGAAATACTT
This sequence comes from Enterovibrio sp. JCM 19048, assembly GCA_001310415.1. GTDB lineage: Bacteria > Pseudomonadota > Gammaproteobacteria > Enterobacterales > Vibrionaceae > Enterovibrio > Enterovibrio paralichthyis. The sequence continues at coordinate 6,269 of BAXE01000025.1, read as the reverse complement.
AGCGATTAAATAGCGCCACCGGTGATGGTATAGACAATGAAGTGGACTTCCTTAAGCGCTTTTGAAAGCTCGTCATCTGTACCTTCAAACTCTCTTACCGCATAAATTCCGAGGTTAACGTCTTTAAGGCGTCTCCTATCTGAACAAGAGCCTTGAATTACCGAAATAATATAATCCAACTGGGCTTCAACAGATTGATACACAACGTAGCTCGGATTGGCTTTCATTCGATCAAGAACTATCTGTTTGGCATTCAATAATTTGTTTAAATAATCACTATTTACATTACTCATTGTTTACTGCCTTAAACTTATCTTTTTGCGCAGAAAATAGCTGCACACCGCCACCCTGTGTTGAGTAAGTTTGGCCTTTCACTGACCAAAAGTCATCAATAGCTTTTGCTTTGCTTTTTAGCACTTGTACCTTATTGGTGGTTATATATTGAGTTTGAACCTTGGGTTGTGCTTCTCCAAAAGCACGATTGAAGCCCATAGGACTAATACCAAGTTCTGTTGGCTGGGTGCTTGGGTTGACAGCATAGTAGTTTCCTTGTGGTGCGCCTGGAGATTGATACTGATAGAGCTTTTTGCCGTTATTTAGGGTTATTACTTCTACTGGTTGATTGAAATCAATACCTGATAAATGAGAAGGAATGTCTGGTTCTGAAAAACCTTGAGATTTGTAAAATTCAAATGCTTTATGTTTTCGCTCTCTTATATTAATGTCGTTGTTTAAATCGCCAGTGCGATTGAACTTCTCATTTAGCTCCCGCCTTCTAGTCTTGCCACAACAAGCGCCATTAACAGCTATATTCGCCAACCCCAGCGGATCCACCCACCCCGTAGGATTAGGCACATACTGGTAGTTGTTTAATCCACCTGCCAAACCGATGGGGTCTGCTGTAACGAATCGCCCGGTATTTGGGCTGTAGTAACGGTGTCGGTTGTAATGAAGTCCGGTTTCTTCGTCGAAATACTGCCCCTGAAAACGTAGTGGGCTGGTGATTTCTTCAACATACTTTCTTAGCACATTGCCGTAGGCGCGGTACTGTACTGACCAAACGGATTTACCGTGTAAATCGGTGATATCTGTTGGCGTGCCGATTTGGTCTAGGTGGTAGTGATAAACCTCGCAATCTGTTCCTTCGCCCGACAGCATTACCAAAGGCTTGAAGGTGCCGGGTTCATAGATGTATGTCTGGTAATGGTCGTTGCTGGTTTCGGCGATCAGGGTGTCGCCCTGCCAGACAAACTCGGTGGTTCTGACGTTGCCGAGCTTATCCGTTACGCGCTTTTCAACGCGTCGACCAAAGGCATCGTATTTGTAGGTGGCGAACGAACCATCTGGCAATTTGGCTTTAGTTAAGCGGTGTTGGCAGTCGTAGTCATAGTGCGTAACAAGGCTTTGTTCTTTGCCGCGTTTTTCAGCAGTCAGTCGACCAAATTCGTCGTATTCATAGTGAGTGTCGCCATGAAACCGAAGCTGATTGCCTTCGACGCTGAACGGTTTTCTACCCGCCTCCACGCCCATCGCTTGCTCGAGCAGGTTACCGGCTGGGTCGTGGGCAAATGACTCATCAACAACGCCACGGGTTTTCTTCAGGCGTGATAGTGGGTCGTAGTCGTAATAGACACTGCCGAACCGGCTATCTGTCATCTGGCTCAGGTTGCCATCGGTACCGTAGAGATACTGGCGGGATTGCGTTTGACGCCCATTTTGATGCTGAGTATGGGCAGTGAGTCGTCCTTGTTCGTCATGCTGGAAGCGGCTGAGAATATCCTTGATTACGGGCGGTTTCCAAACCATTTTGGTAATGGTGGCGGGTCAGTTGCTCATCATTGAGCATGATGCGGTTGAGAACACCACCAACAGTGCGCTCGAAGCTGAGTGTGTTGGCATCAGGCAATTGCCAGTGAGAGAGATTGCCAACGCAGTCATACTCGAAGAAGTTCGATGCCCAGTTTTGGTGTTCTTCGGTCAGTCTGCCGAGTAAGTCATAGTGCCAGGCAAGTGGTATCTCTCCGTCATCGACGCTGATTAACTGCCCGAACTGGTCATAGCTGTAAGTGACCTCTTGGCCGTCGGGCAGGGTTTTCTTGGTTAGCCTGCCCATGGTATCGCGTTCGAAAACGGTCTCGAGTTTTGTGCCTTGAGTCCCTATTTCGGTTTTCTTCAGAAGTTTGCCGTTGAGGTCGTATTCATAACCAAAGCGACGACCATCAAAGGTGGTTTCACTGCGCACTAAACCGTTGGCAAAGTAATCTATCTGATAGGTCTCGTCCCGCTCGTTGATGATGGCAGTAACGAAGTTCTTCGCATTGTCGTATTGGTAACGAAGTGTAGAACCGTCAGGTTGAATGACCTGACTGACAAGGTCGGTATTTGGGTGATACTCGTACTGGGTTTCCAGCCCGTTTTCATCAATAACGCGGGTTGCCTTGCCATAGCCATTGTATTCGAAGTGCTTGGTTTGACCGGAAGGCAGGGTCACTTTACTCAGCCTGTCAGCGTCGTCCCACTCATATTGGGTGACTGAGCCTATGGCCGATTTCTCTAAAATAATTCGGCCAAAAATATCGTAGCGATAGGAGGCTTGATAACCATCAGGATAGGTCTCGCCTATCAGCATGCCCAAACGGTTCCAGGCAAGTTGATGTTTGCTGCCGTCCGGATAGGCGATTTCAGTTAGCAGACCCTGCCCGTTGTATCGGTAAAACGTGTCCTGGCCTAGCGGATCCCGTTTTTCTGTGATGTCTCCCTGCGCGTTGTATTTATAGCGCCAGTTTCGCCTGCCCTGAATGACCCGACGAAGGTTGCCCCGCCAGTATTGGTATTCAATCACTTCACCATCGGGCAATACGGTCAGCACCCGTTGTTGGAAATCGTTGTAGACATGACGGGTTTCATTGCCAAGCGGGTCGATAGTGAGGGTCAAGTCGCCATTTTCATTGAACTCATTTTTAGTGACGGCACCGTCTGGGTCTGTCTGCTCTATGAGTTTGGCGTTTTCATCATGCTGGTAGGCGGCAGTACTGCCGTCTGAATAGGTAATTTCGACGGCTTTGGAGGCGTTATCCCATTCGAATTTGGTGTCGTACCCGGTGTTGCTCCAGTGATGAACACAGCGAACCTCTTTCCCTTCGCCTTCCCACTGCCAGCCGAATTCAACACCCCCTGCCATTTTGCGTAGTGAGATGACGTTGGCTTGGTCGTATTGGTAATGCTCACCTTCGTCTGCGGAATTGAGGGCATCAACCAGTTGTTGGTTATCGTTGTAGTGATAGGTGTAGCTGGTGCGCTCTGTGATCCATTCTTTCTTTGAGCCGTCTGTTTTCAGCGTGCGGAACTCAATTGCTGAAACGAGGCCGTCTTGATAAACAAACCAGAGCGCGATGCCATGCTCGTTGATGACAGCTTGAGGGCGCTGATAGCATCGTATTCCACTGTCAGGCGGTTATTGTATTTGTCTGATAGACCGGTTAGCTGGGCAGTATTCCCTTTGCGGGTGAAGTGATGAAAGGGTTGTCCTGCTTGGGCAAGAACATATTCGTTTTCTTTTTCACCCAGAAAAACTGCAGCTCCCGCGAGGTCGTTATAAATTTCAGGGCGTGTTGCTGAGGGCTCTGGAAGTTGGGTACGTTTGCCTTCAGCATCTTTCCAAAACAGCTTTCCAGCTTCGAAGATCAGTGACTGGCTGAGTGGGTGACTCCAACCATAACCCAAGCCCAGATTGAGTTCACAGCTAGAGGTTTTGTAGGTGCGGGTAAAGGTAAAGGGCAGCACACCGGAAGGGTGACATCACTAAGTTGGAGCGTTTCTTCACCCGTCACCATAGAGACAGGGCAGCCCTCCTGAGCATCTTTGCCGGTACCTTGTGTCGCGTCGCCTTTTTCTGTGGTACTGCTGCTGTTATCGATGTCCCGACTTTTTTCCGAGGTAATGTGAGTCGATTGAGTCGCTGAGCGTTTTTCCGAGGTTGCACCTTCTAGATTTTCACCTTCTACACTCTGGGTGGCTTTTGCCCGTGCGTTGAACTTTCCATCGCCATGCTGGGTAACTTTTTTGAGTGTGTCGATGTTGTCTGTTGCGTCTACTTTGGTGATATCAACCACTTCTTTGATTTTCTTAACGGCCTCTACAGCACGCGCTTTCTTATTCATTTACGCACCTACCATGGCTGCAGTACCTGCAACATCTCTGAGTCGATTGATATTTCTTAAAACGCGCCGCCGGGGATGACAATACTCAGCACCACCTCTACCAAAATCGCTGCGAGAGAGACGGTAACCAAAGAAAGGATCTGCAGTGGACTGAGTGTTTTGAACCATGAAATGACGGCATTCAGGCATAGAAAGCATCGTGCTTCATCTTTAACCAGCGTTAGCATTCTTTCGGATTCCCCTTTTGCAGAGGCTAATTTTTCGGCAATCAGTTCAGGGTTTTCCATATACTTGGAAAGTTGATTTGCAAGCTCGGTGGGATTGGCGAGTAGCTTGAATAAGCTTGCAATTTCGTCCCATGCATCAACAAGTTCGTCCAGCATCTTGTCGAAAAACTTGCCGACCTCTTTCCACACATCAATGGGATCTGACAGATATATCTGCCATTCGCTGCGCTGCGTTGTCCATTCCTTGTCAAGCCAGGCACTCAGTTTGCCGATTGTAGGGTCGTAAGAGTCGAGCATGGCTTTGATGTCGCTTTCGTTCACCTCTGGGTAAAAGGTGATGCGGATGGGTTTGCCGCGATGCGCCGGGTCTAATATCACTTCTGCGGTACCGTCGCTGCCAATAGTGCCGGAAACGGCCGGGCCATCCGGCTCGTAGTCAGAAGACAAAAAACTGGTGTGTTTCTTAACGGGTTGTATCTTGAAGGGCGTACCACTGATTGGCACGAAAGCTTCCGCTTCAAAGCAATGGACAAGGGTGATTTTTCCATCAAGGGGGCAGGTGATGATGTCCGTTTCGATCTTTGAATCATTCGTGTCAGTGGAGTGCTCTTTATCGTTGATGATAACCTTTTGCTCCATGTCCAGAGCCCAGCCATACAGCCAGTTTTCTGAGTGCTTGCGGTATTCATCAATCGAGGTTTCGAACTCTGACTTAATATTGCTGAACATGTTATCGACGTCAGCCATCGTCATTGTGTTACTGCTCACCGATACACCTCTTTATCCAATACATTTTTGATGTAACTGTTCAGGGAGCCGAATTCAGCTTGGTGCTTTGCAACCAAGCGTGCAACTTTGGCTTTGGCTGCTGGCTCTGGCAGTGAGAAGTAAAGATCGGCATGATTCTCCCTAAGCCATTTCACGCTATTGGCGATAAGGACAGATTTGTCTTTTTCACTCAGTTTCCTAACGACAGTGTCAGGTACTTCCCACCAGGGGAATGATTTGTCGCTACCGACTTGAGTTGGTTTGGTGTTGGTGGCTTCACGTTGCTTTGAAAGCCATTGATGACAAGGACCCATGATCAATGAGCGTTGTTCATCGTCACTCATCGTTGCTACTTCAATGCTGAAATTTGGATCGTAGAAACGGAAAAAGGCATGGCTACCGTTCGGCATCCATACCTGAGTCAAACTTCGAAAGTGATTGAAAATATCAGCGATTGGAAGTGGACTTGTAACCAGCATTCCCCAATCTTCACTGGCTTCTCTTTCTGACCAATCAACGAAGTCTTGCAGTTCAGAAACGTCGGCGATAAAGGCATAACCTCATGCCAATTCGAGTAGGGAGTACCACGCCAAAGAGGCAATGCGTCGTTACCTCCCAGACGGTAAAAATCAGCTAATGGTTTACTCTCCGCAGTGCCGTTGAAAATGGCATAGCAGTGAAGCTTCGCATCGACGTCCATATCTAGATCGCGCATTGCCCATCCTTACATTTTTCACACTCTTCACAGAACGGAGCGGCGGATTTCATGGTCGCAATCTGTGCGGTTGACAACATTGGTAGTGGGTTGGCTGGTTTGGGAGGAATTTGCCCTGGCATAGTTGGGGCAATGCCGCCATAGCCACTGCCATTGCCTGCGCTTCCCCCTTTATTTAGGTTAATGACGGGGCCCGAAATATGAACGCCAGCAGTATCGACTGTGACGAAGCAACCGCCGGCTTTTAAGGTGATTTGGCTTCCTGCCTCAATGACAAGTTTTGCCCCGGATTTTTGGTGAATTTCAGAGCCAGCATCAACCAGGTGCGCGGTGTTTTGTTTAAGGTGAATGCTCTGGTCGCTGATTATTGTCTTGTTCCCCTTCACCTGGGTCATCGCA
>BAXE01000024.1 GCA_001310415.1 Enterovibrio sp. JCM 19048 | reverse complement strand
ACATTGAACCGACAAAATGATCAAGCATCTGAAATGGTTGTGCCAAATGAGCTGGTACTTAGATAGTACTGTTTAACAGAAGAAACCTTTTGCATCGTAACTGAGACATGCAAAAGGTTTCTTATTTGTGGTTGATTTGGTGAGGGAAATTTTTGCTGTTAGCAATAACACTTTTAAAGTGAGCGAAATTGCTCAATGAGTCCGACGATTTCACTCCCTTTCGATTTGAATTGCTCGGGCGAAAGTGGGTTGTCCAGAATATCGCTGTATCCACGCAACACAGACTTGTCAAATGTTTCCAGGTTCCTGAACCCCATCGACCAGCCTGAAAAAGCGCGCTCATCAATCTCGGACTTATCCAGCACGATGACGCCAGTATGCCTTTCATCGGCATTGATTTTTGGCCAAATCTGGTCGATATCGCTTTCCTCTCCTTCCAATACTTGGAAAAAGTTTCCCTTTGAATACAGCAGCAACCCCGTGATCCCAGAAGGTTCATTGTTGGCGCGTGCTTTGCCCAAGATTTTCATCAACTCTGACTCTCCAAATTCAGCGGTTGCAGAACTCGCATAAATCACTCGAATCATGATTCAATCCTCCACTAACTGTAATGACATTGTCCGTGCTGTTTGGGTATTCATTTAGTTATAGATGAAGGATGAGAATTAGTCTCATTTTTGAGTTTTCTTGAGAGAGCCATGTACAAGTTCGTGCCATTGCCCCAAACCAGCCTTCTGCTCTGCAGCTACTCGTTAGCTGCCAACCATTTCCTAAGTAAAGCAGCGAGCTGTGCCTGTTCATCTTCATTTAAGGCTTTGAGGATTTGGCGTTCATTCTCAACGTGGGCTTCTACGGCTTCGTCAATCACGGCGATACCTTTTTCCGTCAACGTGACCAGACAACTGCGGCGGTCGGTTTCGCTGGCGTGACGCTCTACCAGTCCCCGCTTCACCAAGCCATCAAGGCGAGTACTCATCGCACCGGATGAGAGCATCAGGGTCTGGTACAAATCCGTTGGGGTTACGGCAACGCCTGCGCGGCGTAGTGAGGCAAGAATATCAAACTCTATATTGCTGAGGTCGTGCGCCTTAAAGGCTTTTTCAAGCTTGGGCGTGATCAACTGGGTCGCTCTTCCCAACCGGCCAATAACGCCCATTGGTGAACAATCTAAATCCGGGCGCCGCTCTTTCCACTGCGCCAGAATGCTATCGACATGGTCTGCTTTCATCCGGTCTGCTAACTCATCAGAAAATATCTTTTCAGAAAGATACTTGATCAAAAGATAGAATGCGAATATTTTATCTTTTAGAAAAGATACTTTCATGAAAGACAAAGGCTCGCTATGGCTAACTATTTTATTGCAGCGCTGGTACCTATCTTGTGGGGGAGCACATACTCTGCCGTCAGCCTGTTCCTGCATGACATGACGCCATTCTGGGTTGCTGTATTCCGCGCACTGCCAGCGGGTCTGTTACTGTTGATGCTCAAACCGGGTCGCCCTCCGCTGCCTTGGGGAAAAATGACGTTGTTGAGCACCCTGAACATTGCCCTCTTTTCCCGCTTCTGTTTATTGCTGCCTACCGGCTTCCAGGCTCAGTAGCGGGTACGCTGGGCGCAACCCTGCCCCTGCAACTGATGTTTGTTCAATGGTTGGTAGAAGGGAAAAGACCAGACCCGAAACTGTTGCTTCTGGCGATACTGGGCTTGTCGGTATTGTGATGCTGCTTAATCCGAGCGCGGATATCGACCCTGTCGGCGCCGGGGCTGCACTACTGGCAACCGCGTTAGTTGCACGCGCATCCCTGTGGCTGAAAAACTGGCCAGTGACAGACATATTCCGTCTGACAGCCTGGCAACTGACCCTGGGCGGCTTGATGCTGTTACCGATCGCTACTGGATGGAAGGTGCACCCAAAGCCATCACGGCAAATGAAATCCCCGGTCTGGTGTGGATATGCTTGCTGAACACTGCATTCGCTTACTGGGCATTCTCACGTTCAATCAAACGTATCGGGCCTGACAGCATGGCGATGATCAGCATGCTCAACCTGTCGCTGCCGTCGCACTGGATATGGCTGGTCAACGAAAGCCTGGGTTTATACCAGTGGATTGGGATTGGCCTTGTGCTGCTAAGCCTTCTTTTGATGATGAAGGTGAAACGCAAAGCAAAACGCACCGCCCACTATTCACCCGCTTTAAAGCCCCTCTAAGGGGCTTTTTGTTATCGAAACTATGAAGCAAATCTAATATTTGAAGTCACAAACCTGAATTGTCACATTCCCCCAGCCTAATTGATAATACTGCACGCGAGTTTACTGACCTCGCTCCCCTACTGACCAAATCAGCACTTCCAGTCAATTCATCCAAAAGCAAAGCGCACAGCATTCCTTTTAACAAAATCGCGACATCTTGAAGAGCACCGAAACTGTGTGCTTAATGATGAATTGCCCATTCAATCCGGATATGGCGTTCAGGCACTAGGTTGCCTTTGTTTCGAGGGAGAGATCATGGAAATACGTATCGATGACCTTAGCGGAAAAGAAATCCAACAGTTCTTGTTGAATCACTTGAGCAATATGCATGAGATTAGCCCGCCTGAAAGTGTTCACGCTCTGGATATCAACGCATTACGTGCACCGGATGTCACTATTTGGAGCGCCTGGATCGAAGGAGAATTGGCAGGATGCGGTGCGTTAAAGCAACTTAGCAATAACCATGGCGAAATAAAGTCAATGCGAACGGCGGAAAAATTCATTCGACGTGGCGTAGCTGCGAACTTGCTCGCACATATTTTACAAGAATCACGCAGACGACAATATGCGCGTCTAAGTTTAGAGACAGGAACTGAACCAGAATTTCAGCCAGCGCATCGTCTTTATGAGCGTTTTGGCTTCGAAGCTTGTGCGCCGTTTGCCGATTATGTAGAAGACCCTAACAGCATCTTCTATACACGTGTATTGCAACAGTTCAGTCCGGCTCTCTGATCCCACGTTAAGGAAAACGTTGATTACGCCGTGCTTATGAACAATAGAATAGAAATAATCGATTACCATCCACGCTACACAGAACAGACAATTGCCATGTGGCGAGCCAGCAAAGAGCTCGCCCTCGGCATGCCTGAGATGCATGATATTGAAGCACACCGGTACTTCCTAAACCGTATACTTGCCGCCACCCACCGCATTTACCTTCCGTAGAACGTCGCTCTGAAACGGTGTTGGGAATGATCGCCGCTGACGACACACAGATCAGCCAGCTCTATGTTCACCCTGGGTACCAACATCAAGGGATAGTTCTTCCCTAGTGGAAATTGTGAAGGATACGGCGGGCGACAGCTTGACGTTATACACCTTTGAAGTGAACGCAATTTCCCGAAAATTCTGGCAGAAACATGGATTTGTAGAACGACGCACAGGCCTTCACGATAACGAAGAAGGAATGGTTGATGTCCTCTGTGAATGGCGGCGCGAGAACAGCTGGCATTCGCTTCATTCTATCGCCGTCTAGTCCGGGCAGACAAAAACCGTTGTCAAAACCCACCGACACGCCAAAGGTGTTATCATCGCGAAGCTATCATCAAGGAATACCGGCGTGTCGGCTTATTTTACAGCGCCGGGAAGAAACAATTTCCCAGTCGCATTCGTTAACTATTCATCCCCTGCATATATTTTAAGCAAACACATGAAATTCCGTGAGTTTGCCACCTCATGTCGATAAGTAATTTTCATCGTGACAATTCATAAATTGATTTGTCGCTTACTTCTCAAAGCTGTAACTTGCGCGCTCTTTGGTGCGGTGCTGAGTAAGTGGATGATGAAGTGCGCCGCCGGAGTTTGTAAGTCAACGTATGCGAATAGCCGTGTGTTGGCTCTACCAGCCTTTAAAAATAGAGGGTTGGCGGAAACGATAGTGTTGATTATTCAATCAGTTCTTATAATTGTGAGCAGAAGATTCTCACAAAACAGCTATCGTTTTACTTGAGTTAGTGTCAACGATTGGTGCGCTCACTCCATCCGTACGAAATTCACTACCTGGGGCATTGACAGCAATGACTGACAAAAACACAGCTCGACCAGCAGTCGAGGGGACTATCCAAGCATCTACAAATGACAGATTGCTTGTTGGCTGGCGGGAATGGGTTGCCTTACCAGATCTGGGTATCTCAGCAATTAAAGCAAAAGTCGATACCGGCGCAAGAACCTCTTGCCTACACACTTTCGGCATTAAAGAATACGAAAAAGACGGCGAGAAATGGGTGAAGTTTATGATTCACCCAATCCAGGATGACAGTGTGACTGAGAAAGAGTGTCACGCAAAAGTTGTCGACATGCGTACAGTGCGCGATTCTGGCGGTCACGAAACGCTGCGATATGTAATTGAGACCACGTTTGTCATCGGTGAGTTGTCATACCCTATTGAAATGACGCTGACCGCTCGAGACAACATGGTATTTAGAATGCTGCTGGGCCGCACTGCGATGGAAAATCGCTTGATGGTCGATCCGGTACAATCTTTCCTCGTTCAGGCGTAACAAGGTTATTTATATGAAAATTGGAATTCTCTCTCGCAACGCAAACCTATACTCCACCCGTCGCCTGATTGAAGCTTGTGAGCAACGTGGTCACGAATACAAAATCATTGATGCGCTGCGTTGCTACATGAACATCAACTCGACCCAACCGTCTATTCACCTGATGGGTGAAGATCTGGTGGGTTTTGATGCCGTGATCCCACGTATTGGTGCATCAGTGACATTCTACGGCTGTGCCGTGCTGCGTCAGTTCGAAATGATGGGTGTTTACACTGTAAACGATTCCGTTGCGATCTCACGCTCACGAGACAAACTGCGTTCACTCCAGTTACTGTCCCGTAAGAATATTGGTATGCCAATCACAGGTTTTGCGAGCAAACCGGGTGATATTAAAGACCTGCTGGGCATGGTTGGTGGTACACCGGTTGTTATCAAACTGCTGGAAGGTACCCAAGGTATCGGTGTGGTTCTGGCAGAAACCCGCAAAGCGGCAGAAAGTGTTATCGAAGCATTCATGGGCTTGAAAGCCAACATCATGGTGCAGGAATACATTAAAGAAGCTGGCGGTGCGGATATTCGTTGTTTCGTTATCGGCGACAAAGTGATCGCGGCGATGAAACGCCAAGCGCTACCAGGTGAGTTCCGTTCGAACCTACACCGTGGTGGCAGTGCATCACTGGTTCGTATTACACCAGCAGAACGTAAAACAGCGATTGCAGCAGCCAAGGCGATGGGCCTTCACGTTGCAGGCGTTGATTTGCTGCGCTCAGAGCGCGGGCCTCTGGTGATGGAAGTGAACTCCTCACCAGGTCTAGAAGGGATCGAAACTGCTACCGGTAAAGACGTGGCAGGATGATCATTGACCATATAGAGAAAATAGTCTCTTCTCCGAGGACAAGGACACGTGTCAAAAGCCAATAACAACAAAAATAAAGCATTCGAAATTGGCGGGGTGACCATCCCGCCAGGTCAACGTGCAAGCGTTGAATTTGAGGTTGCGAAACTGTACACCCACTCTCCGCTGTCAGTGACAGCGGAAGTGCTTCACGGTAAGAAGCCCGGCCCTGTTATGATGATTAACGCGGCTATCCATGGCGACGAGCTGAATGGCGTTGAAGTTGTGCGTCAGGTGCTGGAAAGCATTAACCCGGCCACACTGAAAGGCACCATTATCGCGATCCCTGTGGTTAACGTGTTCGGCTTCATTCACAAATCACGTTACCTTCCTGACCGCCGCGACTTGAACCGCTGTTTCCCAGGTTCTGAGCGTGGGTCAATTGCCGGCCGCATGGCTTACCAGATCTTTGAACAGATCGTTCGCCGTTGTACCCACATTGTTGACCTGCACACCGCTGCCATCTACCGCACCAACCTCCCGCAAATCCGTGCAAACCTTGATAACGAACAGACCAATGACATGGCCATTGCCTTTGGTACACCTGTGGTTATTGATGCTGCACTGCGTGAAGGCTCGCTTCGTTCAGAGGCTGAGAAGATCGGTATTCCTGTCATCACCTATGAAGCGGGCGAAGCATTGCGTTTTGAACCGTACGCAATCACCGCGGGTGTGAAAGGCGTGAAGCGCGTTATGCAGTTCCTTGGCATGATCCGCAAGAGCAGCAGCCGTAAGACCGCCGTAGAGCCTGTTATCGCCCGCGCGACCCGTTGGGTTCGTGCTGAAGCGGACGGTATCCTGCGTTCACACGTGTCTTTGGGCCAACGTGTCAGCAAAGGCCAGTCTCTGGCATCGATCAGCAGTCCAGTCGGCAGCGAAGAGATCCAAATCTACGCGCCACAAGGCGGTATCATCATTGGTCAGCAAACCCTTCCGCTGGTTAACGAAGGCGACGCGATTTATCACATTGCGTTCTTCGAAGAGCCAGACAAGCATGTTGAGCAGCAGGTAGAAAACTACCTGGATGAAGTGGTGGATGATTCCAACAACGAAATAAAATGGGGTATTGGCGTGGCGTAAGCCACCACCCCGCCAAAAAAGGAGCGCGTTGCGCTCTTTTTTGATCGCCCACACATTATTTAACCTTTCGGAAACGCAAATATTACAATCTCATTTTTGACACTCTTCTTTTAGGATCTCGCTGTCTAGAATCAAATCGACATCAGAGGACTGACCAGAAGGATATCGAGATGAAAGGAATCATTTTTGCGCTTCTAGTGACGATAACAGCACCCTTTTCGGCACTGGCTAGCTCGACCACATCCGGCATTACCACCACTGGCTACACAGAAACCAAATACCCTATCGTGCTCGTCCACGGCCTATTTGGTTTCGACAGCATTGCTGGCCTTGATTACTTCTATGGCATCCCCCAAGCGCTGACACGAAGCGGCGCAAAAGTCTTTGTTGCGCAAGTGTCGGCAACCAACAGCTCTGAACTGCGCGGAGAACAGCTTTTACAGCAGGTACGGTGGGTGTTGGCCGTTACCGGCGCACAAAAAGTGAACCTGATTGGTCACAGCCATGGTAGCCCGACAGCGCGCTATGTTGCTTCAGTTGCACCGCAGTACATTGCATCTGTCACCAGTGTGGGCGGCGTAAACAAAGGCTCTGAGTTTGCCGACACGGTAAGAAGTACCTTCCACCGGGCTCTGCCAGTGAGGCACTGGCCGTGAGCGCTGCCAACGCACTTTCCGGCTTGATCAGTGTCCTTTCAGGCGGCAGCCAGCTTGCGCAGGATCCTTTAGCGTCTCTGACATCCCTAACTACAGAGGGTTTGCGCAAATTTAACCAAAAATATCCGGAAGGTGTTCCTGCCACCCGCTGTGGAGAAGGCGATTACCGCGCAGCCAATGGGGTCTATTACTATTCATGGTCGGGCTCCCAGACAGTGACCAACGTGGCGGACATCAGTGATCCAGTGCTGTTTGCCACCGGCCTGTTCTTTTCTGAGCCGAACGATGGACTGGTTGGCCGCTGCTCGACTCATTTAGGTAAAGTGATCCGCAGTGACTACCGCATGAACCATCTGGATGAGGTGAACCAAGTGTTCGGCCTGCATGATCTGTTTGAGACTGATCCGGTGACACTTTACCGCCAGCACGCCAACCGTCTAAAGCGTCAGGGACTTTAAAGCAAGGAGCGAACACATGCTAATCCATCTTTCCCACCTAAAAGTTGCGACAGTTTTGGCTGCTGGTGTGTTGTTCGCCGCTACGGTTTATCTGTTGGAAGGCAAGCCGTCCCCTTCTACGCCAAACGTCCAATCCCAGCAGGGAACACAGGTCGATATCGCTTCAGACCGCGATACGTTTGAGTATTTTCTTTCCACCTTGGGTGAACGTTCATTGGATGATATTCAAGTGCAGTATGCCCGCTTTGCCAACACGCTCAGTTTCGGCGAACAGCAACAGGCGCTGTTTGAGAAATACCAAAATTACCGCCAGGCACTCGGTGAATTGCCAACACCTTCCTACGAAGAGATCAATGTCGATCTTCTCACCACCCTGCACAGGCAAATGAAAGCGCTTCAAGCTGCCCATTTCACGGAAGATGAACAGCAACGCCTGTTTTACGAGGAAAACCTGACAAGGGAAATGGCTATCCGGAAGCTGGAACTTGACGATTCGGGACTGGATCCGGAAAGCAAACAGGCACTCTGGCAGGCAGAGCTCGACAGGTTACCGCCAAACACGAAAGAGAGTTACCGCAATGCCGCGCTCATCAATCACCTGAATACGCTCAAAAACAGAGAAGAACCGGCAAGTCATTCGCAGGTTGTTGCTTTGATCGGGGAAGAAGCAGCCCTGCGCTTACAAGCTTATGAGCAGGAAGAAGCCGCCTTCCAGCAAGGCTATTCCAGCTACCTGATAGAGCGGGAAACATTATTAGGGCAAGACCATCTCACCGAGCACGAGCGCGAAGACGCCCTTCAGACGCTGCGGAAAAGTTACTTCGGCGAGGATCAACATCGCCGGGTCGAAGCCCTGGATGCAATGCAGCTGACACAAACAAAAAGCTAGCCATGGATTTTACAAACACCGCTTCGGGTAACACCCACCACACCAAAGTGTATGAGATTGCTTCAATGGCAATTTGGGTAGCGCAGCCACTGCCTGACAACATCTTGCAGCAACGTCTCATATCTAAGATCACACCACTATAAAACCTTGCCAAATCAAGGGTTTTACCGCAATTTCCCGATCGGATTCTCCAATTAAAATAATCAATCCCAAACAAAGGTGTGATCATGAAAATCAATAAGTCGCTTACGGCCGTATTTATTGCTTCTGCGTTGTCTCTCGGTGTGGCTCAGCCAGCGATGGCTCACGAATATACGCTTTCTGTGCAAGACGCCGAGCGTTACGGCATCAGCGTACCAAGCATCAAAGTGAACTATGATATTCTGCCTTACCAGCACATTCTTTACGGCTTCCAACTGCATGTTGAGCTGCAAGGCGCTACGTTAAACACCACGAACGTAAACACACTGCGCGACGCGACTACCCTTTCTACGCACAATGTTGTCCGCCCTTACCGCGCAAGTGCAAACACCATTAGCTATCGCATTTCCGGTGAACTCGACCACCGCGCAGTGAACTTCATTGACTTCACACTTGATAAAAGCGTGCTTTCTACTGATCACGATATGACTATCCGTATCCCTGTAGAAATTGACGTAACACCGCCAGACACGCCAGATCCAGAGGCAAACAAAATCGCCAGCCTGAACGTGAATAGCGTGAAAACTGAAGATTTCCTGATCGACTCAAACCGTACGCTTTACAAAATCACACTGAATGACGGTGAGTTCTTACCAGGCTGTTCAGACCCAATCGCACACAGCATTATTCGCACCAGCAATATTTCCGGTTTGGTGAAGATTTGGAACAAGACCAGCAAAACGGTCGAGTTTATTGTTGAAGGTGGTTACCACACGCCAATCGTAGGCAACTGGAACTTTGAGCTGGAGCCAAACACCACTACGTTGAACAAAACACTGCATATCAGCACACCAGTTCAGCACTAATTGCGCTTCTCTCGCGAATTCAAGGCACCCTGCTCAGGGTGCTTTTTTGTTTTCTATCGCCCCCAACGCAGTACAGGCCACTGGTACTCCCCCGCTTTTTTGAAAAGCTGCGGACAAGGGTTTACCACCAGCACTTCATCGGCAAACAGGCACATCGGCAGATCATTGATAGAGTCTGTGTAAAAACTGACGTGGTCAAAATCATGGGGTTGTGCGGCTATCCACTGTGCCAGCCGCTGCACTTTGCCTTCCCTGAACGTTGGGATCCCATCCGTTACAGGCTGGAAATGATCGTTCTCGACCACCAAATCGATACCCATAGCAAAATCGGCCCCCAGCTGTTTTGCCAGCGGAATCACCAGAAACGACAGTGACGCAGAGATAATCACAACCGTGGCTTTTTCCTTTTTCAACTCGGCAATGCGCTCACGGGCCTGGGGGAAAACATGCTGAAGCATACGGCTTTTCACACAATGTGACGCCAGCGTTTTCACATCTTTGTATGAGTGGGTAGATAAGGGTGAGAGACTGAATGCGAGGTAGTCATCCAGATTGAGAGTACCGGCGGTGTAATCATGCATGTATTCGATATCACGGGTGACAAACGAAGAATCGGCAAATCCTTTATCAGCCAAATATTGGTGCCAGCGCGACATTGAATCACCCGCGACAAGCGTTTCATCAAGGTCAAATACGGCGAGGTGTGAAGCCATGGGATGTCCTTTCCACAGGTGAAAGACGTATCTTGTCACAGCATTACCGCAGTTTCATGACACATCCCTGCGAAGTGGGACGTCAGCGTAAATATTCTTCAGGAGTAAGCAGGGAAACCCGGAATCTCAAGCCTTCGCCAAACTGCGTTTCAATGGTCTGTTTTGCAGACTTGGCATCGTCCACGACTTCCACTGCCACCACATCATCAAACTCATTCACATACAGACGCAAATGGCCGATGTAGACCACCCTGTCATCCACCCGCACCAGATACCGCATCGGCTCAGGTAAGCCCAAGGGGCGGTATTGCAGCGTTTCATCCTCGTAAAACGCCCTTTCCAGTTCAGTCAGCCGCATGGAGGTTTTGGGTACCGCAAAATAGTATGCGCGCCCCCAGTCTACCAAAAGCCCCAGACGCTCCCCATCCTTGGCTTGCTGCTTCAACGGTTTCAGCCAAAGCAGCACCCGTTCACGGTCAAAAGGGATGAAGTTGTCCGTTTCTTCTTTCAGCGCTGAAGCCGTGACGGCTTTCAGGCGGGAGATGGATCCCACCAACAACACCTGATCGGCATTGATCTCAGACATATCCGATGGCGTATCAGATCCTGATCCGGAACGTGAACAACCCACCACAATAGTCAGGCACAACAACAGCACGCCACCTCGCAGTGCGCGGAGAACACGTCCCGGTGAAAAATCAGAATGTCTGTTTTGGCAGAAGTTTTGCAATCTCATGCCTCAACCTTAGTACAGAAACTGTATGAGTTCCCGATAGTTAGCTTAATCATGAAAAGACAGTGAAAGGGAAACCAAGGTTGGTCGGTCAATTACCCCGCTGGAGACAAATTGGTCACTGGTCGATGTTAATAACTATAAGGTGAACACCATGCTTAACTGGGAAACTGTTCTGAATACAGCCAAAAAAGGTAACCCTGAACTCCGCGTCGGGTTGAAAAATCTGAGGCGCAATGGCAGGCCGAGCTGAGCAGCGAAGAATTTTACGTGACGCGCAAGCACGGTACCGAGCGTCCTTTCAGCTCTGAAATGTGTGCGCTTTTTGAGCCCGGCATTTATGCTGCGTCTGTTGCCATACATCTCTTTTCAACGCACAGGAAAAGTTTGATTCAGGGACAGGTTGGCCATCGTTTACTGCACCATTGGAAGATAACGTTGTCGCCTACAACATGGATATTTCCCACGGCATGACGCGCGTGGAAGTGACCTGCAATGTGTGTGACGCCCACCTGGGACATGTTTTTCCTGACGGGCCGCTACCCACAAAACTGCGTTACTGCATTAACGCTATCGCGCTGGCTAAACAGAAATAGCCACTAAAAAGTCGGGTGCCTGTGCACCCGACATAATGACTGCTGGCCTTTTCCTCATCGTTGTATGACAACCCCGACAAACCCCGTCTGACAGCAAACAAATTCCCCCTATTTCGTGAATTTTGTACCCGCCAACACAATACTTGGGAGATAAATGTGTTCAATCTAAAAATAATTGGAGGTTTACCAACGTATGGTTCGTGGTTCTAACCTCTGGATAACTGCACTCGTTACTTTGTATTTTCTGGTTTCCTATCTGGGATCTGCACCGTTCAGCTTCCATGAAACCAATATCGTCCAAATCAGCGTCGCATCCGGCATAGGCATGATAGGCTGCCTCTATGGTGGCAAGCGTGCCCTGTCTACGTTGATTGTCGCCTCTTCCATTGCCTACACCGCCGCAATCTACCGCTGGGAATCGGATATGCCGCTCCTGCCCGCTTTCATCACCGGAGCATTGGTGCCTTTTGCCAGCTATCTTTCCGCCTTCCTTTGGCGCCAACTGTTTAACCCCGGCGGCCTCAAGTTCGAAAACCTCATTCAGTTTGTTCTCCTGATCGGCATTTTCCCCGGTTTACTGTTTGCCTTGATCGCCGCCTCTGATTCGCTTTACGGCTTCTACAACGGTATCGACGGCTACCTATATGATGTCTATGAGCTGACCTCTACATACACGCTCAGTATTCTATTGGTTGTGCCTTTTATCACCTCTGGATTGCGACAGAAAAACCGCTGCAGTATTTCTCAGCACGGGGCCTGTTACTCATTGCACTTTATTTGCTGCTGACGTTTATGGCGTTTGTGTTTATTCCCGGCCTTATCTTTGTCGGCCCATAATCCCGGTGTTATTGGCATTTAGAGGCGAAGAACTGGCGGCACTGGCGGCGCTGTTTGGTATGGGCTGATTGTTTCCTTTATTGCGCCCTACAATCTGGGCCCGTTTGATCTGCCCGATAAACTGGAAGGACACACTTCTCTGCTTACCTTTGTATTGGTCAGTATCATCACACCACTTTCCATCGGTTTGCATGTCAGGCGATTGCACATGGTTTCCCGCTCACGGGATATCTGGCAGTCCAAGGCACGTACCGACCAACTCACCGGCCTGCCCAACCGCTACGCCTTTTTCCCTGAACTCGCCAGGATCTTCCACCATACAGAAATCGGGGATCAGAGACTGGTGGTAGCTATGATTGACGTCGACCACTTTAAGTCCGTAAACGACAACTATGGTCATGCCACCGGTGACAGAGTGCTGGCACAAATCGCAGTGCTGATGCAGGACGCGGTAAGAGATTCAGATATTGTTGCCCGGGTTGGCGGCGAGGAATTTGCCATTATCTTCCCCGGGGGAAATAAGCTGCAGGCTGAACGCGCGCTTGAAAGACTGAGGATGGAGTGTGAAAAACACGTATTCCATTTTGGGGAGATCGATATAACGGTCACCCTCAGTATCGGCGCAGCGGTATACCAACCCAAAGAATCAAAAGATGCCCTGATGGGGCGTGCCGACAGCTTGCTCTATCTGGCCAAGGAACAGGGGCGAAACCGCACCCTGATCGGCTAGATTCATTTATTCTGCAATGCCGCCCTGGGTCAGCAGCCCAGGGTTTAACAGGGCTTCCAGTTTAGCGCGGGGAATATCCGTTTCTTCCTCCGCCACATCAATGATGGCGCGGTTTTCTGCATAAGCTTTTTTGGCGATTCTCGCTGCTTCCAGATAACCAATCACTGGGTTGAGCGCCGTCACCAGAATCGGGTTACGCGCCAGAGCATCCTGAACCCTGTCTTCCCGGACGTGAAGCTGGAAACTGCTTTTTCAGCCAGCATCACCAGTCCATTGCTGAGCAGGTTAATGCTTTCGAGAAGTTTGTCTGCAAGCAGCGGCAGCATCACGTTCAGCTCAAAGTTACCGGATTGCGCCGCAATACCGATGGTGGCGTCATTGCCCATCACCTGTGCGGCAATCATCGCCGTCGACTCAGGAATAACCGGGTTCACTTTTCCCGGCATAATTGACGAACCCGGTTGCAACCCTTCCAGTTCAATCTCCCCCAGCCCCGCCAACGGCCCGGAGTTCATCCAACGCAAATCATTGCTGATTTTCATCAGCTACTGCCAGGTTTCTCAGCTGCCCAGATAACGCCAGCACCGCATCCTGACTGCCCATGGCATTGAACGGATGCGGGTTGGCTTCAAAACTGATGCCGGTCAGGGCGGAAATCTCGGTCGCGAATAGAGAAGCAAACTGTGGATGGGCGTTAATACCCGTCCCGACTGCCGTGCCGCCCTGCGCCAGCTTTTTCAGCCCATGAAGCTATAAGTGATTCCCAGCGAGCAAGCCTCAAACTGGCGTCGCCACGCTTCTAATTCCTGACCGAACGTGACTGGCATTGCATCCATTAAATGGGTACGCCCCGTTTTTACGATGTGGCCTACCTCACCTTCTTTCCGGCGCAAGGTTTCCATCAATACTTCAATCGCGGGAAGCAGCCGGGTTTCGCATTCCAGCACAGCGCTGATTTGGATTGCGGTGGGCACCGAATCATTGCTGCTCTGGCTCATATTGACATGATCATTCGGGCTGACAGTCGCACCACACTTGCTGGACGCCAGCGTCGCAATCACCTCATTCATGTTCATGTTGGAGCTGGTACCGGAGCCCGTCTGGTAGACATCGACCGGGAAGTGGGCGAGATAATCGCCGCCAATCACCTCATCGCAACTTTCAGTGATCGCCAGTGCTATTTGGGGGTCGAGCAAATCAAGGCTGGTGTTGACGCTGGCGGCGCAGTATTTCACCATCGCCAGCGCACGAATAAAGGGGGCTGGCATAGGACGGCCACTGACAGAGAAGTTATTTACGGCACGCTGGGTTTGCGCTTGGTACAACATATGATGTGGCACAGCCACTTCGCCCATGCTGTCCTTTTCAATCCGTGTTGTTTCGTTTTTCATCCGCTGATCCATTTGCTGAGCTACTACATGAGTATGTACTTGAAAATAAAATTGCGCTGTCTCAGTGGCGCGTAGTAGGTAAGATGCCGTACCATAACGCGCATATTTCCATGCAAACGCAAGGCTCAGAGCAATGAATGACGACGATATCCTGACCAGTGAAAATCTCATCGAAATCGTAGAGAACCAACTGGAAGACAATAACCCGAAGAAAGTGAAAGAGACGCTGATGCGCTTGCGTATGACAGGTTCAACGCAGGAAGAAGCGCTTGAGTACATTGCCTGTGCGCTGATGGTCGAGATTTATGACGTTGCAAAAGGCGAAGGTGAGTTCAACCTGAAACGTTACGAAGAACATCTGGATATGCTGCCGGAAATGCCGTGGCAGGATGATTTGGACGATTAATAAAAAACTCCCCGCGGGGAGTTTTTTCGTTTCAGGCGTCGACGTTATATATGGTCGACCGGCATACCGAAGGTGGTAAGGTCGTTCAGCCAGTAAAGGACAAACAGGTGACAAATCACCACGACTGCTGTCAACGCTGCCCGCATCAGGGTGTACCAGAAAGGGTAGATGCCCTTGAACATCAGTACCACTTCCAGAATCAACAGCACCACAAACGCCACGATAAGCAGATACAGCGAATAAGGCAGCGGCATCATTAACGAAGCCACGGCCACCAGCGAAAAGACAATCCCCACGGTCAGGCCATTTGTGGATTTGTCCGGTTTGGCACCGCTGATCGTCATGCCCCACACCGCACCCGAAAGGAAAGCCAGAATCATGGCGCTGTAATTATTGAAGGCATAAAGCAAGCCGTGATGCCAATCATCCGCCAAAGCGGCAGTAAAACACCAAACGCAATAAAAGGGATAAGACCCAGACAACCGTAAATCAACGCAGTTTTTTCATAGTTCAACTCGCTGTATTCGTTTGTTCCCGGTACGCGACCGGTGTGGGAATTGATCAGTCCTGAAGCAATGGATGCCCTTCCGGCAACTGCTTATGAATCCAAAGTACCAGTTTGTGTTTCATGTTTGGCCCATCCTCCTTATCAGACGCTAATGGAGTCAGTACCTTGTCCTCTACCAACAGGCGATAAATACATTCAATTTTCACCTTGTTGGATGTCCCTTCATCAAAAGTCGCAAAGCCACGTTTTTTCGCATACTGCTCACCAATACTCAGTGCCTTCTTCAGCAACTGTGCTTCGTGTTTGATTTTTTTCATGTAAGGACTCCAGCCATCATTTTTGCCAGCATAGCAGAACGCACTGGAATAAAAGGTCTCAAAAAGCACGTTTCAAACAGATTCAAAGGCACACTTTCACGGTTGCGATGTGCTGCAAAAAGAACGTGCCTGATCACACTCCTGTCATGTACAAAAAATTACACAAAAGCACAGTGCGAGCGAGGTCAATTAATTCGCCTCGACAAATAACAAATTTAGAGTGATCTAAATCACTTTAAATTTTCGGCAAAGGCGACAATTGAGCAAATTAGTGATCGCAATCACAATAAATATCACGATCACTAATTACAAATTCGTGACATTGAGCAAACTTAAATTAACAGAAAAGAATTGACTTTTAAGATTGTTGCAGTTTGAAAGAAAACTACATGAGAAATGTGGGATTGCTCTCACTTTTTGCGGCGGGAAGCGTGAGATTTAAGTGATTCAGATCACAAAAAACCCGTCATCAATGCCTTTAGAAAAGAGTGTGGTAATTTGTAATTGAACTCAAACAAACGGCGGTTTTGGCGAACCGCTCCACACGAATCTAAAGAAACTTCAGACGGGTACACTTATGATATCACCAGATGCGAAGATCAAAGTACAAAATTTTGGTCGGTTTCTCTCAAATATGGTTATGCCCAACATTGGCGCGTTTATCGCCTGGGGGATAATCACAGCCCTTTTCATTCCAACCGGTTGGTGGCCTAACGAAACGCTGGCAGCACTGGTTGGCCCTATGATCACTTACCTGTTGCCACTGCTTATCGGTTACACCGGCGGACGCCTTGTTGGCGGCGAGCGTGGCGCGGTTGTGGGTGCAGTCACCACCATGGGTGTGATTGTCGGCTCCGACATTCCTATGTTTATGGGTGCCATGATTGTTGGCCCAATGGGTGGCCTTGCCATCAAAACCTTCGACAAGTACATGGAAGGTCGCGTTAAAAGCGGCTTCGAGATGCTGGTTAACAACTTCTCCTCCGGCATCATCGGTATGTTGTGTGCGATTGTTGCCTTCTTCCTGATTGGCCCATTTGTCAAAATCGTCTCCAACGTGCTGGCTTCCGGCGTTAACTTCCTGGTTGAAGCGCACTTGCTGCCATTGACCTCTATCCTTGTTGAACCCGCGAAAATCCTGTTCCTGAACAACGCGATCAACCACGCATCTTCTCGCCACTGGGTATCCAACAGGCAGCGGAAACCGGCAAATCCATCTTCTTCCTGATTGAAGCGAACCCGGGCCCAGGTCTTGGTGTACTGCTGGCGTACATGTTCTTCGGTAAAGGCACCGCGAAACAAACTGCCGGTGGCGCGTCTATCATCCAGATCTTCGGTGGTATCCACGAAATCTACTTCCCTTACGTGCTGATGAACCCGCGCCTTCTGCTGGCAACCATCGCAGGCGGTATGACTGGCGTGTTTATCCTGACTCTCTTTAACGCAGGTCTGGTCTCTCCAGCATCTCCGGCTCTATCTTCGCTATCCTGCTGATGACTCCGAAAAGCTCTCTGGTGGGTGTGCTGCTCTCTGTCGCAGGTGCAACCGGCGTGTCATTCTTCGTCGCTTCCCTGCTGCTGAAAGCACAACGCACAGAAGATGAAGAAGGCGACGGCGATGCGCTGACCAAAGCCACCTCGCAAATGAAAGACATGAAAGCCGCCTCAAAAGGCATGGTGGCGGAAAAGCAAAACAACCGCATCGACATGGCGAACGTGAAAAGCATCATCGTAGCGTGTGACGCCGGTATGGGCTCAAGCGCCATGGGTGCAGGCCTGCTGCGCAAAAAAGTGCAGGATGCTGGGTTAGACATCAAAGTGACCAATGTGGCTATCAACAACCTGCCACAGGACGTTGATATCGTTATCACCCACTCAGACCTGACTGACCGTGCCCGCAAACACGCTGAGCATGCGCACCACATTTCGCTGAAAAACTTCCTCGACGGCGAAGTTTACAGCTCGCTGGTTGCCCAACTTTTGGCAGCGCAAGGCCCAAAGGCTGCTAACGACCCTGAGTACATTAAAAAGCCACTGTTGGCAGCGAATGACGAGTCACTGGAACCAAAACCAACGCCGGTATTCCAGCTAGACCGCAAAAACGTTCACCTTGGCCTGCAAGCTGGCAACAAACAGGATGCAATCCGCTACGCCGGTGAACAACTGGTGGCGCTGGGCTACGTAGAGCCAGAATACGTTGATGCCATGTTTGAACGTGAAAAGCTGGTTTCCACCTACCTGGGTGAATCCATCGCGGTTCCGCACGGCACCATTGAAGCAAAAGACAAAGTGAAGAAAACCGGCATCGTGATCTGCCAATACCCAGCAGGCGTGCAGTTCACCGAAGACGATGACGACGTTGCAAAACTGGTTATCGGCATTGCCGCCAAAAACGACGAGCACATTCAGGTCATCACCGCCATCACCAACGCGCTGGACGACCCAGACGCCATTGACCGCCTCGCCTCCACGGGAAGCATCGATGAAGTTCTGGAAATTCTGTCTGCGACCGAGGCCGCATAAGCCCCGGAAGATTGGAGCCAGAGTGTTTCTGGCTCCACCTAACAAAGTTGGTGAGGAATAGATGATGAAAAAAGCTGTCCATTTTGGCGCAGGCAATATCGGCCGCGGTTTTATCGGTAAATTACTGGCAGATTCAGACGTTGCCGTCACATTTGCCGACGTTAACGACCCACTGATTGACCAGTTGAGCCATGAACAGAAATACAAAGTGCGGGTGGTCGGGACGGAAAGTACCGTGGATGAAGTCCGCCACATTTCCGCGGTGAATGCCCTCAGTGAAGACGTGATTGAGCGCATCGCCACCACGGATTTGGTGACTACCGCTGTTGGCCCTAACGTACTGGATAAAATTGCGCGCACCATCGCGCAGGGGCTGCAAAAACGTTTTGAACAGGGTAATGAAGCGTCACTGAACATCATTGCCTGTGAGAACATGGTGCGCGGCAGCACGCACCTCAAAGCCGAGGTTTACAAGCATCTTACCGAAGATGAGCAGGCCAAGCTGATACGCTAGTCGGGTTCGTCGATTCCGCCGTAGACCGTATTGTTCCCCCAATGGATGCGGCGAACGAGACCCACTTGAAGTAACGGTAGAAAGCTTCAGCGAATGGATTGTGGATGACCAGCAATTCAAAGGTGAAATCCCTGCCATTAACGGCATGGAGCGCACCAGTAACCTGATGGCCTACGTAGAGCGCAAGCTTTTCACGCTCAATACCGGACATTGCATTACCGCCTATCTGGGTTGTCTGGCAGGATATCGCACCATTCGTGAAGCCATTGGTGACCCGGTGATCCGCACCGATGTGATGCAAGCGATGATGGAAAGCGGCGAAGTGCTGATCCAGCGTTATGGTTTTGACCGAGATGCGCACTACGCCTATATCGACAAGATCATTGAACGCTTTGCTAACCCGTATCTGATTGATGAAGTTTCACGCGTTGGGCGCGAACCCATCAGAAAACTGGGTAAGAATGATAGATTAATCAGACCGTTACTCGGTACAATCGAGTACGGCACAGCAAATGACGCCCTGCTCAAAGGGATTGCGGCAGCCCTGAAGTATAAAAATGCAACAGACCCGCAAGCCACTGAACTGCAGGACTATTTGCAACAACATGGCGTGACGAAAACGCTGGCGCACTATTGTGGCTTGGCAGAAACCAGCAAAGAGGCGCAGAGCATTGAGTCAATCTACAGCCAGCTATAAGCCCTTCTGCTTGAAGAAGGCAGCACAAACGGAGGGCGAAAGCCTCCCTGAAGATAAAATCAACTAAGGCAAAAATGGTAGCGCCGGTAAACGAAACACTCATATTGGAAAAGTTGAACGCCGCACCGACTGTGCGAGGGTTCTTTATTGCCTCGGTTGACGTTTTTAACGATGCGATTGATCAGCTGATCCAACGCATTTTCCGCAAAGACGATTTCGCGGTGAAATCCGTCGTGGGCCCCCTTCTCGATTCTACGGGCCCGTTGGGCGATCTTTCCGTCCGTCTCAAACTGCTTTATGGCCTTGGCGTCTTGCCAGACCCGATTTATCAAGACATCAACGACATCATCAAGCTTCGCAACCAGCTCAACAGCGATGGCGAAGAATACACCTTCACCGACCCTTTTATCATCAGTGCGATTAAGAACCTGAATCTGGTGGAAAAATGGGCATGGTCAAACTTGAAGTAATGCAACCGGACGATGACGTGGATTTGGAGTTTTACCAGCTCCAACTTAAACGCCAGCAGCAAATGATTGCCTCTGGTCTCTCCCTCGCCATTGTCGAAATCTGCAACGAACTTAACAAAGAAAGTCCCTTCTAACGACGGAAAAACAGATGAGTCGATATACTGCGCGGCGACTCATTATCAGGATAGAAACGCATGGATGCCCGCGCCCAACAGTACCTCGATACCTTTCTCAATACCCTGTCGCCTGAACAGCGCCGACAATACACCCGCTTTTCCGCCGACTATTTCTGCGCGGACGAATACAATGCCAACCTTTGTGCCCAGCTCATCAAACAGGGCGAAAAACGCGCCAGTTGCAGCATGGACATTTGGTACAGCCAGGAAGGCGAAGAACGCCCAGAAACCGGCCACCTGCACGTTGTCACCGACTGGAACGGCACACCCCATTGCATTATTGAAATCACCGACGTATCAACCTGCCCTTTCAATGAAGTGACCGCCGAATTTGCAGCCGCCGAGGGTGAAGGCGATAAAAGCTACGAATGGTGGCGAGAAGCCCATTGGGCATTTTTCAGCAGGGAATGCGAAGAGCTAGGCATTGAGATGCGCGAAGATATCTTGTTGGTACTGGAACGGTTTGAAGTGGTATACGCGGCATAATGCACACCCTGAAATTGACTTTCTCACGTTCCGCCGACTAACATTGGCCATCACTTCCCCAGGAGATTACGCCGAAATGAACAACTAAACCTGTCATCCATCTTTCATTTTATTTTTGGATACACAGGGTTAGTAGGCGTAGCTCACTTTCCGATCATTCTTTGCTGGCAACCACAATCGGGTCAAATCACGCCATTTTGGCGCAACGGTCAGCATTGAACGCATCATAGAATATTTCCCGGCTACGGCTGTTGTCCCTGTTACACAGGAGGCAATTTATGCCAGTTTTACGCGCGCTTCACATCAGCCATCAATTCGACAATGGCGAGACACTGTTCCAACACCTTTCCTGCACCATGACCAAGAAACGAGTGGGTTTGGTTGGCCGAAATGGCGCGGGCAAATCCGTTCTTGCTTCAATCTTGAGTGGCGAGCTGACACCATCCAGCGGTTCCGTCACGCCGCCAACATCCGTCGCTGTATATCGCCAGCAGCCCTCTCAACTGCTTGAGAGCCAACACACCATCGCTCAGTACCTGGGAAAAGACCGCATTCTGGAAGCTCTCAAACACATTGAATCCGGCGATTGTGCCGAGCACTGGTTTCAGACAGTGGGCGATAACTGGGACTTTACAACCCGCTTAGCGCAGCAACTTACAGACATGGGGTTGTCACCAGAGCCGCACTTCCCCTGCGCCAAACTCAGCGGCGGTCAATTGACCCGCTTACAGCTTTGGCAACTGTTCGGAACCGATGCAGAACTCCTTATCCTCGATGAACCCTCCAACCACCTAGATGCAGAAGGCAAACAGTGGCTGACAGCGTCCATGCGGGCATATGCCGGCGCAATCCTCCTTATCAGCCACGACAGGGAACTGCTTCGTGAAGTCGAGGAGATATGGGAGTTATCCAGCCTCGGGCTACAAGTCTTTGGCGGGAACTACGACTTCTATGCAGAGAGAAAGCGTACTGAACTGCAGGCTGTCGAGCGTCAGTTAAACCACATCGACAAGCAGAAGAAGCAGCTTGAAGAGCAAGCCCAACGGAACCGCGAGAAAGCCGAGCAACGCGCCGCCCAAGGCAACAAACTGCGCAAAACAGGGGCGCAACCCAAAATCCTGATGGATGCAATGAAAGACAAAGCGACCGCCCGCGCATCAAACCGCAACAAAAATGAGCACCTCCGGCAAGCTCACTTGAACGAGAAAGAACAGGCGCTCAAGTCGAGAAAAGAACAGCTCAAAAACCAGAAAATTCATCTGGCAGACAGCCAAAGCCGTTCGCGCAAAGTGATTTCCATACTGGATGGCGTGTTGCCGTTTGGATGCAAAGCGCCCATCACGCTCCAGATTTTCGCCAACGACAAAGTGCACCTGACGGGCAAAAACGGCAGCGGAAAATCTACCCTGCTCAAAACCATTCTTGGGGAATTAACGCTCAACAGTGGCGAATTGCAGGTCAACACACCGCTCTACTACCTCGATCAACATTTTGGCG
The DNA here is from genome assembly GCA_001310415.1 of Enterovibrio sp. JCM 19048. Classification (GTDB taxonomy): domain Bacteria; phylum Pseudomonadota; class Gammaproteobacteria; order Enterobacterales; family Vibrionaceae; genus Enterovibrio; species Enterovibrio paralichthyis. The sequence goes on along the minus strand of BAXE01000024.1, from coordinate 46,450 downwards.
CAATTAACCCCAACCTATCAGCCTTGGAGAACATACTGCACCACTGCAAAGGCATGATCGAAAGCGATGCAAGAACGTTATTGGCAGGCATCGGTTTTCGCCGTGATAGCGTATTTCGGAAAGGAAATATGCTCAGCGGCGGCGAGAAAATGAAGCTCGCAATGCTGATCGTCAGCCACCAGCCAACCCAATCTCTCCTGCTGCTCGATGAACCCGATAACCATCTGGATCTTGATTCAAAAATCATGCTCGCTCAGGCGCTGAATGCCTATCGGGGCGGGTTTATTTTGATTAGCCACGATGGCGAATTTGCGGAGGAATCAGGGGTAGTGAGACAGATTGAGATTTGAGGACGTAAGCAAGCCAAGCTGGGTAAAAGTCTGGCTTGGTTTTGCGGTATTTCAGTACCGCAAACCATTCATCGGAAATACAGTGCGAACACTGTCATGGCACCGACTAAACCATTAATCCCCATGGCAGTAAGAACGGATAGCGACATTTTCGTTTCCCGCTTTTTCGTTATCCACGCCATTCCCACCCACCAAGGCAAGAGGAAACCCGCCAGTAATAGTTGAACCAGAAAAATAAGCGAGAGTGGCTCATACCATTGCAGCGAAATCGATTTATCTTGCACAGCCAGAAGAATGATGCTGCCAATGGCGTGAGGAATTTTAAAGATAACCGCCAGAATGGCGCCAAAAATCAGCGCGGCGGATGAGAATATGGGATGTTTGATAATGACAGGATAGAGATCTTTAGATGTGGCTGCGAAGACCATCCCCAACAACAGTAAAACCGCCAAGAAAGTAAAAGCCGTCAATACTCCAATGGTATCGCCTCCCCTTCCGTAAAATATCGCCATCAATGCCTGCAGGCTAATCACTGTCACAGCTGCGATAGCGAGGACAAAGGATGGTGACCGTTGCGGGCAGAGTCGTTTAAGGAAGTAACAAAGGTAAGCCGGGGTGCCGCAACCAAGAATGGTCAACAGAATACATTCGCCCACTTTGGATTGAAGCCCAAACCAATAAAGAAAAGAGACCAGCAGCAGTGACATAAAAAGCAGCATCCATTGGCTTTCTGTCATTTTCACCACAACCGGTCTCCCTGAGATTACGCGCCTAAAGGCAATGCAGATATTGCTTACATCGCATTAAGCTCTTCAATCGCTTCATTGGCTTTAGCTGTCATTGCTTCGACGTCATCAGTCGGGATAAGGAAGCCACTCAACGCTGCAATCCATTGATTAAAATCAGCCAAATAGCTCTGTGCAACAGGAAAGTCACTGTTTGCGATATGGGTATCGATTCAGAAGTCATGCATGCTCTGGCACTGAGTGCTTGTGGAGGCGGATTTTCGGAGGAAGCGAGAATCGGCTTAACTTACCGCCCGGAATTAGTTGACCACTACAACCCCACCCTGACGTAAGAAAACCGCTACTTACCCGTTCTTTTATAAAACGAAAAGGAAAAGGAAGTTAGCCATGAAAAATTTTGTGCGCGGCATGCGCGTGTCTATTCCCTTGCTGGTACTGTCTGCTCCTGTGTTGGCACAAGAGCAATACCAGGATTATGCGTTTGTTGGCGCGGGTGTGACCTACGGCGAATCCGCATTTTCAACGGACGGAGCCAAAATTGGCATTGAGCCTCTTTGTTTTACAACGGAAAATACGGCTTTATTGATGGCAGCTTAGCCAATTACTCACTCACCCCTTGGTTGGGTTTGTCGGGCAACCTGCGTTTTGCCGAAGTATCGGACGATTTTGATGACATCCCCCGCGGCATCAACAACCGTGATGGCAATGCCGATCTTGGCATCTCCGTGGGCACAGTTGGCGCACGCCTCACCTACCTACAAGATGTCACCAATGTTCACGGCGGTTACGAGATTCAACTTCACCTTGGTCGCGCTTTTGATACCCCGTTTGATCAGTGGGTACTCTCCCCTTATGTTGAAGTGGATTACCGCTCCAAAAAACTCTCGCAGCATCTTTACAGCGTTTCTGCGCAAGAATCTGCCGCTTCCGGTTTGGTACAATTTGATGCTGATGAGACTTGGATTTACAAGGCTGGTTTAATTTCACTCTACGACATCACCGAGCAGTGGTTAGCCATTGCCAAAGTAGAGTTTGAACATCACGATTCGAATAGCCCGCTGATTCAAAACGACCTTGCTTGGCAAATCTGCGTAGGCGGGGCGTATAAGTTTTAGCGCGCTTGCAGAGACAGGTACTCCAATACTCTCGAACAACAAAGCCGTCCCAAAGATCAAAAGCCAACCCCATCTAACTTCCCCTTGAAAAGGGGAAGAACCAAGAGCACACAGTCCGCTTCTGCCTTGAGGATAAAAATCCCCTCCACCCTTCAAAGGGGCGCAATATCATTCAATACTTCTGCTCTGCCCTGCGCTAATTTCTCCGTGTTACATAGGAGAAAGTCATGAACAGTGTGTTTCTAGCCATGGTCACGTTTGCTTTTGTGGGTGCAGTAACGCCGGGGCCGGTGAACTTGTTGGCGACCAGCACCGCGGTCACTCAAGGGCTGCGTGAAGCGATTAAACATGTAATCGCCGCATCCTTTGCTTATGCGTTGGTGGTGGTTCTGTGCGGTGGGGTGATGCAATCCCTGTTGGCCTTAATCCCTTCCCTTGAAACTACCATGCAGGTGTTGGGCAGTGCGTTTTTGCTTTACCTCGCTTACAAAATTTTCACTGCCCCCGTGTCCAAATTCGAAAAAGGCCAGCAGGCAAAATCAGGCTGGCTGACGGGTTCGGTTACCCAACTGCTCAACCCCAAAGCGTGGCTCTATGCCCTTTCTGGCGTAAGTATTTACGTGATTGGCAAAGAAGATGAATCTGGCTGGCTGGTGATTTACACCGTGGTTTCTTTGCTGGTTTGCCTTTTCAGCATTGGGCTTTGGGCGGTGCTTGGGCATATTTTGTCCAGCAAGCTTGAAAATCCCACGAAACAGCGCCAGTTTAATCGGTTCATGGCGACGGTTTTAGCGCTGTCCGTGGCCATCATCTGGATATAAGGCACGCGATGAAAAAGGATACGTCTACGCACTTCAAACAAAGCACCTTGCTACCCTGGGTGGAAATGCGTGTCGCCTGCCAAAGCCGCGCCTGTTACGAAGCGCATTCGCACGATGAGTTTTCCTTCGGCATTATCGAACAAGGTCGGTCTGAATATAAAACCGTAATAGACACCACCCGATTCAAGTCGGTGACGTTGTCACAATAATCCTGCCGATGTGCATTCCTGTAATCCAACGGGCGAAACCTGGTCTTACAGCATGTTGTTTGCGGACACCCTCCGGATGGGCGAAATCCAGCGGGATATCCTGAGCGATAAAGTGCGCGGATACAGTCAGGATTACACCCCATTCATGAATGATGTAGAACGCAACCCGCATATTCAGTCGCGCTTTATCACTCTGTTCAATGCACTGGTTTCAGACACAAGCCCGCTTCAGGCGCAGGTCGCATTCTATGATTTTGTCGAGGCTTGTTTCTGGCAACGGGAAACGACAAACACCCCCGACACGGCGAAAGAAGCCAATGTACTGCGCGTGCGTGACAAGATGCTCGACGAACTTACCCAACTCCACCAGCTTGACGACCTCGCCAACGAAGCAGGCATGAGCCGCTACCAGCTTATCCGTGCATTCAGGCAAAGCTTTGGCCTGCCGCCACATGCCTATTTGATGGATGAGAAAATCAAACGTGCCAAAGTATTGCTGAGAGAAGGGTTAGAGATAGCAGACGTGGCGATGACACTGGGCTTTTCTGACCAAGCCCACTTTCAACGCCATTTTAAGAAGAAACTGGCTGTCACACCGAAGTATTACCAGTCACATTTTGTGGATGCGTCTTAGCGCTCTGTTGTCCTGCAATCCATTAGCCAAAACGATACGCATCCATCGCCAACAGATCGTATTCCACACTGTGGTGTAAACGCTCAGCCTTCGCATTCCCGCTCGCCCCCAATACTGTCATCAAGGGGTAGAAATGCTCTGTCGTCGGGTGATTGTAACTGGCGTGTGGCGCTGAAGATTCATATTCAACGACGGATTGATAATCGCCACTGATGAGCTTGTCAGCCACCCATTCGGTAAAGACTTCCACTTTTTGCACGCCAGACGGATCTCGGGGTGATGCAAAGATTTCCCGCAGGTTGTGGCTGATCCCGCCGGATCCTATCATCAACACGCCTTCTTCACGCAAAGGTGCCAGCACCTCACCGAGTTGGAAGTTGAATGCCGCACCAAGACGGCTGCTGATAGAAACTTCAACAACAGGGATATCCGCATCAGGGTACATCAATGAAAGCGGGATCCAGACGCCATGATCCAGCCTAGATCAGGCTTTTGTGATGCCGCAATCCCGGCGCTTTCCAGCATGCCCGCGATTTTTCCCGCCAGCTCAGGTGCTCCCTTTGCTGGATATTCGATTTCATACAGCTTTTGTGGAAAACCATAAAAGTCATACACTAATTCTGGTGACGGCCCCGCTGAAATCTCGATGTTGTCGCGGGTATCAAGATGAGCCGAAAACACCACAATCGCTTTGGGCTTTTGAAGCGTTTCACCCAAAGTGGACAAAAACTGCGCCGCTGGGCTGTTGCTGAGTGCAATGGTCGGGGCGCCGTGGGAAACAAACAGCACGGGTTGGGTTGAGTTTTCCATTTCTCTATCTCCTGAATTATCCAAACGCCACCACATTTATCGATGTCCGTTTTTGTTAAACAGACTATAGGGCTATCTTTAGCGTTTAATAACTGAGCATTTTTGATAGTGTTGTTCAGGATATTCGACCAACATTGACGCTAAACCGCCACAGGAACAGAAATGGAACTTCAGACCCTCTTACTCTTTGTGATTGCTTCACTGTCCATCAACCTTATCCCGGGGCCGGATGTGATTTACATCGTCTCCAACACCATGGCGGGGAAACTCAAAATGGGACTACGCGCTGCAATGGGGCTGGGTGTTGGCTACTTTATTCACACGCTGGCCGCCGTATTTGGCCTTTCCGCGATTATTGTCAGCTCTGCATTCGCTTTTTCTGTGGTGAAATATCTTGGCGCGGCTTATCTGCTCTACCTTGGCATTTGTGCACTGAAAAATGCTTACGAAGGGAAATCGACCATATCTGTGAGTGCCACAGACGCCAAAACCAAAAACGTGTTCAAACAAGGTGTGATGGTGGCGGTGCTCAACCCGAAAGTTGCCCTGTTCTTCCTCTCCTTCCTGCCGCAGTTTATTGATGCCAATACTGCCGCGCCGGAAATACAGTTGTTGATGCTGGGTGTGCTGTTCAGTGTGACGGCGACAGTCTGTAACCTTTCTTACGCTATTGCCGGAAGCTGGCTCTTTGCGTCATCTTCATCCCAGCGTTTTACGCGCGGCTTGGAGCGTCGTCAGGCATATTGCTGGTAGGTTTGGCAGGGAAAATTGCGTTAACTGATAAGTGATTTGTCTGAATGTGAATCACCAAGGCCAGCGTTGTAGCTGGCCTTTTCTTTCTTGCAGTAACAAATAGACACTCATCATCCAGCATGCAATATGTCGTTCATTTCGCATATTTTTTCCTGACATTGTGGACAATATGTCGCACACAAATTTTCAGAGAAAAACCCGCCGAATGCACAACCTCAACACCTTCCAAAGTATCACTGAACGCGACATCGATTTGCTGGTGCTCGAAGAACTCAATGTATCTGACGCATTTGCACACTGGTTTGTCTGCCGGGTCAAAGAGGAAGCCATTTCCCCCCATATCGTCGGTGCGTGGCATTCTGTCGTTGATACTTTGTTGGGTGAGTCAGATTTGGTGTTTATCTACCAATTGGATGATCTCGCCAACCAAGCTGTCCTGATTGAGAACAAAATTGATGCTGGAGCCCAACCTGCGCAGGGAGAACGTTACCAGCGACGCGGACAGAAAGGTGTTGATGAAGGTTTATGGCAGGATTTCAGAACCTGCCTGGTAGCACCGAAGGCCTATATCAATAAAAACGCTGAGTGCTACGATGCTTATATCACCTACGAAGAAATCATGGCTTATTTTTGGCACAGGGTGACCGACGCAGTTTATACCGCGCGCAGACAATCAAAGATGCAATAGATAAAAACCGCCGCGGCTATTGTGCAACCATCTGTCCGAAGACGACTGAGTTTGCGCGACAGTATCTCGCTTACGTGGCCGCAAATTTCCCACAACTCAATCCAGAGCCTTCAAAGCCACGCGCAGCAGGACACAACTGGATTCACTTCTACCCGATTCCATCAAATAAGCAGGTTCGCATCATCCACCAAATTTACGGGAAATCGGTCAAGTTGCAGCTATTGGGGCAAGCGGAAAACTTCGAACAAGCTCGTGCGCAATTTAATGGTTTGGAGACATCAGGCTTTCGCATTGTAAAGTCAGGCAAATCCGTCAACGTTGAAATCTCCGTACCTAAAATAAACATCGCGGTGCAGCCATTTGAAGCATCCATGACCGAAATTGAAACTGCGCTTGGACATATATTGGCTTTGCACAGCGAGGCTGAAAGATCCCTTTAACATCACGTTCAAATCAGGCTGGGGCAAATAGCTTTACCCCTTTGTACTTTGGTTCCTTCGGCACAAGCGGAAGAAATAAAACATCCGCTTGTTCGTTCAATTACTCCCCTCGAACAACCTCTGCCACATAACACTCCTGACTATCATCAAACACCAGTGTCAGAGTATTCTTGATGCTTTCCAGCTCGTCATCCTGGTAATGGGAAACATAAAGAAGCTGGCTGAGGTTTTCACGGGCGATCATTTCCAGTGTACGTTTCATCAGCCTGCGACCGAGGAAATCCAACCCTTGGTAAGGTTCATCGAGGATCAACAAGGTTGGCTGTTTGACAATTGCGCGGGCAATTAACAGCAAGCGTTGTTGACCATAGTCGAGGCGGCGAAACGGGGTGTTGGCATATTGGCGCATGTGGAGGATATCCAGCCATTCATTGGCGATTTTCCGCTCCTGAATGCTGGGCTGGGTGTAAAGGCCAATGGAGTCATGGAAGCCGGAGATAATCACATCCAGTGCTTTGCAGTTAACACGGTATTGCAGGTGTAGCGCCGAAGAAACCATGCCGATATGCTTTTTGATTTCCCAAACGGTTTCGCCGCTGCCGCGTTGTTTGCCAAAGATATGGATATTGTTGCTGTAGCATTGTGGATGATCGCCAAAGATCATACCCAGTAAGGTACTTTTCCCTGCGCCATTGGGGCCTTTGATTTGCCAGTGCTCGCCTTTGTTGATACGCCAGTTAACGTCGGTAAAAATGGTTTTTTCAGTGTATTCCACCCGTCCGTCTGTTAGCGCAAAAATAGGATTCTCGAACGGCGTGGAATGTTGGTAACGACGAAGCAGATCCATCATCTCGTCACTTTGCTGCTCAGATTGGGCAGCGATTTGTGCAATCACGGGGTGGGCATCCCAACGCGCCTTGTTCATCACCTCAACCAGTTCACCCTGACTGAACAGGGCAACGTTATCGACCCAATCTGGCATGTCTGCCTCACGGGAAAGCACCACCAGCATCTGAACGGCTTCCGCCAGTTTGCCAAGGTAGGTAGAAAGTGACTGGCGGTGTGCAACGTCCATCCTTCATACGGGTTGTCCAACACCAGATAATCCGGCTGGGTAGCCAGGCGCGCGCCAGCATCAAACGGCGGGTTTCCCCGGTTGAAAGCACGCGGAATCCACTGTTTTTCAGGTGGTCGAGATCAAGCTCGGCAATCAGGGTATCGCATAGCGTTTCATCGCCGCACATGTCAAAGATAAGATCATGTACCGTGGTGCCGGTATCAATGCGGTCGAGGAAATCCGTGTCATCATTGGCCAGTTCCTGCTCCAGCAGTTTTTGCTGTTCTCGCAAGGAAACCTGCACAATTTTACCGACGCTTTTGGTCAACGTGCCTTCGAAAGGCAAGGTATCACACAGTACGCCGCCCAGCAGAGAACCCACATCCCCTTCCGTGCTGAACACCGCCCATGACTGGTTTGGCGTAATGTGCCATTTTTCGATTGTCAGCGGCGTACTACTGCCCGCTGTCTTAAGCTGGTCGAACTGGATTTCCATATCGATGGTTTCTTCCTGAAAACGCAATGAAGCTAAAAGGTAGCGCATTCAGGTTGAGTGTAAATACCCGCTTATCCGGTTCTGTGACATTAAAATACCGTGAGCAAACTGATATGAAACAAAAGCAGCGCCCCTTTCTAGGGCGCTGAAGTAGACAGTGAAAAGGTTATTTACGTGCGTTGGTGGGCGCAATCAACTGCGCTTCACCGATACGGTGTTGCAGAATATAGTAGCCAGCCAGAGCAGGGGCGCCATCGGCAGGTACGCCTAAGCTTTCAACATCCAAGGCATAAACGGTGATTTCATAATTGTGCTTGGGTGCATCTGGTGGAGGACAAGCGCCGCCAAAGCCGATATAGCCGAAGTCATTGCGCTGCATTTGCGCGCCTTTTGGCATCTTCTCGCCGCCTTTTTCGCCAGCATTCAGCGACAGATGGCGAACATCCGCGGGGATATCAATCATCACCCAGTGCCACCAGCCACTGCCTGTAGGTGCATCAGGTCGTACATGGTGACCGCAAAACTTTTCGTGCCTTCTGGAACGTCGTCCCATTTCAGTTCCGGTGAAACATTGTCGCCTTCGCATCCCCACGAGTTAAAGATCTGTCCTTTGTTGAACGATTCACCTTCTACGACCTGGGGGCTTTCCAGATTCATTGCTGAAACCTGTGCAGCCATCAATAGCGAGGCACAAAACAGCAGTTTCGATTTCATGTTGTCTTCCTTACTTGACCACTGGAGTCGAAAGTATGAGAAACAGTTTTGCCAGCCGATGTACGGTTTATGAGATCATTTGCATCAATTGATTTAATAGCTACGGCGTGAGAAATATGATGCTGAATACGAAAACTGTGCTTTAATGCGCGCTGTTTCCAAGCATCAAATATTCGGGTATTCCCATGCAAAGCGCTCCAACCAAAATTACCTTTTTCGAGTGGCTGACGCCGCTTGTTGCTTCAGGCAAAAAAGTGATCACTATCCGTGACGAGTCTGAAAGCCACTACGTGCCGGGAACGCGCGTAGACGTTCATACCCTGGAGCAAGACACTTATGTGTGTCAGATTGATATCCTTGCTGTTGAAAAGATTGGCTTTGACGATATCAATGAAGAACACGCCGCGCAGGAGTTCATCCCACTGGAAGAGCTGAAACCACTGATCCGCGAAATTTATCCGAACGATGAAGATTTCTATGTGATCAGCTATTCGCTGGTCGAAGGCTCAGCCAAGTAAGCCGCGAGCAGCGCAAAGCGATTTGCCGAACAGAAGAAAGCCCGCGGCACCTTGCTGCGGGCTTTTGTTTTTAGAGGATAATTTCCAGCGCACTGAAAAAGCGGTCGATCTCTTCCCGCGTGTTGTAGTGCATCAAACCAACACGCAAAATGCCGCCCTTGTCGGTCACACCAAATGCATCGGTCAGTTTGTCTGCATACAAATGGCCATTCCAGACGTAGATTTGCTGCTTGCCCAGAGCGGTAGCGATTTCTAACGGATCACGCTCGCCAAAACGCAATGCGAATGTGGCAGTCCGTCCTTCTACACTTTCCACGCCGTATAACTGTACATTTTTGACTGCTTTCAGTTTGTCGAGAAAGTATGCTGACAAGGTGGTTTCATACTGATGGATATTGTCGTAACTGCTCGCTAGGCGCGTGCGCAGATCATCACCCTCACCCAGAGAAGCCAGATATTCCACTGCGGCAACAAACGCACTCAGCGCTTCGAAATTCAGCGTCCCCGTTTCCCAGCAATTTGGAGCCGCAGAGGGTGCGGGTTCCACTTTGTAAGGCGTGATTGTCGACAGATACTCTTTCTTCCCGTAGAGGAAGCCAAGATGTGGGCCATAAAACTTGTAAGCGGAGCCCGCTAGAAAGTCCACATCCAGCGCTTTTACGTCTACCAGTTGGTGGGGAAGCAAGTGCACAGCATCCACGAAGACTTTGGCACCGACAGCGTGGCTTTAGCGACAACACTGGAAAGGTCTGTGATGGTGCCAGTGATGTTGCTGGCACCGGTGACGGCCACCAGCTGGGTTTTATCATTCAGGAGCCTGTCGAGCGCATCCAGATCCAATGCACCGGTATGATCTTTGACAGGCAGATAGTGAACTGTGACGCCGCGATCTTTCGCTGCCATGATCCAACTCGATCGATTCGCACCGTGATCCGCCTGGGTGACAATCACTTCATCCCCTTCCTGCCATTGCTGACTCAGTGCACGGCTGAATGAAAAGGTCACTGACGTCATGTTTGCACCAAAGAAGATCTCTTCAGGCGCAGCGCCCAACATCGCAGCCGCGTGCCTGCGGGCATCGCCCACCAAATCGACCGTTTCCTGGCTCACGGCAAATTTTCCACCGAGATTTGAATTGCCGTTTTTCAGGTAGGCGCTGAATGCGTCAATCACACTGTCTGGTAACTGCGTGCCGCCAGGACCGTCAAGGTAGAGGGGCAGTTGCCCATTCACCGACCGTTGAAGCGCCGGAAATTGCGCCCGTAATTGGTTCACATTGTCACTGTTAAGCGGTAAATACGAAGACATCGCGCACGCCCTCCTCGCCGGCTTTGCTCGAAAGCGTTTCTGATATGTGGTGGTAGTAGCGTTGATCATCAAGGATGATGAATTGGTTGGGTTCCAGTACCGTATTCAGGTGCGGATGTTGATCCACAGGCGACGAGAAGATCTGGGTAAAGCCTCCGGCAATATTCCTGCGCTGAACGCAAAAGATCCCCACAAAGCGAAAACCATCCTGATGAATACCTTCCGGTGCCGGCGCGCTGGTGTCGCTTTCTGAGCAGGTTACCCGGATTTGGTGAACATCAATCTGGCCGCCTGCCACATCCAGCCCTGTCGCACTCGCAAATGAGCGGATCAGGTGGTCAAATTCCGGCAATGCCACCATCTCTTCAGACATAGGGGCAAAGTGGCGTTCCACATCGCCCGCCACGCGGTTTACCTCGGAAGACTGCATAAAGGGGCGGTGTTCCAGACGGGTAATTTCCCCAGTTTGATTCATGGAAAAACGGGCATAGCTGCGAAATCGGACATCGCTGTCTACGTAGGGATCTTGTGGGAGGACAGAGAAGTAAGGCAGCAGTGTATTTGCCACACTGTCCGGTGTTTGAAAGGCTTCAATCAGAAACTTGTTTTGCATCTTTCATTCCTTTTGAACCGATACCCGCCTGCCCATCCGGGGATTCCTCTCGGAACCCGTGGGCAAACGCTGTTAACTGTTGAGTCATACAAAATGCAATCTGTTAGCAGATTGTTAATGAAATCTTATGCCATAATATTTGCTTTCAGCAACAGCAAAAAACCAATAAAGATTCTTATTCCAGTATTTAATCTCGCCAAAGTTAAACTCTGAAACATTCGATTGGTTTAGGTTTCGATCACGGAGTATTCAACCTCGCTCAAATCACTGATGAGTGGATTGCGCTGCTTTCTCTTGATGTATTCCCCACGCTTTGCAGGTTGATCTTTACCTCTGGTCAGCCACTATATACCCAGACAGACAAACAAACGGATTGGGGAAGATCAGCAATGACGCTGGAATGCCGCGTGGTGGCAACCATTGAAGAGTTGGGCGAGCTCGCCTGGAATGCCCTGCTGCCAGACGATAACCCGTTTGTCCGATATGCCTTTCTGCATGCATTGGAACAAAGCGGCGCCGTGGGAGGCAAAAGTGGCTGGCTTCCTCAATATCTGGCGGTATTTGACAGCGAGACGCTGTTGGGGGCAGCACCCTGCTTTCTCAAACTCCACCCTTACGGCGAATACGTGTTTGACTGGTCTTGGCAGAAGCTACGAAGATGCTGATCTGGATTATTACCCCAAGCTGGTTTGCGCCATACCCTTTACCCCAGCAACCGGCCCACGCCTGCTGGTCAGGGATACAGACCATTTCGAAGCGGCCACGGATTATCTAATCGGCGGGCTTCAATCCCTGGCTGCGCAACTGGACTGTTCCGGTGCCCACGTTTTGTTTCCGGACAAAACAGGTATGCGACCTCTGACAAAGCATGGTTTTCTGGAACGCCGCGCTGTGCAGTTTCACTGGTTTAACCGTGGCTACGCATCATTCGATGATTTCCTTGCCACGCTGACAGCGCGAAAGCGCAAAACGCTCAGAAAAGAGCGGGCGTGTATTGAACAGCAATCCCTGCAGGTTGAGGTTCTTGAAGGTGAAATGGTGACTTCCGAACACCTCGCCCTTATGTACAAATTTTACCAGCGAACTTACCTGAAGCGTTCTGGCCACACGGGATACCTCAACCGGGATTTCTTCCTCTCCCTCGCGGAACAAAACACGCAGCTGGTACTCATCCTCGCTAAAGACGCCGGACAGTACGTGGCAGGATCGCTCTATTTCCGTTCGAAAGAGATCCTGTTCGGTCGGTTCTGGGGTTGTCTTGGGGAATACGAAAAGCTGCATTTTGAGCTTTGCTATTATCAGGGCATTGAGTATTGCATCCACCACCAAATTGCGAAGTTTGATGCTGGCGCGCAGGGCGAACACAAACTGTTACGTGGGTTTGAGCCCGTTTTTACCTATTCTGCCCACCTGTTGCGCCATCAAGGCTTTCATCAGGCCATTGCCGACTATCTACTGCGCGAACATTCCCTGATTGAGCAATACCATGCTGACGCCCTTAATCATCTTCCTTTCAAACAAATCTAAGCCCCGGGAAACATTAACCGGCGCTACGCTTAAAAGATAACGTCAGCCCACTTTTGAGGGAAAGGCGCATGACAAATCTCACTTTTCGATGCGAATGCGGTCAGGTAGAAGCTCGCTCAGAAATGCTTCTCCACACACAGGCAATCACATGGTCTGCTACTGCGATGACTGCCAAGCTTACGCTGCTTATTTGGGCGATGAAGATAAATGGCTGGATGAGTGGGGTGGCACGGATATCTTTCAGGTGACACCTGCGAGTATTACTTTCCTGAAAGGCAGCGATAAACTGCGCTGTGTCAGAGTCAAACCCGGCGGCATATTCCGTTTTTATTCATCTTGCTGTCGTACCCCGCTTGCCAATACGGTGAGCAGGAAAATGCCTTTTGCCGGTATTCCAAGCCGCATTATCCATGGCAACGACAAAGAAGCGGCACTTGGGCCTGTGCGCTGCTATGTCATGGGGACTTATGCCAAAGGGCAGCCGCCAACACACCCGCACCCGAAGTTTTCCCTCAAGTCTTTGGTTGTCGTGTTGGGCTTTATGCTCAAGAACAAGCTGAAAGGCGCCAATCTGCCCACACCGTTTTTCAGAGATGATGGCAAAGCGGTAGTTGCCCCGGATCCCACCTTAAACCCTGATAACAGCGCCAGGCAGTAAAGGCTATTTTACCCGGCGTGGACGTTTGGTATTGATGTAGTGCTCATGACGGTTACGCCCCAGTTCTTTTGCGAGGTACAAGGCACCGTCTGCTTCTTCAAACATATTCTGTGATGAGGAATAGCCAGAAGAAACAACCAGGGACGAGATACCAATGCTCATGGTCAGTTGCTGAGACCAAGGGAACGGCAAGCTGGCAAAGCGTCGACGGATGCGGTCAGCCAGTTCCAGCGAATCCTCGATACCCAACTCCGGACATACCACAAGAAACTCATCACCGCCCCAGCGCCCAATGTGATCATGTTTGCGTAGTTCAGCATTGAGGTGTTCAGCGGCCATCAACAACCCCTGATCCCCGGCAGCATGGCCTTCTGAATCATTCAGCGCTTTAAAGTGGTCCAAATCTATCAGCAACACTGAAAGCTGGCGGTTATAGCGCTTGGCGCGTTTCACCTCTTCATCCAGACGCTCTTTAATGGCCTTGTGGTTAAGTAGTTTGGTCAAACCATCATGGGTAGATTCCGTCTGCAGACGTTTGTACTGGGAGATATCCCTCACAATGGCAATCACACCCTCTTTGGTGGTGGTGATTGCGATACTCAAAGGCACCAGTCCACCCGCTTTGGTCACCCCGCGAATTTCGGTGTTGTCACTCAGCATCAAGCGGGAGCCGCGTGTTTTGATGAAATTTTTACGCAGCTGTTGGTGTTTGCTCTTTAACCCGTCTTCAATCAGATCTTCGACGGTCATATTTTTCAGTTCGGCTTGGTTATAACCGAAGATCGACGACGCGGTTTTGTTGGTGCGAATGATCCTGCCTTTGGGATCGCTATAGATAAACGCATCTGGCGATGCATCAAACAACACGTTGACCTCATCAGCACGCTTGAGCAATCTGCGGGCAATAATAGAAATCGCCAAAGCAAATGCGATGATGATAAATGCGGGATACGAACTGCCAACTGCCATCAACAGCCCGTTACTCCGGTTGCTGAAGCTGGTGTCGAAATATTGACCTTCTATACTGGGGAGCAGGTTTTTCTCAGTGAGATTAGTGCCTCGCGTGCGGATCGGTCATCTACCTTCACCAGGGCGTCAAGTTCCAGTACCGGCAAATTGTAGAATTCCAGTTTCGCCTTGTTAAGGTTGCGGAAGTATTCGTTGAGTGTGTCCTGCACCACAAGGATCTGCTTCATATCCTTATCGTCGAGATCCGCCACCAGTAGGTTCAACAATGCGTTGTTTGCTTCCCAATAGGCGGCCGTGGCGTCAATAAAGTCCGTTTCTTTTCTTCTCAGAACATAGTTTTTGAAATGGTGGATAAAACCGACATAACCAAAAGAACGCTCCAGCGCCGCCAAATCAAGCGCGACCTTAACACTCTCCAGCGATTTGCGGTTCCACTCTTCATTGAGCTTCTTGACGTAGTCGGCCTGCCACACATTGACCAAAACAGAAATAGCAAGCACCGATACGCAAAGTACCGCCAGAATAATATTGAGAAACCTGTGAGACATTCCCGCCACTCGTATACGAATTTACAGTCACTATGTATTGTAGTTGAGACTGGCGAGGTAGGCGTGAAAGACGACAAAGGCGGCATACGCCGCCTTTGTAAAAAATCTGGGAAGGTTTAGATCAGCTCGCCTGAAGGCGTGCTTTTACCGCATCAATGCGTTTGTTCCAAAACTCACGGTATTTGAAGTACGCGTAAGTAGATGCAATGGAAAAGAACAGATACGACAGCGCAAACACAAACGGCGATGTGATCAATTCACGTTCCATACTCCACATCACACCAAATACAGTGATGCCGAGTTTTACTGCAAAGCCTGAGATCAGCAGTAGCAGTGCGAGCTGTGGGTATTTTGTGTGGCGGAAGCTCAGCCAGTAACAACAACCAACAGCAACCGTTGCCAATGAAAATCCAACCATGTAGGAATGGAAATGATCACCCGCCAGGATGCCACCAACAACAGAAAGAAAAACAACCACGAAAAAGGCCATTTCTACCTCATTAACCAAGGTTAAACCAACGTTACGAACAATAATTGCTCTAATGGGCTATTTTTGCACAATTTCTCGGCGAGTGCTAAACACGATAATTTAACAATTTAAAAACATTAAATCGTTAATTCATGAGCTTATTGTGCCGATTTCATCATGAATCCCGTGACTTACCTGATACCGTTGGTGTTAATTTCCTGTTATATGATTACAAATGGAAACATTTTGTTACGAATGTGCGTGCAAATTATTCAATGGAAAACATATTTTTTAACGCTGGCACGTATTTTCCGTCTTTTTCCAAATCACCCATGTCATCAAATCTCCGCCTGCAATCCAGATTCGCACAGAGTATTGGCGCATAGGATTGAATCATGGAGATAAAAGGTGCGGCTCACCGTGCACTTGCAGGAAGGGGTAGAAAAACCGGGGTGCGGATACAAAAAAGCCGAGGCGTTAAGCTCCGGCTTTTCTTTTCATTGAATTTCAGGCAACAGAACAAAGGTTGTCAGCAAGCAGCTTTTTCTCTAAATACGCTTTATTCAATGCTTCAACTTCAACCACTGGTCCCAACATTTTGACACGCATCAGTGTGCCGTGAGAGCCAGCAACTTCCGCAAACCGCCCTTCTGAATAGTCACTTTCATACTGGAAGGTTTCAATGGCTAAATGGAGAAGATTAAAGTCTTGTCTGCGTACAGAGAGATAAGAGCGCCACATTAAGGCATCAAACACTTCTGTGGCATTGTACGCTCTGATGACAAACCGCCAGCCTCTGTCTTCGCCATAAAAGTCGAGAGGGAAGAACTTGCGGAGTCGTTTAATCGTTTTCAATGTCGTTACTCTTCTTCGATGTGAAAACACGATGCATACAGCTTTCAGTATAGAGCAGTTTTCAACGCCGCCACAAAAACAAACACAAATAAATGATTGTTTTTACTGCATTCAGTGCTTTCTTTTTTAGCAATCCCGGTCTAAGTGGAAGTATGCAATCACAAACATATAGCATTCGCCAGAATATTATTTTGCCGCCATTCAAAGCTTCAGTATTTGACCCAAGCGTTCGATGCGTTTTTACTTATACCCATATGACCTGAATATGCTCGCATCCAGGTTGTTTGGATATATTGGCGCCGGGTTAAACACTTTGGGTTTGCGTGAAAATCGCACCTTCATTTTTAAAGGTCAGGCAGTTTACATGAAATTGCAGCTTTTCCGATGGGTTATCGTCGTCGTGCTGGTGATTGGCGCATTTTTACTGGGTATCGAATACCAGAAGTTTACCTATTTCGATGCATGCCTCGAAGTTGGTAAGGAAACGACCATCGGTGACCACCGCATTTGTGTCAGCAAAGAAAACTGAGCCTTGACCCCTTTTTGATAATGCGTTGATACCACTCTTATCCTGGCGCAATACCTGCCTTGGCTATATCCCCGGAAAACTGACAACTTCCTCTTGTTTGGGGGTTTACCCAAACAACCAGGAGATACTCTCCGAATCCTGAGCCTTCTGCCTTCAAGTTGTTTGGGTATATTAATATTCAACAGAAAACCCACTAATCAATCCGGTGAACACTACGCTTTGATAACATTCACCACGGAGTTGCTGCCTTTCTAACCGAACGGTGCAAATTACACCTAAGTGGTTACTTTATGAACCATTACTCTGATTTTTTTGCGGTACACTGCACACTATAAATTAGCTCCCGGCCTGGAATTTGCTTATACATCAATAACAGGCTCCCCTACACAGCCAGTTTGACGCGAAGAACCGCTTAAAAAAGAACGCTAACCGTCTAAAAAATATAACAATAAGACGGAGATGGCGGACTTAGAACGGCACTCAACGCAATAACGTGCGGCCAAGAAAGACCGGTTCACAAGATGTGAAAAGCCTCAGAGGCACGGATTTTTGACGCAGGCAGAGGGAAAGCCAGTCAATTTACTGGAACATGAAAATGGCGATTTCGCTATATCCCTAAAACTGCGGTGTGCTGTCGTCAGAAAACCAACAACAAGACAGCACCAGAATGATAATGAGCCTTGCATGCTGAAACGTTTTCTTCAATCGGGTCAAAGACTACAAACCAAGCTTTCCGTGCTGGTTCTCGGCGTTAGTTTGCTTTTCGCCGGGGTGTCAGTCTGCATGCAATTGGGTGTCAATTACGCCAATACCGTAAAGTGGACGACCCAATCGCTGGAAAAACGTATCGACGCGGCCAGCGATAATCTGGTGCACGCGATTCAGCACGATGATCTGTCCCTGATGGTTCGTCAGTTGAAAAGCCTGGCGGGCATGCCCATATCAGCAATGTGCACCTCAACTACGAAGGCAATTCGCACTTATGCTGATAACCTCACCCTTCCGCACCGCGCTGAGCGAATCATCACACAATCGCTGACATCCCAGGGCGAAACGCTGGGTACGTTAGAAGTGTATCTGGACTACACGTCCGTTGAAATGACGGCACTTGAAAGTGCGATTCCTTCTGCGCTGTTCTTCCTGACCGAAGCCGTTCTGGTCGCACTGCTTATTCTAGTTCTGCTTAAAAAGACGTTTACCCGCCGGATTTCTAGCTTGGTGGACAGTGTCGATCGTATTGACCTGAACAAGGTCAGCAAATTCGCGATTCCGGATGAGTTGACCAACAGCAAGGATGAAATCGGACAGGTCGCCCGCTCGATACAAGAGCTGTACATGCGGATCCGTGCTGATTTTGTCCATAACAAACTCAAAGAACGCACGCTGAAACAACACAAAACCTTGCTGGCGGAAGAGGTATCACTGCGTGCCAAGGAACTGGAATGGCAAAACAGATCCAATAAACTGCTGGCCGCGTTGTCACTTCGCCTGATCAAAGGACACAAAGCCAGCGTCGAGTTTGATGTTCGCCTGTGTATGCCGGAGCTGGCAAAGCTGTTCGAAGCTGACCACATTTTCTGGCTGTCTCTCGATCAGGAAAAGGTTCTCTACCGCGTCTCTTATCCGGAAAACAGTGATGAGCCGACCATCGACATCAGCGACATGTATCTGGTGAAACGCTGGTTGATGGAAGCACAGGAAGTGGCGCTGCTGGATATGAATACAGCCAATGAAAACGCGATTATTGAGCCACATTTCCTGAAAGAGATGGGCATTCACAGCCTGGCTATGTTCCCACTGTCTGATGGGCGAAAGAGCTTTGGCCTGTTGGCGGTCACCCGTAACAACCAATCCCTGCAGTGGAATGAGAATAAGAGCCTGCTCCTTAAACGCTACGCGACCATGCTCAGTGAATTGACCATCCGCGAGCGCGACCATCAGGCGATGACAGAGTTGCAGGAAGAGCTGATCATGGCAAACGAGCGCCTGCGTCTGGAAGCGGAAACCGATGAATTGACACGCCTGTTGAACCGACGTCCTTTCAGCCGTCAACTCAGCAATGCCCTTTATCAAGCTGTCGAAGAAGGTGATTCACTGACTGTCATGATGGTGGATATTGACCATTTCAAAGCCTACAACGATATCTATGGGCACCTTCAGGGTGACAAAGCACTGAAGTATGTGGCGCGTGCAATGGCCAATGTCGCCCGTCAGTTCAATGCACCGTTGGCCCGCTTTGGCGGCGAAGAGTTTGCACTGCTGCTGCCTAAAAGCAATTTGGCAGCGGCACAAGAGGTTTCCTGGCAGCTTTGCCAATCCGTGCGTGACTTGTGTATTCCCCACCAAGGCAGCCAGAACAGTGGCATTATCACCATCAGTATTGGCGGTGTGGTGTGCGAGCCAGACGGTTTAACCCAACCAAACCAACTACTCGAATTCGCTGACCAGTCCCTCTATAAAGCCAAACGTGGCGGTCGTAACCGCGCTGAGCTGAGACAATACAACGCTGCTACCGAAGACGTATTCTGATACCTATACTCAAACGACCTGAAGATGCTACCGGCGCTTTCCTGTGCCGGTAACGCTTCTTCCACCACCATGAATTCCTTCCCTAAGTTTTTCCCGGTTTGTCTCTGAAATCGGAAACCCCGGCGATTTCTTCTATGCAAAGATTAACCAACGAAGTTTTGCATGTGCATGGGGTTTTGTATGTTGTCAGTCAGGCCGCCGAGGCATATCTGCCATGTGGTGGTGTCCCTAGGTGATGCGGCGCAGAATGAGCAGGTGTTTGCCAACATCCGACAATTCCCTTCACCCCATTACGAACATACCCTTATCGTTTTGCACAAGGCGAAAAAGCCTCCCCTGCGCCTGCCACACCACACCAGTTGTCTGGAGTTGTCGCTTGACGGCTCTCTTCTTAACAAAATCCGAACCTGCCAACAGGCACTGCGCGCCATCCGTCCTGATGTTTGCCAGACCTATGGCGATCAAACCCTGCCCGTCCAGTGGCTTGCTCACCGGGCCGGCATCCCGCTCAGGTTGCATATCGCTGGGCAAGGTAACGGTGCTGCGAATTGGGTATCCCGTAAGGGGCGGGTGTGGTCACACAAGATCTTCAAACACTCCTGTGATTTTGTCATCGCAGCGGATAAAGCGCAGGAGGCCTGGCTCAAGACAAATGCCAGTATTGAAGAAAGTAAAATCAAACGTGTACGTGCAGGGATAGACATCAAAACGCACCGCCCGCCGCTGCAGGATGTCAGCCTCAGAAACCGCACCGCTTTTATCGGCACTTTACCGGTACCCGCGAACCGTTTTGTTATTGGTTTGCCCGTCACTGGCATGGGGAGGGAGGCGGTAGAGCAGTTTTTAGCAGAGTATGTGGCCGCGCTGAAACACTCTACGGCGTTTTCTGCCCAGGCATTGCTGCTGATCATAGGGAACAGCCCCTACCTGTCATTTTACCGCCGCTTTCTCGAACAACACGATGTCAGCGACAGTCAGGCGCGTTTCTGTAACCATCACGCTGAAAGTGAACGTTTTTTCCACCTGCTTGATACCATTGTCACCCTTGATGACGGAATGCAGCCTTCGTTTGCTTTGCTGGAAGCCATGTCGATGGGACTGCCGGTGATGTCGGGACGTGGAGATGATTCACCAAAGGATGATAACCACCCCCTGCTTTGGCTCACTGATAACGGATCTCACCAATTCCAGTATCAAATGCTCACCCTGTATTCTGATGCCAGGAAACGTATTCGCCTCGGACAAGCTTCGCGCAACTATGTGCTGGAACGCTACCACCACGCCGAGCATCAAGCGCGTTATGAGAAGCTCTACCAACTCCTCGAACACCGTATTCCACCAAGGATGCCTACCTCGGTAACCCGTTACCCGCCATCCCCTACCCGCTTTAAGCCCTGATTCGACTTTGGTGGTAAACACACACAAATTTGCTGCCTTTTCGTCACCGAAGCGGGAATTTCTGGCTATATTTTGAATATCTAATAAACAGACAGGATGTCTTATTCCGATGAAAATTTTGGTCGTGGACGATATGACTTCGATGCGCCACGTCATGCTTAACCTGCTGAGAAGCATCGGCTATTTGGAGTTGGAAGAGGCAACCAACGGTTGGCAGGCATTCCAGATGATGCAGCGAAGCCGGTATGATTTACTCATTACCGACCTGAATATGCCGAAAATGGACGGAAGAGAGTTGCTCAAGGAAATCCGGCAGACAACAAACTCAAAGCCATGCCCGTACTGATCGTTTCCTGTGAGCAGGACAAAGACAGGGTAAAAGAACTTATCCGCTACGGCGTAAACGGCTTTGTCGTAAAGCCATTTAACGGCGTAACCCTGCATAAGCAAATTCAACGTATTGAACGCCAGCAAAAACTGGCAGCGGAAAGGGGCGAAGCTGACAAGCAACAACTCTAAACGTTTTTACTTCGCAGCTTTATTCTCTTCCCACCAAAACACCCACGTTTGCGACTATTGCCAGCGTATCCCTGCAAGGTGAATAATTTCCATACGCTCCAACTCATGCAAGAGACGCTTGGCATATTCAGGCTCGCACACTGAAAGCGCGGAGAGCGCGGCACCCAAGGGCAATTTCTTTTCCAACAGTGAGAGAAAGACGCTGGCAGCACTATCGCAGAGCATGACATCGCCGGTATTGGGGCTGAAAATAATCAGCTGATCGCCGGATTCGTAACTGCATAACTCAAGGGAAAAATTGCTGGCAAGCTTAACGTCGACTTCTGCCCTTAAAACCAGATTATTATCAATCAGTTCATTCATTCTCATCTGTGCCACCTGACCATACTGCATAAGGCTGATGATGTATTTATTTTGCCTGACTATGAAAACCCAAACTCCCTGATGGAAGACCTGAGAATATTGCCCCCGGCATGCGTAATATTGATTCACAAATTAACTCTATATGCTGCTGCCAAAAAACCTTATTAAGTAAATGGTCAATTGACCACCAGTCTCAAACATGAAGCAAACCAGCGCCCCTCGTTACCGCTGCAACGAGTATTTTTCGATTAGCGTGTAGAGTGTCGGGCGGGAAATTCCCAGCAAGTTGGCAGACTGCGACATATTGCCCTCTGCCTCGCGAGCGCCCGGGTAACGGCATTGCGCTCAGCTTCCTCTCTTACTTGCCTCAGGTTCAGTGGTAACCCGCTGTCTTTTTGATGCTCTTTGGTCAAAGCCAGATCCGCCGCTGAGATTTGCGTGCCGTCCGCCATGATCACCGCTGATTTCACTTTGTTTTGCAGCTCTCTCACGTTGCCGGGCCAGGCATAAGTCATCAGCGCGTTAACCGCGTCGTCTGTAAAGCCGTTGATTTTGCGGTTCATGGTTTGGTTGAATTGCAGCAGGAAGGTTTTTGCCAGCAGCAACACATCGTCGCCCCTGTCTCTGAGAGGGGGAATATTGATCGTCACTTCGCCGACGTGGTGGAGAAGGTCATCCCGGAACTTTTTCTCTGCTACCCGCGCGCCCAAATCGTGGTACGTCGCTGACACTACTTTGACATCAACCGGAATGGAGCGCTCTCCCGCGATACGGTCAACAACGCGCTCCTGGAAAAACCGCAGTACTTTCGCCTGAATGGAGAGGGGCATGTCGCCAATTTCATCCAGAAACAGAGTTCCACCATGGGCCGCTTCAATTTTACCGATTTTGATTTGGCGGGAATCGAAGTTGCCGCGCTCAATCCCAAACAGCTCAGCATCCAGCATATCTTCGGGCAAAGACGCACAGTTCAACGTAATAAAAGGTTTGTTGCTGCGGGTGCTGCGGTCATGGATAGCCCTTGCCATCAGGGCTTTACCGGTGCCGCTTTCTCCGTAAACCAAGGTGTTAACGTCGGTACTGGCGACCCTATCCACCATACGGAGCAACTGAACCATTGGGGCACTTCCGCCCAATATCGCATGTTGCTGACGCTCATAGGTTTTGAGCCTTTCCACTTCACTTTCCAGCGAAGCAATGTGCTGCGCACGCTTGACCATCATCCTTAACAGATCGTCACTGTAAGGACGCTCGATGATATCTGTCGCGCCCGCTTCCAGCGCCAACACGGCATCGCCATTGTTTTCACTATCGACAACAACAATAACTTTGGTTCGCGGGGAATATGAAAGAATGTCTTTGAGGGCTGCCAGCGTCACGGCATTGCATTCGGCAATCACCGCAACCGTGGTCAGTAACTGGTGGAGAGCATTGGATATGCCTTGTGCCTGCGCCGTAACAATTGCTGTTTCGTCCCCCAGCGCCCGGCTTACCCGTATTTGGGCATCTGCATCATCCGATATGATCAGCACAGCATCTTGGCGTCGTGATGCTGCCTGTTGTTGGACTTCAACCATGGATCTTTCCTCTGACTGTAAACATCGTGTAGTGAACTTGCCTTCGGCCTTTGTGCCCGCGAACAACGCGGCACGAGTGCGGATGCAACACGAATGGGAATCGTGTTTGTTGCCTTTAGGCGTTGCAGACCTGACTGTCTAAACCTAAGTTGCCGGGATGGACACCGAATATTTCGCCCTTACCTAGCGAGTTACCTGTCAGGATCTTTTAAAGCCACATGGGTATTCACTTTCTAAAACACAGCGCTTTAACGTCACTAAAACGGGGGTCCATACCCTGCTAAAAACCTTGCTGTGTATTACCAGACTCTCAAATCAGGGAAATACCTTGTGGCTGACACGTATTTGAGTACATGGAAAAATCGGCGGCTATTCAACGCTTGATTTTAGTTGTCGGTGGCGTTGTGCATACTTTTACAGAACTGGCGTAAATCGTATGCACAAGCGTAAGGTTTTTCTTCACTCGACGATCACTCTAGCAGGGGAGCGGATTCTCTTTGTCCGGCGAAAGAAGGAAATCTCAATAATTCTTATTTTGTAGGCACATTCTCTGATTTTAAATGTTGACGATCCGTGAATACCAATGCTTATGCCAAATTGGCAGCATAAAAAGTAAGGTTAAATCGCGCACTTTTAGGCAAAAAACAGCGCGATAAACCGTCAATCTATCGGGAAATGTTCAAACGCATGGAATTGACAGTCGCGAACGGTTTTAATACCCATCGCGAAAATCAAATAGGAAGTGTGGCGTGAATTTTGGTGAGCAGACACAGTATTACGACGACGTATTTTCAGACGTTGATATTTCCGGCATGTCGTTCAGCGACATTGAATTTGAGGAGTGCCTGTTTCGTCATTGCCAGTTATCAGAAGCCGTTTTCCGCAACTGTAAGTTTCTCAACTGTACCTTCGAACAATGCAACCTCAGCCTGGTAAAATGGCATTACTCCCGCCTCTCAGAGCTTGAATTTGTCGACTGCAAGCTGGTTGGCAGTGACTGGACTCAAGCAGACTGGCCCGTTTACCGGCGCGATGCCGAGCTGACATTCAAACGCTGCATCATGAATGACAACAGTTTCTTTGGGCTGACCCTGCATGGCTGAAAGTCGCGGACTGCAAGCTGCATGACGCAGATTTTCGTGAGAGTGATTTGACGGAATCTGTCATGACAGGTTGTGATTTCACTAATGCCCTGTTCCAGCGCACCGATCTGAACGAAGCCGACCTGACTGACTCCACGTCATTCAATATCAATGTGCTGGAGAACAAAGTTACCGATGCAAAATTTTCCCGCTTCGAAGCACTGGCATTGCTGGAAAGCTTGGGATAGAGCTGGTCGATTAAGCTAGGCGGCGGACAGTGCCGCCGCAATTTTTGCCACACCGTTTTCGATATCTTTCAGCGAGCTGTTGCCAAATCCCGCCACCAGTGCGCGCGTCATCCATGGCGGCATCGCTGAGTTGTCTGCCGGGTTGAAATAGTAGCCAGCGTGCGGATTGAGATACCCACCTTTGCCAGTCGCCGCTGGACATCTTTCGCCAATGGGCCATCTTTCCAGCTGAAGGTAACGTGCAGCCCTGCCGGTTGGCTGATAACGCAGACCCTGTTACCCAGTTGTTTTTCCAGTAATTCGACAAACAAGCGGTGTTTTTGCTGATAGAGATGACGCATTTTGCGGATATGGCGCAGGTAATGACCTTCCGCAATAAACGCGGCCAGTGCCTCTTCCACATAGGGCGACGTATCACCACCTATGGTGTCTTTCACAGCAAGACAGTCATCAACCAGAAAGTCGGGTACTACCATGTAGCCCACGCGCACCGCAGGCAGGAAGGCTTTACTGAAAGTGCCGATATAAATGACACGCGCATCGTCACCATGCAATGTCGTCGCCAGCCCCTGAAGGGAAGGATATGGCCGACTGGCAAACTGGAATTCACTGTCATAGTCGTCTTCAATGATCCAGCGATCATTTTTAGAAGCCCACTCAATACAATGCATCCGGCAATGTGTATCAATACTGGTTCCCATGGGGTAGTGGTTGCTGGGCGTCAGATAGAGCGCCTTACCGTGAAAATGCGCCAAAGCGTTAATATCTGTGCCTGTATCTGGGCTGACCGCCATGTGTTTTATGGCCGCACCGCTTTGCCTGAGCACTTTATGCATCTGCACATAGCCGGGCAATTCCGTCATCACTTCGTCGCCCTGTTTCAATAGCGCCTGCATAGCAATGTAAAGCGCCTGTTGCGCACCCAATGTCAGAATAATACGGTGAGGTGGTGCAGAAACCGACCGGCTGGATGAGAGATAGTCGCTTAACGCCATTCGCAAAGCGGCACTGCCCTGTGTGGTGTTTTGTCCTGAAATCAACGGGCGCTGAAACTGCTCCTGCATTGCCCTCGCCCATTTTTTGTAGGGAAAGTTGACCAAATCCGGCACGCCGGTAGAAAACGGACGGTTACGCTCAACAATTGTCTGGGTGTCGTCGCTTGAAACCGCGGCTGATTTAGCGGGTACTTGTCGGCTTTCAGCCAAGGCTTTCGGCGCGGCCTGCAGGTACTTATCCGGCGTCGACACCTGAATGAAAAACCCTGCACCGGGGCGGCTGTCTATATAACCTTCGGCTCTTAACTGGTCATACACGGCCGTGACGGTATTGCGGGAAACACCCAGTTCCGTCGCCATCTGCCGGGATGCCGGGAGCTTGCCGTTTCTCGGCCACTGACCGCTCAATATCTTGGCTTGAACCGCTTCATACAAGGCTTGCTGCTTTGTGCTGTGTCGCCCATCCAGCTCCAGATCCCCGATATCGATTGGCTGCATTTTGGATCCATCCATTTATCTAAATTGGCTCTATTTAAGGTGCCACTTCTCCCCTAAATTGCAAGTTATTCAGGGAAGCAAACAGAAGGACAACGCGATGGAACCCGGTGCAACCAATAGAACAACCCTTAAGAAAGCCGCCCACAAAGCCGTCGAAGATAGCGCAGCACTGCATGCCATCATCGACGAGGTAAAAATTGCCCATGTGGCGTTCAGCGATCACCGTGGCCCAACAGTGATCCCCATGCTGGCTTGGCGGGTTGGCGATAGTGTCTACATCCACGGCGCCAGGAACAGCCAGCTCATCCGTCACCTTAAAAAAGGTGAGCCCTGTTGCCTGACCTTCACGATTTTCGACGCCTGGGTATTGGCACGCTCTGCCTTTCACCATAGCGCCCACTACCGCTGCGCCATGGTATTTGGACAGTTTGAGACAGTGGAAGACAACGCGACAAAGTTTGAAGTGTTGGATGCATTTCTTGAGCAAATTGCCCCCGGAAGAGGCACCGAAGCCAGACCCAGCAATGAAAAAGAACTGACTGCCACCGAAGTGCTCCGCATACCACTGACAGAAACCTCGGTCAAAATTGGTCGCCATGGTGTCAATGATGACAAGGAAGACATGGATTTACCCGTATGGGCCGGGATCATGCCATTTCGCACGGTTGTTGGCCCGCTTGAGCCCACGGCAGATAACCAGGTAGAAAATGCACCTGACTATTCAGCGGCCTACCCTGGCCGTTGGTATGAATAACCTTGAGTAAATATGCAAACCCCAAGTCGTTTGAAGCACTTGGGGAATGCCTGTCTCCCTGATATATTGATTTTTCGACCTTCAGGAGAGGACAAGGATGAGCACTTTCAATCGTGTGGCCATTGTAGGCGGCACCCATGGCAACGAATTCAGCGGATCTATCTTCTAAAAAATGGGAACAGTCTTTGGGTACCATTTCCCGTCCGTCTTTCGAAACGGAAACCCTGTTTGCCAACCCAAATGCATTCCGCGACAACAAACGCTATCTTGACTGCGATCTGAACCGCCAGTTTGTTCCGGCCGATTTGGCTAATCCGGCATTGGCCAACTACGAGCAAAGCCGCGCCAAAGCGATAAACCTACAATTGGGGCCAAAGGGCGACGCACGTACCGATCTTGTCATCGATTTACACAACACCACCAGCAACATGGGCCCAACCCTTATCTTGCTGAAAAATGATGCTTTCAACACCCAGTTGGCTGCTTATGTGGCAGAGCGTATGGACAACGCGGTCATCCTGTTTGAGGATCACTGCTCCATGGAAGAGCACTACTTCCTCTGCTCCATTGCCGAGCAAGGCATCATTATTGAAGTCGGTCCCCAGTCCCAATCCGTGGTTCGCCAGGATGTGTTGGAATGGATGGAAACCATGACTCTGCACATTCTTGATTTCGTTGAACTCTATAACAACGGCGACGTGCCACCACTGCCTGACACCGTCAGTGCTTATCGCTATGTGGAAACCTTGAAGTTGCCGGAAGACGAGAATGGTGAACGAATCGGCATGGTGCATAAAAACGTGCAGGACGCCGACTTCAAACCTCTGATAAAAGGCGACCCGATTTATACCCTGTTCGATGGTACTGAAATCCTGTGGCAGGGCGACTATGAGGCGTATCCGCATTTTATTAATGAGGCCGCCTACTATGACAACAACCTCGCGATGTCACTGGGTAAGAAGGTAGACATTCAGGTAATTAAATAAATCTGGAATCAACCTATCAATTATTAAGCGCCAATTTTAATGGCGCTTTTTAATGCCAGTTGAGTAGGCATATCAGGCGGCGGTGATAATGAATCTCTCATTTTAAAACCAGAAAACAAATTAATCGGCACCCTGTCCAGATTATTACCCCATGTTGCAAGCGCTGACAATTTCCTGACAAATCGCAGTCCGCACGCTGATATTCAAGCACAAAAACGACTCTACAATCCTCCAAAATTTCAGTGAGTTACCTTCAAGCAATTTGTATATCCGCTAAAAAGACATGAGTTCTCCGTGATCGCACTTCCATGTCGGTAACCTGGATGTCTATTTCGCTTATCCCAGCGTCACGCATTCAGTTAATTTAGCGCTGATACCCAATCGACCAAATATGACTGTCTTCTTTAGATTGGGTGCAAAACTTTTTTACATCATTTATTAAGGAATATGACGGCCATGACTTTCAAGCCAAATGCAATTTGCGCTGCCCTTTTCCTGGGGTTGTCGAGCTTTACTTCTCAGGCCGCTGTTGCACCAACCAGCGGTGACGATATGGTCAACCCTCAAGCGGGTGTTGTGGTCGGTTACTGGCACAACTGGTGTGACGGCGGCGGCTACAAAGGCGGTAACGCACCGTGTGTCACCTTGGAAGAAGTCAACCCAATGTACAACGTGGTTAACGTCTCCTTCATGAAGGTTTTCGACACCGCAGAGGGTCGCATTCCGACTTTCCGTCTCGACCCAGCAGTCGGCCTTTCTGAGCAGGCATTCACTGACCAAATCAGCGAACTGAACCGTCAGGGACGCGCAGTACTGATCGCTTTGGGCGGCGCTGACGCGCACGTGGAAATGAAAGCCGGTGACGAACAGGCATTTGCAGATGAAATCATCCGCGTGACTGACCTTTATGGCTTTGACGGTCTGGACATCGACCTGGAGCAAGCAGCAGTTACCGCTGCAGATAACCAAACCGTTATTCCGGCGGCACTGCGTATCGTAAAAGACCACTATAAAGCGCAGGGCAAAAACTTCCTGATCACCATGGCGCCAGAGTTCCCGTACCTGACCCAAGGCGGTAAGTATGTGCCATACATCACCTCGCTGGAAGGTTACTACGACTGGATCAACCCGCAGTTCTACAACCAAGGCGGTGACGGGGTTTACGTTGACAGTGTGGGCTGGATTGCCCAAAACAACGACAACCTGAAGCAGGAATTCATTTACTACATCTCTGATTCGCTGGCGAACGGAACCCGCGGTTTCCATAAGATCCCACACGACAAACTGGTGTTTGGTATTCCAACCAACATCGATGCCGCAGCAACCGGTTTTGTGCAGGACCCGAACAAGCTGTACGCAGCGTTCGGTCAATTGCGTGACCAAGGCCAGCCTCTGCGCGGTGTCATGACCTGGTCTGTGAACTGGGACATGGGTACCAACGCAGCTGGCAGCCAATACAATGAGCAGTTCATCAAAGATTACGGCCCGTTCGTTCACGGACAAACGCCACCACCTCCATCAGAAGGCAAGCCTGTATTCAGTGGCGTGAACGATGTACGTGTACTGCATCGCTCCAACTTTGATGCACTGGCCGGCATCACAGCATTCGATAAAGAAGATCTGGATCTGACCTACAACATTACCGTTGAAGGCAGCGTTGATACCTCTGTGCTGGGTGAAACCGTGCTGGTTTACAGTGTCATCGACTCTGATGGCAACGAAACCAAAGCCCCACGTAAAGTGGACGTGTACAGCCAGAAACCGGTATTCAGCGGCGTTGAAAATACAAGCGTAAAAGTCGACACAGCTTTTGATCCACTGGCAGGTGTTACAGCCACTGACGCAGAAGATGGCGTACTGACAAACGACATTGTTGTCGACGGCATCGTAAACACTAACTTGGTTGGCAACTACACACTGACGTACTCCGTTTCAGACAGCGCTTTCCAGACTGTCTCTGTTGAGCGCCGCGTGTCGGTTACAGATGGCAGCACCTGTGCCAATGCTTGGAGCGCAGACGCAACCTATAACGGTGGCGACATCGTGAACCATGCTGGCAAACAATGGCGCGCAGAATGGTGGACCCGTGGTGACGAGCCTGGCACTACCGGTGAATGGGGCGTTTGGCGCGTGGTTGGTGACAGTGACTGTGGTGACACAGGCCCGGGCATTCCAACGCCAACCCTAAGCCTGTCTGGTGTGAACCCAAGCTACACCACCAACGACGGTTCCATCACGGTTGACCTGACATTGAAAACCAATGAAGCCATGACGGTAGATGTTTCCGTCGCAGGCGCATCGGTTATCTCTGGCGGTGAAGCGCAGGTGATGGTGGATGGCACAGTAAATCTGTCTCTGGCACTGAGCGGCGTCGAGCAAGGTGCTTACACCGTACTGGCAACTGCGCAGACTGAAGACGGCAAAATCCTGTCCCAGAATGCGGCATTCACCGTGAAGACAGGCTCTGTGACCCCTCCGCCAGGTGGCGAATACCCAGCATTTGTAGCTGGCACCAACTACGCGGAAGGTGACCGAGTTACCGGTGCTGACGGCAACGTTTATGAGTGTAAACCATGGCCTTACACTGGCTGGTGTTCGAGCGTTTCTTACGCACCGGGCGACAGCCTGTACTGGTCAGATGCTTGGGATCAACTCTAATCTGCCGGTTTAGAAACCATTGACGACAAAGCGCCGCAGTTTGCGGCGCTTTTGTTTATCTACGGTATTGCGCAGCTACTGCGTTACACCGGCAATAACCGACGGGTCACCGTCTATGACCGGCATATCACCGATATCCGCATCGCCGCTGACTGATGTCGGTACCGGTACTGACGGATCAGACAAAGTCAGAGAGGTGCACTGCCCACTTGCGCTTTGCATGGTCTGCTCGATTTCCCGCGCCTTTATTACATACTGCGAAGATCCCCCATCACCACACCATCAGCAATGGAAAACTCAGGGGCATAGCGGTTTCCGGTTTGTACGTAAGGAAGACCCCAGAAATCCCCATTTCCGCCGTAGTTGACCAAATAGGTCTGTCCTGCAAATGTCCCCGCACTGCCTGTTCTGTCATTGGCGTTGGTATGGGTGTAGGTAAATTGCAACGGCTTATCAAAGCTCAGTATGTCGCCATTACCGTCTTTTACCGCCGTTAGCTGGTTCCAGGACGACAGCCCTGTCTCCCAGACATAATATTCCGTCACAATGGTAGGGTCGTAAATGTCATAGGCATTGCTGACCGTTGACGTCACCATAGGGCCAGATCTCACCCCCCAACTCCAAGGAGAGTTACTGAGACTGGACGAAGTCAGTGAACCGTTAAACTGCACCGGTTCTGAGCTGTTCACGCTCACCAGGGTCAACGCATTCCCACCCGAAACACTGAAGGTAAACTGGTGTGGGCCGGATCCGCTTTCGAACGGACTGCCAGCACCACTCCAGTTTGTCAGCTCACCGGCATCCAGCGTTCCCAGCGGGCAATTATCGTAACAGTAGAGAGTCAATGAGCCGCCGTTGAGTTCCTCACCCGCTCCGGTTTCACTGCCGTTGATGAATTTCTGCTCATAGTAGGTCAGAGAGGTTTTCCCCTCTAAATACTTCACTTCCCCACCCAACTGCTCGGAATACATGTACAGAGACTCGTTAGTGCTGAGCGAAATCAGAGTTGGTCCATAAGCCGCGACTGTCGGTCCATTATTTCCCCAAGTTAGCTTGCCGGTTTTATAGAATCCGTCCTGCCCGACACTGTCAGCAGCGGCTGTGAGGTATTTGACCACCCACTGGTCAAAGGTGCCGTCGCTGAACAGCGCATCGTCCCAGTAGGAAAACGCGATACCGCGGGCATTGGCGAGCGCCAATGTCTTCACCGAATTTTTGACCAACCTTCCCGGCGCTTTAATCACGGTGTACGGAATTGTCACCCCATCATCACTGCGTACCACTGTTTCACCGTTGGTCACCGCATTGTCGACTTCCGTCCACAGCCCCCAATAGCCGATGTAACCAAAGCTGTCATAGTTACCGTTGTTCTGGCTGGCATATTTGATAGGGAATCCGCTGTTTACTGAAACCGCAGCGCCGGTGGTTTTGTTAAAGAGATCATATCGATGTACGTCATTATTAAACTGGGTACGGCTAAGGCAGGTACCACTGTTATTGCCGGATTTGTAAGGCAATGAACCAAAGCTGCTGGCGTTTTGCACCAACACATTGTCAGCGTTAAATGCCAAGGCATACGCACCGCTTTCATCCGACGATGTCAGGGCAATCCCGTTGCTGCGGTCTGCATCCATGACCACGCTGGCGCTTTGGGTATAGGAATTGGAACCATTGGAGCTGGACTCGTAGAGGGTAAACCCGATCGAACCCGGCACCGAGTCCAGGGTTATCACTTCACCGCCACCCCTTGGTGTTAAATTGTCAAAGTTGTCGAAAAACTCGAAGTTGAACTGAAACTGGCCAAATGGATTGGTATCGCTGGCGCCTTCGGAGATCACCGCCTTGAACTTGATCGCCTGCTCGCCATCCCCGCCCCCCATTTCAGGCAGCCAGACATTCACAATCAACGGGCTGCTGGTAGACTCGCGGGTGACATCCGCAACTGCGGTCACATAAGAAACCGTGTTTGCCGCCCCGGCTGACTGTCCGGTAGAGCCATCATCCGTATCATCAAAACAGGCTCCTTCGTCAGCCAGCACCAGATATGGCCCCTGATTGGCAAATTCCGTGGTATTAAACTGCGCAGTAAAACAAAGGATGCTGTTTACCAGTTCAATGGGTTGTAACGCTTCGTTCCACACATAACGTTTCTGGGGTGCATTGGTATAGTCAGTGCCTGCGTCGTTAAATGCAGCCTGGGCGATGCCGACGCTCGTAAGAACCGATACAGCCGCGATAACCTTATTCAGTTTCATTGGTCACGACCTCCAATTGTTGGGGCAGTTGCAAGCTGCTAGTCGAGGTAGTCGCACTGCTACCGTTATCTGAACATCCCCAAATCGCACCAAGTAACACGAGTACCGATATCATCCGAATCGTCATAAACACCTCACTAACACACTTTCTGTGCTGTCTCACATTTGAGTCACACGTAAAGCATAGTCACTATTGGGTGATAATTGTGACGAAGATAACACTAGACACTATCCGAACAGCCTCCGTAACATCTTGTTTTTATTGGAATCATTAAGTCATGATTTCGCCGAAAACCGGAAACTCACATTACACTTCATACACTTATAGTTTGAGTGGGTATTTTTATACAACCATTGAGCAGCGCACCATTAAGTGATTAAAATCACCCTTTCAACATATTTGGTAATCACCAGTTCAATTGTGAAACGAAATGGTGATGAATGTGATCCCGATCGGCAGTTGCATGTTGCAGGTTACATAGACTGGTTCCGAAAACATTGACAGCAATGACATACCAACAACGAAAAATTGCTGCGACTGATGCAAACACAGAGGGTAAATCGATGAGTGAAGTACTTTTAGCAGTTTTTGCTGGCGTGTTGGTGGCTTTGTCTTCAGCGCCATTAAACTCCCACTCCCCGCACCGCCAGTTATCTCGGGCATCATGGGGATTGTAGGTATCTATATTGGCGGTCAGGCTTATCAGTTAGTGGTTGAAAAGTTCTTCTCATAAGCCCTTTTTCTTTTATTTGCCCTTTCTTGCTGAAAACGGCATTGAATTCGACTTTCTAAATTTGACGTGAAAATTCCGAGGAGGATTGGTGTCTACAGGGAAGCTACCGCCGGCGGCAGATGGATTACAACTCAACTTTTGTAAAACATTGGCGTGTCGAAACTTTGGATTGAGTGATGCGAAGCACTACCTGCTTCAAGACTCTGATCCGTCCCGTCCGGGTTTGGTATGCCGAGAGTGTGGCGCTTTTCCTCCTCTCCTTAATAACCAAGAAGTGCTGATAGAACTCAACCGTCTAAAGCAGCAAGACACCGGCAACCTTGCCGCCTGCCATACAGAAGGCTGCGTGGCGCAGGGTCGCCCGGTTCTTACCAACCGTGAGTATTATCATGCCTTCGGTTACAGCGGTGAGCGGCAGCGCTATCGCTGTAAACACTGCCAATCAACCTTCGTTGATAAATGGTCGAGCAGCAACCCGAAAAGTGAAATACAGCAACGTCTGTTAGGGTTGTTGTTTACCGGCCATCCCGTGCGCGAGATCTGCCGTAAACTCAGCATTAATCCCAAAACGTTTTACGATCATCTGGATCAGATCGCTGCCCGCTGCCGTAATAAACTCGCCAGTGTCGATGCCCGTTACCTGCAAATGTGTAAAGAGCAGCCACTGGCGTCATCAATGCGTGCGCTGCAACCCCAAAGTAACAACGGTGTATTTTGGCTGGCAACCGGACATGCCGGTCACGGGTATGTGTTGCTGCAAAGCATCAACTACTCGGCCGACGAAGAAGCCCCTGAAAACACCGCTGATGCTTATCAGGCGGAGGCGCGTCTCGTCCCTGACGGTTTCCCTTACGCGGCGGAATCCCATCACCACCAGCCTAAAGATCTACTCGGCCAGGTGAATGCCAAATACAAGGAAATCCTTTCCCGAAGCAACGTGGAAGATCCTTACACTCGCCCGGTAAACATCGACTATCCAACCAAAGGGTGTTTGATCCGACCGCAATACGCCGCCTATGCCCAGTACCTGCGCCTTAAAGAACTGACTGAATCCTGGCAGACAGTCACGCTTTACCTACCGCAAGAGACTCTCCTGCGTTCAGCCATTATCAGTATTTTTAAAGACAGGTTGGGTGACCGGCTGTGCCATCCCGTTTATGTTGTGCAGTCGCCATCATGGAAAGAGCAGGATTCACCGGAAAACATCGATATTATGCTGTTGAGTTGGTGGCGTGACCGTTGGGCATTCAGCACCAAAGGCGAAGCCAGTAAAGCGATCTCCCATCTGGGGCGCGATACCGGCAATGAAGCGCACTGGCTGCAACACGCAACAACCCATGAAATGGACGAGTACCAGAACCGGTTCCATCTCCAGTTCCGTTCATTGATTGACGAGCCGAGAAGGCGTTTACGCCCGGTGGCTTGCTGCCTTTGCTGGATATCTACCGTGCGTGGCATAACCTTTGCCGCCAAAACAGCCAAGGTTTCACCCCAGCACAGTCTCTGGGATTGGCTCGACACCCCTACACATT
The DNA here is from genome assembly GCA_001310415.1 of Enterovibrio sp. JCM 19048. Lineage (GTDB taxonomy): Bacteria > Pseudomonadota > Gammaproteobacteria > Enterobacterales > Vibrionaceae > Enterovibrio > Enterovibrio paralichthyis. Next base: position 11,495 of record BAXE01000024.1, on the reverse strand, counting down.
GGCCAATTTGTTAGCGTAATTATTTGATGACGTAATATTTTAGGGCGCCAATGCGCCCTTTTTTAGCGCCAACGAAAACGGTGTCTGACTAACAGATACAAAAAAAGCGAGCTAAACGCTCGCTTTTCCAGCATAGGCAATTCCGATTACTCGTCAGCTTCTGCTTCTGAGTAGTCTTCCACTGCGCCACTACGAGAGGTAGAACACAGGTTGTAAACTACGTGCTTGTGATTGATTTCTTTAAGGTATTTCAACCAGCAAAGCGCATATTGTGAGTCTGCAGCACGACGACCGTTCACTTCGTCGACAAACTTCTGCTGTTCTTCGTCCTGTGGAACCATCGTACCTTCGAACAATGCTTTCATTGTACGACCACAGGTTTCCAAAAGTTGCGCTTCCTTAATAGTGAAATAGCCGGATCGGGCGAAACCTTTTGGAAAATGCTTGTCATCAAAAACTTTTGACCACTAAACATTATTTAGCTCCTTAACAAATTTGCGCAATATTCTTCATTAAACCATTAAGGTGTAAAGCAAAATATTGTTGATCTGACGATTAAGAAAATTAATTCTTAATGCGGTTTATAGCGGTGATTTCGTATTCTGTCGAGTTCTTTACACCAGATATTCACTAAAATTTATAGGTAAGGTAGCCGACACTTATTCATTGGTCGAGTCATCAGGTAGCAACTCGTTGTAATAATGTGAAAAACATCATTCTGTGAATCTTTTTTTGCGTCTGACTGCCCAAATTATCGACATTTGGCTTCAGTTAGAAAATCTCACCCTTGTGTCGAAAGTCACAGAAACAGGGGCCTGCAGCCCCGATTGACAATCCCACGTCGTCGAGTTGGCAGTGGGATGCGACAGAGCTCAACTTTCTACTCGTGACAATCATTTTTTTAATCAAACAGCGCGAATTTTTTCGTTGTATTTATTTGATGCACAAGATTTATGCTTGGCTGGCACTGCCGTCATCAGAGTGCAAACGAACTTTCATCAATAAATCACATTACGTCGGCTATATTCATAGAGACACATGATGTAACCGGAAACGCGGCAAGCGCAGCGAACGGATACGCCGACTGAAGTAATGTAAATGAACAGGGTTAAATATAATGGCCAAATGGAACAGTGGCTGAAAGACGACACTAATAGAAAAGTGAAATTTCATTCTAAATTTCATGACGAATACGACGATCATGCCCAGCGAGGAAAGAAAGGGCGTCGTAAGTCGCGACCGAGTCGCACATCTCAAACCGAATTCCCGTTCGATTGATGACTTAAGCCAGCGATAAACGCTGGCTTTTTTGTATCTGGTGGTTTGGTTGCCGTTAGAAGAAGAGGTTGTAGCTATACCCCGTCGCGATTGCCATCCCCAACACCACCACAAGGAACGATAGTATCAGTGGGTTTCTAAACATCGATTTGAGCATAATTACCTCTGTGATACTGGCGCCTGCGCTGCCAATGACAAGGGCCATCACCGTGCCAACAGCCATTCCTTTTGCCAACAAAGGGGCGCTTAATAAAATCACCGCCTCTGCGCGAATGTATAGCGGAATGCCAACAACGGCGGCCAAAGGCACGGAAAATGGGTTTTCCCGCCCGGCAACCGACGCAATCCATTCTGCAGGCATTGCTCCGTAAATCACTGAGCCCACCGCCACGCCAATTAGGATATATGGCATCGCTGATTTGTAGTCTTGCCAGACACCGCGCCAGATTTTTACCCACTTGTTTTCTTGCGTTGTCTTTGCCCCACAGGTTGTCCCACAGCAACTTTTAGCCGGCTCTTCATGGGCAATCGGCCTGAGATACTTTTCAAACCCTGCCTTCTCCAGCAGATAGCCTGCAGCGATCGAAATAAACAGCGCAGAACCAAAGTAGTAGGCGGTGACTTGTGTACCAAAGGTTAAAGCGAACAGCCCAATAATCATTGGGTTTAACAGGGGGCTGGCAAACAGAAACACCATCATGGTGCCAAAACCTGCCTGCGCTCTGATAAGACCTTTGAGAAACGGAATAGTCGAACAGGAGCAGAACGGGGTGATCGCGCCAAGAAACGCTGCCATCACGTAGCCCTTGCCATTCTTGCTACTGAGGATGCTCCGTATTTTTTCAGGCGGCACATAAAGCTGCAATACCCCAACCAGGTAGCTGATCACCAAAAACAGCACAGTGATCTCCGCCGCCAAAAAGAAAAACATACCCAACGTGGACTGGAGTGTGTCTGTGTTCATTTTACAATCTCTACATTTCTAGAATATTCGAAATATAGATTCACACTTTCACTCATGCAAGATATTTCTGTTATTATCGAAATATCATTCTCGACCGGAAGACACAATGGAACTCGAAACTGTCGCTAAAGCCCTGAAAGAGTTGGGCCACCCTACCCGTTTGGCTATTTTCAAGCGGTTGGTCAAAAGTGGATACGCCGGTATTGCCGTTGGAGAAGTACAAGAAGAGTTGAGCATACCGGGTTCAACCCTTTCCCATCACCTTTCCAGTTTGATGTCTGCCAACCTGATTAAGCAGCGGCGAGAAGGGCGTACGCTGTATTGCGTCCCGAATTATGAGCAATTAGATGGGGTGCTGGCGTTTTTGCAGGAAGAATGCTGCGCCGATGAATCACTCGGTGGGACTGAGACCCAAGGATAAAAAAGCAGGGCGATTGCCCTGCTTCTGTTAGTTTTGCGTTTCCTGCCACACGGCAAGGCTGTGCTCGACACGCTTTTTCACATCACGCCATTTCTGGGCGCTTTGCAGTTCACGCAGCGTTAGCGTGTGTCTCTTCGTCAGTGAAGCAGCCTGGGGCACGTCGATGATCGGCAAGTTGTCCAAGGTTCAATCGAGGATTGACGGTTATTGCACATCAGCAACATGTCACAGCCCGCCGCCAATGCCTGCTTGCAACGCTCAGCAGGGCCACCCATCACGGTCGCCCCTTCCATGCTCAGGTCATCTGAAAACACGATTCCCTTAAAGCCCAATTGGTCACGCAGCACGGTCTTCAGCCAGAACGGTGAACCACTGGCTGGCAGATCATCATAGTGAGGATAAATCACGTGCGCTGGCATCATGGCATCCAACACACCCGCCTGAATCTGTGCTGTGAAGATCGCCATGTCCTGCTCGAAGATATTGTCACGTTCGTCTTTCGGGCTTTCGAAATGGGAATCAGCAATCACTGCGCCATGGCCAGGGAAATGCTTACCGGTAGTCGCCATGCCTGCCTGTTTCATACCGGCCATAAAAGCCGTAGAGAAGCGGATAACAGTGTCGTTGTCGTCACCGAATGCACGGCTACCAATGGCCTTGCAATCAAAGCCACGGTCGAGAACCGGTGCGAAACTCAGGTCAATATCATGCGCCATCAGTTCAGCGGCCATCAGCCAGCCCGCATCCTGTGCCAGCGCTTCCCCATTTTCCATCTGAGCATAAGACTGTGCAGGCGGAATGATTGTGAAATGCTCACGGAAGCGCTGAACCCGTCCACCTTCCTGGTCAACGCCAATCAGGATGGGACGTTTGGCCGCTTTGCGGATTGATTCTGTCAATGCCGCCAGTTGTCGGCTATCGTGGTAATTGCGGGCAAACAAAATCAAGCCGCCAACAGACGGATGCGCCAGCAACTCACGCTCTTCGGCGTCCAGTTCGCATCCCTCAACATCAAGCCACAGTGCCCATGGTTCGCTCCTATTAAATATGCAGATCCGGCTACATAGTACGCGCTGACGCACACTCTAGAAAGTCTGAAGCACGAAATTTGATGCCCGCTTTTCTATTCCTGTGAGAGACTTACAGCCAGTAGCAACAGACAACCAAGGCAGTTTTCGCTATGTATATCGGTATTATGTCCGGCACCAGCCTGGACGGGATTGATATGGTCGCCGCCACGTTTGGCGACCACGGCGCAACCATTCACCATCAAGCGATGTATTCCTTTCCGTCAGAGCTGAAGGAAAAGCTGATTGCCCTGAGTCAGGGTGAACCCATCACCCTTGATGAAATCGGCACCATCGACCATTTTCTTGGCAAAACCTACGCAGAGGCCGTAAACCGCTTTTTGGCTGAACATAACCTGAGCCCAGAAGCGGTCACTGCCATAGGCTGTCATGGCCAAACAGTCTTCCATAAACCCAGCGGTCCAATGCCGTTCACCATGCAGCTCGGTGATGCCAACATTATTGCGGCACTGACGGGGATCACGACCGTGGCGGATTTTCGCCGAAAGGACATGGCGCTAGGTGGTCAAGGCGCGCCGCTGGTGCCTGCTTTTCACCGTTTTCTTTTCGGCACCGAGGGTAACACCAAAGTTGTGCTGAATATTGGCGGCATTGCCAATATCTCCGTTCTGGAAACCGGCAAGCCGGTGCTGGGCTTCGATACTGGCCCTGGCAATATGCTGATGGACAGTTGGGTGTCAGAGCATTGCGGTGAACCGTATGACAAAGACGGCCAATGGGCAGCGTCGGGAACCGTCAACCCAGCTTCTGGCACAAATGCTGGCGGAGCCCTATTTCTCTCAGCCCGCACCGAAAAGCACCGGACGGGAACTGTTCCACCGTGGATGGCTGGATCAACAATTGGCGACATTTGGTCTTCCCCTTGCTGGGCAGGATGTTCAGGCAACTTTGCTTGCCCTGACAGCGATGTCGATTGCCAACGATGTGAAAAAGTACTCAGCGGGAGAACTTCTCGTCTGTGGTGGCGGGGCTCAGAACTCGGCGTTGATGGAAGCGCTGAAGCAGGCATTGCCGGGTTGGACTGTGATGACAACCGATGACAAAGGCGTCGACGGTGATTCACTTGAAGCGCTGGCGTTTGCCTGGCTGGCAAAACAAGCATTGGAAGGGAAGCCGGGCAACCTTCCGGAAGTGACCGGGGCATCGCGCCTGTGTCGCCTGGGCGTAATCTATTACCCCGATTAAGGTCGTTTGGGTATATCAGCCGTATTGGCACCGAACTGCCGTGGACGTTTTACCGGCGCTGGCATCTGGTTGCAGGTACGTTTCAGATAGAGCACATACTGACTGAAACTCAGCGGACGGGAATAGTGATACCCCTGCGCAATATCAACACCGTACCGCTTCAGCAATGAGGCGGTTTCAAGATCTTCCACCCCTTCTGCTACCACCATTAAGCCCAGCGATTTCGCCATTTCAGTCGTTGCCCGGACAATATTCTGCTTTCTGGGGTTACAGGTTACCGCCATGATAAAGGTACGGTCGATCTTCAGCTCGGTAAACGGTAATTGCGACAGATAAGTCAGCGAGGAATAGCCTGTTCCGTAGTCATCTATCGAGACTTCAATGTCATGTCCTGACAAGGTTTCAATCACCTGATGTAGCCGTTCATAATCAGACACCAGCGCCGACTCGGTCAGCTCCAGTGACAGAAGCCCGGTAGGCACGCGATACTGCTCCGCCACCTCCGCAATGCGTTCAACAAAGTTGGGAATAGTAATGTCACAGGCACTGATATTCAGCGATAAGCGGCGGCTGTACCCCATTTCGATCAGTTTACTTTGCTGATAGAAAGCACGTTTTATCACCCACAGGGTCAAGTCATTGATCAGCCAACCTGCTCCGCCAGTTTGACAAACACTTCAGGCGATACGTTGCCAAAACGCGGATGCTCCCAACGCAACAGCACTTCCGAACCATGGATATTTCCGGTTCTGAGATCAATCTGGGGCTGATGGTAAAGCTCGAGTTCATCGCGCTCAATGGCGCGCTTCAAATCAGTCACCAGCGACATGTTGAGGGTTTGGTTAAAGTTGTTCAGTGAGTCATAGGCATTGATGCGTTTTTCACTGATTGACGTTTCTACCACCGCCTGCATCGCTTTGTTCAGGATGGAGTCTGTGTGGCTGCCATCTTTAGGGAACTGGCTTGACCCTATGGTGCCTTGGATGCGGAAACTCAGGCTGTTGATATCAACAAAGCTGTCTATCTCATCCAGCACCGAATTCAGCAGCAGGGAAATTTTCGCTTCGTTGGATGAGAGCACAATAAACCCAAAGTGCCCCTCTTTGATGTTGGCGATACGGTGCTGAACCCTTTTGTTCACCTCCAACACCATCACACTGTCACTGTCGAGAGCGCTGTCCAGGCGCTCGCAGACCTGTCCGATAAAGTACTGTTTTTCTTCCAGTGACATGTAAGGTGCCAAGCGCGGAACCTGTCGATCTGGAAGCAACAAAAGCTAAAGGGCTTGTTGGATCGAATCAGTGAATCCATCACCACAGAAAGTACATTCGCATTGGGCGTTGACGACAGGTTGTCGTGGGTCAGTTCATAGACGATCGTCTCTCGCTGCTGGCGGAAACGCTCCGCCAGAGCGAGTGCCATTAACAGCACTGACGTTACCGTGCCGATCAGAAATGCGTAGCGGGAAAGCAGGGTGTATTCCAAATGACCGGTTAAAAGCAGGGGCGGGAATATGCCCGCAATGACCAGCGGCAACCAGGAAAATGAGAACATCCAACTCCACTTTTGGGCGACTTTCCAACGCTTCCAAACCAAAACGGCAATAAGGGAATAGAACAGAGGCTGTGTGGTCAGCAGGAATATTGCGCCTACGTGCTCAGGCACTACCAACGTAATCATCATTAAGCCTGACAGCACCATCAGCGAGTAAATCACCACTTGCCGCAGCATGGTGTTCATCTGGTGAACACGCAAATAAAGGTGGGCATAGAGCAAAGCCAGAAGGAACAGGCCAAAGGTGAGGCTAATGGTGTTGTTGCTGAAAAAGATCTGCACTGGCTCAGGGAAAATATAAATCCCAAACCCGTGAACAGCTCCCAGCAAAATGAAAGAGGTTAGAACATAGCAACCATAGACAAGATAAACACGCTCTTTCAGGGATACATACACCGCAAACGTATAAGTCGCGACAAGCAGCATTACCGCCACAAATCCACCCCACACCGCATGAAGCAACTGAGTCAGGGAATGGTACTCATGCCGGTCCATCAACCAGATAGGCATGGCGGGATAACCAGCAGAAAACACCTGCATGTACACAGTTGCGTTCTCAAACCCATCAAGCATGAAGCTGACCGCAGGTGGCATGTCACCGATTTTATAGCCCCGCTCGACGCTATCGCCCAGCACCCAATGGTTCACCTCCACGCCATTGCCGTTGAAATGATAGATATTGAGGCGGTCGATCATCGGGGTATCAAAGTAAAGCGAGAGATGACGATGTTGGGACTCAAGGTTGGTCACATCGAGTTTGACCCAGTAAGATTTTTTCCCCAGCTCCCAAGGGATATCGTTTGGGTTGTCGATGTGCCGGAAAATGGCAGACTCGCGGACGTATTTAAGGATGTGGCTGTTACTGGAGTCGATAAAATAACCATAATCGACTTCTACATAATCTGGGTGATGGCCAAATGAAGGAAACAGACCGGCGAAGCGGGTACCGGTGAAGGCCATCAACACCAAAATCAGAAGCGTCGCCGAGAACCACACCTTCTTGCTCGGCGCCAAGAGATGGAATCTCATCGCATCACCCGGAAGCAAACAACACGCATTAGGACACCATCTAAACCGTTCGAGTAATGATTCATATACCAGCCAACCGTCACGAAAAAGTTAGGGGTAATACTGTTCGTGTGGAACACGCTCACCCCCTTTTATTTTTTATATCTACATGTTTCAAAGTAGATACAGATGACTACTTTTTCAAACATCACATCGTATTGTTTTACAAGTTTTATAGGCATGGAATCTGTGATTCTTCGACAAAGTGACCGCGCTTGCGGTAATGAGGCCATGCTCACATGTGAACAAATGAATTTAACCCGTACATTTGTTCACGGTATGAAATATGCGTAAACTGTTCGCCATCACTTTGCGGCAGGATACCTTCATGACCATTACCCGTACGTTAAGCAGCAACTTTGAAAGTCTGCTCGACGACACCAACCTTCTCACTGAAATTGCCATTCTCTATTACCAGCAAAACACGACACAGGAAGAGATTTCCAAAAAGTTCGGCATTAGCCGAGCCAAAGTCAGCCGCCTGCTGCGCCGCGCCCGCGAAGAAGGGATCGTGGAAATCACCGTAAAATTCCACCCCGTCCACAGTGCGCAGCTGGAGCAGCGTTTGATGGAGCGCTTCAACCTAAAACGCGCGCTGATAGCCTTAGATCAGCCCAGTGTGCAGGAGCAGCGCATTCAGGTTGCCACCTTGGTTTCATCCTTTTTGGATGGCAACTTGCAAGACGGTATGGTGGTGGCTGTTGGTCAGGGTCAGAACGTGGCAGCAGTGGCTGACCACCCCGGCATTGTTTCCCATCGCAATGCCCGCTTTGTTTGCGCTATTGGTGGCACGCACCGCAGCGGTGACATCATCAACGCAGACCACATCTGTCGCCGCCTGGCGAAAAAGTTTGGCGGCAGCAGTGAAACCCTGTACGCACCGGCGTATGTGGACACCCCGCAAATCCGTGATGTGTTCCTTAGCCACCCGAACATTAATGAAACCCTGAACCAGGCACGCAAAGCAGAATTTGCTTTGGTCGGTATCGGTGACATGGATGAAAACAGCCACATGGTAAAACTGGGCTGCTTCTCTGCCCGAGAATTTGTGGAAGCGCGTGTGAACGACGGCATTGTGGGTGACATTGGCGGTTTCGACTTCTTTAAACTGGATGGAAGCCGCGCCAATACGCTGATGCGCGACCGTGTTGTAGGCCTTGAAATGACGGATCTGACGCGGATTCCAAACGTCATCGCCATGGCCAGTGAAAGCCGCAAGGCTCTGTCCATTTTAGGTGCCCTGAAAACCGGTACGATTGATGTACTGGCAACCAGCGCAAGTTGCGCCATGGCACTGCTCAACATGGTGGACAATAACGCGTAATCGCGACAAAGATTCGCCCGCAAACCGACTACACTTCAACAGAAACAGTAAATAGCAAACGTTTGTGTGAGATCGCGGTGAGATTTATCGGATCCTTCCGTTGACTTTAGCGCTCAAAAACACAAATATGACCCTATCATTTGCTCAGCACCGTTGCATTTGTTCATCGCGTTTCATTACCCCGATACAAAATGCAGGCAAATGCTTCATGCTGAGCCCCTACGGCTTCCCAAAAGCCAGAGTGAAACGTCAATAAAAGGTTTAGAAGATGAGCACGAAACTGGAACAACTACGCAAGCTCACTACCGTGGTCGCTGACACGGGTGATATCGATGCGATCGCCAAATACCAGCCACAAGACGCAACTACCAACCCTTCACTGATTCTGAAAGCTGCCGAAATCCCACAATATGCTCCGCTGATCGAAGAAGCGATTGCTTACGCGAAAGCAAAAAGCAACGACACTGAACAGCAAGTGGCAGATGCAGGTGACCGTCTGGCAGTGAACATCGGTAAAGAGATCCTGAAAGTGATCCCTGGCCGCATTTCTACAGAAGTTGATGCGCGCCTCTCTTACGATTTCGAAGGCAGCGTAGCGAAAGCTCGTAAGCTGATCAGCATGTACAACGAAGCAGGCATCAGCAACGACCGTATCCTGATCAAACTGGCATCAACCTGGGAAGGTATCCGCGCTGCAGAAGTGCTAGAAAAAGAAGGCATCAACTGTAACCTGACCCTGCTGTTTTCTTTCGCACAAGCGCGTGCGTGTGCAGAAGCTGGCGTTTACCTGATCTCTCCTTTCGTTGGCCGCATCATGGACTGGTACAAAGCGAAAGAAGGCCGTGACTTTGCACCAGCTGAAGACCCAGGCGTACTGTCAGTAACCACCATCTACAACTACTACAAAGAACACGGTTACGACACCGTGGTGATGGGTGCGAGCTTCCGTAACACGGGCGAGATTCTGGAACTGGCAGGTTGTGACCGCCTGACCATCAGCCCGCAACTGCTGCAAGAGCTGTCAGAAGCGACTGGCGAAGTGGTTCAGAAGCTGAATGATGACGTTGAAGTGAAAGAGCGCCCAGCGCCAATGAACCACGCTGAGTTCCTGTGGGAGCACAATATGGACCCAATGGCGGTTGAAAAACTGGCTGAAGGTATCCGTAATTTCGCGGTTGATCAGGGCAAGCTGGAAGTCATGATCCGCGAAAAACTGTAACCTCGCAAAACACAATTACAGAGAGCGGCTATTGCCGCTCTCTTATTTCCTATATTATTCCGCTGATTGATATCAGGTCTGAACACACTTTTAACAAGGTAAGCCTAAGATGGAACGTAAAACTCTTGCCAACGCGATCCGTGCACTCAGCATGGACGGTGTACAACAAGCTAACTCTGGTCACCCAGGTGCCCCAATGGGCATGGCGGACATCGCCGAAGTGCTGTGGCGCGACCATATGAACCACAACCCGCAGAACCCTGCGTGGGCAGACCGCGACCGCTTCGTGCTGTCTAACGGTCACGGCTCTATGCTGATTTACTCCCTGCTGCACCTGACCGGTTACGATCTGTCTATCGACGATCTGAAAAACTTCCGCCAGCTGCACTCTAAAACCCCAGGTCACCCAGAATACGGCTATGCGCCAGGCGTAGAGACCACGACCGGTCCTCTGGGTCAGGGCATCACCAACGCAGTGGGTATGGCGATTGCGGAAAAAGCACTGGCTGCACAGTTCAACCGCGACGGCCACGACATCGTTGACCACAACACTTACGTGTTCCTGGGCGACGGCTGTCTGATGGAAGGCATCTCCCACGAAGCATGTTCACTGGCAGGTACTCTGGGTCTGGGCAAACTGATCGCATTCTGGGATGACAACGGCATCTCTATCGACGGTCACGTTGAAGGCTGGTTCACTGACGACACGCCGAAGCGTTTCGAATCATACGGCTGGCACGTTATCCCAGCAGTAGACGGTCACGATGCAGATGCTATCAACGCAGCGATTGAAGCAGCGAAAGCAGAAACAGGCCGTCCTACCCTGATTTGTACCAAAACCATCATCGGTTTCGGTTCACCAAACAAAGCGGCTCTCACGACTGTCACGGCGCACCACTGGCGCAGACGAAATCAAAGCCGCGCGTGAATTCCTCGGTTGGGAACACCCAGCATTTGAAATACCGGCAGACGTTTACGGCGCATGGGATGCCAAAGCCGCGGGCGCTGAAAAAGAAGCCGCGTGGAACCAGAAACTGGCTGCGTACGAAGCTGCACACCCAGAGCTGGCTGCAGAATTCAAACGCCGCGTAAACGGCGACCTGCCAGCTGAGTGGGAAGAGAAAGCGAACCAAATCATCGCTGATCTGCAAGCCAACCCAGCGAACATCGCATCACGTAAAGCATCACAAAACGCGCTGGAAGCGTTCGGTAAGATGCTGCCAGAATTCATGGGCGGCTCTGCTGACCTGGCACCGTCAAACCTGACCATGTGGTCTGGTTCGAAGTCGCTGGAAGCGAACGATTTCGCCGGTAACTACATCCACTACGGTGTGCGTGAGTTCGGTATGACCGCGATCATCAACGGTATCGCGCTGCACGGTGGTTTCGTACCT
>BAXE01000023.1 GCA_001310415.1 Enterovibrio sp. JCM 19048 | reverse complement strand
GTTTGGGTATAAATATAAAAAGGAAACCTTCGCAGGGAATGAATACCATGTCAGACACCAACATGACGGCTGCCGAGTTGCACCGCGACGCTATCATCATTGATGGCCTAATCATCGCAAAATGGGATCGGGCACTGTTCGAGGACATGGCGAAAGGGGGGCTGACTGCCGCCAACTGTACCGTGTCTGTGTGGGAGGGCTTTCAAGGCACTGTTGACAACATTGTCGAGTTTAATCAACTTCTGCAGGAAAATAGCGACCTTATCCGCCCGGTTCGTTGCACTGATGACATTCTCGCTGCCAAGCGTGAAGGGAAAACCGGAATCATGCTCGGTTTCCAGAACGTTCATGCTTTTGAAGACAAACTTGGCTATATCGAGATTTTCAAAAAGCTCGGTGTAGGCATCGCCCAGATGGCGTACAACACACAGAACCTCGTCGGTACAGGCTGTTACGAACGCGATGGCGGACTTTCCGGTTATGGCCGTGAAGTGGTGGCGGAAATGAACCGCGTCGGCATCATGTGTGACCTTTCCCACGTGGGGCCAAAAACCTCGGAAGAAGTCATCCTCGAATCGAGAAAGCCGGTCTGTTATTCCCACTGTCTGCCACTGGGCCTTAAAGAACACCCACGCAATAAATCTGATGAAGAGCTGAAATTTATCGCCGACCACGATGGCTTTATAGGCGTCACCATGTTCGCGCCTTTCCTCAAAAACGGCATCAATTCGACCATCGAAGATTATGTTGAAGCGATTAATTACATCGTCGACTTGGTGGGAGAGGACTGCGTTGGTATCGGTACGGATTTCACCCAAGGCACGATCAAGCGTTCTTTGAATGGATCACCCACGACAAAGGCTATGCCCGCCGCCTGACCCGCTTTGGCGAAATCATCAACCCCAAAGGTATCCGCACTGTCGGTGAATTTCCAAACCTGACAGCCGCGCTCCTTGCTGATGGCTGGTCGCCGGAGAAAGTGCGCAAAATCATGGGCGGCAACTGGGTCAAGGTACTGAAAGAAGTCTGGGGCGAAAACGAAGCCTGATTTTCCTCACTTATTTAAAGATACGGAGAACGCAATCATGGGGCATCACCCACCGGAAATTCCCATTCAGGTCGACGACGAAACCGGCGTCTGGAGCACGGACGGTTTGCCCATGCTCTACGTGCCGCGCCACTTTTTTATCAATAACCATGCGGCGGTGGAGGATGCCATCGGCGCAGAACAGTACGCCGAATTGCTGTACAAAGCGGGTTACAAATCTGCCTATTACTGGTGTGAGCAGGAAGGGGAAACCCACGGCATTTCCGGCGCTGAAGTGTTTGACCACTACATGAAGCGGCTGTCGCAGCGCGGTTGGGGACAGTTTTTTATCGAATCGTTGGATGTTTCCAGCGGTACAGCGCGGGTGAGGCTCGAAAACTCCGCCTTTGTTTATTACTACGGCAAGGTTAACCGCAAAGTGGATTACATGTTCACAGGCTGGTTTGCCGGTGCGATGGATCAAGTCACAGAGAGCGTTGGCTTCCCGCTAAAGACGGTCGCGGTGCAATTGCAAAGCGGCTCGGAAGACGGCTGTGAATTTGGCCTCTTTGAGGTAAAGCCGATAAACGGACCTAGGTCCTAGGAAAAGCAAAAAAGGCCCTGGGAAAGAGCAAGAGCGTTACTAGCCACAACAAAACAAAGCTCTGCAGGACCCAGGACCCTAAACCAACAAGGAAATGCCATGTCCCAGTTTGATGCGATTTTCCAACCTTTGGCGATTAACAAACTTACCATTCGCAACCGGGTGATCAGCACTGCCCATGCGGAGGTATATGCCACGGAAAACGGGATGCCCACCGAGCGTTATATCAAGTATTACGAGGAAAAAGCTAAAGGCGGCATTGGACTTTGTGTGTGTGGCGGTTCCAGCCCGGTGTCTATCGACAGCCCGCAGCATTGGTGGAGTTCGGTGAACATGAGCACCGATGATGTCATTCCCCATTTGCAAAACCTCGCGGATGCCATGCACAAACATGGCGCACACATCATGATCCAGATAACCCACATGGGGCGACGCTCGCGCTGGGATGGCGGCAACTGGCCGACCTTGATGAGTCCAAGCGGTATCCGCGAGCCGGTTCACCGCGCTACCTGTAAAACCATCGAGCCAGAAGAGATCTGGCGCATCATCGGGGATTTCGCCAAAGCCACCAAACGGGCGAAAGACGGAGGGTTGGACGGTGTCGAGCTTTCTTTCGCGCACCAGCATCTGGTCGATCAGTTCTGGAGCCCCCGCGTGAATAAACGCACCGATGAATGGGGCGGCAGTTTTGAAAACCGTATGCGCTTTGGTACCGAGGTGCTGAAAGCGGTGCGTGAAGCTGTAGGGCCGGACTTTGCGGTTGGCATCCGTATGACAGGGGACGAATTCCACCCGGATGGTCTTAATCAAGATGATATGAAAGAGATCGCGGCTTACTACGACAGCCTTGGGATGATTGATTTCTTCAGTATCGTGGGCTCGGGTTGCGATACCCACAATACGCTGGCGAATGTGATTCCTAATATGACCTATCCGCCAGAGCCTTTATCCACTTGGCGGCGGGCATCCGCAGTGTGGTGAATGTGCCTGTGATGCACGCGCAGAACATCAAAGATCCGGTGCAGGCAGCGCGCGCGCTGGAAAGTGGCCTGATTGATTTTGTCGGCATGACCCGCGCCCACATTGCTGATCCACATCTCATCACCAAAGTGAAACTCGGCCAGACCGACCAAATCCGCCAATGTGTCGGCGCGAACTACTGCATAGACCGCCAGTATCAGGGCATTGATGTGCTCTGTATCCAGAACGCGGCAACCTCCCGCGAAGGCAAAGTGCCGCACATTATCAGCAAAACCGATGGCCCAATCCGCAAAGTGGTGGTGGTTGGTGGTGGCCCCGGAGGCATGGAAGCAGCGCGGGTGTGTGCCGAGCGCGGCCATAATGTCACCCTGTTTGAAAAAAACGCCACGCTGGGCGGCCAAATTTCTTTGGCAGCCAAAGCGCCACAGCGCGAGCAGATTGCGGGGATCACCCGCTGGTTTGAACTGGAACTGCGCAGGCTTGGTGTGAATCTGGTGTTTGATGTGACAGCGGATGAATCCGTGATCATGGCGGAAAATCCCGATGTCGTGGTGCTGGCGGTGGGTGGCAAACCCTTTATCAACCAGCAGCCGGAATGGGGCGGGGATGATGGCCTGATCACCAGCACCTGGGACATTCTGAGCGGCGCGGTGGAGCCGGGCAAAAACGTGGTGATTTACGACACCATCTGCGAATTCGCGGGTATGTCTGTGGCCGATTACCTGGCAGCAAAAGGCTCGCTGGTGGAGATTGTCACCGACGATATTAAACCTGGCGTCGCGGTGGGCGGCACCAGCTTCCCGACCTATTACCGCAGTCTCTATGAGCGCGATGTGGTGATGACGCCAGATCTGGTGCTGGAATCTGTCTACCGCGAAGGGGACAAACTGATAGCCCGCTTTGAAAACGAATACACCGGCGTGCGTGAAGAGCGGGTGGTGGATCAGGTGATTGTCGAAAACGGTGTGAGACCGGATGAATCCCTCTACTATGCGTTGAAAGAAGGCTCCCGCAACCACGGCAGGTGGATATTGATGCCCTGTTTGCCTTCGAGCCACAGCCTGCATTCAATGAAAGTGGCGGCTACCTGCTCTACCGCATCGGTGATTGCAGCGCCCAGCGCAATATTCACGCAGCCATCTACGACGCGCTGCGTCTGTTTAAAGATCTGTAAGCCACGGCGGGGTAGCGGATATGTGGACAGCCCTGATAGGCCCAATGCTGGTCGTCGCCGTTCTCCTTTTTATCGCAGGTGCGTTCCAGCGTATCCGTATTTGGCGGCGGGGTAAGGGCTCGCCACAACCAGTTTTTGCTGCATTGAAGGCCATTCCAGAGCGATACCTGAAAGACTTGCACGATGTGGTGGCAAGGGATAATGCCTTTGCTCGCACCCATGTCGCCACGGCAGGCGGCTTTGTTGCCGCATGGTGCTGATGGTGTTGATTTTCGTTCTTGGGCTTCAGTTCTCCTTCTTCCATGTGTTGCTGTTACTTGCTTTTGCAGGCATGGCTTATGGCGCGTTTCAGGTGAAGAAACGTCGAAATAATCCTCCGCCAAACCTTTCCAAAGGGGTCTGGCAACGGCTTCCTATGGTGCTGCTGACCTTTTCCATCACAGGTTTCATTCTGGCTCTTGTCACCCTGTTCCATGACGGTGATACCACCCTGGTGCTGGATTTGGCGGTGGTTGCCGGTATCGGGTATGGCCTGTTTGTGCTGGTGGTTGGCATGACCTGGGGCGGGGCGATGAAACATGCCTTTGCGGGCGCGTTGCATCTGGGTTTTCACCGCAGACAGGAACGTTTTGGCGGCGGCCGTTCAACGGGACTTAAGCCGATTGATTTGAACGAAAACACGCTGGGTGCAGAAAAGCCGTCGGATTTTTTCTGGAATCAACTGTTGGGCTTTGATGCCTGTGTGCAGTGCGGCCGCTGCGAGAAAGTATGCCCTGCATTCGCGGCTGGGCAGCCGCTTAACCCCAAGAAGCTGATTCAGGATCTGGTGGTGGGCATGGCAGGCAATGATACCAGCCAATACAGTGGCAGCCCCTACCTGGGAAACCGACGGAAACCCGCTTTGGCGCGCCGGATAAGCCACTTTTTGAAGCTTGCTGGATGCAGATACGGTCTGGTCTTGCACCACCTGCCGCGCTGTGTGGAAGAGTGCCCGATGATGATTGAGCATGTCGATGCCATTGTCGATATGCGCCGTAACCTCACCCTGGCAAAAGGGGCGACGGCGGGGAAAGGCGTCGACGCATTGGAAAATCTGATCGCGACGGATAACCCCAACGGTTTCTCACCCAAAAACCGTGCCCACTGGGCAGTGGATTTGAAGCTGGATAATCTGTCAGAAACGAAATCCACTGATGTGCTGCTCTGGGCGGGTGACGGAGCATTTGACCTGGCATACCAGCGAACCCTACGTGCTGTGGTGACCCTGCTCAGGAAAGCTGGTATCGAGTTTGCCATCCTCGGCAATGAAGAACTGGATAGCGGCGACTTAGCCCGTCGGCTAGGCGATGAAGCCACGTTCCAGCGGTTGGCAAAAGCCAATATCCAGACTCTGACCAAGTACCAGTTCAACCGTATCGTCACGCCTGATCCCCATGCTTTTCATGTGCTGAAAAATGAATACGGGGATTTCGGCGGAAACTATGACGTTGTCCACCACACCCAACTGCTGGCTGAATTGGTGGAACAAGGGAAACTGACGCTCAATCCTCAAAAAGCGAAATCTGTTACGTACCACGACCCGTGCTATTTAGGCCGCTATAACGGTGGCTATGACGCGCCTCGTGCCTTACTGCAGGCCATGGGGGTGAGCGTTAGTGAAATGGAGCGATCCGGTTATCGCTCCCGCTGTTGTGGCGGTGGTGGCGGTGCACCCGTCACCGATATACCCGGCGAGCAGCGCATTGCTGATATGCGCATGGACGATGCGCGTGAAACCGGTGCTTCGATGGTGGCGGTGGCGTGTCCACAATGTGCCGTGATGCTGGAAGGCGTGGTCATGCCAAGGCCGGAAGTGCGCGATATTGCCGTCATGCTGCTCGATGCAGTCGCGGACGACACGCAGGCAAAAGGGGCATAGCGAGATGGACGAGATAAAACGGGTTGACCCGCGCCAACAACGGATCCTCCGCAATCGCCTGCACCCTGAGCATGATGCGGCGGTATCGGCAGACAGCGTTTCCGCCTCTGGCTTGCTGCGCAAGAATCCGCACCAGCAGGGTTATCTTTCTGCAGAAGGCATCAAGCGAATTGACCGCTCAGGTGCAGCCGCGCAAATAACGGGACAGGCGAAAAAGACACAAGCGGTGACGCTTCCCCTTCGCTCTGTTGCAACGCCCACGGATTACATTGTGGTGTTTTCCGATGCCGACAGCGAAAAGCTTACGGTACTGGACAAAGACATGTTGGGGCTGGCGCACCAACTGGCGCACGATTCAACTGCCGTGCTGCTTATCACCTTGCACCCGAGAAATGACGATCTGGCCGCAGCAGGTGCGGATCGTGTGTTGATGTTGGGTAATGGCGAGCAGTTTGCGCCGGATAACTGGTTAGCCACCTTGCTGGCACTCCATGACTCCCTCAATGTGCACCACTGGATTATGGCTGATGGTTCTTTGGTGGGAGGGCATTTGGCGCGGCTGCTGGCGGCAAATCTGGGTGTTCGCCCTGTGACGCGGGGCAAGCTGTTTGCCGACGAAGCACTCACCTGTGGTGGTGGTGATCCTTCCCTGCAGGTGCAACGCGAACTGTCGCCCGTCTTGCTGGTGGAAGAGCAAGTTGCCGACCGATTACGGGGTTTGTTTCCGGCGCAGAAGCGATGGAGACGCTTGAAACTTCCGCACCGCACACCGTCACTGACAACGGGCGGGTTGCGGTGGATCCTGCCCATATTCCGCTGGCAGAAACCCGATTTATCCTTTCCGCAGGAAACGGTGTCCACAACTGGGCACTCTACCACCAATGCGCCAAAGCGCTGGGCGCGACGGAAGGTGCAAGCCGTGTAGCGGTGGATAACGGCAATATGCCAAGGTCAACCCAGGTGGGAGCGACCGGTACCTATGTGAACGCTAAAGTGTATATCGCGGTGGGGATCTCCGGTGCGATCCAGCATTTACAGGGGATGACCCATTGCGAAACCGTCATTGCGATCAACGCTGATCCCAATTGCGATATGGTCAAACGCGCCGATCTGAGTGTGATCGCCGACAGCAGCGAAGTCATGCAGGCACTGGTGGATGCGGTATCCGGCAGTGGCAATGCAAAAGGGAGTGGGAACATGCAGGTTAATTCTGATGTGATGGTGCTGGTTTCTGTTGGGCAGCACCCCCTTTCCGGCCGTCCACGCCGCGCCGAGCGCGATGCCAAAGCGCTGGAATTGGCGCTGTCACTAGACGGGATACCGTCTGTTGTACTGGCGGGGGATCCTGATTCTGCGGCGGTGCGAGAATACCTCGGCATGGGTCTGCCCAAACTCAACGTGCTGAAACAACCCGAGCAGGCGGATACCAGCGCAGCGTTGTGCGATTTCGTCAAAAGCGGGCAGCCTTCCTTGGTGCTTTGCGGTGCGCGTGCTGAACAGGGCGAATCCTCCGGTATGGTACCGTACCTTGTCGCCAAAGCCCTCAATGCCGCCGTGGTGCCGGAAGTGGTGGCTGTGCTTTCACGGTCAGACGATTCGGTGGAAGTTTTACAAGCGCTGGCAGGTGGTCAAAGGCGTAAGCTGCGGGCGACCTTACCCGCGGTGCTCATTGCCAGCCAGTCCGCACAGGATGCCAGACAAAGTGCCTTTACCAAAGCCCGTGATGGACTGGTCAATGTGCTGGAAGTGGCTGTTGTCGACGATACTGAAAAGCAAGGTTGGCAGTGGCAACCCGCGAAATCACGCCCCAAGCGAACCAAAACCGTCGCTGCAACGGCATCAAGCCGGGATCGCTTTCGCGCCGCAACCGCCGCGCAGGCATCATCCGGTGGTGAAGTGCTGCGCGATGTCCCCGCAAACGAAGCGGCTGAAAAGGTTTTGAAACTGCTTAAAGAGAAAGGTGTTCTATAGTTTTCGTGACAGTGTCAGATTTGGAGTGACACTGTTTGCTGTTTATCCATCCCATGCCTCCGCTCACTTCTCAACACGAAATCCCTCCAAGATTCGTATACAATTCGAGCCAAATAATGTCTCAACCAAGGTGACTGCCTGATGAAACGGATCGTCCTTTATACCGCCAGCAAATGCCCCCATTGCGTTGCGGCCAAACAGTACTTTGACAGTAAAAACTGACCTACAGACTGTGCGATGTGGGCACACCAAGGGGCAGGAAAGAACACGCTGCGTTGGGCGCGCGCGGTGTACCTGTGATCAAAATTGGCGATCGCGTGCTACACGGATTTTCGGTGAAGGCAGTGGAGCAGGCGCTGAAAGATTAAGGGTGAGAGCTTTCCGGGTGGGGGAGGCTGCAACGTGTTCAAGCTAACCCATTGCAGCCTGCCTTGTGGGAATTACTCCTCGTCAGGTTTTGGGTGGAGTTCCCGCTTCAATATTTTGCCTGTCGCCGTCATTGGGAATGAGGTGCGGATAACAATCTGGCGCGGGTATTTGTAATCGGCCAACTGCTCCTTGCACCAGGCAATCAGGGTTTCGCTGTCGGTTTGGGCATCGGCTTTTAGCCTCACATGCGCGTAGATTTCTTCGCCCAGACTCTGGTGCGGTTCCCCCACCACTGCCACCATTTCAATGTCCGGGTGGCACATCATCACTTCTTCAATCTCACGCGGATAAACGTTGTAGCCGCCGCGAATAATCATATCCTTGACGCGATCGACTATGAACAGGTTGCCATGTTCGTCGATATGGCCAACATCGCCGGTTTTGAACCATCCATCAATAAAGGCAGCTTCCGTGGCTTCCGGACGGTTGTAATACCCTTTCATTACACTTGGCTTTTCACACAGATTTCGCCGTGCTCGCCTACTGGCTGGGTATTTCCCGCCAAATCGACAGTTTTCACCAGATGCCCACACAATGGCTGGCCGACACTGCCGGGAAGGCGGTCGCTGTCGAGATGGTTAAAGGTGGCTACCGGTGCGGTTTCAGACAGCCCGTAGCTTCCAGAATCGGCACTTCGAAGCGTGATTCAAACTGGCGGATTATCTCTACCGGCATAGATGCACCACCGGAAATACAAACGCGCAGGCTCTGCTTCACCTGCTCGGCTTGTTCTTCCGCCTGCTCACTGGCGGTGAGCAGGGCGATATACATGGTTGGGACACCGGCAAATACGGTGACTTGACGGGCGATGATTTGGGCGATGACAGATGCCGGATCAAAACGGGGAATGAGCACAATCGCTGCACCGGTAAGAATGCTGGCGTTCATCATCACCGTCTGGCCAAAGCTGTGGAACAGGGGTAGCGTCGCCATAGAGGTGTCTTTATGTTCCAGACGCATCAGATACTGGGACGACATCGCGTTGGTCATCATATTGGTGTGGGAAAGCTCTGCCCCTTTTGGCTGGCCTGTTGTACCAGAGGTGTAGAGGATCACTGCGGTGTCATCGCCATTGCGTGCGATGGTGTTGAACGGCTCGCTTTCCTGCGCCAACCATGCTGCGAGAGAAGTGTCGGCCTGAGTCGGGTCGCCCGGCATAGCAATAAAGTGTTCACACTTGTCTGCCTGATCGAATCCATCCCGGCCAAATTTCCCTATCGGTAACTCTTCGGTGCCGTCGAAGCAGAGGTAGGCTTTGGCGTCCGAGTCGCCGAGGTGATAGGCAATCTCACGTTGTTTGAACAGCACGTTGAGCGGCACTACGACGCAGCCCGCTTTCAGGATGCCGTAATAGGCGATGGGGAAGTAGGGAATGTTGGGGCAGGAAAGGGCGACTTTATCTCCCGGCTTCAAACCCAGCCGGACAAGGTTGTGTGCCACTTTCGATGCCAGCGCATCCAACTGGGCATAGGAATAGCTGTCGTTCCCCATGTACAGCGCTGTCTTTTGCGGAAACAGCGCCGCGCTGCGTTCCAGATTCACAGCCAGATTGTGCATACCAAACGCTCCTGTCGTTTCATTCTGTTTTTTCCACAATCACCCGTCTATAGACTGGGGCTTGTTGTGGCATAAACGATAAACGTACAACATCCTGTTAACCTCGGCGTGGATAAATTCTGCAAAAAGTGAGCTGTGAATCAGGCCGTCAGGGAGGATGTGACAGTGGACAGGTTATTGGGGAGGGGATACAAAAACGCCCCGGAAAAATCGGGGCGTTTGAAGCATTTTTCTCAAGTTATCAGCCAAGTAACAGCAAGCTACCCAAGCCGAGGAAGGCAACAAAACCGACGATATCGGTCACAGTTGTCAGGATCACGGAACCCGACAGCGCTGGGTCGATTTTCAGCTTGTCCAGCAGCACCGGAATGAAGATACCGGAGATGGAAGCGCAGACAATGTTGGCGACAATGGCAATACCAATCACCACGCCCAGTTTGACATCGCCAAACCAGAACCCAGCCACTAAGCCAATCACCACTGCCCAGAGCACACCGTTCAGCGCGCCGACTTTCACTTCTTTATTGAGCAGGGGCTTTAAGTTGGCACGGGGAGATCTGGCCGAGCGCCAGACCACGCACAATCAGGGTCAGTGTCTGGCTACCGGCAATGCCGCCCATGGAAGCCACCACTGGCATCAATACCGCCAGCGCGACAACCTGTTGCAGCGTGGCTTCAAACAAACCGATAAACCATGACGCTAACAGCGCTGTCATCAGGTTGATACCCAGCCAGACAGCGCGGTTTTGTGCGCTTTTTCGTACCGGGGCGAACAAGTCGCGTCTTCGTCCAAACCCGCAGAGGCCATCATCTGCGATTCGGCTCTTTCGCTTTGTAACTCGTAAGCCGTGCCCATATCCAAACGGCCGATCAGCAGCCCGCCGTCAGTCACAACCGGTAACGACGACTCACCACTTGCGGCCACTTTGTCTGCCGCCGCGTAGATATCGTCTTTGGCGTTCAGGGTTGGAAAGTCTTCTTCGGCAAATTCAGCGATCCGCAGGGTAGGGTCTGCGCCAAACAGGCGGTTAATCCGCGCTGCGCCCACCAGGTTGCCACGGCTGTCGACCAGATAAATCACATGGCTGTGTGGTGGCAAGGTGCGGCGCAGCAGTCTTGTTACCACTTTCATTTTGGTTTTGGCCGGCACCACCAATGGCTGGTGATCACACCAGTGACCGACTTCTTCATCATCGTATTGTTGCGCGGCGGAGTAACGGTGTTGTTGCTCCTCATCCATGCGCCCGATGACGTTTTCAAGCAGGTGCTCCGGCAGGCTGTCCTGCAGTTCCAGCAGGGTGTCAGCATCAATACCGGTAAACAGCGCAAGTAGCCGGTTCTCGTCCTGGTTTTCGAGAATAGAGGCGCTCGCATCGAGGCGCATTTCCACCAGAACCGCGACTTTGCGATCGTCGGAGATTTGGTCCCACGTGCTGAGACGTTCAGACCACGGCAAAGATTCCAGCAACAGGGCCAGATCTGCGTCAGATTTGTCCTGCTCCAATTGTTCAATCACCGCTTGTTGAGTGTTGGCATCGTCCGAGTGCGTGAGCAGCTCGTCGACCACATCCTGAATTGTATTGTTTTCCATTTCACACCGCCTTTCCTGTGAGGCGCCAAGAATAAGTGACAGGCGCGTGCTACTGCAATGAAAAAGATTTGCGCCACAACCCCATTTGTACAATTAATATTAGGCCGGAAAGACAAAGGGATAAGTTATGACTGCATCAATCATCACCAGCTGGGATTTTTCTTCCTCCACGCCTGTAAAACACGACACGCCCATTGAAAAAGTGAGAGAAGGAAACTGGTATCACTGCCAACGCGATGCGCCCGGTTTGAGAGAGTGGCTGGAAAAGGCAACCATTCCGACAGAAGTGGTTGATTCCCTGCTGGCTGATGACACCCGCCCGCGGTTTGAGCGTTTCAGCGACGATTGCATTTTGATCATTCTGCGCGGGATTAACCTCAACGAAGGTTCAGACCCAGACGATATGCTGAGCCTTCGCATTCTCTGGTACAAAGACGCCATCATCTCTACCCGTAAAGTGCCTTCTAAAGGCGTATCACAAATGATCAAACAGCTTGAGGCGGGGATGGGACCAAAGACGTTGCCGGATTTGCTGATCAGCATGGCTAACGGGATAAACAGTGTGATTGAGGATTTTCTTGACCCGGTAGAAGACTTTATTGATGAGCTGGATAACGGCGAGCAGGAAAAGCCGGTGAAGGCGACTTACTCTCGGTTGCTGAGATTACGCCGCTACCTGAAACCCCAAGCTTATGTGTTTCAGGATTTGCTCGATTCAGAACTCCCTTTTCTGGCTTCACAGCGTAACCACCTTAAAAACTGTCTGGATACCACGGCGCGCATTAATGAATCCATTGAGTTCTATCTCGACCAGATTGACCTTTATGTTGCCAACTGGAACCAGCAACAGGCTGAAGTCATGAACCGAAATACCTATCTGTTTTCGGTGATTGCGGGTATCTTCCTGCCTGCGGGATTTTTCACCGGTTTGTTGGGTGTGAACATTGGCGGGATACCGGGCACGCAGGATCCCATCGCCTTTCCGCTGTTTTGCATTGCGCTGCTGGTGGTCGTGGCGATTGAAGTGGTTATTTTGAAGCGATTAAGGTTTATTTGATGGTCGAGTTCTTACAGGGAAATGTGTGGGTTAAGCAGGTCTTGCTCGGCCTTGGCCTGATTTTGGCTTATGTGATTTTACGTCGCATCGGACAAAAGTGGATTAAAACGCTGGCGGATAACAAGCGGGTAGAACTGAAGCGCAAACGCTTTGTAATGAAATCCTTTAACGCTTCACTGTTTTTGTTGTTTGTGGCGTTTTTCACCATCCTGCTGGATTTGGGCTTTGGCGATATTTCCCTGTTCCTTTCATCCATCTTTGCGGTGCTGGGTGTGGCCTTGTTCGCCCAATGGTCGATTCTGAGTAACTTGACTGCCAGTGTGCTGATTTTCTTTGTTTTCCCTTACAGGATTGGCGACAGGGTAAAGGTCTCTGACAAGGGACGACGATGTCAGCGGGGTGATCATTGATATCACCATGTTTCACGTTCTGCTGCGCCACGAAAACGGCAACATCATCACTTACCCCAATAACCTGATGCTGCAAAAAGGGGTGACCAAAGTGCTCTCTGATACCAAGCCGAAAGGTTGGACAGACGCAAGCGGATGCTGTCAAAGCCGGTGAAATTGGAAAAACGTTAGAAACCGTTTAACCGTTAGCCAGAAAAGACAAAGGCCACATGTTGTGGCCTTTGGTGTATTTGGCGTTTGCTATCAAGCGCGTTTTTTCGCCGATTCCAGCGATTTGGCGCTCTGGTTGAGCGAGGTAACCGACTGCTCGACAGCGTTGATGCTGCTTGATACATCCGCAGACAAATCGCCGATTTGGGTAATACTGCGGGTAATGCTGCTTGCAACCTGGGACTGCTCGTCTGTCGAAGCAGTAATTTCCGAGTTCAGTGCAAAGATCTGACGGGTGCTGTCTTTGATCTGTCCAAATACATCGCCGATGGCTGAATACTGTGGTTGGAGCTTTCCATCAGTTTCGCAGCCTGTTCGATAGAATCACCCATTGAGTTGGTTTTCTGTTGCAGGCTGGCGATGATCTCTTCAATCTCATTGGTGGAGTCCTGTGTGCGCTGTGCCAGCGAACGTACTTCGTCTGCAACCACCGCAAAGCCGCGACCTTGCTCACCGGCACGGGCTGCCTCAATCGCAGCGTTCAGTGCCAGCAGGTTAGTTTGTTCGGCTATTGCTTTAATCACATCCAGTACGCCGGAAACCTGCGCACTTTCGGTAATCAACCCACTCATGGCTGACTGTGATTTCGAGAATTCTGATTGCAGGGTAGTCATAGAACCAAGCGCAGAGTTCATCGCGTTTTCACCCTGACCCACATTCGCATCGTTCTGTGAAGCCTTGCTTTCCGCATCGCGGGTCACTTCCGCTACACGGGAAAGGGCAGTGGACATTTCTTCCACCGCAGCTACCACAGAGTAGGTTTCGCGTTTCAGCGCATCTGCACTGCCAGCACAGGAAGCCACCGCGGTGCTGGTAGACTCAGACAAATCGAAGATTTGTTTTGAGACTTCATCGCGGCTCTTGTTCGCAGCTTCAAGGTTCTCAAGCAGCGCATTGACCTGCTTACCAATGTTCGCAACCTCGCCTTTGCCAAGGTTTTCGATACGCAGAGAAACATCCTGAGAGCTACTGATCTTACTCAATTGTTGGCTCAGCTTGGAAACTGGCGAAGAAACAGAGCGGCTGACCACAATAAAGCCCGCAGCTGACACGACCACCATGGCGACCATAATCACAAGCGTGATCACGACCGCGTTATACAGCGCACCAAAGTCATTCTGGAAGTAGCCCAGCGTTCGCGTTTCCAACTCCGAGAAGAAGGAATCGATCGGTTTCATGATCTTGGCTTTTTCGACATGGTACTTTTTGCTGTGTAACAGTTTGGCTGCCATCGCCAGGTCTGGTTCGCCCTTGACGGTGTATTCGCCAGTGGTGGGATCTTTGTAGATGCCTTTCACGGCATTCATGGCTTCAACTTCAAGGTTTACCAAGGCATCAGAATTGCCTTGAGCCTCTTTGAGCAGTGCAAATTCAGAATCGGAAAAGCCCAAATCCTGCATGCGTTGCTGAATAGAGATGGTCTGGCCGTCCGGCTTCGGTTTTTGGCCGTAATCCAAAACCAGATCCCAGTAAATTTGGTGGTATTTCTCCGGCAGTGGTTTTTCACCATTTCGGATCGCAAGAATATCGAGATACATTTTCTCGTAGTCTTCGTTACCTGTCAGCGCATAAGTTCGCGCAAGACGGGTAAGGTCATCCGAACTTTGGCGGAGTTCATCAGCGGTCTGGTACGACGAATAACGCACTTCAGACGTGTTTTTCAGGTGGTTGGCAGAGTTCAGGATGTTTACAGCTAGGAGGATGGTGACAATGGCCAGAACGGTGATCAGGCCAAACACCAAAGACATGATACTTTTTGTTTTCATTCTTGTGTTCCTTGATACGGCTGCGTGGGCAGTGGGGCGAACAACAAATGCTCAGTTTTAAAAATAGTAACAGCTGTTAAATAAGCAAGAATTTAAAGGTTATTCAGTGTGCTGGTTTATGTTGGGGATGCACTGGTGGATATGTGGTGGCAACACGCGCAGTCAGTTGGAAAAAGCGGGTTTTATTCAGGGATTGAGTTGTTGCGCCAAGGGCTTGGGCGTAAACTTAACCCCTAATTTTTACTGTCCAGACCTTAAAACTATTCAATGAAATTCAATAAACAGAGTCTTGAAGAGCAAGTTACCGATTTTCTTCGCGAGAAAATTGTATCCGGCGGAATGAGCAAGGGGAAAAGATCACCGAGAGTACCCTGGCAAAAGAGCTGGATTTGTCGCGCAGCACAGTCCGTATGGCCCTGAACTCTCTGTCCCATGAAGGTCTGGTCGTTTCAAAACCGTATGCGGGTTGGCAGGTTATCTCGATTGATGAGAATGACTTGTGGGAGCTTTACAACCTGCGCATTGCGCTGGAAAGCCAGTCGGCCGCAATGGCGGCGCAGCAGGCAACGGAAGAATGCAAAAAAGAACTGCAGGCATTGCTGGATGAATACTACCGTCTTTGCACCGAATCGCCGGATGACATCATGGCGATCACCGAAGCAGACTTTAATATTCATATCCGCATCGTCGAAGCCAGTAACAGCCCGCGCATGGAGAAGTTCTATCTCCAAATTGCCAACCAGCTGAAAACCTATTTCTGCATGACGCACATCGACTATGACCTGTCACAGAGTGCATCCAGCCACCAAACCCTGATTGATGCCATTATTGCGGGTGATCCGGACAAGGCGATGGAAGCCGCGAAAGCCAACATTACCTCGTTTTCCGAGCTCAAAGCGATGCTCAAAAACCGCCATTTGGGTGACTGACAGCAAACCTTCCCTCAACATCACCGCTGGTGGAAAATCCGCCACTCAAGCCCAGCCATCGTGCTGGGCTTTTTGTTTTACCTGCTGTTGCGGGTACCTATTTTGCAGTTTCTGCACCGGTTTGACGCTTTCCAGAAGTGATGACGCTTCCGTTTTTTCAACGGCGACCAATAAAAATTCCCAACATTCTATGCCTGTTCCCTTCGCCCTTGCGCGCCCCATTTGTTGCTGATAACGCTGTAAATAGCTCGTAAATACAGCCAGATATTGAAAGATCGCGATCTTTACGGCGATCCTGCCGTTGCGTTCAGCGATGATCCTTTTTTATTGCCGCGAAAAAATTAATGCGGAGATGTGACCGATGTCAATTTCTGTCTTTTGTTTAATTGTAGAATGTCGATTGTCGGACAATGGACTGTAGGCGACAACTTAATAAATGTTAGACAGAGAACATCCAATGAAAGCAATTAAACTTTCTCCTACAGATAACGTAGCGACACTGCTGGGTGAAGTAGGAAAGCATGACATCGTAGAGATCATTTCGGCAGACAACGAAGTGATCGCATCGGTTGAGGCACTGCAAAAATCACTTTCGGCAACAAAATCGCGCTATGCAACATTGCTAACGACGAACACATTCTGAAATGCGGTCACTCGATTGGTAAATCGATTGTCGAGATCCCACTGGCCAACTGGTTCACGTTCAAAACGTTCGCAGCGAACGTCTGGACATTCCAGAAGCCATTATCGAAGAAATCATCAAGCAAATGGGGATCGAGCAATAATGACCGCAACATTCAAAGGCTACCCGCGTCCAAACGGCACTTTTGGTATTCGCAACAACGTTCTGATCGTGGCTATCGACGAATGTTGTGAAGGTATTGCCCGCAACATCAGCAAAGAAATCGACAACTCTGTTGTTGTTACCAACCACTACACCTGTATGTATGGCGGTAACGAAGAGATGATCGACACCATCATCCACACGGCGATTAACCCAAACATCGCGGGCGTGCTGGTGATCGCGATGGGCTGTGGCTCTATCGACCCAGAGATGATTGCTGAGCCTGTGCGCAAAGAAGGTCTGCCAATTCACACCCTGACAGTGATCAAAAACAAAGGCACCATCGAAACCATCAACGATGGCGTTGCGCTGGCAAAAGAACTGAAAGCCTATGCCGACAGCGTTGAACGTGTGGATGCGCCGGTTTCAGCACTACGCATTGGTATTAAGTGTGGCGGTTCAGACACTTCCAGCGGTTTGGCATCAAACCCTTCTGTGGGCGCGGCATCAGACAAACTGGTCGACATGGGCGCAACCACAATGGCCGGTGAATTGCTGGAACTTTTGGGCTGTGAAGACATTCTAAAGGCGCGCTCTGTCACGCCAGAAGTGGGTGATAAAATCGAACGTCTTATCGCGGAAGATTTGAAGCGCTGGCACGTGATTGAAGGTACCGAGACCATGTCTATCGGTAACAGCGTGGGTGGCCTGACGACCATTGATGAGAAATCACAAGGTGCGATGCACAAAACCGGTACGCGTCCAATTCAAGATTGCCTGCGCATCAACCACATCCACCGTGAAAAGCCAACAACACCAGGATTCTACCTGACTGAAACCACCATGCTGTGTGGCGGCGCGGCGATGCACTTTGCATCACTGGGTGCGCAACTGATCATCTGGACAGCCGGTGCAGCAGGTTTCAACAACTCTATTGTTCCTGTTATCCGCGTTTCCGGAAACAGCTCTTTGATCACGGCAGACATGGATATCAATGCCTGCGGCATCATGGACGCGACTGACACTATCGACAACGTTTCAAACAAAATCGTTGAGAAAGTGTTCGACGTGGCGAACGGTGGAAAAACAAACCTGGAAGGTGTTGGCTACGCGTATGCCTCTCTGTATCAGAAAGACCAGCGCCTGGAACACGTCATCGGTATTTGCCCTCAATAAGCATTCCTTTATAAGGCGCAAGTGTGCGCTTCATTCGAGTAAATCAAAAATGAGTAAAATGGCTCCGAATAAGTCACTGGGTCTGACCCTGGCTCTTGTGTGTGCTGCGCTTTGGGGTGCCTCGTTCCCACTGGGTGGCGTATTGGCAGGTAAGCTGGATCCGGTTGTGCTGGCGATTGCGCGTTACGCGATTGCGACCCTGTGTTTCGTGACCCTGTTTATGTTCTCCAAGAAACACACGCTGAAGAAAATCCAAAGCAAAAAAGATTTCGTTCTGCTGGCGGCAGCGGGCGTATCGGCTCAGGCAGTGTTCTTCTACTTCACCATTCTGGCGTATGAGTACACCTCATCCGGTGAAATCGGCGTCATCAACGGCATGGCGCCGTTCCTGACCATGCTGGCGGTGTTTGTGATTGATAAGATCAAACCGACTGCGCCAAAAGTGTTCGCGGTGGTTCTGTCCCTGATTGGTGCGGGTGTGATTGCTTACGACCCATCAAACAAAATCCAGGGTCTGAACCTGGGTCACCTGTTTGCACTTTGTGGTGTGCTGGGCTTTGTTACCTACAACTACATTCTGGGTAAATTCGGTTCTGATCTGAACTCGCGCTACGACCTGTACTCAAGCAGCTTCTACCAGTCGGTGCGGCAACGGTTGCGCTGCTGGTTCTGGGCGTGGTTACCGGCGCTGATTTCTCATCGGCATCTGTACTGGTTGAGAATGGCAAGCACCTTGGCAGTATTCTGGCACTGGGTCTGCTGTGTTCAGGCTTTGCTACGCACTGTGGGAACTGGCGACTCTGAAAACCCAGGATGCGGTTATCACCACCATGGCACTGAACGTGCTGCCTCTGTTCGCAATGATCGTGGCGTACTTCCTGCTGGGCGAAACCATGACCATGCAGAAACTGGCGGGTGTAGTGACCGTAGTTATCGCACTGTGTATCTACACTGTGGGTGACCGTTTCGTTAAGAAAGACAAAGACGTTACGCCGGAACCAGCGGTTTAATAACGTTCCCCCTGAAACGACAAAGCCCAGCGATCAAGCTGGGCTTTTTTCATTCTGGCCGGAACCTTAATTGTCCACGAACATGTGGTTGGCTTTGGTCACGCCGCGGTGATAGGTGCAGAAGGTGTCTGTCGCCGCTTCTGTTTTGCTGTGGATTTTGATGTTAGTGATCACTTCCAGCGCACCTGCGTCGTAGCAAGCCTGCTGCGCTTTTTTCACCACTTCCAGCAGGTAATCCAGTTCACCTTTCATCGTGGTTTCCATCGCACCGACTGATACGGCACATTGGCAGCTTTCACCACCTCAATGGCTTTATCGACCACTTCAAAGTTGTTGCCTTCTTTAAGGCGTGGGATGACCTGAAAAGCCAGCATGACGTGGTTTTCTTGAATGTTGACTGCGTTGTTTTCTGACATTTTTTGTTCGTTCAACAATTTATGGGCGCAGGCATACTACACCGAAATGCGCCTTATTTTGAATTGATGCTTATCGCTTTTTCGCGCCTGCTTTTTTTAGAAGTTGGTGCTTCAGGCGACGTTTCTCACCACCACGGCCACCGCGTTTTTCATGGTGCTCAATATCCGCTTTCAGATCCGGTTCGAAACCTGCCAGCCATTCTTGTGGCAGGCGTTGGTCGATCAGGGTTTCAATCGCGGTCAGCATGCTTTCTTCTTCACGGCTGACCAGTGAAATCGCCATGCCGGATTTGCCTGCGCGGCCGGTGCGACCAATGCGGTGGATGTAATCTTCCGGCTGGTGAGGCAGTTCGTAGTTGAACACGGTATCCAATGATGGAATATCCAGACCACGCGCTGCTACATCCGTTGCAACCAACACGCGCACGGTACCATTTTTAAAGCCTTCCAGAGCGCGGTTACGTGCGCCCTGGGTTCTCTCGCCATGAATCGCTTCCGCCGCAAGGCCATCAAGTTTCAATTCATTGGCGAGCGCTTCTGTTGTTTGGCGCGTTTTGGCAAACACCAGTACCTGTTGCAGGTTGCGGCTGCCAATCAGGTAGGAAAGCAGTTCGCGTTTGCGTCTTCTATCAACTGGATGCACCAACTGGTTTACGGTATCGGCGGTGCTGTTGACGGTCGAAACCTCGATGCGCACCGGATTGTTCAGCAGACGGTAAGCCAAATCCATCACTTGCTTTGGATAGTCGCCGAGAAGAACAGGGTCTGACGCTCTTGCGGCATTTTCTTCATCAGGCGTTTGATGTCTGGCATAAAGCCCATGTCCAGCATGCGGTCGGCTTCATCCAGCACCAGGTATCCAGGCTTGCGAGCGAAAGGGTACCGATGTGCAGGTGGTCAAGCAGACGACCCGGCGTACCCACTACGATTTCCGGTTTCTTCGCCAGCTGGCTTTTCTGCGGATTGATGTTCGCGCCGCCGTAAAGCGCCACGCATTTCAGCGAGGTGTGCTGGCTGTATTCTGCCACTTTGTCATACACCTGCTGCGCCAGTTCGCGGGTAGGGGTAACAATCAACACGCGGGTTGCGCCTTTTACGCCCTGTTCAATCAAGCGGTGGATCAGCGGCAGGGTAAACGCCGCAGTTTTGCCGGTACCTGTCTGCGCCGCGCCCATCACATCTTTGCCGTCCAATACCTGCGGAATCGCTTGTTGTTGGATCTCGGTCGGCTGGGTGTAGCCCAGTTCGTTCAGGGTTTGTTGTAGGGTAGGGTGAAGGCGTGAAAACGCAGTGTCAGACATCTCTAAAATCCGGCCAAAAAATCGGAGCGCGAGTGTAGCAGATCCTTCTTCTACACGGAAATTTGATGCACAAGCCCACTCACATCTGGGACAAGCCGCGTGATTCTGCCGCCTTGCCCCGCTAGCTACCTGTAAGCGCTCGAATTTTGTTCTATGTTAAAAATGAAGTCAGGCGAGGGATAACAGCGTGGGACAGAGCATAAATAAAACCTCGTTTAGCGCCAGCGATCATGAAAAGTTCGCCAAGCAGCTAAAGGAAGAACTGGATGAGCTGGAAGCTCTCCTGGAAAAGCCGGGGTGGGGTGTTGGCACCTGCACTTTGGGTGCAGAGCTTGAACTCTACCTTACCGACAAAAATGGGCGTCCTGCCCATTACAACCTCGATTTATTGGACAAAGCCGCTGACCCCCTGATGACGGCGGAGATCAACCGCTTCAATCTCGAATACAACTGCCCCTATACCGAATTCGGCGGCGCGCCATTCACTTTCTTGAAGAAAAAATGGATGAGCGCTTGCTGTCGCTTCAGGCACTGGCGACCAAAGACGGTGTGACAATCACGCCGATTGGCATTCTGCCGACGCTGCGAAACGGGGATTTTGGGCTGGCTTCCATGACAGATTCACCGCGGTATCACGCCTTAACCGAAATCCTTTGTAAATCCCGCGGTGGGCCGTTTCACGTGCGAATCCATGGTGTGGAAAGTCTGGAAATTGATGCGGAAGATTTGACCCTTGAAGGGGCGAACACATCGTTTCAGGTTCATTACCGGGTGACACCGGATGAATTCGCGGATTGGTATAACAGTTTCCAGCTGGCGACGATTTTCACCCTGGCGATTGGTGCCAACTCCCCGATTTTCCTGCAAAAGAAGTTGTGGCACGAAACCCGTATTCCGCTGTTTAAGCAGTCAATCGACAGCCGTAACCTGTGTGGCGTGAATTGGCATGCACCAGCGTGTGTCGTTTGGCAACGGTTATGTTCGCAAAAGTGCGCTGGAACTTTTCAGGCAGGGTGTCAGCTTGCAACCTGTGTTGTTGCCGGAAACCAACAATGTGCGGTGCAAAGAAGGCTGTGGCCCAAGGCTGGAAGCGCTCCGGCTGCACCAGAGCACAATCTGGAGCTGGAACCGCGCTGTGTATGACGATGCCGATGGCGGTCATCTGCGTATCGAGCTTCGCAGCCTGCCTGCGGGGCCAACTACATTGGACATGGTTGCCAATGCCGCATTGTGTATCGGACTGGCGCAGGTGTTCCGGCAAGATTTGGATCGCCTGATGGACAGGCTTCCGTTCGAGTTTGCCAAATACAATTTCTACCGTGCTGCCCAGTATGGCGTTGATGCTATATCCTGTGGGAGTCAGAGCTTGGCGTTTTGCAGGAGTACCCATTGGTCGATGTGCTGTCGAGATTCCTGCCCAAGGTGGCGGACGCTTTGATTAGTCTTGGTATCTCGCGACTTGAAGCCGATATGCTGATGGCGGTGATTGAACACCGGGTCGCAAAACATCAGAGCGGCGCAAGCTGGCAATTGGCGACTCTTGAACACTTCGAACGCAAATATGCCAAAGACGAAGCACTGAACAGAATGTTCGCCTTGTATCAAAAGCAATATTTATCAGGTGAGCCGGTTTCACACTGGCCGATTTTATGATGCAGTAGTGGGCTTTACCCTTTAACATGGACGAGAGGAAATAATGAAATTGCATGACGTTAGCTGGCCCACCCAAAGTGAACTGGAGCGGGGGCTTGTTGCCTGGCTCGATACGCTGCCGGGGGCAAGTTGGCTGACGTTGCCGGGTCGGGATCAATCTCGTCACCGTGTGGTGGTGACCTTGCTGCATGGCAATGAACCTTCTGGCACCAAAGCGCTGTGGCATTTTTTCCATCAACCTTTTGAGTGTGCCGTCACCACCCATTTCTGCCTCGCGAACGTGAATGCGGCCTTGTTTGATACACCATTTTCAACCCGTCATCTGGAAAACAAACCGGACATGAACCGGTGCTTTGGCCGCAATGGCGACGATGATAGCTATGACGTAGCAGCAGAGATCATGGCAAGGATCCGCGCGCTGAAGCCGGAAGCCGTGGTCGATATCCATAACACCTCCGGCTCTGGCCCCTCGTTTGCAGTCACCATTGTTGATGATGAAAAACACCGCCATGTTTCCTCCCTGTTCACCGAGCGGATGCTTTGCAGTAGCGTGCGTTTGGGGGCATTGATGGAGCAGACCTCCGAAGAGACGCCAATCCTGACAATCGAATGCGGTGGCGCGCAGGATGTTGCGGCTGATGAGGTAGCGAAAAACGGCCTGCACCATTTCCTCCATACCGATGACATCTTCCAGAACCACACTGGTTTCTGGCCGCTCGACTTGCTTTACCATCCGGTTCGTGTGCAGCTGAAACCTGAACTGGAATTGTGTTACCACGACCGGAAAGTGGATGAGGCCGACCTGACTCTGCCACCGGATATTGACCGCCACAATTTCGGCTGGATGGCGGCAGACAGCATGATTGGCTGGCTGGGCGCCAAGGGGTTGGACGCGATGACCACCAACGACGGCGAAGGCGGTCACCCGATTGATGCTTTGTTCTATGAGCAAGATGGCGAGCTTCGCCTGAAACAGGCATCGAAGCTATTTATGATCACCACCCGGCGCGACATCGCACTGTCTGATTGCTTGTTTTATATGGTCGCGGATTAAGCTGCTACTCACACTTGGTTCATGGTGTCGATGATTTCCTGCGGGAACTGGTAGCGATCAAAGTTATCGCGGTTTTTAACCAGCTTGCAGAGCCGCCTCAACATGTTTTTGTCGTCTTCATCGTTATCCCAGAAAAAGCCTCCTGCGGCTCTCACTGCGCCCCAAATCATATTGGCGCGCAGGTTATCGACACCGTTTTGCAACAGCAGCTTGTAGAGAATATCGTCTGTGGTTTCGCGATCGACCTGATGGTTGTAGAAAAGCCAATCGTGAACCAGTGAAGGCATCATCACATCAGGGTGAAACGGAGTGAAGGTGATTTGCCATGCTGCAGCAGGAATGGTCGCCCCGTCATAACGGAAATACTTGGGCACCACGATATCCACGCCATTTACTTCAATTTCAAAATCCCACGTCAGTTCGTATTTATTGGTCAATGCACTGGGCTGTAGCTTCGGCTGTTTGAGCATAGGTTTCTCCTAGTTTGTCGTTCTCAGGAGCCTAGTTCACTGAATGCTATGCGCTAAAACCGCAGCGTGTGGATTGGGAGAAAATATCTGGGGTAAAACGGGTGTCAGCGAAGTGACCTTGGGGTGTAATGCTGGAGAGATAAGTGAGCGGTGATTTTATTGTTCGAGCGCTTCCAATGGATTTTCTGGTGCTAATCGAGACGTGTTTAGAAATCCCCGCCTTGTCATGTTTTCCCGTTCGTAGATTTGTAGGATATGATGATACTGCATTTAAAACATGCGGTTACGCAGAGATCTAGTGTTGGTAGATGCGTGAAAAATCCCACTTTGGGTTCTAATAAGTTGTTAGCTGAATGGATAAATATGGAAACTCTTATTGAAGTCGTTAAGTTACTATTCCCTTTAGTAACTTTGCTTCTCGGCTCCGGATTAACATATGCTTTCGCTGTAAAAGCAAAACGAGATGAAGCAGCATTAAAAAATCGAGAAGAACAGTACTCAAAATTGTTAGTAAAGCTTCAAGGTTTTGTTGGGGCAACTGCGAACGCTAAAACCAAACGAGAGTTCTTTGAAGAGCAATACAAAGGCTGGCTCTATTGTTCCGATGAAGTTGTAGAGGCCATAAATAGTATGGTGCAGTTGGTTATAGATAATCACGGCAAAGCACCAGATCCAGAAGCGGGTAGACAGGCTATTGGAAATATCGTAGTAGCCATGCGTAAAGATCTGAGGGGTGGGACAAAACTCACGTACAAATCATTTCGCTATACAGACGTCATCGGCTAATTCAGCTAATAAAACAAAGAACGGGACGTTTACTCGTGGCGCATTTTTCACATAAATGCTGTGATTCAGGCGCTTCAATCAGTTTGGGTTAGTAAACGCCTATTATCGTGACGTTATTAGTAAACGAGGTGAAAATTGAAGTATAGAGTAATTGAGTTAACGGCAGGTAACATTCGAAACGACCATTTGTATCTCACAAAAGCAATGGATTTGTTTCCATCTGATTCTATTGGCGGCAGCAACATCGAAAGCGAAGCTCCCCAAAGGCTAGAAATTCACTGTGGTATCGAGCAACCAGTGTTAACTGATATCGCTGGCGACAAAAAGATTTTTCGAAAACGTTCTTGGGTTAAAGAGTTCTTCGCTTCACATCAATTAGACGAGGGGAGCGAAATTGTCATAGAACATACAGGCGGCAATAGATATCACATCTATCCGAGGCGCTGAAAAATTACTACCAACTCATATGACCCCTTCTCCAACTAATAGACAATAGCCTTATTTTGGCTGCGTCAGCAGCCAATTCTCTCAAACAACAACATCGTCTTCTTGGTTTTTCCATTTCCACCATTAAACCATTACTCACGGCAAACGAGGTCACTGACTGCTCACAGTGAGTATGGTTTAGGAATGTAGCGAGGAATTTGGCAGGATAAAGAAAACCCCGGAAAATCCGGGGCTCTGAATTAACGTTTTACGCAGACAAAAATGGCGTTACCAGAATTCTGGTTCCACATTTCCAGCTTTTCGTAGTCGTGTTCGAACACGGTAACGTCGAAATACGGTTCCAGCAGTGCAGTCAATTCTTCAAAGGTCACGGCTACCATTGGGTGCTCGTCGTGCCACTCTTCGGTCACTTTGTCTGTGGTCTTTTCAATGCTCAGTTTCAGTGCCTGTCTGTCACCTTCACCGCCATAGAACCAGCCGGATTTGAACGCGAATTCACTGCCTTCGTGGTTAACGATGTGGCGCACGAAAGAACCGTTATTGATCAGGTTTTTCGCCACTGCGTTAAAGCAGAATACACCGCCATCTACCAGTGCTGCGTGGGCGCTTTCAATGCAGGCGCGCAGGTTTTCAACGTTGCCGCTGTAGTGAATAGAGTAAAGGAAACAGGTGATCAGATCGTACGGTTGGTCGACGACAAAGTTGCACATGTTCTGCAGCGAAAACTCAGCTTCCGGGCAGCGCAGTTTTGCCTGATCCAACATAGGTTGGTTCAGGTCTAAGCCGTTGCTTTGAAAACCGGTGTCGATGAAATGGCGAATGTGCGGACCCGTGCCGCAGGCCAAGTCGAGATGGCGCTTTCCCTGATTGCCAAACAGCCTGTGAAGACGGCGGACACAGTCACTTTGAGATTCATAATTGATGTCTGCACACATCAAATCGTAATAACCGGAAAGGTCGGTATAAAGCGCATTGGTGGATGGAGCAATCACGGGAAAATAAACCCAAAACAAAAAAGGTGGCGCATACTACCTCAGCTTGCATATTCGTGCGACATAAATCACATAATGTCAGTGCGGATTTTACGTGATGAATGATGCTCGACAGGACTTGTCCGTTGAGTGGGATTGATGTTTAATGCGCCATCTTTTTCTGCCATTCCCGGCAGTTACCTTTTTTACGAGTAGTCCCAGCCATGCATCCCGTTGCTATCAGTATTGGCTTGCTGTTTTGCAGCAATATCTTTATGACTTTCGCCTGGTATGCCCACCTGAAAGAACTCAACAACAAACCGTGGATTATTGCGGCGCTGGTGAGTTGGGGTATCGCGCTGTTTGAATATTTGCTGCAGGTTCCGGCGAACCGTATTGGCTATACATCGCTGAATGTCGGACAGCTTAAGATCATGCAGGAAGTGATCACTTTGTCGGTGTTTGTGCCGTTTTCAGTTTTCTATCTGCGCGAGCCATTGAAGTTGGATTATCTGTGGTCTGGGCTCTGTCTGGTTGGCGCAGTCTATTTTGCCTTCCGCAGTAAATTTGCCTGATCAGGATGAAATGAAATAGCCAGCGGATGCTGGCTATTTTGTCCCGTTAACGGTTTATGGTTTAGGCCCGTAACGCGCGCGTAGTCGACGTTCAAATCGGTGCTTTCTACACAGCAGGAAACGCTGGTATTGGTGATTTGAATCCGCAGGTAGTTGGCGTTTGTCGGTGCGGTGAAGTTGAAGTTTATCTGGGTGGTGTTGCCTTCGCGCAGGCTGAAGCTGCGGCCAGTAATGTAGGCGCCTGTGCTCGCGTTGGTGATCTTCACTTCGCCACCGTGGGTGCCGCCGGTGCCACTGTTTTGTGCCCAGAAGTAGGTGTTTACACTATATTGCTGACCGGGAACCACGTAGAAGTTCTGATAGATATAGGCACCTTGACCCTGGGCGTTAGTGTTAAAGGCATAGTAGTTGTTTGCCCAGCCAAGATTGGCCGCGTGTAAGCCATTCTGGAATTCACCCCAAACGCCGCGATAGGTCATCTCTGGGTTGCCAGCAACTGGGCATTTTGGTAGTCGTCATTGATGATGGCAACCGACGCTGATTTCGCATCGCTTTCATCATCTCGGAACCAGGCTTTCAGCGAGAAGGTTTCGTCGCTCTCATAGGTCGAGTCTTCCATCGTATTCACTTTTACCTTCATCCAGCCGTTACCCGCGGGCACGGAAACTGACGTCGCTGAGTTGGACAGTGTTGCTGTGGTGGAGGAGCCATCTTCAAATTCGATAGTGACTGATCCGCTGTAGTCGCTGCCTAATGTCGCGGTACCGTCGATCAGCTGCAGGTCAATGTCCATTGCTGCGGCGGTGTCTTTATCAAAGGTGATGGTGAAGGTGGCGGTATCGCCTTCGTTGACATTGCTGGTGGTAATACTGCCAACATCGTTGACCATGTCACTTGGGAACACGGTAGATGGGTAGCAGGTGTAAGTTTCCTGCGTGTTGGTTGCCAGCGCGCTCAGGCGGGCTGGGATCAAGCCGACTGAGGCTTTCTCGCCGGTTTGCGGATTGAGACGCCAAAGCCAGGTGCTGTTCACATTGCCGGTCACATTCTGGTTTTTCGCCGATGCAAGGATCTGGCCGTTCTGATCCAGCGTCGCACCGGTCACGAAGTCCAGATAGTGGAAGAATTTCAGGGTAGCGGCACCCGTGGTGGTGTTGATAGAGAATGCCCGGGTGTTGGTGATAAACAGCAGTTCCCCTTCATAGAAAATGAAATCGCCCCACGACGTAAATCCGCCAGCAACCATCAGTGACTCGAAATTGGCGAGGACGGTTGTTGCACCATTTGATGGGTCGATAGTGAAAATTTTGAGGTTGTCGGAGGCATAGATAAGCCGGAGTTTCCGTCATAGGCCATGCGGAATGTTGCTGGAACATCGCCGACAACAGTGTGTTCACCGGTGCTTGGGTCGTAGTAAGCCAGTTGGTTTGGCAGCGTTTGAGAGGCGTGAAAATCAAGACTGTTGAATTCGTCTGCCGAAACCAAATTTTCCAACCCCTGCACATGGTAAGCAGTAGGGCGGGGTGAGCTGACATAGTAAAGGCGATTGTTGTCGCTGTTGTAGGTCATTGCTGCGCCGCTGAATGCGGCACGGGAAACAGCCAACGCCCGATCGCCGTTATATGTGTTGGTCAATTTATCGCTTTCTTGCACGTCTACCAGAATGCCAACATGTCCACGTCCTGCGTTGAGTGAGTAGACATTTCCGTAGCATGTGGCGTAAGCCTGTTGGGCACCGACCGCGGATAAAAGCAGTGATGCCAGTACGGTGTATTTCATGACTCATTCCCTCGATTTGGGTGAATATCACTTATCTCAAAATGAAGATATACAGTGGGCGGGATTCGGGAGTGTCTCGATATTGAAACAGAAACTGAATGCAAACTATTGCCGGTAGAAAGTCTGAGAGAATGCTGAACTGTGAACCGTGCTATTGGAAAATTCGCACTAAATTAATGAATGCTAATGAAATATTCCCGCACAAAGAGTATGGAAAGTGGGGTAATAGTGGTGTTGTAAAAATAGATGGTATGTCTGTAATGTTGAGACAACATCAGGAGAGATGAATGCCGACTATTGTCGGCATTCTGAGAATTGAGTCAGGCGGGTTATGAACCGAGAATATGCAACGGAAGCATTAGCATGTCATCACCGATAGTGGCGAAGTAAATTATCACCCCAACCAGCGACGCAACGGTTAAAACGTACCAAACCGCACTGAAAATCTGTCCGTAACGGCTTAAAGGCAGCAGGTGAGAGAAGTGGCGGTATTTCCACTCAAACAGAATTTCCGCACTGCCAATCAGCAACAGGAAGCCGAGCAGCGCCAACCCAAAGGCATAACTGATGTAAACCCCTACCGCTGCTGCCGCGACACAAGCTACCAGCCCGACCACGCTGTTCATCGAAAAGCTGATGCTTTTGAGAATGTGGCCGCCATCAAGTGGCAAAATCGGCAGTAGGTTAAACAGGTTCAGCAGAGCGTTGAACGTCGCCAATCCTGCAAAGAAAATATTGCCGGTCACCCAGTAGGCCACCATGGATGCCAAAGACATAAACAAGCCAAAGGTCGGGCCCATGATGGATATGACCACGTCCTGCCAGCGCGTGTTGATTTTCTCATCGGAAAGGGCGGCACCACCGACAAACGGGATGAGGTAAATCCCTTTGGTCTTCATGCCGAAGTATTTCATGGCGCGGATATGGCCATATTCATGCACGACCAGACAGGCGATCAGTGCCAAGCGAACTGCCACGAGAAAAGCCAGGAGTAAGCCGCGACACTGGCACCGGCCAGCACCACTTTCACCACTTTTGCGCTTTTCAGCAGTTTCAGCCAAGGGAGGCCAAACCAATCAAACTGAATTTCTGTTTGCCCTCTGGGGCGACAACCGGCTGCTGGCGCTCGATATCTTTTTCGTTGCGGGTGCCGGATTCAATCACTTCACCATCCACCGTCACTTTGTAGTCGATGGTGAACGGCTGCCAGTTGATGAGGCTAGTGACATCAACCGTGATGATGTTTTCATCAGCAGTGAGTTGGAAGGTGTGGGTTTTCTCGCCTTCATCAGCGCTGGCGGCCAGTTGCGAAACCAGTTGGTTGTTCCAGTAAAGCGCCTGCCAGCCAGCGAGTGAGCCTTCAAGGCGAAGCGGCTTACCCAGGCAGGTAATGTTGAATAGTTCCAATGTCTTTCGTTCTGAAGCTGAAAATGATGCGCTAATGTATCAGCTTTAGCGCCGCATTTCTCTTAACTCTCAATGTGATCAGGCATTGGTGAGAGTGGGGGCAATGATGATTTTGCGCGGCGTCTCGTCATTTTTCTCAAGCTGCTCAATCAGGCGCTTGGCAGCCTGTCTGCCAATCTCTTTGGCATCGGAATTGACGAAAGTAATAGGCGGCTCGGTCAGCTCTGCATCCTGCATGGCATCAAACCCGACAATTGACACTTCCTTGCTGAACAGGGTGTCGTTGCCCACATCGCGTCCGGCTCGGTGTGCGCCATGAACCGCACCAACGGCCGTCGAGGAATAGTGGCAGAGGACAGCACTGATCTGCGGATGGTTGAGCAGCAGCTCTTTCACGGCCGAAGCAGCAGGGGCTTGGCCTGCATCGCACTCCACCACCCATTCTGGTTTAAAGGGCAGGCCAAATTGCATCAGGGTGCTGCAATAACCGCCGATACGCTCCGCACGACACAGCGAGCTGCTTTTCCCGCCCACATAGGCAATGCGGCGGTGGCCTTTGGCAATCAGGTGTTCGGTTGCCATTTTTGCCGCACTCGCATTATCGGGCCCGACGTAATCAATCTGTTGGTTCACGGATGCACGGGAAATGCAGACCAACGGGAGGTTGTGCGCTTTCAACACGTCTGCGTTGACCTGCTGGTTTTCGTTCGTCGGGCAGAAGGCAATGCCACCGACGCCTGACGTGCCATGGTCAGCATGCATTGCTCGAATTTCTCGTCATTGCCGCTTTGCGCCAGAAACACCATGTAGCCTTGTTTTTCGGTTTCCTCACAAAGGCCGGCTGCAACCTGGGCGTAATAAGGGTCACTGATGTCTTTGAGGATCAGGCCAACAATTTCGCTGCTGTTGGAGCGAAGGTTGGCTGCGGCGCGGTTTCGCACATACCCCAGTTCAGCCACGGCCTGATTGACCTTGTCGGCGGTGTCTTGCGATATGCGGCCTTTGTTGCCGAGCACCATAGAAACGGTCGTTACCGAGACGCCCGCGTGTTCAGCGACATCCGTGATGGTCACTTTTTTCAAGTGATTTCCTTAATTGGTCTTCTGCCAGTGTGTTATTGATAAAACGTTTTACCAAGAAAGGATACTGTCAACCGCTGAAAATTTAAAGCGGATCAAATTTGCGAATTTTGCATCGTCACGCAGATCACAATTGTTTTGATAAAACGTTTTACCGAAATTTTATTTCACTACTATGGCCCTCGAAAACACATAGTCCCGTGTGTTGGGAGATTAGCCTTGCGATATTCGACAAGCCCTTCGACCCGGCACACCCCTGTCATATTCTCATGCATTGGAGAGATGTAATGACGAACAAAGCGACAAAAACCACCATGTGGGAATTCCTGCAAAGCCTGGGTAAAACTTTCATGCTGCCAGTGGCGCTGTTGGCGTTCTCGGGCATTTTGCTGGGTGTCGGCAGCTCACTGTCGAGCGGTGCCATTCGTGAAGCGATCCCTTTCCTAGACAACACTCTGCTTCAATACCTGTTTATGTGGATGACCAAGATTGGCTTGGTGGCATTCATTTATCTGCCAGTGATGTTCGCGATTGCGATCCCGCTGGGTCTGGCGCGTGAAGAAAAAGGCGTGGCTGCGTTTGCCGGTTTTGTTGGTTACGCGGCGTTTAATCTGGCGATCAACTTCTTCCTGACCGTCAATGGCGTGTTGGGTGACGACGCTGAGCGCAAGGCTTACGGCGTGAAGAGCATTATCGGTATTGAATCTATCGACACCGGTATTCTGGGCGCGGTGATGGTGGGTATTATCGTTGCCAAACTGCACCAGCGTTTTTACACCTTCAAGATGCCGGATGCACTGGCGTTCTTCGGTGGCGCGCGTTTTGTTCCAATCATCTCTGCCATCACGCTGGGTGTTGTGGGTGTCTTCATCCCATTCGTATGGCCTTACTTTGCCGCGGGCATCAACGGTATCGGTAACCTGATTGCAGGCGCTGGCGCGTTCGGCCCATTCCTGTTCGGTACCGGTGAGCGTCTGCTGCTGCCAGTTGGTCTGCACCATATCCTGGTAGCACTGGTTCGCTTTACTGAAGCGGGCGGCACCATGGCAGTGTGTGGCGAGACGGTGTCTGGCGCACTGAACATTTTCTACGCGGAGCTTTCTTGTGCGGATACCAACGGTTTCAGCCTGAAGTGACAGCCTTCCTGTCTCAAGGCAAGATGCCAGCATTCCTAGGTGGTCTGCCGGGTGCAGCACTGGCGATGTACCACTGCGCAAAACCTGAAAACCGCAGCAAGATTAAAGCACTGCTGATCTCTGGCGTGGTGGCGTGCGTGGTAGGTGGTATCACTGAACCTCTGGAATTCCTGTTCCTGTTCGTGGCACCGGCGCTGTACTTCATCCACGCTATCCTGACTGGCATTGGCTTTATGGTCATGGGTCTGCTGGACGTGACCATCGGAAACACCGACGGCAACATCATCGACTTCCTGGTGTTCGGTGTCCTGCAAGGCACAGCAACTAAGTGGTATCTGGTTCCTGTCGTAGCGGCGGCATGGTTCGCGGTTTACTACACAGTGTTCAAGTTCGCGATTACCAAGTTCAACCTGAAAACCCCAGGTCGTGAAGTGGATACTGCAGAGGTGGATTCTGAGCTGGAAGCAGCGTTCATCAACGAATGTGGCAAAGGTGCAGCAATTCTGGCAGCACTGGGCGGCAAAGAGAACATCACAGCGCTGGACAACTGTATCACCCGTCTGCGCCTGTCTGTGAACAACATGGATCTGGTCGATGCCGACAAGCTGAAATCTTACGGCGCGCTGGGTGTGGTGAAGCTGGATGCGCACAACCTGCAAGTGGTTATCGGTACCCAAGTTCACCTGGTGAAAAATGAAATGCAGGCGCTGATGGGCGCAGCAGCAAGCTAATAAATTGTTCCCCCTTAAACCCTCGGCGACTGGAAACCATCCCGAGGGTTTTCCTGTTTGTGTAGAAAAACGACAAGAAGGCACACATGACATTTGATTTTGATACCCCCATTGACCGCCTTGGTACTTACTGCACCCAATGGGACTATGTGCAGGACAGATTCGGCAAGGCAGGGCTGTTGCCTTTCACCATTTCAGACATGGATTTCGGCGCGCCAGCACCGGTAATGGACGCCTGAAAGCGCGTTTAGAACACCCCGTTCTGGGTTATTCGCGCTGGAATCATGAAGATTTCAAAGGCGCAATTGAAAGCTGGTACCAACGCCGTTTCGATGTGCAAATCGATAAGAACGCCATTGTTTACGGCCCTTCGGTGATTTACATCATCGCCAAACTGATTGAGAAATGGAGCAAGCCGGGCGAGGGTGTTTTGTTCCAAACGCCAGCCTATGACGCCTTCGACAAGCTGGTGGAAGGGGCGGGTCGCCGCTGCGTGCGTAACCCGCTTATCAAAACCGATGCGGGTTGGAACGTTGACTGGGCACTGTTGGAAAGCCAACTTGCGGATGAACAAACTAAAGTCTTCCTGCTTTGCAGCCCGCATAACCCTACTGGGCGAGTATGGCGCAAAGAAGAGTTGGCGCGTATTGCGGCGCTTTGCGACAAGCATGGCGTGGCACTGATCTCCGATGAGATCCACATGGATGTCGCGTTTAAACCGCATACGCCGTGGCTTGGCTTTGGCATGCAAAACCGCTGGGCTTTGGTCACGTCGGCGTCGAAATCTTTCAATATTCCGGCGCTTAACGGTGCTTACGC
Source organism: Enterovibrio sp. JCM 19048 (assembly GCA_001310415.1). Taxonomy (GTDB): domain Bacteria; phylum Pseudomonadota; class Gammaproteobacteria; order Enterobacterales; family Vibrionaceae; genus Enterovibrio; species Enterovibrio paralichthyis. The sequence continues at coordinate 35,764 of BAXE01000023.1, read as the reverse complement.
TTTTATCCCGGATGACAACGCGCGTAACGATTACCTGTTCAAACTCAAAGAGGTGGATGGTCTTTCATCGCCGTCGATTCTGGGCGTGATCGGTATGATGGCTGCGTACAACGAAGGTGAAGCCTGGCTGAACAGCCTCAACGGTTACGTGCACGAAAGCCATGAGCTGGTGCGCAACACACTGAAATCAGCATTCCCGGCGGTTAACTATCAGGTGCCTGATGCGACGTATCTGGCATGGATTGATCTGTCGCCGTTGAATCTGGATATGCAAAAACTTCAAAGCGATCTGATTGAGCATTTCAATGTCGCAATCATGGATGGCGGTGTCTATGGCGAAGCAGGCAAGGGCTATGTGCGCTTGAACCTGGGTTGCCCACGTTCAAAAGTACAAGCGGGGCTGGAAGCGCTGATAGGGGCGGTGAAGTTGCAACTAGCGGGATAAAAGGCTTTTCAGTTTGGGAGAAGAGGGAGCTTCTCCTGAATCATGCAATGAAAAAACGACAAATTCTGTTTCAGACTGGCATCATCGATTTTTCATTATCCGCTCACGGCCGGAGTAAGAGACACCGTTCAGTTGTTGTATATATCCTCTATAAATCATGCAATTTCTCTACTTTTTGCTGAGCAAATAGAGTGAGTTGACCGCAGTCCATACATTCGAGAGATGTTGTACTCGCATTCGCCCAATCTAAACCAAAGAAACTCGCCGCTCTCGTGTTAAGAAGGAAATTTGAGTGGCGAAAGTACTCACCTTTGCAATGACTGCAAATCACATTTTTCCCTGCTGCTCTGAACTTGAACAAATCGTAGTTCTCCAAAGTTACACGTTTATGCCTTAGCTTAATCTCATCAATGAATCCCATAACAATCGGGATTCCGAGAAAAGCAGATAGTACTGCGGTAAATGCGAGTGCCTCGCCAATACTCTCCAATTTTTGACACCCCCACCCATTCACGAATGTTTGCCTTTCCAACTATACCCGGATAACAAAATTTGGTCGCTCAATAAAGAGATGACTGGATAGCTAGCCTTTACACCACTGGTTTCACTATAGAGCCAAAACCTTGCTTTTTGGCGCAAATGTAGGCGCTGACCCACTATTGAGAAGGTAGGGGGTGAATAGTGCACCAAGCATAAGATTTTCTATTGGAATCCCAATCCACCGTCGCTGAATGTCACAACACGATGTGTCCGGATGGCCTCTTGTGCCGCCAGTCCGATCACCACTGCTTTGAGTCCATCTTCCAGTGAAACTTCCACTTCCTGTTCGCCCAAAATGGCGCGTTGGAATTTCTGGTGCTGGTAGAAGGTGGAACCGTTGTGGTCGCCTGCTTCAAGAAGGGCGGGATCGACGGGGACATCGATCTGTTTCGGCCCTTTTGGGTTGCGGGGGCTGGAGATAACCTGCGCGACCGGCGGTTCGCCAAGGGTCTCAGTTGGCCAGAAACGACCGGGGCCAGGCACCAGACATTCCACTTTGCCTTTGTCGCCCACCACACTGATTTCTTCCTGATAACGCGAACCTTCTGCAAACATGCAAAGCTCGAGACTGGCGCGTGTGCCGTTGTCGAACTCAATCGTGACGTAGGCGTTGTCTAGGATATCCGGCGCTTCACCTTGGTAGGTTTCGTCCTTGTGGTTCACCGCCTGACTGCCGGATGCGTAAACCCGGACTGGATTGGCGTTTGCCATCAGTCGCATCAAATCAAAGAAGTGGCAGCATTTCTCCACCAGTGTGCCGCCGGTTTTGTGGTTGAACCGGTTCCAGTCATCGACTTTGTGCAGAAATGGAAAACGGTGCTCGCGGATGGAAAAGAGATGGCGCTCTCCAATTTCCCCTTGCGCCAGCAAATCCAGCAGCAGGGTAATGGGCGGCATGTAACGGTATTCCATCGCCACCCAAATCGGGGCGGGGTAGGCTTTTGCGGCTTCAAGTAAACGCTCGACATCGGCGAGCTGGGTACAGATGGGTTTTTCAATCAGGATTGGTAGCAGGCAACGGCTCATAATGCCCTGAAGTTGTTCCGCATGCTGAAAGTTGGGGGTGGCGATAACCAGCGCGTCGATATCGTCCGCTTCAAGCAAGGCATCTAATCCTTCTAAGGTGCGGGCGTTGGGCACCAGAGCTTGCGCTTTTTCCCGCATCTCTGCATTTGGCTCAGCGAGCACCGTAATTTCAACATTGTCCAGTAGCAGGATATTGCGGATATGCTCTTGTCCCATCATGCCGCAGCCGAGAATGCCGTAGCGAATCACCTTGTTTGTCATGCCATTCCATCCTTTATTGAAATAACAGGTTTAAGTCCATCTTGCGGCGTAGCGAACGTTCACTGGGTCGTACCAGGTGAAGGAAACCTCTTCGATGCGGTCCCGGTTCGACCAACTCAGGCGCTCGATGTATCCGCAGGCAGATGCTACTTCGGGTTTGAATTCGGAGTGTTTCCATTCTGGTACCTGATCGACGGTAATGCTGTCCTGCACTTTCGAAATCCAGAAACCAAGCTTCTCGCGGTAATAAACGTAAAGCGATTCCACCAGTTCGTCCGGGTCGATTTCGTCAATGTGTTCGCCACTTATCCAGATCTCTTCCATGGCGGCGGGCTGCTGGTCGAGCTTTCTCAGCCGTCTGAAACGCCACAAAAGCGCATTGGATTCTAGCCCCAGCAAAGACGCCACATAGGTATTAGTGTGGTGCTCGACACTCAGAAAATCTGCGTTGGGCAAACCGCCACCGGATTTCAGTTCCAGTCGGAAAAAGTGATACACCGCCGAATTATCCGGCGTGTTTTTCACATAGGTACCGGATCCCTGAATGCGCTCCAGCAATCCGTTTTGTTCCAGTTCAGTCAGCGCTTTGCGCAGTGTGCCGACGGCAACATCCAGCTTCTTCGCCAGTTCCGCTTCGGTTGGCAGCCTTTCACCGGGTAGCCAATACCCGGCAGAAATCTCCCTGCGTAATAGCTCACTTATCTGGATAAACAGGGGCAAACGTGTTGATTCACTCATTTTCTAAAAATCTCAAAAATAATAACCATCGGCATATTAGAAGGTTACAGGGTCTTTTTCTGTTTTCCTGCCCAGAGGGTGAATGAATTCATTCATCATTGATTTACTTTTTCTGTTTCTCTTATAGCATTTATTAACAATTCATTCACTAATCATTTTCATTTCGATTTGAGTGAAACGCAACAAGAAGAACGTTGGTTGGCTATTGCTTCAAAAAATGAGAACAGGAGAGTTCAGATGAGTGTCGTGCCTATCACGAGTGAGGGATTGGATGCCGCAGAGGTGTCCTGGTTTGCACCGATTTGCAGCGATGATTATCGCTATCTGGGTGTGCCAGACGGTGCATTGCGAAGCAGTTGGGAGAACACCCGCGATATCGTTTTGACGGCGGAAAAGCAGGGTTTTCGCAACATTCTTTGCCCCTCTTCCTATCAGGTTGGGCAGGATACCCTGACCTTTGCTTCGGCAATGGCACCACTGACTGAGCGCATTAATATGCTGGCGGCTATCCGTTGTGGTGAGGTGCATCCTGCAATGCTGGCACGCGCAGTAGCGACGCTCGATCACATCATGAAAGGGCGTCTGACGCTGAACGTGATCTCTTCCGATTTCCCGGGCGAAAAGGCCGACAGCGCCTACCGTTACCGCCGCTCGAAAGAAGTGGTCGATATTCTGCGCCAGGCCTGGACGCAGGATGAAATCCGCTACAACGGTGAAATCTACAAACTCGACACGCTTTCAACTGACCCAGTGCGCCCATATCAACAAAACGGCGGGCCATTGCTTTATTTCGGTGGCTATTCGCCGGATGCCCTTGAGCTGTGCGGTTCCGATTGCGATGTCTACCTGATGTGGCCGGAAACCGAAGACATGCTGGAGGCACGCATGAAAGCGGTGAACGAGGTTGCGCAGCGACATGGCCGTACTCTCGATTATGGCCTTCGCGTTCACATGATTGTGCGCGACACCGAAGCGGAGGCAAAGGAGTACGCGGAATCACTGGTCTCGAAACTGGACGATGAATTTGGCCGTGCTATCCGTGAACGGGCGCTGGATTCGAAAAGTCTCGGCGTGTCATTCCAGTCGCAGCAGCGCGAACTGGCGGATCAATTTGGCTTCACTGAACCCCATTTATGGACAGGCGTGGGTCGTGCACGATCCGGTTGTGGCGCAGCGCTGGTTGGCAGTGTCGATCAGGTGCTGAGCAAAATTGAGCGCTACCAAAAAATGGGGATCCGCGCCTTTATCTTCTCCGGCTACCCGCACAAATCTGAATGCGAAATTGTCGGCCAGAAAATCCTGCCTGAGCTGAAAACCTGCTCAATGCCTGAAGCATACGGACGTGTTCCGGCAACCACACCACTGACTCCACTTGGCGCAGGAGAGCGCAAATAATGAAATACACAGAACTGCATCCATCCCTTCCGGCATTCAGCCGCTTGGTTTATGGCGTCTGGCGATTGGCGGATGACAAAGACACCTCAGAAGCGCATGTTCGCGCCAAAGTAGAAGCGTGCCTAGAGCAAGGCATTACTACTTTTGACCACGCGGATATCTATGGCGACTACGCCTGCGAGAAGGTGTTCGGTCAGGTATTGGAAGCCACGCCGTCGCTGCGTGACCGAATTCAGCTGGTTTCAAAGTGCGACATCATGTTGCTCTCAGAAAAGTACCCAGAGCGCCGGGTGAAATACTACGACACCTCAGCGTCGCACATCCGCCATTCGGTGACACAGTCGCTGCAAAACCTGAAAACCGACCATCTCGACTTACTGCTGATACACCGTCCTGATCCGTTTATGGATCATAGTGAGACAGGCGGGGCGTTGGATTCCCTGATTGAAGAAGGCTTGGTGAAAGCGGTCGGTGTCTCCAATTTCAAGCGTTGGGACTGGGCGTTGCTGCAATCGGGCATGCGTCACCCTCTGGTCACCAACCAGATTGAAATGAGCCTGATGTGTCGCGATAACTTCACCGATGGCACGCTGGCGTTTATGCAAAAAGACGGCATTAAGCCCATGGCGTGGTCACCGCTGGCAGGCGGCGAATTGTTTGGAAACAGCGATGCGGCGAACCGCGTTAAGCCACTGTTGCAACGTGAAGCCGACAAAGCGGGTGTCGGTATTGAAGCCGTCGCTATCGCTTGGTTGCTCGCCCATCCCGCAGGCATTTTGCCTGTGCTGGGCACCAACAACTTGGAACGTATCCGCGGCATCAGTGATGCCCTGAAAGTATCCATAGACAGGGAAACCTGGTTTGAACTTTGGACGGCAGCAGCAGGGGAGGAAGTCGCATGAGCCGTGAACTGAGAAATGCATTGTCCTGTTTTGCCACGGGCGTAACGGTCATTACTACCCATCATGGTGGGCAGGATTTCGGGCTGACCTGCTCGTCGTTCAACTCTGTCTCTCTTGAGCCTGCGATAGTGCTCTGGAGTATCAACAGTGCTTCTTCGTCTAAGAAACCCATTCTTGAATCTGGCGGTTATACGGTCAGCGTCTTGGCGGCAGAACACGCAGAACTTGCTATGAAGTTTTGCCGCGACAGCCATGAAGAGCGTTTCCGTGGCGTTGGTATTCACCGTGCGCCGAGTGGCCGCGCCATTATTGAAGGCGCGGTGGCGTGGTTTGACTGCGATCTCAACGGCGTTGTGGCAGCAGGGGACCACGACATTCTCCTTGGCAAAGTGAACCATTTCCATTCCCAGCAGGGTGAAGGTCTGGTGTTCGAACGTAGCCGCTTTGGGCGTGTTGGGGAAGTGGCTTAATGGCAGCAATGAAGTCCGTCATTTCCGCTTTGGAGAGCGTCAACAATACGCTGGACAGGGTGGGTGCCTCTATTGCTTGGGTGTTGGTTGCCTGATGGTTGCCAGCATTTTGCTTCAGGTTGTGTGTCGCTATGTGTTTAATGCAGCCTTGCCCTGGCCTGAAGAAGTCGCCCGCGCGCTGATGATCTGGATGATGGCATTGGTCGCGGCTCAGGCATACCGCAAGGGTATGTTTGTTTCCATCGATATGATCTTCAATTACCTGCCGCACAACGTGGCAGGGTGATCCGCGTATTGCTTCTGCTGTTGGCTTTTGCGGTGCTGGTGCAGCTGTTCACCGTGGCGCTGGAGTTTTTTGACCGCGGTTTCCGAACCCGGGCGGCTTCTTTCCCCTTAAAAAGGGCGTGGATCTACCTCGCCATGCCGGTGTGTTTTGGCACCATGCTGCTCGCCAATCTCGAAATGTTCCTGAAAGCGCTGTTTATCAAGGAAGAGGACGCCGTTGCTGCGCCCGCCGAAGAGCGCTGAGCAATAGGATAAGGCTGTCATAAGGATGTGGTTGTAAATGTTGATCTTCTTTTTACCGCTGTTTTTGCTTTTGCTGCTTATCGGTATGCCGGTGTTTTTTGCGCTGCTCGCCGCACCGGGCATTATGATTTATGCCGAAGGCATGGATCGGGATATCCCCTTACTATTTCGCAATATCTATAACGGGATTGATTCGTTTCCGCTGATGGCGATCCCTTTCTTTATGCTGGCGGGCGAGGTGATGAACCGAAGCGGTATCACCCTGAGTCTGGTCAATCTCTCCCAATCCCTGATTGGCCATGTGCGCGGCGGCCTGGCGCATGTGAATGTCATGTCGAGCATGTTGTTTGCGGGGCTTTCGGGTTCGGCGGTGGCAGATACCTCTGCCATTGGTTCGATGATGATCCTGCAATGGAAAAGAACGGCTACACGCGAAGATTTGCTGCCGCCATTACTGCGGCTTCTTCGGTGATTGGGCCGATCATTCCGCCTTCCGGCATCATGATCATTTACGCCTACACCATGGAGATTTCGGTAGCCGCGCTGTTTGCCGCGGGCGTGTACCGGGACTGATGATTGGCCTGGGCTTGATGCTGTTGATTGCCCTGATGGCAAAACGCCAGAACCTGCCCGTTGCCAGTGAAAAAGCAACGTGGCGTGAGCGCGGGCAGGCGACCAAGGCGGCTTTCTGGCCTTTGCTGACACCGGTGATCATTCTCGGCGGCATCTTGGGCGGGGTTTTCACTCCCACGGAAGCGTCGGCCATTGCGGTGCTGTACACCCTGATTGTCGGCATGTTTGTGCTGCGCACCGTCAAGCTTAAAGACATCCCGGATATTTTCACCACCAGTGCAAAATCCTCCGCCGTGGTGCTTCTTTTGGTGGGGGCAGCGCTGGCCTTTAAAACTGTGGTGTCGCTTTCCCATGCGGCCGAATCCATGGCGGAATGGACACTCGGGATCAGCGAGAATCCGCTGGTTCTGCTGTTTCTTATCAACATCCTGCTTTTTGTTGTTGGCATGTTCCTCGATGCGGGGCCCGCCATCATTATTCTGGGGCCCATCCTGGCACCGGTTTTTGTCAGCCTGGGCATAGACCCGGTGCATTTCGCCATCATCATGAGCGTGAACCTCACCGTCGGTTTGGCGACGCCACCGATGGCTGGTGCTCTTTGTGGCTTCCAGCGTATCCGGCGAAAAAGTCGAAACGCTTTCTGTCGCGATCCTGCCGTTTCTGGCCGTGGAAGTGATCGTGATTTTCCTGATTACGTTTTTCCCGTCTCTTTCCATGACTATCCCGCACTGGTTAGGACTGGCCTGAGTCTGGGTTTTAAACCTAATCGACCTGAAAATGCAGGATTCAGGTTGTTTGGGTAAATAAGCAACCGAGAACGTAAGTTCTCACCTTATGTGGAAACAGTCTTTTGGCTGGCAATCACGGAAGTGAAAAGGTGAAGTATGAAAATAACGGCAAACAACATGCGTAAGGCATTCAAGGGAAGTGCGCTGGCACTGCTGGCGGGGTTAATGACCACCGCAGCGTTGTCGGTTCCTGCCATGGCGGCAGACTTCAACCTTCGTGCAGTGGCTAACTCCAATGAAAATGACGAAGATTACGACGGCCTCGTGGTGTTCAAAGATTTCGTGGAATCCCACTCCAACGGCAAAATCAAGGTAGACCTTTACATCGGTACCCAGCTTTGCGGCAACGGCACCGAGTGTATCCAGGCGGTGGAAGACGGCTCGGTCGATATCTATATTTCGACCTCTGGCGGCGCAGCCAACATGTTCCCCTATATTCAGGTGCTCGACCTGCCTTATGTGTTACCGGATGACCGCACTGCGGAAGCTGTCTTACAAGGGGATTTTGTGCGTGAACTTCGCAAAGCGATCCTGGCTGACACCGACAACAAGCTGCGCCTGATGGCGATCGGTAACACCGGCGGCTGGCGTAACTTTGCCAATACCAAACGCACCGTCAAACAGCCGGGCGATTTGGAAGGGCTGAAGATCCGCACTGTGGTGGCAGACTTGCCACAAGAATTGGTGAAAGCGCTAGGTGCAAGCCCGACGCCGATCCCATGGCCTGAGCTTTACACTTCTTTCCAGACCGGTGTGGTGGAAGGCTCGAAAAACGGTATTACCGATATTATGGGGATGAAGTTTCCGGAAGCGGGGCTGAAATATGTCACGCTGGATGGTCACGCCTATATGTCAGCGCTTTGGTACATGAACAACGAGGTTTTCCTTGATATGCCTCCCGCGCTTCGCAAAGTGATCGTGGATGGCTTCCGCGCCTTGCAACAGGCAACGTTTGCGTCACCGAAGCGTAAGTCGATTGCTGCCTATGAAGCGTTCAAAAAGGCGGGCGGGAAACTTTACGTGCCAACACCTGAAGAAAAAGCCAATTTCCAGGATGCCGCCGCGCCGGTGTATATCTGGTTTCAGGAAAACGTAGAAGGCGGTAAAAAATGGTATGAACTGTTGAAGTCTGAGTCTGAAAAAGCGCAACAACAGATTGCGGCAGCAGACAAAGCAGACCTTTCATGACCCAGTGATCCTGCGAGGAAGAATCAGCCTTCCGGGGCTGGTTTTTCTGCCGGGTTTTCGCTTTCATCCTCATCAGGTTTTTTCTTCTCAACCCACACCGCTGACTGCGCCTGTTTAAGCGCCATTTGCAGGGTTTCTGCAGGAAAATGCTCTTGCATACTGGGGCTGTTGTAAAGGTATGAGTCTTTTCGGATGCCGATTGAATCTTTTCTTATATCCCACACTTTCTTCTGCGCCTGCTCGGCGAGTTTGACCGTTTCTTCATAACCAATATGCACAAGGACGGCGGTGATCACTGGAATACCCATAATGTCTTCGCAGTAAAGGGAGAGGTGTCCAACACGGGCGTAGGGTTTTCTCCGTGCTGGCTGATGGTTTGAGCAGCGACATTCATGCTGTTGTAAATCGCCGCCATCTTTTTGTTCACGTCATGGTTATCGTTGACGCCAAACATATCGTTGGAGGTTTGTTCAATGAAGTCTTTCGTCCTGCGTGCCTTGTAGTGAGATGACTCCTGGCCAAGGTGAACAAACAGTGGGTGGTTGGCGAGTATACGTTCCAGCGCGAACTGGTTGTAGATAGAGCAGGGGCGGCCGGTTTCCGGGTCAATAGTGGCGGCGATGGCTTTGGTGATCATACAAAGCGTCGTGATTGCTTCCATAAAAATACGCTGCACCGGTTCGGGGAGTTTTTCGGTCGGGTGGCGGTGGCTGGCGATAACAATGTTGCCGGTTTCATTCAGGATCACGTAGTGGGGCGGAGAAACCATATCTTCCTGTTTGGCGGGTTTCTTCGGGTTCATTTTTGGGTTTTCTGCGTTTGATGATGAAGTAAGCGATCAGAAATGCGACGACCACACCTGTCAGCAAGCCGACAAGCAAAGGTTGCGTTGCGACAAGGGATTGAACCGTCAGTGTGGCTTCTTCCATCTCAGGCTCCCGGGGAACACCCCATCCCATTTTTGTTGGGATGGGGCTGGTTTTTAACTCTCTTTCGCAGCAACGGTAAACGAACCAGGAGAGGCTGCAACCACCAGTTTTTTGCCGTTTTTGTCGGTGACAACCAGATTAATGGCCGATTCATCATCCATGGTACCCGTGACGGTGAATGCCACTTGATCGCCAGTGAAGTTGGCGTTGGTAAAGGTTGATGTGGTTGCGCCGGACGCCCACTCCAGGGAAACCTTGTCGACCGGCATGAATTGCCCTTGCAGTGCGTAAGCCCTGCCAGCCACTAAGGCGGAACCGGATTCCACAGCCTCGTAGCCTTTGCCGCGGTCTGCGACGGTGAAGATAGCGGGTGTTCTCAACAGCAGGCCGCTCAACCAGTTGATCATTTCCAGATATTTAGGATCCGCATTGATGGAGTCCAGATCCCCGGCATATTCATGGATAAAGGTTGGCGTAACGAACATGTAAGTGTCTTTGTGCATGTTCAGGGTGATGCTGGATGAATGGCCTTTAATACAGGGGCCTGCTTTGAAGGCGACTTCGTTTTTCGCCATGTCGGCATAGACCACGATGGCGCTGATAGAGGGCATGCCAAGCAGGTATTCGCAAACAAAGACAATGTTGGCGACCTTGCTGTTGGTTTTGTCCTTGCTGGCGGAGATGTTGAGCCCTTCCTTCCCAATAGATGAGATCATGGCGGAGGCGAACGCCAGTTGACCGGTGCCGGTGGCAAGGCCGAGTAAAGATTCAATCAACTCTTTACTGAAGGTTGCGCCGCCACTTTTGCTGGTATGGGTGACATCCTCTTCGGTGACGTGCACGAAAAGGCCAGAGCCTTTGATGATGCTTTCCAGCGCCGCATAGTTGTAAAGGGAGTAGGGTTTGCCGGTGGCCGGGTTTTTTGTCGAACTCATCGCCCGCGACATACCTGCAAAGAAAACAGAGACTTCGGCGAATATTCGCTGCACTTTATCTGACATATCAGAGCTTGAATCAATGGTACTGGACATCATGATGTTGCCAGTCTGATTGAAGATAAAATATTTGGTTGCTTCAAGGTTGTGTGAGTTTTTTGGTGGCGGATTAATCTCGGTGGGTTTTATTTCTGTTGAGTCTGCCATTTTGATACCCTCGTGAAGATTTGCTGGCTGGTGTTGCACTCGTTATTGGTAGAATCGTTATTGGTGTAAAATTGATAGGCTCAATTTAATTTCTACGCTGAAAACGCTGTCGACAGTATTTGTTTTTGTGTCTGACTTTGTTTTCGTAAAAATATACAGGCATATGCAATTCCATTAATTGTTGTTTTATACCCAATCAAACTTAAGATGCAGGATTCAGCGAGCAGCTCCAGCTCGTGTGGGTATACAAGCTATTGTGATTGCGAAGTGAAGCGTCTTAACGTCAGCCTGAACCACGTTTTAATGGCGAAAGGAAATGCATTTTCTGGACATTAAATGCAGGCTACGAAAAGCGTAGTCAGCAACTTTTTGTTTCGTCATTAGCGTTTTTTGTGAAATTCAAATGTGTGCACTTTATGAATCACGTCCTATTAGTGATAAAAGATGTGAGCCTGATTTAATAATCAGATTTAATGTTTAAACGTAAAATGAATTCGCGGTTTCAGGGGTGTTTGAAAAAAATAAAGGAAGAATTTATTTCGCTTTTACGGTCCTTTGTGTCTGCATTTCTTATGTTTATTTGTTCTTCGTTGCGAAAATTCCCCCGGGAACAAAGGGCGATCATGGCACCGTTGTGAGAGATACGGGAGAAGGGGAGACCGGCGGTATTTTGGGGTGTTTGGCGTGTTAAAAACGGGGTTTTTACACGTGGACAGCCATTGTTTGAGTTTGACTATCAACAGCGAGACAACCTGTTAAGTCATTCCATGCATAAAGTGATGAGTGGTTCAGTGGTGAATCTGTCTCTAGAGGAGAACCAACATCATGCAGGGAACTGACTATCTGAATAACCATCTTCGCCAATCGTTGGCGTTGTTAAAGCAGGCGCACGCTGGGCAGCTACCCTCCACTTCGCTTTTTGCAGCGATAAGGGCGGACATTGCGGAACGTGTTGAAATGGACGAAGGCTATAAGGCGCGTTTGAACCGCAGGCTGGATGTTCTTTCGCAAACCACCGCCAATATCTTGGTGATTGGAGCGGAAGGCGCTGGTAAATCGGCCACGCTCAATGCCCTTTTCGGCAATAGCCAGACGCAGGAGAGCACACCGGTGAGGGGACGATCATCCGCCAGACCCTGAACAACCTGACCGTGTTTCAAGCGCCACTGCCGGGCTATGGGCAAAATGCCGATGCGGCGCAAATTGAACTTGCTGCGCTGCTGGGAGAAACGGATCAAAGCGGTGAGCCTTTGATTGATCTGGTGATGGTGGTGTTGGACGCGTCAAACAGCAATCTGGATGATGCTTACCTCGATATTTGCCATACCGTCTTGCCGATGATGGGGGAGAAGCTGCAGCAACGTTTGATGGTGCTGTTCAGCAAAGCTGACAAAGTGGCCTCTTCGATCCGTGGCTCGCGCGTCGATGAAATGATGCCGTTGGATGCAGAAATCTGGCTGGATTGCACAGCGGCCACATTGCGCTATCGGCTGATCCACAACACGGGTGTCTACACCAAACCCTTGGCCTTCAGCGCGCTGGGGCATGAGTCGCCAACCGGAAGACCGTATAACCTGCTTAAATTACTGGCACGCATGATGGCGGCGATGCCGGAAGAAAAAAGGCTGTTGTTACTCAACCAGCCACTCAGCCAGGGCGATAATGTCTGGCGTGATCATGACGACAGGCTGCTTTACCTGCAAAGCGTTGAGAACCTCTGTTTCGATACCCTTCACATTGGCGCTTATGACGGTGATCGGTTTGGCGGGCAGTTGGGTGCTTTCCTTGGCCGCCATGGCCGGGCGCTGGGCGATATTCTCAGTGACCAGATACGGTTGCAGCTCGGCATTACTGTCTGATAATCCTCCCCGAATGGCCTGTTCTCACAGGCCATTTTCCTCAGCGCCTACCACGTTTGGTTTCCGTACAACATCCTCTAAGTAAACAAAATGTTAATCACACTCAAGAGTGAGACATTGCTGGGACGAGCCATTGCGTAAAGTTCAGGGAACGAAGTGGATAAAGACACGTGGATTAAGACGTACCAACTGAGGGATATTCCATGCAAAGCAGCTCGTTTTCCAAACAAATGGCTTATGACATCAGCCATTCTTCGCTGATTGATGAATTCAAGAAAGCCACCCTGCAGCTACGTCTGCATCAACTTGACGACAAACCCCTGAACATTCTGTTTGCAGGTCCACAAGGTGTAGGTAAAACCTCGACCATTAAAGCGTTGTTTGGTGAGGCGTTAGTGCCTGCCGTCACCTCAGAATCAGAAATCCAGCGCTATGAAGCGGGCAACCTGACGGTGTGGGATTATCCCGGCCACAATGGTAATGCTGAACATGATAGACAGCTGGATATGCAGATTGGTGCGACACTCAGCGAACAGGATGCAGAAGGCAACCCGCTGGTGGATATGGTGGTGGTGGTGATGGATGCCGCCCAGCAAAACCTGAATGAAGCTACCGCCTGATCACCGACATAATGATCCCGGCGCTGGGTGAGAATTTCGACAGCCGTCTTGTCGTGGCATTAAACAAAATTGATGTCGCCAGCTATGGCTATGAGTGGGACTACATTGCTGACCGTCCTTCTCCGGAAGTGGAGGTGTGGCCTGAAAGTACGGCATCTTTGCTGCGTCACTGTATTCTGGACGAATCAGGGCTTGAGATTGCTCCCGTTTGCTTCGCAGCGGGATTTACCCGCACCAACGAGCTTTCACCGCGTCCGTTTAACTTACTCAAGCTGTTTGGCGCGATGCTGGGTAAATTACCGGCTGAGAAACAGCTGACGCTGATCAACAGCCCACTGAATTCACACTCACTGGCGTGGTTCGATTCTGATGACCGCCGTAATTATCTGGTGGAAGTGGAGAACGTGCTGTTTGATACCCTGTACGAAGCTCGCGCAGCGGTGCCCGATTCGGTGGTTTGCTGGGGGCGTACCTTGGCAAGCAGGGCAGGGAGATTGGTTACCTGCTGCGCCGTAACCTGCGGAATAAAATGAACCTGCTGTAAGCCAATAGCGGGGCGAGTAAAAAGGAAGCTTTTACGCTTCCTTTTTTCATGCTCCGGTTACTTGCGCCAGTTAAATTCCGGCACCCGCTCATCGGCGATATAAAAAAGTAAATCGTCCGGCAGGATTTGCTGTGAGAGGGTGGGATTCAACCTAACATGGGAATCCCGACCGCGGCGAAAACCAATCAGGGTGGCTTCATGGTCTTGCTTCATCCAAAGGAACAGGTCACCCACTGTGGTTGGACGGGCATCGCTGGGGTAATTGACGGCGTATTGGGTCATTCCCTTCTGTGAATTGAGCAGCTCGTGGTGAAGCTCGGAAGAACCAGGGTCGACAGCGGATTTGGCCAGCATTTCGACGGAAACGGAAGGAATACATTCAGCGTTCGGGCAGTGAGTTTTCAGCAGATCGCTCAATACCTCCTCCTGGAAATAAGCGAGGATATGGGCACTGGGGTTTTTGCTGGCACAGAACAGCGCGGCAGCAAACGTAATGTCATCTTCCGGATTGTCGATAATAATGCAGCTGGCATCCGCCACACCGGCACGGTTCATGGCCGTTTCTTCGGTGAAGCTGGTGGTGCGGACAAAATCAATCTGCTTGGGCATAGGGTTTTCAATATCCACCCGCACACACAGTACAATCGGGCGTTTGTCCTTCTCTTCATGGAGCAGCATGTCGATAAGGTGAAGGGTACGTTTTTCATTCCAACCCAGAATCAAAATATGTCCGGACACGTCAATGCTCCTTTTTCCAAGTAATCCTTTGCGCCAGAAATCGATGGTGACAGCCGCTACCCGGCTGATACAAACGGCAAACAGGGTAAGTCCAACCGGGATAACAAACAGCGAAACTATCCATTTCCCGGCATCTGTGGAGGGCGATAAGTCGCCATAACCCACGGTTGAGGCGGTGACTATCAGATAATAAAAGAAATCATGCAGCGATGAAGTGAGTGCCTGCTCCCCTGCAAGGCGAAGCAAAATCCAACTCGCCAGCGCATAACCGGCAAAGCCAACTGCAACATGTTTGCCGCTGAGATTTTGAAACTGAGACGTGACCCATCGCCGGATCAGGCTCCATTTTGTCATCGACGTTATATCCTTCCCGTCTTTTTGTTTGCGCCCAATGATAGCAGCCTGACCAAGTGGGTTTTTTATCAATTGTGATCTGTGTGAAAAATCTCCCATATTGTGGTTCTTGTTAATGCTCGTTAAAGTCAGTAATCAGTCTGTGAGTAAAAGGAGCGGACAATGAGTGACAACAAGTACCTGGATGAGTTTTCAGAAGAAGGCTTTTGGAGCAAAGCGCGGAATTTCGCGCAAAAGGCCGGTTACGATGTGCTGGAAAATGCCATTAAGCTTTACTACTCCGCCACCGATGACGACACACCAAAGTGGGCGAAAACCACCATCTTTGCCTCTCTGCTATTTTATCGCGCCGATTGATGCCATTCCGGACTTGGTGCCGGCAGTCGGTTTTTCTGATGATTTAGGCGCGTTGGCGGCCGCAGCAGCGGCTGTTGCCATGCATGTGAAAGCCGAGCATGGCGAAAAGGCAGCAGAAAACTTGGGCAGTGGTTTAACAAAACCAGCGAGTAAGCGAAGGACAAGGAATGAAGGGAAGCAGAGTCAACCTGACCAGTGCGTTTGAAAAAGTCACGTTTCTGGAAAACCGTACACCGCAGCACTCGTTGACCGGTGAAGGGGAAGAGGCCTTCGACGCACTGGCAGACTACCGTGACGGTGGTGTTTTCATTGCCTATTACGCGGGCAAAAGCGAATGGGAGCGTCACCCGGGCGATGAGCTTGTTCATGTGCTGGAAGGGGAAACCACTATCTACCTGCTGAGCGACAGCGAAGAAACGCCTGTTTCATTATCAGCGGGTGAATTGATCGTGGTGCCTGAAGGAATCTGGCACCGCTTTGACACGCCAAACGGTGTGAAAGTGATGACGGTTACCCCGCAACCTACTGACCACCGTATTGATAAACCCCACGTCTAAACAAGGAGCTATATGTCAAAAGATTCGAAGGAACGATTTTCAGACCGGGTAGCGGACTACGTGAAATACCGCCCGGATTACCCACAGGCGGCCGTGGATCTTATCTATGACGCCTGTGATTCCTCCACGCCTCTGGTTGCAGACATCGGCTGTGGCACCGGCATTTTCGCCCATCAGTTATTGGCAAAGGGATGTCGCGTGACGGGCATAGAACCTAATGAAAATATGCGTGCAGCATCGGTTGCATGGCTTGGCGGAAATGGTGACTTTTCGGCGCAAGCAGGCTCAGCAGAAGCAACCGGGCTTGGGGATAGCAGCGTCGATATCATCACTGCTGCGCAGGCGTTCCACTGGTTCAACAATGACAGTGCAAAAGCGGAGTTCCGGCGCGTGCTTAAACCGGGCGGATTTGTCGCCTGGTGTGGAACTCGCGCGATTTAGACGACCCTTTCCAACGCGAATACGAAGCCCTGCTCAATGAGTTGGCTACCGATTACAGCCAAATCAGCCATATGAACCTGGATTTTGATGACATCGCCGGGTTTTTCGATGGCAAGGTCAAACAACAGACGTTTGAACATCAGCAGCGGTTTGACTTCGATGGCCTTTTGGGGCGACTGCATTCCTCGTCATATTGCCCTGACCGGGATACGCCGGAGTACGCCAAACTGGTGAGCGCGATGGAAACGCTTTTTGAGCGCTATCAGGAAAAGAGTTTCCTGACTTTCCGCTATATCACTGACGTCTATCTTGGTCATTTGCTTTGAATTATGGATTGCCGTGCTAGAATCCGTGTCCTGCAATTTCCGGACACTGCCAACGGTAGATCATTATGGCTAAACCAAACAAAACCCCAACAGCTCCGAAGAAAGGCTTCACCCACGTAACCCTCACCGGGCACGTTATGATTTTCCTTCCCTGATCAAAGCGACGCCGGAGTTGGAATCCTTCGTAAAGAAAAACCCGTTTGGTGATTTGTCGGTCGATTTTGCCAACCCGGAGGCGGTGAAGACCCTCAACAAAGCGCTGTTAAAACATTTTTATCAGGTTGGCTTTTGGGACATCCCACCAGGTTACCTCTGCCCGCCGATTCCGGGGCGCGCGGACTATCTCCACTACATTGCCGACTTGTTGGCAGAGACTTTTGGTGAGATCCCGAAAGGAAAGGCAGTAAAGGGTCTGGACATCGGTACCGGTGCGAACTGCGTTTATCCAATGATTGGTCACCGCGTTTATGGCTGGCAGTTTGTCGGTGCGGATATCGACCTGTGTCGGTAAAAAGCGCCAAGCTGCTGGTGGATGCCAACCCCTCACTGAAAGGGGGCATCCAGTGCAGGCTGCAGAAAAATCCTGATCATATTTTCACCGGCATGATTAACGCCAACGCGCGTTTTACTTTCACCATGTGTAACCCGCCGTTCCATGCCTCCATGGCTGAGGCTACCAAGGGCTCGGAGCGCAAAGTGCGTAATCTGGCGGCCAATGCTCGCAAAAAAGGCACGCAACGCTTTGATGCCCAAACCGTGGCGAAACAGGGTAAGCCAAGCCTGAACTTTGGCGGGCAGAATGCGGAGCTTTGGTGCCCTGGCGGCGAAGCAGCGTTTATCCGTCGCATGATCGAGCAAAGTGCAGAATGTAAAACCCAGTGCCTTTGGTTCACCACGATGGTGTCGAAAAAAGAGAACCTGGACGCCATCTATAAACAACTCAAAGCGATGAACGTTGACGCAGTGCGAACCATTGAAATGGCACAAGGACAGAAGGTCACGCGGGTGGTGTGTTGGACGTTCCTTGACCAGGCAAAACGTGAAGCGTGGTTGTCAGGTGGTTCAGAATCTTAAGTTGTGAGATTGCTAACGCTGGCGACGAATAAAATATGTTGTATTTTGCCGTTCGTTGGCAGTAAATTCTGTCTGATCTCAGACATTAGGAATGTCACTTGAAACGCCTGCTGGAAAATCTGCCTTTTGCTATCGCTATGTGTGCGGCTGCGCTTTGTCTCAGCATGCTCAGCGTCAGCAATTCCGGGGTCAGTGCGCAGGCGTTTAAGAACGTAGATTTTGGTGAAAAAGCCCCAAGGGCAGTGACGGTATCCCCCTTGCTCCGCAACGCGGCCCAACGTCCGTTTTTTTCATCGGTACCACTGCGGAATGATGCGACGCCCTGGCTTTATTTGCCTGAAAATGGGCTGCGCATTTTCTTCAGCGCGGTTGCCACTCTAGCGGCTTGGTCCTATTTCCATCTCCAACGACGCAGAAGTGCCGATCAGGACCCTTCTAATTTCCAGTTCCGCTATATACACACGCGCTAGTTAGCGGCTTCTCCTTCGCCTTTTTATTTTATTTTTCCAAAACATGTTGGAGATATCATGTTTGAAGCTATTCAAGAAGTGCTGATCGCCCTTTGGCATCAGGATTTCGATACCTTACTGGCACCGGGCAGTGCAGTGCTGATTTATATTATCGTCGCCGTTTTAATCGGTATGGAAAGCGGCTTTTTGCCCGCGGCACCTTTGCCTTGTGACAGTGTGGTTGTGCTGGTAGGTACCTTGGCGGCAGTGGGCGTTTTGACCCCGGCTATCGCGTTTCCGTTGCTGATCATCGCGGCATCGGTGGGTAGCTGGTTGGCCTTTTTGCAGGGACGCTGGCTGAACAAACTGCCGCTGGTGCAATCCTGGCTTGATAAAGTGCCTGAAAAGAACATGAAAACCGTGGATGCACTGTTGCGTCAACATGGCTTGGTGGCGCTGTTTGCGGCACGTTTTATCCCAGGTGTGCGCTCAATTGTGCCGATGATGATGGGTATGCGTGTGAAAGATGCACCACGATTCCACTACTTTTGCTGGCTCAGCGCGACGTTATGGGTGTGTCTGCTTTCGGGCGTCGGCTTCCTTTTGCCATCACTGCCGGATACCCTTAGCCGTGCTGTGACCATGGGGTTGATGGCAGCGCCTGTTATCACGCTGTGTGCTGCGATCATGACCGCGCTGACTTGGCGTATCCGCAAATTGCTGCGTGGGAATAAACCGCCAACATCAAAAGCTTGATTTTATTAGGGAAAACGCACCGGGCGCAGGCTCGGTGCGTTTTTGTGTTTTTCAGATAGTTAAAACAAGGCAATGAACAAATTTCATCTTAGATCGATATTCCGCTGCTGATAGCGATCATCTCGCTGATCACCCTTGGCTCAATGAGCGTCTGGAGCGCCAGCGGATACAGCATGCCAATCCTCGAACGCCACGTGGCGCGAGCGGGGATTGCCATGTTCGCCCTTTTGTTGTTTTCGCTGATCCCGGCAAAACGCTACCGACAGTTCGCGCCGCACCTGTTCGTCATCACCATCATCCTGCTCTTAGGGGTAATCGCCGCCGGTGAAACAGTGAATGGTGCCAAACGCTGGCTGGCGCTGGGGCCTATCCGTTTCCAGCCTTCCGAACTGGTTAAAGTTGCCGTGCCAATGATGGTGCATGGCTTATCGTGCGTGACCCAGGTAGACCGGGATTACATAAGATTTTCCTTTGTGCGGCAGTGACGGCGGTTCCGGCCAGTTTGATTGTTATCCAGCCAGACCTTGATGGTGCTATTTTCACCGTCATCTATACCTTGTTTGTGCTGTTTCTGGCAGGGATGAGTTGGCGCATCATTGGCTCCGTGCTCGCATTGGTGGCGGCCATTGTGCCGGCCATGTGGTTCTTCTTTATGGAGGAGTACCAGAAGATGCGCGTTACCCAATTCCTGAATCCGGAATCTGATCCACTGGGTTCGGGTTATCAAATTATCCAGTCACTGATTGCGATTGGCTCTGGTGGTGTGCGTGGTAAAGGCTTTATGAGCGCGACACAGGGCCAGCTTGGGTTTATTCCGGAAAGCCATACTGACTTCATCTTCTCGACGTTTGCAGAAGAGTGGGGCTTTATCGGCAGTGCGGTGATGATTGTGCTGTACCTGTTTATCTCCGGGCGCGCGCTTTGGCTGGCAGCGAACACAAATTCACCTTCTCACGCTTAGTCAGTGGCGCGTTGGCAATGAGTTTCTTCCTGTATGCCTTCATCAACCTCGGTATGGTAAGCGGCTTGCTGCCGGTGATGGGGAGTCCATTGCCTTTCATCAGCTATGGCGGTACGGCCATGATCACGCAGGAGCCTGCTTCGGCATCATCATGGCGCTCTGCTGCGGTAAACAGCCCATTGAGGCGACTTGGAGCAACCGGACGTTCGCCCGGAGTGCTTAATCAATAAATAACCGGCTCACTACGAGCCGGTTTTTTGTTATGTGAACTTCCAAAATTGCCAAAACCTTGTTTTTTACCAAAGACTCAATAGGTTATCGGCTATATTTTATTCAACCCTTAAGCGTTTCTTAAGTTAGGTCAGATAACTTGCTATACGGTGCATTATAGAATGTCGCCGCACCAGAATTTGGATACTCAAGTTGGGTTTGTGTTGGGAAATGAAAAGTCTGTTTCCTGCTTCACCCCTAACGCCTGCGTTTACCTGTAACTGAGAGAACTATGAAAATAAAGCCAATTCCAATGTGGCTGGCAACAATGATCTTGGCAGCCTATTTTGCGCTGTTTATGAATTTGCCCATCTACGACCGTTTGGTTGATATCTTCCACGGGCTAGAGCATGTTGACCCTGTCTTTGTCGCAACCATTCCGTTTTTCTTTTTCTTTTCGTTAAATGTGATTTTTAACGTTTTTGCATGGCCGTATCTATTCCGGCCTTTTTTTGCACTTTTGGTGTTGGTGTCATCAGCAGTCACCTATGCGGGCTTTTTCTATGGCACGATTTTCGACCAGGATATGCTGGTCAATATTGTTGAAACCAACACGTCTGAAGCAACCTCTTACATCAGCTTTGCATCAATAGGCTGGATAACTGCGTTTGGCATACTGCCGGCACTGGCGATCCTGTTTGTGCCTATCAGCAAAAAAGGCGTTTTGCATTTATTCGGCACCAAACTGCTGTCTGTGGTGATTTCTTTGGTAGCAATTGGCGCTATCGCGGCGGGGTATTATCAGGATTATGCCTCAGTCGGGCGCAACAACAGTTACCTGAAGCGGGTGATTATCCCTACCCATTTTGTTTATAGCGGTTACCAGTTGGTGAAAGATCGCTATTTCTCCGAACCCATTCCCTACAAACAAATTGGCTTGGATGCGGTGCAGGACCCCAAAGCAAACCCAGAAAAACCTGACCTGCTGGTTTTCGTTCTCGGTGAGACGGCGAGGGCGCAGAACTTCGAATATGCCGGTTACCCAAGAGAGACCAATGCCTTCACCAAGCAGGAAGGGGATGTGGTGTTCTTCAAGGATGTGTCGTCCTGCGGCACTGCTACCGCGGTTTCAGTGCCTTGTATGTTCTCCAACATGACCCGCGACAATTTTGACCGGGAGCAGGCTGACAATCAGGATGACGTGGTGGATATCCTATCCCGCGCGGGGATTGACGTTTACTGGAAAGAAAACGATGGCGGGGATAAGGGCGTTGCGAAAAATATCCACCGTAGTGAAGTGGACAATCGGCGCGTGGATGATCTCTGTAACGGCTCTACCTGTTTTGATATGGCATTGCTGGAAGGGATGGACGGTGAAATTGCTGGCATGAAAGGGGATCGTGTGGTTGCGCTTCATATCATTGGCAGCCACGGGCCGACTTACTTCCAGCGCTACCCAAAAGACATGGCCTATTTCCAGCCGGATTGTCCGCGTGCTGACATCGAAAACTGTTCGGTGGAGGAGATCGTCAATACCTATGACAACACCATCCGTTACACAGACTATGTATTGTCACAGCTCATCAAGAAACTGAAAGGGCTGGAAGGGCAATACAATACGGCGCTGTTCTTTATCTCAGACCATGGTGAGTCCCTGGGTGAGAATGGGCTTTTCCTGCACGGTATGCCATACGCACTGGCGCCGGAAACCCAGACCAGAGTGCCGATGCTGTTCTGGTCATCGCCCGGCTTTGATGAGGACAAAGGTTGGATAAACAGTGCCTCCAGAGCAATACGGACAAGCCATATAGCCAGGACAACCTGTTCCATTCGTTGCTTGGACTGATGGATGTGAAGACCAATGCCTATGACGGCAAGATGGACATTTTTTCACCATGCCGACAGTAAATTGACAATTCCCTAAGTAATCCTTAAGTCAGCGGGCGTAGTGTGAAAGGGCATTCACCATGGAGGAAATACAATGTCACTTTCAACACTATCCCGCTCTCTGCTTGCTGTTGCAGCCCTTGGCACCGCCTTTTCGGCAATGGCTGACCCTACCTGTACCAAAGAACCGGAATCCAACTGGATGAGCATGGACGACGCCAAAGCGCAGGTCGAAGCCATGGGCTATAAAATCAAAGTGTTTAAGAAAACCGACACGGGCTGTTATGAGCTTTATGGCCACACCAGCGATGGCAAACGGGCTGAAATCTATTTTGACCCGACCAACATGACAAAGGTGAAAGAGGAAATAGATGACTGAACCAACGCGCTGGGACATCGTCGTCAGGCTGACGCACTGGACCATCGCCTTTTTGTTTCTCGCCAATTTCTTTGTGGTTGAAGAAGGAAGCGATATTCATGAATGGGCGGGTTATGCGTTGCTTGTTGCCTTAGGTATTCGCCTGCTCTGGGGATGATGTTGATTCTCCCGCTGCTTTGCGACAGTTTCTGCCGTCTGTATCCAAGGCACTGGCGCATCTGCGTGAGGTTTTCCAAACCCATAAAGATGATCACCTTGGCCATAACCCCGCAGGTGCCATGATGGTGTGGGCACTGTGGACGTTACTCATTCTCACCAGCGTCTCCGGTATCTTGATGGAAACCGACCGCTTCTGGGGCGAAGAGTGGCTGGAAGAGGTGCACGAAGTTCTGGCGAACATGGCACTGGCTGCGGTGATCGTCCATGTCTCAGCCGTTGTCATTATGTCCCGCCTGACGGGTCGCAATTATCTTTCCGGAATGACTTGGCTGACGCGAAGTAAGGATTAGGAAGAGATTCCTAAAACAATAAAGAAAAAGGCAGGGACGTCCCTGCCTTTTGTCTTTCATTCGCCTTTCTTTTACCGATTAGCTTGCCGGTTGTGGCGGCTCGTCAGTGAGCGGTTTCACCGCTTCCGGTTCGCCGTCATCGCCTTCCATGCCTTCATGGTAACGGTGACCACCTGAGATGTAGGTGTAGAGCACCGGCAACACGAACAGGGTGAACAGGGTACCTACGCCAAGACCGGCGACGATGACCAGACCGATGTTGTAGCGTGATGCTGCACCAGCGCCGGTCGCAAACAGCAGCGGGATGAGACCTGCGATCATCGCGGAGGTGGTCATCAGGATAGGGCGCAGACGCACGGTTGCTGCTTCAACAATCGCATCCACTTTCGACACACCTTTGAACACCTGCTCTTCTTTCGCCACCTCACACATCAAAATGCCGTGCTTGGTGATTAGCCCAACCAAGGTGATCAGCCCGACCTGCGAGTAAATGTTGAGCGAGGTTTCACCGGAGATATGTGTCCAGCCAAGTGAAATTAACGCACCACTTATCGCGAGAGGCACAGTAAACATAATAACCAGTGGGTCACGCACACTTTCAAACTGGCTGGCAAGAACCAGGAAGATAATCGCCAAAGCCAGTGCGAAGGTCAGGTAAAGCGAGCTGCCTTCTTCCACAAACTGGCGAGCTTCACCCATGAAGCGTAAGTGTAGCCCAGTGGAAGATCGGTTTTCGCCAGCTGTTCGAAAAACGCAATGGCATCGCCCATGGCGACATTCGGCGCCGGCACGGCTTCCACTGAAATCGAGTTCATCTGGTTGTAGTGCGGCAGTGATTTTGCCTGTCCGTTCACCTCGTAACTGACCAGACTGGACAGCGGAACAGCAGCGCCATTTGCGCAGTGACATAGAACTGGCTAATCAGGTGCGGATTGGCGCGGTAAACGCGGTCAACCTGCGGAATAACCTCATACGAGCGTCCATCAATGTTCACACGGTTGATATAGCCACCGCTCATCATGGTGCCGAGTGTCGAGCCAATGGCCTGCATGGTGACACCATAGGCACCTGCAGCCTCACGGTTAATCTTCAACTGTACCAGACCGGAGTCGTACTTGAGGTTTACGTCGGTATATACAAACAGTGGGCTGGTTTTGGCTTTCTCCAGTATTTTGTTGCCGACGTTGTAGAGGGTTTCAAAATCCGCCGGCTGGTAATAACGAACTGGATAGGCAGGCCACCGGATGCGCCGGGCAAAGAAGGCATCTGGTATGCCGTAGCATTGATGCCTGGCAGTTGTTTCGCAGCCTTGTTGACGTTAGCAGACACTTCTTTTTGGCTCAGCGCCCGTTCACTCCAGGGAATAAGTGGCCCAATGGCAATGCCTGGCTGCTGGTAGGAACGCCAATCATTGCCAGCGAAGCCTCTGCTTGTGGTTGCTTGGAAATGATCTCTGAAATCAGCCCCATGTTGGCTGAATGTAATCGTTGTTGGAGGTGGAAGGCGTACTACCAATAACCACGACCACACCCTGATCTTCATCCGGCGCAAGCTGGGAAGGGATAAAGCTGAAGATAACCGGAAGCGACGCCAGCACTATCAGGCAAATGCCACCACGGTTTTCTTGTGGTTGAGTACCGCAAGAAGGGCATGGTGATAGCGCTTGGTCAACCCACCCAATACATGTTCAACCGTCGCCTCAAACTTGGATGGGGTGGTATGTGGCTTGAGCATTTTCGAACACATCATGGGTGAGAGCGTCAGTGCGATAAACCCTGAAATAAACACTGAACCGGCCAGCGTGAGCGCGAACTCCTTAAACAGGGAGCCGGTCACGCCACCCATCAGGGCTATCGGGGCGTAAACCGCCGCCAGCGTGATGGTCATGGAGATCACCGGCACGGCGATCTCCCGGGTTGCTTCCAGCGCAGCTTTAAAGGGTTTGGTGCCCATCTTGATATGGCGGTCGACGTTTTCCACCACCACGATGGCATCGTCCACCACCAGACCGATTGCCAGCACCATCGCCAGCAGCGTCATCAGGTTGAGGGTAAAGCCAAACGCCTGCATGACCGCCATAACGCCAATCAGCGACAAGGGAATGGTGACAATTGGGATCACGACGGCGCGGAACGAGCCGAGGAAAAGGAGGATAACCACGATAACGATGATCGCGGCTTCAGCAATGGTTTTGACCACTTCGTCAATGGAGTCGGTGATCGCCAGGGTGGAGTCGTAAAGCACGTCTGCATCAATGGTATTGGGCAGGTTGTTTTTGACCGACGCAAACTTGTCGCGGATACCTTCCGCCACTGTCAGCGGGTTAGCGGTCGGTGTGGCGTTAATACCGATGATGACGCTTCACGCCCGTTTGCGAGTGCACGGGTATTGTCGCTGCTTTTACTCATGTTGACTTCGGCAACATCGCGAAGCTGCACGACCTGACCTTTGTAGCTTTTGATCACCAGGTTTTTCAGCCTTCGACTGTGTCTACCTGGCTATCAATGGTGCTGTTCAATACCGTGAAATAGCTGTTGAACTGGCCTACCGCCGACTGATAGTTGTTTTGCTGCAAAACGCCGACAAGATCAGAGGTGGAAAGGTCGTATTGCCCCAGCTTTTCCGGATCCGGCCAGATACGCAGCGCAAACGGTGCACCCCCCATCATCTGGATATTGGATACCCCATTTACCGTCGACAGTTGCGGATTGACGACCCGTTCCAGATAGTCCGCTATCTGGCTGGAGTTCAGCTCCCCACTGAAAAACGAAATGTACATGATGGAGGTGGTCGAACCGGTAGACGAGGTGACAGATGGGTTGTACGCCTCTTTCGGCAACTGGTTGGAAACCGAGTTTATCTGCGACAACACGTTCGCCAGCGCTTCTTCCGGGTTGGTGTTGAGCAGCATATTAAGGGTGATTTTAGAGGTACCCAACTGGCTGGCTGATGTCATGAAATCGAGGTTATCCACTTGCGAAAGTGCCTGCTCAAGTGGCTGGGTAATAAAACCTTCCACCAACTCGGCATCCGCGCCGGGATAGGGCGTTGATACCGTGATAACGGTGTTGGTCATTTCAGGATACTGTCGCACCTGCAAATCTTTCATCGCATTCAGGCCAAGCAACAAAAGCAGGACACTGAGCGAAGCCGCCATCACCGGGCGGTGAATAAATATGTCTGTAAATTTCATACCCGGCTCCTTACAGCTGCGGCAGTTTGTCTGGCAAGGAGATAGGGTTCGGTACAACGTTTACCTTGGAGTTGTTACTCAGGTTAAGGATGCCGGTGGTGATCACTTCGTCGTCAAATTTCAATTTGCCGTTGACCAGAGCATTGGCACCATCACGCTGTACGACTTCGACGGTAACCTGACGCACCCTTGTTTCATTGTCTTTCTTGTCCAGCACAAAGACGGAGTTGCCGTATAGCGCGAAAACAATGGAGGTTTGCGGTACGACAAACTGGTCGTCCAGATTACTGAGGGCAACAGACACTTCAGAGAACATACCGCCGCGCAGTGATTTGTCTTCGTTTGGCAATTCTGCCTGCACGTTTACCAAGCCGGTCTGCGCATTGATAACCGGTTCGATGGCGTTGATTTTTCCGTTATAAACACGGCCAGGATAGGCTTCCACGGTAAGGGTAATTGGCTGACCAATGCTGATGGCGCCCAATTGCGACTGGGGGATACTGAAGCGCACACGCATGACTGACAGATCTTCAAGGCGGACAATGTCTGTACCGGCTGATACATATTGGCCGAGGTTGACGTTGCGAATACCGAGAAGGCCGTCAAACGGTGCTTTGATCTCACGCTGGGCAATGGTGGCTTGCAAGCTTTCAATGTTGGCCTGTAAAGACTCGTACTTAGACTGGGCCGACTCAACACTTTGTTGCGAAACCGAACGTTCTTCATAGAGTTTACGCAGGCGGTTGTAATCGTCGCGCACGGATGGCAGTTGCACCTGTTCTGCTTTGAGTTGGGCTTGCTGCACGGAAGAATCCAGGCTCACCAGAATAGTGCCATCGGTAACGGTTTGGCCGTTTTCGAAGTTGATAGCAGTGACAATACCTGCCACTTCATTGGAAACGCTTACGCCTTGATGGGGTTCAATAAAGCCAATGGCCTTGATACTTTGCGGCCACACGGTTGGGGTGAGTTTCTCTACCGTGACGGGATAAACCGGTTCCGGCAAGTTGGCGAGTGCGGTATCGATTTTTTTGTTTACGAAAAGGTTAAACCCAATCACTGTGCCAAAAGCGAGCACAGCAATCACGATCATCCCTAAGACCCATCTATTCATTTGCGATTCTCCATGCGCTTGTTTTCTAAGGTACCGCCGTGGCGGGTCTGGTGATTCTTGAAACTGAAAGGGCTTCGTGTGCTATCAAGGCAACACAAAAAGCATAACCAATCGCCCGTAGTCTGCTTAAAAAGAGAGGGGCAGGGCGAAAGATGGAGGGGCTTAAACATGCAACCAACTTTAACTTCAGGTATCTGCGTGAAAGTATATGCATGTGAAATCTATGCAGTGTTTCTTTGTTGGGACAATCAATAACTTGCGGTTGATTTTAGAGCAGATGGAGAGCTGGGCAGGTGTAAATGCTTTGTGGGCGAATAAAAAAGGAAGGACATGCCTTCCTTCTTCTCTGGTGCGCTTGTCGGGTCAAAGCGCTGATTTTATTTTCTCAGCCACTGCTTCCGGTACCCATGTTGTCCAGACCTGAGGGTAGGATTGCAAAAATTCAAAGGCGGCGATTTCGCCATCAGCCTGATTCTCTTCCATCCACGCCATCATGGCGCTCATGTCAGCATTGGAGTAGCTGCGGTTTTGGATGTAGGCATACGCTTCAGGTGATTGCTCAGCAAACTTTTCCGTCGTGATAGTGTTTACGGCAGAAGGCGGGTAGGCCGTTACTTTCGGTGTCAGACAGTCCGCCTGGGTGATGCAGCTTTCATAATGCTCTGGGTCAGCAGGAACACCAAAGTCTACTTTTACCATTTCATAGCGACCTAAAACCGGTGTGGGTGACCAGTAGTAACCAAACCAGGGTTGCTCGCGGTCATATGCGCGGGCAATTGACCCAGCCAGGGCAGCACCGGAGCCAGGGTCAACCTGTTCGAAACCGGCTTCTTCTAACCCAAGCGCATCAAACAAATGACCAGCGGTGATTTGGCATGTCCAACCGGCAGGGCAGCTCATAAATGCGGCTTTGCTGTCATCTTCCGGGTGGGGAAAGAGCTTGGCGTTGGCTTTGATACCTTCGATAGTGGCAAGCTCGGGGTTTTTATCCACCATGTATTTAGGCACCCAAAAACCTTCTTCACCACCTCCGTGAAGGCTTTACCGGCAAAGCGAAGTTTCTTCTCATCCACGCCTTTTTGCAGCATCTCTTTGTGGGAGTTACTCCAGAATTCCGGCGCGATATCCGGCTCGCCTTTTTCCGTCATTGATACGCCGGTTGCATGGTGTCGCCGGGCACCAGTTCGGCGTTACATCCATAGCCATTTTGCAGAATAAACTGGTCTACATGCGCCATCAGGGTCGCGGAATTCCAGTTCATGTCAGCGATGGTGACATCGCCACACTCTTGCGCGGAAACAAAAGGTGATACAGCCAGAAAAGCCAGGGGTAGGTAGCGCGTTTGCATCTGCAATGTCTCCTTCAATAACGGATGCGGGTTGTCACTGTCCACGATAGCAAACATGTTCTGGGGGTAAACCGCCCACATCTGATAATCGTGAGAATGATGGCATTTCACCACTTTTGGGCGAAATGAAATTTTGCACGTTTGTCCATACCTGCATTGATCGGTATCCCACTCAAGGGGATGCATCTTGGCTGATGTTAAAAATGTGTTATACGCTCTAACTGTTTAGTGGTGTAAGGAATGCCTGATATATGCAAAGCAGCGGTAGCAAGGAAGCAACGGGAATGCCATTCGTAAAATTCGACAATGTGCAGAAAAGCTATGATGGCAGAACCTTGGTCGTCAAAGGGTTTGAAATGGATATCGACCAAGGGGAGTTTATCACCCTGCTTGGGCCTTCTGGTTCCGGCAAGTCTACTGTCCTGATGATGATGGCCGGTTTTGAGCAGCGACCCATGGCGAAATCTACCTTAACGGTAATCCCATTAAAAACTGCCACCCCACAAACGGGGTATCGGTTTGGTATTCCAGAATTACGCCTTATTCCCTCATATGACGGTGGCGGAAAACCTCGCCTTTCCGCTCCAAGTCCGCAAAATGTCCAAGTCGGAAATCGAAAAGAAAGTAAAGCGTGCGCTGGACATGGTGCGCTTGTCTGAATTCGGTCACCGACGTCCTGCCCACCTCTCTGGTGGCCAGCAGCAACGTGTGGCTGTTGCCCGCGCGCTGGTTTTCGAGCCTGAACTGGTTTTGATGGATGAACCGCTCGGTGCACTGGATAAAAACCTGCGCGAAGAGATGCAATACGAGATCAAACACATTCAGGAAGATCTCGGTGTCACCATGATTTACGTGACCCACGACCAGTCTGAAGCACTCACCATGTCTGATCGCATTGCGGTTTTCAATGATGGCGTTGTGCAGCAGTTGGCGACGCCGGAAGAGCTTTATGAGCGTCCGGTTAATGCGTTTGTTGCACAGTTTATTGGTGAAAACAACCGCTTGCGCGGCGATGTCATCGCAGTGGATGAACACGCCTGCCGCGTCCAGATCCCCAATGGCGACATCATTACCGCCAAGCCGGTTGCTGTGGGCAAAGAAGGGGAACGCTCCACTTTGTCCTTGCGCCCAGAACGCATTGTTATCAACCCTGAACAGGGTGGCCTTCCCAATATTTTTGATGCCAGGGTTGAAGAGGTGATTTATCTCGGTGACCACCTCCGCACCCGTGTGTCGGTTTGTGAAAGCGATGAATTCATTATCAAAACACCTAACGCTGAAGGACATCCCAACCTTCAACGTGGTGACACGATTCGCATCGGTTGGTCTAAAGAAGACTGCCGTGCGTTAGACGCATCCTGACAACAAAACACAACACATTGCAGCGCTGTCGCTCCGAAAAGTGGCAGTGCATGTGAGATTGGGTAAGTGAAGGAACGCGGTTTTTCTGCTGCCGCTCAACGGTGTAGAAGTCGATTCCTCTCATGCTCAGACGTGAAGAAACAGACGAAAGACTTGAGGAGAAACACGATGAAAAAACTGGCGTTACAGGTAGCAATCCTGAGCGGATTAACGGGCATTGCGGCATCTGCTTCCGCAGCAGAGGACTCGCTCAATGTCGTTTCTTGGGGCGGTGCCTACACGGCGAGCCAGACCAAGGCATACCACGAACCGTGGACTGAAAAAACCGGTCAGAAAATTGTGAATATCGATAAGTCGCAAAACGCACTGTCTGGTCTTCGCGCTCAGGTTGAATCCGGCAATGTCACCTGGGATCTGGTTGATATCCTGCCATCGGATGCCATTGTGGCGTGTGATGAAGCCTTATTGAGCCACTGAATCCTGATACCCAGTTGGACCCAGCGCCGGATGGCACACCTGCAAGCAAAGATTTTCTGGCAGGCTCTCTCGGTGAGTGTTTTGTTCCTTCGATCGTTTACTCCAACATCGTGGCGTACAACGAAGAAATGTTCGACAAAGCGCCGACGAAGATTGCTGACGTATTCGACCTGAAAAACTTCCCAGGCAAGCGCTCATTGCAGAAAAAGCCCATTAATAATCTGGAATGGGCACTGATCGCTGATGGTGTGCCTGCATCGGACGTTTACGACGTACTGAGTACTGAAGAGGGCGTGCAGCGTGCTTTCAATAAGCTCGACACCATCAAAGATTCGGTGATTTGGTGGGAAGAAGGTGCGCAGCCACCACAATTATTGGCGGATAAAGAGGTGGCATTTGCCTCTGCCTACAATGGCCGTATCTTCAACGCTGCCGTCAACGAGAAACAACCCTTTGAAATTATCTGGGATGGACAGGTGTTCGAACTGGATGGATGGGCAGTGCCAAAGGGCAAGATGGATAAAGTGAAAGACTATCTGCGCTTTGCTACTGACCCGCAGCGCCTCGCTGACCAAGCTAAGTACATTTCTTACGGCCCGGCGCGTAACTCGTCGCTGGTATGGTAACTACCCATGCTGATACCGGCATCGACATGAAGCCGCACATGCCGACCTATGGGCCAAACTTCGCAACCGCTATCCCCAAAAATGATGAATTCTGGCAGATAACGGTGACGAGTTGGCACAACGTTTCAATGCGTGGCTGGCACAGTAAATTGCCACCGATGGCGGGCTGTGCCTTTGGCGCATCCCGCCATGCAATTCAAGCAAAGCTCAAAACGTAGAGTAGGAGAGTCTGGTGCAAGGAAGTCCGGCTAACGAAATCAAAACCGCGGATGGCGTTTCGCTGCGGGTCAGTCAGCAGCGTTCAATCCGTCGCAATAAAATCAAAGCATTCCTTCTGGTTGCGCCGTTGTTGATCTTCTTGTTGGTCGCGTTTGTCCTGCCAATTGTCGACATGCTGCAGCGCAGCGTTGAAAACCCGGAAGTCTCCACGTATTTGCCTAATACCAAATCCGCACTGGAAAGCTGGAATGGGGAAGGGCTGCCGGATGAAGAAGTCTATGCGGCTTTGGTGGTTGATTTGCGCACAGGCGCAGAGGCGCGAAACATCGGTAAAGTTGCTTCTCGGTTGAACTACGCCAAATCGGGTATGCGCTCACTGATCATGAAATCAGCGCGCAAATCAAAACGCATCACAGAAGCACCGTTTAAAGAACAGATGGCAAAAGTCGACAAGCGCTGGATGGATCCCGGTGTCTGGGCGTTGATCCAACGTGAATCTTCACCTTATACCCTGTCCTACTACCTGAATGCCGTTGATTTGAAATACGGTGATGATGGCAGCATTGTTGCCCAGCCTGAACATTTGCAAATCTATAATTCCCTCTTTTGGCGCACGCTGTATATGAGCGTGTCTATTACGTTCCTGTGTTTGCTCCTCGGTTACCCGGTGGCTTATCTGCTAGCGAACCTGCCTGCCAAGCAAGCCAACCTGTTAATGATCCTTGTCTTACTGCCTTTCTGGACTTCCCTTCTTGTGCGCACAGCAACCTGGATAGCGATACTGCAGCAACAAGGGGTGCTTAACGACATGATGGTCGGGGTGGGCATGTTGGATGACGACAACCGCATCCAGATGATTTACAACCAGACAGGAACCCTGGTGGCGATGACCCATATTCTGCTGCCGTTTATGATCCTGCCGCTTTATTCGGTAATGAAAACCATATCCCCAAGCTATGTCCGTGCCGCCCGCTCGATGGGTGCGACGCAGTTTATGGCATTCACCCGGGTTTACTTCCCGCAAACCCTGCCGGGCATTGGCGCGGGGTCGATTCTGGTGTTTATCCTTTCCATTGGTTACTACATCACCCCTGCTTTGGTGGGTGGTCAAACCGGTACATTCATTACCAACTTTATCGCTTATCACATGCAAACCTCACTGAACTGGGGGCTTGCTGCTGCCATTGCCTCGATCCTGCTGATTGTCGTGATCTTGCTGTACTGGCTTTACAACCGCCTGATTGGCGTCGACAACGTGAAACTGGGCTAGGGAGGCACAATGGCATTACCTGAATGCGCAACGACGGGAGAAAAAGTCTGGTATGTGGCTTTCCGGGTCATCTGTGCGGCGATATTCCTGTTTCTTATCGGGCCGCTACTGGTGATTATTCCGCTGAGTTTTAACGCTGAGCCCTACTTTACTTTCACACCTGAAATGTTGAGTTTTGACCCAGAGGCTTTTCCCTTCGATGGTATGACGATTTCTTTACCTCAGACGCCTGGCAAAAAGCGGTGAAAAACAGTGTGATTGTGGCAATTGCCTCCACCATTTTGGCAACCGTACTGGGAACGGTGGCTGCACTGGGTCTTTCCAGCCGTTACATGCCGTATAAAGACGTGGTGATGGCAATCCTCATTTCACCCATGATTGTGCCTTTGATCATCTCTGCGGCAGCGATGTTCTTTTTCTTTTCGCGGTTCCAGCTCACCCAGACCTACATCGGGGTGATTCTGGCTCACACCGCGTTGGGGATTCCATTTGTCGTGATCACGGTGACCGCCACATTGAGCGGTTTTGACCATTCACTGACTCGGGCGTCAGCCAGCCTGGGGGCCAATCCCGTGCAAACCTTTTTCAAGGTCGTCTTGCCTCTGGTCACGCCAGGCGTTATTTCCGGTGCCTGTTTGCATTTATCACTTCATTCGATGAAGTGGTGGTGGTGCTGTTTATCGCCGGCCCAGAGCAAACGACGTTGCCAATACAAATGTGGTCTGGGATACGTGAAGAGATCAGCCCCACCATACTTGCTGCGGCAACCTTGCTGGTGGTGCTCTCGATTGCCCTACTTACAACTCTCGAATACCTGCGTCGGCGCAGCGCAAAAATGCGCGGTCTCGAAGACTGATCCCACACCTTTGTTGTGCAGTACAGCAAAGGTGTTTTTACTCTCCTTTTGTCATTGTTGTTTCCCATGTTTCTGTCATCTGTCACCCCGTCATCTCAGCTAGTTTCATAGGGCTATTTGAAATGGATGGCTGGCCTCCAATACATGCGCTTGCCGATTGATGTTCGAAAAGAAAGGATGACAACAATGAAAAGCTTACTTCGTTCAGGTGCCGTGATTGGCGCGATGTTACTGTCTATCCCGGCTTTGGCTCTGGACGGTCTGGAAGAGCTGTCCGTGACAGAGAAGGTCAATATTGCTGCACCGGCAGAACAGGTGTGGAAACGTGTGATCGGGTTTGATGGGACAGATGCCTGGATCCCGGGGATCACCAAAAATGAACTGGTGTCGGGCGAAGCCAACCAACCGGGCGCGGTGAGGAAACTGTATGTTGATGAGGCGTCTGTGACAGAAGAGCTGGCCAGCATTGATCAGGAGAAGATGACCCTGCAATACCGCATTACCAAAGAAAACGTCGACCTGTTGCCTGTTACCCACTACAGCTCAACCATTTCTGTGGTGGCAAACGGCGCGAATGACAGTGAAGTCACCTGGAGCGGCAATTTTTATCGTGGCTTTCCGGAAAGTAATCCACCGGAATACCTGACTGATGAAGCGGCGGTGAAAGGCGTGACAGGTCTGTATCAGGCTGGTTTGAACCACCTGAAAGAAGAAATGGAAGCGAAATAGAAGTTAAAACGAGTTTTACGATATAGCTGGTCTGTCACCCGCATTTCCCCCGAAATATACGCAGGTAACAGACCAGACTGAACCGTCAGCCCAAAAAGGAGTGCCACGATGGCAGATTTTTGCGCTTGGCTGAAAGTTTGTACCAGCTCGCCATCATCAAACCGAAGAACAGGCCAGTAATGGATGATGCATTGAAGGCGTAAAGGAGCGAAACACCAAGGCTCTGCCACTGCATAAACCACATAATGACACCCCACAATGTGCCAAACCACACTGTTCCCAAGAGTACGTTAGTGCTGAATCCGCAGAACTGTGGTGGTGGGACTTTCAAACCTGCTTTGCGAGCGATGCGGTAAATAATTGGGCTAATGGAGCCCGCCAGAAAGCCTTTTTCCAGCAGAAGTTGGTGTGCGCGATCTAGTTGTTGCTCAAAACTCATTGCTATCTACTGTCTTTAACAAAAATCGACCCCACTATAACCCAAGCCTTTGTGCGCCAAAGCAAATTCATCGGGTTTGGTGAGCCTTGTCTCGTCTGTTGCCTCGAATGGCCTGACAACATGGCAGTGTTGGCGAAGAGTTGAACAGAGGGCGCTGCAGGGTAGGGGATAAGTCCCAAGTTTTCTGTATAGGGATTGCACAGCGATCGCGATGGGCTAGGCTATGTGGGGTCTGAATTAACGTGTCGTTTGCTATGAAAGTTGATTATCACCAGCGCTTGTTACCGGTTATCCGCTATCTGGAAAAGCACTACAACGAGCCATTGAACCTGCCAGAAGTCGCAGCACTGGCGAACCTTTCGCCCTATCATTTCCATCGCACCTTTAAAGCAGTGCAAGGGGAAACACTGGCGGATTTTATCCGGCGTTTGCGCTTGCAGGCTGCGGCTGATGAGCTGTTCAAATCCAAACAGCCAGTGCTGAATATTGCGCTGGATTTTGGGTTTTCCTCTTCCCAGAGCTTGGCAAAGGCGTTTCAACAGCATTTTGGTGTCACCCCGACAGCTTTCCGGGATTGCTCAAACTATCAGGAATTTTCTGAATTAACCCGGAACAGCAAGATTGGACACACGCTGCGCAAGATTGGAAACGAAGCGGGGGAGTCAGAACCATATACTGGCTTTGACAGTTCAACATGGAGCAGAACAATGGAAACGCAACGCTTTGAACCCACTAAACTCGCGTATATTCGTGTGACAGGGCCTTATGGCGTCGGATACGAAGAACCGGCAGGCAAACTCTATCAATGGGCAGGCATGAAGGGGTTGGCAGGTAACACCTGTATTTTCATTTATCACGACAATCCCGAAATTACGCCGAACGAAAAGTGCCGTACTGATATTAGCCTGATGGTACCTGAAAACACCGAAGTACCTGTGGGGATTGAGTTACAGGACTTCCCTGGTGGTGAATATGCGGTGATGCGCCAGCAAATCACCGACTTTAGCCAATATCCTAAGGCGTGGGATGATTTAATGGGCAAGGTAATTGAAATGGGGATTGAGTCTGATGACAGGCCTTGTTTCGAGCTTTACCACAGCTTTGACCCGCAGACCCATCATGCGGATGTGAGTTTCTGTACCGCCATCAAATGATCACCGTCTTCAATGACAAAAATACCTAAAC
>BAXE01000022.1 GCA_001310415.1 Enterovibrio sp. JCM 19048 | reverse complement strand
AAAGAAACCTCAGTCGAAAGGCTGAGGTTTTTTGCTATCTGCGCCCCTGAAAAGTGCTGCGCACTTTTGGTCGCGGCACTAGCCGTGCGCATTGAGTCCCATCCGCTCCGCCACTTATTAAGAAGCCCTCACTGGGCGTGCCCGCTGCAATATCAGGGCTTTCTTTCGTCTGCAATAAACTATCCACTACAGTGCTTCTTGGCTATTTTGATTTAAAACGTCAAGCCAACTTTCAGATAGATCCCTACCACCATAGCCAGATACATAGCAAAACCCACACTGTTTCCGACCCAGATAGTCGGATTTTTGTGGTAAAGGCCATAGATACTCCACAGAGAAGCAATCACAGCATAAAGTGTCCAAGTGACGAGTGATAATCCAGCCGCATGTTCGCTGTGCGAAAAGTAGAGCTTATAGAGTTGAGGCAATGTAGCCAGGGACTTACGAGTCCCATTACCAGCATCAAGGTTCTAATGCTTTTCCAACCCTATCAATCATTGTCATGTTTCACCTCATTAAAGCTCTTCTACCGGACCCACTGTCGATTGGTTTAGACAGTAAAAGTTGAGTTATATCGCACAATTTACATATAAATAGCGACTTAACATTTGAACAACTGAGTATTTGTACCTACAAGTGATGTATAGATTAGTATGCATATAGTGATCAAGATTCATTTCCTGAAGTACAAGAGATGTAACGTTCGGTAATGTGTCTAGCCCGTTCTTACTATTAAGACAGCTTTTCTATAACATCCCCGTATTATCAAGGATATAAACATAGCTCGGAGAATCATCAGATGAATGATTTGTCAGCACTTATTCAAATGACGTTGTTATGTACTGCTATTGCCGCTTTGGTCGCGGGTCCTGCAGTCGTCGCCCTGTTTGTGTTTAATAAGTACAAACAACGTAACCTCGCCGAAGAATCATAGACTTGCTCGAATAGTGTTCGGTTGGACATCCCCTGCTCAATCAAGTCTGGCTATTTAATAAATTCCCGATAAAATAGCGGCCGTAATAGGGTGTAGCTCCAATGGCAGAGCAGCGGATTCCAAATCCGCGTGTTGGGAGTTCGAGTCTCTCCACCCCTGCCAAATTTTAAAGCCTCAGCAGAAATGCTGGGGCTTTTTCGTATCTGCTATTTCTAGCTTCTCCATGCAGCGGCATCGTATTGCCTGTATCCATCGTGCTTTTTCATCAATTCCCAATATCGCTTTACCTGATGTGTGTTTTAACGCGTATCATATGAATCACGGTTAAAAAATGTTGGCCAAAGACCATGAATCAGGCTGTTATCTTGTTTTATATCGGAGCAGGCGGCGCGATTGGCGCATGTTCCCGATATCTTATCTCTGAGCTTTGTGTGCTGTTGCTCGGGAAAGGCTTCCCTTACGGACCTTAACGGTAAATGTTTTTGGTTCTTTTATCATGGGGATGCTGATTGCTGCATTGGAGCATGAGATGATCCCACCGGGCCCCTGGCGCCAACTCATTGGCCTTGGCTTTCTCGGTGCCTTAACCACATTTTCAACGTTTTCAATGGATAATGTTCTGTTGCTCCAACAGGGTGAGTGGCTGAAAATGGGTTTGAACATCGTGCTCAATGTCGTGGTGTGTATTTTTGTTGCCTGGGCTGGCTTCCAGTTACTGGTGCGCTCCTAGTCACAAAAGTGATGTTTGATTGCACACCTCTTGGACGCTTTCTCTATACTCGTTCGCTGATACTTGTCGGAGTGCCATTTGGCTGAGACTGCGAAAGCAGGATCCGTTGAACCTGATCAGGCTAATACCTGCGAAGGGAACAAGAGAACATTGATGTCGGCATTTTAGGAGCACTCTGTTTCTACTCAATTGCCACACCTCTTGCTCAGCAAATCCGGCAAGCATTTATTCCCATACTTATCAGGAGTAATGCTATGTCGAACCGTAAACAGGCCAGAAACGAAGCCAAAGCTTTTATCGACAACCTGTCGGTACAACCCTTCCCCAATTCCCATAAAGTCCATGTTGAAGGCTCTCGTCCGGATATCCGTGTAGGTATGCGAGAAATAGCCTTGGCCGACAGCTTTGTCGGTGGGACGAAAGAAAATCCCCAGTTTGAATCTAACGAATCCATTCGTGTCTATGACACTTCCGGTGTTTACACTGATCCGGACTTTGAAATTGATATTTATGCCGGGTTACCAAAACTGCGTGAACGTTGGATTGAAGAGCGCAGCGATACCGAACTTCTGGATGGCGTGACCTCGGAATTTGCCCAAATCCGCCTTGGTGATGAAACTCTGGATGAACTGCGTTTCGGTAACCTGCCCTCGGTGCGCAGGGCGAAAGAAGGCAAGCGTGTTACCCAGCTTCACTATGCGCGTCAGGGCATCATCACCTCGGAAATGGAATACATTGCCATCCGAGAAAACATGGGGCGTCACAAATACGTCGACGAGCAACTGAACCGCCAGCACCCGGGACAGGGTTTTGGTGCCAACCTGCCAAAAGAGATCACGCCGGAGTTCGTACGTAGGGAAGTCGCTGAAGGGCGTGCGATTATTCCTTCCAATATCAACCATCCAGAGTCTGAGCCGATGATCATCGGGCGTAACTTTCTGGTGAAGGTCAATGCCAACATCGGTAACTCATCGGTGACCTCATCCATTGAAGAGGAAACCGAAAAGCTGGTGTGGTCGACCCGCTGGGGTGCAGATACCGTGATGGATTTGTCGACCGGACGGAATATCCACGAAACCCGCGAATGGATTCTTCGCAACAGCCCGGTTCCGATTGGTACTGTTCCGATGTATCAGGCACTTGAGAAGGTTAACGGCATTGCGGAAAACCTCAATTGGGAGGTCATGCGAGACACCCTGATTGAGCAGGCTGAGCAGGGGGTGGATTACTTCACCATCCATGCCGGTGTCCTGCTGCGCTATGTACCGATGACAGCCAAGCGCGTGACCGGAATTGTCTCCCGTGGTGGCTCTATCATCGCCAAATGGTGTCTGGCGCATCACACCGAAAGTTTCCTCTATACCCACTTCCGCGAAATCTGTGAAATTTGTGCCAAGTACGACGTGGCGCTTTCTCTTGGAGACGGTTTGCGTCCGGGTTCGGTGGCTGATGCCAACGATGAAGCGCAATTTTCTGAACTGCGCACCCTTGGCGAGCTGACCAAGATTGCCTGGGAATACGATGTGCAGGTGATGATTGAAGGGCCGGGGCATGTGCCGATGCACATGATCAAAGAGAACATGGAAGAGCAACTCAAGCACTGCCATGAAGCGCCGTTTTATACCCTTGGTCCACTCACCACGGACATAGCGCCAGGTTATGACCACATTACCTCGGGGATTGGTGCTGCCATGATTGGCTGGTATGGCTGCGCCATGCTTTGTTATGTGACGCCGAAAGAGCACCTCGGCCTGCCGAACAAAGACGACGTGAAAACCGGCCTTATTACTTACAAACTTTGCGCCCATGCGGCCGATCTCGCCAAAGGCCACCCGCGCGCAGGTGCGGGATAATGCCCTGTCCAAGGCGCGTTTTGAATTCCGCTGGGAAGATCAGTTCAACCTCGCGCTCGACCCGGATACCGCGCGCGCTTACCACGATGAAACTTTGCCACAGGAATCTGGCAAGGTGGCGCACTTCTGCTCTATGTGTGGCCCAAAATTCTGTTCGATGAAAATAAGTCATGAAGTCCGCGCCTATGCAAAAGAGCAGGGGGAAGGGATTGAAGTGCAGATGCTGGAAGATCCGCTAGAGGGCATGAAGCAAAAGTCGGCGGAGTTCCTCGCCAAGGGCAGCGAACTCTACCACCAGAAAGCGTGAGGAGGTGGTATGAAACCTTCAACCACTTTCGCGCGGATGGATGCGGGCATTGGCCCGCTTTATCCGGTGGTCGACAACCTGAACCTGCTTAAGCGCCTGCTGGCCTTCGGTGTAAGGACCGTCCAGCTCAGGGTCAAAGACCCTTTGCACCCAAACCTGGATAGCATGATTAAAGAAGCGGTCGAGTGCGGGCGTCTTTGCCAGGCACAGGTGTTTATTAACGATCACTGGCAAAAAGCACTGAGTGCCGGTGCCTATGGTATTCACCTTGGGCAGGATGATCTTAGAACCGCTGATCTTGATGCCATCGCCCGTGCCGGTGTTCGCCTTGGCGTTTCTACACGCACGGCAGACGAGTTGGACGTGGCGCTCGGATTGGCTCCCAGTTATCTCGCTATCGGCATATCTTCCCTACGCCCACCAAGCAGATGCCCACGCCGCCCCAGGGGATTGCTCAACTGGAAGAGCACCTTAAAACGGTAGGCGGGCGCATTCCGGCCGTGGCGATTGGCGGTATCGATTTGACCAATGCACCTGATGTATGGCGCACCGGTGTGGATGCGATTGCCGTGGTCCGTGCAGTCAGTCAATCCTGTGATTTGGCGGCAACCCTTCAATCCTTTGAAGAGGTGCTTAGTGAGGAGGCCAGAGATGCAGCCATCGCTAGCTAGGCTTACCGATCCCGAATTTGAACGCTACAGCCGCCAGATCATGCTGGGTGACTGGGGAGAGGAGGGGCAGCAGCGCCTTTCCGGTGCCAAGGTACTGATTGTTGGCTGTGGTGGTCTTGGCACGGCGGCAGGCTCTATCTTGTCGGTGCCGGAGTGGGACAACTTGTTCTGGCAGACGACGATATGGTGGAGCGTTCAAACCTGCCAAGGCAGGTTGCCTATCGCGAAACCGATCTGGGCAAGGAAAAAGCCACGGCGCTGGCAGCACAGTTAAAAGCACTTAATAGCCATATTCAGTGTCGCGCAGTGAAAAGGCGTCTAGAGGGGACGGCATTGTCGCTTGAGGTATCGCTGGCCGACATGGTGCTTGATTGCAGTGACAACATGGCAACGCGCCAAGCGGTCAACGCCGCCTGCGTAGAACACAAAAAGCCGTTGATTGCCGGTGCCGCCATCGGCTGGCAGGGGCAGTTGATGACCTTTGATTTCCGTCAGCCTCACCAGCCTTGCTACCACTGCCTGTTTCCCGCAGAGATCGAACCGCACGCTCGAAACTGCCAGAGCGCAGGGGTTGCTGGGCCGGTCGTCGGTACTGTCGGCAACCTGCAGGCGCTGGAAGCTATTAAATGCCTGCTTGGCAAGGTGCTGGATACCATCTTTTATCAGTTTGACGCTCACACCTTATCACTGAAAAAAATGCCGATCCCACGCGACCCTGATTGCGCTGTTTGCCGGTGCCGTACAACAACCCACAAGGAGACATCCTGTGCAGATTTGGCTGAATGACGCTCTCTATACCCCGGTGACAGCGACAGATTTAAGCAGCTTGATAGCAGAGTTGTCGCTACCGGAGCAGGCCGTTGCCATTGCGGTTGACGGCGACATCATTTCCCGCAGTCAGTGGCAGGATACGCCGCTGACTGAGGCATTCGCGTGGCCATGTTCCAGGCCATTGCCGGAGGTTAATCATGTTAAAGATTGCTGATAAAACCTTTTCATCCCGCCTGTTTACGGGCACTGGAAAATTTTCCAGTACCCGTTTGATGGCGAACAGTATCGCGGCGAGTGGCTCAGAGCTTGTCACCATGGCGCTCAAGCGGTTGATGTCCAAAACCCGGCAGACGATATCCTCGCACCGCTTGTGGCGTCAGGCATCAATCTGCTGCCCAACACCTCAGGAGCGAAAACTGCCAAGGAGGCCATCTTTGCTGCCCGCCTTGCCCGGGAGGCTCTGGGGACAAACTGGCTCAAACTGGAAATCCATCCCGATCCGAAATACCTGATGCCTGACCCTATTGAGACCCTGAAAGCTGCGGAAACCTTGGTGCGGGAAGGTTTGTGGTGTTGCCTTACTGTCATGCCGACCCGGTGCTTTGCAAACATTTGGAGGAAGCAGGTTGCGCAGCGGTTATGCCGCTGGGTGCCCCGATAGGCAGCAACAAAGGGCTCGTTTCACGGGATTTTCTCGACATCATTATCAGTCAGGCCAAAGTGCCTGTTGTGGTCGATGCAGGGATTGGCGCACCGTCTCATGCGGCAGAAGCGATGGAAAAAGGGGCAGATGCTGTGTTGGTGAATACCGCCATTGCGACAGCAGCGGATCCGGTTGCCATGGGCAGGGCATTCAAAATGGCGGTGGAAGCCGGGCGGATGGCCTATGAATCCGGTTTGGCAGCTAAAACGGTGCAGGCAGTGGCATCCAGCCCATTGACGGCATTTCTTGATGAGCTGGCCTAATGGGAGGAAACATGGCTTTTTCTGACCATTGGCAAACGCTGGATTGGGATGATATCCGGCTGTCGATTTATGCCAAGACAGAGGCGGATGTCAGGCGCGCCCTTGCAAAACCTAAGCGCAGTCTGGAAGATTTCAAAGCGCTGATCTCACCCGCTGCAGAGCCTTTTCTGGAAGAAATGGCACAGCAGGCGGCAGCGCTCACCCGGCGGCGCTTTGGCTACACGGTGAATTTTTATGTGCCGCTGTATCTTTCCAACCTCTGTGCCAATGCCTGCACCTATTGCGGTTTTTCGATGGAAAACCGCATCAAGCGCCGCACCTTGTCCTTGGATGACATTGAGCGTGAATGCGATGCCATTAAAGCCATGAGCTTTGACAGCATCCTGCTGGTAACCGGAGAGCACCAGACCAAGGTGGGAATGGAATATTTCCGCCGCGCCGTACCTGCGATTAAGCGTCATTTCAGTTATCTGGCGATGGAAGTGCAGCCGCTGGCGCAAGCCGAATATGCTGAGCTGAAAGGCCTCGGTCTAGATGCGGTGATGGTGTATCAGGAAACCTACAACCGCAGAACCTATGCCGAGCACCACCTGCGTGGTAACAAAACGGACTTTTCTTACCGTCTTGATACCCCGGACAGACTCGCCCGGGCGGGCGTCGACAAGATAGGTATCGGTTCACTGATCGGGCTTGATGAGTGGCGGACGGACAGCTTTTTTGTTGCCAGTCACCTTGATTATCTGGAACGTACCTACTGGCGTAGCCGCTACTCCATATCCTTCCCACGGCTTCGTCCT
This sequence comes from Enterovibrio sp. JCM 19048, assembly GCA_001310415.1. Lineage (GTDB taxonomy): Bacteria > Pseudomonadota > Gammaproteobacteria > Enterobacterales > Vibrionaceae > Enterovibrio > Enterovibrio paralichthyis. The sequence continues at coordinate 62,825 of BAXE01000022.1, read as the reverse complement.
TGCGAAGGCGGCCGTTCTCAAAATCAATTGCAGCCAAAATCGGTGATGACAGACAGGCAGCTGGTGCAGCTTATCTGTGCCTACCGCTTGCTCAATCCGGAAGTGGAGTTGTCGCTGTCTACCCGCGAATCCCCGGCGTTTCGAGACAAGGTGCTGCCTCTTGGGATCACCAGTATGTCCGCGGCATCGAAAACCCAGCCTGGCGGTTATGCCGATGAGGTTCCGGAGCTGGAGCAGTTTTCAGTCTCGGATGAGCGCAGTGCCAGCGAAGTCGCGCAAGCTGTGAAAGCGGCGGGGTTTGAAGTGGTGTGGAAAGATTGGGAGCAGGGATACTCCGGTCATCAGGTCTAGCTGTGTTGCGTTATTGGGAAAAGTGTAAAGTTGTTGCAGGCGGAAAGGTGTTAGGATCCGGACGGTGCTTTCTTGGTATAGGCTGTTGGTGAATGCAGTAATCAAGGAAGCAAAATAATGAAAAGGATAGTTTTGTCATTATTGGCAGCAATGACTTTAATGGGGTGTCAGGCGACCACACAAGAGAGCCTTACGTCCCGACAGCGAAACAGAAAGCCATTGAGCAGCGCAACGTGCTTTTGCCGATCAGAAACTGGTCGATGTCACTGACGATGGTTTTATCATTTTTACTCAGGGTCTTGAGCCCAAGCAGTACTGGCGTACGTCGGTGATCCGTGAAGCGGGATATGACATCGCCTGTGACAAGCTGCTGCCGTTTGTTGAGTCCGGGTTTGTTGTTCAGGTCCGGTTCAAGGGGCAGGGCGGTATTAACGATTTTTACAATGCTGAACGATGCGCATCCATGATGACGAACTAAAGAAAAAGCCCACTGTCGACAGTGGGCTTTCTTGTTTTTACAGCGCTTTGGTCGCCTGCTCCAGCCAAGCCAGATCATCGCCCTGCAGCGATGGGCTGACGTCCTGCCACACTTTCTGGTGGTAATCGTTCCACCAGGCAATTTCACTGTCGGTCAGTAGGCTGACATCCACCAGACGGCGGTCAATCGGTGCACGGGTCAGGGATTCAAAGCCCAGCACCGTCATATCACCCTGGGTAGGGACTTCCACCACCAGTTCTAAGTTTTCGATACGGATGCCAAAGGCATCAGCACGGTAGTATCCCGGTTCGTTGGAGAGCACCATACCCGGCAGCAGTGCTACTGTATTCGGTGCTTTGGCGATACGTTGCGGCCCTTCGTGAACACTCAGGAAATGGCCGACGCCGTGCCCGGTGCCGTGGTCATAGTCGAAACCGTGCGCCCACAGGTGCTGGCGCGCCAGTGCATCCAGCTGGCTGCCTGCCGTGCCTTTCGGGAAACGGGCAGCGGCCAGTGCGATATGGCCTTTCAAGACCAGGGTAAAGGCTTTTTTCACTTCGTCAGCGCATTCGCCAATAGCGATGGTGCGGGTGATATCCGTGGTGCCATCCGGATACTGACCGCCTGAGTCCACCAGATACACATTATTTAGCTCAAGCTGGCCCGGTTCAGGTTGGTTCTGGTGGTTGTAGTGACACATTGCTGCATTGCCACCGGCTGCCGAAATCGTATCAAAGCTGAGGTCAGCCAGCGTTTCGTCTTCGGCGCGGATGCTGTAGAGCTTGTCTGCCAGCACGGCTTCATCATGCAGTTTGCCAGCAGCGACTTCTTTGTCCAGCCAGGCAAGGAAACGGCTGACAGCGACACCATCACGCACGTGGCTGGCTTTCATACCCGCAATTTCCACCGCATTTTTGGCCGCTTTCGGCAGCATGCAAGGGTCGGCAGCATGAACAATCTTCGCGCCGTGCTGCTTGAGGATTTCTCTTGCCCAGGCGTTGCTGGTTTGCGGGTCAACCATAACGGTTTTAGCAGAAAGTGCCGCCAGCTCCGACGCCAGTGCTTCCGGTGCCAATACCGACACGCCTTCGCCAACATGTGCCGCGAAGCCTTCAGGCAGGCGGCAGGTCGATGAAAAGGGTGACACCACCGCTGGCATTGATCAGCGCACTGGCCAGCAATACCGGCAGACGGGATACATCGCCACCGCGGATATTCAGCAGCCAGCAGATGCTGTCGAGCTGGCTCAGTAGTGCCGCATCAGCGCCGGCCTTTGCGATCACCGCACCGATCTCAGTGCGTTTTTCTGTGCTGCCTTTACCTACCAGTTCATTGCCCATCAGGCGTGCTGAGGTCAGAAGCGGTGCAGGACGGTCATGCCACAGGGTATCGATTGGGTTGCGGTCGATGCTTTGCAGGGTCAGTTTGCCACTGACGGTTTTCTCTGCCGCCGCCAGCCAGTTGGCACTGTGCAGGCGGGTATCCACCGCCACTTTGCTGCCTTGTGGCAGGGTGTCGAGTAGCCATTGCAATGCAGGCTCTTCAATCAGGTGACGGTATTCGAAAATCTCGCCCGGTACCTGCTTGCGCACCTGTACCGTGTAGCGTCCATCCACAAACACGGCGGCCTTTTCGCGGGTGATCACCGCGGCACCTGCAGAGCCGGTAAAGCCTGTCGCCCAGTGCAGGCGTTCATTGTGCTCGGGAATGTACTCACCGAGGAATTCGTCTTCGTGCGGAATGATCAGAGCGTCCATTGCCTGTTCTTCCAGCCAGCGTCGAAGCGCATCAACGCGCTCTGCAATAATGGCGTGCATGTGTCGTCCTATTTTATGTCGGTTTTTTTAGTGATCGTAACTGAGTAATAACCTATCTGTTTTCCCCAGCCGCTGCAATTTCTGTCATTTGGCGACAGCGCGAAATAATGAGCTCCCTGAGCCAGTTGTGGCCGGGGTCATTTTGCTGGCTGTGATGCCAGAACAGGGTATAGGCCATGGGCGGCAGTGGGGTAGGCAACGGCAACACCTGCAGATCCAGTTGCTTGGCGATGGCATAGGCAAAATGGGACGGGGCGGTAAACACCAGATCGGTGTGGGTACACAGACTTGCGGCGCTGTTGAAATCCGGCACATAGATAGCGATATCCCGCTCCAGCCCTTTCTCCGCCAGCTTGTAGTCGAGTAGCCAGCGGTCGCTGCCATCACAACGCACCTGCACGTGGCGCTGCTTGAGGTAGGTGTCCAAATCCAGCGGTTTACCCAGCATTGGGTGGCCTTTACGCACAATCACTCGCTGGTCATCCTGATGCAGCTCTTTATACACAATCCCTTTCGGTGGCATCAGGGTTAGCATGGCGTCCGCCGGGTTCAAGTCTTTACCCGTCACGCCAAAGTCCACTTCTCCCCGTGCCATGGCATCAAAGGTCTGTGCACTCCAGGACACGGTATCTAAGGTGATGGACGGTGCTGCATCCAGTATTTCCCCTAAAAAGCGCGGCATCAGCAGGGGATAGGCACTTTCCACCAATGCCAGCTTGAAACGGCGGTCGCTGGTGGCTGGGTTGAATTCTTCCTGCGCGGTTAACCCTTCCACATGGCTGAGCAGGCTTTTGAGTGCAGGTTTAAGTGCCAGCGCGCGGGGCGTTGGATGAAGGCCATGGGATGAGCGGTTGAACAGCGGGTCATCGAATTGCTCCCGCAGTTTGGCGAGGTTTTTACTGACCGCAGACTGGCTGAGATGCAGGCGCTGGGCGGCGCGGGTGACATTGCGCTCTTCCAGCAGGATATGTAGGCAGATCAGCAGGCTGAGGTCATAACGCAGCAGATGGCTAAGGTTCATAATTGTGGTATTCCCAATTGGAATGTCTGACCTGAATATAAACCATTTTTATTCATATCAAAATCATCCTAAACTCGCGGCAATTCATCAGGAGAACTTTATGTCTACCCCTTCTAAACCTGATAGCCGCCTGGTTGCACTCATGGTGCTGCTGGTGCTGTTCAGCCCGCTGGCGATTGATATCTACCTGCCGGCGATGCCCATGATGGCCGTGGAGTTTGATGTGGTGCCTACCCGTATCCAGGACACGATTTCCTGGTTTCTGGTCAGCCTTGGCCTTGGCCAGCTGGTGGCTGGTCCACTGGCAGACCGTTTCGGTCGCCGCCCGGTCGCGATGGCGGGTATCACCATCTATGCCGTAAGCTCGGCATTTGCCTTTCTGGCGTCATCCCTGGATGCATTGCTGGTTGCCCGTTTGCTACAAGGCGCGGGTGCGTGTGCTACCTCTGTATGTGCCTTCGCCGCGGTGCGTGACAGCTTTGGAGGCAAACGCAGTGGCCAGATGATCAGCTACCTTAACGGTGCCATCTGTTTTATTCCTGCTCTGGCACCGCTGTTGGGCGCCTGGCTGACAGCAGAGTTTGGCTGGCGAGCAAACTTCAGTTTTATGGCGGCGTATGCGCTGGTGGCGCTGGCGTTGGTGTTTTTCCTGTTCCGCGAAACCCGCCCGGCAGATACCGACAGCAGTGGCCCGTTACTGAGCCCAGCCCGTTACTGGATGGTGCTGAAAGAGCCGGTCTTTATCTACCATGGCATGCTGTGTTTGCTGGCGATGTCGGTCATCCTGGCATACGTCACGTCTGTGCCTGTGCGCCTTATCAACGGCCTTGGTCTGTCGATGGAGCAGTTCACCTACTGGTTTGGTATCAACGCGGTATTCAATATTTTTGCCTCGATGACCACACCGAAAATCATGGACCGTATCGGCAGCCGCAAAACCCTCAACGGCGGCATGTTGTTGCTGGTAGTGGCAGGGTGTGTGATGGGGCGCTGAGCCATATTCAGACCGCATGGGCATTTATGGTGCCGGTGATCATGTCTTCGTTCGGTTTTGCTTGGGTGCTGGGTTCGGCTGCTGGTAAAGCGCTGGAACCGTTCGGCCAGCGTGCCGGTACAGCGGCAGCTTTGCTGGGTGTGTTCCAGATGAGCGGTGCTGGCGTGCTGGTCAGCATCACCCAGCGTGCGGGGCTGTCAGAAGCGCACCTACTGATGTTCCACATGCTGCTTCTTGCGCCGGGTCTGCTGTTCCTCTGGTCTGCCAAAGGCAAGCGCTGGCACGCGGCTGAGAGCCAATAATCAATTAACCGGATTTCATAACAAGACGCGAAAAGCGCGTGGTCTCGACAACCAAAATCAGGCTTTTTTACCCGCCGGCCGAGGTCGCGCGGGTATTTTTTTGTTGCTTATTTGGCTGCATCAGTATATTTAGTGTGCGAAATTCTCAAATCTTCCCATTCTGGGGTGTCCGCCTCACTGACAGCAGCCCGAACATCCCTTCTTAACTAAATCACAGGCAGATAAAAACTATGTCGATGTCGACGATTGAATTGGCACGTCACTGGGAGATGCTCGAAGAGTCTCCAGAAAAAATGATGTTTGGCAAATTGCTCACCGAACTGAGCGGCCAAAGCGAAGAGCGCGTAAAAAGCGCGGCACGTCAGGTGCCTATCAGCGCTTTGCGCGAGCTGGTTCACCAGTTCAACAAAGTGATTGAAGAGCGCAAAGGCGAGCGTGTATTGGAACTGGCGCAGGAGTTGGCAAACGACGGGATTTCCGTTGATGAGCTGCGCGAATACCTCGCGCAGCGCAACGCATAATACCTGACGCTTAAGCCTTACTTTTTCGCTGCTGGACTAAAAGACCAGCGACGATCATCACCAGCCAATCAAGGTGGTGGAGTGGATTTGCTCACCGATGATCCGGTTGAGCAGAATAAGCGAGATAAAGGGCGAGATAAAATCAGGTTGCTGATTTTGCCGTGTTGGTGGCAAGCTTTACCGCCTTCAGCCACAGCACAAAGGTAATGCCCATTTCGAACAGGCCGACATAAGTCACCGCTGCCCAGCCTTGCCAGGGGATACCACTCCAGTCACTGGTGTATAGGCTAAGGCCAATGGAAAAGGGCAGCGATAACAGAAAACCAAGCAACAGACCTATCACTGGGTCGGCTTGGTTTTTTGCATTCAGGATCCAGTATCCCGCCCACAACAGTCGAAAGCAGTGCCAGCCCCACACCCAGCGGGCTGTCGAACTCCAATCCCAGGAGATCGCCTTTGGTGGCAATCACCACCACACCCGCGTAGCCAAGCGCTGCGGCAATCCAGTCCTGCTTACGGATTTTCTGCCCCAGGAACAATGCGGCCATCAAGGTCAGCGTGATCGCCCAGCTGTAGTTGAGCGGCTGCGCCAAAGAAGCCGGCAGCAAATCGTAGGCCTTGAACAGCACCAGATAATAAATCAATGGGTTAATCAGCCCCAGCATCAGGTAGTACAGTGGACGGCGTGCAAAAGTGGATGTCAGTAGGTTGAGCTTGCCCTGAAACCCCGCCACGGCAGCCAGAGAAAGCGCCGAAACCACACTGCCGCGGCCAGCATCTGGATCGGATCCATATAGTCAGGGTGATTTTAAAAGCCGTCGCGACGGTTGACCAAAGGAGCACCGCAGCCAATCCGTAGCCTATCGCAAGGCGGTCGTTCATAGAAAATATCTTATAGAAGAAGGTTGGGAATCCCGCAGTCTAGAGCAATCTGTAGACAATAGAAAAGCTGGACATTTATCCAGTGTCTTATTAGCCTTCGTTACAATAAGTGCGTTGAAACAAAAAGGTAAACGGCATGCAGATTGAAGCGCTGTTTTCAGATTCTCTGGTATGGATAGCGGCAGGTGCTGGGGCGGGGATCACCGCGGTGTTGGGGCTGGTCTATCACCGTATGGCGCAGCAAAGTCTGCGCGCTTTGATGCAACAGCAACACGACAGTGATGAAAGGCTGAGCCAGGCTGAAATCCAACGTCTGCAGCAGCACAACCAGACCCTGCAGGACGAGTTGGATGGTATGGACATCGAGCGTGACCGCCTCAGCGCGGAGCTTCGTACCCATACGGCAAGCTTTCCGCCGCGGCAGAAAAGCTGCGCCAGATGGAAGCCCTGAGAATAGAGAAAGAGCAACTTGCCGACACGGTCGATAACCTGCGTGATACCAAAGCCGCGCTTGAACTGACCCTGCGCGAACAGCAAACCCGCACTGAAGAGCAACTGGAAGCGGCGGAAGAAAAAATCCGTCTGCTGGAAGGGGCGGAAGAGCGCCTTCGGGTGCAGTTTGAATCCCTCGCCAACAAAGTCTTCGACCACAAAACCCGCACCGTGGATGAGCAAAACCGCCAGAGCTGGAATCCCTGCTTGGGCCGCTTAAAACCCAGCTGGAAGGGTTTCGCAAACAGGTGACAGACAGTTTTGGCGAGCAGGCCAAAGAGCGTCACACCCTGGTGCATGAGATTAAAACCTGCAACGCCTGAACGAGGCCATGACCCGCGAAGCGGTTAACCTGACCCAGGCGCTGAAAGGCGACAACAAACAGCAGGGGAACTGGGGGGAGGTGGTACTTGCCCGCGTGCTGGAAGAGTCCGGCCTGCGTGAAGGCTATGAGTACGAAACCCAGGTCAGTCTGGAAAACGAACACGGCAAGCGCTACCAGCCGGATGTGATTGTGCGCCTGCCACAGGGCAAGGATGTGGTGATTGATGCCAAAATGGCGCTGGTGGCTTACGAGCGCTACTTCCACGCCGAAACCCTGGCAGATAAAGACAGTGCACTGCGTGAACACGTGGCGGCTATCCGTGGACATATCCGCGGCCTGGGACGCAAGGATTACCATCAGCTGCATGGTATTCAGAGTTTGGACTACGTGCTGATGTTTATTCCGGTTGAGCCAGCGTTCCAGATTGCGATTGAAGCTGAGCCGTCACTTATCCGTGAAGCACTCGATCACAACATCATGTTGGTGAGCCCGACCACGCTGCTGGTGGCGCTTCGCACCATCAACAACCTTTGGCGCTACGAGCACCAGAACCAAAATGCCCGCCTGATTGCGGATAAAGCGGGCAAGCTGTATGACAAAATCCGCCTGTTTGTCGCCGACATGGAAGTCATGGGTATTGCGCTGGATAAAGCCAGCGACAGCTACCAGAGCGCGGTGAACAAGCTGTCGAGCGGGCGTGGAAACATTCTGCGTCAGGCGGAAAGTTTTAAATCGCTTGGGGTGGAAGTGAAGCGGGATATCAGCCGTCAATGCTAGGCAAAGATTCGTCAGATGAGGAAGATGACGTGGTGAGTTTGCCCGCCTCACACTCATAGCCCAAGGCTGGGTCGCGCTTCTTGTGGTTGTTTGAGTATGTAAAGTACACTAAGCGACAATATTATCGGGGCTTTTTCTTTTTCCGCCCGGTGTGACTCAGGGGTTAAAAATGACAGATATGACACAGGGCGTGGCTCAGGACGCGGATCAAAACACCACCCACTTTGGTTTCAGAACCGTCAACAAAGACGAGAAAGTGGGCATGGTTGCCAACGTCTTCCACAGTGTGGCAGCAAAATACGACATCATGAATGATGTGATGTCCATGGGTATTCACCGTATCTGGAAACGCTTCACCATTGATTGCAGTGGCGTGCGCCCGGGACATCGTGTGCTGGATCTGGCCGGTGGTACCGGTGACCTGACTGCGAAATTCTCCCGCATCGTTGGCGAGAAAGGTCAGGTGGTACTGGCGGATATCAACAACTCCATGCTCAATGTTGGCCGTGACAAGCTGCGTGACCTGGGCATTGTTGGCAACGTGAACTATGTTCAGGCCAACGCGGAAGAGCTGCCATTCCCGGACAACTATTTCGATTGCATCACCATCGGTTTTGGCCTGCGTAACGTCACGGACAAAGACAAAGCGCTGCGCTCCATGTACCGCGTGCTGAAACCGGGCGGCCGTTTGCTGGTGCTGGAATTTTCCAAGCCTGTCTTAGAGCCTCTGTCGAAAGTCTACGATGCCTACTCGTTCCACCTGCTGCCGAAAATGGGCGAAATCATTGCCAACGACGCAGAAAGCTACCGCTATCTGGCCGAATCTATCCGCATGCACCCGGATCAGGACACCCTGAAAGGCATGATGGAAACAGCAGGTTTTGAACAAACCAAGTACTTCAACCTTACCGGCGGTATCGTTGCACTGCACCGTGGCTATAAGTTCTAAGGGGTAGATGATGCCATTGGACCCGTTAGTCACCGCTGTTGTAGAAACCAGCCTCAACACCCTGCTTAAGCAGGACAGTGAGAGCCAGCGTCGTCTAGCCCGCCTGAAAGGCAAGGTGCTGCGTGTGCGCCTGACCGACATCAACAAGCAGTTGGTGTTTGTGTTCAGCCAGCAGATTGATGTGCTGGCGGCCTTTGAAGGGGATGCAGACTGCGAATTGGCGCTCGCCATTTCTGTCGCGCCACAGCTTAAAGACAAAGCCAACCTCACCAGCCTGATCAAGCAGGACAAGCTGCACCTTGAGGGCGATATCGACGTTGCTCAGCAGTTTTCCAATCTTCTGAATGGCCTTAACCCGGACATTGCTGAATGGTTGTCCCATTACACCGGTGATGTGGTCGCCCATACCCTGGTGCGCGGTGCGCAGCAGGGGCTGGCGTTTCTCAAACAGATGACCGAGCGCAACCAGCGCTATGTCGGTGAGTTGGTGGTGGAAGAGTGGCGACTGGCGCCGGGCGCGCTGGAAGTGGCCTACTTTGCCGATCAGGTTGATGAAGTGCAAAGTCAGGCATCACGCCTGCAGGCCCGCATCGATGCTTTTGAAAAAGCACTGGCGACCCTTGAGGTGGAACGCGCATGACCCCGAGCGAAATCCGCCGCCTGTATAAAATCACCAAGGTCCAGCTCAGCTATGGTCTGGACGAACTCCTGCCGGATCAACCCATTACCCGCGGCCCACAACTGATGCGCAAGATGCTGTTCTGGATGAAAAACCAGCACAGCGACAAACCGCTTGGCCAGCGACTGCGTCTGGCATTACAAGAGCTGGGGCCAGTGTGGATCAAGTTCGGCCAGATGATGTCGACCCGCCGCGATCTGTTTCCACCTGCGATTGCTGATCAACTGGCGCTGCTGCAGGATCAGGTCGAGCCGTTCGACGGCAAGCTTGCCAAGGCGCAGATGGAAAAAGCCCTCGGTGGGCCGCTGGAAAACTGGTTTGACGATTTCAGCGAAACCCCGCTGGCTTCTGCATCCATTGCCCAGGTGCACACCGCGACTCTAAAAGAAAATGGCCGCGAAGTGGTGCTCAAGGTGATCCGCCCTGACATCCTTCCTGTGATTCAGGCTGACATCAAACTCATGTACCGCATGGCGCGTATCGTGGCGCGTTTCCTGCCAGAGGCACGCCGCCTCAAGCCGGTGGAAGTGGTGCGTGAGTACGAAAAGACCCTGCTCGATGAACTCGATTTAATGCGTGAAGCGGCCAATGCCATCCAGCTTCGGCGCAACTTTGAAAACGACCATATCCTGTATGTACCGGAAGTATTCAGCGATTACTGCCGCCAGACTTTGATGGTTTCTGAGCGTATCTATGGAATCCAGGTATCCGATATCGAAGGCTGAAAGCCAACGGCACCAACTTGAAGCTTTTGGCTGAGCGCGGTGTACAGGTGTTCTTCACCCAGGTATTCCGCGACAGTTTCTTCCACGCCGACATGCATCCGGGCAATGTGTTTGTCTCTTATGACCACCCGGAAGATCCGCAGTGGATTGGCCTTGATTGTGGCATCGTCGGTACATTAAACCGCGAAGACAAACGCTATTTGGCAGAAAACTTCCTGGCGTTTTTCAACCGCGATTACCGTAAGGTGGCAGAGCTGCATGTGGACTCAGGCTGGGTTCCCCATGACACCAATGTCGATGAATTCGAATTTGCTATCCGTACCGTATGCGAGCCGATTTTTGAAAAGCCGCTGTGCGAAATTTCCTTTGGTCATGTGCTGCTGAACCTGTTCAACACAGCGCGCCGCTTCAATATGGAAGTGCAGCCACAACTGGTGCTGCTGCAAAAGACCCTGCTTTATGTGGAAGGGCTGGGGCGTCAGCTTTATCCGCAACTGGATTTATGGGATACCGCCAAGCCATTTCTGGAAGACTGGATGTCACGTCAGGTAGGCCCAAAAGCGGTTATTAACGCCATTAAAGAAAAGGCACCGTTCTGGCAGAAAAACTGCCGGAACTGCCAGAACTGGTTTACGACAGCCTGCGTCAGGGACGTCAGGTCAACCAGCGTATGGACCGGATGTATCACGAATTTATGCAGGCGCGACGGCAACATAACCGTGCACGCTTCCTGTTGGGGGTTGGCGCCACGCTGATGGTGACTTCTGCCATACTCTACAGTAACCAGATAGAACTGTTGTCACAGATCACCGGCGTAACCGCATTGTTTAGCTGGTTATTTGCCTGGCGCGCATTTAATAAGTGAGTTTTATCATTTTAGTTGTAACATTGGTCATATAGACTTCGGTTACTTTTTTTTCACCACATTAACGCAGAGGTAGCACTAGCATGGGTGGTATTAGTATTTGGCAACTGCTGATCATTGCAGTGATCGTCATTCTTCTGTTCGGTACCAAGAAGCTGCGCAACATCGGTGGCGACCTGGGCTCTGCCGTGAAAGGCTTTAAGAAAGCCATGTCAGATGATGACAAGAAGGACGCAGATTTCAGCCAGGATAAACTGGAAGAAAAAGGCAGCAACACCGCGCAAAAAAGCGAAGCGAAAGACAAAGAGCAGGCATAATCCGTGTTTGATATCGGTTTTTGGGAGCTGATCTTGATCGCCGTTGTCGGTCTGGTGGTGCTTGGCCCCGAACGTTTACCTGTGGCTATTCGCAATGTGTCGCGCTGGATGGGTGCGGCACGTCGTATGGCGACCTCTGTGAGAGACGAGCTTGAACAGGAGCTCAAAATTCAGGAGTTGCAGGAAAACCTGAAAAAAGCCGAGCAGATGGGGATGAAAAACCTGTCACCGGATCTGCAACAGTCTGTTGATGAGCTGAAAAAAGCAGCCGAAGATGTGCAGCGCCCTTACCCTGCTAAGAGCGAGTCACCTGACGCTGCCAGCACTTCCAGTCCGACAAAAGACAAAACCGAATAACCGTTTGGTCGGGCTGCTGTACTTATCGAGAAATTATGTCATCTGTTGAAGATACCCAACCGCTCATCAGCCACCTTATTGAGCTGAGAGACCGCTTGCTCAAAGCCTTGATGGCAGTGCTGGTGGTATTCCTTGCGCTGGTTTATTTCGCCAACGACATTTACACCTTCGTCTCCGCGCCGCTGGTTTCCCAGTTGCCGACAGGCGCCAGCATGATTGCAACGGATGTGGCCTCGCCCTTCTTCACGCCAATCAAATTGACGCTGGTGGTGTCAGTGTTTGTTGCAGTACCAATGATCCTGTACCAGGTATGGGCGTTTGTGGCGCCGGGGCTGTATAAACACGAGAAACGGCTGGTGATACCGCTGTTGATCTCCAGCTCCCTGCTGTTTTACTGCGGCGTGGCGTTTGCCTACTTTGTGGTATTCCCGCTGGTGTTTGGTTTTTTCACCTCCATCGCACCGGTGGATGTGCAAATAGCCACAGACATCGCGAGCTACCTCGATTTCATCCTGGCGCTGTTTATGGCGTTTGGTATTGCGTTTGAAATCCCGGTAGCAATCATCCTGCTGGTGTGGACAGGCGCGGTAGACCCAGACGACCTGCGCAAAAAGCGCCCTTATATCGTTGTCGCCGCGTTTGTGGTCGGCATGTTGCTGACGCCGCCGGATGTGATTTCACAAACCCTGCTGGCTATTCCAATGTGCCTGCTGTTCGAAGTCGGTCTGTTCTTCTCTCGCTTCTACAAGCCGCGCGATGAGGAAAGCAGCGAAAGCGAAGAGCAAAGCCAGGGATAACCCGGCAAGATGCCCGAACAGAAAGCCAGTGATACACTGGCTTTTTTCTTATCTGTACACCATTGAAGAACAAGGAACGCCAGTGATTGATATCGGGGTAAACCTTACCAACAGCCGGTTTGATAAAGACAGAGAGGATGTGGTCGCCCGTGCCAAAGAGGCGGGTGTCAGTGCCATGGTGTTGACCGGCACTGATCTTGAATCGAGCAAAGACGCTGCTGAAATGGCAGCCCGGTTACCGGGCTATGCTTTTTCAACGGCCGGGGTGCATCCCCATGACGCCAAAAGTGTTGAGGATCTCACCCTGCCTGCTATCCGTGCGCTCGCTTCCCGGCCTGAGGTGGTGGCAATTGGCGAGTGTGGACTCGATTTTAACCGTGACTTCTCACCCCGCCCGCAACAGGAGGCCGTGTTTGAGGCGCAACTGATGCTGGCGGCCGAGTTAGAGATGCCGGTCTTTCTCCATTGCCGTGATGCCCACGAGCGCTTTCTGGCTATTTTGAAGCCTTACATGGATAGGCTGCCTGCGGCGGTGTTGCACTGCTTTACCGGTTCAGAGGTAGAGCTGAACGAGTGCCTGGCGGCCGGGCTTTATATAGGCATTACCGGCTGGGTGTGCGATGACAGACGTGGTGAAGAGTTGCGTGATATCGTGCCGCTTATACCGGACGACAGGCTGATGGTAGAGACGGATGCGCCGTATCTGCTGCCGCGCACCTTGCGTCCTAAACCCAAGTCGAGCCGTAATGAACCTTGCTATCTGCCGCATATCGTTGGCGAAATTGCGATGTTGCGTGGGCAGGACACTGAGCAGTTGATCACACAAACCACCCTTAACAGCCGTCGATTCTTTGGGCTGTAACCGCTATGATGCATTCAACGCTAACGCACTTGGATTAAGGAGGATACCGTGACCGTATCCATTCAGGGCGCCTATCCGGCACGTCGCCCGCGCCGTCTGCGCAAACACGATTTCAGCCGCCGCCTGATGGCGGAAAACACGCTGACTGCCAGCGATCTGATTTACCCAATGTTCATCCTGATGGGCAAAAACCGCCGTGAGCCGATTGAGTCCATGCCGGGAATTGAACGCCTGTCTATTGATCTCATGCTGTACGAAGCGGAATACCTGGCAAAACTGGGTGTCCCGGCGATTGCCCTGTTCCCCGTGGTACCGCAGGAGTTTAAATCGGCCAATGCTGATGAAGCTCACAACCCGGAAGGCCTGGTTCAGCGTGCCGTGCGTCTACTGAAAGAACACGTACCGCAAATGGGCGTGATCACTGATGTGGCACTCGACCCGTACACCCTCTCTGGTCAGGACGGTCTGACCGATGAAGAGGGTTATGTGCTCAACGATGAAACCACCGAAGTGTTGATTAAGCAGGCGCTGTCCCATGCAGAAGCGGGTGCTGACATTGTTGCGCCGTCAGACATGATGGATGGCCGTATTGGCGCTATCCGTAATGCGCTGGAAGAAGCAGGCTACATCCACACCCAGATCCTGGCGTATTCCGCCAAGTATGCGTCTGCTTACTACGGCCCGTTCCGTGATGCCGTTGGCTCAGCGTCTAACCTCAAAGGCGGTGACAAGAAAACCTACCAGATGGATCCGGCCAACAGTGATGAAGCGGTGCATGAAGTCGCCATGGACATCAATGAAGGTGCGGACATGGTGATGGTGAAACCGGGCATGCCGTATCTGGATGTGGTTCGCCGCGTGAAGAGCGAGCTGAAAGTGCCGACTTTCGCCTATCAGGTATCTGGTGAATACGCGATGCACAAAGCCGCCGCCCTTAATGGCTGGCTGGATGAACGCAAAACTGTGATGGAATCTCTGATGTGCTTCAAGCGTGCAGGCGCGGATGGCATCCTGACCTACTTTGCCAAAGACGTGGCACGCTGGCTGGCAGAAGAGCAGCAGATGGAACTGCCTGAGCTACCAAACCAGGAAAGTGCGGAATAAACCGGTTCCCCATGAAAAATGCCAGCGAACTTTCGCTGGCATTTTTGTTTCTGGTAAAGCTTCCCGCTTTACGGCGATACATTGCGCTTGATTGGGTTTTGCAACGAGATCAGGGTCTCGGTGGATTGCACTTCTTCAATGGCCTGTAATTTGTCGATCAACACATATTGCAGCTCTTCAATGGAGCGGCACATCAATTTGACGAAAATGTTGTAGGCACCGGTGGTGTAGTAGGCTTCCACCACTTCATCGAGCTGCTGGAGTTTTTCCAGCGCAGAGTGGTAGTCCCGTGCCGCGTAGAGGTTAATGCCGATAAAGCAGCAAACGTCATAGCCCAGCGCTTTGGTGTTGACCAGAACCTCCGTTCCGGTAATGATCCCCGCCGCTTTCATTTTCTCTACCCGCACGTGTACCGTCGCCGGGCTGACTGAAAAACGTTTACCCATTTCCGCATAGGGTACCTTGGCGTCAGCATCAGGGTGCGGAGGATTTGGCGGTCTAAATCATCCAGTTTTGCAATTTCATTCATGGTGGCCGTTTAACTCCCTGTATCCCAACCCGATTTCCCGTTGACGCCGGTTCTTACCGGTAAAACCTGCATAATAACGCAGATTGAACATATAACCCGCAGATTCCGTGCATGAAACTTGACCAAATAACAGACTTACCAATACGGTATTATCTTAACGTAACCTTTTTTAAAATAAGCAATTTATCCACATGCACCCATTCATAAAACGAATATTTCTGACATCGGCTTTGCTGATGAGTGGTGCAGCATCTGCAGCTTATCAGGTTCTGGCTGTTCACTCTTATCATCCGGATTTTTTCTGGACGCAATCGCTGGCAGAGGGGATTGAGAAGGGGGTTGCCGGTCAGGATATCGTGGTCCAGCACACCTACCTGGATACTAAACGTGTGCAGTCGCCTTCCTACCTCGAAAGGCTCAAACAACTCTACCGCTCCCGACTGCTGTCGCACCACTATGACGCTATCATGACCACGGATAACTCCGCGCTCTGGTTGGTGAATGAACTGAGTGAAGAGATCGGCGATATCCCAGTGGTATTTTCTGGCCTGAATGTGGCTGACTACAGTGAATTTCCGGGACTGAAGCGTCTGGGTGGCGTTGAGGAAGTGGTGAACGTTCCAGACAACGTCAGGCTGATCAAAAAACTGCATCCGGAGACGAAAAGGGTCTGGCTGGCGCTGGATAACAGCTTTTCCAGCCGTCAGTACTGGGTGGCAATTAGCCAGCAACTGAAAGAATCAGAAAGCCTTGGGGTCGACGTCGAGCGGTTGCATCACCTGACCTTTTCCGGCTTGATTGATCGCATCAATAGGCTGGAAGCCGGTGATGTGGTGCTGTTTGTGTCCTATTTCAAGGATGCTGCGGGTGAGTTTAGGGATCACGGTGCGCTGCTTAGCCAGATTACTGCATCGGCGCGTGTGCCGGTGTATGGGGCGAATAGCTTTATGCTGCCTTACGGGGTCGTGGGCGGCATCATGGTCGATGGTCAACACCATGGCGAGGTACAGGCACGCCTGTTACTCAATGCGCTGGAAAACGGCGGCACGCCACCGGTGATTAAAAACGCCAACCACCCGATGTTTGAGTATGCGGAGGCCAAGCGCCGGGGGATAGATACCAGCCAGTTCCAAGATGCGATTGTGGTCAACACGCCATTGCCATTTTTGCACCGTAACCGTGATGCCATCCTCAGCAGCCTGGCCATCATGGCCATTGCCGGGGTGATCATCAGCATCCTGACCCAGCATATGAACCGCCGCAAACGCAGCGAAGAAGCACTGGCACAAAGCCGCGCCCTGTTTAAAGGGGTGTTTGACCAGAGCCACCAGTATATCGCGCTGCTCGATTACCGTGGA
Source organism: Enterovibrio sp. JCM 19048 (assembly GCA_001310415.1). Taxonomy (GTDB): domain Bacteria; phylum Pseudomonadota; class Gammaproteobacteria; order Enterobacterales; family Vibrionaceae; genus Enterovibrio; species Enterovibrio paralichthyis. Next base: position 46,323 of record BAXE01000022.1, on the reverse strand, counting down.
CGTGTGGTGTCTGCCAACGGTGCTTTCCAGCGCCTGTTTCCCCATTATGCTTCCCGCAGTTTTATCCCGCTTTGGAAGTGGTCTGAATGGCTGGGCGCTGAGCGTCTCCGACTGCAGCTTAGCTCGCTTATTGAAGGACAGACCAGCCGCTTTGAAGCCTGCCTGCTGTCGGAACTGCAAAACGAAGTGATCCTGGATGTGGCGTTGAAAGCGCTGCCGGATCACAGCCACGCAGAAGCGCAAATCCTGTTTGAGGCGCGGGACATCAGCCAGCGCAAACTGGCCGAGCAGAAACTGCAACGCAGCGAAGTGGAATACCGCACGCTCTATGAGCAACAGCCGGTAATGCTGATGACCATAGACCAGCAATCGCGCATTCAGTCCGTGAACCAATGCGCCATGGAGTGGCTGGGGTATTCCAAGCGCCATATGCTTGGTCACAAGGTGACAGAATTCTATGTCGATGACAGCCCGCCACCGCGTAGCCTGTTGAGCAACAAACAACTGGAAGCATTCGGCATTCGCCGCCGTGAGATCCGGTACCTTACCCGTGATGGGCAGGAGCGCTGGATCCGCGAAAGCATCCGATCGACCCAGGTACAGTCCCAACTCCTGCTGGTGGGCGAAGACATTACAGAAAACCGCCGCATGGAGCAGCAACTCCGTTATCAGGCCCAGCACGATTTCCTGACTGGGCTGTATAACCGTAACCATTTTGAAAGCCTGCTGGTGGAGGTGCTTCATACCCTGCCTGAAGGCGCGGTTGTCCATGCGCTGTTTTATATCGACCTTGACCAGTTCCGGGTCATCAACGACACCGTCGGCCATGAGGCCGGGGATGAGCGTTGAAGCAGACCGCGCAGGCGCTCAGGGAAGTGTTGCCGGAAAGCGCCACACTGGCGCGCCTCGGCGGTGATGAGTTTGCGGTCATTTGTTATGACTGCGATGAACAGCAGGCGCTGGCACAGGGCCGGGAGATTTTGGATACCTTGAGTTCGCTGGACTTTTACTGGCAAAACTCAAGGCTGGCACTGAGCTGCTCTGTCGGGGTAAGAATGCTCGACAGCACCGCAGGTTCGCCACAGCAGGTGCATGCACAGGCAGATACCGCCTGTTACGCGGCCAAGCATGATGGGCGTAGCCGTATCCACCTATACCGTCCTGACGATGAGGAGCTTCGCCGCCATGAGCGCGAGATGTCCTTTGTAAATAAGATCCACCAGGCGCTGGGAGAAGACAGGTTTGAGGTCTTTGCCCAGCCGATCGTGCGTGTCGCGCCATCAGTCGGTGACAAACTGCATTTTGAGGTGCTGGTACGGATGCGTGATGGCGACGGCGAATATGTCCCGCCGGGGCAGTTTATTCCAGCGGCAGAGCGCTACAATATGGCGCACCTGATAGACAAAAGGGTGATTGAGAAGACCCTGGGTTGGTTTGTCCATCACCCGGAATATGTCGACACCATTGGCATGATCTCGATTAACCTCTCCGGGCGCTCTATGAGTGATGAGGATTTTGTGGCATTCCTGATGGAGGCGCTGGCCGAGAGTGTGGTGCCAAGTGACCGGATTTGCCTAGAAATCACCGAGACGGCCGCCATTGGTAACCTGACCGATGCGATTGAGCTGTTCACCAAACTTAAGCAACTGGGTTGTACTATCGCGTTGGATGACTTTGGCTCCGGCCTGTCATCGTTTGGCTATCTCAAGCGCCTGCCGGTAGACATTATCAAAATCGACGGCCAGTTTGTCCGCGATATTGCCGAGGATGAGACGGATTACGTGATGGTGCGGGCTATTCATGAGCTGGCCGCGCAAATGGGCAAACGCACGGTGGCGGAGTTTGTCGAAAACGCCGGCATCCTTGAGCGCCTTCAGGCGTTGGGTGTGGACTATGCTCAGGGCTACTATTTCAGCGTGCCTAAACCCATGGCGCAGCTTGTCTATGAGCAGGCACCGAAAATGCCTGCCGCCGCCCGGGCGTATTGACCGGCCACTTCTGACCAACCAAACACCTGCATCTTGCAGGTGTTTGCGTATATACTCTGCGCGTTAAACAGACCGGAGAACACAGTTGCTGATTGCCTTAATCTGCGAAGCGCCAGAGCGCGCTGACGCCCTCGACAGTATCGCCTCGCGTTGGGGACTGACCCATGACGACAATGCCCTTTTTGCGCTGGTACTGACAGCATCGCAACTTGAGCTGCGTAAACGCGATGAGCCCAAACTCGGCGCTGTGTTTGTCGACCTGGTCGGTGGTGCAGTCGGTCACCGCCGCAAGTTTGGTGGCGGTAAAGGGCAGTCGATTGCCAAGCCGTCGGCCTCAACAAAGGGCAACGCCAACCGTGCTGGATGCCACTGCCGGTCTTGGCCGCGATGCGTTTGTTCTCGCATCCCTCGGCTGTAAGGTGATGATGGTAGAGCGCCACCCTGTGGTTGCCGCCTTGCTGGAAGATGGCCTTGAGCGCGCGAAAGCGGATGCTGAAATCGGTGGCTGGGTGGGTGAACGTATGACCCTGCTTCATGCCTCTAGCATGATGCGTTGGACAAACTTGCTGACGATGAAAGCCTGGAGCGTCCGGATGTGGTCTATCTCGACCCTATGTATCCACACAAGAAAAAATCGGCGCTGGTGAAAAAAGAGATGCGGGTATTTCAGTCCCTTGTTGGCGCTGATGACGATGCAGATGGTCTGTTTGAACCGGCGTTTGCGCTGGCGACCAAACGGGTTGTGGTGAAGCGTCCGGATTACGCAGAATTTCTGGACGGGAAAACCCCGTCGACCCAGATTGAAACCAAGAAGAACCGTTTTGATGTCTATGTCAAAGCGGCGATGCGCTGATTTCCCTGTTCTGTCATCCAAACAAAAACGCCTCCAATCGGAGGCGTTGACGGTCAGAAATGGATCACTCCATACCTTTGACCAGCAGTACGGTCAGCAGACCGGTCACTACTGATACCAACAGGCCTGACACCAGGATCCAAGGTAACATATCCATTAAATGGGCTCGCTTTCTAAAAGGGGGTTTACATTATTTGTCTTATTGCTGGTGTATTTGATAACAGGCTGAACCACTTAACAATGGGCGGTAAATAGTCGTTAATTGTTAGTAACGTCCTGAAACATGTTTGTTTTAGAAAGGTGCGGTATATCTTATTTTGCGCATAAAAAAACGCCCGGTTGGGCGTTTTCTGTTCGCTAAATGTTTCACTCTTTGTGAGGCAGCGCCAGCTTGAGGGCTTCGCGGGAAAGGCTGTTTGCAGCACCGGACTCATTGAGCTTCTCCAGTGTATCGACCAGCCAGGCGTAATCGGTCACATCCGGACGGATTTCCAGCGCCTTTTCAAAATGGCGGCGGGCTTCCGGCCATTTTCCTTCACGGAAATAAAGCTGTCCCAGTGCGCTGTGGGTCACTGGATTGTTCTCGTTGTAACGCAGCAAATCCTCAAGCTTTACGATAGCAGGGTGGTAATCCGGCAAGTTCAGTTCCGGTACCATGGCAATCAGGGTTTCATCCGGGTGCTTTTTCAGATTCTCACGCAGGATAATGTAAGCCTCAGAATCGGCATGGCGGCCAATCAGCTGTTTCACCAGACAGGCAATCAACGGCGTTTGCTGGCGGGCGCTGCGGCTCAGGCTGTTCCAGTGTGCTAACAGGCCATCGCTGCCTTTTTGGGTAGCAATGTGCGCCATCAGGCACATTCGGCTTTCTGTTCGAGTTTGGCTGCTTCCTCATCAGATACTGCTTTTACCCGTTTCAGTGATGGCAACAGGCGCAGCAGTGCCTGCCAGTCCTGCAGCTTGAGATAGGTATCTTTCAAAAGGTTGAGCAACACCGTATTGCGCGGATTGGCATCCAGCAGCCCCTGAATGCTCGCCAGCGCCTCTTCATATTGACCCTGGCGGTATTGCAGTTTGGCACGGGTCAGAGAAGTGGCCAGGCTGTCGGTTCCGAAATCCGCGGCCTGTTGCAGGTAGCGGTCGCGGTTTTCCACGTCACCACGCCCTTGCGCAGCTTCTGCTGCAGCCAGGTAGTTCAGCAAAGGGGCATCACTGCCAGTGACACCCTTGACCACCAGTTTCTCCGCCTGTTTCCAGTCGCCTTCCAGCAGTTTAAGCATGCCGTCATTGGTCAGTTTACGGGCTTTTTTACTCTTGCGGCCGGAAAACCAGCCGCGGGTCGAGCTTGAAAGCGAAAACAGTTTGCGGATGATAAATTCCAGCAAAAACAGAGAAGCAAAGGCCAGCACCACCAGAATGATCAGGGTAGTGACGCTCATTTCAATGGTTTGGTTGGCGGCTGAGATCAGCACGTAACCCTGTTGGCCCGCCAGATCCGGGCCGACAATCAGGCCGGCGATCAGGCGATAACCAGAAGGAGAATTTTGATCATTGGCTGTTCTCCTCCGACGGTAACGGTGCCAGATCGCGGCGCAGGCGTTCATCCAGCATGTCGCTGATCAGGGCCTGGCTCTTCAGCGCTTCTGGGTAAGATACGTCAATAGTCTGCTGACTCAGGTGCGTCAGTGTCGCTTCAAAGCTCTTGGTGATCTCTGCATCCTGATTGTAAAAACGCTCAGTCCAGTCTTTGGCGGTTTTGAGCGATTCTGCATACAGACGGCCGTTTTCGCGGTAAACCGCAGTGATGGCCTGATCCAGCTTGGCTTTGAGGTTTTCCTGCAGGTAGAAAGTCTGCGCCGGTGACAACAGAGGGACCACGTTGCCTTCGCGTTTGCGGTAGGTGATGAACTGGCCGACGAAATCTTCAAATGAGGCTTTCAGGTTTTGTTGCCAGTCGTCGACATTGGCCGATACCGGGTGGGTCTCGGTCTGCTCAGCTTCCGGCATGATAGCGTTAGCCAGTGGCAGCTTGTCCACTTCCTGTTGCAGTGAGGTCAGGCGCAGCACGATACCGTCGGTATCGATGCGTTTAATGGCTTTCAGCTCCTGAATGTCTTTCGCCATCGCCTGACGGATTGGGGTCAGTGATGGGTCATTCAATTCGGCAATGCGTTGGTCAGCGGTTTCCATCAGGGTGGTTGCGGTCAGGGCATCGTGTTCCAGCCACAGCTGGCGACCTGCCTGTTTCACCAGGTAATCCGCTTCTGCCAGCAGCCAGTCATTCGGGCGACGGCCTTTGATGTCTGCCAGCGCTGATTGCAGGCTCTTGATGGTTTTATCCTGCTGGTCAATCAGCACCTGAGTGTCACGCACGGCGTTTTCGACTGCCGCTTTGCTTTGCGCTTCACTTTGCGACAGGGCAGATTTCAGTGTGTCGATGTCACCGGTCAGGGCACTGATGCTGGCATTGAGGTTTTGAGTCTGCTGGTGGCCGTGATAATAGAGACCACCGGCAAGGGCAATCACCAGCACGATGGCGACAACAGACAGGCCGTTACCGCCTTTTTTCTCTTTGGCTGCAGGAGCGGGAGGCGGGGAAGCCGGTGGCGTGGTGTCATTCGCCTTAACTGGCTCTTTCGGCGCCGGTGCGTCGGGTTTGTTTGGCGTCTTGCTGGCTTTGTTGTCGGTGCCTGAAGGCGGAGTGTCCTTAGCGGACGATGATGTTCCAGTGCCTTTAGGGGATGCTGGCGCCGACGAAGCGTTGCCTGAGCCTGATGTCTTATTCTTGTCTGTCATCCGTATGTCCCGAGTTGTTCATCTCGTGTAAAGCGTTGAACAGTGCTTGATTGGACGCGCTGTTTACGCAGCTAATTGCCGAAAAACCAAGGTCAATTGCTTGATTGTAAATCCGTTTGCTTGGCACCAGTATATGGCATTCTCGTAACCAATGTTGGTCACTCTGTGAGATTGTCTGGCACAAAAGCGAAAGTTGCTCACCGCTGGTGATCACCAGGGTATCCACGCCTTCCGCTCGCCATCGCATAGTCAGTGATGATAGGGGCTCACTGGTCCAATGTCGTTGATAGGCTTCAAAATAGCGCACCTTAGATCCCTGCGATTTCAGGGTATCGCCGAGTAGGGCGCGGCCACCGTTGCCACGCAGTACCAAAACCGACAGATTATTCGGTTCTGCGAATACGGGCAGCGATAACATACCTTCACTGTCTTCTGTCGCTGGTTGCCATGCTTTGATGCCACTCAGGCGTTGCCATTCCGCCGCCGTTTTTTCTCCGACCGCGACATAATGCAAATCGTCACGCCAAAAGTGATTTTCTTCATCGAGCTGATGCTTGGCATATTCAATGGCACGTGGGCTGACCGCGACCACCACACTGTGTGGCGGGAGTGCATTAAGGGATGCAGACAGATTGGGTAAATCCTGTCCGGCAGAGAAAGACAACAAAGGCGCGGGTAGCGCCTTAATTCCCGCCTGGTTGAGACGGTCACTCAGCTCGTGACAAGCCGGTGCCGGACGGATAATGAGGACGGTCATACCTCGTCCTGATACAGCCTTTCGAGGATCGCACGTGCACCGTCTTCCAGCAGTTGCTCGGCAAGGCCGGTGCCCAGCTCTTCTGCTTTTTCCAGCGGGCCTGTTACTTCGCCGCTGATGATTTTGCTGCCATCCGGCTCACCAACCAGGGCGCGCAGGTGGATTTGGTCACCATGGATTTCGGCGTAGCTGCCAATCGGCACCTGACAGCCACCCATCAGGCGGTTGTTCATGGCACGTTCACACAATACGCGGTAAGTGGTGTTGGCATCCGCCAGGGGTTCCAGCAGGGCACGGACACGTTCGTCATCGAGACGGCACTCAATGCCCACCGCGCCCTGGCCGACTGCTGGCAGGATTTCTTCCGGTTCAATCTCATTGCGGATGCGGTCATGCAGGCCAAGTCGTTTCAGGCCGGCAGATGCCAGGATGATGGCGTCGTAGTCACCGTTGTCCAGTTTGCCTAGACGGGTGCCGACGTTGCCGCGCAGATCTTTGACCACCAAATCCGGGCGCATGGCGCGCAGCTGACACTGGCGGCGCAGGCTGGAGGTGCCAACTACTGCGCCCTGAGGCAGCTCGCTGATGCTGGCGTAAGTGTTGGAAACAAAGGCGTCACGCGGTCTTCACGTTCACAGATAGTGACCAGTCCCAACCCTTCCGGGAACTCGACCGGCACGTCTTTCATTGAATGCACGGCGATGTCCGCGCGTCCTTCCAGCATGGCCTGTTCCAGCTCTTTCACGAACAGACCTTTACCGCCCACCTTCGCCAGTGGGGTATCCAGAATGATGTCGCCTTTGGTCACCATAGGCACCAGCTCTACCACCAGACCCGGATGGGTCGCTTCCAGGGCTGCTTTAACAAATTCTGCCTGCCACAGCGCGAGCGGGCTTTGGCGGGTGGCGATGCGAATAGGGGTTGAATTCATAGTGACGTCCATTTGGTTTGCTTAACGCTAATCGTATCATCGCTTTATCTTTCTTGATAAGAGAAGCAGGGCGTGGGGGTTAAAACGTGCGAAGGCGGACGCTTTGGACTAACATCATGTGATAGAGATCAAATTTTGCGGGGCCGCAAGTGGGGCGAAATCGTCCTTGGTTCACTTAATTTCGCATCAATTTTGAGATAAAGCGTTGTCTCACTCACAGTTTTGGTCATATAGTGAACAATATGCAGCGAAAGTAGCGAGGCATCGCTTGCTTTACGCTCCAGGAAAAAACTGTTAGATTGATCACGTTTTTATCCATGAGCTCGGAGTGGTTGTTAATTCGGGCTCATTACGTTGACTGGGATGTCGGCAACTTTGGATGTTTATCTTGCAAAACTATGTTGATCAGCAAATAGCGCGACTGGAAGCATTCAACCTTGTGAGGTTGGAACGTGCGCGTAGTGCGATGCACTCGCAAGCCGTAAACGTGTTTAACGTTTTACCGGCGTTGCTGCATTTTAACCATCCTGCCATTCCCGGTTACCTCGAGCGCAGTGTGCTTCACGGCGTCTGCAACTTTACCCTCACCAGCGACCAGCAAGACTTCATCAGCGATTGTGCATTGGCTGCCAGCCAACCGGCACCCAGCAAGCCATTTTCCCAGGATTTCCCTATTAAGGGACTGTTTTCTATGGGCAGTACTGCTCTATGGGACAAAGCCTATCCAGTGATTTGGATATCTGGGTGTGTGTTCAGGACTGGGTGAATGCCGACGATCGCGCCATGCTGGATGCCAAATGCGCCTGATCTCTGAATGGGCGATGGCGCAGGGAGTAGAGGTCAATTTCTTTGTCATCTGCGAACAGCGTTTCCGCCAGTACCTGACCCAAGAGATGACCACAGACAACTGTGGCTCGACCCAGCACTATCTGTTGCTGGATGAATTCTACCGCTCGGCCGTGCATCTCGCCGGGCAACATCTGCTGTGGTACCTGGTGCCGCCGGAGATGGAAAACTGCTATGAAGACTATGTTGGCGAGCTGATTGCCAGTGGTGCGGTGCGCCGCAATGAGTGGGTCGATTTTGGCGGACTGCCGTCAATTCCTGCGGAAGAGTATTTCGGCTCCAGCCTATGGCAGCTGTATAAAAGCATTGATTCACCTTACAAGTCCGTGCTCAAAGCCATTTTGCTCGAAGCCTATTCCTGGGAATATCCTGGGACCCAGCTTCTGAGTGTTGACGGCAAGCGCCGCTTCTTCTCCGGTATGCTGGATGTGTATCAGTCCGATGCTACTACCTGATGCTGGAGAAGGTGACGCGCTACCTTGAGCGTATTGACGATCACCGCCGTCTGGATCTGGTTCGTCGCTGCTTCTACCTCAAAACCCATGAAAAACTGACCCGCGATCCGGGCCCGGGTTCGGTGCCGTGGCGCCGCGAAGTGCTGTGCATCCTGACCCGTGAGTGGGGCTGGACACAGGACGATATTGCGCACCTGGACAATCGCCGCAACTGGAAAGTGGAAGATGTAAAGGAAGCGCACAACGAGCTTCTCGAAGCCTTGATGTTGAGCTACCGCAACCTGATCCGCTTTGCACGCCGCAATGACATCACCTCTGCTATCAGCCCGGAAGACATCAGTATTCTGGCGCGTAAACTGTACGCAGCATTTGAGGTGTTGCCGGGTAAGGTGACCTTGCTTAATCCGCAGCTTTCACCGGACTTGCACGAGTCAGATCTGACCTTTATCCATGTACCGGAAGGGCGCAACAACCCGCCGGGCTGGTATCTGTACAAGCATTCGCTCAAACCGGTCGACATCATTGGCCGTGCGCCGTTGGAGCACAACCGCTACTTGTCCAAGCTGGTGGCATGGGCTTATTTCAATGGCCTTTTGACTGAATCCACCCGCCTGTATGTGGTGAGCAAAACCAGCAATGTGGATATCGACAAGCTTTACCAACTGGTGAGTGATATCCGCAACACCTTCTCAGTGCGCCGTCCGCAGCCATCGCTGCAGGCGTTGTCGAGTCCGTGTGAAATCCGCAAACTGGCGCTGTTTATCAACCTTGAGCAAGACCCGACGTCTGAACTCAAGCAGCCTGCTGCCCGGTTTGATTTCAAAAATACCGACATTTTCTGCTACGGGCAGGATCAGCAGTGTCTGGTCAGCAGTGTCGATCTGGTTTACCGCAACAGCTGGAACGAAGTGCGTACCCTGAACTTCAAGGGTGAGAATGCCATTCTCGACGTACTCAAAACCCTGCTCGGCAAAATGCACCAGGACGCCATTCCGCCGGAATCGGTGGACGTGTTCTGTTATGCCGGCAAGATGCGTGGCCTGATCCGCAACCTGGTGTACCAACTGGTGGCCGAGTGTATCGACCTGCGCCTCAAACCGGTTGATCAGGAAAAACGCCGTCGCTTTAAAGCCATCCGTGTGGCAGATCAGACCTTTGGTCTTTTCTTCGAACGCCGTGGTGTGTCAGTACAGAAACTGGAAAACTCCGTCGACTTCTACCGCTCCATTTCCACCAACAAAGTGCATGGTTCACCTATCATGGTGTTGGACAAGGAAACGGAAGTTCACCCGCCGGAAGTGGTGGATGCCTACGCCAGTGAAGGACTTATCCAGTTCTTCTTTGAAGATTGCGATCAGGGTTTCCACATCTATGTGCTGGATGAGAATAACCGGGTGGAAGTTTACCGCCAGTGCAGCGGTGATAAAGAAGAGATGGTGCAGGGTGTAAACCGTTTCTACACCTCATCGCAGGAATCGACCAACTTCGGTGGTAAGGCTGGCAGCTTCAACCTGCCGCAGTTTTACGACATCATCTATCAGGCTGATGGCCGTGCCCAGGTTATTCCTTACAAGAGCGATCGTCAGTGGCAGCGCAGCAGCGATGCCGGTAAAAACGCCGCCCAGTTTATGTCGCGCTGAGAAAAAGGCTGACAACACCGGTTGTCAGCACTCCCTCGTTACCCATCGACTGTTATCAACCGACTGTTACCACTCGACGGCTTCGCCCGCGTGCTTGCTGCACTCTTGCTTGACCATGTCCATAAAGACCATGCCGGTCTTGCTGCAAACCCATTCACCATCCTGGTAACCGAAGTGGAAGCCGCCTGAGCGCGACGCCAGCCAAATCTCTTTCATCGGCTCCTGGCGGTTGATAATGATCTGGCTGCGGTCTTCAAATTCCAGTGTCAGGACGTTGCCGTTGGTCTCGTAATCGATATCGGCACCGCTTTCGTCGATACCCTCTTCAATCGCCATCCATTGCACGTCAACCAGTTCGTGGTATTGGCTTGTGTTCATTCTCTGTCGTCCTATTGCTTTTCAGTGTGTTGATGCGATTATAGAGGGCATTAACTTTTGGATCACTGGCGATAATGATGCGAACTCCCCTGAAACTTGCCTTGCTGGCAGCCGTAACCCTGCTTTCAGCATGTGGCCAACAAGGGCCGCTTTATTTTCCTGAAGATGCGCCGGCGCAGACTGCACCTGCTGCTTCAGAAACTCCACAGGACGCTCAGGCGCCACTCAGCAATAAATTTTTGGACAGGGAAGGACAACGTTGGACTATTTCAATTATCAGGATGATGGGCAGTTGTGGGCAGAGGATCTGCCATTGGCACGACTGGCTGAAGAGCATGGCACCCCGCTGTACGTATACTCACGCGCCACGCTGGAGCGTCACTGGCATGCGTTTAACAACGCAGCGGGCGATCATCCGCACCTGATTTGCTATGCCGTGAAAGCCAACAGCAACATCGGTGTGCTGAATGTGCTGGCACGCCTCGGCTCTGGTTTTGATATTGTCTCCCAGGGCGAGCTGGAACGCGTACTGGCAGCGGGCGGTGACCCGGCCAAAGTGGTGTTCTCCGGTGTGGGTAAAACCGAGGTGGAGATGGCGCGCGCGCTGAGCTTGGCATCAAATGCTTTAACGTTGAGTCGGAAGCCGAACTTGACCGCCTCAACAAAGTGGCGGGCGACTTGGGTAAAGTGGCGCCAATCAGCCTGCGCATCAACCCAGATGTGGATGCGAAAACCCATCCTTACATTTCTACCGGCCTGAAAGAGAACAAATTCGGTATCGCGTTTGACCGCGCGCGTGACGTTTACCACTACGCGCACAGCCTGCCAAATCTGGAAGTGCACGGTATCGACTGCCATATCGGCTCGCAGCTGACCGAGATTGAACCGTTTATCGAGTCAACTGACCGTCTGCTGGCACTGATTGATGAGCTGCGCAACGACGGCATTCATATTACCCACCTGGATGTGGGCGGTGGCCTCGGAGTGACTTATCACGATGAGAAGCCGCCTCAGCCGTCGGAATACGCCAAAGCCCTGCTTGATCGCCTGTCGAACCACCAGGATATTGAACTGGTGTTTGAACCGGGTCGCGCCATTGCCGCCAACGCAGGCGTGCTGCTGACCAAAGTAGAATTTCTCAAGCACACCGAGCACAAGAACTTCGCCATCATTGATGCGGCGATGAACGATTTACTCCGTCCTGCGCTGTATCAGGCGTGGCAGGAAATCGTACCTGTCATTCCGCGCGACGGTGAAGCGCAAACCTATGATTTGGTAGGGCCTGTGTGTGAAACCGGCGATTACCTGGGTAAAGACCGTGCCCTGGTGCTGGAAGCTGGCGATCTGCTGGCGGTGCGCTCTTCCGGCGCATACGGTTTTGCGATGTCTTCCAATTACAACACCCGTTGCCGTGCGGCCGAAGTGATGGTCGATGGTGACAAAGCCCATCTGGTGCGCCAGCGTGAACCGCTGGAATCCCTGTGGGTACTCGAGCAGGTACTGCCTGAATAAAGGACCCGGATGCAGATTCAGTTTTCTAAAATGCATGGCCTTGGCAACGACTTTATGGTCGTTGACTGTGTGACCCAGAATGCCTATTTCTCACCAGAAATGATCCGCCGTCTGGCGGACAGAAACACCGGCGTAGGGTTTGATCAGCTGTTGGTGGTTGAGCCACCGTATGATCCGGAAAGTGACTTTCACTACCGGATTTTCAACGCAGACAGCAGTGAAGTGGAGCAGTGCGGCAACGGCGCGCGCTGCTTTGCCCGCTTTGTGCGCATGAAAGGGCTGACCAACAAACACCAAATCCACGTCAGCACCAAATCGGGCAAGATGGTACTCAAAATTGACAGTGACGATCTGGTTACCGTCAACATGGGCGAACCAATTTGGGTGCCGGCGAAAATTCCGTTCCGCGCAAATGCGGAAGAAAAAACCTATATTTTACGGGTAGAAGATAAAACCCTGTTTGTAGGTGCAGTCAGTATGGGCAACCCACATTGTGTGACTGTGGTGGAGGATGTCGATACCGCAGACGTGGAAACCCTGGGACCGCTGGTGGAATCCCACGAGCGTTTTCCTGAGCGTGTGAACGCCGGTTTTATGCAGGTGGTATCGCGCAATGAAATCCGCCTTCGCGTCTACGAGCGCGGCGCGGGGGAAACCCAGGCGTGTGGCAGCGGTGCCTGTGCGGCGGTTGCTGTCGGTATTGTTCAGGGATTGCTGGATGAATCTGTCACGGTAAACCTGCCGGGCGGTACGCTGCACATCCGCTGGAAAGGACCGGGTCATCCGCTTTACATGACCGGACCTGCAACACACGTATACGATGGACACATAACAGTATGACTGAGCTTTCCAAGCTCGAGGGGCCACTTGCTGAGGCATTGACCGAAGACGCCGTGGCCGCTTACCTGAAAGACAATCCTGATTTCTTTATCCGCCAGCCTTCGCTGGCGGCGCAACTTCGGATCCCCCACGCTGAGCGTGGTACGGTCTCCCTGGTGGAAATCCAGCTTGGCCGCCTGCGTGAACGTGTGGGCGAGCTGGAAGAGGATATCACCCAACTGATGAGCATTGCGGCGGGGAACGAGAACCTGTTCCGCGCCTTTGCCAAAGCGCACAAAGCCCTGTTTGCGGCAGAGTCGGAAGACGATATTCACCGTGCTGTGCGTGAGCTGGCGGCTTCCCTGAACCTTTCTGTCAGCCTGCGTTTGTTCGACCAGGGTCACCATGCCCTTGACCGCGCCAGTGTAGATGCTGTGAAAGCACAACACTTCTGCGGCCAGCGCATTTACCTTGGCCGGTTGCGCCGTACCGATGGCGAGCTGTTTGTCTCCCAGGCGCCAGAGCTGGGCTCTTACGCCTGGTGCCGGTAGTGAAAGGCAAAGAGCTGGGTTTTCTCGCTTTTGCCAGCAAAGACGGCGGCCATTTCCAGCCCAGTATGGACACCCTGTTTGTTGAGCAGGTCGCCGAGCACATCGCCATCCTTCTTACCAAATGGCAGGCGGACCAATGAGTCTGCCCGCCAGTCTGGAAAAACCGCTGGCGCGATTCTTTGATTACATGATTCGCGAGCGGGGCCTCAGTCGCCACACCGAAACCAATTACCGCCAACAACTGACTGCCAGCGCTGAATTTCTGGTGAGCGTCGGTGTGACCGAATGGCGGGATGTGGATGCTACCTGGGTGCGCCAGATTGCCGCCCAGGCCAAGCGTGACAAACTCAAACCGGGCAGCATTGCCCTGCGTCTATCATCACTCAGAAGCTTCTTTGATTTTCTGGTGGCTGACGGGGTACTCAGTGCCAATCCGGCCAAAGGGGTGGCTGCGCCCAAACAAGGACGTACCTTGCCGAAAAACCTCGATGTCGATGAAGTGAACCAGCTGCTTTCGGTTGATGCCGACGACCCATTGTCGGTGCGTGATCGCGCCATGATGGAGTTGATGTATGGCGCGGGTCTGCGCCTGTCTGAGCTTACCGGCCTGAACGTGCGCGATGTTGCGATGCGAAAGGGCGATTTGCGTGTCATCGGTAAGGGCGACAAAGAGCGCATTGTCCCCTTTACCGGCATGGCCAAAGAGTGGCTGATTAACTGGCTCAAGGTGCGTAATCAATTACTCAAGGGGCCGGAAGAGGCGCTGTTTTTGTCCAAACTGGGCAACCGCATTTCGCCGCGAAGTGTACAAAAACGCATGGCGGAATGGGGACAGAAACAGGCGGTCAGCAGCCATATCAACCCGCACAAACTGCGCCACAGCTTCGCTACCCATATGCTGGAGTCCTCTGGCGATCTGCGCGCGGTACAGGAGTTGCTGGGGCATGCCGATCTTTCTACTACCCAGGTATATACCCACCTCGACTTCCAGCATCTGGCAAAAGTCTACGATGCCGCGCACCCCAGGGCGCGCAAACGGAAAAGCGACAGCTAAGGCTAAGGAGCGCACATGAAGTTCTACCGCCGCTGGCAGCCGGTATCGGCACTGACCTTCGACTTGGACGACACCCTGTACGACAACCGGGTGGTGATTGTGCGCGCCGAAAACCTGCTGCTGGAATGGCTGGCAGCACGCTGCCCTGAAATGGCAGAATTTGACTGGCCGCAGTGCAGGCAATGCGCGCCGAGGCCATTGCCGCGAATCCTTCCTTGATTGGCTTTGTGACAGAAATCCGCCGCGCTCAGCTGGGACTGGCCGCTAAGCGTTGCGGACTGAGCGACACGGAAGCCAAATCACTGGCCGATGACGGCGTCGCATTTTTCCTTCACGAGCGCAGCAATTTCACTGTACCGGATGAAGCCATGGACATCATGGACAAATTGGCATCGCGCTATCCCATGGTGGCGATCACCAACGGTAACGTGGATTGCGACCGTCTTGGGCTGACCCCACTGTTTGACTGTGTGTTGCAGGCGGGGCCGGATGGCGCTGCCAAACCGGATTTGGCGTTGTTTGCCAAGCACAATCTCACTTAAAGGTGCCTGCCGGGCGTATCTTGCATGTTGGCGATCATCTGGTGGCAGATGTACGTGGGGCGAAGCTGGCGGGATTCCGTGCCTGTTGGTTTAACGACACAAAAACGCCGCTGACATTGCAGCGGCGCGCTTCATTACTGCCGGATATCGAAATCACTCACCTTGGCGAGCTGCTGAGCTACCGCCCGCGATTTAACCCAGTTATCAACCGCCGCCAGACCCGGGCCGAAATCATGATCAACAGCAGCATCATGCCCCACAGTTGATGGTCAAAGAATCCCTTTGGCCACAGCGCCGGTAGGAAATCACCGCCACTGCATTGAGCACAAAAAGAGCCAGCGCGGTTGGGCGGCTTAAAAAGCCCACTGCCAGCAATACAGGCAGGATAAGCTCACCCGCCGTTGCCAGATAAGCTGCCATTTCCCATGGCAGGAAAGGCACCTGATACTCATATTCGAACAAAAACAGGGTGCTGTCCCAGCTGGCAAATTTGGTCTGCCCAGAGCGGAAAAAAATCCACGCAACCCACAGGCGTCCGATGAGCAGCAAAGCAGGTACCAAAGGCTTGAGCAGGGATTCCATTACACTGTCCAGTTTGTTCAATACAGCAATCATGTTCAAATTCCTTTTCTAGTTATTGGGCTACGAGGACAAAGTCGCTGAAGATGCCGCCCTGTATCACGCCGGACAGGTGTTGCAGCAGCGTTGGGTCAACGTCACCTAACGGTGATTGCTGACAGGCAAGGATCAGCTGGGCATCCTCTTCGTTTAATGTTGATATCACCACACCCTCAGCCTGTTTCTGGACAAGCACGGTTTGTGGCTGGTTAATGTCAATTTGGGACAACGCCGTCTCGTCGTTATCACTGATGGCCTGCCACAAAACACCAACCGCGTAATCGCTTGGCAATACCGCGACGGATGCAGGGCTTTGCAACTGGATAGCCGCGAAGGCTTCGTCTTCGACCTGCGCCAGCATTTCCATTGGAAAGGGGGCGGGCGTTGGTGCACGGCTGACGCACTGGATATGCCACTCCAGGGCTGCCATGTCGGCAAGGTATGGCACCGTTTCAACAATGTTGGGCAGTGACATGATGGTGTCGTTGAATCCCCCGCCATAGCTCTCGGCGCAGGCATCCGTCATGGGGTGGCTGAGCACGTGGTGGCGGGCAACCGCCTGAAAACACTCATCACCCACCAGTGCATTCACCACGGGATACACAGCCTCCAGACACTCTGTCAGGGTCATCACAAAATTGTTTCGGTACACCTGCAGCAGCGCTTCCGGCTCCGCAACGCCTTCACCAAGCGGCAAGTCGTGCGGTTGGTAGTGCAATGCATCACGAAACTGATGTTGCAGCTCGGCAAGGTTTGGCGTGCTCATATCGCCTCCCTGCTAGGCGTTACCATCGACTGGATGATGTCATTGGCTTTTGCTGCTTCGGCCAGCAAGACTGCAGGGGCGGGAATGTCCCGGTCCCATTCAATCAGGGTGTGGCAGGCGCCATGGTGTGCAATCCATTTCCGGTACAAATCCCACACAGGTCCGGAGACCGGCTGGCTGTGGGTATCAATCCAGATCTCCCCTTCATCCAGGGTCTTTTTGGTAAAACCGGCCAGATGAATTTCCTGCACCCAATCTGGATTGATGGCTGCAAGGTAGGTGTCTGTGTCAAAGCCATGATTAAAGGCGCTGACGTAAATGTTGTTCAAATCCAGTAACAGACCACAGCCGGTGCGCCTCGCTACCTCGGATAAAAACTCCCACTCAGGAATGGTGGAATGGGCAAAGCTTAAGTAGCTTGACGGGTTTTCAACCAGTATCTGACGGCCGAGATAGTCCTGCGTTACCTCGACATTGCGGCAAAAAACATCCAGCGCCTCTTCCGTGTAAGGCAGAGGAAGGAGATCGTTGAAATAAGTGTTGTCAATCGAACACCAGCTCAGGTGATCGGAAACAAACAGGGGATCGATTTCATCGACCAGAGTCTTCAGACGGGAAAGGTGGTGTGGGTTGACCGGGTCAATCGAACCCAACGACAAACCCACGCCGTGGCAGCTCACAGGATAACGGCGCCGCAAGGTACGCAGCGCCTCTGTGGCACTTGCGTGCGGCAGGAAAAAGTTCTCGCTGTGAACCTCCAGCCAGCCATATCCGGGGTTTGCTCGAGGAAATAGTCGTGGTGGGGTTCTCTTAGTCCTACACCTACCCAGGGAGAAATCTGTTTCATGCCAAGCCTCGCTCGCCGGTTACCTGTGATAATGCGTGATTAAGATGAGGTGGTTGAACCGCCAGCCAGACGATCACACAGGCCCTTTGGTACCACGATAAACGCATCTTTCTGTGCATCCTGGGTAGAAGTACCGGCGCAGGAGCTGGTGTTGGTCGCACAGTCGTTTTTACCGGCTTTGGCGACGCCATAGCATTTCTCTTTTTCTGCTGCCTGGGCAGGCGTGGTGGTGAGGGTCGTCGCACCCACAGCAAGCAGACTGGTTACAGCGGCAGCAACAGCAAAATTGGTCTTTTTCATGGTAAATCCTCTTTAGGCAGACTTTCGTCCTTTAATGATCAATAGAGTTGGCGTTCTATGCGCCAGCACAAACCAAGGGCGTGCTGATCTAAAAGATAGGAGTCCACAAAGAAAACTTTCGTTTGTAAGGATATTTTTTCGCCCGAATTGGAAGTGTGAGGGCGGGAGATTGTCTTAATTTATTGATATCTAACAATTGGTGGTGATCTCATCCGCTGACATGCATCTGAGGGACATTGCGGTATAATCCTCAACCAGTGTATAAATAACCAGTGAATGAAACGATGGACGTATCCCACCTGATTGACGGTTTGAATGACAAACAACGCGAAGCCGTGGCTGCGCCGCTTGGTAACTATCTGGTTCTGGCCGGTGCGGGCAGTGGTAAAACCCGGGTGTTGGTCCATCGTATTGCCTGGTTAATGCAGGTTGAGTATGCCTCGCCGTTTTCGGTGTTGGCGGTAACCTTTACCAACAAAGCCGCAGCAGAAATGCGTGGCCGTATTGAGCAGTTAATGCAGGGCACCGCGTCCGGGCTGTGGTGTGGCACGTTCCACGGTTTGTGTCACCGCATCCTGCGTGCACACCATCTTGATGCCAACCTGCCGCAGGATTTTCAAATCCTCGATTCGGATGACCAACAACGCCTGCTGCGCCGTTTAATCAAGGCACAGAACCTGGATGAAAAACACTGGCCAGCGCGTCAGGCGTCCTGGTACATCAACGCCAAGAAAGATGAAGGCTGCGTCCACACCATATTGATGCCCAGTTTGACCCGGTTGAGAAAACCTGGCTGCGCGTTTACAGCGCCTATCAGGAAGCGTGTGACCGTGCCGGTCTGGTGGATTTTTCCGAGCTATTGCTGCGTTGCCACGAACTGCTGCGTGACAAAGTCCATATCCGCGAACACTACCAGGCCCGTTTCCAGCATATTCTGGTGGACGAATTCCAGGATACCAACAACATCCAGTATGCCTGGCTGCGTATGATGGCGGGCAACTCTGCCAAAGTGATGATTGTGGGTGATGACGACCAGTCCATCTACGGCTGGCGCGGGGCGAAAATCGAGAACATTTCCCGTTTCCTGCAGGACTTTCCGGGCGCAGAAACCATCCGTCTGGAGCAGAACTACCGCTCGACCGGCAACATCCTGAAAGCGTCTAACCACCTGATCGCCAATAACGCCGAGCGCATGGGCAAGAGCCTGTGGACGGAAGGAAAGGAAGGTGAATTAATCTCGGTATACAGTGCGTTCAACGAGTTGGACGAAGCACGCTTTGTGGTCGGCAAAATCAAAGCCTGGCAGGACGAAGGCGGCGCGCTGAACGACACCGCCATTTTGTACCGCAACAACGCCCAGTCCCGTGTGCTTGAAGAAGCCTTGATCCAGGCCGGACTGCCGTACCGCATTTACGGCGGCATGCGATTCTTCGAACGTCAGGAAATCAAAGATGCGCTGGCTTATCTTCGCATGATTGGCAACCGTTTTGATGATGCGGCGTTTGAGCGTGTGGTAAATACCCCGGCGCGTGGTCTGGGTGACCGCACCCTGGAAACCATCCGTCTTGCCGCGCGTGATCGCGGTGCAACCATGTGGGAAGCCAGTAACCAGCTTCTGGAAGAGCAAGCGCTGGCTGGCCGCGCCGCCAATTCCCTGCGCCGTTTTATCGAGCTGGTGAATGCCCTTGAGGATGACACCCGCGAAATGGCACTGTTCCAGCAAACGGATTACGTTATCCAGCACTCCGGTCTACGTGCTATGTACGAAGCCGAGAAAGGCGAGAAGGCGCAGGCGCGTATCGACAACCTTGAAGAACTGGTGACAGCAACCCGCCAGTTCGAGGTGCCGGAAGAGGTGCAGGATGAGATGTCACCGTTGTCAGCTTTCCTCTCCCATGCGGCGCTGGAAGCCGGTGAAGGGCAGGCGGATGAGTTTGACGATGCCGCCCAGTTGATGACGCTGCACAGTGCCAAAGGTCTCGAATTCCCAATGGTGTTTATGGTGGGTGTGGAAGAGGGCATGTTCCCAAGCCAGATGTCGGCAGAAGAAGCCGGACGCCTGGAAGAAGAGCGTCGCCTTTGCTACGTGGGCATGACCCGTGCGATGAAAAAGCTCTACATCACCTTTGCGGAAATGCGTCGCGTGTATGGCAAGGATATGTTCCACAAGGCATCCCGCTTTATCCGCGAGTTGCCGGAAGAGTGTCTGGAAGAAGTGCGCATGCGTGCCAAGGTATCGCGCCCTGCGGCAGCGGCTGGCCGTTTCTCGTCAACCCAGACCCAGCAGAATTTCAACCAAACCGGTTTTGCCCTCGGCCAGCGCGTGCAGCATCCGAAATTTGGTGAAGGTACCATCATCAACTTTGAAGGCAGTGGTCAGCAAAGCCGGGTGCAGGTTGCCTTTAACGGCGAAGGCATCAAATGGCTGGTGACCCAGTACGCCAAGCTCGAAGCGCTGTAACGGCAATACAAACAAAAAAGGGTGGCACTTAGCCACCCTTTGCTATTTCCGCTGACGGATTATTTCACGCCCCAGGCGCTGGTCAGGCCGCTCAGCAGGGATTCACTGGCGCCTTCACCGGTCAGGTATTTGATGATCATCGGCGCAAATTTTTGCACCATGCCTGCGTCCATGCCGAGCAGGTTGAACACTTTATCCACGGATTCCAGATTGGCCAGATTGCTGCCAAGACCCGCCGGATCATGCCGGTCAGGGATTCCATGCCTGGTACCATTTTCAGAAGCTCGCTGCTTTGTGACTCACCCAAGGTCTGGTAAGCCATTGCCAGCATGGCACCGGCACCGCCCGCCGCCTGTTTGTCGTTGATGTCCAGCCCTTTGCTCAGCAGAGAGGTGATCGGGTTTTCCGCCGCTTCGCTGTTTACGCCTTCCAACAGGTTGCTGGCTTCGCGGTTGGCTTCACCGAGCAGGTTCCCTAAATCCGTTGCCTGAGCTGGGAGGGTGGCGACACCCAACAATCCGCACAACATCAAAGCACTTACTTTTTTCATTCGCTGTCTCCTGAGCGCTAATTCGCAATTACCAGACCTTCACGTCTTGGGTCGGCACCGCTTCCAGCGTGCCACTGTCGATAACAATACCGTGGATACCAGACGTTAAGTCACGAATATCGACCTTGTATCCCATGGCTTCAAGGGCTGGCTTGAAACTTTCTGCATCTGTCCCGGCTTCGAGATCGTAAGTACCGAAGCGGTTGATGAGGTGAGGCAGGTCAATGGCAGCCTGGATATCCAGTCCCCAGTCGAGGTGGGCTATCAGCGCAGTTGCCACATAACCGATGATGCGGCTACCGCCCGGTGAGCCTACCGCCATGTACGGTTTGCCATCACGCATAACAATAGTCGGTGACATGGATGAACGCGGGCGTTTCCCAGGTTCGATGCGGTTGGCAATGGGGTAGCCGTTCTGGTGGGTGGCAAAAGAGAAATCGGTCAGCTCGTTGTTGAGCAGAAAGCCGCGGGTCATCAGGCGTGAACCAAAGCCGTTTTCGATGGTGGTGGTGATCGACACCACGTTGCCTTCTTTATCGACAATCGCAAAATGGCTGGTGGAGGGCAGCTCAATGGACTGGTCATCAGCAAGCTTGGGTGCGGCGATCGCATGGCTGAACTGTGGTTCGCCGGGTGACACCTCTGTCATCGCCCCTTCTGCCGGGATAAGCCCCGCCCGTGCTTCCAGATACGCCGGTGCCAGCAATCCTTCGGTGGGGACGGGAACGAAATCGCTGTCGGCGATATAGCGGCCGCGGTCAGCAAAGGCCAGACGCGAAGCATCGCCAATCAGACGCCAGCTTTCCGGGTTGTCTTTGCCCAGATTTTGCAGAGGGAAGTGGCTGAGAATGCCAAGGATTTGTCCCACTGAGATACCGCCGGATGTCGGGGGACCCATGCCGCAAACGCGGTATTGATGGTAGGGGGCGCACACGGGTTTGCGTTCGATAACCTTATACTCAGCCAAATCGTCTTTGCTCAACACGCCCGGATTGCCTGCTGCGTTTTGTACGGTAGCGACGATATCGTCGGCAATTTCCCCTTCATAGAAATTATCAATGTCTTCCGCAACCAGCTTGAGGGTGTTGGCGTAGTCCGGGTTGGTCAGGCGCTGGCCGATGGTGAGCGGGTTGCCGTTATCGTCAAAAAAGTACTGGTACGTCGCAGGATAACGGCGCAGGCGTTCGGCATCCCCTTCAATCAGGGCGGCCAGACGCGGGGAAACTTCAAACCCGTTTTGCGCCAGCTCAATGGCCGGGGTCAACACGGTGCGCCAGGACAGCTTGCCGTATTTGGCGTGGGTGTCATGCATCAGGCGCAGGGTGCCGGGCGTACCGACCGACAAACCGCCGACCACCGCATCATAAAACTTCAGCGGCTGGCCGTCAGCGTCGAGAAACAGGGTCGGTGTCGCTGCTTTAGGGGCCGTTTCCCGGCCGTCAAATGTGGTCAGGGCTTGTGCCTCGCTGTCCCAATACACCAAGAAAGCGCCGCCACCAAGGCCGGAGCTTTGTGGTTCCACCAGCCGAGTACGGTTTGCACCGCTACCATGGCATCAATGGCGTTACCGCCTGCTCGCAGCATGGCTTCACCGGCTTTACTGGCGAGCGGGTTGGCGGAGGCGACCATCCACTCTTTGCCTTTGACGCTTTTTCGCATCACGCTGCCGGTGGCAAGCTCCGGTGCAACGGCGTCGGTCACCTGACCTTCCGTAGTGGCATAGACAGGCGCAGAAAGCAGTGCAGATAAGGCGAGCGCCGGGAGAAAACGGGTCGGGGATAGTTTCATTCTCATTCCTTGTAGAGCGCAGACGGTTGGACTTTGAGTATAGACGCCCGATGCAAATTTGAAGTGTCGGTATTACGAGGCAAGGATGCAGAGAATTGCTGATGAAGCAGTAAGATAGGGCTGCGATTGCATAATAAAAAAAGCGGCACCTGAGTACCGCTTCGAAGCGCTGTTACGTTGTTTGACGCTGTTTCCTGCGGTTGCGTACCGCATCGAATATAAACACCGCCAGTGCCGTCCAGATAAAGGCAAAGGTGGTGGCTTTATCTGCAGTGAACGGCTCGTTGTAGAGCCCGACGGCCAAAAGAAACATCATGCTGGGGCCGATGTACTGGAAAAAGCCCAGGGTGGACAGGCGAAGGATGGTCGCCGCGCCGTTAAAGCAAAGCAGTGGCAGGGTGGTGACTACCCCGGCTGCAATCAATAACAGGTTCAGGCTGGTCGGGTTGTTAAACATGTTTGACGAGGCGCTGTCGGCAATCATCAGCAGATATACAAGCGCGACCGGCAACAGGACGGCCGTTTCAATAAACAGGCCGGTGGCGGCATCCACACTGATTTTTTGCGGATAAGACCATAGCAGCCAAAGCTAGAGGCCAGCACCAGTGCTACCCATGGCAGGGAGCCAAAGGTGATCACCTGTACCGCGACGCCAATGAAAGCCAGTGCCACGGCGACCCACTGCAGCTTGCGGAACCGCTCGCCGAGGAACACCATGCCGAGCACCACGTTGATCAGCGGGTTGATGTAGTAACCAAGCTTGCATCCAGCATGTGGTTGTTGTTGACCGCCCAGATGAAAATCAGCCAGTTGGCGGCAATGACCACCGCGCTGACTGTCAGCAGCATCAGCCGTTTGGTGTCTTTTAACAGCCAGCGCACTTTGCCCATGCTACCGGTGAAATACAAAATCAGCGCCAGGAAGAAAAACGACCAGATAATGCGATGAACCAACACTTCCGGCGCAGGCACGCCATTAAGGGCTTTGAAATAGAGCGGGGCGATCCCCCACATGATATAGGCGCCGAGGGCGAGCAATATGCCGCGGCGGGTCTGTTGTGCTTCGTCAGTCACTGCAAATTCTCATTAATCCAAATAGAAAAGAGCAAAAACCGCCGGGAAGGCGGTCAGGGCAGCGAAAAGAAGGGGAGTGACGCGGCGGGTTTGGTGAACAGACCGACATCCGTATCATCGGTAAACGTTTTTGCTGCCAAGGCCAGTATATGGGCAACCTTCCATGAAGCACACATTTTCTCTGAACAATCCGATGAGAAAAATTGAAGCGTCACTTCGACGTTGTTGACCTTTTATCCCCGCCGTCCTGCGTTTAGAATGAGCGGCTATTCGATGATGAGAGGCTCTATGACCGCGACCGATTCGGCCGAAATTACGCCACAATGCACCCAAGACGAAGCTGTACTGCAGAAGGTGTTCGGCTACCACAGCTACCGCGACGGTCAGAAGGAAATCATCGACGCCGCCATTACTGGCCATGACTCACTGGTCATCATGCCAACCGGCGGTGGTAAGAGCCTCTGCTATCAAATTCCTGCGCTGGTGCGCGACGGGCTGACGGTGGTGATCTCACCGCTTATCTCCCTGATGAAAGATCAGTCGACCAACTGCTCGCCAACGGTGTGCAGGCAGCATGCCTCAATTCCGCCATGACCCCGGAAGCGCAGTCTGACACCTGGCAGGCACTGAAAAACGGCACATTGAAATTGCTGTACGTCTCGCCGGAAAGGGTGCTGATGCGCGATTTTATCGAGCGTTTGCAGTCTGTCACCCTGGCCTTGATTGCGGTGGATGAAGCGCACTGTATTAGCCAGTGGGGGCACGATTTCCGCCCTGAGTATGCCCAGCTTGGCAGCCTGAAACAGCATTTTCCAATGTGCCGTGATGGCGCTGACAGCCACTGCCGATGACACCACGCGCCAGGATATTTGCCAGCGTCTGGCATTGGCCGATCCGCATGTTTACCTCGGCAGCTTCGATCGCCCCAATATCCGCTACACCCTGATTGAAAAACACAAACCGCTGGCACAACTGACCCAGTTCCTTGCCACCCAAAGTGGCCAGAGCGGGATTGTGTACTGCAACAGCCGCAAACGGGTAGAGCAGGTGGCGGAAAAGCTGATTGACGGCAACATCCGTGCGGCGGCCTACCATGCTGGCATGACCAACGAGCAGCGCGCCTGGGTACAGGAAGCGTTCCAGCGCGATGACGTGCAAATCGTGGTGGCGACAGTGGCGTTTGGCATGGGGATCAACAAACCCAACGTGCGCTTTGTGGTGCACTACGACATTCCGCGCAATATCGAATCCTACTACCAGGAAACTGGCCGCGCCGGGCGCGATGGCCTGCCCGCAGAAGCAGTGATGTTCTATGACCCGTCTGATCTCGGCTGGCTGCACCGCTGTCTGGAAGAAAAACCGGACGGGCCGCAAAAACAGGTGGAAAGCCACAAGCTCAATGCCATGGGCGCGTTTGCTGAGGCATTGACCTGCCGACGTCTGGTGCTGCTGAACTATTTCGGTGAATACCGCAACCAGCCTTGTGGCAACTGCGATGTCTGCCTTGACCCGCCTACCCTGTTTGATGCGACTGAGCAGGCGCAAAAAGCGCTTTCCTGTGTCTACCGCGTCAACCAGAGCTTTGGTGTCGGCTACACCGTCGAGGTGCTGCGCGGGATGCAGAACCAGCGTATTAAAGAACATGGACACGACAAGATCAGCACCTATGGTCTGGGGAAAGAATTCAGCCACGAATACTGGGTCAGTATTTTCCGCCAGCTTATCCACCGTGGGTATCTGGTACAGAACATTGCCCGAAGCTCGGTGCTGCAGCTGACCGAAGAAGCACGCCCAGTGCTGCGCGGCGAAGTGGCCTTGGAGCTTGCAGTGCCAAGACTGGGTCTGGCACCGCGTACCAAGGCAGACAAGCTCGGCAAGCGCAATTACGACAAGAAGCTGTTTGCCAAACTGCGCAAGCTGCGTAAAGCGATTGCCGATGAAGAAGACATTCCGCCATACGTGGTGTTTAACGACGCCACCCTGATTGAAATGGCAGAGATGATCCCGACTTCCCAGGGCGAAATGCTGGCGGTAAATGGCGTTGGCCAGCGCAAGCTCGAGAAATACGGCGATGTGTTCCTTGATGTGATTGAAGATCACATCACCCTCAACCACAGTGAATCCCATTATGGATAATGCGTTCTGCTTTGAGCGTCCGATGCTGGATGCCGCGTCAGGAAGAGTGTCATTGGTGGCTGATACACTCGATTTTGACAATGCCGAAGCGCACCTTGCCGCGTTTTGCCAACTGATAGGTGCTACCGCCAAGGAAAAGCAGACTGACGCGGACTTGTTGAGCTGGCTGGTGGATTTTGAAGGCGTCGCTTTATGCTGCGCGCTGAGCATTACAGCGCCTGCGTCTGGCTGGAAAAGCTGGGTGAAGAGGGCGATGAAGAACTGCAGTTTTTGTATACATGGCTTGCCCGCCAACTCGCTGAATAACGCTAATCTTCAGAAGTTGGCAAGCGGTAAAATTGCTGTATAATTCGCCACCCTAGTAAGGCGCTGGATAACCAAATCCAGTGAATGAGTAATTTGGGTTCCCTCGCCCCCAATGACAAAAAGGTTCACAATGAGCACTTTTACACCCGCGCAACAGCGCAAAGCCCTCTCTTATCTGGTGGTCTTCCACCTGATCATCATTGCATCCAGTAATTACCTGGTTCAGCTGCCATTCACCATTTTCGGGTTTCACACCACTTGGGGTGCGTTTACTTTCCCGTTTATCTTTTTGGCAACTGATCTGACTGTCCGTATCTACGGCGCAGGTATGGCACGTCGCATCATCTTTTCGGTGATGGTACCGTCGCTGCTGATTTCCTATGTGTTGTCCGTGCTTTTCTATCAGGGACAATACCAGGGACTGGCGCACCTGACCGAGTTCAACCTGTTTGTCGCGCGTATCGCGATTGCCAGCTTTATGGCCTACCTCTTGGGTCAAATTCTGGATATCCACGTCTTCAACCGTCTGCGTCAGACTAAACAATGGTGGGTAGCTCCAAGCTGTTCAACCTTGTTTGGTAACGCGATTGATACGCTGGCCTTCTTCGCGATTGCGTTCTACAACAGCCCTGATGCCTTTATGGCGCAGAACTGGGTGGAAATCGCGCTGGTGGATTATGCCTTCAAGCTGGTGATCAGCCTTGGCCTGTTCGTGCCTATGTATGGTGTGTTGCTGAACTACATCATCCGCCGCATTACCCAGGTCAATGGCGCGCTGGAAACCAAAGTGGTGTAAACGCCATTTTGCGATAAGATATTGAGGGAAAGAGAGCCGGTCGCAAGACTGGCTTTTTTTATGTTTTCTATACTGAAACCACGAGCGTCTTGGCGCTATAAAGGACATTCCCATGATTATTCGAGAAGGCACCCTGCAGAAGCCGTAGAGGTGCTCCATAAAATTGATGAACTGGCGCAAAAGGAATCTCTGGATGCGCTGAAAAAGCGCATTGGTGATAAGCCTCACTGGTATTGGTGGCGGACTTGGACGGTGAGCTTTGCGGCGTGAAGATCGGTTATCAGTTGGATGACGATTGTTTTTACAGCTGGCTGGGTGGCGTGACCAAAAGCGGGCGCCGCCGCGGCATTGCACAGGCCCTGCTGCATGCGCAGGAGCGCTGGGTGGCCAAGCATGGCTATACCAGCCTTCGGGTAAAATCCCGCAACTGTTTTGCCGGTATGCTCTGTTTGTTACTGAATAACCACTACCAGGTAGAGCACCTGGAAAAGAAAGACACTCTTGACCAATACCGGCTGCATTTTGTGAAGAAAATCACACCAGCAGACTGAGTCTGGGGAAAAAAGGATTGGAATGCTTGCTAAATGCTAATGAGAATGGTTATTATTTAAGTGTTCCGGGGCAATGGCTCATTTTGCCCTTGAACGCACGACATTGCTCACATTGCTTCCAGTAAGTTTATTTGCATTTTCTGATGCAGGCGACGCCAATTAGGCGTCGCTTTTTTCTTTGTATCGAAAGTGGGCGATCACGCCAGATCGATCAGTTTTTGTACCAGCTTGCTGATCCCTGCATTGGCCTCACTGACAGAGGTTGCCAGCATATAGGCGGGGGTGGAAAGCAGCCGACGGCTTTGATCCAGCACGAAATCATCCACCGGGCAGTCAATGTGCTCGCCACCCATGCATTGAACGCCGCAGAGACTTCCGGATCATTGCCGATAGTGCCTTTGGCGCCATTGCCATACACCGACGGGATCAGTATCGGGGAAATGCAGATATAGCCTGCAGGCTTTTCGGCAGTGGCGAATGCCTTACACACCCGTAGGACGTTTTCATCCACATCCAGATTGACCCCCTTTGATGCAAAAGAGCTGAGGTTTTTGGCGACGCCAAAGCCTCCGGGCAATAACAGTGCATCAAAATGATCGGGATTCAGTTCGCTGATCGCCTGGATATTGCCACGCGCAATGCGCGCAGATTCCTGCAGCACGTTCCGGTTGGTGGCCATTTCTTCGCCTGCAGCGTGGTTAACCACGTGAAACTGGTCGATATCCGGGGCGAAGCAGTGCCAGCTTGCGCCATTTTGCTCAATTGCCAGCAATGACAGCACGGATTCATGGATTTCTGCGCCATCATAGAAGCCACAACCTGACAAAATCACCGCTACTTTTTTCATCTTCCCTTCCTCGATAGTTGAGTCTGTTTGTCTGCCAATTAGACCATGGAAGGATAGTTTATGAACAAAACGGCGAGGAAATGAATCTACCTGGATCACAGAGTGATATTTGACGGAAAGAAATTTGTTCCGCAGAGGTGGAGCGATCGGGAATTTCTTTTTCCACAACAGATGATCGGCGATCGATCCTGATCATGATCAATGACTTACATTTAAAGTATTAAAAAATAAGCAATTAATTTTAAGTTCTAAGGCGTTTATGAAATCGATCTAAACGCGAGAAAATAAATACCAACAAACTTATCCACAGTGGGGGCGAGGCGTTTTCGGCATCACGGCATTTATTCACAGGTCCGGGGAAGTAAAGATTTGCGGTGCCAGCGGGAGCGGCTTGGCAAAATCTCAGGTTAACAGTGGCGGTAAGTCGTGGCATCCTAACCCATCCATCATTATCCGGTTAGCTTATAACGTTATGGCGACGACTTCTGATAACCCGTTGATCCTGGTCGACGGTTCCTCTTACCTCTACCGTGCATACCATGCCTCCCCAAATCTGACTAACGCCAAAGGCGAGCCAACCGGCGCGGTCTACGGGGTGGTTAACATGTTGCGCAGTCTGGTAAAGCAATACCCTGCATCCAACGTGGCGGTGATTTTTGACGCCAAGGGGAAAACATTCCGTGATGACATGTATCCGGAATATAAAGCCCACCGTCCGCCAATGCCGGACGACCTGCGCGGTCAAATTGCGCCGCTGCACCAGATCATCGAGGCCATGGGTTTTCCGATGCTGGTGATCGAAGGCGTTGAAGCAGATGACGTTATCGGCACTTTGGCGACTCAGGGTTCAAAAGCGGGCATGCCGGTACTGATCAGCACCGGTGATAAGGACATGGCGCAGCTGGTGGACGAAAATGTCACCCTGATCAACACCATGACCAATGTGATCATGACGCCGCAAGGTGTGCACGATAAATATGGTTTTGGCCCAGAATACATCATCGACTATCTGGCACTGATGGGCGATAAGGTGGATAACATTCCTGGCGTGCCGGGCGTAGGCGAGAAAACTGCGACGGCACTGATCGCCGGCATCGGTGGTTTGGAAGAGCTTTATGCCAACCTCGACAAAATTGCCGATCTTGGCTTCCGTGGTTCAAAAACCATGGCGAAGAAGCTGGAAGAGAACAAAGAGAATGCGTACCTCTCTTACCGGCTGGCCACCATCAAGCTTGACTGTGAACTGCCGTTCAAACCGGAAGAGCTGACTAACCGTGCCGCAGACAACGACAAGCTGGTGGAGTTGTTCACCGAGCTGAATTTCAAACGCTGGCTGGCCGAAGCGCAAAATGGCGCGGCGGGCATTGATGCCATCGGTGAAAGTGCGGGCACGAGAGCGCAAAGCAGCGCGGCTGCACCGTCTGCATCAGATAATACAGCGCCAAGCTTTGAAGCGGCAGCTATCGATCGCAGCAAATATGAAACCATCCTGACGGAAGAGGCGTTTAACGCCTGGATGGAAAAGCTGCGTAAAACCGACGTTGTTGCCTTTGATACTGAAACCGACAGCCTGGATTACATGGAAGCCAACTTGGTGGGTATTTCCTTCGCCGTGGCAGAAGGTGAAGCGGCTTACCTGCCGTTGACCCATGACTATCTGGATGCGCCGAAACAATTGGATCGCGATTGGGTTCTGGCACAGATGAAAGCGTGGCTGGAAGACGCTGGCGCGCTGAAAGTGGGGCAAAACCTCAAGTATGACGCTAGTGTATTGGCGCGTTACGACATCGCAATGCGCGGCATCGCCTACGACACCATGCTTGAGTCCTACGTGTTTAACAGCGTGGCGGGTAAGCATGACATGGACAGCCTGGCGATGCGTTACCTGCAGCATAAGTGCATCAGTTTTGAAGAGATTGCCGGTAAGGGTAAAAAGCAGCTGACCTTCAACCAGATTGAAATGGATCAGGCGGCGCCGTATGCCGCAGAAGATGCTGATGTCACCTTGCGTCTGCACAATGCCCTGATGGCGCAGCTCAACAATGACGACAAACTGAAAGTCATTTTCGAGCAGTATGAAATGCCGCTGGTGCCTGTGTTGTCGCGCATGGAGCGCCATGGTGTGCTGATCAGCGCGGAAATGTTGGCCAAGCAATCCAAAGAAATCGCTGTCCGCCTCGATGAGCTGGAGAAGCAGGCTTTTGAACTGGCGGGCGAAGAGTTCAACCTCAGCTCCCCGAAACAGCTTCAGGTAATCCTGTTCGAGAAAATGGGCTTACCGGTCGTGAAGAAAACCCCGTCTGGCACCCCATCGACCAACGAAGAAGTGCTGCAGGAGCTGGCGCTCGACTATCCGTTGCCAAAGTGCATTCTGGAGTACCGTGGTCTGGCGAAACTGAAATCCACTTACACTGATAAGCTGCCGAAGATGGTGAAACCGGCGACCGGCCGCGTTCATACTTCTTACCATCAGGCTGTCACCGCAACCGGCCGTCTGTCATCGACCGATCCGAACCTGCAGAACATTCCAATCCGCAATGAAGAAGGCCGTCGTATCCGTCAGGCATTTATCGCCCCTGCGGGTAAAACCATTCTGGCGGTCGACTACTCGCAAATTGAACTGCGCATTATGGCGCACCTGTCCGGTGACGAAGCCCTGATTGATGCTTTCCGCCACGGCAAGGATATTCATGCGGCCACTGCCGCTGAAGTGATGGGGATCGACATCAGCGATGTGACGTCAGAAATGCGTCGCCGCGCCAAGGCAATCAACTTTGGCCTGATTTACGGCATGAGTGCATTTGGTTTGGCGAAGCAGCTCGGCATTCCACGTGGTGAAGCGCAGCAATATATGGAACGTTACTTTGAGCGTTACCCTGGCGTGCGCCAGTATATGGAAAACACCCGACTGCAGGCCGCAGAGCAAGGTTATGTGGAAACCATCTTTGGCCGTCGTTTGCACTTGCCGGAAATCAAGTCTAGCAACGCCATGCGCCGTAAGGGCGCGGAACGTGCTGCAATTAACGCCCCGATGCAGGGTACGGCAGCAGATATCATTAAACGTGCGATGATTTTGGTCGATGCGTGGATCCAGCAACAGCCGGCAGGACGCGTTGCCCTGATCATGCAGGTACACGATGAACTGGTGCTGGAAGTGGAAACTGATCATTTGTCGGAAGTCGAACAACAGATCACCAAACTGATGGAATCGGCTGCGATGCTGGAAGTTCCGTTGGTGGCAGACTCTGGAAGCGGCGTTAACTGGGACGAAGCCACTAATCCCTCCTGTTGAGTGAGAGAATACTCACGATTTGACTTAAATTTCTATGCGAAAAAAGCCTGTTTTTACAGGCTTTTTTATCGCCTGGATGAAACAAAGTGAATACAAAAGGCGCGAGATTTTTAAATTTGATGAAAAAAACTACGTAAAGGGTTTTCTTAATCGAGCATTTGATATACAGTAACAGACGTAGGGTACAGAGGTAAGATGTTCTATCTTTCAGACCTTTTGTTTCACGTTATTGGATTTAGCTGATTCAGCAGCCCCGGTTGACGAATGTCAACCGGGGCATTTTTTATTGTGCAATACACCCACCTGCCAACACTATTCTTCGAATCTTATACTTGAATAAAAACAAAGCCTTAAGCGTGTATTTTAAGGCTTGGTTGTATTTTGTTACGTTTAATTAGAGTAATTACTTTAAATTGAAGACAAGAGCATTATAATGATGACTG
The DNA here is from genome assembly GCA_001310415.1 of Enterovibrio sp. JCM 19048. Taxonomy (GTDB): domain Bacteria; phylum Pseudomonadota; class Gammaproteobacteria; order Enterobacterales; family Vibrionaceae; genus Enterovibrio; species Enterovibrio paralichthyis. The sequence continues at coordinate 14,427 of BAXE01000022.1, read as the reverse complement.
CTTCTTGTTCTTGATGTGATGGAGCCGCCTGAAACCAATTGTCAGGCATCGTGCTCTCACGTTATTTATGGCCGGACTGAGTGATCAGTGCGGTCTTTTTTTATCCAATCAATCCTGTAATTCAGTTCCAATCTTGGATGACGCAGAATTGATACAAAAAGTTTAATATTTTTCGAAGATAAATAAGTTGGACGGAAGCAACCAAACACAAGAAAGATCAGTGTGTTGTGTTTGTTGATATAACTATATGCCTGATTACTAAGGCGAAGATGAAGAATGTTCGGGCAGGGTTAGCTTGCGGGTTTGGCGTTTATCGCTGACACTAAATCCATAACGATTATAAGAACCTCCTATTTCTCTCCCGTTACCCCACCTTCACAGGTGGGGCTTTTATTATCCAGAGGGTTACTCCTGACTTTCGCCAGCCTCACCATCTTCCGGCAGCAGGTCAACAGCCAGCATTGGCTGGTACCAGCCATCCAGCTTTTTACGCAGTTTGTCGACACCGATCCCTTTCAGTGACGAGTAGAGTTCGACCTGTACATCACCACCAAAATCCACCGCTGCTTCACGGACTTTTGCCAGTTGAGCCTTTTGCGCACCGCTTTTTAGCTTGTCACATTTGGTCAACAGCGCCATGACTGGCAAATTGCAGTCAACAGCCCAGAAGATTAAATCCTGATCCAGATCTTTCAGTGGGTGACGAATGTCCATCAGCACCACAAGACCTTTGAGTTGATCACGTTTTTGCAAATATTCGCCCAGCGATTTTTGCCACTTTTTCTTCATCTCCAAGGGCACTTGCGCGTAGCCGTATCCTGGCAAGTCAACGATGTGGCATCCTTCATCCACTTTAAACAGGTTGATCAGCTGCGTGCGTCCTGGCGTTTTACTGGTTTTCACCAGGCTTTTCTGGTCGCAGAGGCGGTTAATGGAACTGGATTTCCCTGCATTTGAACGGCCAGCAAACGCGACTTCGATCCCGGTGTCGTGAGGCAGGTGTCGAATGTCAGGTGCGCTGGTAATAAAGTGGGTTTTTCGATAGTTGAGTGAAGGATTCACTGTTAACTCCGTCTCGACTTTATGTAGTCGACTGATTACTTTTATGTGAAATTGTGTAAAATGACCGTGCTCGGTTTTTGCTCGATGATTGTATCATGATGGCGTGGGCATCGTGGTATTGGAAGCTTGATAATTATAAATGGAATGTCATGAAGAGATTAGCGCTACTACTCACTTTATTCGCGAGCTTTACTGCCTTTGCTCAAGGCGATGCAGAAGCAGGTAAAGCAAAATCAGCCACTTGTGCCGCTTGTCATGGTGCTGACGGTAACAGCGTCATTCCCGCCAACCCAGTACTTGCCGGCCAGCATGAAAAATATCTGCTCAAACAACTTCAGGAATTTAAGCTCGGCGCCACTACCGGTGGTGAGCAGGGTCGCTACAATGCCGTGATGGCAGGTATGGTGGCACCACTGAACGAACAGGATATGGCAGATCTTGCTGCCTACTTCGCCTCTCAAACCGCTAAACCTGGCAGTACACCTGAATCTTCAATTGATATTGGGGAAGAACTGTACATGGCCGGTAACAAAGACCGCGGCACAGCAGCATGTGTTGCCTGTCATGGCCCTCGCGGTAACGGCACGCCATTGTCTGGCTTTCCGAAAATCTCAGGCCAGCACGCCGACTATATCAAGGCGCAACTCATCGCGTTCCGTGATGGTCAGCGTAACAACGACCTCAACGGCATGATGCGTATTGTGGCAACCAAACTGTCAGACAAAGAAATCGACGCGATTTCGAAATACGTCGGCGGTCTGCACTGATAACCCGCATACCAACGGCTTATTAAAGTGATTAGAAAAGGCAGCTCAGGCTGCCTTTTTCAGTTTAAGCCGCGATTTTCTCTCACAACTTTGTAAGCGATCAGCCATACCGTAGAAAGAAAGTGGATTAAAAACTTGCTGGTTTTTGCGTTTTGTTTCTATATTTCATAGAGATATGGAGTTGCTCAAAAGGTGACCTTTTCAAAGTGTGAGGTATCACCTGTTTTGGCACCGGCTTATGCGTAAACTTATTTATGTCGACAGGATAACGACACGGAAAGGGATAATCAGGACGATTACGCAGGGTTGCGGTCAGGATTCAAACGGATTTTGGCTTGGAAAGCCTTAGAAACCAGGACGTTGTGTTGTCAGGATGGCATTCAGTGTGACGGATTCACACTCTGTATGGACACCTTCAGGACGAAGGAAGGACACACACCAGGACGGTGATGACGACAGGACGTTGCGAGTGAATACTCGAATAAAAACGGCAGGATGCCCAAGCGCAAACGGACAATTGTTCACCGGGATGTGGTATTACTGTTAGGGATGAAAACGGTAAATCCGTTCATTAGAACGCTATAGAGCGACAGGTTTTGCCTGTCGCTTTTTTCTTATTCAGCTTTCTGTTACATTTCCGCCATTCAAATTGGTGCAGAAATCCCCAATAGCTCTGTGTCATTGACTCTTGATTGAGTGTGGCAATGGCAGAGTGCGCGCCTTGATCACCACCTTCTCTGGCATCAACAGGTACGGAAATTGAAAGACGAACACGCCTTAACTTGCCCGCTTTGTCAGTCGGCGACGGTTTCCTTCTTCGAGCAGGATAAACGGCGGCAGTATTTCCGTTGCGAAACATGCGCACTGGTTTTTGCCGATCCAGCGTGTCTTCTGCCGCCGGAAGAAGAAAAAGCGGTCTACGATAAGCACGAAAATGTGGTTGAAGACCAAGGTTACCGTCAGTTCCTGAGCCGTCTCGCGACACCGCTTATGGAAAAAATGGGTTCTTCAGGCTTGCAGGGGTTAGACTTTGGGTGTGGTCCCGGACCAGCGCTGGCAGCCATGCTGAGCGAGTCGGGTCATGAAATGGCAGTGTACGATCCCTATTTTGCGCCCAATACCAGCGCATTGGAGCGAACCTACGATTTTGTTACCTGCACCGAAGCGATTGAACACTTTTATATGCCTCACAGGGAATGGAGACAATTACTGAGTTTGGTGAAACCCGGTGGCTGGTTAGCATCATGACCAAACTCGTTATCGATGCCGATGCTTTCAAAAGCTGGCATTACAAAAATGACCCAACCCACGTGAGTTTTTTCAGTCGCGAAACGTTCAGGTTTTTAGCCGAACGTGATGGTCTTGACGTGGACTTTGTTGGTAACGACGTAATTTTACTGAGGAAGAAAAACGAATGACCCGCAAGAAAAAAGGCCGCAAAGTTGGCTCTGAAGGTCCAGCGCAATATAACGACAAGTCACTGAGCAAAGATGACATTGCCGCGCTGGCGCGTAAGCGTAAAAACAAGCGCAAGGGCCTGAAAGCAGGCTCCCGCCACTCTGAAGGCAAAACCGAGCAGCAGCGTCAGGCACAGGCGCAGCGTGACCCACGTCTGGGCAGTAAGAAGCCTGTTGCGCTGGTTGTAGAAGCCAAGCCGCATCCAAAATCTGCAGAAGCGAAGAAGGCCCGTCGCCTGAGCGCTGCGCAGGAGCTGGAGATGCTGGAAAATGATGCGCAATTGAATGTGTTGCTGGATCGCCTGGAAAACGGCGAGAAGCTGGGTGCTGGCCTGCAGCAGTACGTGGATCAGAAGCTGGACCGCATCGAAGCGCTGATGAAGCAGCTTGGCTTGTTTGAAGAAGACGAGTCAGAGCAAGAGGCACCGAAGAAAAACAAACGCCGTGGTGATGATGATCTGCTGGCGGAGTTTGAAAACTTCAAATTTGATCAGGAGTAAGTGTTGGAGACTCTTCCGATAGGTGTGTTGGCGCTGGGTGGTGCCATTATTCTCGGGTTGGCTGGCTATGCAGGCTGGTTGTTGGCGAAATTGCGTCAGCAGACCAAAATGCAGGAAAAGGCGATGAATGAAGCATCAAGCAGCGTAACCTGAAAATCATTGAGAGTGTGGATGTGATTGCGATGGCGACCCTGCAAGAGCAGTGCGATTTGTCAGAAGCAGCCATTCGGTTATACATGATCATGGATCACCTTCAGGGAGACAAACGGTCGATTTTCCGACCCGCTTTCCGGCACTGTACGAACTGTACGATGTTGTAAAAGACATGCCGCGTGGTGATGCCCGCAAGCAGATCGAAAAACGCGACCGTATGCGCTTCGACATGGAACGCATGAAAGCGGAGTCGCGCCTGCAACAGGCTATCCACACTGAACTGGAAGAAATTCTGGCGTTTACCGGCGCAAAAATGACGCCGGTTCGCACGCTGGCCAGCTGAGCGTGCAGTCAAGGTAAGATCTGAGCAACAGTTTTCCCGTCGCGCAGGCGGGATTAATTCATTAACAACCGAAGAGTGTGGCAAAATTGCCAGTTACAACACTGTTCGGTTGTTCATTTTTTGGCGGAACCACACATGTCTAAGCAGCAAATCATCTGGGATCAGGCGCTGATTGAGAAGTACAACTACTCAGGGCCACGCTACACCTCATACCCAACCGCATTGGAATTCCACGAGGTTTTCACCGCCGCGGAATTTGATATGGCGTGTACTCAATACCCGGAGCGCAATCTGTCGCTGTATGTGCACATCCCATTTGTCACACGCTTTGCTACTACTGTGGTTGCAACAAGGTGATCACCCGCCACGCTCACAAAGCCGATCAGTATCTGGATGCGCTGGAGCTGGAAATCCGCCAGCGTGCTTACCTGCTACATGATCGCAATGTCACTCAGCTGCATTGGGGTGGCGGTACACCCACTTTCCTGACCAAGGCGCAAATTACCCGCCTGATGAACCTGCTGCGTGAAGAGTTCCGCCTGTCGCCGGATGCCGAGATTAGTATCGAAGTTGACCCGCGCGAGATTGAGCTGGATATGCTGGACCACCTGCGCAGTGAGGGCTTCAACCGCCTGAGCATCGGTGTTCAGGATTTCGATAAAACCGTGCAAAAAGCGGTGAACCGTGAGCAGGATGAAGCTTTCATCAAAGCCATGGTGGTACGCGCCAAAGAGCTGGGATTCCGTTCAACCAACCTGGATTTGATTTACGGCCTGCCGCACCAGAATGAGGCGACCTTTGCCCAGACCCTGGAGCAGGTGATTGCCATGCAGCCAGGACGCCTGTCGGTGTTTAACTACGCCCACCTGCCACAGCTGTTTGCGGCGCAGCGTAAAATTAAAGAAGACACCTTACCGTCGCCGAAAGAAAAACTGGCAATGCTGGAGCAGACCATCAATACCCTGACCGGTGCCGGTTATCAGTTTATCGGGATGGATCACTTTGCCCTGCCAGACGATGAGCTGGCGGTAGCACAGCGTGAAGGCAAACTGCACCGTAATTTCCAGGGTTACACCACCCAGGGCGATTGTGATTTGCTGGGGCTGGGTGTATCGGCGATTTCAATGATTGGTGATTGCTATGCGCAAAACCAGAAAGAGCTGAAAAAGTACTACCATCAGGTGGATGAACAACGCCATGCGCTTTGGAAAGGGGTGATGCTGGATAGCGACGACATCCTGCGCCGTGAAGTGATCAAATCCCTGATTTGCAATTTCACCCTGGACAAGCGTGTAATTGAACGAGAATTCGGTGTTGAGTTTGACCAGCACTTCGAAGAAGACCTGCAGTTGCTGCAGTGTTTTATCGACGATGAGCTGGTGGAAGTGACCGCTGATACCATCGAGGTAACCCTCAAAGGCCGCTTGCTGATCCGCAACATCTGCATGTGCTTTGATACTTACCTGCGTGACCGCGCCCGTCAGCAGCAGTTCTCCCGCGTGATTTAAGCGCGAAAAGCGCACCTGACGAATACGAAAAAGCCGCATAATGCGGCTTTTTCTTGGCGTATTCCCTGTGGCTGTTAAGCGCCACTGCCGATGCTGACTACCGCCAGCACCACGGCCAACGCTGCCGCTGCCAGTTGACCTGGACCCGCAGCAACGATTTCATTCACAGTAAACAGTGCGTCGAACATGATACGTCTCATCCGGCGTTGTTGGTTGATGTACTAAAGCGGCGCGATTGTAGCCGAACAGAGCACAAAAAACACCGGCAATCGCCGGTGTTGAAAAGGTCATTCTCACCGCGGCGCGGGAGATCAGTTGCGTGCTGCTGCGTTCGCTTTCAGCGCTGCCTTTTCACTTTCGGACAGGAAAGCAATCTCAAGGCCATTGGCTGAAGCTGGGTGATCTGTGCCTGTGTCAGACCCGCAGCCGCCGCTGCCACTTCGTACTCGTGCGGCAGTTCAATCCCCGATACTGCCGGGTCATCCGTGTTCAGGGTTGCCAGAATCCCCTCAGCCAGGAACTGTTTCACCGGGTGGGTAGCCAGCGATTCAACCGTGCTGGTTTGCACGTTGGAGGTCAGGCAGGACTCAATACCGATGCGGTGCTTGGCGAGATATTCCATCAGCGCAGGGTCTTCAATCGCTTTCACGCCATGGCCAATACGGGTTGCGCCCAGTTCATTGATCGCCTGCCACATGCTTTGTGCGCCAGCCGCTTCACCGGCGTGTACCGTGACATTCAGATCTGCTTTACGCACCTTGGCGAAGTGATCATTGACTGATGGCCCGGTTGGCCCAGTTCGTCGCCGGCTAAATCGATGGCCACCAGGTGTTGCTTCAGTGCCAGCAGGGCATCGAGTTCCTGCATACAGGCGTCAGTGCCAAAGGTGCGGCTCATGATGCCAATCAGGTTGGTTTTCACGCCAAAGTCGCGGCTGCCCGCCTGCACACCATCAATCACGCTTCCACCACACCTTGTACCGGCAGCTGGTGTTTCATTGCCATGTAGTAAGGGGAGAAACGCAGTTCAGCGTAATCAATGCGCGCATTAAGCGCATCTTCCACGTTTTCATACGCGACGCGGCGAACCGCATCCAGATCGCCCAGAACCGCGACGCCCCAATCCAGCTTTGTCAGGAAGCCAACCAGATCCGGCTCGTTAGACATAACCTGAACGAATGGACGCAGTGCGTCGATGGTTGTCGCCGGCAGCGCCATACCAAATTTCTGACCCAGATCCAGAATGGTACTAATACGAATATTGCCATCAAGGTGACGGTGCAGATCCGTCAAAGGGAGGTGGGTTGCGATCATGTGAATATCCTTAAATCAACTTTTGGTGAGTATAAGGGCTATCGACAAGGTCGTCAGCAGGGCAGAAAAGCGAAACCGCCTAAAAAGGCGGTTTTGAAAAGTTTGTTTACCATTTTTGTTTAAATCGTGAACCTTTTGGGCGTTATCACGGCATTTGCAGCTCTTTAAGTTTTCGGGTGAGGGTGTTGCGTCCCCAGCCGAGCAGTTTCGCCGCTTCCTGTTTATGGCCACGGGTGTGGTTCAACGCCTCGCGCAATAGGATGCGCTCAAACTCCGGCAGCGCTTCGCGCAGCAGGTTGTCGTCACCTTTGTCCAGTGATAACCGTGCCCATTGGGACAGCGCCTGTTGCCAGCTGTCACTGTCGCCGTCATTTTCCAGTGATTCCGGCTGCATCAGCTCCGGCGGTAAATCTTCCGGCAGCACTTCTTTGCCGCTGGCCATCACTGTCAGCCAGCGACAGGTATTTTCCAGTTGTCGTACGTTGCCCGGCCAGGAGAGGCTGGCCATTAAATCGAGCGTGGTCGGGTGTAGGGATTTCACTTCAATGTCGAGTTCATCCGACGCGCGCTTGAGAAAATGTTTGGCGAGCTGGCCGATATCCTGGCGGCGTTCACGCAGCGGCGGCAGGTGCACACGGATCACATTCAGGCGGTGGAATAAATCTTCCCGGAAGCTGCCGTCAGCCACCAGTTTTTCGAGGTTCTGGTGGGTTGCTGCGATGATGCGGACATCCACCTTGATCGCCTGGTGACCGCCGACACGGTAGAACTGGCCATCCGCCAGTACCCGAAGCAGGCGGGTTTGGATATCCAGTGGCATGTCACCGATTTCATCCAGAAACAGGGTGCCGCCGTTGGCCTGTTCGAAGCGGCCCTGACGGACACTGTTGGCACCGGTAAACGCGCCTTTTTCGTGACCAAACAGTTCAGATTCAATCAGGTCTTTGGGGATCGCCGCCATATTGAGGGCGATAAAGGAATTGGTCGCACGTGGGCTGTGGCGGTGCAGGGCGTGGGCAACCAGCTCTTTACCTGTTCCTGATTCCCCATTGATCAGCACGGAAATTGAGGAGCGGGAAAGGCGGCCGATAGCGCGGAAGACCTCCTGCATGGAGGGCGCTTCACCGATAATTTCCGGCGCACGCTCCACGGTTTCTTTCGGCACTCGCTGGCGCTTTTGTTCCTGGCTGTGCGCCACGGCGCGCTCTACTAATGCCACAGCTTCATCGATATCAAACGGCTTTGGCAGGTATTCAAATGCCCCTTTCTGGTAGGCGCTGACCGCGGCATCCAAATCGGAGTGCGCGGTCATGATGATCACCGGCAAGGTCGGGTATTCCGACTGCAGGCGGTTTAGCAGGGCAAAGCCATCTGTGCCCGGCATACGGATATCGGACACCAGGACGTCCGGTACTTCGCGGTGCAGTGCATCGAGCACGCTGTCGGCGTCGGCAAAGGTTTCGCACGCCAGCCCGGCAGCGCCAAGTGTTCGCTCGAGCACCCAGCGGATTGAGCTGTCGTCATCAACGACCCAGATAAGTCCTTTGCTCATAGTCTCCCCTTAGCGTCGGATGGGTAGCAAAATGGTGAATGTGGTGCTGCCCGGCCAGCTGTTGACCAGCACTTTACCCTGGTGCTGGTCGATAAGGTTCCGGGTGATAGAAAGTCCAAGCCCGGTGCCACCTGCCCGGCCGGATACCATGGGGTAGAACAGGGTGTCCTGAAGCTCTGGCGCAATGCCCGGTCCGTTATCAATCACATCAATACGTGCGGCAAGGCGGTGACGTTTCCCGTTGATTACCACCTGGTGTTCGGTGCGGGTACGCAGGGTAATTTCCGGGTTGGGTGTGTCCGCCAGAATCTGGGCGGCATTGTTAACCACGTTGAGGATAGCCTGCTCCATCTGCTCCGGATCCATCTCGATATCCGGCAGGCTCGGGTCGTAATCACGTGTTACGTGCACATGGTAGCCAAGCTCCACCAACTGGCGCACTTTCTCGATCACCACATGAATATTTTCCTGCTGGCGGTGCCCCGGCTTCTGTGGCCCCAACAGGCGGTCTACCAGGTTGCGCAGGCGATCGGCCTGTTCAATGATGATGCGGGTATATTCACCCAGACTTGGGTCGGGCAACATCTTTTCCAGAAGCTGCGCCGCACCGCGCAGTCCACCCAGTGGGTTTTTAATCTCGTGGGCCAGACCGCGAACCAACTCTTTTGCCGCCTGCTGCTGCGCTTGTTGCTGAAGCTCACGCTGATCTGTTGCTGGTGACCAATGGCTTTGAGTTCAAACAACATGGAGGGGCTTCGCGCCACATCAGTGGCTGGCGCTCAACTCAACCTTACGCTGATTGCCATCAACCACCAGGGTGACATCGCTGTCTGTCAGGCTTTGTCCGCTGTCGAGGGTGGCTTTTACCAGTTCCAGATCGACCGAGCAGTGTTGCACCAGTTCGGTGAGAGGGTGTTCCCGCAAGCGGCGTTCGCTGAGGCAGAACAGTTGCTCTGCTGCCGGGTTGGCGTAAGTCACCATCAACTCTTGGTCGAGGACCAGAACGGCGGTGATCAGGTTATCCATGACGGTTTCAGTCAACGAGGCCACATCAGCTTCCTATTGTTTGCACCATAGTGGTGCATTGAAGTTTACCTTATCGTGCATGTTGGCGCAGCGTCGGCGGGAGGATTTCTTCGCGGCGTGCGCCCTTTATGCCTCAGGCTGTGTTAAAGCGGGGTTGGTTTCCCAGCGGGCGGGGCTTTGTGTTGGATTGCCCGGTGCAAGAACACAGTGATTGAATGGGATGTTGCAATTACCTTGCCATTTTGTAGCAGTTGCACCTTTATGGTGTGGCTGCCACGGTCGACGTTGCTGAGAGACAGGGAGGATGACTTTTTGGCGGCCTGTGCTTTACCGTCAATCACTGCCCTGACAGACTGGTCTTTACCCAGCGGCAGATCCGTCGCGATTTTCAAGGTGATATCGCCCTGATTATTGCGCAGAGTAGCATCATCAGTGGGGGAAAGGAGTTTGATGGTGCTTGCAAGCGCAGGTTTGGGTGGGGACAGGGGCGATGGCGGTGTGTCCGGGGAGTCCGGCATCAATTGGTTTTCCGGCTGTCCGGGTAATTTCAGGGGGTCGATGGTGACTTCAATTTCGAGGCTGACATCCGGTGGGGTGTCACTGAAATGGAGCGTGCCTTTCTCATCAACCCAGCGGTAATACTCTCCGGCGCCAGCGACTTGCGTCAGCGCACCAAAAAGGAGCAGGGTAAGGATTGTCGAGCGGAGCATGGAAAATTCCTTGTGGTTTCCGGCGTGAGTGCCAACGGAACCATTCTGCGCCCGGCGAAAATACAGACAACAAAAAAAGGGCTCGCCTGTGAGCGAGCCCATTGATTTTTAGTGTTATTTCGTGAATTACACTGAGTAGTACAGTTCAAATTCCAGTGGGTGAACGGCAACGTTTACGCGCTCTACATCCAGAGATTTCAGAGCGATGTAAGAATCGATGAAATCGTCAGAGAATACGCCGCCTGCAGTCAGGAATTCGCGGTCATCGCTCAGGCACTCCAGTGCTTGTTTCAGCGATTCTGCTACTTTTGGAATCTCTGCTGCTTCTTCTGCTGGCAGGTCATACAGGTCTTTATCCATCGCATCGCCAGGGTGGATCTTGTTCTTGATACCGTCAAGACCTGCCATCAGCATGGCTGCAAACGCCAGGTATGGGTTCGCTGCTGGATCGCCGAAGCGAACTTCGATACGGCGTGCTTTCGGGCTTGGTACCACTGGGATACGGATAGACGCTGAACGGTTACGTGCAGAGTATGCCAGCATAACTGGTGCTTCGAAGTGAGGTACCAGACGCTTGTAAGAGTTGGTTGATGGGTTAGCAAAGGCGTTGATCGCACGTGCGTGCTTGATGATACCGCCGATGTAGTACAGTGCTGTCTCAGACAGGCCGCCGTACTTGTCGCCTGCAAACAGGTTAACGCCGTCTTTCGCCAGAGACTGGTGAACGTGCATACCTGAGCCGTTGTCACCAACCAGTGGTTTAGGCATGAAAGTCGCTGTCTTACCGAACGCGTGAGCCACGTTGTGAACAACGTACTTGTAGATTTGGATTTCGTCCGCTTTGGTGGTCAGGGTGTTGAAACGGGTTGCGATTTCGTTTTGACCAGCCGTTGCTACTTCGTGGTGGTGCGCTTCTACAACCAGACCCATCTCTTCCATAACCAGACACATTGCTGAACGGATGTCTTGTGATGAATCAACCGGTGCTACCGGGAAGTAACCGCCTTTCACGCCAGGACGGTGACCTTTGTTACCGCCTTCGTAATCAGAACCTGTGTTCCATGCTGCTTCCACGTCATCGATCTTGAAGAAAGAACCTGACATGTCAGTCGAGAACTTCACGTCGTCGAACAGGAAGAATTCTGGCTCTGGACCAATCAGAACGGTGTCTGCAATGCCGGTAGAGCGCATGTAGTCTTCAGCGCGTTTTGCGATTGAGCGTGGGTCACGGTCGTAACCTTGCATGGTTGCTGGCTCAAGGATGTCACAGCGGATGTTCAGGGTCGCATCTTCAGTGAATGGGTCGAGAACCGCAGAAGATGCGTCAGGCATCATCACCATGTCTGACTCGTTAATACCTTTCCAACCTGCTACAGACGAACCATCGAACATCTTGCCGTCTTCAAAGAAGTCCGCGTCGATTTGGTGCGCTGGGATAGAAATATGCTGCTCTTTACCTTTGGTATCGGTGAAGCGCAGGTCAACAAACTTAACTTCGTGCTCTTGGATTAAGGCGAGTACGTTTTCTACTGACATGTGAATAAACCTCCGGTGTCATTGTTCTCTAACTTGGCGAAGTGGCGTCGTGCGCTCCACCAAAAAGTGGGTCTGGCTCCACTAAAGCGAAAAGTGTGCCAAGTTTTAAATCCCAGTCATTCCCTGTATTTAGGTGATGATGACGCTGATTTTTGTGATCTTTCGATCAATCTTGGTGCGCGTCCGCACCAACATGGTGCAATGGAAGGATTGCGTGCCAATCAATTCATTCAGCAGTGGTTGAAGGTTGTTGTCAACGGCAGAAATCACTCGGCGTGAAGACAATCTCTGAGCTGTGACTTGGATCGAAAGAGTGCGGTTGGCCGTTGTGACCACCAAAAATATTTTGCTGCTATATTTTGGTGTTTTCCTTGCCCGTTTGTGGCGCAGGATTCGCCCACTGTCAGGGCAAATCAACGGGTTGAGGAAAGTGCGAAGCGGCGAAATTGCCCTCCATTATCAATCCCTGCGAAATATAAATTGATCCTGAGTCACATATTTCGTGGGTTTTCAATAAAAATCTGGTAAATTACGGCCGTTTTTTTAATCAAGTGGCGGTGAGCGCTTTCAGTCTGAAAGGGCTGATGGCTTTTGGCGACACATCTTTTTTGAGTGAAAGAGAACCCATGTCTACTGTACAGATAGATAAACTGAGAAATATCGCGATCATCGCGCACGTTGACCACGGCAAAACTACCCTGGTTGACAAACTGCTTCAGCAGTCTGGCACCCTGGAAACCCGTGGCGAGCACGAAGAACGCGTCATGGACTCGAACGACATCGAGAAAGAGCGTGGCATTACCATTCTGGCGAAAAACACCGCTATCAACTGGAATGATTACCGCATCAACATCGTTGACACCCCGGGACACGCAGACTTCGGTGGTGAAGTAGAGCGTATCATGTCAATGGTTGACTCTGTTCTGCTGATCGTTGACGCGGTTGACGGCCCAATGCCTCAAACCCGTTTCGTAACGCAAAAAGCGTTTGCACACGGCTTGAAGCCAATCGTTGTTATCAACAAAATCGACCGCCCTGGTGCGCGTCCTGACTGGGTTATGGATCAAGTATTTGACCTGTTTGACAACCTGGGTGCGACCGACGAGCAGCTGGACTTCCAAGTGGTTTACGCATCAGCACTGAACGGCTGGGCGACACTGGAAGAAGGCGAGACTGGCGACAACATGGAACCACTGTTCCAGGCGATCGTTGACAACGTATCTGCACCAGAAGTTGATGTTAACGGCTCTCTGCAAATGCAGATCTCTCAGCTGGATTACAGCTCTTACGTAGGTGTTATCGGTGTTGGCCGTGTAACCCGTGGTTCTGTTAAGCCTAACCAACAAGTGACTATCGTTGGCGCTGACGGCAAAACCCGTAACGGTAAAGTAGGTACGGTACTGGGTTACCTGGGTCTGGAGCGTCACGACGTTGACTCTGCAGCGGCAGGTGACATCGTTGCAATCACAGGTCTGGGTGAGCTGAAAATCTCTGACACCATCTGTGATGTAACTGCGTTGAAGCGCTGCCAGCGCTGTCAGTTGACGAACCAACCGTAACCATGACCTTCCAGGTGAACACCTCTCCGTTTGCAGGTAAAGAAGGTAAGTACGTTACTTCACGTAACATCCTTGAGCGTCTGCAGAAAGAGCTGGTACACAACGTTGCACTGCGCGTTGAAGAAACTGAAGACCCGGATAAATTCCGCGTTTCAGGCCGTGGTGAACTGCACCTGTCTATCCTGATCGAAAACATGCGTCGTGAAGGCTTCGAGCTAGCTGTATCTCGTCCTGAAGTAATCATCAAGGAAGAGAACGGTCAGCTGATGGAACCGTTTGAAACCGTGACCATCGACGTGCAGGAAGAGCACCAGGGCGGCATCATGGAGAAAATCGGTCTGCGTAAAGGTGAACTGCGCGACATGTCTCCAGACGGTAAAGGCCGTGTTCGTATGGACTTCATCATGCCATCTCGTGGCTGATCGGCTTCCAGACTGAGTTCATGACCCTGACTTCAGGTTCAGGCCTGATGTACCACACGTTTGACCACTACGGCCCACACAAAGGCGGTAACATCGGTCAGCGTAACAACGGTGTCCTGATTGCGAACGCAACCGGTAAAGCCCTGACTAACGCCCTGTTCAACCTGCAGGAGCGCGGTCGTCTGTTCATCGGTCACGGTGTTGAAGTGTACGAAGGTATGGTTATCGGTATCCACAGCCGTGACAACGACCTGACTGTAAACGCCCTGAAAGGTAAGCAACTGACCAACGTTCGCGCATCAGGTACTGATGACGCGCAGGTGCTGACCACGCCAATCAAGTACACCCTTGAGCAGGCGCTGGAATTCATCGATGACGACGAACTGGTAGAAGTAACCCCAGAAAGCATCCGTATCCGTAAGAAACTGCTGACGGAAACTGATCGTAAACGCGCAAGCCGCGGCAGCAAGTAAGTTTTACTGACGCTGTAAGAAAAAGCCTCCGCAAATGCGGAGGCCT